>CAVUBL010000022.1:0-236311 GCA_963739795.1 uncultured Acidobacteriota bacterium | reverse complement strand
ACAGCCTTCCAAGCTGTTGGTCGCGGGTTCGAATCCCGTCTCCCGCTCCACTCTCTCTTCCCGTTCGAATCCCCTTCGATCCTGCCGGAGCTCAGCCGCCCGGCGCCGGGGCCGGCGTGAACCGGTCGCCGTAGCGTTGAGGCTCGCCCTCGGTCCAGGGGTGGTAGTCGTTGCAGAAGTCGATGCGCTCTCCGAGGGGTGGGTGGCCCGCCCGCCAGACCTTGTACAGCCAGCCTGGCCGCGGGTAGCCCAGGTCGTGCTTCGCCAGCTTGACAAAGGCCTCGCCGCACGCGTGGTTGTCGTGGGTGATCTCGAGGCCGAAGCGGTCGGCCTCGTGCTCGACGTGGCGCGAGTAGCCGAGAAGGATCGGCGTGATCAGGAAGCTGAAGATCCCGAACAGCAGAATGATCAAGGGGAGAGAGGCGAAGTCCCCCAGCTCGTGGAAGCGGAAGCGCTCCCCGAACGTCCTGAGGGTCCAGCCGGCGGTCTTGTGGATCCCCCACAGGCCGACGAACAGGACCAGGGCGAGCATGCCGATCAGGCGCCAGGTGTGCCCGAGGACGTAGTGGCCCATCTCGTGGCCCATGACCACCAGGATCTGGCGCGGAGTGAGCGTACGCAGGATCGTGTCCCATAGGACGATGCGCTGGGTGTGGCCGATACCGGCGACGTAGGCGTTGAGCTGGTTCGTGTCGACGCTCTTGTTGACCTCGAAGACCCGCGCGTCGTCGATGCCGGCGCGGTGGGCGAGTTGGAGGATCTGGCTTTCGAGAGCCTTGTCCTTCATCGGGCCGAAGTGGTTGAACAGCGGAGCGATCCAGATCGGCTGGACGAAGAGAAGCAGCACGACCACGGGCAGGGAAGCGAGCCAGGTGTAGAACCACCAGCGCTTGGTGGCGCGGCGGAGCAGGAGATAGGGGACCCAGAGGAAGAGGGCGCCGAACACGAAGCCGATCCCCAGGCTCTTGAGGCCGTCGGTCAGCCACTTGGAAAACGCCTGGCTCGAGAGGCCGTAGGCGTGGGGTCGGACGAAGGAGGCATAGTAGTCGAGGGGCCAGTCGAGGAGATAGCTCACCACCAGGTAGAGGGCAAAGTAGGCGAGCAGGGCCAGGTACCAGTAGCGGCCGATCTTCAAGCTCCAGTTCCGCATCCGGGCCGAGAAGCCGGTGAACAGGAACAGCACCGGCACCGCGAAGCCCCAGAGGGTGCTCACCGCCCACAGGACGTTCCCGGTGCGGTAGTAGCGCACCGCCCGCGCCGACGGCTCCGGAATGGGAACCGCGCCGGTGTCGGCCTGGCCGGCCTGCGGTGCCGAGGCGGAGGCCGCCGGCGCCGAGGTCGTTGGAGCCTGAGCCGCGAGCGGCGCGGCCAGCGCCGGGAGGCAGGCGAGCAGACAGCAGGAGACGAGCCACGACAGGCGAGCGATCGACGGGCGCATGAATTCCTCCTCAATCCATCGCGAGGCGCGAGGCACCCAGGGCCAGCCAAGAGTCGGATCGCGCGCCGCGGAGGAGCCAATCTACCAGGTCGACTGGGCGCCGGGACCGGCGTGCCGGTCCTTGCCTTCTCTGGAGGGAATACTCCCCGGGCCCGCACCGTTGCATGACGAGCGCGAGGAGGGGCGAAGACCGGAAGACCGCAGGGCCGGGAGGTTGCATCTATCTGGGCTCCGTGGCAGAATCGGTGCTCCTGAGCTCTCTCCGATGCGGCGGGGCCCGCACGGGAGCGAAGAAATGTGCCTGAGGCCCTTTACAGGAGCCGCTCGGGAGAATATCCTTTTAAGGTTCGACTCCGGGTGCCGGTCCGGTGGGCCGGCCAAGGGGTCGTAGTCGTCTTTCAAGCCCACGTGGCTCAGGGGTAGAGCACTTCCTTGGTAAGGAAGGGGTCAGCGGTTCAAATCCGCTCGTGGGCTCCAGAGAACGCGCGCTGCACCGTGCCGCGTCGATGAGTCGATCGAGCCAGTAGAACCAGGCAGGCGAAGCGAACCGCCCGCGGTTCGGGCACTTTCCAACCAGGAGGCATCCAGGGCGCCATGGGCAAGCAGAAGTTCGAGCGTACGAAGCCGCACGTCAACATCGGGACGATCGGTCACGTGGACCATGGGAAGACGACGCTGACGGCGGCGATCACACGGATCTTGGCGGAGAAGGGTTGGGCGAGCTTCGTGGCGTTCGACCAGATCGACAAGGCCCCGGAGGAGAAGGAGCGGGGGATCACGATCGCGACGGCGCACGTGGAGTACGAGACGGACGCGCGCCACTACGCGCACGTGGACTGCCCGGGCCACGCCGACTACGTGAAGAACATGATCACGGGAGCGGCGCAGATGGACGGAGCGATCCTGGTGGTGTCGGCGGCGGACGGCCCGATGCCGCAGACGCGCGAGCACATCCTGCTGGCGCGTCAGGTGGGCGTGCCGGCGATGGTGGTGTTCATGAACAAGTGCGACATGGTGGACGACGAGGAGCTTCTGGACCTGGTGGAGCTGGAGATCCGGGAGCTTCTGTCGTCGTACGACTTCCCGGGCGACGACATTCCGGTGATTCGGGGCTCGGCGCTGAAGGCTCTGGAAGCGGGCGATCCGGACGACGAGTGGGGCACGAAGATCATCGAGCTGATGAAGGCGGTGGACGACTACATTCCGATGCCTGAGCGTCCGGTGGACATGGACTTCCTGATGCCGATCGAGGACATCTTCTCGATCTCGGGTCGCGGGACGGTGGTGACGGGGCGCGTGGAGCGGGGTGTGGTGAAGGTGGGCGACGAGGTGGAGATCATCGGGATCCATCCGACGACGAAGACGGTGGTCACCGGTGTGGAGATGTTCCGCAAGCTCCTGGACAGCGGGCAGGCGGGGGACAACATCGGGGTGCTGCTCCGGGGGACGAAGAAGGACGAGGTGGAGCGGGGCCAGGTGCTGGCGAAGCCGGGCTCGATCACGCCTCACACGAAGTTCCGGGGCGAGGTCTACATCCTGACGAAGGAGGAAGGCGGTCGGCACACGCCGTTTTTCGCCGGCTACCGGCCGCAGTTCTACTTCCGGACGACGGACGTCACCGGTGTGGCGCAGCTTCCGGAGGGCACGGAGATGGTGATGCCGGGCGACAACGTGAACCTGGAGGTGGAGCTGATCGCTCCCATCGCCATGGAGAAGGGCGTGCGCTTCGCCATCCGCGAGGGCGGACGCACCGTCGGCGCCGGCACCGTGACCGACGTCATCGAATGACCAGCGCGAGGAACTGAGCACGAACTAGGGCAGTAGCTCGAACGGTAGAGCAACGGTCTCCAAAACCGTGGGTTGGGGGTTCGAATCCCTCCTGCCCTGCCACTCTTACGGCCCGAACGCCACCGCTCTCGAGCGGGGTAGCCGGGCGAGCGAGTCTCGACGATGCAGTGGTGGAACAAGATCAAGAGCTTCCTCACCGAGGTCCGGGTGGAAATCGCGAAGTGCTATTTCCCGGGGCGTAACGAGGTCATGAACACGACGGTCGTGGTCCTGATCACGAGCTTCGTCTTCGCGGTCTTCCTCTGGTTGTCGGACATCGTGATCGTCAAGGCGACCGAGCTGATCTTCCGCCTCCCGTCATGACCGACGCCGCCGAGAGCATGGACGCGCCCGAGCGCAAGTGGTACATCGTGCACACGTACTCCGGGTTCGAGGAGCGGGTGCGCGAGACCCTGCGCCAGCGCGCCGAGGCGATGGGGATGGGGGAGTCCTTCGGGGAGGTCCGGATCCCCACGGAGACGGTCGTCGAGTACAAAGACGGCAAGAAGCGCGAGGTCGAGCGCAAGTTCTTCCCGGGTTACATCCTCGTCGAGATGGAGATGACCGACGCGGCCTGGCACGTGGTGAAGAACACGCCGAAGGTGACGGGCTTCGTCGGCACGGGCAAGAAGCCGACGCCCCTCTCCCAGGAGGAGGTCGACCAGATCCTGGAGCAGGTTACGACGGCGAAGGAGAAGCCCAAGCCGAAGTATGTGTTCGACAAGGGCGAGCCGGTCAAGATCATCGACGGCCCGTTCAACAACTTCACCGGGGTGGTGGACGAGGTCAATCTCGACCGCAACACCCTCAAGGTGATGGTGACGATCTTCGGACGGGCGACCCCGGTGGAGCTGGACTTCGCGCAGGTCCAGAAGCTGTGAGGTAGGACTCGGGAAACTGAGGCCCTGCCACCGACGCCGCGAGGCGGCCGAGCTCCGTCTCGGCCGGGGCGGGTGGCCGAGCGGGACATGACGCGGCGGGGCCCTGCCCCGGCACCGATTTCGACGACGAGGCGAGCACAACCATGGCGAAGAAGGTCATCAACCAGATCAAGCTGCAGATCCCGGCGGCGCAGGCGACGCCCGCTCCTCCGGTCGGTCCGGCCCTGGGGCAGGCGGGCGTCAACATCATGGACTTCTGCAAGGCGTTCAACGCCCGGACCCAGCAGCAGGCCGGCACGATCATCCCTGTGGTGATCACGGTCTACGCCGATCGCAGCTACTCGTTCATCACCAAGACGCCGCCCGCCGCGATCCTCCTGAAGAAGGCCGCCGGCCTCGACAAGGGCTCGGGCGAGCCCAACCGGAACAAGGTCGGCAAGGTCACCGACGCCCAGGTCGAAGAGATCGCCAAGACCAAGATGCCGGACCTGAACGCCGGCAGCATCGAGGCCGCCAAGCGGATCATCGCCGGCACGGCCCGGTCGATGGGAATCGAGGTGGTCGAGGGCTAGCCCTCGACCCGTCCGGCAAGAGAGAACGCGAGCGACTCGGAAGGACCTCGGAGAGAGACAAGGACATGCCAAGACACGGCAAGAAGTACCGCAACGCGGTCGAGAAGGCGGATGAAGGCGAGACCCTCGAGCTTCAGGAGGCCCTGGGCAGGGTCAAGGAGCTCGCCTTCGCCAAGTTCGATGAAACGGTGGAGATCGCCATGCGCCTCGGCGTCGACCCCAAGCACGCCGACCAGATGGTCCGCGGCACGATCGTTCTGCCCCACGGCACCGGCCGCGCCGCGCGCGTGGCCGTCTTCGCCAGCGGCGAGAAGATCAAGGAGGCCGAGGAGGCCGGCGCCGACGTGGTGGGTGGCGAGGATCTGGCGGCCAAGATTGAAGGCGGCTGGCTCGACTTCGATGCGGTCGTGGCGACCCCCGACATGATGCGGGTGGTCGGTCGCCTGGGCCGGGTCCTCGGTCCCCGCGGCCTGATGCCGAACCCCAAGACCGGTACCGTCACCATGGACGTGTCCAAGGCGGTCCAGGACATCAAGGCCGGCAAGGTGGAGTTCCGGGTCGACAAGACCGGCATCATCCACGCTCCCCTGGGCAAGATCTCCTTCGAGATCGACCAGCTCAAGGCCAACGCCGACGCCCTGATCTCTGCGATCCTGCGCGCCAAGCCGGCCGCTGCCAAGGGCAAGTACGTCAAGAGTGCCACCGTCTCGTCCACGATGAGCCCCGGCGTCGCCATCGACACCGGCTCGCTGACCTTGGTCGAGGCGTCGTAGGAGAAAAGCATGCCGCTGACACGGACCCAGAAAGAAGAGCTGCTGGCCAAGTACGAGCAGGGGGTCGCCCTGGCGCCCCATGCGTTCATCCTCGGCTATCAGGGGATCAACGTGCCCCAGGTGACGGAGCTGCGCCAGAAGGTGCGCGAGACCGGGGGCAGCTATGTGGTGGTCAAGAACACCCTGGTGCTGCGGGCGCTCGAGGGCAAGGCCCTGGGCGAGCTCAGAGACCAGTTCACCGGGCCGACCGCCGTCGTCTACAGCGACGAGGAGCCGGTCGCCCTGGCCAAGGTGCTCACCGATTTCAAGAAGACCGCACCGTTTCTCGAGTTCCGCGGCGGGTTGCTCAACGGCCAGCAGGTTGCGGCCGAGCAGATCACGGAGATCGCGAATCTCCCGAGCCGGGAAGATTTGATCGCGAAGCTGCTGTTCCTCCTGCAGTCCCCCGTCTCCCGCTTCGTCCGGGTGCTCGGAGCGATTCCGCAGCAGTTCGCCACGGTGCTGGACCAGATCAAGCAGCAGAAGGAAAAGCAGGGCTGAGAGCTCAAGCTCTGACCCTCACGGGTCGGATGATCGTGTGGATTGACCTGTTCGACGGGCCCGGGAGGGTCTGAGGGCTAAGGAGAAGAACCTGATGGTCGCGACCGAAGAATTCATCAAGCAGATCGACGGGATGACGGTGCTCGAGCTCAATGACCTCGTCAAGGCGCTCGAGGACCACTACGGCGTGTCGGCCGCAGCCGCGGCCGTGCCGATGGCCGTCGCGGGCGCCGGTGCCGCCGCCGCCGAGGAGGAGGAGCAGACGGAGTTCGACGTCGTCCTCACCGCGATCGGCGACAAGAAGATCAACGTCATCAAGGCGGTCCGCGAGGTCACCAGTCTGGGCCTCAAGGAGGCCAAGGAGCTCGTGGAGTCCGCCCCCACGGCGGTGAAGGAGGCGGTGTCCAAGGACGAAGCCGAGCAGATCAAGAAGAAGTTCGAAGAGGCCGGGGCTCAGGTCGAGCTCAAGTAGGTGGTCTCTCTCCCCAGCGAGTCCGCCCGGCGACCGGGCGGACCGGAGACCGGACGGACCGAGGGGAGAGGGGAGGCGTGGCCCGAACCCCTCCTGGGCGCCGACCTGCGCCGCACCAGCCCGGATACCCGTAGCGCTTCGGCGCGGCGGGCCGGGCTTGGTGTCGTTTCCGACGGCCGTTCCCGCTGCGGGACGCCCCGGACCGTCACGATGAGGCCCCGCCCCGCCGAGGCCTTCCTTCTGACCTGGAGTAGCTGAGAGACATTCTATGAGCAAAGTGACCGAGACGCAAAAGACCTTGACTGGCATTGGGGCCAACGGCAGCCGCCAGGACTTCTCGCGGATCCGCACGACGCTGCCGATCCCGAACCTGATCGATGTCCAGCGGCGCTCCTACGAGCGGTTCCTGCAGATGAACCTGCTGCCCGACGAACGGGCGAACCACGGGCTGCAGCAGGTCTTCACCTCCATCTTTCCCTTCTCCGACTTCCGGGAGACCTGCTCGCTCGACTTCGTGAAGTACTCGATCGGCGACTGGCAGTGCAAGTGCGGCGAGCTCAAGGGGCTCGAGTACCTGCGCATGACGTGCTCGAACTGCGGCGCCAAGATCATGACCGCCCATCCCCACGAGGAGACGGTCGCCTGCCCCGAGTGCGGCTACACCAACAAGAACCGGGTCACCAAGTGCGACATCTGCGGCAACCCGGTCGACCTGCAGCTCAAGTACTCGATCTCCGACTGCCAGGAGCGGGGGATGACCTTCGCCGTGCCGCTCAAGGTCACCTTCCGGCTGTTCGTCTACGACAAGGACCCGGAGACCGGCGCGCGCATGATGCGCGACGCCAAGGAGGAGGAGGTCTACTTCGGGGACATCCCGTTGATGACCGACAACGGAACCTTCGTCATCAACGGCACCGAGCGGGTCATCGTCTCCCAACTCCACCGCAGCCCCGGCGTCTTCTTCACCAAGGAGGGCCAGCGCTCCTTCCTGGCCAAGATCATCCCCTACCGCGGCTCGTGGGTGGAGTTCGAGTACGACCAGAAGGACGTCCTGTCGGTCCGGATCGACCGCAAGCGCAAGTTCCACGGCACCGTCTTCCTTCGCGCCCTGGGCCTGGAGAGCGACGAGTCGATCCTGCGCCAGTTCTACGTGCCGGTGGGGGTCGCGAAGGGCGGCAAGACCGGTGAGTGGAAGCTGTCGATCCCGCCGCAGGTGCTCGAGCAGGAGCGCCGGCGCGACCGGCAGAGCCGCGGTCTGCGCGACACGTACCCGATCTTCGGCGGCATCCTCCTGGGCAAGAAGGAGATCGACAAGCTCGACAAGGGCGAGAGCCACGAGGTCAGCGTGACCGGCGCCGAGCTCGAGCGGGCCCTGTTCATCGCCGACGTCGTCGACCTGGACACGGGCGAGGTGGTCTTCGAGGCCAACCAGCCGGTGCCCGAGGACCTGGCGGAGCAGATCGAGGGCAAGAACCTCACCGCGCTGGAGGTCTTCTTCCCCGACTGGGAGCTCATCGGCGCGACCCTGTCCAACACCCTGGACAAGGACAACACGCGCAACGCCA
Source organism: uncultured Acidobacteriota bacterium (assembly GCA_963739795.1). Taxonomy (GTDB): domain Bacteria; phylum Acidobacteriota; class Thermoanaerobaculia; order Multivoradales; family DATKCC01; genus CAVUBL01. The sequence continues at coordinate 228,243 of CAVUBL010000022.1, read as the reverse complement.
AGGAGGCGCTGATCGAGATCTACCGCCGGATGCGCCCGGGCGATCCGCCGACCCTGGAGAGCGCCCGCTCGCTCTTCTACGGGATGTTCTTCGACGCCAAGCGCTACGACTTCTCCCGGGTGGGCCGGTTCAAGTTCAACATCAAGCTGGACACCAACGTCCCGGTCGATCAGAAGACCCTGTCGGCCGACGATTTCTACCGGGTCATCGGCTACCTGCTGAGTCTCCAGAAGGACGTGGGCCGGGTCGACGACATCGACAACCTGGGCAACCGCCGGGTGCGCGCCGTGGGCGAGCTGCTCGAAAACCAGTTCCGGGTCGGCCTCGTGCGCATGGAGCGGGCGATCAAGGAGAAGATGTCCGTCCACCAGGACATCGACTCGGCGATGCCCCACGACCTGATCAACTCCAAGCCGGTCATCGCGGCGATCAAGGAGTTCTTCGGCTCGTCCCAGCTCTCCCAGTTCATGGACCAGACCAACCCGCTCTCCGAGGTCACCCACAAGCGGCGCCTGTCGGCCCTCGGCCCGGGCGGCCTGTCGCGGGAGCGCGCCGGCTTCGAGGTGCGCGACGTCCACGCCACGCACTACGGCCGAATCTGCCCGATCGAGACGCCGGAAGGTCCGAACATCGGCCTGATCTCCTCGCTGGCCACCTACGCCCGGATCAACGACTACGGCTTCATCGAGAGCCCGTACAAGCGGGTGGAGAAGGGCCGGGTGATCGACCACTTCAGGGTGGTCAAGATCGGCGAGGGGCCGTTCAAGCTGGGGCAGATCATCACCAGCGACGAGCTCGCCGAGACCAACCAGAAGCTGGCCAAGGCGAAGAAGCTGCTGGTCGACGCCGAGCCCCACGCTTTCTACTTGTCGGCCTGGGAGGAGGAGAAGTACATCATCGCCCAGGCCAACGCCCGGGTCGACGACCGGGGCCTCCTGGTCGACGATCGGGTGATCGCCCGGGCCGGAGGCGACTTCATCACCGTCGAGCGCGACCGGGTCGACTACATGGACATCAGCCCGAAGCAGCTCGTGTCCGTGGCCGCGGCGCTCATCCCGTTCCTCGAGAACGACGACGCCAACCGCGCCCTCATGGGCTCGAACATGCAGCGCCAGGCGGTGCCGCTTCTGCGCAGCGACTCGCCCATCGTGGGCACCGGCCTCGAGGGAATCGTGGCCCGGGACTCGGGCGCGGTGGTCGCCTGCAAGCGGGCCGGCATCGTCGACCTGGTCGACTCGGAGCGGATCATCGTCCGCGTCGAGGGCGAGGACATCGACACCGGCGAGCCCAAGGAGTTCGGCGCCGACATCTACCAGCTCACCAAGTTCCGGCGCTCGAACCAGAACACCTGCATCACCCAGAAACCGGTGGTGCGCCAGGGCCAGCGGGTGGACAAGGGCGACGTGCTGGCCGACGGCCCGTGCACCGAGCTCGGCGAGCTGGCCCTGGGCCGGAACGTGCTGGTGGCGTTCATGCCGTGGCGCGGGTACAACTTCGAGGACGCCATCCTGATCTCCGAGAAGCTGGTCAAGGAGGACTACTACACCTCCATCCACATCGAGGAGTTCGAGATCGAGGCCCGGGACACCAAGCTCGGCCCCGAGGAGATCACCCGCGACATTCCCAACGTCTCGGAGTCGGCCCTCAAGGACCTCGACGAGTCCGGCATCGTGCGCATCGGCGCCAACGTCAAGTCCAGCGACATTCTGGTAGGCAAGGTCACTCCGAAGGGCGAGACCCAGCTCACTCCGGAGGAGAAGCTCCTGCGGGCGATCTTCGGCGAGAAGGCCGGCGACGTGCGCGACGCCTCGCTCAAGGTCCCGCCGGGAATCGACGGCACCGTGGTCGACGTCAAGATCTTCTCGCGCAAGGGAGTGGAGAAGGACCTTCGCGCCAAGGAGATCGAGGAGTCGGAGATCGAGCGCCTCGAGAAGAACATCCGCGACGAGACGCGGATCCTCAACGAGGAGCGCAACAAGAAGATTCGCGACGCCCTCATCGGCCAGAAGGTCCGCGACGAGGTCCGGGCCCGCGACGGCGCGGTGCTCCTCAAGAAGGGCCAGAAGGTCAACGAGCAGGCCCTGCAGCGTCTGACCCGCGGCGAGCTGATCAAGATCCCGGTGGAGGACTCCCAGCTCCGCGAGGCGGTCGAAGAGGTCTACCGCAAGACCGACTCGCACATCGAGGTGCTCCACCAAGTCAACCAGGAGCGCATCGCCCTGCTCCAGAAGGGCGACGAGCTGCCGCCCGGCGTCATCAAGCTGGTCAAGGTCTACGTCGCCATGAAGCGCAAGCTCCAGGTGGGCGACAAGATGGCAGGCCGCCACGGCAACAAGGGTGTGATCTCGCGGATCCTGCCCGAGGAGGACATGCCGTACCTGCCCGACGGCACCCCGGTCGAGATCGTCCTCAACCCTCTGGGCGTGCCGTCCCGGATGAACGTGGGCCAGATCCTCGAGACCCACCTCGGATGGGCGGGGCAGGTCCTGGGGCTCAAGTTCGCCACGCCGGTCTTCGACGGCGCGAACGAGAAGGCGATTCGGGACCTGCTCGCGGAGGCGAAGCTGCCCGCCTCGGGCAAGACGACGCTCCACGACGGCATGAGCGGCGACGAGTTCGAGCAGCAGGTGACCGTGGGCTACATCTACATGCTCAAGCTCTCCCACTTGGTGGACGACAAGATCCACGCCCGCTCCATCGGGCCGTACTCGCTGATCACGCAGCAACCCCTGGGCGGCAAGGCCCAGTTCGGCGGCCAGCGCTTCGGCGAGATGGAGGTGTGGGCGCTCGAGGCCTACGGCGCCGCCTACACCCTGCAGGAGCTGCTCACCGTCAAGAGCGACGACGTCGAGGGCCGGAGCAAGGTCTACGAGGCGATCGTCAAGGGCGAGGTGCCGGAGGATCCCGGTCTGCCCGAATCCTTCAACGTTCTCGTGCGCGAGCTCCAGAGTCTCTGCCTCGACGTCGAGCTGCTCAAGGTATAAGGAGGAAGTCCATTGCAGCCACTCAGCAGTTTTCAGCAGCCCGAGTCTTTGAAGGACTTCAACGCGATCAAGATCTCGATCGCGTCGCCAGAGAAGATCCGCTCCTGGAGCTACGGTGAGGTCACCAAGCCGGAGACCATCAACTACCGTACCTTCAAGCCGGAACGCGACGGCCTGTTCTGCGCCAAGATCTTCGGCCCGATCACCGACTGGGAGTGCCTGTGCGGCAAGTACAAGCGCATGAAGCACCGGGGCGTGATCTGCGACAAGTGCGGCGTCGAGGTCACTCGCTCGCGGGTGCGCCGGGAGCGTATGGGCCACATCGAGCTCGCCTGCCCGGTGTCCCACGTCTGGTTCTTCAAGGGCCTGCCCAGCCGCATCGGGCACCTGCTCGACATCAGCCTGCGCGATCTCGAGCGGATCCTCTACTTCGAGAGCTACGTGGTCATCGATCCGGGTGAGACCGAGCTCAAGGAGAAGGAGCTGCTCAGCGAGGAGCGCTTCCGCGAGATGCGGGAGAAGTACGGCGCCGACTCCTTCGAGGCGCAGATGGGCGCCGAGGCGATCAAGGAGCTGCTCACCCGGATCGACGTCGACGAGCTCTCCGAGGAGCTCCGCATCGTCATGAAGACGGAGACCTCGCAGATCCGGCGGCTGAAGGCGGCCAAGCGACTCAAGGTCGTCGACTCGTTCCGCAAGTCGGGCCACCGCCCGGAGTGGATGATCCTGGACGTGATCCCGGTCATCCCGCCGGAGCTGCGGCCTCTGGTGCCCCTGGACGGCGGCCGCTTCGCGACCTCCGACCTGAACGACCTCTACCGGCGGGTGATCAACCGGAACAACCGCCTCAAGAAGCTCCTCGAGCTGCGCGCCCCCGAGGTCATCGTGCGCAATGAGAAGCGGATGCTCCAGGAGGCGGTCGACGCCCTGTTCGACAACGGCCGGCGCGGCCGGGTGCTCAAGGGCTCGAACAACCGGCCCCTGAAGTCCCTCTCGGACACCCTCAAGGGCAAGCAGGGCCGCTTCCGCCAGAACCTGCTGGGCAAGCGCGTGGACTACTCCGGCCGCTCGGTCATCGTGGTCGGGCCGGAGCTGGGGCTCCATCAGTGCGGCCTGCCCAAGAAGATGGCTCTCGAGCTGTTCAAGCCGTTCATCTACAACCGCCTCGAAGAGAAGGGCCTGGTGGGCACGATCAAGGCCGCCAAGGAGCTGGTGGAGCAGGAGGTCGACGAGGTCTGGGACGCCCTGGAGGAGGTCATCAAGGACCACCCGGTGCTCCTCAACCGCGCGCCGACCCTCCACCGTCTGGGCATCCAGGCCTTCCAGCCGGTGCTCATCGAGGGCAAGGCGATCAAGATCCACCCCCTGGTCTGCGCGGCGTTCAACGCCGACTTCGACGGCGACCAGATGGCGGTCCACGTGCCGCTGTCGCCGAAGGCCCAGATCGAGAGCCGGGTGCTCATGCTGGCGGCCTTCAACATCCTCTCCCCGGCCCACGGCCGGCCGCTGGCGGTGCCCAGCCAGGACCTGGTCCTCGGCGGCTACTACCTGACCCTGCCCAAGGCCGGCGCCAAGGGCGAGGGGCGGATCTTCCCGGACGGGGACACGGTGCTCCTGGCGCTCGAAGCCGGCGAGGTCGAAACCCTGTCGCGGATCCGCATGCGCTACAGCGGGCCGTACATCAACCTCGAGACCCAGTACGACAAGCAGGACATCGTCCACGCCGAGCTCGAGCAGCTGGAGAACGAGCTGATCGAGACTACCGTCGGGCGGGTGATCTTCAACCAGCACCTGCCGGAGGAGATCCCGTACATCAACGGGCTGCTCAAGAAGCGAGGCCTCCAGGACCTGGTGGGCTACTGCTTCATCAAGATGGGCAACGCGGCGACGGTGCGGATGCTCGACGAGCTCAAGCAGATCACCTTCCTGTACGCCACCAAGGCCGGCATCTCCATCGGCATCGACGACATGGTGATCCCGCGGGCCAAGACCGCGCTCATCGACAAGGCGCGCACCGAGGTGATCGAGATCGAGAACCAGCGCTCCGCGGGCGTCATCACCGCCGGCGAGCGCCACAACAAGATCATCGACATCTGGCACCGGGTGACCGAGACCGTCTCCGAGGAGATGTTCCTGGACATGCAGCGGACCGAGGCGGAGCGGGGCGAGTTCAACCCCATCAACCTCATGGCCGACTCCGGGGCCCGAGGCTCGCGGGAGCAGGTGCGGCAGCTCGCCGGGATGCGCGGTCTCATGTCCAAGCCTTCGGGCGAGATCATCGAGACCCCGATCACGGCGAACTTCCGCGAGGGGCTGTCGGTGCTCCAGTACTTCATCTCGACCCACGGCGCCCGCAAGGGCCTGGCCGACACGGCGCTCAAGACCGCCGACTCCGGCTACCTGACGCGCCGCCTGGTCGACGTGGCCCAGGACGTGATCGTCAACGAGCCGGACTGCGGCACGATCGACGGCATCACCGTCTCCGCCATCATGGAGGGCGGTGAGATCCTCGAGCCGCTGCGCGACCGCATCGTCGGCCGCGTGGCGCAGGAGGACGTCTTCGACCACATGACCGGCGAGAAGATCATCGACGTCGGCGAGGAGATCACCGAGGATCTGGCGAACTCCGCCCAGGCCGCCGGTGTCGAGCGGGTGAAGATCCGCTCGGTGCTCACCTGCGAGGCCCGCCGCGGCGTCTGCCACGCCTGCTACGGGCGCAACCTCGCCACCGGCAAGATGGTGGAAATCGGTGAAGCGGTGGGCGTGATCGCCGCCCAGTCCATCGGCGAGCCGGGCACCCAGCTCACCATGCGGACCTTCCACTACGGCGGCACGGCGTCCCGGGTCTCGGAGCAGTCCAAGCACACCGCCACCAACCCGGGCATGGTGAAGTTCCTCAACGTCAACACCGTCGAGTCCAAAGAAGGCGAGCTGGTGGTCATCAACCGCGCCGGCAAGCTGCTGATCGTCGACGACAAGGGCCGCGAGAAGGAGCGCTACGCCCTCGCCTACGGCTCCCACCTGAAGGTCCACGAGGGCGCCAGGGTGGAGCCGGGCGACGACCTGCTCGAGTGGGATCCCTTCACCTCCGCGATCCTCTCCGAGATCAGCGGCACGGTGGAGTTCCAGGACATCGTCGAGGGCGAGAACGTCCGCGAGGAGACCGACAAAGTCACCGGCCTGTCGCAGAAGATCATCGTCGAGGCCACCGCGGCCGAGAAGCGGGTGCCGGCGATCGTGGTCCACGGCAAGGGCGACCTCGAGCGGCGCTACCTGCTGCCCGCGGGCTCCCACCTCGTGGTTCAGGACAAGCACAAGGTCTCCCCCGGAGAGACGCTGGTCAAGATTCCGCGCGAGACCACCAAGACGAAGGACATCACCGGCGGTCTGCCCCGGGTCGTGGAGCTCTTCGAGGCCCGCACGCCCAAGGAGCCGGCCATCATCACCGAGATCTCGGGCGCGGTCCGGCTGGGCGAGGTCCACAAGGGCATGCGCAAGGTGATCGTCGAGTCCGACACGGGCGAGGCCCGCGAGTACGCGGTGCCCCGGTCGATCCACGTCAACGTCCAGGAGGGCGAGCGCGTGGAGGCCGGAGATCCCTTGATCGACGGGCCCATCAACCCGCACGACATCCTCCAGGTGCTCGGCGAGAAGGAGCTCCAGCGCTACCTCGTGGACAAGATCCAGGAGGTCTACCGCTCCCAGAGCGTCCAGATCAACGATAAGCACATCGAGGTCATCGTGCGTCAGATGATGCGCTCGGTGAAGATCGAGGAGGTCGGCGACACCGAGTTCCTGGTCGACGAGCAGGTGGACAAGTGGCGCTTCCACGAGGAGAACGAGCGGGTGCTCGCGGCCGGCGGCCAGCCGGCCATCGGCCGGCCGTTGCTGCTCGGCATCACCAAGGCGTCGCTGTCGACCGACAGCTTCATCTCGGCGGCCAGCTTCCAGGAGACCACGCGGGTGCTCACCGAGGCGTCGATCAGCGGCAAGGTCGACTACCTCCGGGGCCTGAAGGAAAACGTCATCGTCGGCCGACTGATCCCGGCGGGCACGGGCATGGACTACTACCACCAATTCCACATGGAAGAGGAGGAGTACGAGACCGAGCCCGAGGTCGAGGAGGAGCTGTTCTTCGACTTCGGCGACGAAGACATCCGGGCCCTGCCCACCGAGGCGGTGGAGAGCGAGTAGGACCTCCTCCCCTTCGGTCGCACTTCCTTCGCGGCGCCTCCGGCGAGTTCGGGGGCGCCGCGCTTCGTTTCGGCGCGCCGCCCTCCGGCACGGCTCTTGCTGCTCCGGCAGCTCGGGGGACCGAACCCACCCACAGAGGAGGACGAGCCATGAATACCCCACAGAGGACAACGAAGCCGGGCCGACCGGGTTGGACGGTCGCCATCGGAGCTCTCGCCGCGCTCGCGCTGGTCGCCGGCCTGGCGTGCAGCCCGACCTCGAAGCACGAGGCCGTGCGGGATCGCGCCCAGGCCGGCGAGCAGGTCCAGCAGGCGGCCGAGCAGACGCAGGACGCGGCCCGCGACCTGGGGAAGGGGCTGAAGCAGGCCGGAGAGGATCTCGCGGCGGGCGCCCAGCGCGTGGGCCGCGACGTCGAGCCCTACGCCCGCGACGCGGCCATTACGGCCCAGGTCAAGGCGAAGCTCACCGCCGCCCCGGAGATCAACCCCTTTCAGATCGACGTCGACACGGTCGACGCCCACGTGACGCTCAACGGCAAGGTCCCCACGGAGCACGTGAAGGAGGAGGCCGAGCACCTGGCGCGCACCACCGAGGGTGTGGCGGGTGTGACCAACCTGATCCAGGTCGGCCCCCGGAAGGATTGACCGCCCACCCCAGGTGCCCTCGACTCCTTGTCTCAGCCTGGAGGACGGGAACGGGACACCGGTGCCCGTCGGTCACCGGCCCACGGGTGCAGGCAGGTCCCGCAGCGCCGCGGCGAGATCCTCGGCGCGGCGCGAGCGGGGCGGCTCCGCCAGGCGACGCCGGAGCTCGGCCAGGGCGCCGCGCCGGAACGCCGGGTCCCGGGCGGCCTGCTCCAGGGTGTAGCGCCAGTCCTCCGGGTCGACGAAGCGGTACTCCTCGGCGGCCAGGCGCGCGGCGCGCTCGGGGGTCCTGCGCACCAGGAGCATCCCTGCGTCGTCCCACGCGACCAGCGCGAACTTCTCGCGGGGAAAGAAGACCGCATCGGGCGTGTGGCGGCTGACCCGAGGCCGGCCGCCGGGTGTGCTCGGCGGCTCGAGCACCTCGAGGAGGCGGTTCTCGTAGCGCACCACCGCGCCGTCGATCCGGTAGCGCTCGAGGAGGGCGTTCCAGTCGTCGTTGGAGCGGCGGGCGGCCCCGATCTCCCGGAGCAGGCCGGGGTTCACCTCGTTGCGGCCGTCGCTGAAGACCTGGCGGGGAGGGTAGAGGCGCCAGAGCAGGTACCCGCCCCAGGCCGAGTTGTTGTAGAGGTGGCCGAGCCCGGGCCAGCGGTGCAGTCGGTCCAGGAGGTGGACCGGGAAGCGGCCGGGCTCCACGCCGAGCCCGACGGTGTAGCGGCCCTGGCGCGGCGCCAGAGGCCCCCGGGTGGGAGGGAAGAGCACCCAGGCCAGAGCCAGGGCGCAGAGGAAGGCGACGAGGAGCTCGGGTCGGCGCAGCAGGCGTGGTGCGGGCGTTTCGTCCCGGTCCGACTGCGGGGCCGCCACCAGATCCGCCAGGCACTCGCCGGCGAACAGGGCCGCCCCCACGTAAAACAGGGCCTGGTGGCGAATCGAACTGGCCGCCAGGGCGGTGAGGGCGGCCGCCGCCAGGGCCGAGGCCGGATCTAGCCGGCCCGCGTGCCGTCTGGCGACGAGTGCCAGGAGCCCGAGCGCCGCCAGGGCGGTGAAGAAGTAGAGGGAGTCCCGAGCCACCCGTCCGTCCCAGACCGGCAACCACTCCGGGTTGACCGCGGCCAGGTTGCGGAGGGACGCACCGATGGCCAGGGGCACGCGGAAGATCCGCGCCCCGTACGGGTTGGCGAGGAGGGCGGCGGCCAGGAGGGCCGGCAGGCCGAAGGCCAGGCCCCACGGCACCGGCCGGTCGCCCCGCCGCGGCGCGCCGGAGCCACCGGGTAGCCGGGCGCCCACCAAGTAGGCGAGAGCCACGAGAGGCGCGGCCAGGGCTCCAGGGTGGGCGTTGGCCCAGACCGCGGTGCCGAGGGTGGCGACCCCGGCGAGGACGAGGCGCCGCCGCGGCCCCGCCCGGCGCAGCTCGGAGAGGAGCCAGAGCAGGGCCGCGAGGGCCAGGAGGGTCACCAGCTCGGGGCGCAGGAAGAGGCGGGCCCGGGCGCCCAAGACCGCCGCCAGGACCACGGCCGCGGAGGCGGTCAGCGGGGCCCCCGCGCGGCGAATCGCGCCGAGGAGAAGCCCGGCGAGAGCCACGGCGGCGGCGGCGCGGAGGAGGACGAGCCCGTCGAGGCCGAGCCCGCGCCAGGCGCCGTAGGCCGCGGCCTGGAACAGCCACTCGTGGTCGACCCACGGGGCGCCGGACGAGGTGAAGCGGAAGGGGTCGATCCTCGGGGCCTGCCCGTGGACGAGGATCCAGCGCCCGGTGGCCAGGTGCCAGAAGAGGTCGTAGGCCCGGATCTTGAACGCTCCTGCGACGGCGGCGAAGGCGAGGAGAGCCACGACGGGAGCGAGGGCGCGCCGTCGCCGGCGGGGCAGGAGGTCACCGATCCGGACGCTCATGGGAGAGGCGATGGTAGCAGTCCGCGGCGGGCTCTCCCGGAGTCCCTGCGATCCAGGCTTGACAGCGGCGGGGACACCGGCTACGATCACGCCTCGTTGTGCCCGCCGGGCCTGCGGCGGCGCCCCTTCCGGGGGGCCTGTCCGTCTTGACGAAACGCAGGCCGATTGGTACCATTGGCGGGCTTTGCGCCGAGGGTCCTCCCCGGACCGTGGCGCCTAAAGAGATTCGCCTGAGATAGTCGGATCGAAGGTTCGTCGACGCCGGGCTCGACAGTCCCGGTGTCGATTGATGCTCCGAGACCTGCCGCCCGCAGGAGCGGCGCAGGTCTCGCTTGCCGAGCGAAGATACGGATCGAGGAGATCTACGAGGATGCCGACGATTCATCAACTGGTCCGCAAGGGCCGCGAGCGCCAGAAGGACAAGACCAAGAGCCCGGCGCTCCAGGCCTCGCCCCAGAAGCGCGGAGTCTGCGTGCGCGTCTACACCCAGACGCCGAAGAAGCCGAACTCGGCGCTGCGCAAGGTGGCTCGTGTGCGCTTGACCAACGGCATCGAGGTCACCACCTACATTCCCGGCGTCGGCCACAACCTCCAGGAGCACTCGATCGTGCTGATCCGCGGGGGGCGTGTGAAAGACCTTCCGGGTGTCCGGTACCACGTGGTCCGGGGCACCCTGGATGCCGTCGGGGTCGAAGGTCGCCGCCAGAGCCGCTCCAAGTACGGCGCGAAGCGGCCGAAGTGAATCGTCCGAGGTAGCAGGAGGCCAACGGTATGCCAAGGCGTCGCGAGGTTCCGAAGCGGGAGATCCTGCCGGACCCCATCTACAACTCGCAGCTTGTCACGAAGTTCATCAACGTCCTCATGGAGGACGGCAAGAAGACTGTGGCGGAGCGAATTTTCTACCAAGCCCTCGACTCGATCGCAGAGCGCGCCGAGGACAACGACCCGATGAAGGTGTTCAAGAAGGCGGTAGAGAACGTCAAGCCTTCGGTCGAGGTCAAGTCCCGCCGGGTGGGCGGTTCCACCTACCAGGTGCCGATCGAGGTCCGGCCCGGTCGCCGCCTCGCGCTGGCGATGCGCTGGATCATCCAGATCTCCTCGGCCCGGGGCGAGAAGACCATGCGCCAGCGCCTGGCCAACGAGTTCATGGAGGCCGCCGAAGGCCGCGGTGGGGCGGTCAAGAAGAAGGACGACACTCACCGCATGGCTGAGGCCAACAAGGCATTCGCCCATTACCGCTGGTAGGTCCGCCGGGCGCCCGTCGGCCGGTCCGCTTCGGGACCGCCGCCTCGCCCGTCGCCTCCGCACTCTTTGCACCACGACGTCATGGCCAGGAAAGTCCCTCTAAACAAGACCCGCAATATCGGCATCATGGCCCACATCGATGCCGGGAAGACCACGACCACTGAGCGGATCCTGTTCTACACCGGGGTCAGCTACAAGATGGGCGAGGTCCACGATGGTGCCGCGGTCATGGACTGGATGGTCCAGGAGCAGGAGCGCGGGATCACCATCACTTCGGCGGCCACGACCTGTTTCTGGCAGGACCACCGCATCAACATCATCGACACCCCGGGGCACGTGGATTTCACCGCCGAGGTGGAGCGCTCCCTGCGGGTCCTTGACGGCGCCATCGCCGTCTTCGACGCCGTCGGCGGGGTCGAGCCCCAGTCCGAGACCGTCTGGCGCCAGGCCGATCGCTACCGGGTTCCGCGGATCGCCTTCATCAACAAGATGGACCGGGTGGGCGCAGACTTCGAGCGCTGCGTCTCCATGATGCGCTCTCGGCTCGCGGCCTCTCCGGTGCCGGTTCAGCTCCCCTGGGGTAAGGAGGGTCACCTCAAGGGGGTGATCGACCTGGTCTCCATGCGAGGCATCCGCTACCAGGACGAGACCCTGGGCGCCGAGTACGAGGAGGCCGAGATCCCGGAGGACCACCGGGACGCCGCCCTCAAGGCGCGCGAGCAGATGGTGGAGGCGATCGCCGAGACCGACGACGAGCTTCTGGAGAAGTACCTCTCGGGAGACGAGGTCAGCGACGCGGAGCTCAAGGCGGCCCTGCGCCGGGCGACGGTCACCAACCGGCTCCAGCCGGTGCTCTGTGGCAGCGCGTTCAAGAACAAGGGGGTCCAGCCGCTCCTCGACGCGGTCGTCGACTACCTGCCGTCGCCCCTCGATCTGCCGCCCGTCGAGGGCCTGGCGACCGACGGGGAGACGCCGATGACCCGGAAGCCGGAGGACGAAGAGCCCTTCGCCGCCCTGGTCTTCAAGATCATGACCGACCCGTACGTCGGCCAGCTCTCCTACTTCCGGACCTACTCGGGGCACGTCGCCACCGGCAGCTCGGTGCTCAACGCCCGCTCCGGGAAGACCGAGCGCTTCGGCCGCATCCTCAAGATGCACGCCAACAAGCGCGAGGAGATCTCCGAGGTCTGGGCGGGGGACATTGCGGCGGCCGTGGGGCTGAAGAACGTCACCACCGGCGACACCATCTGCGACCCGAAGGCGCCCATCGCCCTCGAGTCCATGAGCTTCCCGGAACCGGTGATCGCGGTGTCCATCGAGCCCAAGACCAAGGCCGACCAGGAGAAGCTGGGCCAGGCGCTGGGTAAGCTCATGCAGGAGGACCCGACCTTCCGGGTGCACACCGATCCCGAGACCGGCCAGACGATCATCTCGGGCATGGGCGAGCTGCACCTGGAGATCATCACCGATCGCCTGCTGCGGGAATTCAAGGTGGAGGCCAACGTCGGCCGCCCCCAGGTGGCCTACCGGGAGGCGATCACCCGCGAGGCCGACGGCGAGGGCCGCTTCGTCCGTCAGAGCGGCGGCCGGGGCCAGTACGGGCACTGCAAGATCCACGTGCGCCCCACCGAGGAAGCGCCCTTCGTGTTCAACAACAAGATCACCGGCGGATCCATCCCGCGGGAGTTCATCAAGCCCGTGGAGCAGGGCATTCGCGAGGCGCTCGAGACCGGTCCCCTTGCGGGCTATTCGCTGACCGGGGTCGAGGTCGACCTCTACGACGGCACGTACCACGACGTCGACTCGTCGGAGGTGGCCTTCAAGATCGCCGGCTCGATGGCCATCCAGGACGCCACGAAGAGGGCGCACCCGGTGCTCATGGAGCCGGTCATGGAGGTCGAGATCGTGACCCCCGAGGAGTACATGGGGGACGTGATCGGCGACGTCAACTCGCGGCGCGGGCGGGTCCACCACATGGAAGCGCACGCGAACAACCAGGTCATCAGTTGCATGGTGCCGCTGTCGGAGATGTTCGGTTACGCCACCGACCTGCGTTCGATCACCCAGGGGCGGGCCAACTACAGCATGCAGTTCGCGGCGTACGAGCAGGCACCCAAGACCGTGAGCGAGGAAATCGTAGCCAAGGCTGCCGGATGAGCCGGGAAGTCCGGGGCCGCCCTGGCGCGCGCCCCGGAGCCGATCAGCTCTGACGCATCTGAAGGAGGGATCATGGGCAAGCAGAAGTTCGAGCGTACGAAGCCGCACGTCAACATCGGGACGATCGGTCATGTGGACCATGGGAAGACGACGCTGACGGCGGCGATCACACGGATCTTGGCGGAGAAGGGTTGGGCGAGCTTCGTGGCGTTCGACCAGATCGACAAGGCCCCGGAGGAGAAGGAGCGGGGGATCACGATCGCGACGGCGCACGTGGAGTACGAGACGGACGCGCGCCACTACGCGCACGTGGACTGCCCGGGCCACGCCGACTACGTGAAGAACATGATCACGGGAGCGGCGCAGATGGACGGAGCGATCCTGGTGGTGTCGGCGGCGGACGGACCGATGCCGCAGACGCGCGAGCACATCCTGCTGGCGCGTCAGGTGGGCGTGCCGGCGATGGTGGTGTTCATGAACAAGTGCGACATGGTGGACGACGAGGAGCTTCTGGACCTGGTGGAGCTGGAGATCCGGGAGCTTCTGTCGTCGTACGACTTCCCGGGCGACGACATTCCGGTGATTCGGGGCTCGGCGCTGAAGGCTCTGGAAGCGGGCGATCCGGACGACGAGTGGGGCACGAAGATCATCGAGCTGATGAAGGCGGTGGACGACTACATTCCGATGCCTGAGCGTCCGGTGGACATGGACTTCCTGATGCCGATCGAGGACATCTTCTCGATCTCGGGCCGCGGGACGGTGGTGACGGGTCGCGTGGAGCGGGGTGTGGTGAAGGTGGGCGACGAGGTGGAGATCATCGGGATCCATCCGACGACGAAGACGGTGGTCACCGGTGTGGAGATGTTCCGCAAGCTCCTGGACAGCGGGCAGGCGGGGGACAACATCGGGGTGCTGCTCCGGGGGACGAAGAAGGACGAGGTGGAGCGGGGCCAGGTGCTGGCGAAGCCGGGCTCGATCACGCCTCACACGAAGTTCCGGGGCGAGGTCTACATCCTGACGAAGGAGGAAGGCGGTCGGCACACGCCGTTTTTCGCCGGCTACCGGCCGCAGTTCTACTTCCGGACGACGGACGTCACCGGTGTGGCGCAGCTTCCGGAGGGCACGGAGATGGTGATGCCGGGCGACAACGTGAACCTGGAGGTGGAGCTGATCGCTCCCATCGCCATGGAGAAGGGCGTGCGCTTCGCCATCCGCGAGGGCGGACGCACCGTCGGCGCCGGCACCGTGACGGACGTCATCGAATGACACCGATCGCACCCGGATCGGTCGGGCTTCCACCCGGCCGGGGTGGGCGGGGGCCCGCCGGGCCAGAGAGACGCGAGCCATGATGAACGAAAAGATACGCATTCGACTGAAGGCCTACGACTACCGGATACTGGACACGTCGACCCACGAGATCGTGGACACGGCGCGCCGGACCGGAGCGAGGGTGGTCGGACCGATTCCGTTGCCCACGCACATCTCGAAGTACACGGTTAATCGCTCGCCCCACGTCGACAAGAAGTCGCGCGAGCAGTTCGAGATCCGCACCCACAAGAGGCTGCTCGACATCTTCGAGCCGACGGCGCAGACCGTCGACGCCCTGATGAAGCTCGAGCTCCCGGCCGGCGTGGACGTGGAGATCAAGGCCTTCGGCAAGTAGCACGACGACGAGGAGAGGTACGCCGATGCAAGGCATCCTGGGCAAAAAGCTGGGCATGACCCAGATCTACATGGAGGACGGGACCGCGGTGCCGGTGACCGTGGTCCAGGCCGGTCCCTGCCTGGTGGTCCAGGTCAAGACCCCCGAGACCGACGGGTACCGCAGCGTCCAGCTCGGCCTGGTCGAGCTGCGGCCGCCGAGCCACGTGCCGCAGCCCCTGGCCGGACATTTCGCCAAGGCGGGTGTGGCTCCGACCGGTCGGCTCGTGGAGTTCTCTCTGGCCGAGGACGACGAGGTCGCGCCCGGCGAGCAGGTGAAGTGCTCGATCTTCGGCGAGAACGACTACGTCGACGTGACGGCCAGCAGCAAGGGCAAGGGCTTCCAGGGCGTGATCAAGCGTCACGGCTTCGGCGGCGGCAAGGCGAGCCACGGCTCCATGTTCCACCGGGCGCCCGGCTCGATCGGTCAGTCGGCCTTCCCGTCCCGCGTCTACCCCGGCACGCGGCTGCCCGGTCAGACCGGCGGCAAGCGGGTAACGGTGAAGAACCTGAAGGTGGTCAAGGTGGACGAGGAGAACAACCTCCTGTACCTGAAGGGCGCCGTGCCCGGGGCCAAGAACGGTCTGCTCGGCATCCGGCGCGCGAAGCGGGGTTGACGACGATGAAAGTCACCATCAAGAACCTGTCGAACGAGCCCGTGGGCGAGATGGAGCTGCCCGAGACGGTCTTCGGCTATCCGTACAACGAGCATCTCGTCCACCTGGCGGTGGAAGCGGTGCGCGCCGCGGCCCGCCGTGGCACCCACAAGACGAAGAACCGCAAGGACGTAAGGGGCGGCGGCAAGAAGCCCTGGCGTCAGAAGGGCACCGGCAGGGCCCGGTCCGGCTCGACCCGCAGCCCCTTGTGGCGGAGCGGCGGCACCGTGCACGGACCGCAGCCGCGCAGCTACGAGAAGAAGATGACGGCGCGGGAGAAGAAGAACGCCCTCAAGTCTGCCCTCTCTCGCAAGCTCGCCGAGGAGCGGCTCGTGGTCCTCGACAGCCTGGACCTCGAGAGCCACAAGACCCGGCAGCTCGCCGGCCAGCTCGGTGGCCTCGGGATCGACGGCAAGGCCCTGCTCGTCGATCGCCACGACAATCGCAACCTGGAGCTCTCGGCGCGCAACAACCCGGGGCTCAAGACCGTCGACGCGCTAGGCGTGAACGTCTACGACGTGGTCGACCGCCCGTTCGTCGTGTTTTCCGAGCAGGCGCTCAACCGACTGGTGGAGGTGCTCGCGCGATGAGGACCCAAGACGTCATCCGGCGCCCGCTGATCACCGAGAAGTCCACCGACCTCCGGGACGAGAAGAACATCGTCGCCTTCGAGGTCGCCAAGGGCGCGAACAAGATCCAGATCAAGAAGGCGATCGAGGCCCAGTTCAAGCGCAAGGTGGCCGAGGTGCGGGTCGCCAACCAGCACGGCAAGACCCGCCGCCAGGGTCGTGCCGTCGGCCGCCGGCCGGACTGGAAGAAGGCCTACGTCCGCCTCGCCGATGGAGAGAAGCCCATCGAGTTCTTCGAAGGCGTCTAGGAGATTGTGAATGAATCGTCGACCCGCTCTCGCGACGGCCGGAGATTCATTCACAAGCTCTAGCACGAGCGAAGGACCCAGATACCGAGCATCGAGGATTTGACGAATGGCGATCAAGCAGATCAAGCCGACCAACCCGGCCAGCCGCGGGCAGACCTACTCGACCTTCGACGAGGTCACGCGGAGTGAGCCCCACAAGCCGCTCACGGAAGGCAAGTCCGGGAACGGAGGCCGCAACAACCTGGGCAGGCAGACCATCTGGTTCCGCGGTGGGGGCCACAAGCGGCGCTACCGCAAGATCGACTTCAAGCGCGACAAGCGCGAAGTCTCGGCGACGGTCGCCTCCGTGGAGTACGACCCGAACCGCTCGGCCCGGATCGCTCTGCTCCACTACGCCGACGGTGAGAAGCGCTACATCCTCTGGCCCCGGGACCTCGAGGTGGGGGCGGAGGTGATGGCGGGCGAAGAGGCCCCGGTCAACGTGGGCTGTGCGCTGCCGCTGCGCAAGATCCCCCTGGGTACGGTGGTCCACAACGTCGAGCTCAAGATCGGCAAGGGCGGGCAGATGGTCCGCGCCGCCGGCGCCGGCGCCCAGGTGGTGGCGAAGGAAGGCCAGTACGCGCAGCTCCGGCTTCCCTCGAGCGAGGTTCGAAAGGTGCACGTGGAGTGCTACGCGACGGTCGGCCAGGTGGGCAACCTCGATCACGAGAACCTCTCGCTGGGCAAAGCGGGCAGGAACCGTTGGCTCGGTCGGCGTCCCCACAACCGGGGCGTCGTGATGAACCCGGTCGACCATCCCATGGGTGGCGGCGAGGGCCGCTCCTCGGGCGGCAGGCACCCCACGACGCCGTGGGGCAAGCCGACCAAGGGCTACAAGACCAGGAACAACAAGCGCACGCAGAAGATGATCGTGCGGCGGCGCAAGAAGTAAGGCGGGGGATCGACAATGGCGCGCTCACTGAAGAAGGGCTATTTCATCGACGACCATCTCCGCGACAAGGTCGACGCGATGAACGAGAAGGGCGACAAGCGGGTCATCAAGACCTGGTCTCGCCGTTCCACGGTCACGCCGGAGATGGTGGGTCACACGATCGCGGTGCACAACGGGTTGCGATTCATCCCGGTGTTCATCAGCGAGAACATGGTCGGGCACAAGCTCGGGGAGTTCGCCATGACCCGCACCTTCCGGAGCCACGGCGGCAAGAAGGAGAAGGGGGCCCGCCTGCGCTAGGGGCTTCGAGCCCCGAGCGCGGTGGGATCCCTCCACAGAGAGGACGGCAAGCGATGGAAGTCACGGCCAAGCTTCGCTACCTGCAAGCCTCGCCCCAGAAGGTCCGCCTGGTTGCGGACCAGATCCGGGGGCAGGGCGCTCAGGAGGCGTCGAACCTGCTCGAGCTGAGCAAGAAGTCCGCGGCGCACCATGTGCGGAAGGTTTTGAAGTCGGCGATCGCCAACGCGGAGAACCGCGAGGAAGGCGTCGACATCGACCGCCTGTACGTGAAGGAGATCTTCGTCGACCCCGGACCCGTCCTCAAGCGGCTCCAGGCGGCCCCCATGGGCCGGGCGCACCGGATCTTGAAGCGCCAGAGCCACATCACCATCAAGCTCGACACTCGCAAGGGCGAGGAGTAACGGATCCTCGTGAGCGCTGCAGCGAAGGGACACTTCGGAGGCCCGATGGCGGCTGACGAAGCCGGATACGGGTGGCGGAGTCCCTCTTCCCCCGCGAGGGAGGGAGAGGGATCGAGGGTGAGGGGGGCGATCCGGAAGACGCGGTTTCGGGTGGGGGCGGCCAGGGTGGCCGAAGGCTAAGGAGCAAGGAGAGGCAAGTGGGACAAAAGACTCATCCATACGGCTTTAGATTGGTCTACAACAAGACCTGGCACTCGCGCTGGTACGCCGAGGACCGCTACGCCGAGATCCTGCACGAGGATCTCGCGCTGCGGCGCAAGCTCAAGGGTCGCCTGTTCCATGCCGGCGTCTCGGAGATCGACATCGAGCGCGCTGCGGACAAGCTGAGGGTCACCATCTACACGTCACGGCCGGGGATCATCATCGGCCGCAAGGGCGCCGAGGTCGACAAGCTGCGCGACGACCTCCAGAAAGAGCTGGGCCGCGAGGTCCACATCAATATCCAGGAGATCCAGCGCCCCGAGCTCGACGCGCAGCTCCTGGCGGAAAACATTGCCGGTCAGCTCGTCCGCCGCGTCTCTTTCCGGCGCGCCATGAAGAAAGCCATGGAATCGTCCTTCCGTTTCGGGGCAAAAGGTGTCAAGATCATGGTTTCCGGCCGACTCGGCGGAATCCGAGATCGCCCGCACCGAGTGGTACCAGGACGGGCGCCTTCCGCTCCACACCCTCAAGGCGGACATCGACTACGGCTTGGCCGAATCGAAGACGACGTACGGCGTGATCGGGGTCAAGGTCTGGATTTACAAGGGCGAGATGCTGCGGGAGAAGAGCCGCCGCGCCAGCTAGCGCGACCGGGTCGAGACGAAGGACCGACGGGGCTGAGAACGATCTCGAGGAGACACGGCGATGCTGATGCCGAAGAAGGTCAAGTACAGGAAGCAGCAACGCGGCCGGCGCCGGGGCATGGCCAAGGGCGGCGACTACGTCGCCTTCGGCGAGTACGGCCTCCAGGCGGTCGAGGTGGGCTGGGTCACGGCCCGGCAGATCGAAGCCGCCCGGATCGCGATCACCCGACACGTCAAGCGCGGCGGCAAGGTCTGGATTCGCGTGTTTCCGGACAAGCCGATCACCAAGAAGCCCCTGGAGACCCGGATGGGCAAGGGCAAGGGCAACCCCGAGGAGTGGGTCGCGGTGGTCAAGCCGGGCCGGGTCCTTTACGAGCTCGAGGGCGTCCCGGCGGACCTGGCCGCTCAGGCCATGCGCCTCGCCGCCCACAAGCTCGCCATCAAGACGCGGTTCGTGACCCGGGACGAAGGGATCCGCTGAGAGCGGGAGGCTTCGAGAGATGAGAGCGAACGAGATGCGCGACAAGACGCCCCAGGAGCTCCGGGACAAGGAGCAAGAGCTCGCGGAGCAGCTCTTCGCGCTGCGCCTGCAGAAAGTCACGGGACAGCTCGAGAATCCGTCGAAGATCCGCGAGGTCCGGCGCGACCTGGCCCGGGTGCTGACGGTTCTCAACGAGAAGAACAGCGCCGCCGAGCCGGGTAGCTGACGGTCGCGGGACGAGGCCTGAGACGAGGTTGACGAGGATGGAAGACAACGGCAAAGGGCGCGGCAAGCGCCAGGCGAAGGTGGGAACGGTCGTGTCCACCAAGATGGACAAGACCGTGGTGGTGTCGGTGGACAAGACCGTCACCCACTCGCTCTACCACCGGCAGATGAAGCGCAGGTCCAGGTTCGCGGCCCACGACGAGGCCAATCAGTGCGGCGTGGGAGACGTGGTGGAGATCGAGTCCAGCCGTCCGCTGTCGAAAACCAAGCGCTGGAGGGTCAAGGAGATCGTCCAGCGGGCCCCCACCGAGTGACCGGGTGGAGCGAGTGAGGATTCAGCGATGATCCAGATGGGAAGTGTCCTCGACGTCGCGGACAACTCGGGCGCCAAGCGCATCGCCTGCATCGCCATGCGGGGCGGCTCGACCGGCCGCTACGGCGGTCTGGGCGACGTGATCACAGCCTCGGTGAAGGAAGCGGTGCCCGACGGCACGGTGAAGAAGGGCCAGGTCGTGCGGGCGGTGATCGTCCGCACCCGGAAGGCGCAGCGGCGGCGCGACGGCAGCTACATCCGGTTCGACACGAACTCGGCCGTGCTGGTGACCGACGATGGCGAGCCGATTGGCACCCGCGTCTTCGGCCCGGTGGCCCGGGAGCTTCGGGAGCGCCGGTTCATGAAGATCGTCTCCCTCGCTCCCGAGGTGCTGTGAGGCCCGAAACGGAGCGAGTCGAAGGATGAAAACGATGATCAAGGTACACGTGAAGCGTAACGACCAGGTAGTGGTCACCGCCGGCAAGGACCGCGGCGCGCGGGGCAAGGTGCTCCGGGTCTTCCCCGTCGCGGGGACGGCCGTGGTCGAGCGGATCAACATGGTCAAGAGGCACACCCGCCCGAACCCCCAGCAAGGGGTCCAGGGCGGCATCCTGGAGCGGGAGGCTCCCATCGCCGTCTCGAACCTCCAGGTGATCTGCCCCAACTGCGGCGAACCGAGCCGTCTGGGGCGCACGCGCCTCGAGGACGGCGGCGCGGCCCGGGTGTGCAAGAACTGCGACACGGTCCTGAGCTGAGGCGGACCGAGGACTGACAAAGATGGCCGACGATAAGAAGAAGAGCTCCTCCAAGGCGGGCAACGGCTACGTTCCGCGTCTCAAGACGACGTACGCGGACGACGTGGCTCCCAAGCTGGCCAAGGAGTTCGGCCTGGACAACCCCATGGCCGTGCCGCGCCTGGAGAAGATCTCCCTGAACATCGGGCTGGGCGAAGCGATCCAGAACATCAAGCTCCTCGACGGCGCCGTCGAAGAGCTGGCGGCGCTGGCCGGCCAGAGGCCCACCATCACCCGGGCCCAGAAGTCGATCGCGTCGTTCAAGCTGCGGGCCGGCATGCCGATCGGCTGCCGGGTGACCCTGCGCGGCGACCGCATGTGGGAGTTCCTGGACCGGCTGATCTCCATCGCCCTGCCCCGGGTTCGAGACTTCCGGGGGGTACCGTCCAAGAGCTTCGACGGCCGGGGGAACTACACCCTGGGTCTCCGGGAGCACACGATCTTCCCGGAGATCGACTACAACCAGGTGGACAAGGTCAAGGGTCTCAACGTGACCATCGTGACCACGGCCGGCAACGACGAGCGGGCCCGGTTCATGCTCAAGGAGCTCGGGATGCCGTTCGCCCACTAGGGCGCTCGGCGAGCAACGATTGATGTAGCTAGCGAGGAGGAAGCCCCAGTGGCGACCGAGGCGAAGAAGGCGAAGACGAGAAACCGGCCCAAGTATTCGGTGCGACACCGCAACCGCTGTCGGGTGTGTGGCCGCCCGCGGGGCTTTATGCGTAAGTTCGCCCTGTGCCGGATCTGTTTCCGGAACCTGGCGCTCCAGGGCTATCTCCCCGGCGTCACCAAGTCGAGCTGGTAGGCGCCGCGGCGAAGCCGAGGAGATTGACGACCATGAGCACGAACGATCCCATCGCGGACCTGCTGGCCAGGATCCGCAACGCCCACCTGGCCAAGCACGACCGGCTCGACGTGCCGACGTCGCGGGTCAAGGTCGAGCTGTGCAAGATCCTGAAGGACCAGGGATTCATCCGGAACTTCCGCCTGGTCGAGGCGACTCCGGTCAACAAGCTCAGGATCTACCTGCGCTACGACCGGATCGGCACGCCGGCGATCACCCACATGGCGCGGGTCTCGAAGCCCGGCCGCCGGGTGTACCGCAAGGCCGCCGACGTGGCGCTGGTGCGCAACGGTCTCGGCGTGGGAGTCCTGTCCACCTCCCAGGGGCTGCTGACCGACTCCCAGGCTCGCGATCGCGGCGTGGGCGGCGAGTTCCTCTGCGAGATCTGGTAGGGAGCAAGCGATGTCGCGTATCGGCAAGTCACCGATCGAGATTCCCAAGGGCACCAAGGTGTCGATCGACGCCGGGGTGCTGACGGCCGAAGGGCCCAAGGGCAAGGTCTCGCAGCCGCTGTTCGACGACTTCCCGGTGAAGGTCGAGGACTCGACCCTCACCGTCTCGCGGCCCGGCGATGCGGGACCTCAGCGGGCCATGCACGGCCTGCTGCGGTCGCTGATCGCCAACGCCGTCGAGGGCGCTACCACGGGGTTCTCGAAGAGCCTGGACATCGTGGGCGTCGGTTACCGGGCCGAGGTCAAGGACCGCGAGGTGCACTTCGCGCTCGGCTACTCTCACCCGGTGATCTTCGCGATCCCGGACGGCATCGAGATCGAGGTGGACGCCCGGGCCAATCGGGTCCGGGTCTCGGGGGCCGACAAGCAACGGGTGGGGCAAGTGGCCGCCGAGATCCGGCACCTCCGCCGCCCCGACCCCTACAAGGGCAAGGGCGTCAAGTACACCGACGAGATCCTGCGTCGCAAGGTCGGCAAGGCCGGGGCCAAGTAAGGAGCGGTAAGCGATGAGTGAGCATCTGGCGAAGAAGACGCGGCAGAAGTGGCAGCGCCGCCGCCGCGCCCACCTACGGGTGCGGGGCAAGGTCCGGGGAAGTCAGGAGAGGCCGCGTCTGGCGGTCTTCAAGAGCCTGCGGTATGTCTACGCTCAGCTCATCGACGACGACCTGGGCGCGACGCTGGCCCAGGCGAGCTCGCTCGAGCCGGGCCTGCGGGCACAGCTCGGCGGTTCGTCGACCGCGAGCAAGAAGGCCGCACGGCTGGTGGGCGAGGCCCTCGCGGAGCGGGCGAAGGAGAAGGGCTGCCAACGGGTGGTCTTCGATCGGGGTGGCTACATCTACCACGGCAAGGTCCGCGAGCTCGCCGACGGGGCCCGGGACAAGGGACTAGAGTTCTAGGAGGCTACGTTGGCAAGGAACTACGAGCGCGACACCGAGCTCTTCGAGCAGGTCGTCCACATCAACCGAGTCACCAAGGTGGTCAAGGGCGGTAAGAACTTCTCGTTCTCGGCCCTGGTGGTCATCGGTGACGGCAACGGCAAGGTGGGCTACGGCTCCGGCAAGGCCAAGGAGGTCCCCATGGCGATCCGCAAAGGGATCGAGATCGCCAAAAAGAACATGGTGGCCATTCCTCTGGTCGATGGGACCATTCCCCACGAAGTAGTGGGCATCTTCGGCGCCGGCCGCGTCCTCCTCAAGCCGGCCTCGCCCGGCACCGGCGTGATCGCCGGCGGCCCGGTCCGGGCGGTGGTGGAGACGGCGGGCATCCAGGACATCCTCACCAAGTCCCTGGGCACCACCAACCCGCACAACGTGGTCAAGGCGACCTTCGCCGGGCTGCTCTCCCTGCGCTCGAAGGAGCAGGTGTGGCGGCTCCGGGGCTTGAGCGAGCCGCAGGACGAGGCGACCCCCGCCGCGGCGGCGGCCGGTGAGCCGGCCGGCTGATACGGCGCGGGCGCAGCGACGACGAAGACGAGCGACCGGGAGCACCAACCATGGCAAGCACCACGGACCCGACGACGAAGACGATCAAAATCCGCCAGGTGCGGAGCCCCATCGGGACTCCGCGCCGGCACCGCGAGGCCCTGCAGGGGCTCGGGCTGCGCCGGATCCGCCACACGGTCGAGCGCAACGACGACCCGGCGGTTCGCGGTCTGGTGGCCAAGATCCCTCACCTGGTGGAAATCATCGAGGACGAACCATGAGACTCGACGACCTCTCTCCGGCCAAGGGGAGCAAGACGGACAGGAAGCGCGTGGGCCGGGGCCCGGGCTCGGGGCTGGGCAAGACTGCGGGCCGGGGAAGCAAGGGCCAGAAGTCCCGTTCCGGCTACCGCCGGCGGCCCGGGTTCGAGGGCGGCCAGATGCCCCTCGTGCGCCGGCTGCCGAAGCGCGGCTTCACCAACATCTTCCGCATCGAGTACACCGTGGTCAACGTCGGGGATCTCGCCGCTCTCCCGGAGGGCGCCGGCACGGAGGTGACGCCGGAAAGCCTGGCCGCGGCCGGGCTGGCGCACCGCAACAAGCCGCTCAAGGTCCTGGGCGACGGCGAGCTCAAGGCGAAGCTCACCGTCAAGGCCCATGCCTTCTCCAAGTCCGCCCGCGAGAAGATCGAGGCCGCGGGTGGCTCCTGTGAGGAGCTGGACCGGTGATTGAGAGCTTCCGCAACGTCTTCGCGATCCCGGACCTGCGCAAGCGGTTGATGTTCACCTTCGGGCTGCTCGCGGTCTACCGGATCGGCTGCCACATCCCGACGCCCGGGGTCGATCCCCAGGCGTTGATCGCGTTCATGCAGCAGACCCAGGGCACGATCTTCGGCTTCGTCAACACCTTCACCGGCGGCAGCTTGCGGCGGTTCGCGGTCTTCGCCTTGGGCATCATGCCGTACATTACGGCGTCGATCATCCTGCAGCTCCTGACGGTGGTGTGGCCCTACCTCGAGAAGCTGTCGAAAGAAGGCGAGCTCGGGCGGCGCAAGATCACCCAGTACACCCGCTACGGCACGGTCGCCATCTCCGTCATCCAGTCGACCGGCATCGCCTTCTTCCTGGAGAACCAAACCGCCCCCGGCGGCGCGCCCCTGGTTCCCCATCAGGGCTGGGGCTTCCGGCTGCTCACCATCCTGACCCTGACCACCGGGTGCGCCTTCGTCATGTGGCTCGGCGAGCAGATCAGCGAGCGGGGCATCGGAAACGGCATCTCGCTCATCATCTTCGCCGGCATCGTGGTGGGTCTACCGCGGGGCATCTTCACCACCCTCGAGAGCATCCGCCAGGGAGAGCTGAAGCTCCTCGGCGTGCTGGTGCTGGTGGTCTTCATGCTCGTCGTGGTGGCGTTTATCGTCTACATGGAGCGCGCGCAGCGCCGCATCCCGGTGCAGTACGCCAAGCGGGTGGTGGGACGCCGGATCTACGGTGGCCAGTCGACCTACCTGCCGCTGCGGGTCAACACCGGCGGCGTGATCCCCGTGATCTTCGCCAGCTCGGTGGTCATGTTGCCGGCGACCATCGGCGGGTTCTTCAAGAACGAGTGGGTCCAGACCCTGGCGCGGACCGTGGGCTACGGCCAGCCGCTCTACTACGTGCTCTACGTGGCGGCGATCATCTTCTTCTGCTACTTCTACGTGTCGATCATCTTCAACCCGGCGGACCTGGCCGACAACATGCGCAAGTACGGCGGGTTCATCCCGGGCATCCGGCCGGGCAAGCGCACCGCCGAGTACATCGACCGGATCCTGACCCGGATCACGCTGGTCGGCGCGATCTACCTGGCCGCCGTGTCGGTGCTGCCGGACTTCCTGCTCCGCGGTATCGCCCTCGGCAGCCTGCCCTGGCTCGGCCCCCGGATCGATCCCTACCTGCCGGCGTGGGTCACCGAGGGCTTGGGGATTCAGTTCTACTTCGGCGGTACCTCGCTGCTCATCGTGGTGGGCGTGGCCATGGACTTCATCCAGCAGGTGGAGAGCCAGCTCGTCATGCGCAACTACGAGGGCTTCATGAAACGGGGGAGGGTCCGTGGCCGGCGGACGTGACGGCGGCTCCGGCCGCAAGCTGGTCTTCCTCGGGCCCCCGGGCTCGGGCAAGGGCACCCAGGCGGAGATCCTGGCCGGAGAGCTGGGCGTGCCTGCCATCTCCACGGGCGAGATGCTCCGCGGGGCGGTGGCGGCGGGCACCGAGCTGGGGAGCAAGGTCGAGGGCATCATGAACTCCGGCGGCCTCGTGGACGACGCCACCATGGCGGAGGTCGTGCGCGAGCGCCTGGCCCACTCCGACGCCCGACAGGGCTTCTTGCTCGACGGCTACCCGCGCACCCTGCCGCAGGCCGAGACGCTGGCCGGGATCCTCGCCGACGCCGGCGAGGCCCTCGACGCGGTGGTGCTCCTCGACGCTCCCGAGAAGGAGCTGGTGGATCGGGCCCTGGCGCGCCGGCGGGCCGACGACAAGGAGGAGGTGGTCGGGGAACGGCTGCGGGTCTACCGGCAGAAGACCGAGCCCCTCGTCGGCTACTACGAGACGTTGGGCCTGCTGCGCCGCGTCGACGGCCTCGGGTCGATCGAGGCCGTGAGCGCGCGCATTCTCGAGGCGGTGTCCTGATGGTGCTCAAGACCCACGGAGAGCTCGACCTCATGGACGAGGCCAACCGGATCGTCCACCGGGTGCTCGACGGCGTCGCGGAGGCGATCCGCCCGGGAGTGACCACCCGCGAGCTCGACCGCTGGGCGGAGGCGACGATCCGGGAGGCCGGCGCGGTTCCGGCGTTCCTGGATTACCGGGGCTACCCGGCGACGCTCTGCACGTCGGTCAACGACGAGATCGTCCACGGCATCCCCAACGACCGGCCGCTGGCCGAAGGCGACATCGTCGGTGTGGACTGCGGAGTGGTCTACGACGGCTACTACGGGGACGCGGCGCGGACTTTCCCGGTGGGCAAGGTCTCGGCCGAGGCCGAGCGGCTCCTGCGGGTGACCCGGGAGTCCCTCGAGCTGGCCGTCGGTCAGGTGGTGGTCGGCGGGCGCCTCTCGGACATCGGGCATACGGTCCAGGAGCACGCCGAGGCCTCCGGTTTCTCCGTGGTTCGGGAGTTCGTGGGGCACGGCGTGGGCACCTCTCTCCACGAGGATCCACAGGTGCCCAACTTCGGCAGGCCGGGCAAGGGGCCGCGCCTCAAGCCCGGCCTGGTTCTCGCCATCGAGCCGATGGTCAACGCCGGCGTCGCGGAGCACGAGATCGACGCCGACGGCTGGACCGCCCGCACCGCGGACGGTTCCCTCTCGGCCCATTTCGAGTATTCGGTGGCGGTGACCGACCAGGGTCCTTGGATCCTGGGGATTTCCAAGGGGGATGAGCGGATCGCGATGGCGGCCTCTTGAGCGCTCGACAGGCCCGGCGCCGAGCCCCCTCGGTTTCCGGAGGCGCGCTCGATGGCGGAGAGGACAGGAATTTGGCGAAAGAAGAAGCCGTTGAAGTCGAAGCGACGGTGATCGAACCTCTGCCGAATGCCATGTTCAAGGTGGAGCTGGAAAACGGCCACGTCGTCTTGGCTCACATCTCCGGGAAGATGCGCAAGCATTTCATCCGGATCCTGCCGGGAGACCGGGTCCGCGTGGAGCTGTCGCCCTATGACCTGTCGAGGGGCCGGATCGTGTATCGCCTGAAGTAGAGGCTGAAGTGGGAAAGGAAGGCGCGGAATGAAAGTTCGTTCGTCCGTCAAACGGATGTGTGCGAAGTGCAAAATCGTCCGGCGCAAGGGCGTCGTTCGGGTCCTGTGCGAGAACCCGAAGCACAAGCAGCGTCAGGGTTAGGAGAGCAACGACATGGCGCGAATCGCAGGAGTCGATCTGCCCCAGACCAAGCAGATATGGGTGGGGCTGACCTACATCTACGGGATCGGCCGGACCCGGGCGAAGAACATCCTCGCCCAGGCGCAGGTCACCGAAGAGACCAAGGTCAAGGACCTCACCGAAGAAGAGACGCGGCGCATCCGCTCGGTCATCCAGGAAGAGGGGCGCGTCGAAGGCGACCTGCGC
Source organism: uncultured Acidobacteriota bacterium (assembly GCA_963739795.1). Taxonomy (GTDB): domain Bacteria; phylum Acidobacteriota; class Thermoanaerobaculia; order Multivoradales; family DATKCC01; genus CAVUBL01. The sequence goes on along the minus strand of CAVUBL010000022.1, from coordinate 200,793 downwards.
AAGGAGGTCAGCCAGAACGTCAAGCGGCTGATGGAGATCGGCAGCTATCGCGGTGTTCGCCACCGCAAGGGCCTGCCGGTCCGCGGTCAGCGCACCAGCACCAACGCCCGCTCGCGCAAGGGCCCGCGCCGCGCCGCGGTCGCCGGCAAGCGCAAGGCGGGCAAGAAGTGACGTGGTCTTGATCTGACCGCATCCGACGAGGCCCCCGAGGGCACGAAAGGGACAGGAGATGGCGAAGGATACGAAGAAGAAGGATCGCAAGGGCAAGGGCGGCAAGCGGCGTGAGAAGCGCATCGTGCCCCACGGGGTGGCCCACATCCAGGCCACCTTCAACAACACTCTGGTGACGATTGCCGACCCGGAAGGCAACGTCGTCTCCTGGTCCTCGGCCGGCCGAATCGGGTTCAAAGGGTCCCGCAAGGGCACGCCGTTCGCGGCCCAGGTAGCGGGCCAGAACGCCGGCCAGACGGCCCGCGACTACGGCATGCGCTCGGTCGACGTGATGGTCAAGGGTCCCGGCGCCGGCCGCGAGTCGGCGGTGCGGGCGATCCAGGCCGCGGGCATCGACGTCAAGTCCATCAAGGACGTCACGCCGATCCCGCACAACGGCTGCCGGCCGCGCAAGCGGCGCAGAGTCTGAAGCCACCGGAGGGGCCGGAGCGCGTCCGCAGCCGCGGGTGGGGTCCGGAGCCTCCCCAACCATGACTTGCCGTCATCCAGAGTCGGAGTCTCCGTAGCGTCGGGGAGATGACGGTGGGAGGAGAGAGAAGTGGCACGATACACCGGACCCGTCTGCCGGCTCTGTCGCCGGGAGCGGATGAAGCTGTTCCTGAAAGGTGACCGCTGCTTCAAGGAGAAGTGCGCGGTCGAACGCCGGGGCTACCCGCCGGGCCAACACGGGACGCGGCGCGGCCGCCGCATCCAGGGCTACGGCCTGCAGCTCCGGGAGAAGCAGAAGGTCAAGCGCTACTATGGGCTCCTTGAGAACGAGTTCCGGAGCTACTTCAAGGAGGCCGACCGGCAGAAGGGCATCACCGGCGAGGCCCTGCTCGTGCTCCTCGAGCGGCGCCTCGACAACGTCGTCTACAGCCTGGGGTTCGCCTCGTCGCGGGCGCAGGCCCGGCAGTTCGTGCGCCACGGCCACGTGCGGGTGGACGGCCAGAAGGTGACGATCCCTTCGTTCCAGGTGCGATCCGAACAGAAGATCTCGATCAAGGACGACAGCCGGAAGAACGACTTCATCCGGGCCAGCGTCGAGACCGCGAGAGGGCGCGGCGTCCCGGAGTGGCTGGAGCTCAACGCCGAGAGCTTCGCCGGCACCATGCTCCGCCTGCCCACTCGGGAGGATGTCAAGCTGCCGATCCAGGAGCAGCTCATCGTCGAGCTGTATAGCCGCTGAGGAGGCACTCACCGGCGACTTCGAGCGACCGCCGGTCAGGAAGCGTCCAGGCCCCAAGGGACCGATACTGCACTTGACGGATAGAGAAGGAGTCTTCATGAACTGGAAGGGTTTTCAGCGCCCCAAGCGGCTCGAGGCCGACAGAGACACCCTGTCGGCCACCTACGGGAAGTTCTTCGCACAGCCGCTCGAGCGGGGTTTCGCCACCACCATCGGCAACGCCATGCGCCGTTGCCTGCTGTCCTCGATCGAAGGCGCGGCGGTGACCGCCGTCCACATCGAGGGCGTGCTTCACGAGTTCTCCGCCATCCCGGGCGTCGGTGAGGACGTCACGGACATCATCCTGAACCTCAAGCAGGTGCCGATCCGCCTCCACACCGACGAGCCGAAGGTGCTGTCGGTGGACGTGGAAGGGCCGGGCACGGTCACCGCGGCCGACCTCTCCGAGGACGCCCAGGTGGAGATCGTCGACCCCGACGTCCACATCGCCACGGTCAACGAAGAAGGGCACCTGAAGATGCAGATCCAGGTGCAGAAGGGCCGGGGCTACGTCAGCGCCGAGCGCAACTTCGACGAGGCCATGGGCATCGGCTGGATCCCCGTCGACTCGGCCCACAGCCCGGTGCGCCGGGTCAACTTCCGGGTCGAGGCCGCCCGTCTCGGCCAGACCACCGACTACGAGCGCCTGATCCTCGAGGTCGGGACCAACGGCACCGTCTCCCCCGAGGAGGGGGTGAGCCTGGCGGCCATGCTGCTCAAGGACCACCTGGGTATCTTCATCAGTGCCGAGGAGAGCCTCAAGGACATGGGCTCCGAGCACGAGGGCGACGAGCTGAGCTCCATGGACGCCCTCCTGGCCCGCTCCATCGACGAGCTCGATCTCTCGGTGCGGTCGGCCAACTGCCTCAAGAACGCCAACATCCACACGCTGCGGGACCTCGTGCGGCGGACCGAGAAGGACATGCTGGAGACCAAGAACTTCGGCAAGAAGTCCCTCGAGGAGCTCCAGGAGCTCCTGTCGAAGCTCGGCCTCTCCTTCAGCATGGACGTCCCGGCCAAGCCGCCGAGCTCGGCGAGCGCCAGCGCCAGCTAGAGGAGGAGCGAGCGATGCGTCACGCCGTCAGCCACCGCAAGCTGGGTCGCACCTCGGCCCATCGCCAGGCCATGTTCCGGAACCAGCTCGCCTCGTTCATCGAGCACGGGCGAATCCGCACCACCCTGCCGAAGGCCAAGGAGCTGCGTCCCCTCGCCGAGCGCCTCATCACCCGGGGCCGTGAGGACACCGTGCACGCCCGCCGGATGGTGGGCCGGTACGTCTCCGACCGCGGGTTGATCAAGAAGCTCTTCGAGGAGATCTCGCCCCGATTCAGCGATCGCCCAGGAGGGTACACCCGCATCCTGAAGCTCGGTCCCCGCCACGGCGACGCCGCCGAGATGGCGATCCTCGAGCTCGTCGATTACGAGGAAAAGGCGAAGGAAGAGACGAAGTAACGCGGCGTCAGGGGTGCTTCTCCCCGTCCGGCGGCGGAGCACCGTCGTCGCTCCACAGGCCCGGGTCGCTCCACAGGAGGAGCTGACTGGGAGGAGGCTCGGGCGCCTCCCGGCGCACGCGGTAGTGGCGCACCGCGCGCCGCAGCACCTCAGCCATGGGCAGTTGCTCCGAGCGCGCGCAGCGCCGGAGCCAGTCCTTCTCCTCGGGCTCGAGTCGGAAGACCGTGCGGATCATGAAGCCCTCCCCGGGGGACGTTTCAGCTCCCCGATGATCTCACACGCCCGGGCCGGGCCGGCGGGCCGCCGCCAGCGGCCAGCCACCCCAGGATCAGCGCCGCGATGACGGCGAGGCCACCCGACGCGAACGCCGGCCACTCGCTCACTCGCAGCACCACCCGGTGACGGCCGGGCGGCACCAGAACTCCGGTCAGAGTCAGGTTCACCGGCAGCGTGGGCAGCTCGACGCCGCCGCTCGAGGCGCGGAGGATCGGGTGGTAGGCCCGCCGGATCACTGCCAGCCCTCCGGATCCGCTCTCCACCTCGATCTCGATCCTGTCGGGCGTCTCCGAGATGAGGCGGCTCCGTCCCGCAGGCGACTGCTCGATGTCGGCGGGCGCCACGACTTGCGCCACGGGGTCGGGAGAGCTCCCGACCCGGGCGAGGGCCTCCGACGGCCGGGTGACCCGGTCGACGCGGGAGGGCCACCAGGTTTCCGGGGCCGGTCGCACCACCCGGTAGAGGAAGGTGGGCACACCGAACCGCTCGGCACGGGCCAGGGGCTCCAGGCCGGGAATGGGAGGCGGAATGGTCAGGGTGACGGCGTCCACTCCCAGGGTTCGGAGCCAGTTGAGCTTGGCAGGCCACGCGATCTCCGGCAGGCGCTCGACCACCATGGCAGAGAGCGGGCTGGACATCCCCTCGAGCTCCGGGACCAGCGGGTAAGTGAGGCCCTGCAGAACCCCGGTGGGGTAATCGAGGTCCAGGTGGCCGATGCGCCGCATCACGTCCCGGTTGGGGTGGTCCAGCAGGTAGGTCGGCCGCTGCGTTCCCAGCTCCGAGTCGTAGGTCGAGGAGACCACCGCGGCACCGGGGGGGAGTTTGGTGGTCCAGGGCGCGGCCCGGCGGAACGGGGCCGTCGCCTCGCTCGGGACCAGCGAGTGGAGGGGCAGCAGGGCGACGAGCTCCAGGAGAACCAGGAGGACGCCTCCTTGCCAGCGGCAGGCCAGGGCCGCGGCGCCCAGGAGAGTCGCCGTCATCGCCAGGGCGCTGATCCACCTGGGGACCTGCCACAGGCCCAAGGCCGTCACGGCCGCGGGGGAAGCGTCGGGTGCGAGCCAGGCCACGAGGGCCCCGCCGAAGTGCCAGACCACCGGCACTAGGGCGACCGCGCCGGCGGCCACGAGGAGTAGCACCCTCCGGCCGGCTCGGGGGTTCTTCCGGCACGCCTCGAGGCCCCAGCCGGCGAGCAGGGGCGCGGCCAGCACGAACCAGAACAGGAACTTCTCCGGGTAGCGGAAGAGGCCGGCCGAGAGCTCCGTCAGGGCGTCGCCGAACACGCCGCCCAGCCAAGCGAGGGCCAGCCCCGCAGCGGCCAGTCCCGCCCAGCGCGGGCGCCGGCGGCTCGCCAGGAGCGCCAAACCCAGGGCCACCGCGCCGAAGTACAGAGTGAACGAAAAGGGCGCCTCGGCGCCGATCCGTCCCGCCCAGAAGCCGCCCAACCCCAGGCGATCCGGGACGCCCCAGGGTAGGGGGACGAGGAGCTCGGCGAGGCGGGCCGGCTCGAGGGCGAACTGGCTGGTGGCTTGGACTCCGAAGACTACCCTCCGGGTGAATCCGACGACGCGGGCCGTGGCGACCAACTGCGGTAGGGCGACCAGAAGGCCGAGGCCACCCACCGCCAAGGCGCGGAGGGCGCCCCGCCGCCATCCGGCCCGCTCGACGGCCACCCAGAGCAGTGGCACGATGCCGATCGCCGCGGTGACCGGCTCCCCCCCGAGCAAGGCCAGCCCGCAGGCGAGCCCGCCCAGCGCCACGCCTCGCCGCCCGCCCCGGGCCGCCCCCAAGAGCACCAGGGGCCACCAGGCCGCGACCACGACCAGGTTGTAGATCGTCAAGTTGGAGAGCATCCAGCCCGAACCGGCGTAGGTGAGGCCGGAGAGAAGCGCGGCGCTCTCCCCTTGGCCCAGCTCGCGGGCCAGAGCCCGCATGGCGAAGAGCGCCAGCAGCCAGTGGAGGACGTAGTGGAGGTTGAAGGCGCTCCAGAGCGGCAGGAGCAGGTAGAGCAGGTTGTCCGGGTAGAGGGGGACGGCGTTGGGGTTGCCGCGGAAGACCTGCCCCAGCCCGAAGGTCGGGTTCAGAGCGGGAACCGAGCCGTGGGCGAGCTGGCGAGCGCCGAACACCTTCCAGGGCAAGTGGATGGTGAAGACGTCGCGGCTGTAGAGCGTTGTCCAGCCGAGGGCCAGGGGGAGCGAGACGGCCAGCCAGACCAGGAGGATCGCGGCGAGGGTCAGCCGCAGGGCGCGCCGCTCGGTCGTCGCCGCGACCCCGGGACCGACGGCGGCGGGGCGCTCATCCACCCCCCGCTCCCGGAAAGAGGAGCATCACGGCGGTAGTGAGGATCGGCTGGAAGAGGTAGCCGAAGAACCGCCAGGCGACGAGGATTCCGGCCAGGGCGATCGCCGGGTGGCGAAGGGCGTGGCGGTAGCGCACCGCCATCCGCTCGCTCATCACCAGCGGCAGGGCCCCGCTACCGTCGAGCGGGGGAAGGGGCAGGAGGTTGAAGGTGAGCAGGATCAGGTTCAGGGCGAAGACCACCGAGACGAAGGTGGTCAGGACCGACGTGTCGCCGGTCGGGGTGAGGACGATGGACTCGATCGTCCGTCCGGGCTGGGAGGCGAAAGCGCCGGCCCCGATGCCGAGGCGGATGACGAGACCGGAGACGAGGACCAGGAGCAGGTTGGCCCCGGGGCCGGCCAGTGCCATGAGCCCGGCGCGTCGCGGGTAGCGATCCGCCCATTCCGGATCGTAGGGGGCGCTCGCCCAGCCCACCATCCAGCCGGAGATGGCGAACACGAGGATCGGTGCGATCACCATGCCGAACAGCTCGCGCCGGATGTGGGGGATCGGGTTCAGGCTCACCTGGCCGCCGTGGTAGGCGGTCGGATCGCCCATGCGTAGGGCCGCCCAGGCATGGGAGGCCTCGTGCAGGGTGGTGGAGAACAGGAAGGCCAGGTACCAGACCAGGCCGAGGGCGACGGTGGAGGACACGCCGGCGGTCAGCCTTCCTCTTCCTTCTCCCTCTTGGCCTCGGCGATGATCTTCTCCTGGAGCTGGCGCGGCACCTCTTCGTAGTGGGAGAACTCCATGTGGAAGCTCGCCCGGCCCTGGGTCATGGAGCGCAGCGAGGGTGCGTAGTCGAGCATCTCGGCCATGGGCACATTGGCGTTGATCACCTGCATGCCGTCGTTGGCGTCCATGCCCTGGGGGCGGCCCCGGCGCTGCGAGAGGTCGCTCATGATGTCGCCCATCATCTCCTCGGGCGTCGTGATCTCCACCTTCATGACCGGCTCGAGGATGGTCGGGCCGGCGCTCGCCATGGCGTCCTTGAAAGCCAGGGAGCCGGCGATCTTGAACGCCATCTCGGAGGAGTCCACGTCGTGGTACTGGCCGTCGAGGAGGCGCACGCGGAAGTCGACCACCGGGTAGCCGGCCAGGTAGCCGCGCCGCCGCGCCTCCTGGATGCCCTTCTCGACCGCCGGCCGGTAGGTCTGGGGGATCGAGCCGCCGAAGATCTCGTCCTTGAACTCGAAGTCGCCGCCGCGAGGCATGGGCTCGAGCTTGATCCGGCAGTCGGCGAACTGGCCTCGGCCGCCGGTCTGCTTCTTATGGCGGCCGTGACCGTCCGCGGTCTTCACCACCGTCTCGCGGTAGGGCACCTTGGGCGGGTGGAGGACCACGTCCACGTGGTAGCGGTCCCGGAGCTTGGCGACGGCGATCTCGATGTGGAGCTGGCCGGTGCCCGAGAGGAGGTACTCGTGGGTGTCCGGATCGCGGCTCACCCGGAGGGTCAGGTCTTCGTCCATCAGCCGCTGGAGGGCCTCGCCGATCTTCTCCTCGTCGGCCTTCGACTTCGGCTCGACGGCGAACGCCATGGCGGGGTCGGGCACGTCGATCCAGGCCAGGGAGATCGGCCGCTCCTTGGCCGCCAGGGTGTCGCCGCTCGCCGTGGTCTTGAGCTTGGCGACGCCGCCGATGTCGCCGGCGATCAGCTCCGGCACCGCCGTGCCCTGCTTACCCTCCACGTGCATGAGCTGACCCACCTTGCCTGCCTCCTCGAGCCGGTTGTTCCAGACGGTCGAGTCCGACCCGAGGCGCCCGGAGACCACCCGGAGGATCGAGATCTTGCCGGTGAACGGGTCGCTCAGGGTCTTGAACACCAGGGCGGACATCGGGGCGTCGACGTCGGCGGCGAGATCGATGCCCTCGCCGTCGCGCTGGGTGGCCGGGAAGGTCAGGTCGGCAGGGGAGGGCAGGTAGTCGACGATCGCGTCGAGGAGCGCGCCCGCGCCGACGCCGTGGAGGTCCGACCCGGCGGTCACCGGGTACAGCAGGCGCTCTCGGATCGCCCGGCGGAGCCCCTTCTCCAGGTTCTCCTGGGAGAGCTCGCCCGCCTCGAGGTAACTCTCCATCAGCTCGAGATCGGACTCGGCCACCGCCTCGACCAGTCGTTCGCGCCACTCGCCGACCGCGGCCTCGAGCTCTGACGGGACGTCCTGTTGCGTGCCCTTGGCGTCGCCGTCGTGCTCGAACCGGTAGGCCTTCCGCTGGACCAGGTCCACGACCCCTTCGAAGCCATGCTCCTTGCCGATGGGCACCTGGATCGGGAGCACCTCGCGCCCGAACCGCTCCTGGAGGACGCCGACCACGCGCGCGAAATCGGCGCGCTCCCGGTCCATTTTGGTCAGGTGGAAGAGGACCGGTTGCCGGAGCTGGTCGGCGAAGGCCCAGACCTTCTCCGTGTTGACCTCGACGCCGGCCACGCCGTTGACGCACAGGATGGTGGTATCGGCCGCCCGAATGCCGGCGCGGGTCTCGGTGAAGAAGATGCCGTAGCCCGGGCAGTCGAGGAGGTTGACCTTGTGAGCGCGCCAGGGGGCGAAGGCGGTGGCGAGCCCGATGGAGATGCCGCGTTCGACCTCCTGGTGGTCGAAGTCGGTCAACGTGTTGCCGTCGTCGACCTTGAGCTGCCGCGGGGTGGCACCGCTCGCGTAGAGCAGGGAGGCGACCAGGGTGGTCTTGCCGGTATCGTTGTGTCCGGCGATGGCGACGTTGCGGATCTTCTGGGGGCTCTCCACCTGCATGGATATGGTCTCCTTGATCTCGCCCTCGATCTTCTCTGTGGGGTGCGTCTCCTCGTTGGGGCGCTCAAATATACCACAGGCCAACGGCCCCCTCTGGCGACCTGTATGTCTTGTGATTTCAGCAGCTTACGCGCGTCGTTCCGTTTTTTCGCGGCGGCCTGTGGACGCGGGCGGAGGGCTGCTAGAATGAGCGCGACCCCTACGCTCCAACCAGCGAGATGAGAAGTTGAGCACAGCCCCGACTCAGCTCGGCAGATACAAGATCCTCGACGAGATCGGTCGCGGTGCCATGGGCGTCGTCTACCTGGCCCGGGACCCCTTGATCGGCCGCCTGGTGGCGCTCAAGACCTTCCACATGGGCTCCGTCATCCACGGCCGGGAGCTGGAGATGTTCCGCGCCCGCTTCATCCGCGAGGCCCAGAGCGCCGGCATCCTCTCCCATCCCAACATCGTGACGATCCACGACGTCGTCGAGGAGAGCGAGGAGGGGGCCACCTTCATCGCCATGGAGTACGTGCGAGGGACCGACCTCAAGGAGATCCTCTACGCGGACAGGCGCCCGGGGCTCGACGAGGTGGTCAACGTGGTCGGCCAGGTGGCCGAGGGGCTCGAGTACGCCCACTCGAAGGGCGTGGTGCACCGGGACGTCAAGCCCGCGAACATCCTGATCACCCAGGACGACCAGGTCAAGCTGACCGATTTCGGGATCGCCCGCCTCGACGCCTCGAACCTCACCTTCGACGGCCAGCTCCTGGGCACCCCCAACTACATGGCCCCGGAGCAGATCCAGGGCGAGCCCACCGACCACCGCGCCGACATCTTCTCCCTGGGGGTCGTGCTCTACGAGATGCTCACCGGCGAGAAGCCCTTCCGCGGGGAGAACGTGACGGTGGTCACCCACCACATCGTCTACGATGCCTACACCCCCCCGCAGGAGCACGTCGGCCACCTGCCGGAGCGCCTCCAGGAGGTGCTCTCCAAAGCACTGGCGAAGGACCCGGACGAGCGCTACTCCCGGGTCCAGAACCTCGCCGACGACCTGCGCGTGGCGGTGGCGTCCTCGAAGGCCCAGGAGCGGCTCAACGAGACGCAGGTGATCCTGGATCTGGGAACCCTCGAGCCGCCGCCGCTGCCGGTGCCCGCCCCCGCGCCGGATCGGGCGCCGAGCCCGCGGAGCCCGTCCCATCTCGTCGCGGGCACGGCGGCGGCGGCCCGCCGCGCCGCCCGGGCCCTGGCCGCCGGCTCGCGGCGCACGGCGCAACGGTTGATGCCGCCTCCTGAACGCCGCCCGCCGCTGGCGCGGGTGCTCCTCGTCGCGGCGGTGACGCTGGTGGTGGGCTCTCTGCTCGGTGGTCTGCTCCTCTTCGCCGCGAGCTGGACCGGCCCCAGGGTCGCCCCCAGTCCCACGGACCTGCAACGCCGGCGGGCCCTGCCGCTCCTCCGGGAGGCTTCCGGCCGGTTGCGCGGGGGAGATCCGGCCGGGGCGCTGGTGCTGCTCGAGGAGGCGGAGAAGGTGGCTCCCGACATCGCGCGGATCCGGGCTCGGCGTCGCGAGGTCGGCGAGCAGGCGCGCGCCCTCGACCGCCTCGAGGAACGCTCGACCCAGGTGGCCCAGGGGCTCGAGACGGCCCGGATCGCGGCAGAAGGCGGTCACTGGGACGAGGCGCGGGCGGCGGCGCAGGCGGTCCTCGGCCTCGAGTCTGACAGCCAGGAGGCGCAGAAGATCGTCGAGCGGGCGGACGCGGCGGAGGCGGCGGAGGCGAAGCTCGAGCGCCAGCGCCAGCAGGAGGCCGATCGTCGGGCGCGGGCGGCCGCCGCGGCCGCGGCACCCGAGCCGAAAGCGGCCACGCCGGCGGCGAAGCCCGCCGCCGAGGTGACGGGGCCGGAGGCCGGGACGGCCGCGACCGACGCCCGTCTCGAGCTTCACTTCTTCACGGCCCTGCCCGAGGGGGTCCTGACCATCTATTTCGGCCAGGAGCAGCTCGCCCGGGAGAGCTACCGCTTCTTTCGCCGCGAGAGCCTGTTCAAGACCGTGCCCACCGCCGGCACGGTGGACAATCACTACAAGGTCCCGGCCGGGCCGGCCACCCTCCGGATCCTGGTGGCCCTGCCCGGGCACCCCGCGATCTCGCAGGTCCTCGAAGGCAACTTCCCAGGCGGTACCACCCGCCGCCTCGAGATCCGCCTGGACGAGAACCGGCACCTCTCGGCACAGCTCCAGTAGCGCCGGAACGTGGAACCGATCTTGCTCGGCGTCTCGGTGTGAGCAGCGGAGAAGGTTTCACCTTGGACCCCGCACTCGACTTCGGACGTTACGAGCTCGTACGGGAGATCGGCCGCGGGGCCTCGGGGACGGTCTACCTGGCGCGCGACAGCCTGATCGGCCGCGAGGTGGCGATCAAGAGCTTCCGGGCCGCCGGGCCGCCGGGGGAGGAATCGCAGCGCCACGGGGTGCGCTCGCTTCGGGACGACCTGCTCCGCGAGGCGCGCAGCGCCGGCGTGCTCTCCCACCCGAACATCGTCACGGTCTATGACCTGGTCGAGCGGTCCGACCGGACGGTCTTCATGGCCATGGAGTACGTGCGCGGCCGCAGCCTGGCCGAGATCCTGGCGCCCGGCCGCAAGCTCGACTTCGAGCGCGCCGTCGACCTGGTGGCCCAGATCGCCTCGGCGCTCGACTATCTCCACACCATGGGCGTCGTCCACCGGGACGTCAAGCCCGCCAACATCCTCCTCGACGAGGCGGGCCAGGTGAAGCTCACCGACTTCGGCATCGCGCGTCTGGACAAGGTCCCGTTCGGCGACGAGGGCGACCAGGTCCTCGGCACACCGAGTTACATGGCGCCGGAGCAGCTCCTGGGCCGCGAGGTCACCGGACGGTCTGACGTCTTCGCCTTGGGGGTCGTGCTGTTCGAGATGCTCACCGGCCGCCGGCCCTTCGAGGGGGCCAACGTGGCCGAGGTCGTCCACCGGGTCGTCCACGCGCCGCTCCCCGACGTCACGCCGGAGCTCGCGGGCCTCTCGCCCCGCCTTCAGGGCGTCTTCGAGCGCGCTCTGGCGAAGGACCCGGAGCTGCGCTACGCCTCCGCCGGAGAGCTGACGGCCGAGCTGCGCCGCATCCTCTACCGGGCCGCGGGGGAGCTGGATGCGGGCTCGACCTCCGCCACCCAGATCCTCGATCGAACCGTCCTCGGTCTCCCGCCGGCGCGTTCCCGGTGGCTCGCGTCGCGCTGGCTCGGCGCGGACGGGCGCACTCATCTTCGGGCCCTCGCTCTTCCGGCGATCGCGGGCGCGGTGCTGGGCGTCCTGGCGGCCGGCGGTTTTCTCGCCCTCCGGGGTCCCGCGCCCGGCGGCGCCTCCACAGGAGGAGGGGCGGCCGGCGACACCGCCGGCCGAGCCGGGAACCGGGCCCCGCATCCGGAGGCCGGCCCGGGGGCCGCGGCGGCGCCGGGTGTCCCCCGCAAGGCTCGGGTACGGGTCGAGTTCACGAGCGAGGCGCCGGAGGGCGTGGTGACCATCTACTCCGCCGGGCTCCGGGTCCTGCACCGGGGCTTCTCGTACTACGAGCCCGGCCCGAGGCCGTACTCGAGGAAGCCGGGTCGGGGTGGCTTCGAGCAGGGGATCGCCGTGCCTGACGGTTCCGGCTCCCTCTGGATTTACGTCGCGCGGCCGGGGCAGTCGGCGCAGCGGCTGGAGGTGCCGGGCCGCTTCAACACCGGCTCGCGGGCGGTCCTGCGGATCCACGTGGCGGCCGACGGCCAGGCCACCGCCGATCTCAGCTCCCCACGATCTCCAGCGTCCCCAGACCCTCGAGCTGCGGTGCCAGCTCCGCCGCCGGGCCCACCGCGATGACCGCCGCCCGCCCCGGGTACAGGTGCGCCCGTGCGACGCGTTGGATCTCGGCCTCGGTCACCGCCTCGAGGCGCTCCAGGTAGCGCTGCGGGGTGTAGTGGTCTTCCGGCAGCCCATAGACCCTCAGGTTCTCGACCAGGTGGAGGACGCCCGCGACGGTCTGGAGGCTGTAGGGGAACGTGCCCAGGATGTAGCTCTTCGTGTCCCGAAGCTCGTCGGCTTCGACCGGCTCCTCGCGCAGCCGCTCGAGCTCGCCAAGAATCTCCCGGACCGCCACTCCCACCGCCGGGGTGTCCACCGCGGCTCCCAGCGCGAAGGGGCCGGGCCCGAGGCGGGGCGACAGGCGGCTGGAGGCGCTGTAGGTGAGGCCGTGGCGCTCCCGCAGGTTGAGGTTGATCCGGCTGATGAACTTGCCGCCCAGCAGGACGTTGAGCACCGAGAGCGGGCTCCAGTCCGGGTCGGTCCGCGGCACGCCCTCGTGGCCCACCCGGATCTCTGTCTGGGCTCCTTCCGGCCGGTCCACGATCCGGATCCGGACGCCGTCGGGCCGGGGGGGCAGGATGCTGGGCCGGGGTGGGCCAGGCTCCGGAGAAGCGTCGGCGAAGAGCCCCGAGGCGAGCTCCAGGAAGCTCTCGGGATCGAGGTCGCCGACGGCGATCAGCGTGGCACCGGCGAGTCGGTAGTGGGTGCGGTAGAAGGCGACCAGCCCGTCCCGTTCGAGGGCCGCGGCCTCTTCGGCGGTACCGACCAGCGGCTTGCCGTAGCGGGTGCCTTCGTAGACCTGGGCCGAGAAGTGATCGCTCGCCATGACGCTCGGCGAGTCCCGGCGGCGGAGCAGGTCGGTCAGCCGGTTGCGGCGGGCGCGTTCCACCTCCTCCTCCGGGAAGGTGGCGCGGGTGGCGATCTCGGCCAGCAGCTCGAGGCCGGGCTCCAGATGCTCGGCCAGCATCTGGGCGGAGGCCGAGCCCACGCTCCAGTCGGCCCCGGAGTCGAGAACCCCGCCGAGGCGCTCGACCGACGAGGCGATCTCGAGGGCGGTGCGCTCCTCGGTCCCCTCGTCCAGGAGGCCGGCGGCCAGGGTGGCGGTCCCGGCGGCCCCCGGGGGATCGAAATCGGCACCTGCCGGGAAGACCAGGTCCAGGCTCACCAGGCGGGCTCGTTCGATGGGCACAGGAACGACCTCCAGGCCCCCGGGCAGCGTCCGGCGCACGAAGCTTGGGAAGGTGTACGGCTCGACTGCGGTGGGTGCCGGTGGCCGGCTCCGATCGACCCGGGGCCGGAGCGGGAGGCTCACGCCGCCGTCTCCCGGGGCTCGACGGTCACCACGGCCCGGCCGCCCTCCACCAGGTAGCGCCGGGCGAACTCCCGCACGGCGGCGGCGTCGACCACCGAATACCTCTCGGCCTCGCTCAGGGACAGCCCGGGATCGTCGAGGTAGGTGGCGCACTGGGACAGCATGTCGGCCCGGGACTCGAGCCTCTGGAAGTCTTCGAAGAGATCCGTGAGGGCCTGGTTGCGCGCCCGCTCCAGGTCCTGCTCGCTCGGCCCGTGGGCCGCGAGCCGCTCCAGGTGGCCGACGATTTCCCGCTCGAGCTCGCCCACGTCACGGTCCGGGCGCACCGTGGCGACCACTGTGAAGGTGCCCGGGACCTCGGTGGGCAGCTCGTAGGCGGAGACCTGGCGCGCCAGCTCCCGGCGGTAGACCAGGTCCTCGTGGAGCAGGCTCGACTTGCCCGACGTGAGGATCCGGGACAGGAGGTCGCCGGCGTACCAGCCCGCTTCGCCGTACCGGGGGGCGAGGGACCCGAGGTAGACCCGGGCCAGGCGGACGTCGTCCGCCATGCGCTCGCGGCGCTCGCCGGTGAAGCTCGGGTCCGGCGGGATGACCGCCGCGGGGCGGGCCGCCGCGGGGAGGGGCCCGAACCAGCGCTCCACCCGCTCCAGAGCCTCGTCCGGGGCGAAGTGACCGACGAGGGTGAGCACGGCGTTGGACGGCGAGTAGTAGGTGCCGAAGAAGCGGCGCACGTCGTCCAGTGTCGCGGCGGCGATGTCCTCCATGTAGCCGATCACCGGCCAGTGGTACGGATGATCGGCGGGGAAGAGGAGCGCGTTCAAGAGCTCGGAGGCACGCCCGTAGGGCTGGTTGTCCACCCGTTGCCGGCGCTCGTTCATCACCACGCTGCGCTGGGTCTCGAGCTTCTCTTCGGTCAGCGCCGGCAGGAGGAAACCCAGGCGGTCCGACTCCAGCCAGAGGCCCAGGTCCAGGTGATGGGCCGGGAGAGTCTCGTAGTAGTTGGTCCGGTCGTACCAGGTCGACCCGTTGGCCACGCCGCCCGCCTGCTGGATGTACCGGAAGTGGTCGCTGTCGCCGACGTGCTCGCTGCCCTGGAAGAGCATGTGCTCGAACAGGTGCGCGAAACCGGTCAACCCCGGGTGCTCGTTCTTCGAGCCCACGTGGTACCAGAGGTTCACGGTCACCAGGGGGAGCCGGTCGTCGGGGAGGAGGACGACCCGCAGACCGTTGTCCAGGCGGTGCTCTTCGAGCTGTTGCTGGGAGGTGGCGGATGGGGCGGCGAGGGACATGGGGCGGGGAGGCAACGCAGTCTAGATGGGCGCTCGAGCTCCGTCAAGGCACCCTGTTTTCAAGCGTTTGGAGGCGGTTCTTGACTTACGCGAAATTACCGCTGTACGATATGTCCATGGCGAAACCGCGCAAAGACTACCTAACCGAGCGGCAGAAAGCGATCCTGGACTTCATCGGGGAGTTCCGGCGTGAGCACGGAATCTCGCCGACCCACCTCGAGATCCGAAAGCGCTTCGGCTACTCGTCGTACGGAACTGTCTACAAGCACCTCAAGCTCCTCGAAGACAAGGGCTTCGTGGAGCGCGCGCGGAACCAGAAGCGGGGGATCGCGCTGGTCCGCGAGTCGGTGCAACCCTCGGAGGGACCGCCGGAGGTGGAGCTGCCCTTCTTCGGCCGGATCGCCGCCGGCAAGCCCATCGAGGCCGTCGCCGGGGACGAGACCCTGGCCGTGCCCAGCCACCTCCTGGCCGGGCGGGGCGCCGGGGACCACTACGTCCTGCGCGTCGCGGGGGACTCCATGATCGACGAGGGGATCTTCGACGGCGACTACGTCGTGGTCCAGCTCCGGGAGCTCGCCGCGCCCGGGGAGATGGTGGTGGCGCTGGTCGGCGACGAGGCGACCCTCAAGCAGTTCTACCCCGAGGGCAAGAGGGTACGGCTGCAGCCGGCCAACCCGAACATGGAGCCGATCTACGTCCCGGCGAAGGACGTGAAGATTCAGGGGATTGTGGTGGGGTTAATGAGAAAGTTTGGATAAGCGGGCCGGCGGGTTGGAGCCCGCCGGCCCAGTGCTGCGGTCAGAACGACCAGGCGAAGCCGGCGGAGATCTCCCGGCCCGAAAGGTCGAGCTTGCCCAGACCGGCGAAGTCACCGTTCAGGGTGTCCTCCGCCTTGTGCCAGCGGCCCTCGGCGAACAGCGACCAGTCGGGGCTCAAGGGCACCGCCAGGCCGGCGAGCCAGTAGTAGCCCAGCGTCTGGCCGTCGTCCTTGAAGCGGTCGTGGAAGATCGTGTTCGACGATCCGAAGTCGATGAAGTCCCCCGACTCCTTGAGCTGCCAGAAGTAGTACCCGCCGCCCGCGCCCACGTACGGACGGACGGGCGCCTGCGGGGCGAACTGGAACATCAGCCCGGCCGTGACCGACGAGATGTCGAGGGTCGCACGGCTGCGGATCTCATTCTGCTGGTTGTCCACGAAATTCCGGTACGTGCGCTGGGACTGCCCTTCGTAGCCGCTGGCCGAGAAGAGCAGGCTGAGGTGGCTGCCACCGCCCAGGCCCATGCGGTAGTCGATGCCGCCGATGGTGTCCTGGAAGTCGCTCGTCCCGCCGGTGAACAGGTCGTTGGCGTCATACCAGTACTGGGAGCTGCCGTCCGGCTCGAAGAGGCCGGCGCGGAAGCGCAGTGCGTGATCCCCACGGTAGTACTGGGCCGACACGGGGGCCGCCAGAGCGGCCAAAGCCGCCGCGACGGCGACGGTTTGTAGGATTCGGGTCGTGGTGCTCATTCTCTCTCTCCCTCGAGTCCGATGATTCGTTGGTTCCGGAGCCGGTCCGGCGGATCGGTCCGGTGTGCTCGGTCCTACCTGACCCGGTGTGCAGCAACCGGGATGCCACCTCGCGCCGTCGGAAGCAAGTCCCTGATTCGAGGGAGCTTGAGACACCAGAGGTGAGGCCCGGTACTGGCCGGTCACTAGATACCGCCCTCCTTTGAGGACGGCGCCCGACCCCGAAAGTTTCAACCCGAAACGATCCTGTACACTTCCGCCCATGCGCCTCGGCGAGCTTCAGATCACCCTCGTGAACGACGGCACCTTCGGCCTGGACGGGGGGGCGATGTTCGGCGTCGTGCCCAAGCCGTTGTGGGAGAAGAAGAAGCCGGCCGACGCCGAGAACCGGATCACGATGGTCACCAACTGCCTGCTGGTCGCCCGGGGCGACGACCTGTTGCTGGTGGACACCGCCATCGGCGACAAGGGCGACGAGAAGTTCCGGTCGATCTTCAGGCTGGACGCCGACCGGGTCACCCTTCCCGAGGCGATCCGGCGCGCCGGCTACGAGCCGGGGGACGTGACCCACGTCCTCAACACCCATCTCCACTTCGATCACTGCGGCTGGAACACCCGGGAGCAGGGCGGGCGCCTGGCGCCGACCTTTCCCAACGCCTGCTACTGGATCGAGCGCGGCGAGGTGGACCACGCTCGCCGTCCCAACTCCCGCGACCGGGCGAGCTACGACCCGCGCAACTGGGAGCCCCTGTTCGAGGCCGGGGTGGTGGAGCTTTTCGACGGTGAGGCCGAGCCGGTCGCCGGGGTGCGGGCGGTCAAAGCGCCGGGGCACAACCGGGACATGTGCGTGGTCGCCCTCGACGGCGACGGGGCGGACGGCGAAGGTGCGGCCCGGGGCCTTTTCTTCGCCGACCTGGTGCCCACCCGGGCCCACGTCCCGACTCCTTGGGTCATGGGGTACGATTTGTTCCCCGTGACCACCATGGAGACCAAGGAGATCTGGCTGGATCGGGCACGGGAAGGTTCCTGGACCTGCATCTTCGAGCACGAGGCGGACCGGCCCGTGGCCCGGTTGGCGGAGGACCCGCGGGGCCGCCTCCGGGCCGAGCCCGTCGAGGGGTAGCCCCGGCCGACGGCCCCGGCTCGGGCCGGCTCGCATTCCCGACTCCACTCCCGAGGGAGACACAGATATGGCGCAGCAAGAGTACGACGTGATCGTGATCGGCTCCGGGCCGGGCGGCTACGTGGCCGCAATCCGGGCGGGCCAGCTCGGCCTCAAGACCGCCGTGGTGGAGAAGGACGAGCGCTACGGTGGCACCTGCCTGCTGCGCGGCTGCATCCCGACCAAGGCCCTGCTCCACACCGCTGACCTCCTGGAGCGCATCCGCGAGGCCGGCACCATGGGCATCGACGTCTCGGAAGCCTCCCTGGACATCGAGAAGACCATGGACCGCAAGGAGCAGGTGGTCGACAAGAACGCCCGGGGCGTGGCCTTCCTGTTCAAGAAGAACACGGTCGAGGGCATCCGGGGCCGCGGTCGCCTGGTCGGCCCTCACGAGGTGGAGGTCGAGGCCCCCGACGGCGCCAAGACGACCTACCGGGCGAAGAACGTGCTGATCGCCACCGGCTCCGTGCCCCGGGAGATCCCTCCGGCGCCCAGCGACGGCGAGCGCATCCTCACCTCCGACCACCTCCTCGAGCTGCGCCAGGTGCCCGAGTCCCTGATCGTCCTGGGCGCCGGCGCCGTGGGCTCGGAGTTCGCCTCCGTCTACACGAGCTTCGGCAGCCGGGTCACCCTGGTCGAGATGCTCCCACGGGTGCTCCCCTTGGAGGACGAAGAGGCTTCCAAGGAGGTCGCGCGGGTGTTCCGCAAGCGGGGGATGACCCTCAAGACCGGCACCAAGCTCGCCGCCGCCGAGCTGACCGAGGGCGGAGTGCGCGCGACCCTGGAGGGCCCCAAGGGGCAGGAGACCGTGGAGGCGGACAAGCTCCTGGTCGCCGTGGGCCGCGCCCCGGTCACCCGGGACCTGGGGCTCGAGGAGGCCGGCGTCGAGATCGACGAGCGGGGATACGTCCGGGTGGACGAGCTGATGCGGACCACGGCCGAGGGGGTCTACGCCATCGGCGACGTGGTCGACACCCCGTGGCTGGCCCACGTCGCCTCGGCGGAGGGCATCCTGGCGGTGGAGCACATGGCGGGCAAGACGGTGCGCCCCATCGACTACGACCTCACCCCCATGGTCACCTTCTGCGATCCCGAGGTCGCCCACGTCGGCCTCACCGAGGCCCAGGCGAAGGAGCGGGGCTACGAGATCCAGGTGGGCAAGTTCCCGTTCTCCGCCCTGGGCAAAGCAGTGATCGAGGGCAAGACCGCCGGCTTCGTCAAGATCGTCCGCGACACCAAGTACGACGAGGTCCTGGGGGTCCACATCGTGGGCATCCACGCCACCGACCTGATCGCCGAAGCGTGCGTGGCGCTCCACCTCGAGACCACCAACCAGGAGCTGATCGAGACGATCCACGCCCATCCGACCCTGGGCGAGGCGATGCACGAGGCGGCCCACGCCGCGGCGGGGCACGCGATCCACGTGTGATCGGATCACCCGCCTCACCCTGGTTCCCTCTCCCACCCGTTTCTTCGACTCGGGGGAGGCAGATGGCCAGACTGGTATGCTTGGACACCCGCGCCGTGCCCTGCGGGTCCTGAGCTTTAAGCCCAACAGGCCCTTGCGCGGCCCACGAATCCAACGAATTCCCATGCAGCACCTGGAGATAGGGAGAGCTTCCGATGGCCACTGACGTCGTGATGCCCCAGATGGGCGAATCGATCGCCGAAGGGACGATCACCAAGTGGCTGGTCAAGGTCGGCGACAAGGTCGAGCGCGATCAGCCCCTGTTCGAGATCTCGACCGACAAGGTCGACGCCGAGATTCCCAGCCCGGCCGCGGGCACACTGCTCGAGATCCAGCACGGCGAGGGCGAGACGGTCGAGGTCGACAAGGTCGTGGCGGTGATCGGCGAGGAGGGCGAGGCGACGGGCAGCGGGGGGAAGCCGCCCCCGCGGAAGCGCCCGCGGCCCGATCGGAGCCCCAATCCGCGGCCCGAGAGACGCCGGAGGCGCCCACGGCTGCGGCCGCGCCCGAGCCGGCCGGCGGCGCGGTCCCGGCGGGCGGCGAGGGCGAGGAGCCGACCTCCGAGGAGGAGCGGCTCCGCCTCTTCTCGAGCCCGGTGGTGCGCAAGATCGCCGAGGAGGAGGGCGTCGACCTTTCAGCGGTCGAGGGCACCGGCGCCCACGGCCGGGTGACCAAGAAGGACATCCTGGCCTACCTCGACGAGCGTGAAAAGGCGCCAGCTCGCCCGGCGGCGGCCCCGCGTCCCGCTCCGACTCCGGCCCCCGCTGCCCCCGAGCGTCCGGCGCCGAGCGCCGGCGGAGGCGCGCTGCTGCCCGGGGCCTCCCCGATGCCCGACTTCTACGTGCCCCCCTACCGGCAGGGTGAGAACGTCGAGATCGAGCCCATGACCCAGATCCGCCAGATCACGGCGGCCCACATGATCTATTCGAAGCACATGTCGGCCCACGTGACGACGGCCTTCGAGATGGACCTGACCAACGTGGTCCGGATCCGGGAGCGGGTCAAGCGCAAGTTCGCCGAGGCCAACGGCACCAAGCTCACCTACATGCCGTTCATCTTCAATGCCACGGTGGACGCCATCAAAGCGCATCCCAAGGTCAACGCCGCCATCGACGGGGCCAACGTGGTGTACAAGAAGGACGTGCACCTGGGGATGGCGGTGGCCCTGGACCGCGGCCTGATCGTGCCGGTGATCAAGAACGCCGACCGCTTGAGCCTCATCGGCCTGGCCACCACCGCCAACGATCTGGCGGACCGCGCCCGCTCGAAGAAGCTGGGACCCGACGAGCTCCAGGGCGGCACCTTCACGATCACCAATCCCGGCGGCTTCGGCACCCTCTTCGGCACCCCGGTGATCAACCAGCCCCAGGTGGCGATTCTGGGCATCGGGGCCTTCGTCAAGCGGCCCGTGGTGATGACCGATGCGTCCGGCAACGACGCCATCGCCATCCGCACCATGGCCTACATCACCCTCACCTACGACCACCGGCTGGTCGACGGCGCCGACGCGAGCTACTTCCTCCAGGACGTGAAGAAGGTCCTGGAATCGGATCACTGGCCCGAATTAGAGCCTTACATGTAGGGGGAGGGATTGCCTCGGCGCAGCACGCGGTTCGCCTACCTGGGGCGGATTCCTTACGGTGACGCCCAGGCGCTCCAGGAGCGGCTTCGGGCCGGGGTGCGGGCGGGCACCGGCGCCGAGCACCTGCTGCTCCTCGAGCATCCCCACGTCTTCACCCTGGGGAGAAATGCCGCGTCGGGCGACGTCCTGGTCAGCCGCGAGTGGCTGGCCGCCCAGGGCGTGGAGGTCGCCGAGTGCGACCGGGGCGGCCAGGTGACCTATCACGGTCCGGGCCAGCTCGTCGGCTATCCCATCGTCGACCTCGACCCCGACCGCCGCGATCTCCGCCGGTACGTCTCGGACCTCCAGGAGGTCCTCATCCGCACCCTCGCCGACTTCGGCCTAGACGCCGTGCGCCGCCCCGGCAAAGGCCTGATCGGCGTCTGGGTCGGCGAGGCCAAGATCGCCTCCATCGGCGTCCACGTCCAGCGCTGGGTCACCACCCACGGCTTCGCCCTCAACGTCACCACCGATCTCGGCTACTTTTCCCGCATCGTTCCGTGCGGCCTCGACCAGGTCGAGATGGCCTCGATCGAAAGCCTGACCGGGCGCCGGCCGGAGCTCTCCGCCGTGGCCGACCGGGTCGTCGTCCACTTCACCGACGTCTTCGAGCGGGACCTCGTCCCGGCCGGGATCCTTCTCGAATCGCCTTCCGTCCTGGCGGAGACCGGCGGCCCGCCGTGAACGGCCAGCTCGCGGTCGGCCTCAACGCGGTGATCGTGGCGGTCACCCGGGAGGTGCCGCGCATCCTCACCGTCGGTCGGCCGGACCTCGAGCGGGACCCGGACCGGGAGCGCTCCCGCGAGCGCCCCGACGAGGCGGTCGACGCCCTCCCCTTCGGTCCTCTGGACCCGGAGGAGGATCGCACGCTGGATCTCGCCCTGCGTCGCTGGGTCCGGGAGCAGACCGGCATCGGCCTCGGCTACGTGGAGCAGCTCTACACGTTCGGCGACCGCCACCGGGACCCCCTGGAGCGCGCCGGCGGCCCGCGGGTCATCTCGGTCGCCTACCTGGCCCTGGTCCAGGAGGAGCGCCCATCGGGCGACGCCCGCTGGCGGGGCGTGTACCGCTTCTTCCCG
Source organism: uncultured Acidobacteriota bacterium (assembly GCA_963739795.1). Taxonomy (GTDB): domain Bacteria; phylum Acidobacteriota; class Thermoanaerobaculia; order Multivoradales; family DATKCC01; genus CAVUBL01. The sequence goes on along the minus strand of CAVUBL010000022.1, from coordinate 179,269 downwards.
TGGGAGGACTGGCGCGAGGGGCGGCCGGCCCTCATCGAGCGCGACATCGCACCGGTTCTCGCCCGCTGGGTGGCGGCGGCCCCGGACCCGGGGACCCGGCGCCGGCGGGCGGAACGGGCGGAGATCGCCTTCGGTCTGCGCGGCGTGGCCTGGGACGGCGAGCGGGTCCTGGACCGCTACGAGCTTCTCTACGAGGTGGGGCTGGTGGCCGAGACGCGGCGGGACGGCGAGGAGCAGGGAATCGTGGCCGGGGCGAGCCGCGCCGAGGACGGTTCCCGCCTCGGCCTGGCCATGGCCCTCGACCACCGACGGATCCTGGCGACGGCCCTGGGGCGCCTGCGGGGCAAGCTGCGCTACCGCCCGGTGGTCTTCGAGCTCCTGGCGCCCACGTTTACCCTCCTGCAGCTCCAGCGCACGGTGGAGGCCCTGGCCGGCGTGCCCCTCCACAAGGGGAACTTCAGGCGCCTGGTGGAGAAGGGCGGCCTGGTGGAGGGCACCGGCCGCTTCGACCCCACCACCGGCGGCCGCCCGGCCGAGATCTTCCGCTTCCGAAGAGACGTCCTCCGCGAGCGCCCGGCCCCGGGCGTCGGGCTGCCGGGGGTGCGGAATTGACGAGGCGGCTCCGCGGTTACACCCTGGTGACGGGGAGATAGGTCTTGTGACAGCCGGTTGACAGGCGCTTATTCTCAGACCTAGAATTTCTCCGACGCAAGAGGCCGCCCGCTCGGCCTTCTTTTTTGACGCCACTTATACTCAAACTGAGCATAACGAGGAGGCCTTCTCCGTGAGCCCACTGGCGAGCATCTCGCCCGAGCCGATCCTCGAGCCGACTCCCGACATCCTGCGCGCCACGGCCCCGATCTACGAGCGGGTGCGCAACGTCATCCCCGAGATCGAGTGGCCGCTCCACGCGCCCTACGTCGAGGCGATCAACCGCCTCAAGAAGGAGCGGGGCGCCATCATCCTCGCCCACAACTACCAGACGCCGGAGATCTTCCACGGCGTCGCGGACCTGACCGGCGACTCCCTGGCCCTGGCCCGCATGGCCTCCGAGACCGACGCCGGAATCATCGTCTTCGCCGGCGTCCACTTCATGGCCGAGACGGCCAAGATTCTGTCGCCGGAGAAGACCGTCCTGATCCCGGACCTCGAGGCCGGCTGCTCGCTGGCCGACTCCATCACCGGCGCCGACGTGCGGCTGCTCAAGGAGCGCTACCCCGGCGTGCCGGTGGTGACCTACGTCAACACCTCGGCCGAGGTGAAGGCCGAGACCGACGTCTGCTGCACCTCGGCCAACGCCGTCGAGGTGGTGGAGTCTCTGGGCACCGACCGGGTGATCTTTCTGCCCGACGAGTACCTGGGCCGCTACGTCGCCGCCCGGACCGACGTCGAGCTCATCCTGTGGCGGGGGCACTGCGAGGTGCACGAGCGCTTCACCGCCGAAGAGATCCGCCGCTTCCGGCGTGAGTACGGCGGCGAGCTGACGGTCCTCGCCCATCCCGAGTGCCCGCCCGACGTCCTCGCCGAGGCCGACTTCGTCGGCTCGACCTCCGGAATGATCCGCCACGTCGGCGACTCGGGGGCGCGGCGCGTGGTGATGATCACCGAGTGCTCCATGAGCGACAACGTGGCCGTCGAGCACCCCGGTGTCGAGTTCGTCCGGCCGTGCAACCTCTGCCCCCACATGAAGCGCATCACCCTAGCCAAGATCCTGCGCTCGCTTCAGACCGGCGAGCACGAGGTGACCGTCGCCCCGGAGGTCGCGGTGCGGGCCCGTAGCGCGGTGGAGCGGATGCTCGCCGTGGGCCGTGGCAGCCGGGGCTGAGGCAGGTCCGCCATGCGCATCCTCTCGTTCGACGCCCTGGTGGTGGGCTCCGGCGCCGCCGGCCTGACCGCCGCCCTCGAGCTCGCGCCCCTCTCCGTCGCGGTGGTCACCAAGGGCCGCCTGGGGGAGAGCGGTTCCTCGGCACACGCCCAGGGCGGCATCGCCGCCGCCGTCGGCCGAGGGGACACGCCGGCCCTTCACGCCGCCGACACCCTCGCCGCCGGCGCCGGGCTCAACGACCCGGAGGCGGTCCGCATCCTCACCGGCGAGGGTCCGGCGCGGGTGATGCGCCTGATCGCCCTGGGCGCCGCCTTCGACCGTCGCCCGGACGGTCTGCTCTCCCTGGGGCGCGAGGCCGCCCACGGTCGCCGGCGGGTGCTCCACGCCCACGGTGACGCCACCGGCGCCGAGGTGATGCGCGCTCTGCGCGCGGTGGCCGCCCGCGCCCCCCACGTCACGGTGCTCGAGGAGACATTCGCCTGGGACCTGATCCGGGACGGCTCCCGGGTCGCCGGAGTGACCGCCGTCGGCCCCGGCGACGAGCCCCTCGTCCTGTGGGCGCCGGCCGTGATCCTGGCCACCGGGGGCATCGGCCATCTCTTCGCGCGCACCACCAACCCGCCGGAGGTGACCGGCGACGGGCTGGCCATGGCGGCACGGGCGGGGGCGCGCCTCCTCGACGTGGAGATGGTCCAGTTCCACCCGACGGCCCTGGCGGTGTCGGGCGCCGATCCGCTACCGCTCCTCACCGAGGCGCTCCGCGGGGAGGGGGCCACTCTGGTGGACGGCCGAGGCCACCGGTTCATGCTCGAGGAGGATCCGGCGGCGGAGCTCGCACCCCGCGACGTGGTGGCCCGGGCCCTCCACCGGCGCCTCGCCGCCGGCGAGGCGGTCTTCCTCGACGCCCGCGAGGCGGTTGGGGAGGCCTTCCCGGACCGATTCCCCACAGTCTTCGAGCTCTGCCGGGCCCACGGCCTCGACCCGCGCGTCGAGCCGATGCCGGTGTCGCCGGCGGCCCACTACCACATGGGCGGCATCGCCGCCGACCACGACGGGCGCGCCAGCCTCCCCGGCCTCTGGGCCTGCGGCGAGGCGGCATCGACGGGCGTCCACGGCGCCAACCGCCTGGCCTCGAACTCCCTGCTCGAGGCCCTGGTCTTCGGCGCCCGAGTGGCGCGGGCGGTGCGCGCCGAGATGCCGGGCCCGGTGCGCCTCGCCTCCGCGCCTTTGCCTCCGCCTCCGGGCGCCCGGCGGGTTCCGGCGAGCGCCACCGGCGAGGAGCGGATCTCGCACCTCCGAGAGCAGGTCTGGCGGCGGGCGGGGGTCGCCCGCTCGGGCGCGGGACTGGCCGATCTGGCCGAGGACCTCGACGCTCTCGAAGGTACCGAGGTCGCCGGCCGGAGGATGGGGGAGATGGGTGGAGAGGGCCGCAACCTCCTGACGGTCGCCCGCCTGCTGGCGGTCGGCGCCTCGACCCGCCGCGAGAGCCGGGGGGCCCACTACCGCACGGACTACCCCGAAGCCGACCCGGCGTGGTGCCGCCACCTCGCCCTCGAGATGGACCGGCAGGGCCGGGTCCAGGCCCTCCCGCTGCCGCCGCGGCAGGGCGACGAGGCGGCCCTCGCGGCCGTGAGCCCTCGAAGCGCCGCCCTCGAGGCGCGCCGGCCATGAGCCTGCCCTCCTCCGCACCGATCCCTCCGCTCTATCCGATCCTCTACGAGCCCCTGGTCCGCCGGGCCCTGGCCGAGGACCTGGGGCGCGCCGGGGACCTGACCACGGACGCCGTGGTGCCGGCCGCCGCCCGCGGCGAAGGCCGGATCGTCGCCCGCGCGGCGGGGCGGATCGCGGGGCTCGCTCCGGCCCTCGCGGCCTTTCGAATTCTCGATCCCGGCCTCGACGTGGAGATCCTTACCGCCGACGGCCGGGACGCCGGCGCCGGCGAGCCCCTGGCGGTGGTCCGCGGCCCGCTCCGGCCGATCCTGTCGGCGGAGCGGACGGCTTTGAACCTCCTGGGTCGCCTCTCCGGAGTGGCCACCGCGACCCACGGCATCGTCCGGGCGCTGGCCGGCACCGGTGCGCGCGTGGTCTGCACCCGCAAGACGACACCGGGCCTGCGCGCCCTCGAGAAGCACGCCGTGCGCTGCGGCGGTGGCGCCAACCACCGCTTCGGCCTCGACGACGCGGTCCTGATCAAGGACAACCACCGGGCGGCGGCCGGCGGCGTCCGGCCGGCGGTGGAGCGCGCCCGGGCCCACGTCGGGCATCTGGTCAAGATCGAGCTCGAGGTCGACACCCTGGACGAGCTGGAAGAGGGCCTGGCCCTGGGGGTGGACGCAGTCCTCCTCGACAACATGACGCTGGACGAGCTGGCCGAGGCGGTGCGCCGCGTGGCCGAGGCCGGGGGGCGCACGATCACCGAGGCGTCCGGCGGGATCACGCCCGACTCCGCCCCGGCGATCGCCGCAACCGGCGTGGATCTCCTGTCGGTGGGCTGGATCACCCACTCGGCGCCGGTCTTGGATATCGCTCTCGATGTCTAGAGTGCGTTCCTTCCTTCTCGTGGGGGCGTTTCTCGTCCTGCCGCTGGCTGCGGGCTGTGCCGGCGGGGGCGACGGCTCGAGCGCTCGCCTCGCCTCCCCGGAGGCCCGAGCCCGGGGCCGGACGCTCTTCGAGAGGCACTGCGCGATCTGCCACGGCGTCAACGCGGACGGGAAGAGCCCGCGCGCGGCCGCCCTCGAGCCACCGCCCACCAACTTCACCGACCCGTCCTGGCGGGCGAAGACTCCGCCGGAGGTGGCCTTCCAGGCGATCCGGGAGGGCGTGGCCGGCACCTCGATGCCGGCGTGGCCCGTCTTCGACCAGGACGAGACCTGGGACCTGGTGGCCTTCGTCCGCTCGGTGGCACGGAAGTAGTGCACCAGGCGGGCGGGCGGCGTCCCCTTCCCCCCTGGGGGTGGCCAGGGGATCGAGATGGGGTTGTGGGGGGCATCCAGTGAGCTTCCGGTAGGATTCTCGACGGCATGTCCACGATCCGCCTCCTCACCGACCACCTCGTCTCCCAGATCGCCGCCGGCGAGGTGGTGGAGCGGCCGGCCTCGGTGGTCAAGGAGCTGGTGGAGAACGCCCTCGACGCCGGCGCCACGGAGCTCGAGATCGAGCTCGAGGCCGGCGGCAAGCGGCGCATCCGGGTCACCGACGACGGCTCGGGCATGGACCGCGACGACGCCCTCCTCGCCTTCGACCGCCACGCCACCAGCAAGATCGCCTCCTTCGAGGACCTGGAGAGGGTCGGAACCCTCGGCTTCCGGGGCGAGGCCCTGGCCTCCATCGCCGCCGTCGCACGGGTCGAGCTGGTCACCGCCGAGGCGCCGGGGGAAGGCCATCGGGTGCGGATCGAAGGCGGGCGGGTCCGGGTGGCGGAGCCGGCGGCACGTCCCCGGGGCACCACGGTGGAGGTGGCCTCGCTGTTCTTCAACGTCCCTGCGAGGCGGAAGTTCCTCAAGAGCCCGGCGACCGAGCTGCGGCGCGCGATCGAGGTCGTCCAGGGCTACGCGCTGGCGCGGCCCGGCGTGCGTTTCACCGTGCGCCACGACGGCCGGGCCCTCCTCGACGCCCTGCCGTCGGAGGCCGGAGCCGAGGGGCTGCGCGAGCGGGTCGGGCGGATCTTCGGCGCCGAGCTCGCCCGGGAGCTGGTGGCGATCCCGCGCCGGGACGACGGCGCCGGCGAGGTGGTGTGGGGCCTGCTGGGCACTCCCGCCACGTCCCGTGGCCGGCGTCAGTTCGTGTTCGTCAACCGCCGCCTCCTCCGGGACCGGGCGATCCTGAGCGTTTTCTACCGCACGGTCCGGGACCTCTGGAAACGCGACGACTTTCCGGCCCTGTTCCTGTTCGTCGACGTGCCGCCGGCGGAGGTGGACGTGAACGTCCACCCCCAGAAGGCCGAGGTCCGCTTCCGCGATCACCGCACCGTCGACCGGGTGGGCGAGGCCCTGCGCGCCGGTCTCGAGCTCGCCCGGGGCGAGGAAGAGGCGCCGCTCCGGCCGCCCTCGGGGCCGCCCCTCGCCCCCTTCGCCTGGCAGGGCCTGGGCGCGCGCAAGGCGCCGTTCCCGGCGGCGGAGGGCGAAACCTGGACGGTCACGCCCGGTCCCGGCCCCGTCTTCGGCCCCGCCTCTAGCCAGGGCGCCGGCGGCGCCCCGGCGGCCTCCGGCGAGATCGCCGAGCCCTCGCTGTCCTGGAGTCCCGGAGGCGGCCGCCTGGCCGGCGCCAGCTACGCGCCCCTCGCCGGCCGTCCGAGTGTGCCCCTGTCGGGTCGGTCCGGCGAGGTCCGGCCCTTTCGTCTCCTGGGCCAGTACAAGGGCACCCTCATCCTGCTGGAAGGGCCGGACGGCCTGTACTTGATCGATCAGCACGTGGCTCACGAGCGGATCCTCTACGACCGCTTGCGCCGGAGCCTGGCTCGGGAGACGACCCCGAGCCAGCACCTGGTGGACCCGCCGCTCCTCGAGCTCTCCTCGTCCGAGCGCATGCGCCTCGCCGAGCTGGCCCCGGAGCTCGAGGCCTGCGGCTTCGGGGTGGCGGAGCTGTCGGGCGGCTCGCTGGCCCTGACCGCCGTGCCCGCCACCCTCGGCGCCGCCGAAGCGGAGCGGCTCCTCCTCGAGCTCGCCGCCTCGGACGACGAGGACGGAGCCGGAGTGGAGGGCCTCCGCCGACGGATCCTCGAGGCCCTGGCGGCGACCCTGTCGTGCAAGGGCGCGGTCAAGATGCACCACCCCCTCGCGCCCGACGAGATGGAGGCCCTGACGGCCGAGCTGTTCGCCGCCGAGAACCCGTACGCCTGCCCCCACGGCCGCCCCGTGGTGCTCAAGATGTCTGACGCCGATCTCGAGCACCGATTCGGCCGTCGGTGAGTCGCCGGCCGAGCCCAACTTCGACGAAGAGGTGAACCGATGCCCCTGAACGAGATGCAGAAGCGCTTGTGCGACGAGAGCCGTTGGGACTTCACCGACCTCCGAGCCCTGTTCCTCAACTGCACCCTGAAGCGGAGCCCGGAGCGCTCCCACACCCGGGGCCTGATCGATCTCTCGAAGGCGATCCTCGAAGCCAACGGCGTGGCGGTGGAGGTGCTGCGGCCGGTGGACTACGAGATCGCTCCCGGCGTCTGGCCGGACATGACCGAGCACGGCTGGGAGCGCGACGACTGGCCGGAGATCTACGAGAAGGTCAAGGCCGCCCACATCCTGGTGATCGGCTCGCCGATCTGGCTGGGGGAGAAGTCCTCGGTGGCGACACGGGTCATCGAGCGGCTCTACTCGACCTCGGGCGACCTGAACGCCGCCGGCCAGTACGCCTACTACGGGCGGGTCGGAGGATGCCTGATCACCGGCAACGAGGACGGGGTCAAGCACTGCGCCATGAACCTCCTGTACTCGCTCCAGCACCTGGGGTATGTCATTCCGCCCCAGGCCGACGCCGGCTGGATCGGCGAGGCGGGCCCCGGGCCCTCCTACCTCGACCCGGGCTCGGGCGGCCCGGAGAACGACTTCACCAACCGCAACACGACCTTCATGACCTGGAACCTGATGCACCTGGCCCGGATGCTGGCCGAGGCCGGCGGCCTGCCCGCCCACGGCAACCAGCGCTCGAAGTGGGACGCCGGCTGCCGTTTCGACGCCCCGAACCCCGAGTACCGGTAGCGCAGGCTCCCGGCCGCCCTCTGCTACGATCCCTTTCGTGATCGGCCGGCGCCCGAAGACGGAGCTGGAACGGGCCCTGGGCTACCGGTTCCGCGACCGCGAGCTCCTCGAGCGCGCCCTGACCCACCGTTCCTACGCCAACGAGCAGGGGCTCGACCGCCACAACGAGCGCCTGGAGTTCCTGGGCGACGCGGTCCTCGGCCTGGTGGCCGGGGAGTGGCTCTTCCGGGCCCACCCGGAGCTGCCCGAAGGCGACCTCTCGAAGCTCAAGGCGTACCTGGTGAGCGCCCCGGCCCTGGCCGGATTCTCGGGCCGGCTCGGCGTCGGCGGGGTGCTCCGCATCGGGGTGGGGGAGGAGCGCTCCGGCGGGCGGAGCAAGCGCTCGCTCCTCGCCGACGCCATGGAGGCCCTGTTCGGGGCCATCTACGTCGACGGCGGTCTCGAGGCGGTGCGGGCGGTGATCGAGCCGCTCCTGGACGGGCTTCTGGGCGAGCGCTCCCGGGTCCTCGAGGCCGACGCCAAGACCCGCCTCCAGGAAGAGGTCCAGTCCCGCGGCTGGGACCTCCCGGAGTACCACCTGGTGGCGGAGGCGGGGCCGGACCACGAGAAGCGTTTCACCGTCGAGTGCCGGGTCCGCGAGCGCGCCGCCGGCCGCGGCGAGGGCCACAGCAAGAAGGCCGCCGAGCAGCGCGCCGCGGCCGAGGCCCTCGAGGGTTTCGAAGCCCTCCTCGGGGCCGAGGTGATGGAGGAGGGGGGCGGCGAGCCCGGGAGCTGACCCCTCCCACGCCGAGTCGGGTCCGACGCTGGGCCGACCCGGCCCTTGCTAGCGTTCACCGGCGACTGCTACGCTTCCTCGTTCCGTCGTCAAGGCCGTTTTCCGGCCCCTGCCCGTAGACACCCGTAGGAACCCGCTGCCATGGCCGAGCCCCTCTCCGAAGCGCCGCAGATCGTCCCCGTCGTCCACCTCCTCGACCACCGGGACGAAGAGGTCCGCGTCCTCGGCTGGCTCGAGAACAAGCGCTCGAGCGGCAAGATCGCCTTCCTCCAGGTCCGCGACGGCTCGGGCACGGTGCAGGGGGTGGCGAGCAAGAAGGAGCTCCCGGAGGAGGCCTGGGCCGACGTCGAGCGCGCGAGCCAGGAGGCCACCGTGGAGGCGACGGGCCGGGTGCACGCCGACGAGCGGGCGCCGGGCGGGGTGGAGCTCCACCTGACCGGCTTCCGGGTGCTCTACGAGACCGCGGACTACCCGATCACCCCGAAGGAGCACGGCACGGCCTTCTTGATGGAGCACCGCCACCTGTGGCTGCGCTCCTCGCGCCAGCGGGCGGTCCTCAAGGTGCGCAGCGAGGTCGAGCAGGCGATCCGGGACTTCTACTACGAGCGCGAGTTCGTGCTGATCGATTCGCCGATCCTGACGCCGGCGGCCTGCGAGGGCACCTCGACCCTGTTCGAGACCGAGTACTTCGGCGAGCCGGCCTACCTGACCCAGTCCGGGCAGCTCTACCTCGAGCCGGCCGCCGCGGCCTTCGGCAAGGTCTACTGCTTCGGACCCACCTTCCGGGCCGAGAAGTCCAAGACGCGGCGCCACCTGATGGAGTTCTGGATGGTGGAGCCCGAGGTCGCGTTCCTCGAGTTCGACGGTGTGTGCGAGCTCGCCGAAGAGTTCGTGGCCTACCTGGTGGCCCGGGTCCTCGAGCGCTGCCGCGGCGATCTGGCGGTCCTGGAGCGCGACGTCTCGAAGCTCGAGTCGGTGGTGGCGCCCTTCCCGCGGATCAGCTACACGGAGGCGGTCGAGCGCCTGCGGGCCGAGGGGGTCGAGATCGAGTGGGGCGAGGACTTCGGCGGCGACGACGAGACCGTCCTCGCCGGCCTCTTCGACCGCCCGGTCCTGGTCACTCGCTACCCGACCAAGACCAAGGCTTTCTACATGCAGCCCGACCCCGAGAACCCGGAGCTCGCCCTGGCCGTCGACGTGCTGGCGCCGGAGGGCTACGGCGAGATCATCGGCGGCAGCCAGCGCATCCACGACCACGACCTGCTGCTCGCCCGCATCCGCGAGCACGACCTGCCGGTCGAGGCCTTCCAGTGGTACCTCGACATCCGCAAGTACGGCGCCTTCCGCCACAGCGGTTTCGGCATGGGGATCGAGCGTTTCGTCGCCTGGATGTGCGGCGTGCCCCACCTGCGCGAGACCATCCCCTACCCACGGATGCTCTACAAGATTTACCCGTGAGCTCCCGGCTCCCGTCTCTCGAGAAGGCGGGCGCCCTGGCCGCGGTCACCCTGATCTGGGGCTCGACCTGGGCCGCCATCCGCCTGGGGCTCACCGATGTCCCTCCCTTCGCCGGCGTCGCCCTGCGCTTCGGCGTGGCGTCCCTGGTGCTCCTCGGCGTGGCTCGGTTCCTGGGCGTCCGCCTGGGGTCGAGCCGGCGCGAGATGATGCTGTGGCTGGTCAACGGCCTGGCGACCTTCGGGTTCTGTTACGGGGCGGTCTACTGGGCCGAGCAGCGGGTGCCCTCCGGGCTGACCTCGATCCTCTTCGCCACGTTCCCGCTGTTCGTCGCCGTCCTCGCCCACCTGGCCCTGCCCGGCGACCGCCTGCGCGCGGTCTCGGCGGCGGGGGTGGTGGCAGGGTTCGCCGGCGTGGCGCTGATCTTCTCCGAGGACCTCTCGGCGGTGGCCGCGCCGGGAGCCTCGGGAGCCTCGGGAGCCGCGGCCCTGGTCCTCGCCGCCTCGCTCGCCGCCGCGGTCGCCAACGTGGCGGTCAAGCGGTGGGGAGAGGGAATCCACCCGGTGGCGCTCATCGCGCCGCCCATGGCCCTGGCGGCGGTCCTCATGGGGGGCGTGTCCCTGGTGTTCGAACGGGGCCGGCCGCTGGTCCTGGGGGCGGCGGCGGTGGGGACCATCCTCTACCTGGCGGTCGCCGGCTCGGTGGTCACCTTCACGCTCTACTTCTGGCTCCTTCAGACCATGCGGGCCAGCCGGCTGGCCCTCGTCAACTACCTCTCGCCGGTCTTCGCCGTCGCTCTGGGGGCTCTGCTCTTCCACGAGCAGCTCACGCTGCGGGTGGTCGCCGGGGCCGCCTTGGTGATCGCCGGCGTGGCGATGACGACGACGAGCCGGTAGGTGCCTACCGCCCGAAGCCTGGAGCTCCTGCGTCGGCGGCATCCGAGACGCTTTGCCGCGAAGCGGAAAGATTTGTGCTGCGCTGCGGCGGATGCTAGTATCGACGAAGGGCCGGCCCGGGATTCGAGGCTGCGGGAGGGGCGGCGGAATCCACCGAATCCACTCGATCCACCGAATCCGAGCGACGGCCCGGCCAACGTCCGGCAAGGAGGCTCCCATGAGCGCAGACAAGGTCCGTCACGTCAGTGAGCAACAGTCCTTGGAGGTGGCGGAGGCCTCCCGCGAGAAGGAGTGGAAGCGACCGAGCTTCATGCGCGAGCTCTTCCTCGGGAGGTTCCGCCTCGACCTGATCCACCCCTATCCTCTCCGCGGTGAGGGCGAGAGGCCGGAGTTCTCGGCCTTCTACAACGCCATGAAGGAGTTCCTGCGCGACGAGGTCGACCCGCGGGCGATCGACCGGGTGGGCGAGTACCCGGAGCACGTGGTCGACGGTCTGCGCAAGCTGGGCGCCTTCGGTATGAAGATCCCCAAGGAGTACGGTGGCCTGGGGTTCACCAACCGGGAGTACCAGAAGGTGATGCAGCTCCTGGGCAGCTTCGACGGCAACCTCTCCGCCCTGCTGTCGGCCCACCAGTCGATCGGCGTGCCCCAGCCTTTGAAGCTGTTCGGGACCGAGGAGCAGAAGCGGAAGTTCTTGCCGCGCTGCGCCAAAGGAGAGATCTCGGCCTTCGCCCTCACCGAGCCCCAGGTGGGCTCCGACCCGGCCCGCCTCATGACCACGGCGGAGAAGACCGCCGACGGCTCGGGCTACGTGCTCAACGGCGAGAAGCTCTGGTGCACCAACGGCACCATCGCCGACCTGCTCGTGGTCATGGCCCGCGATCCGCAGACCCACAAGATCAGCGCGTTCGTGGTTGAGATGAGCACGCCCGGCGTCAAGGTCGAGCACCGCTGCCACTTCATGGGGCTGCGCGCGCTGGCCAACGCGGTGATCAGCTTCCGGGACGTCGAGATCCCGGCGGAGAACCTGATCGGCGAGGAGGGCAAGGGCCTGAAGATCGCCCTCACCACCCTCAACGACGGCCGGCTCTCGATCCCCAACGGCTCGGTGGGCCTGTCCAAGGGCTGCCTCGAGATCGTCCGCAAGTGGTCGAGCACCCGGGTGCAGTGGGGCAAGCCCATCGGCAAGCACGAGGCGATCGCCCACAAGATCAGCGACATCGCCGGCTACACCTTCGCCATGGAGTCGATGGTCGACCTGGCCACCGCCATGGCCGACGACAAGAGCCTCGACATCCGCCTCGAGGCGGCGGCCTCGAAAGAATGGGCCACCTTCCGCGCCTGGCAGATCGTCGACGAGACCATGCAGGTGCGCGGCGGCCGCGGCTACGAGACCGAAGACTCCCTCGAGGCCCGCGGCGAGGAGCCGGTGCCGGTCGAGCGCATGATGCGCGACTATCGGATCAACAAGATCTTCGAGGGGTCGAGCGAGATCATGCACCTGTTCATGGCTCGCGAGGCCGTGGACAAGCACCTCCAGGTCGCCGGGGAGCTGATCGATCCGAAGAAGGAGCCGGCGGAGAAGCTGGCGGTGCTGCCCAAGGTGGCCGCCTTCTACGCCACTTGGTACCCGCGGCTCTGGATCGGCCGAGGCCTGCCGGCGCGCTATTCGGAGTTCGGCGAGCTCTCCGGTCACTTGCGCTTCGTCGAGCGGGCGTCGCGCAGGCTGGCCCGACAGATCTTCCACGGCATGGTGGTCTACCAGGGCGGCCTCCAGAATAAGCAGGCGTTCCTGTTCCGCCTGGTGGACATCGCCAACGAGCTCTTCGCCATGGCCTCGGCGGTTTCCCGCGCCCAGGCGATGATCGAGCGCGGCGACCTTCCGGCGATCCGGGCGGTGGAGATGGCGGACCTGTTCTGCCGCATGAGCCGGCGCCGCATCCGCCAGCTCTTCTACGACCTCTGGCACAACGACGACGCCCTCAAGTACCGGGTGGCGCAGCGCATCCTCGACGGCGAGCACCTCTGGCTCGAGGAAGGCGTTCTCCATGTCGTCGGGGCCGGTGGCTCGCTGGAGCCGGCCGAAGCGAAGGCTTCGCCCTCGGCCCACCACGAGCCCCAGCCGGTCACGAACTGACCCGGACGGCGCGTCGTGCGTGCCGTTCTGCCCGAAGCCGGCCCGGGAGCCGGCGGGATCCCGGAGCCCCGACTCGGAGAGTTCCCCGAGCCGGGGCTCGGCGCGTCCGAGGTCCTGGTGCGGGTCCGAGCCTCCGGCCTCAACCGGGCGGACCTCCTCCAGCTTCGAGGTCTCTATCCGCCGCCTCCGGGAGAGAGCTCCGTCCCGGGCCTCGAGTGTGCCGGAACCGTGGTGCGGGTCGGCGACGAGGTCTCGGGCTGGTCCGCCGGCGACCGGGTGATGGCCCTGGTGGCCGGCGGTGGCCAGGGCGAGCTCGCGGCCGTCCCGGAAGGCCAGCTCATGGCCCTCCCCGGCACCCTTTCGTTCGAGCAGGGGGCCGCCTTGCCCGAGGCCTGCCTGACCGCCTGGACCAACCTGGTCGCCGAAGGGGGCCTGGAGAGCGGTGAGACCGTGCTCGTGACCGGGGCCAACGGCGGCGTGGGGACGATGGCGGTGCAGGTCGCCCACGAGCTGGGAGCCCGGGTCCTCGCCGCCGGCCGCAGCCTCGAACGGCTGGAGCCGCTGGCGGCCCTGGGAGCGGACGGCCTCCTGGTCGACGACGCCGGCCTGCCCCAGGCCGTGCGCGATCACACCCGGGGCCGCGGCGTCGACCTGGTCTTCGACCTGGTGGGCGGCGAGCGGATGGCGGCTCATCTGGGGGCTCTGCGCAACCAGGGCCGCCTGGTGCTCATCGGGCTCATGGCCGGCCAGCGCGCGAGCCTCGACCTGGGGGAAATCCTCCGGCGTCGCCTCGTCCTCCGGGGCTCGGTCCTGAGGGCGCGCCCCCGCGCGGAGAAGGGCGACCTGGTCGCCGGCTTTATCGCGTTCGCGGCGCTCCGCCTCGCCGACGGGCGCCTCCGCCCGATCCTCGATCAGACCTTCCCCTGCGACCGGGTCGCCGAGGCCTACCGCCGGCTCGAGGCGGGCGGGGTCACCGGCAAGGTCGTCCTCACCTGGTAACCGCTCAGCTCTCGTTCAGGAAGACGTCGGCGGCCAGGAACCGCCCGCCCGCTCCCCGCTCCCTCCGATAGAGTCATGGCGTGGACAGGGCTCCCCATGCCGGTCGCGTCGCCGAGCTCGTCGAAGCGCTCGGCACGCCACTCGTCCAGGTGTGGGGTTGGCCGGGCAGCGGCCGAGGCGCGGTGCTGAGCGCCCTCCTTGCGCGTCTGGGCCCCCGGGCTCGGGGCGTGGCGCCGGCGGACCTGGGAGACGGGGAGCGGTGGGTTCGGCTGCTTTCGGAGGCGCTCGAGCGGGGAGAGCGGTGGCTGGTCTGTCACGCTTTGCCCCCGGGCCAGGCGGCGGCCGAGCGGGTGGTGGCGTGGAGCCAGGAGCTGCCCGCGGGGGCCAGGCTGGTCGTCGCGACCCGATCCCGTCTCGAGATCCCCGGCGTCGCGTGCGGGATGGTGACTCCGCGAGACCTGTCGCTCACTCCGGAGGAGGCGGGAGCCTTGTGGGAGGCGGTGGCGGGGGAGGCGCAGGCCCCGGCCAGGGCCGCGGCCCTGACCGAATCCACGGATGGCTGGTACCGTCCCCTGCTGCTGGCCGCCGCAGGCCTCGGCGCCCGCAGAGCTTCCATGGGCGGGCTCGGACCGGAAGACCTGGTCGCCCTCTCCCCGGTGGCGGATTTCCTCCGCCTCGAGGTGGTGGCCGGCCTCTCGGACGCCGAGCGCGCCGCCCTCACCGGTCCCGAGCGGGCGGACGCCGACACCGTCTCCCGCCTGCGCGACACCCTGGGACTGCTCCTCGACGATGGAAGCGGCCTCCGGGCACCTCGTCTCGTGAGCGCCTTGCTCGCCCGCGAGAGGGCCGGAACCCCCGGTCCGGTGGTGGGCGCCGCCGCGCCGCCGGCGCCCGCCGCCCTTGGCCCGACCGGCCCGACCGGCCCGACCGGCCCGACCGGCCCGACCGGCTTAACCGCCCGGGCTGGCCCGCCCGGTCCGACCGGGCCGGACGCCGAGCCCGCCGACGAGGACGCTCGCATCCGGCTCCGGCTGCTGGGCCGTCCGGAGGCCTGGCGCCGCGGGCGCGACGGCTCCTGGACCCGCCTCCACTGGCCCCTCAAGCGATCGTTCCGGGCCCTGGCCTACCTCGCCACCTCGCCCGAGCGCCGCGCGGCCCGGGAGTCGCTCGTCGAAGCCCTGTGGCCCGAAGAGAGCGACGAGGCGATCCGCCGGAACTTCCACCCCACCCTCAGCCACCTGCGCCGCGGCTTGCGCCCCGAGCCCGGGGCGCCGGGGAGCGAGGTGGCGCCGCTCCTGCTCGAAGACGACGTCTATCGCCTCAACCCCGAGCTCGGCTGGTGGATCGACGTCGAGGAGGTCGTGCGCCAGGTCGAGCGGGCGGCGTTCGAGGCCGAGAGCGGGTGGGACGTCCAAGCGATCGCCGCCTGGGAAGCGGCCTGGCGCCTGTACCGGGGCGATCTGCTGGAGGGGTTCTACGATCGCTGGCTGGCCGACCGGCGCGAGGACCTGCGGCGGCGCCACCTCGCCCTGCTACGCGGCCTGGGGGCGGCCTACGAGCGGCGCGGCTCCCTCGCCGAGGCGACGGACGCCTACCGCGCCGCCCTCGTGGAGGATCCACTCCAGGAACGCCTCCACGCCGCCCTCATGCGGCTCCACGCGGAGCGCGGCCGACGGGACCTGGTGCGCCGCCAGTACGAGCGGCTGAGCGCCCTGCTGCGCGAGGAACTGGGCGTCGAGCCCCTGGCCGAGACGACGGACGAGTACCACCGCCTGATGATGGAACGGGACTAGGCGGCCGACGGTGGTAGCCTTTCCGCTGCGCGGCCTCCCGGCCCGCGGACGACCTCCGATGCCTACACGACCCGGTTTTCCAACGGTGATTCTGCGCGCGGCGGGCGCGGGACTGGTCCACGGCTCCCTGCTCTACGGGGCGGTGGTCTCGCTCCTCCACGTGGTCTACAACCACCTGCCCTCGACCTGGAACGCCCTGGTCCTGTTCCTGGAGACGGCGCTGCTCTACGGCGCGTTGAGCGCGGCGGTCTTCGCGGGGGTCGCCGCCGCCGTCGATCTCGGGCGCCGGGTGGTGCGGCGCCGGGGCGGGGCCCCTTCCGACCCGGGCTCCGGCTTCGGCACCCTCTTCATCGCCGCCTTCACCTTCAACCTGGTCTTCTGGTTCCTCGCCGCCAACTACGGCCTGACCTACGACCAGGTGCCCTTCGGCCCGCCCTCGACCGTATGGGGGATGGTCGGCTACCTGGCGCTGCGCACCCTCGGCGTGGCCCTGGCCGTGGCGCTCGGCTCCTGGATCTTCGTCCGGGTCTGGCGGTGGCTCGGCGCCACCGGCCGCCGGGGGCTCGTCCTCGCAGGCGCCTACGCCCTGATGCTCGGTGTCCAGCTCGTCCTCGCCGGGATCTACCAACCTCCGCCTCCGCCGGCGGGGCCGTCCCTGGACGATGCGGCGGCCCCCACGTCGGTGCAGACCCGACCGGGCTACAAGGTGGTGATGGTGGCCGCCGACGGCGCCGATTGGCGGGTGATCCGCCCGCTTCTCGACGCCGGCGAGATGCCCCACCTCGCCCGGCTCATGGCGCGCGGAGTCCACGGCCCCCTGGCCACGATCCACGACTCCAACTCGGCGGTGATCTGGGCCTCCATCTACAGCGGCACCCGGCCGGCGGACCACGGCGTCCTGGACTTCTACACCATCCACCTTCCCGGCATGCGCGGCCCGGGCATCTACCCCGTCCACCGCACCTTCTTCAAGGAGCTCGCCGGGTACCTCGAGCGCTTCGGCCTCGCCGAGCGGGTGACCATGGACCGGTTCTCCATGCGCGAGCCGCCGATTTGGGAGGTCGCCGCGGCCCTCGGCCGCTCGATCGGCGTCGTGGACGGCTACTACTACTCCTATCCGGCGCTGCCCCTGAGCGATCCGAACAGCTTCTTCGTGGCCTATGGGGCCGACCGTTTCCATCACCGCGCCGAGCGCCGGCCGGGCGGCGCCGCCACGGCCCCCGACGCCGGCGACTACGTGCAGCCCGTCGGCCTGCTCTCCGAGATCGGCCCCCTCCTCGACGGCTACGAGTTCGACTGGCAGTCGAAGGTGCTCCTGCGGCTCCTCTCGGACCACTCCCAGCCCGACCTGGTGAGCTTCTACAGCCACCAGCCCGACGCGGTCCAGCACTGGAGCTGGCACGCCTACCAGCCCTGGCTTTACTTGGGGGTGAGCGCCCAGGAGGTGGCGGCCCACGGCGACGACATCCCTGCCTTCCACCGCAAGCTCGACGCCTTCCTGGGCAAGCTCCTGGAGCACCTGGACAAGGACACGGTCCTCGTCCTGGCCTCCGACCACGGCCACAGCCCCACCATCCTCCACACCATGGACACCCAGCACCGCCACGGCCCGCCCGGGATCCTGGTGATGGCCGGCGGCCCCCTGCGCCATGGCATGGCGCTCGACGGGGCGACGATCTACGACCTCTACCCGACCTTGCTCTACCTGCTGGGGCTGCCGGTACCCGAGACCGCTGCGGGGCACGTGCTCACCGATGCCATCGATCCGGAGGTGCTCCGGCGCCGGCCGGTGACGACGGTGGCGAGCTACGCGGGGGTGGTGCCGCTGCGGGAGCTCTCGGCCGTCTCCGGTGCTCCCGGGACCGAGCAGGAGCGCGACCGGGAGGAGCTCGAGAAGCTCAAGGCGCTGGGCTACGTCCACTAGCCTGGAAAATTCATGATCCGGCTACTGCGAGGCGCAATTGCACGCAATCTCGGGTCGTGCTCGCTCTTCGCTCCTCAACGTACGTTCGAGTACGCCTGCGTCTCTCATCGCTACGTGCGCCCTGATCTCACACACACTTGCGCCTCTCGCTACGGCGCTTCATGAATAGTCCAGGCTAGGAGTCTGCGCGGCAGAAACACGTAGCCGCGCGCAAGGGTCTTACGGGGTGGATCCAAGGCGCGAGGAGGAGGCGATGCAGGGACATCGTGGACGACGAGCAACGCCGGAGACAGCCCGTAACCCCCTTGCGCCCGAAGGGTTGCGGCGGCGTGCGGCCGTCTACTTCGTTCCCGCTCCTCGACGATGGCTCGGCATCGCCTGCGTCGCGGTGCCTCGTATCCGACCCCACGGCGCTCGCAACGCGACTGCGCGTTTCTGCCGCGCAGACTCCTAGCCCCAACATCTCACCAGCCTCCTGCTGCAACGCCGCATCTGCCCCCATCTCCGGCGTTGGGTTCGGTCCGGGCTCCTCAACGTACTGTCCAGTACGCCTGGGTCGCCCTCCCGTCGCCCGCCGTGGATCTACGAGCGTCTGCGACGTTTCGCGACGGTGGCTGGTGAGGCGTTCGGGCTCGAGGCCCCGGCGTCCGCGGGCTCTGCGTCCTGGGCTCCGGCGGGCACCACCTGCACCGTCGCGCGCCAGGTTGCCGAGCGGCCCGCCCGGGGCTCGAACCAGCTCACGTGCTCGTAGAGCGGCTCGAGCACCAGGGTGTAGGTGCCGGGCGTCGGGGGCGCCTCGATGGTCTGGCGGACCACCGTCCGCTCCCCGGCGGGCACGTCGCGGGGCAGAGGCGACCGGACCCCCTCGCGGATCACCGTCCGGCCGTCCGGCCCCAGCCAGTGGTAGGAGAGGTTCACCCGCACCGGCCCGCTCGCGGGCCAGGTCGCGCGGCTGGTGTTCGCTAGCCTGGCCACGGCGATGAACTCGGAGCCGGCGGCGACCCGGGCCGGCACCCGGGCGCCCTGCCAGGCGACCGAGTACACGTTGCGCTCGAGGCGCTCCCGGTCGCCCAGGAAGGTCACCTCGGCGCCGACGTAGAAGGAAGCCTCCCACGACGGGGTGTACGGGAAGTAGTCGCAGCGCTTCGGCGGCGCGAGGAAGGTGTACTTGTGCACCGCGCCGGTGGCGATCGAGGCGTCGAGGCGGTAGACGTAGAGCCGCACTCCCTGGGACCAGTGGTAGCGGGTCGGTCCGCCGGGAGTCAGCTCCACCAGGCGGGTCGGTCCCCCCGGAACGCCGGGCCTGAAGACCAGGTGGGAGCGCGCACCGCCGAGGCTGAGGTCCACCGTGTTGGTGGCGGCCGGGCTGGTCACCGAGAAGAGGAGATCGTCCAGGGGCTCGAGGCTCACCAGCCAGAGCTGGGAGTCGTCGGCCCCCCGCAGCCAGACGCTCTCGCCCCGGGGCATCACCTGGTCGTCGCGGCCGCGGATCTGGACCGAGCCCAGGTTGACCCTGGCGTAGCCCGGGATCTGGCGCAGGGTGAGCTCCAGGGGGAAGTGGCGGAAGGGGAGGTTGCGCACGTGGAACTGGAGGGTCGGCTCGGGCACCGCCCGGCCCAGGGGGGTGAGGAGGACCGATCCCAGGAAGACGCCTCCCGCCAGGTAGCCTGCGACCGGCGTCCACACCGGCGCGATGCGGGTGACCAGGAACAGGAATGCCGGGTAGGCGTTGACGAAGTAGCGGTTGCCGATGAACCCGCCCCCGCCGTGCCAGTTGAACGGGATCCAGAGGAGGAAGAAGAGGGCGACCACCCCCAGGCCGAGGGCCGCCGACCAGCGTAGACCGCTACGACGCTCGAAGGCCAGGAAGAGGAGAACCGACAGAATCGAGAACGGGAAGTAGAGGGCCAGGCCGGTGTGGCGGCCGATCAGGAAGTAGGTCAGGTTCTCCAGCAGCTCGTGGGGGTGGAGGTCCGGGATGCCGAAGATCCAGGACCAGGAGGCGGCCCGCGGCGCCGGGGTCTGTTCCGCTGGGGCAACTGGCGCCACCGAGGCGGTGCCGGCCGCCGCCGGGCTCGGGGCTGGGGCCGGTGGGGGCGCCGGCGCCGGAGAGACCGGCATCACGTCGGGGTTGCACACCTCGAAGCTCCCCCGCGCCGAGCCCACGTAGGCGGTGGCGTGACCGGTCAGGTGGACGGCGAGGCCCGCCAGGAGGCCTATCGAGACCGCCAGCCCCGCACCCCAGGCCAGCGCCTGGCGCCAGCTCCGGTGCCGGACCACGTAGAGCCAGAAGGCGGGCAGGCCCAGGGCCAGGAGCATGGGTTTGTTGTAGACCGCGAGGCCGAGGGCAGCGCCGGAGACGAGCGGCCGGGTGACCTCGTTCCACAGGCGCTCCCGCCAAGTGGCCCAGAGCCGGCGCCAGCGCCCTCCGCGGCCGGGTGGCGCCTCGCCGAACCGGTAGAAGAGCAGGAACAGCGACAGGGTCACCCCCGCCATGTTGAAGATCTCCGGGTGCAGCCAGAAGACGTAGGCGAACCCGGCCGAGGCGACGAAGAAGCCGGTGGAGAAGAGCGCCGCGATCCCCGGCCGGTTGAACTGGCTCAGGTAGAGGGCGCCGAGCCAGATCATGCCCAGGGCGAGGGCCATGTTGAAGGCGATCATCCCCCCCGGCCCGAAGAGGGCCGCGGCGGGCGCCGCGAACAGCGAGTAGGCGTACGGCTTGCCGAAGTAGACCGTGTGCCAGCCGTCGTCGCTCTCCAGGATCAGGTTGTGGGTGGGCGCGAAGGGGAAGGCGTCCACGAGGCGGTGGAGGTCGGGGATCTCGCAGCGGAGGTCGCCGTCCTTCGCCAGGCTCAGGGCCATCAGGAAGTAGGCGGGCTCGTCCGCCTTGAGACCGGCCGGCAGGCCGGGGCGGCCGAAGGTCAGGGGGGTGACGACCAGCAGGAGGGTGAGCGCGAGGAGCGCCAGACGGGTGGTCTTGCTCACGCCACGGTCTCCGCCGAGCAGAGTCTCAGCTTGCCGACTCGCCGAAGTGGCTCGCCAGGATCGCCAGGTCGGAGCCGTCGACCTTGTTGTCCTTGTTGAGGTCGGTGAAGCGCGCGTACCGGCTGTCGCCGTTGACCGTGCCGAAGTGGATGGCGAGCTGCACCAGGTCGGTGCCGTCCACCCGCCCGTCCCCGTTGACGTCGCCGGCGAGGATCTGTGCTCCCTGGACGAGGAAGCTGCCCAAGGTCACCTCCCGGAAGTTCGGCGGGCTCGCCTGGTCGTAGGCCTGGTAGCCCACGTCGACCACGCCGCTCAGGGGCTGGGAGGGCCGGTAGCGCAGGTCGACCACGGAGGGGTCTCCCCCGACGCTCGCCGCCACCGGGTGGCCGTTGACCAGCAGGTCGGTGCGCGCCAGGTCGATGCCGGCGCCGAAGTCGTAGAGGCGGATCCGGATCTGGGGCGTGGGGCTGACCTTCTGGGAGCCGTCCGACGGCGACAGGTCGGCGGGCACCGGCGGCACGCTGTCGGTCCCCTGGAGGACGTCGAAGAAGGTGTGGGCCATCAGGTCGAAGCCGGCGGCGTTGGGGTGGCCGACCGCGTCGCCCCCGGGGTGGTAGATCTCCTGGAAGTGGTTGGGATAGGCGTCGAAGACCTCGAAGTTGTCCGCCAGCTTGCGGCCCTGGTTGTGGGCGACATCGCGGATCCGCCAGTCGAGCTGCCGGGTGATCACGTTGTCGCCGTCGCCCTTCTTGGCGTCGGGGATGCGGGGGATCACCGTGGCGTGGACGGTGGAGAGGCCCTGGCTCTGCGCCTTGTCGGCCATCGCCTTGAGGTCGAAAATCGTGGTCTCGACCGAGATGCCGATACTGATGTCGTTGGTACCCTCCATGAGGAGGAGCACGTCGCCGCCCTCGTCGGCGAGGACCTGATCGAGGCGGGTCAAGCCCTCGGGGGTCTTCTCGCCGCCCAGCCCGGCATTGACCACCGTCGCCTGCTCTCCGGCGCCTTGGAGCAGGTCCTCGAGGCGCCCGGGGTACCCGCAGTGGGAGGGGCAGGGAAAGCTCGGGTCGTCGAACCCATCGGCCGCGGTCACCGAGTCGCCGAAGGCGATGTACTTGGTCTGGGCCGCGGCAGGCGCGGCGAGGGCCACGAGCAGGGCGGCGAGGCAGAGGGAAGGGGCGGCGGAACGGGAGATACGGCGGGTCACGGCCGCCTATCCTATCCGATGGCCCGATGGCCCGGCGGGAGCCACGGGTCAGGGGAGCCGGTAGATCTCGAGGAGGGTGGCGCGTCCGCGGTGGATGGTGAAGACCGGAGAGAGGGTGCGGCGGATGCGCCGGATCTCCGGGGTGTAGAAGCCTTCGCGGGTCATGAGCATCAGGTAGCGGGGGCGGCCGGTGGCGGGGTAGGAGTCCGCCTCGACCAGGCTGAAGCGGTCGTCGAGCCAGGGCCGGGCGCACCAGGAGGCGATCGGTACCAGGACCACGGCGCCGTCGGGGGCGTGAGCGTCGAGCCACTCCGCCCCCTCCTTGTAGCTGTTGCCCCAGTACTCGAGCTCGAAGACCTCCTCGGGGGGGCGGTGGAGGGCATGGCGGGTGGCGACGTTGAGGTAGGCGTCTTCGTAGGGGTGGAGGCGGACCATGTCCGCCACCGGCCAGGCCCACCAGGCGGCCAGCCCGGCGAGGCCGCCGACGGCCGCCGCCCGGAGGAGCCCGCCCCGCCGCCAGAGCGCTCCGAGGCCGGCGACGGCGCGCTCGAGGCCCAGTCCTGCCAGGAGGGCCAGGGCGGGGAGCACCGGCAGGAGGTGGCGCACGCCGTCGTAGCGCGAGCTGGCGAGAGCCTCGGGCACCACCAGGGCGCCGGCCCAGAGGATCGCCAGGAGGGCCAGGCGCCGCCTCCCGGGTTCGGTGCGCCGGACGACGGCGAGCGCCGTGCCCCTGGCCGCCGCCAGGGTGAAGAGCGCGGGGGTCGCGACCAGCAGGCTCACCACTCCGTAGTGGAACGGAGGCTTCGCGTCCGGGTAGATCGTGCCCAGGTAGAGCACCGGCAGGCCCACGGGGTAGAGGATCACCCGCCGCAGGACCCGGGCGGTGCGAATCACCGGGTCGGCCCACAGCCAGGGCCAGAGGGCGAAGGTCACCACCCCGGCGACGGCGAACAGGATCACCAGGTGAGTAAACGGCGCGCGCCAGCGGGCGGCCCCGCGCTCCGGAGGCCGCCGGCCGCCGCCCGCGACCCGCTCGCTTCCCAGCACCCAGGCCGCCGCCACCGGCACCAGGAGGGCCGCCAGGACGTGGCTGGCGAAGGCCAGCCCCACCACCGCGCCGGCCAGGGCGAAGGCGCCCCGGGTACCGCGGTCGGTGGCGCGCACGATCGCCCACACCGCCAGGGCGAAGACGAACAGGCCGATCAGGTCCTTGGGATTGTTCTGGGAGTGGGCGACGTACTTCGGGCTGGTGGCGAGGACCAGGGCCGAGAGCGCGCCCACCCCGGGACCGGCTCCCACGTCGACGGCGATTCGGTGCACCAGGAGGAGGGACGCCGCCGCCAGCAGGAGGTTGAAGAGGTGGAAGCCGCGAAGGTCGTCTGGCCCTCCCAGGGAAGGCCCCACGAGCCGGGCGAAGGCGGCGCGGGCGGTGTCGAAGGCGAACTCGTATCCCCGCAGCTCGTGCCACGGCCACTCGAAGTCGGTGCTGCCGGAGGCGACGGTGGCGAGGATGTCGAGGTTCTGGCGCCCCGCGTCGTAGCTCTCCCGCTCGTCCCAGGTGGTGCCGTAGTCGGGGAGGATCGCCAGGCCCACCGCGAGGAACGCGAGGGCGATGGCGACGCCGGGCCACCAGCGGCCGGAGCGGTCGCCGTGACGCGCCCGCTGGTCCCGTTTCCTCTGCATGGCAGGTTCCCGGGTTATAGCATAGGGTTCCGGCAGACGAACGACCAGGCCGACGACGAGATTGGCGGCGGGTTCGGGGGCTGCAGCCTCTACCTTCGCTGGGGGAACGCCACTGCGAGATGAACAGGGAAGGGAGCCGGCGGTGCGCTCTCGTGGGGCCCGGCGATGGGGGTGGGTCGCCTACGCTTTGGTGGTCGTCGCCCTGGTCGGCCTCCAGGCCGCCTTCGATCTCCACACGAGCCAGATCCTCCGCTACGAGGAGGTGGCCGAGTCGGTCCGCGGGCCGTTCTGGCTCGCCCACCGCACGGTTTACGACGGCGTCTCGACGAACCTGGGATGGTACGGGCTCCTCCTCGCCGTCTACCACGTCGCCGGCTTCACGATCTACACCGCCAAGTGGGTGCGCCTGGTCCTGTACGCCGGGAGCCTCGGGTGCCTCGCCTTCGTCCTGGCCCGGTGTCTCGGCCGGCCGTGGCGGGCCGCCGTGCCGCTCCTGGCCGTGGGCCTCTCGCCGTCATGGCTCTTCTTCAACACGGTCGAGACGACCTATGGCATCGATCTGGTCGTCCTGCCCTACCTGCTGGCGCTCCTCTTCGTCCTGCCCGTGACCGGCGGCGGCGCGCTTCGAGCGGCGGCCGACGGCCTCGCCCGCGCCGCCTTCGGTGCCCTGGCGATGGTCGCCTGGATGAGCTACCCGGTGGTTCTGTTCTACCTGCCGGCGCTGGCGGTGGCGTACCTCTCCCGGCCGGGCCGGCGGGCCCGGCGGCAGGCGGAGGGGTCGATGGGAGCGCGCCTGGGCCTGCCGGGGCTCGGTCTCCGACCGGTGGCGCCGGCCTTGGCC
This sequence comes from uncultured Acidobacteriota bacterium, assembly GCA_963739795.1. GTDB lineage: Bacteria > Acidobacteriota > Thermoanaerobaculia > Multivoradales > DATKCC01 > CAVUBL01. Next base: position 155,056 of record CAVUBL010000022.1, on the reverse strand, counting down.
GGCTTCCTTCTGCCCCTGGCCGCCGGCCTGGCCTGGGTCCGGCACCCGGCGAAGCTGCTCTACGACCCGGCCAGCGGGTCAGGGATCTTCCGGGGCGGCGGCACGGGACTCGTGCTGGCGCCAGCGACGGTGGTGCGCAACTTCCTCGAGACCCTGCACGACCTCTTCGTCCGGGGCACGAGCTACTACTTCTGGCTCGACCACAGCGAGCTCTCCGGGCCGCTGGGGATCGCGGCGGCGTTCGTCGTGGCCGCCGGCGGCGTGCTCCTCTTCCGGCGGCGCCGCGAGCTCCGCCCGCTCCTCCTGGCGGCCTGGCTCGTCCCGGCGGTGGACCTCCTGGCGGTGAGCGCCGGAGCCGGCCCCCAGGGCCTGCGGCGGGCGACCGCGTTGCTCGCCGGCTTCTACCTGGTTTTCACGCTGGTCTGGAGGGAGGCGACGGCGCGCTCCGGCGGCGAGGGCGTTCCCTGGAGCGCCGGCCTGCGCCTGGTCGGGGCGGCCTTCTGCCTTCTCCTGCCATTCCAACACCTGGCGGCGGACGCTCTGAACTGGCCGGGCCTGCCCCTCGCCGGGCTCGAGCAGGGCCACCTCTGGCTCCGGATCGAGCCTACCGCCCGCGAGTCGCTGCAGTACTGGCTCGATCGCACCGCCGCTGGACAGCCCCTCGACTGCCGCGACCTCCAGCTCGAGCCCAGGCACTGCCAGTACGGAGGCATCTTCGCCCTGGTCGCCGGCGACCGGAGATGGAATGGCCTGCGGCCGGTCGACCTCGAAGGCTGGGACTACTGGAGCGAGCGCTTCGTCCCCCTCACGGTCGACCGCCTGTCCGGAGAGTTCGACCGCGAGGGCCCGGCCGGGTCGAAGCCCAAGCGCCCCCCGCGGCGCTGAGCTTCACTGCGCTACGAGCTCTTGCCAGAGCTTCAGATAGGCGGCGGCGATCTTGGGGATCGCGAGCTCTTCCTCGAGCTTGCGGCGGCCGGCCTCGCCCATCCGGCGGCGGCGCTCCGGGTCCCGGGCGAGCTCGCCCAGGGCCCGGGCCAGGGCCTCGGCGTCCTCGGGCGGCACCAGGAGACCGGTCGTGCCGTCCTCGACCGCCTCGGGGATGCCGGCGACCGCGGTGGCGACCACGGGCAGGCCGGCGGCCATGGCCTCGAGAATCGCCAGGGGGAGCCCCTCGTAGAGGGACGGCAGGCAGAACAGATCGGCGTCGGCGAGCCGGCGGGCCATCTCGCTCCGGGGCACGGCGCCGACGAAGCGCACCGCCCCGGCGATCCCCAGCCTCTCGGCCTGGTCCCGCAGAGCCGTGCGCTGCTCGCCGTCTCCCACCAGGACCAAGCCCACGCCGGGCTCGTCCCGGCGCAGGCGGGCGACGGCTTCCAGGAGCACGGCGACGGCCTTCCTCGTTCGGAGCCTCCCGGCGTACAGGATGACCAGGCCGCCGGGCGGGCTCTGGACCGGCGTGGCCGCCCCGGTCCCGAGCCCGGCCGCGGCCGGCAGCGGCGCGATGCCGTTGGGGATCACCACCACGCCGGAGGCGCCGTAGTCCCGGGTGAGCTCCCCGGCGGTGGTCCGGCTGGGCGCCACGACCCGATCCGAGAGGCGGGCGGTGAGCCGTCCCAGGCCGGCGAGGATCGGCGCTCGCACCCAGGCGAAGACCCGCTCGCCGGAGGTGGGTCGCGAGACCACCCGCCCGTCCACCACCACCGGCCGCACCGACCGGCGCTCCCGGGTGTAGGAGACCTGGAGCGTGGCCACCAGCCGGGCGCGGCCCGCAGGCCTGCGGAAGAGGCGCGCCAGACGCAGCACCAGCGCCACCAGCACCCCGTCCGACTCGTGGAGGTGGACCACGTCGAAAGGGTGCTCGCGGGCCGCGCGCAGATAGGCCCGGGCGGCGCGGAGGGGGAAGAGGAGCTTGCCGCCGCCGGTGGGGAGGGCGTAGGGGTCGCCCGGCGGTGCGCGCCGGGTGAGGATCACGGCCTCGTGGCCGGTGCGGGCGAGCTGGGCGCCCAGCTCGACGCACAGGGTGCCCACCCCCGAGATGTCGGGCGGGTAGGTGTTGGTGACGATGGCGACCCGCATGGGTTGGCTCGGGCCACCCCCCTCACTCTCGATCCCTCTCCCGCCCTCGCGGGGGGAGAGGGACGCCCCCTCCCTGAGTTGCCGCGTGGAGAAGCTGGACTCGTTCATCATGGGTCTGGCTCGGTCGGACGTCTAACCGCCCGCCGCGGCATGGCGGTAGATCCGGTCGTGGATGCGGGCGATGGCGGTCCAGGTGAGCTCCCGCTCCACCCGTCTCCGGCCGGCCTCACCCAGGGAACGGCCCCGCTCCGGGTCGTCCAGCAGGCGGCCGACGGCCGCGCCCAGGGCCCCGGCGTCGCGCTCGGGCACGAGCACGCCGGTCGCTCCGTCCTCCACCGCCAGGGGGATCCCGGCCACCCGGCTCGCCACCACCGGGCGGGCGGCGGCCATGGCCTCGAGCACCACCACCGGCAGGCCGTCGATGTTGCCGCTCCGGTCCCGGACCGAGGGCATGGCGACGACCTCGGCGGCGGCCAGGATCTCGAGCACTCGATCGTGGGAGAGTCCGCCGGGGAAGAGCACCCGGCCGGCGAGACCGAGCCCCTCGGCCCGCGCCCGGAGCGCCGGCAGCAGGTCACCACCGCCGCCCAGGACCACGCGCACGTCGCCCCGTCCCGCCAGGATCGCCGGGGCAGCCTCGACCAGGTACTCGAAGCCCTTCTTGTCCACCATCCGGCCCACCGCCACCACCAGGCGCGCGCCCGGGGGCACGCCCAGATCCTCCTCCAGGCGCCGCCGGGCCGCGGGGTCGGCCGCACCCCGGGGGGGAGATCGGTGCCGTTGGCGACCAGGGAGACCTTTTCCTCCTGCTGCGGGTCGCCGGAGATCGCCAGGAGCCGGTCCCGGAGGTCGGCGCTGCACGAGGTGACGTGACTCGCGCCGGCCAGGGCCCCGGCCGCCATGCGGCGGAAGAGGGGGTTCCTCTCGGCCATGAAGACGTCGGAGCCGTGGAGGGTGCAGACGTACGGCACGCCGGCGGCGGCCCCGGAGCCGGTCCCCGCCCCGGTCGCCCGGCGGGCGACCCAGCCGTTGGGCAGGATCCAGTGGGCGTGGACCAGCTCGATCCCCGCCTCCCGGATCAGCCGGCGGAGCGCCCGGGCGGCGAACGGGAAGTACAGGGGCGCCTGGATCCACGAGGCGAGCTTCATGCCCACGTCCCGCTTCAGGGTGCGCGAGTACCCCAGGCGGTGCCAGCGGTCGGGCTTGACGTAGCGGAAGGCGTGGACGGCGAGGGGGCTCGCCGGGTCGCCCCGGAGCTCGGGATCGTAGGGCACGAGCACGTGCATCTCGTGGCCCAGGGCCGCCAGCTCCTCGGACAGGCGCTGGACGAAGGGACCGTGGGTATCCCCCGGGAAGCGGGGGAAGCTGTGGGCGAGGACGGCGACGCGCACGAGGGCTCCGGAGCCCGGGGTGAGCGCGGCTCCGGGCGCCGACAGGGTACACCGAGGGCGGCCCCGGGAGCTATACTGCCCCGTCCCGGATCGGGTCCGGATCGGGCCCGGATCGAATCAGCTTCAGGCCCGCCTCCGCGCTGGGCGCCGCGCCGGGACGGGATCCGCGGAGCCTTTCGAGCGACCCCACCTCTCACCATGGCGCGCAAAGAGCTCTTCCTCGCGGCGGCCCTGACCGTCGTCGTGGTGCTCCCCGTCTGGCTCGTGACCTACCCGCCCCTCCAGGACTACCCGTACCACCTGGTGCGCGACCAGATCTTCGCCCACTACGGCGACCCCGCCGCGGGCTACCGGGCCACCTTCACCCGCTCGTTCTATCCCGCCCCGTACGTGCTCGCCGACTGGCTGGCGGCGGCCCTCGCCCAGGCGATGCCGGTGACGGCGGCGGGCAAGGCGGTGCTGAGCCTCTACCTCGCCCTCTTCCCGTGGAGCCTCCTCTACCTGGTCCGGAGCGTCGGCCCCGAGAGGACGCCCCTGGGCCTCCTCGGGTTCGCCCTGGCCTACAACTGGCACTTCCACATGGGCTTCGTGAGCTACGTCCTGAGTATCCCGGCGGCGCTCTTCGCCCTGGGCTACTGGTGGCGCCGGCGCCGAGACCTGACCTGGCCGCGGGTGGCGGTCTTGGCCCTCCTGGTGCTGGCCGTCTACCTGCTTCACGTCTACTCCTTCGGCATCCTGGCGTTCGTGCTCTTGGTGCTCTGCCTCCTCCCGGATCCCGCCTCCGATCCCGACGCACCGTCCGCACCCGCCCGCCGTGGCGCCGCCTACCGGCTGCTCCGGACGGGGGCGGCCTTCGCGCCGGCCCTCGCGCTCCTGGTCGGGGTGGTGGCGCGCAACGCGGCACGGCCCGCGGCGGCCGGGCCGCTCCTCCTCTTCTACGGCAACCTGGAGCGCAAGGCGCTGCTCGCCGCCGGATGCCTGCCCTCGTTCTCCCTCGGCTGGGAGACCGCCCTCTTCGCCGTCGGCGTGGCCCTGGGCCTCGCCCTGGCGGTGGCCGCATGGCGCCGGGGGGAGCGCCCGGAGTGGCGCTGGCTGGTGGCGGCGGTGGCCCTCGTCGTCCTGTTCCTGGCCCTGCCCGACCACGTGGGCCGGGTCTTCTTCATCTCGAACCGGGTGCCGCTCTACGTGCTGCTGATCGGCTGGGCGGCCTTGCCGGTGCCCGCCGGCGGGGCGTGGCCGAAGCTCGCGGCGGCCGGCTTCGCCTTCCTTGTCCTGCTCCACGTCGGCACCCTCTACGCCGCCCACTACCGGCCCATCGACCGGCACCTGGCCGACTACCGCTCGGTGCTCGACGCGATTCCCGCCGACGCCCGGGCCGCCTTCCGGGCGGACAAGGAGTCCATGGCCGAGGGACGGATCGCACCGGCGGCCCTCTTCGGGGGATACCACTACCTGGAGGCGCCGGGCTCGCGGATTCCCGACCTGGAGCACTTCGTGGGCACGCTGCGGGGGATCGACTACCGGCGGGACACTGAGGGGCGTCTGAGCACGGCCTCGGTGGGCACCCGCCGGGAGCTCGACGAGATGCTCTCGCGGCACTGGATCGTCGGCCCCGGCGGCTTCCTGGTGGTCGCCGGCGAAGACTCCGGCGGCCGGGTGGCCGAGGCCGCCGGCCGCTTCGCCTTCCGCCGGGTCGCGGCCCTCGGCCCCCTCACGATCTACCGTAAGGGCCGCGAGGCGGCGTCCTCGGCCGCGGCGGGCCCGCCCGAGACGCGCTACTACGCCACCGGCTACGGGGAGGGGTACTCCGAGCTGGCCGTCTACCAGGACCCGGCGCGGGGCGAGCCGGAGGTGGGGGAGGGCTTCGTGCCCATCGCCCATCGGGGGTGGGGTTGGCTCTATCGGCGGGCGCCGGCCGCGGTGCGCCCGGGACGCCCTGAGACGGAAGGAGTGGCGCAGTGAGGCGGACGACCGGTCATCTCGCAGCTTCCCTGGGGGTCCTCGGGGCCGCCCTGCCCCCGGGGCTGATCCTGACCTTGACCCTGGTGGGGATCCTGGTCGGGGGCTGCGCCCGGAAGCCCTCCGAGCCGCCCAACATCCTGCTGATCGTGATCGACACCCTGCGCGCCGATCACCTGGGCACCTACGGCTACTCCCGGGACACCTCGCCCGAGATCGACCGGCTCCTGGCGCAGCGCGGCGTGGTCGCCGAGCACGCCAGCTCCCAGGCGCCCTGGACGCTGCCCTCGGTCTCCTCCTACATGACCGGTCGCTACCCGGAGGACATCCTCGGTCCCGACCCGGACACCTTCGCCGTGCCGGCGGGGGTGCCGACCCTGGCCGAGACCCTCCGGGGCCTGGGCTACCGGACCGCGGGCTTTCTGGCCAACCCGATCCTCCACCCGGAAAACGGTTTCGCCCGCGGATTCGAGGACTTCCACACGCCACCGACCACCTTCAAGGTGCTCCGGGTGCTCGGCAAGGTTGATGCGCAGACCGTCAACCGGCGGGCGATCCCCTGGCTGAAAGAGCACGCGGCCCGACCGGGGCAGGGCAAGTTTTTCCTCTACCTCCACTACATCGACCCCCACAGCCCCTACGCCAACCCGGACATCGCCGACGGCAAGACCCCCTACGACCCCGGCTACACGGGGCGGGTGCGCGGCGACTGGGTGGACGACCTTGCCGATGGCCAGCGCAGGCTCCACGACCCTGCGGCGGACGTGCGCTACCTGACGGCGCTCTACGACAGCGAGATCCACTACGTCGACCGCCACGTGGGCGAGGTGCTGCGGGCCATCCCCCCGTCGGTCCTGTCCAACACCCTGGTGGTTCTCGCCGCCGACCACGGGGAGGAGCTCTTCGACCGGGGCGGCTGGAAGCACGGGCAGACCCTCTACGAGGAGATGCTCCACGTCCCGTTCATCGCCCGCTGGGACGGCCGGATCCCCGCAGACACGCGCCTGGCCGGCACGATCCGGATGATCGACCTCTTCCCGACCCTGGTCGACGCGGCCGGCGGCCGGCCGGCCGACGACCTCGCCGGCGAGAGCATCCTCCCGGAGCTCCTGGGCGAGAAACCCGTGCCCCGAAGGCCCGCCTTCGCCCAGCACCTGACCTACGGTCCCCTGAGGGGCTCGGTGACCTACGGGCCCATGAAGCTCATCCTGTTCAACAAGCAGACGCCCTTCGCCCCGCCCAACCACGTCCACGCCCACCTCTGGCGCCTCGACGTGGCGCGCCTGCACCGGATCGAGCTCTACGATCTGGCCCACGACCCCGGGGAGCGCCACAACCTGGCCGGAGCGCAGCCGGAGACGGTCTCCCGTCTCGCGCCCCTGGTCGAAAAGCACCTCGATCTGCGGCTCCAGGGGCTGCGCGTGGTGGCGGCGGGGGTGCCCGAGGGGAGCTCCCTGGTCGCCGACCTCACCCTGGACCGTCCGCCGGCCTCCTGGCTGCCCTACTTCCTGGGTGCCGACGACCAGGTGAAGATCGACGGCGCCCACGTGCGCATGGAGCTGACCGGCGGCGCGATCCCCAAGGGCGTGCTCTTCCGGGGCGACCTCTCGCGGATCGTGAGCGTCGAGGCCCACCTGCAGCCGGTGCTACCGGGCAGCGCCCCGGTCGCCCTGCACCTCGCCGGCCGCGCCCACCCTGTGGGCGGCGCCATCGACGTGGCGGCGGTGCGGGGCCGCGGACCGTGGGCCGCCGAGAAGCCGACCCTCGAGATCTGGAGCGCCGCAGGGCCCACCTCCACCACGGACAGCAAGACGAGGAACGAGACCCTGGAGCGGCTCAGGGCCCTGGGGTACGTCGGGTAGGACGGTGGTGGCGCCGCGGCGGCGGCGGCTCGCCGACCACTCCCTCCCGCTTCAGCCGCTCGACGTCCTGGGGCGTGACCTCGAAGAGAAGGTGGGAGTAGTGGAGCTGGCCCACCGGCCGGAAGTGCTCCCGGAGCCACCTGTCGTGGTGGCGCTTGAAGACTCCGTCCAGCCAGTTGATCCCCACCAGGATGCGGCCGGCCGTGGGCCGCTCCGGCTGCCAGATCACGTCCGGGTGCTCCTCGAGGTAGCGGTCGATCTGATCGTTGTCCTGGCCCCAGTCGAGGTTCGAGTCGGCGAGGATGCGGTAGGACATCTTCCGGTCGGTGACCAGCTCGTTCATGTAGGGGAGGAGATCCGGGTAGTAGGAGAGGACCGAGACCACGAGCCAGGCGCCGAGAACGCCCAGGGCCGCCGTCCAGCGCCGCCGCCCGCGGCGCCCGAGGCTCTCCCAGCTCCCTCGGGCCACCAGCGACCCGGCGAAGACGTAGAGCACAGGGAAGGCCACCATCAGGTAGCGGATCCCCATCTGCGCGTCGTAGAGGAAGTTGAAGTAGACGGTGAAGAAGGCGACCGGAAGCAGCAGGACCAGCTCGTCGTCCAGGAAGCGGAAGCGCCGGCGCCGCACCAGGTAGGCGACGGCGGCGAGGAGCAAGAGGAGCTGGGTTGCCAGGGGGACCTTGAACAGGAAGGCGACGAAGTAGTACCCGAGGAAGCCCCGCCCCTTGTGGACCTTGCCCAGCAGGTAGATGTTGCCGAACCCGTCGCCGGTCTGCTCGCGCTGGAGGACCCAGTCGAGACCCTCGAAGTAAGGGTAGGGCACCGGCACCCGGAGGCCCTCCCAGGGAGCGAGGGTGCGCTGGAGGTGGCGGAAGGGCTCGGAGCGGAGGCGGTAGTCGGAGAGGCGCGTGAAGCTGTCCTGGAAGAGGAACCCCACGTGGATCACCAGCAGCGCCAGGAGGGCGAAGGCGGCGCCCCAAGCCGAGGTCCGAGCGGCGATCCGCCCGAGGCGCCCCATCCAGGGCCGGGCTCGGTGGCGGCCGTCCTCGCCGGCGGCAGGCTTTCGGCGGTCGGCCCGGAGGGTGGCCAGGACCGCCGCCCCGCCGCGGATGGCGACGATCAGGAGCAGGATTGGCACCAGGTAGGCGCCGGTGTACTTGGCGATCTGGGCGAGGCCCAGGGCCAGGCCTGCCGCCACGCCCCAGCCCCAGTGGCGCGTCCGGAGAAAGCGCCAGAAGGTGTAGAGGGACAGCGTGATGGTCAGGGCGGCGTAGAGGTCGGTGGTGACGAAGCGTCCGTGGGCGAGGAGAGTGGGGTCGAAGACCTCGAAGAGCAGGGACAGGAAGGCCGCCCCCAGGCCGTAGAGCTCCCGGGACCACCTGAAAACCAGCCAGGCGAGGGCCAGGGAGGCGAGGATCGTGGAGTAGCGGGCGGTGCCAGGCGCTTCGAGGAAGGCGCGCAGCCGCCCGGGCTCCAGGCCCTCGCCGATCCGCGCCGGCAGGGCGTTCCACGCCGACACGGGCATCTTGGAGTCGTCGAAGCGGGTGGCGTCGCCGTGGAGGATCTGGAGGCCGTAGCGCAGGTGGTCCGGCGCGTCGTAGGTCAGGCTCTTGCCCCGCAGGCTCGTCGCCTGGATGACGAAGAGGGCCGCCAAGAGGGCGAAGAGGGCCGCGGGCCAGGCGGTACGGAGGCGGACGGCGGCCGGCATGGACGGCGATGGTAGCACGGTGATAGGGTTTTGCGGATGTCGTCCAGATCCACTTCGAAGCGTCTATCCTCTTGGCAGCTCGGGACTTCCGCGATCCTCCTCGGTGCCTTCGCAGTCCTCGGCGGCTGCGCCCGGCGCGGGCCCGAAGGTCCTCCTCGGAGGATCTTCCTGATCACCGTCGACACCCTCCGCGCCGACCACACGAGCGCCTACGGCTACCCCCGGAAGACCACCCCCGGCCTGGAGCAGCTCGCCTCCCAGGGCCTGCTCTTCGAGAACGCCATCACCCAGTGGCCGAAGACCGGGCCGTCGTTCAGCGTCATGTTCACCGGCGAGTACCCGCAGACCACCGGCCTGACCCACGACGCGGCGATCCACATCCCCGATGGCTATCTGACCCTGCCGGAGATGTTCAAGAAGGCCGGCTACACGACGGCGGCGGTGGTCTCCAACGCCGTCCTGAGCGCCGAGCTGGGCTGGAACCGGGGGTTCGACGACTTCCAGGAGACCTGGCACGTCGCGGGCGGGATGTCGGCCGACCCCCTGGTCTACCGCCAGACGATCAACGCCCCGCGGGTCAACGAGCTCGCCCTGCAACTCCTCGACCGCCACAAGGATGACAAGCACCTCTTCGTCTGGCTCCACTACTCCGATCCCCACGCGCCCTACGTCCTGCCCACCGGTTCCGAGAACCCCTTCGTCGGAGACCGCTGGTACAAGGCCCCGCCCGGCGGGGGCGGGCCGGTCAAGCTGGTCAATCCCCCGGCCCAGGCCCTGGGCGACCACCGCGAGCTCGAGTACTACGTGGCCCAGTACGACGCCAACGTATTGGTGGCGGACCAGTCGATCCACCGGGTCCTGGAACGGGCGCGGGAGCTGGGGATGCTGGACGACGCGGTGGTGATCTTCACCGCCGACCACGGCGAGAGCCTGGGCGAGCACGACTACTACTTCGAGCACGGGCGGCTGCCCTACAGCCCGTGCGCCCACGTGCCCTTGGTGGTCTGGGCGCCGGGCCGCGTGCCGGCCGGCGAGCGGGTCGAGCGGCCGGTGGAGCTGGTCGACCTCTACCCGACGCTCCGGGACCTGGCGGCCCCAGGCTTGGAGGTCAAGGGGCTCGAAGGGCACAGCCTGGTGCCCTTCCTGCGCGGCGAGGACCCGCCCGAGGACGCCTTCCGGTACGCCTACCTCGAGGCGGGGGGCGGCACGCCCACGACCCACTTCCGGGCGGTCCAGGACCGGCGCTGGAAGCTCGTCTACCACCCCGCCTTCGCCGGTCGCGACGTGCTCTTCGAGCTCTACGACCACCAGGACGACCCCATGGAGACCCGGGACGTCAAGGAGACCGAGCGGTCGCCGGCCCGCCGCCTCCACGACGCGCTCTTCGCCTGGATGAAGGGGACCGACTGGATCCGCCGCGGACGCTCGTTCGTCGAGGAGCAGGGCGAGCAGACCCGCAAGGCCCTGAAGGCCCTGGGCTACGTGAACTGATGAGGCTGTCGCCGTCCACCCGCCGCCGGCTGCGGTGGCTCCGGCCCCGCGGGCTCGGCGGCGAGCTCGAGCGGGTGGGCCGCAAGCTCGTGCGCCGGGCGCGCCGGATCGAGGACCGCCTGGTGACCCTGGAGCCGGAGGGCACGAGCCGCGGACGCGTGCTCTTCTCCTACATCCTCGACCCGTTCTGCGTCCCGCGGAGCGGCGAGGTCTCCCACGACCACACCCACGACTGGGAGTCGCTGGAGATGGCCCGCGCCTTCGTGGAACGGGGCTACACGGTGGACGCCATCCACTGGACGAACCGGAGCTTCGAGCCGGCGCACGACTACGCGGTCTTCGTCGACCCCCGCCTCAACATGGAACGGCTGGCTCCGCGGCTGGGGCCGGAGTGCGTGAAGATCCTCCACGCCGAAACCGGCCACTGGACCTTCCACAACGAGGCGCAGCGGCGGCGCCTGGCCGGGCTCGCCGCGCGCCGGGGCCTCGTCCTGCCGCCCTACAAGCTCATCGAGGAGAACCGGGCCCTCGAGCACGCCGACGCCATTACGATCCTGGGCAACGAGTTCACCGCCGGCACCTACGCCTTCGCCGGCAAGCCCATGGTCCGGGTGCCCATCTCGAGCCCGTACCTCTACCCGTTTCCCGAGGGCAAGGACTTCGAGGCCTGCCGCCGCCGGTTCCTCTGGTTCGGGAGCGGCGGCCTCGTGCACAAGGGGCTCGACCTGGTCCTCGAGGCCTTCGCCGGCCTGCCGGGGTACCACCTGACCGTCTGCGGCCCCATCGCCCGGGAGAGGGAGTTTGAGCTCGCCTTCTGGCGCGAGCTCTACGAAACCCCGAACATCCACACGGTGGGCTGGGTGGACGTGGCCGGCCCCGCGTTCCGGGACCTCGCCGAGTCCACCCTCGGCCTGGTCTACCCCTCGTGCTCGGAGGGGGGCGGCGGCAGCGCCATCAATTGCATGCACGCGGGGCTCGTCCCGGTCCTGAGCTACGAGGCGAGCGTCGACGTGGAGCCGGCGTACGGCCGGATTCTCGGAGAGTCTTCGGTGGCGGGCGTCCGGCGGGCGGTCGAGGAGCTGGCGGCGCGGCCGGCCTGCGAGCTCGAGGCCATGGCGCGGGCGAGCTGGCGCCACGCCCGGGAGCACCACACCCGCGAGCTCTTCGCCGCCGGTTACCGGCGCGCGCTCGATCGGATTCTGGACCGGAGACCGGGCGAGACTCCAGGCCCGACCGAGGGTGAGGCCCGGCCTGGAGTGGGCGGGAGGGTCTCCTCGGGGGCGCCGGTGGAGGTCGTCGGGCGATGAGCGCCGAGACCGCGGTGCCCGCCGAGGCTTCCCCGGCCCTCCGGACCTCCTACGACGCGGTCTACCTCTCGCCGCACCTGGACGACGCGATCCTCTCGTGCGGGGCGCAGATCTACCGGCGCACCGCGGCGGGCAAGGCGGTCTTGGTGGTGACCGTGGGCGCCGGCGACGAGCCCCCCGGCGAGCCCTCGGACCTCGCCCGTACGCTCCACCGGGCGTGGAAGCTCGACCGGCCGGCGCGCTCCGGCGAGGAGGGTGCCGGCGTGGTCGCCCGGCGCCGCCGGGAGGATCTGGCGGCCTGCGCCCGGGTGGGGGCGGATGCCCTGCACTGGGATCTCCTGGAGTGCATCTACCGCCGGGACCGGGCCACGGGCGAGCCCCTCTACGGCTCCATCGCCGACATCTTCGGACCCATCGTCCCCTCGGACCGGCCGGCCATCCTGGCGGTCGCCGATCGGATGGCCGACCTGCCCGAGCACCGCGAGCTCGTGGTGCCCTTGGGGGTCGGCGGCCACGTCGATCACCGGATCGTCCGGGCGGCGGCGGAGCAGCGCTTCGGCTCGGACCTGCTGTACTACGAGGAGTACCCCTACTCGCGGAGCCACAAGGCGGTGCGCCGGGTGGTCCGGGGCGTCGGCTGGACGAGCGAGATCGTCCCCGTGTCCGAGGAGGCGGTCGAGGCGAAGATCGAGGCGGTCGCCGCCTACCACTCTCAGGTCAAACCGCTGTTCGGCGGCCGCCGGCGGCTGCGCTGGAAGCTGCGCCACCACCACCGCGTGGGCGGCGAGCGTCTCTGGTGGTGGGAGTACGCGCGGTGAGGAGGCTGTCTTAGATGGGCATTCCGCGGGGCACGGCGAGACTGCTGCTCGAGGAGGCGAAACGCCGCCCGTTCTCGGGCACCCTGCTCCAGCTCGGGCGCTCGTCGGTCTACTTCACTCAAGGCGATCTCGAGCGCTGGGCGCGGCGCCACGGCGTGGCGCTGGCCCCGGTCGAGAAGCTGGAGCTCTCTCACGACCCGCGCCTCGCCCGCCAGGGGTGCCTCTCGGACGTCTCCTTCTTTCGCCAGCTCGGTTTCGAGCGGGTGGAGGCGTGCGACATCTCGGATTGGGAAGGCGCCCAGCACATCGTGGACTTGAACCGGCCGATCCCCGACGAGCTCGCCGGGCGTTTCGACGCCGTCCTCGACCCCGGGACCATCCTCCAGATCTTCGACCTGCCCCAGGTGCTCGAGAACCTCCACCGGTTTCTCGCCCCGGACGGCCGGATCGTCCACGCCGCGGTGCCCTCGAACAACCACATCGACCTGGGCTTCTACATGGTCTCGCCCACCCTGTTCGCCGACTTCTACCAGGCGAACCGCTACCTCCTCGAGTACGAGTACCTGTGCGTCTACTCGCCGTACTGGCAGCGCGGGCGGCTCCACACCGGGCCGTGGAAGGTCTACCGCTACACCCCGGGCTGCCTCGACCACCTGAGCTTCGGGCGCTACGGCGGGCTCCAGACGGCGGTCTTCGCGGTGGCCACCAAGACGCCGGAGTCGACCGGCGACGCGACCCCCCAGCTCGGCCAGTACCGCGAGAGCTGGGAGAGCTTCCGCGAGCGCTCCGGGGCCGGCGACGCCGAGGCCGCCGCCGGCGAGCTCCGCCGGGCGGAAGAGGGCGGCCTCGGGGCACGCCTCGCGCGCCGGGCCGAGCGCTGGTTCGACGCCCATCCGGCCGGGGGGCGGGCCTACCTGCCGGTCAAGCGCGCCAAGGAAGCCCTCCGGCGCAAGCTCCCGCCGAAGCTCCCGCCCCTCGTCGCCAAGTACTGAAGCCTCCGGGCCCGTGACCCGATCAGGTCCGGATCAGGCCCCGATCAGGCCCCGATCAGGTCCGGATCAGGTCCGCGCGAAGAAGCGCGCGAAGCTCCGGCCCCAGCGCCAGAGGTAGAGGCCGGCGGTCGCCAGTCCGGCGGCGATCGTGAGCCCGAGACGCAGCCAGGGGTGGCCGGCGCTCGCCCAGGCGGCGAGGGCGAAGAGGGGCACGGGCAGGGCGTAGAGGAGCACCAGCTCGCCGGCCAGGCGCCGGAAGCCGGCCGGGTCGATCCGGTAGATCGCCCAGGTGATGGGCACGACGCCGAGGGGCAGGAGCTTGGCCCAGGCCATCCCCGCCGGGCCGAGGGGGCCGGTGAGCCAGAGACCCAGGCTCACCAAGGAGACGAGGGACAGGAACGAGGCGCCGATCAGGAGCCGCTCCTCGTGGCGGGCCAGGATCACGTCCTCGGCGCAGCGGGCGAAGGGCTGGACCAGGGGGATGAAGCAGAGGATCCGCAGCAGGGGGGCGGCCTGGGCGTACTCGGGGCCCCAGAGCAGGATGAGAAGGGTGCGGGCGTTCAGGAACAGGAAGAGGGCGAAGGGCACCTGGACCGCCATGAGGAGGATGGTCGCCAGGCGGTAGGTCTCGAAGAAGCGCGCGGCCTGGTCTCGCACCGCCACGAAGGCGGGGTAGAGGGCGCGGCGTATCGGCAGCTCCAGGACCCGGGGCATCAGGAGGGACAGGAAGAGCACGCCGCCGTAGCGGCCGATGAGGGCCGAGTCGGTGAAGCGCACCGACAGGACCTGGACGTCGAGCCAGTCCAGGGCCAGGAGCAGGAAGGCCATGACCATGAGGGGCAGGCTCGCCCGCACCAGGCGCCAGGTGCCGCCTCGCACCCAGTGGAGCGTCATCTCCGGCAGGGCGCGGCTCCAGAGGAGGCCGGCGAACACGCCGGTGGCGGCGACGTGGGCGATGACCAGGCTCCAGACGCCGAAGCCGTGGAGCGCCAGGGCGATGGAGAGCCCCGCGAAGCAGAGGTTTCGGACGACCTCCGGCAGGAGGGCGCGCTCGATCAAGAGCTCGGCCTCGAAGTAGATGAGGGGCACCTTGGCCAGTCCCTCGAGGATCAGGAAGAGGCAGAGCGCCCGCACCACTCCGACGACCGTGGGGCCGGGCGCGGCGTAAGCCAGGGAGATGATGGGGCCGGCGAAGGCGACGCCCAGGGCGAGGAGGGCTCCCCAGCCCAGCTCGACGGCCAGGAAGTTGCCGTACGGGCGGCTCCGGTCCCGCACAACGTGAGCCGGGAGCCCCAGGTCCCGGACCTGGGCGAGGAGCAGGAAGAAGAAGCCCTGCGACCAGTCCCAGATGCCCCAGTCCGACGGCGGCAGCACGCGCCGGAGGACGACGTAGGTGCCGAAGGTCACCCCGAAGCGCCAGACCTGGGAGATCGTGGCGGCGCGCGACGAGCGCAGAAGCCGCCCGACGAAGCCGGCGGCGCGGACGGGCTGCGCTTCGAGCTGCGGCTCGAGCTCGGGTTCGGACTCGGGCTCGAGCCGCAGTGGGCGATCTCCAGGGCGATCTTCGGGGCTCATGGAAGCCCCGCGAGCCTACAAGATCGGGGCGTCGAGGTCACCGGGACCGCCCCCGTGGCTACGGGCGGCCGGGACGGCGCTGCGCGCGGCGGGGACCCGCGGGCGCGGCCGGACGGCCGGCCTGAACCGAGCGTTCCGATTTGGCATGGGCCTTGGCGCGGGCCCGGGCGCGATCCTCGGCCTTGCGAGCCCGGATGGCGGCGATGCGCTCGCCGACCGGGATCTCGAAGCGGCCCGTGGGCCGGGCCTCGTAGTCGAAGCCCTCGAGGTGGCGGCGCGGGATCTTCCGGCCCACGGCGCGCTCGATCGCCGCCAGCTCCCGCCGCTCCTCCGGTGCCGCGAAGGTCAGGGCGTCGCCGGTGGCCTGGGCCCGGGCCGTGCGGCCCACGCGATGGACGTAGTCCTCCGGCTGGCCGGGGACGTCGAAGTTGATGACGTGGGGCAGGGCCTCCACGTCGATGCCGCGGGCGGCGATGTCCGTGGCCACCAGGACCTCCAGCTTGCCGGCCTTGAAGGCGGCCAGCGCCGTCTCCCGCTGGCGCTGACTGCGGTTGCCGTGGATCCGGTCGCAGGAGACGCCGGACTTGCCGAGGAACTCCGCCAGGCGGTTGGCGCGGTGCTTGGTGCGCGTGAAGACCAGCGCCGTCTCCACCTCTCCGCGGCGGAGCATCTCGAGGAGCAGCATGGGCTTGAGGCGCGCGGGGACGGGCAGCACCTGCTGCTCGACCCCGGAGGCGGGCCGCGACGGCCGCTCGACGTCCAGGCGGACCGGGTCGGTCAGCATCTCGCGGGAGAGGGCCACGATCGGCGCCGGCAGGGTGGCGGAGAAGAGCAGCGTCTGCCGAGTGCGCGGCAGGGCGGCCAGGATGCGCCGGACGTCGGGCAGAAAGCCCATGTCGAGCATCCGGTCGGCCTCGTCGAGGACGAGCACCTCGAGGCGGTCGAAGCGGGCGTGACCGCTCCGCAGGTGGTCGAGGAGCCGGCCGGGCGTGGCGACCACCACGTCGACGCCGGAGCGCAGGGCGCGCTCCTGGGGCGCGGCGCCGACGCCGCCGAAGACGGCGACGGAGCGGACCCGCGAGTGCCGGCCGAGGTCTCGGAAGTGCTCCTCCACCTGCGCGGCCAGCTCGCGGGTCGGGGCCAGGACGAGGGCGCGCGTGCCTGTCCCGCGGGAGCGGCCGAGGCGCTGCAGCACGGGCAGGGCGAAGGCGGCGGTCTTGCCGCTGCCGGTCATGGCGCAGGCCAGGACGTCGCGACCCTCCAGGGCCGGGGGCAGGGCGGTTCTCTGAATGGGGGTCGGCTCCTGGAAGCCGAGGTCGGCGATGCCGCGCTGGAGCGCGGGATCGAGGTCGAAATCACGGAAGCTCATATCGATGGATGGTCTCTCTGCGGACGCAGGACCGCGGACGCGGTCGTGCTCCGCCTGCTGGTACCGGCCGGGTAGTGGGGGAAAACGGGAGACTTGCCGGGAGGCTGCCGTCCGGGCTCGGGGGCCCGCGAGCTAGGGTTCCGGACGAGCGACCGCGGACGGCCGGCAACCGGAAGGAGGCGCATCATGTCACGGCGGGGACCGGCTGGCAAGCGCCCACCGCGGAGAGGGCCCGGGCGACTCCGCCCGGGAGGCGTCAGGCGTCCAGCTCGCCCAGATCGGCGAAGCCGACCATCCGCCGCGAACCCTCGTCCCACAGCTTGAACCGCGAGCAGGAGAGGGCCCGGCCCAGCGTCAGGCGGGTCACCGCCTGGAGCTCCGGGTTTTCCTCCATACACCGGCGCAGGGAGTAGTTGGGGATGCGGCTCGAGAGATGGTGGACGTGATGGTAGCCGATGTTCCCGGAGAACCAGTTCAGCAACGCCGGGAGGTCGAGAAACGAGCTCCCCTCGACGCCTGCGCGGTGGAAGCTCCAGTCGGGGTGGTTCTCCCAGTACGTGTCCTCGAACTGGTGCTGCACGTAGAAGAGCCACACGCCGAGGGCGCCGCTCACCACCACGATGGGTAGGTGGACCAGGGCGAGCCGCTGGAAGCCGATCGTGAGCCCCAGGGTCACGATGGTCGCGCCTAGAGCCAGGTCCGTGGCGAAGACGCTCCACCATTCCCGCCGCCAATCCCGCGGAGTGTCGAGGGGCAGGCGATGCTTCAGGACGAACTGGTAGAGCGGGCCCAGCACCAGGAGCACGAACATGTTGCGGTAGAGCCGGTACTGCAAGCGCTTCCAGGGCGAGAGCGCCCGGTACTCCGTCACCGTCAAGGTGCGGATGTCACCGAAGTCCCGGTGGTCGAGGTCGCCGGAGGTCGCGTGGTGGATGGCGTGGGTCCGGCGCCAGTACTGGTACGGGGTCAGGGTCACGACACCGAGGATGAAGCCCACGGCGTGGTTGGCCCGCGACGAGTGGAAGAAGCAGCCGTGACCGCAGTCGTGCTGGATGATGAACAGTCGCGTCAGGAGCCCGGCCGCCGGCAGCGACAAGAGCAAGGTGACCCAGTACCCGACCTCCAGGCCGCGCAGCATGAGCCACCAGGTGAGGACGAAGAGGAAGGCGGTGCTGGAGAGCTGCCACAGAGACCGGCCCAGGTGGGCGCCCTTGTAGGGGCCGAGGATCTCGTTCCACGTGCGCGACGAGGTCGGGGCGGCTGTCGTGGGGGCCATTGTAGGGCTCAGGGTGTCATCCTCTCTCGGGAGCGTCAGGGCGAGGCGGAAGGGTCGGGCCGGTGCCCGGGAGTGCTACTTGAGTAGAGTTTACCGGCTCGACAGCGCGCCGTCGGTCACGGTTTGGTCACGGTTCGGTCGGAGAGCCGTGTAAGATCCGGACGCCGTGGTCAGGGGAATCGAGCATAGAAGCGCGCCGGGGAGAGGCAGGTGAGCGGCGGGCCGAACGGGCTCGCGGGCGCCCGGGTGCTGGTGACCGGCGCTTCCGGATTCCTCGGCCGGGCGCTCTGCCGTCGCCTGATGGACCTGGGTGCCGTGGTCCACGGCGCGGCCCGGCGCTCGGCGGCCCCCTTCGAGGGGTTCGACGGCTTCTCGCTGGACGACCTGGCGGTGCCGGGGGCCGCCCGGGCCGTCGTCGAGGCGGCGCGGCCGGATCTCGTCTTCCACCTGGCGAGCCACGTGACGGGCGCGCGGGACCTGGCCGCGGTCCTTCCCACCTTCCAGGGCAACCTGGCGGGCACCGTCCACCTGCTGGTCGCCGCCCAGGAGGCCGGCTGCCGGCGCATCGTCCTCGCCGGTTCCATGGAAGAGCTCGAGCCCGGGGCGGAGGGGACCTCGGTGCCCGCCTCGCCCTACGCCGCGGCCAAGGGGGCGGCGAGCTCCTACGCCCGGATGTTCCACGCCCTCTACGGCACGCCGGTGGTCACCGCCCGGTTGTTCATGGTCTACGGCCCGGGCCAGCGCGACCTCGCCAAGCTCGTCCCCTACGTGACCCTTGCCCTGCTCCAGGGGGAGCGGCCCCGCCTCGGCCCCGGCCGGCGGCCGGTGGACTGGATCTACGTGGACGACGCGGTGAGGGGGCTCGTGGCCCTGGCCACGGCGCCGGGGATCGAAGGCGAGCGCCTCGACCTGGGCTCGGGCGTGCTGGTGACGGTGCGCGAGGTGGTCGAGCGCCTCGCCGCCCACCTCGCCGACCCGGCGCGGCCGGACGCCGAGCTGGGGTTCGGGGACCGCCCCGAGCGGCCTCTGGAGGTGGTCCGACGGGCGGACGTGGCGGCGACTCGCCGGCGGGTCGACTGGAGCCCCGAGGTGTCCCTGGACGAGGGCCTCGGCCGCACGGTCGACTGGTACCGCGCCGCCCTGGCCGCCGGAACGATCAGGGAATGAACTCGACCCTCAGGTTCTGATACTTCCAGCCGTAGGTGGGCCGCTCGGCGCCGATATTCTGCCCGAACACGTTCTCGTGGCCGAAGTAGATCATCCAGGCATGGTCCTGGTCCGCCCGCAGGGCGTTGACCGTGGTGGGCATGACGGCCGTGGCGACCTGGGCGCCGCCGTGGGTGACCTTGAGCGCGGCCTTGCCCTTCCGGGTGTCGTAGTCGAAGTGGATGTGGTAGGTCTTGCCGGGCTCGAGGGCGGCGCGCGCTGTGGCCTTCGCTTTGTCCGCGCTTTTGCCCAGGCCCATGTTGGAGACGACCTTCACGAGGTTGCCGTTCTTTCCCGGTCCGAGGACGTTGGCGAAGCCGGTGATATTGCCCGCCCACGGTGGCCAGTTGTCGGGGCCGCCGTAGGCTCCCCGGTTGAGCCAGAAGAGGCTGTGCAGGCCGCTCGGATCCTTGGAGAACCAGCCGCCGTGGTAGACGTCGAAATCCACCGCGACATCGTGGAAGGTCCGGTTCGAGGGCACGGGGATGTTGAAGATCCGGGTGGGGTTCGCTCGGGTGGGGGCGTGGAACACTCCGGTGCGGGTGAACACCACCGAGTTGCCGGAGCCCGGGTCCGGAGAGGGGCCCGGTCCGGGAGCCGGCGAGCTTCCCGGGGCCTCGAGGGTCGATGCGCCGCTCAGCGACGGGCGGAAGAAGACGAGGTCGCCGCCGCCGTCCTGCTGGGCCAGGTAGGCGTAGAAGGGCCGCGTGCAGGAGACCAGGAAGCTTGTGTCCCCGACCTGCGCGATGGCGAGGAGCCCCAGCGCGTCGGAGATGACGACGTGGGACAGGGCTGGGAGCTTCATGTTCGAGGCGCCGCCCAGGGAGGCGCCTCCCGCGGTGAAGAGCCCGATGTCGCACGAGCCCGCGGCGTGCCCCAGGTTGACCAGTCCCAGGTGGGTGAGCACACCCTCCCGGGTCCGGCGGGAGCCCTGGAGGACGACCGTGGCTCCCGCCGCCGCCGCGTTGGCGGAGCCGATGACGGGCGGGTTCCCGAAGACCTCCCGGGGCCCGGCCAGCCCTCCGGCCCGGATCTCGGAGTCGACCACCACCGGCTCCGGAGCCTGGATCTCGAGCATCCCGGTGCCGCCCTCGCGGGTGACGACCCGCGTCGTCCCGGGGTCGATGGAGACCTGGGAGGGAGTGCCCCGGTCGGTGGCGCCGTCGGTCGCCTCCGGCAGGAAGAGGAGGGAGACCGTGGCGCGGTCGGTGCCGTGGTTGGTCAGCCAGATCCTCGTGGTGTACGAGCTGGCCGGAGGTGCCGTCGGCTGCAGGACCGGCACGTACAGGGTGCCGGCCGAGGCCGGAAGGCTCCAGGCCAGCGCGGCGAACAGGCAGGGGATCCACGGGCGTCGCACGATGGAGGTCTCCAAGGCGATCAGGTCATACACGAACCGGCGAGGCCCACGGTGGAGACTCGCCGGTCGATTCGGGACATGGGGCTCCGCGAGGGAGCACCGCTTCCTCGGGTCACGGAATGAACTCGACCCTCAGGTTCTGATACTTCCAGCCGTAGGTGGGCCGCTCGGCGCCGTTGCCGGTGCCGAACTGGTTCTCGTGGCCGAAATAGATCATCCAGGCGTCGTCGCTGTCGGCGTAGAGCCTCTTGACCGTCGTCGGCATGCTCAGGCTGGTGACGGCGTTGCCGTTCTGCGAGATGGTCAGTGTCGCCTTGCCCTTCGTCGTGTCGTACTCGAAGTGCACGTGGTAGGTCTGGCCCGGCTGGAGGGCGTAGTAGGCATCCCCCTTGGACTTGTCGGCGTTCCGAGGGAGGTTCATGTTGGAGACCATCTTGATGTCGTTCTTGCTCGGGCCCAGGACGTTGGCGAAGGCCGTGATGTTGCCGGGCCATTTCGGCCAGTCGCCCGGGCCGCCGTAGGCGCCCCGGTGAAGCCAGAAGAGGCTGTGCAGGCCGCTCGGGTCCTTGTCGAACCAGCCGCCCTGATAGAAGTCGAAGTCGACGATCACGTTGCTGAAGCTGCTGCCGTCGGGCACCGCGATGTTGTAGATCTTGGAGGGGTCGGCCGGCGTGGGGATGTGGAAGGTTCCCGACTGGCTGAAGACGATGGCGCCCGGAGTCGAGGGCGGCGCGGGCTCGTCGGTGCCCGGGACCGTGAGGGTGGAGTCGGCGGTGACCGACGGCGCGTTGATCAGCACCTCATTCGTCTCGCGGGAGTGCTTGGTCAGGAAGCCGTAGAAGGGCTGGTCGCAGTAGACCTGGGCGTAGACGTCCTGGATCGAGCCCTCGCCCAGGAGCTGCAAGGCGTCGGCGAACTGCACGGCGGAGAGAGCCTTCAGGCTCACGAGCGCGGTGCTGGCGATCTGCTGACCGCCCGCGCGGAACACCTTCACGGTGCACTGGGCCGCGTCGTGGCCGAGGTTCACCAGGATCACGTTGGTGAACACGCCGCCGTCGGTGCGGCGCAGGCCCTGGAGCGTCAGGCCGTTCCCGGCGTCAGTCAGGTTCTTCGAGGTCAAGACCGGGACGGTGTCGTGGGTCTGGACCGAGGCGGCCTGGTCCGGATTGCGGACCTCGGCGTTGACCGCGAGCTGGTCGGCCGAGGGGCTGTTGGTGCTGATCTCCAGCAGGCCGGAGGGACCGTCGAGCTGGAGCACGACCGTGGAGCCGGGCCTCACCGTCGTCGTGGTGGGGACGTTGTCCGGGTTGTCCCGACCCACCGTGCCGTCGGAGTTCAAGGGCAGGAGCAGGCTCTTCACCGTCTGGGCGGACGTCGCCTCGTTGGTCAACCAGACCCGGGTGACGTACTGGACGTTGCTGACCCCGTCCTGATTGAGCACGGGGACGTAGACGGTTCCGGCCCACGCAGGAAGGGTCCCGAGCAGGGCGAATAGGGCGAGTAGGGCGACTGACAGGCACAGTGTTCGTCTCATAGGCTTGACGACTCCAGACGGTCGAGGGTCGGGTGCGAGTGAAAGCTGCAACAGCATAACAGATCCTACACTCGCTGCCAAGCCCCCGCCTTCGGCGCAAGTTCCGATATCCAAAGGAAAATCGGTCCCGCCCCCAGTTCGGGGAGGGCTAATCGATGTAACCGAGGGCCTTGAGCTGGCGAATCGTCTGCTCGTCGAGCACCACCGAGCCGGCCTTGCTCTTGGCCCGAATCGCCTCGATCCGGTCGGCCATCCGCCGGAAGACCGCGAGGCGATCGGGGTCGGCCCTCCCCAACAGGTTCGTCCGTTCCCCGGGGTCGGTCCGCAAGTCGTAGAGCTCCTCGCCATGGGCCTTGCGGATGTACTTGAATCCGCCGCCGCGGATCGCCATGGTGGGTTTCTCACCCTCCTTCTCGGCGATCTCGGTCACCGCGTACGAGCAGGAGGGGTTCGGGGGCCAGGCGCCGGGCGGACTCGAGAAGAGGGGGCGCAGGCTGCAACCCGAGATGTCCCGGGGCGGCCGCACGCCGACGAGGTCGAGCACGGTGGGGAAGAGGTCGATGAGGCGCACCTGCCGCGCGACGCGTCGGCCGGCCCACTTCTGGCCCGGCAGCTTGACGATCAGGGGCACCCGGACCAGCTCCTCGTAGGGCGTCGTGCTGTGGGAGATGAAGCCGTGCTCCATGAAGCCGTCGCCGTGGTCGGCGGTGAGCACGATCATGCTGCGGTCGTAGAGCCCCCGTTTGCGCAGGTCCGCGAAGAGCCTGCTGACCTGGTCGTCGACCTCGCGGACCTCGCCGTCGTAGAGGGCTCGGAAGCGGGCCACGCGCTCGGGCGAGACCTGGATCTTCCCCTCGCGCACGCCGGCGAGATACGCCCCCCAGTCGTCCAGGTCGATGCCCTGATATGCGTTTCCACCATCCCCGAACAGGCGGTCGTAGGGCGCCGGCGGCTGGTAGGGGTCGTGGAGGTCGATGTAGTGGAGGTAGGTGAAGAAGGGGTGCCGCCGGGCGGGGCCCCGGATCCAGTCGAGGAATCGGTCGGTGATGTGCCGGGCGTCCCCCTGCTGGTCGAGGTAACTGACGAAGCCCTGGGCGAAGCCCATGTAGGGCCGCAGGTGGCTGTTCTGGACCCAGGCGGCGGTCAGGTAGCCGCGGGTGCGCAGGGCCTCGGCCAGGGTCGTCTCCCGGTCGGCCAGGACGTCGGAGGTGAGGCGGTTCGCCGTGTCCGTCCGGTTGCCCCAGTAGACCCCGTGCTGGTAGGGGTAGCGGCCGGTGAAGAGGGAGGAGATGCTCGACTTGGTGAAGGTGCTCTGGCTGATCGCCTGGTCGAAGACCACCGCGTCCCGGGCGAATGCGTCGATGGCCGGCGAAGTCGGCCGGGAGTAGCCGTAGCAGCCGAGCTCGTCCCGCCTCAGGGCGTCGACCAGGATCACGATCACGTTGGGCCGTGCCCCGGACGGCGCCGGGAGCATCGCGACGGCCACCGCCGGCAGGGCGTTGAGGGCGACGGCCAGGAGTGCCAGGGTGACGAGGACGGCGATCGGCGGCCGGGTCTCGGAGGCCAGGCGCTTGCCGGTCCAGACCGTGAGGAGCCCGGCAGTCGCCGCCACGCACAGGCAGAAGACGAGGAGCAGGCGGAGGTTGGGGAGCAGGCCGTAGCTGTGGAGCAGGTCCGAGGGGATGAAGGCCCGGTAGAGGTTGAAGAGGTAGGCCCAGGCCAGCCCGAACGGGGTCGCGGTGACGGCCGTGGCCAGGAGGACCGCCGGGGTCGGGCGCATCCGCCGGCGGAGGACGGTCAGGAGCAGCAGGAAGAGGGCGAGGAACGCCAGAGCGCCGACCAGGAAGCGGTCGACCCCCGTCCGCACGCTCGCCACGGCGAGCCACGGGAACCCGGCCTCCAGGTACGGCCACCCGGAGGCCAGCCCCAGGCCGGTGCCGACGGTGAGCGCCGCGGCGAGGGCCAGAGCCAAGGGCTCGAGGACGACGGACCGGGATCGGGGGCGGAGCATGACGGGCGGGCGGCCGGAGGGACGGGAGGATTGGCGCGGAGGGCCCGCCTCTGCTAGCCTGGCTCCGCCCCGTGGGCCGGGGGCGAGGATACCGCATATGAGACTTCTGGTCACAGGTCACGACGGCTACATCGGCGCGGTGATGGTGCCCCGGCTCCAGGCGGCGGGGTACGAGGTCGTGGGCCTCGACTCCGGGCTCTTCGAGGGCTGCCTCCTCGGTCCGGAGGACGCGCTGCCCCGGGTGCCGGCGCTGTCGAAGGACCTGCGCGACGTCGCCGCCCGCGACCTCGAGGGCTTCGATGCCGTTCTCCACCTCGGGGGGCTGTCCAACGACCCCCTGGGCGACCTGGACGCGGAGCTCACCTACCAGATCAACGAGGAGGCCTCCCTGCGCCTCGCGCGCCTGGCCCGGGAGGCCGGCGTCGAGCGGTTCCTCTTCTCCTCGTCGTGCTCGACCTACGGCGCAGCCGGCGACGACTTCCTGGACGAGACGGCGGCGCTGAACCCGGTGACCCCCTACGGGGTGTCCAAGGTCCGCATGGAGCAGGGCCTCCACGACCTCGCCTCGGACGAGTTCAGCCCGGTCTACCTGCGCAACGCCACCGCCTACGGCGTCTCGCCCCGCCTGCGCCTCGACATCGTGCTCAACAACCTGGTGGGATGGGCCCTCACCACCGGGCGCATCCTCATGCTCTCGGACGGCACGCCCTGGCGGCCCATCGTCCACATCGAGGACATCTGCCGGGCCTTCGAGGCGGCCCTCGAGGCGCCGCGCGAGATCGTCCACGACCAGGCGTTCAACGTCGGCCGCACGAGCGAGAACTACCGCATCCGCGAGCTGGCCGAGATCGTTGCCGAGACGGTGCCGGGCTGCGAGATCGCCTACGCCGAGGGGGCCGGCCCCGACAAGCGCTGCTACCGCGTCGACTGCTCGAAGATCGAGCGCACTCTGCCCGGCTTCGAGCCGGCCTGGGACGCGCGCCGGGGCGCCGAGCAGCTCTACCGGGCCTACCGGGAGCACGGCCTGACCCTCGAGCGCTTCGAAGGGGCCGAGTTCAAGCGCCTGGCCTGGATCCGGGGCCTGATCTCCTCGGGCCGCCTGGACCACCAACTGCGCTGGACCTAGACACCGTGTACCTCCTCCCCCTGGGCGTCAACGGGTACTTCCCGAGCCGGGGGCGGCAGACCATGTGCTTCCTGGTCCGCTTCGGCGAGGTGGTGGTGGTGCTCGACGCCGGAACCGGGATCTCGCGCCTGATCGAGCCCGAGGTCGCCGCTCAGGTCGAGGGCTGCGACAACCTGGAGCTGGTCCTGACCCACTTCCACCTCGACCACACTATCGGCATCTCCTACCTGCCGGCCCTCAGCCCGACGCGGCCGGTGCGGATCCACGCACCGGGTCCGCCCCTGGTGGACTGCGACCCGGCCGAGGCCCTCTGCCGCCTCATCCACCCGCCGCTCTTTCCGATCCCGCTGCCCGAGTTCCCCATGCCCGTGGACCTGGTGCGGGTGACCTCCGAGCGGCACGAGATCGCCGGCGTGCCGGTGCGGGTCCGGCGCCAGAAGCACCCGGGCGGCTCCATCGGGCTGCGCTTCGCCGACTCCCTCGCCTACGTCACCGACACGGTGGCCGACGAGGGGACCGTCGACCTGGCCGCCGGCGTCGACCTGCTGCTCCACGAGGTCTGGACGGGGCCGGGGGAGGCGGCGGGCCTGGGCCACTCCTCGGTCGACCAGGTGGTCCGGATCGCCCGCTCCGCCGGCGTCGCCCGCCTGATGCCCGTCCACCTCCACCCGGCGCGCACGAGCGCCGATCTCGAGACCCTGGTGCGGGAGATCGAGGAGCGCCTCGCCGGGGAGGTCGAGGTGGTGGTCCCGGAGGAGGGGCGGGTCTACGAGTTCGGGTAGCCGTCCTCCGGCGGCCGATTCGGCCACCACCTGGCCCGGGCCAGGTCCTCGGGCGTTCCGATGTCCAGGTGCCGTCCCTCGGGAAAGCGCACCGCCTCCACCCGCAGGCCCTCGTCGATGGCCACCTGCAGGAGGTCGCCCGGATAGAGCTCCCGCCCTCCGGGGCCACGCCGTCCGGCGGAGACCTCCCGGTGGAGGAGATCGACCATCGTCGGAGACCAGACGGCGGCGATCCAGGTGAACCCGGGGGCGCTTCTCCGAGGCTTGAGGGTCAACCTCCGCACCCGTCCGTCCGGGCCGGTCTCCACCAGGTCCGCCTTGTCCGGCCGGTCGGTGGGGACCAGCCCGAGGACCGCGTCGGCACCGGTCCGGGCCTGGGTCTCGGCGACGCGGGCGAAGGCCTCCGGCGGCTCGAACAGGATGTCGGGGAAGCCGAGGGCGACCCGCCGGCCGCGGACGAAGGGGTAGGCGCGGTCCAGGGTCTCGGCCACCGACGAGGTCTCGGCCACCACCCGGTAGGCCAGGGGCACACCGAAGGCGGCGCCGTCGCCCAGGGTCTCGGCCACGTCCCACTTGTCGGGGCGAAGCACCACGTAGGCCCGGGCGACGCCGGCGCGGCGGAAGGCGTCGAGGAGCAGGGCCGCCGCCGGCCGCCCGTCGCGCCCCACCGGGAGCACCTCCTTGCTGGTCCCGGAGGCCGAGCCCAGCCCGCTCCCCGCCAGACGGAGCGCCCGCCCGGCCGCCGGCACCAGGCCCACCAGGTCAGCGGGCGGCGGGCGAGAGGCGGAACTCGAACGTGCGATCGAGGTGCTCCTTGGACTCGAGGGTCAGGGTGTAGAGGTAGAAGTCCTCGGCGGTCCACCACATGGGGTGAACGGCGCGCGGTCCGTCGAGCTCCACCGTCAGCCGCTCCCAGCCCGGCCGGGCGGGCTCCCGGGCGACGACGCGGCCGCCCCCGACCTCCAGAGGCAGGGCCGCCGTGTCGATCACCAGGTCGAGGGCGCCGAGGGGCCGCTCGTCGCCCACCAGGAGCTCGCCCCGTTCGGTGCCCTCGAGGAGCAGGGTGGCACCGTCCGGGGTGGCCCGGACCGCCGGATCGAGGAACTTCACCCACAGACCGCCGTGGCTCACGTCGGCCCGGGGACCGGCGGGCTTGAGGTGATTCTGAGTGGTCTCGAACGGGAGCACGGCCCGGGCCGCCGGCGAGACGTAGCGGAAGACCCCCTGGGCGTTCAGGGGGTAGCCCCGGGGCGCCTGCCACAGGGGCCAGAGGAACGGAGCCGCGGCGGCGCCCACCAGGGCCAGCCAGAGGCCGCGCACCGGCCGGCTCGGGAGGAACCAGAGCGCCGGGTAGACGGGGAGGAAGTAGCGGTTTGCCAGGGCCCCGCCGCCGCCGTAGAAGTTGAACGGCCGCACGATGAAGAAGCCGGCGGCGGTGAGAGCGACCGCCAGGAGCAGGGACCAGCGCGCCCACCCCCGGGGACGGCCGAGGAAGCCCAGGAGCAGGGGTAGGAAGTAGGGGAGCACGCCCACCGAGCGGCCGGCGAGGAAGTAGATCGCGTCCCAGGTCCACAGGTGGGCGTCGCCGCCGAAGTAGGCCGAGAGGTCCCGCCTCTTGAGCCAGGAAGCGTTGCCCCACTCGGCGATCATCCGGTCCCAGCCGGCCTCCGGGAACTCCACGTCGGGGAAGCCGACCGTGGAGTTGAAGCTCCGGCGCTGGGCTCCGTAGCTGGTCCAGGTGCCCACCAGGCTCTCGTGGACGCTCACCGCCAGGACGACGAGGACGAGGGCGCCCCCGGCGAGGCCGGCCAGGGCCGGCAGGCGACGCCCGCGGGGGACGGCGAGCGCGGCGGGCAGAAAGAGGGGGAGGTAGAGGGGGCGGCTGAAGGCGACTATGGCGAGGAGCAGCCCCACCGCGAGCCAGCGCAGGACGAGCCGCCGAACCGGGGGTGCGGCCTGCTCCTCGTCGCGCCCGGAGAAGGCCAGGGCCAGCCCGAGGGCGGTGACGCACATGAGGAACAGGTCGATGTGGGCCCAGAAGACGTAGGCGAAGGTGACCGAGGCGAAGACGAAGAGGGCCACCCAGGTGGGCGCCGCCGGGCCGACGGTGGGGCGCAGGGCGCGGGCCGCGACCAGGGCCGCCAGCGCCAGCAGCAAGGCGTTGGCGACGAACGGGCCGCGGGTGGGGGAGACGCGGACGAAGGGGGCCGCCCAGACTGCGTAGAACAGGGGCTTGCCGTAGACCAGGGTCGAGCGGTCGCGGCCCTTCTGCAGGATCAGCCCCTCCGGCGGCTGGCCCCAGTGGCGCACGAAGCGGTCGTAGTCTTGCCGCGAATAGGCGAGATCAAAATCCCAGGCCAGGCTCTCGGCCTGCATCAGGTAGGTGGCCTCGTCGCCCACCAGGGTGGGCCACGTGCGCCGGTCGAAGGTGGCGGCCCCGACGATCAGGGCGAGGAGAAGGAAAGCGAGGACCGCCCAGTGGACGGCGGGGCTCGGGCGGAGCGGCCGGAGGCTCATGTGTGAGGGGCTGGCGGGGGAGGGGCCGTAGGGTCGTCTGCTAGACTCTAGCACGCTGCCCCCCCGCTCTCAGCCGACCCCAGCCACCGTTCCCACGCCGTGACCACCAATGCCAGGGAGACGCGGGTCCCCCGAGTCGCCGCGATCGTCCTCAACTACAACGGCAAGGATCTCACCCTCCAGGCCCTCGAAAGCCTGCGGCGGATGAGCTATCCGAGCTACGACCTCGTGGTGGTCGACAACGGCTCCACCGACGGCTCGCCGGAGGCGATCTCCCGGGCTCATCCCGACCTGGAGCTGGTGCGCACCGAGACCAACCTCGGTCCCGCCGGGGGCTACAACCTGGGCATGGCGTGGGCCCTCACCCGGGGTTACGACTACCTGCTGATCTTGAACAACGACGTCGAGGCGACGCCGGAGCTCCTCACCGAGCTGGTGCGGGTGGCCGAGAGCGATCCGTCGATCGGCTGCGTCGGACCCAAGACCTACTTCTTCTCCGACCGCGAGCGGCTGGCCTCGGCCGGCGGCATCCTCCGGTTCAAGCACTCGGTGACTCGGGAGAGGGGGCAGGGAGCACTGGACCGCGGCCAGTACGACCGGACAGAAGAGGTCGCCTACGTCAACGGCTGCGGCATGCTGATCCGCTGCCGGGCGATCGAGGCGGCCGGCCTGTGGGACCCGATCTACTTCCTGTCGGTCGAGGACGCCGACTGGTGCGTGCGAGCCAAGCGCCAGGGGTTCAAGTGCTACTTCGCCCATCGCGCGATCCTCTACCACATGGTCTCGGACACGACCGGCGTCTACCGGCCGGCCAAGACCTTCCAGACCGGCCGCTCGAGCGCCATCTTCGTGCGCCGCTACGCCCGACCCTGGCAGTGGGTGACCTTCCTCCTCTTCATGGTCGCGGCCCTACCCGTGGCGTACCTGCGCGAGCTCGGCCGAGGCAACCAGGCGGCGGCGGTCGCCAAGGCCCGGGGGGTGCTCCGCGGCCTGCGCGATCCGATCACGCCGCCTCCAACCCTCGCGGACGCTCCCGCGGTCCTGGCGGCGGCCCCGTCCGGATGTGGGGCCGGAAGCGGGGCCGGAAGCCGGGCCGGAAGCGGCGTCTGATGCTGAGCAACGTGCGCCGGGACCTGGCCCGGCTCGCCGAGATCAAGGGCCGGCGGCCGGGCCGCGCCCTGGTCGAGGGCCTGCTGTTCGAGAACGGGTTCCAGGCCGTCGTGCTCCACCGGGTGGCCCACGCCTTCCGCCGGCGGGGCATCCCGTTTTTCGGCCCGTTCTTCGCCCGCCTCTGCCTGTTCCTGACCGGCGTCGACATCTCGCCGACGGCGGTCATCGGTCCCGGCCTCTACGTGAGTCACGGAGTGGGCCTGGTGATCGGGGGCGGCGTTAGGATCGGCGAGCGGGCCTTCTTTCTGGGCTCTGTCAACGTGGGCGCTCCGAGCCAGGCGCGGCTCGACGAGATGCCGATCCTCGGGGACGACGTCTTCGTGGGGGCCGGCGCCCGTCTCCTCGGGCGCATCGCGATCGGTGACCGGGTGTTCATCGGCGCCAACGCCGTGGTCACCCGGGACGTGCCCTCCGACAGCAAAGTGGTCTCCACCGCCGAAGTCGAGGTCACCACCCGGCCCGCGTCAGGCGCCTGAGCCGGGTCCCGGCCCGCCTCCCGATCGAGGGGCGGTCTATCCGCGGGGCTCGCACTTTCCTGTCGGACAAACGGTGAAGAGGATGAGCTGAAACCTCCGACGGCGGGGTGGATGCCTGGGCGGCCCTCGCCATCGTAAGAGACTCACCCGCAACCGGTTGCGGCCGTTTCGGCTGACGGCGGAACCCCGCCGGGAGGGGCCCGGCCGCTGCGCGTCGCGGAGGGTGTCGGGGAGGCGCCGCCGAAACCGGGCGTAGAGTCGTCTCGGTTGGAGACCACGAGCCGGAGACCCCTGACCCCATGATTCTCGAAGCCGCCATCCGCCCCGCCCCCCCCGCCGCGCGAGCCGAGGCCCGAAGCCTTCTCCACGCCGTACCCGACGCTCGCCCGCGGATCCTGATCGTCGACGACGACGGGGCGGTGCGGAGGCTCGTTCGGGCCTGCCTCGGGCCCGATCGCTTCGAGTGCCGGGAGGCTTGCGACGGCCGCGAGGTTCAGGCAGTCGTCCGCGGGGGGTTTCTCCCGGACCTGGTCTTGCTCGACGTCAACATGCCCGAGCTCTCCGGGGTCGATGTGCTGCCCTGGCTCCAGAAAGAGGTGGACCTCGTCGAGGTGATCATGATCTCGGGCAATCACGAGCTCGAGACCGTCCGGTTCTGTCTCCGGGAAGGGGCCTACGACTACCTGGTCAAGCCCTTCGCCCTCCAGGAGTTGCTCCGGACGGTCGAGCGCGGCCTCGAGCGCCGGCGCCTCGTGCGCCAGAACCGGACCTACCGCGACCACCTGGAGGACATGGTCGACGAGCAGACTCGGGAGATCCAGCTCACCCGCGACATCGCGCTGCTGGCGATGGCCCGCCTGGCCGAGTCGCGGGATCGCCAGACCGGCAAGCACCTGGAGAGGATCGCCGAGTACTCCCGGATCCTGACCGAGGCCCTCCGCGACGGCCCCTACCGCGCCGAGACGGGGGGCGACTTCGTGGAGAAGATCGTCAAGTCGAGCCCGCTCCACGACATCGGAAAGGTGGGCATCCCCGACGCCATCCTCCTCAAGGCCGGTCCCCTGACGTCGGAGGAGAAGCGGGTCGTGGAGGGCCACACGACCATCGGCGGGGACACGCTGCAAAGCGTCGTCGACGGCGCCGACGCGACCTTCCTGGCCATGGCCATCGACGTCGCCTACCAGCACCATGAGCGCTGGGACGGCTCGGGGTACCCGCGCGGCCTCGCGGGGACGGAGATCTGCCTGCCGGCCCGGATCGTGGCCCTGGTGGACGCCTACGACACCATCACCAGCGCCCGGCCCTACAAGAAGGCCTTCGATCACTCCGAGGCGGTCCAGCGGATCACGGTCGATCGAGGCGCGCACTTCGACCCGGTGCTGGTGGACACCTTCCTCGCCTGCCACGAGCGGTTCGCCCAAGTCCGGGCCGAGCTCCGGGCCGACCTCCGCGAGGACGCCTGAAGCCTCGCCGACCCCCACGGCACCGAGGAGTCTGCGCGGATCGAGGGGGTGTGGGGGGGATCTACCTCAACCAGGGCACCGCCACCCCGCCCCCCACGTAGGCCGGCTGGTCCGGGCTCGCCTCGGCCCCGGTTCCCAGAAAGCCTGCGGTCCGCGTGGCCACCTTGCTGGCCGTGATCGCGCACACCGCCGCCTCCCGCAGGTCGTCGTTCAGCCGCTGGCGTCCGGAAACCGAGAGCTCGAGCTGGGAGAGGGTGTCGTCCCGGATCTGGACGCTCGAGCTGTACTCCTTGGCCACGGGCACTTGCAGGCAGGCCGCCAGGGTCGTCCAGCACAGACGCGGGAAGATCTCCACCAGCAGCTTCGAGCCGGTGGTCCGGCGCTGGCCCGCCCACAGTGTCCAGCCTCGTTCCTCGATCAGGACGTAGGCGATCTCGGTCCACAGCCGAGCGAGAACGATCCAGGTGTCCGACGAGCCCGTGGGCCAGGGATCGAAGCGGCCGGGTGTCTTGAACGGCGAGCCCACCAGGTTCTCGAACGGGCGCCCGTCGCCCGCCCGGGGCAGAGTCAGGGCGCAGTCGACCCCGAGAGGGTAGATCCCCCGCTCGTCGAGCTCGGCGGCCACGGCGGCGGCCCGCTCACGCCAGGCGGATGCGGGCGACGAGGGTCCGAGATCGATCTCGCCGGCGAGGGCCGCAACGCCGCCCTCGTCCAGGAGTCTCCGGCCCTGGAGCTTGATCACCCGGTTCGAGTCGCGCTCGTCCGACAGCCCCGCGTCGATTCCGTATCCGTACACCGTCCGCCCCTTTCCCCGGTTGTCGAGTGGTTTCCGGGCCCGATCTTACCTGCCCTCGGGCGAGAGCTCGCGTCCAGCTTTCAGGGGACCGGGCAGTCGCCGTGGGCGATCTGCCAGAAGAAGCTCCCCACGATGGCGGCGATCGCCGCCAGGTAGAGGAGGCGCAGGAAGAGAGTACGGCTGCGGCTCGGCACCGCTTGCGGCTCGTCCTCCTCCGGGGTCGTCCGGTTCCGCTCGTCGATCTCGCTCATGGCCTCTCGCCTCCTCGTGGTTCGACCGGTTCCGCCACCTCTTCGAGCAGCTCCGCCTCCAGGAGGTCGTCGGCGGCCCGGCGGATGCGCTCGAAGGCCATCCCAGAGCGCTCGGCGACGTCCAGGAGCGTGTGGCCCCCATCCGCGAGGTTGAGAACCCAGAGGAGGGCGAGGTGGCGCTCCCGCGCCTCTCCCGGGGCGTGGCTGCCTCCGCCCACGCTCGAGTACAGCCCGCGGCGCCCGAGCTGGGGCTCACAGAAGGGGTTCGTGGAGCGGTAGGCCCGGTTGCCCTCGAGCACCCCGGCCACCTTGAGATAGAGGTCGAGGGAGCCCGCCAGGCTCTCGGGCCGGAGGAACGAGAGGTCGTCGGCCGAGGTGTGGTACTCGGGGTAGCGCCCCCAGGGCGTGCGGGTCAGCGAGCCGACGGCCAAGTCGAAGCCGGGCGAGTTGTACTGGCGCTCGTCGTAACCGAAGGGCACGAAGTCTTCGATCGCGAAGCTCTCGCCCGAGGTCCGGAGCAGGTGCAGGGCGGCGCGGTCGATCTCGGCCCCGCCCCGGCGGCTGCGCTTGTAGGTGAAGGTGCCCGGATCGCCGAGGTTGGCGGCCACCAGCCCGTGGGCGATGCGCGCCGCCTCCTCCCGGTGGGTGGCGAGCCACGTGATCGATCCGATCGTCCCGGGGATCCAGAGGAACCGGTAGGTGTACCGGCGCCGGGGCAGCTCCAGGAGGCGCCGGGCGAGCTCGGTGGTCACCACCAGACCCGACAGGTTGTCGTTGGCGAGGGCCGGGTGGCAGACGTGGGTCGAGATCAGGACCTCGCTCTCGCCCTCGCCCGGCACCACCAGCTCGCCGTAGGTCAGCGAGCCGTCCTCCAGGGTGGCGTCGATCCGCACCTCGTACTCTCCTCCCCCGTCCGGTTCCAGGTCTCGCGCCTCGAGCTCCTCCAGCTTCGAGTGGCGCAGGCAGAAGCCCCAGGCCTCGGAGTAGTACGACGTGCGATACGGGATGCGGTCGGGGAGCTCGGGCAGGGTGAAGAGGTGCTCCCTGAGCTCGGCGAGGGTCATCCGGGCGTCGACCGGCACGCTGTAGCCCATCACGTGCAGGCCGTGATCGGCGACGTCGACCACCGTCCGGCCCTCCGGGTCCTTGATCCAGGCCGCCCGGAGGTTCCACTCCCGGGGCACGGTCCAGTCGAACACCGGAGTGCCGCTGGGCACCTCGTGGACCTCCAAGGGTACGCGCTCGCCGAGGACGCCCAAGGTCTCGCGCACGCCGTCGCCGGTCAGGGAGCGCGGCACGGGGTAGAGCCGGGTCGCGAGCGCGTGCATCTCCCGGCCCGCCTCCGGGCGCTTGCCGGCCTCGACGCCGGCCAGGAGGGTCCGGACCGGGTCTTCCAGAGGGGCCGGGTCGCTCACCGCCCGACCTCGCGGCCGGCTCGGTCGGCCCGGTCGGCGAAGGAGGGGAGCCCGCGATCCCGCTCGGAGATCACCGTCACCGGCAGCGGCCAGGGGATGCCCACGGCCGGATCGTCGTGGGCGAAGCCGCGGGCGAGCTCCGGGGCGTAGGGGGTGGACATCTGGTAGAAGACCTCGCAGTCGTCGGTCAGGGTCTGAAAGCCGTGGGCGAAGCCCGGGGGTACGTAGAGGGCCAGGCGGTTCTCGGCGGTGAGCTCCACCGCCGCGAAGCGGCCCAGGCCGGGGGAGCCCTCCCGCAGGTCGACGATGGCGTCGAAGATCGCTCCCCGGGTGCAGCGCACGAGCTTCGCCTCTTCGCCCGGCGGCACCTGGTAATGCATGCCCCGAAGCGTGCCCCGCCGGCGGTTGTAGGAGACGTTGCACTGGGCGACCACCGACTCCAGGCCGCGAGCCGCGAAGTCCTCGCGCCAGAAGGTGCGGGCGAAGAAGCCCCGCTCGTCCTCGAAGCGCTCCGGCTCGATCACCCAGGCGCCGGCGAGGGCGGTCTCGTGGTAGATCACGGCAGCACCCGCACTCGCGGGATCGCCACCACGAAGCGCCCGCCCCAGGAGCGCACGTCCGCCATCTGCTCGACGATCTCTTCTTCCAGGTTCCACGGCAGGATCAGCACGTAGTCGGGACGGCGCTCCCGGAGGGCGTCCGGGGCCTCGATGGGGATACGGCTGCCGGGCAGGAATCGGCCCTGTTTGTGGGGGCTTCGATCGACGGTGAAGTCGATGAAGTCGGTCCCCACCCCGCAGTAGTTGAGCAGGGTGTTGCCCTTGGCGGGCGCGCCGTAGCCGGCGATCGTCCTGCCCGCCTCCTTGGCCTCGATCAGGAACTGGAGGAAGGCGCGCTTGGTGGCCCGGACCCGGGTCTCGAAGGCGGCGTAGGTGGCGGGGTCGAGGAGGCCGGCCGCCTCCTCGCGGGCCAGGAGCCCGGCCACCCGGTCGGCGTCCGGCTCGGCGCCCGCCGGAGCCGAGCCCTTCGCCCTCCGGGCCCAGATGCGCAGGGATCCACCATGGGTCGAGAGCTCCTCCACGTCGAAGATCTCCAGGCCGTGAGCCGCGAAGATCCGCTGCACCGCGGTGAGGGAGAAGTACGAAAAGTGCTCGTGGTAGATGGTGTCGAACTGGAGCTCTTCCATCAGGCGGAGCAGGTGGGGGAACTCCATCGTCACCACTCCGCCGGGAGCCAGCACGGTCTCCAGACCGGCCACGAAGTCATTGAGCTCCGGCACGTGGGCCAGGACGTTGTTGCCCACCAGCAGGTCGGCCCGGGTGCCGTCGGTCACCAGCTCCTCGGCCTTGGCGTGGGTGAAGAACTCGTCCAGGGTCGGGATGCCGGCCTCGCGGGCGGCGGCGGCCACGTTCTTCGCCGGCTCGATGCCGAGCACCGGCACGCCCCGGTCCCGGAAGTGGCGGAGCAGGTAGCCGTCGTTGCTCGCGATCTCCACCACCAGGCTCTCCGGTCCCAGCCCCAGCCGCTCGGCCGCGGCCTCGGCGTAGCGGCGGGCGTGTTCCACCCAGCTCGTCGAGTACGAGGAGAAGTAGGCGTACTCGGTGAAGATCTCCTCCGGCCGGGCCGCCGCCGGAAGCTGCACCAGGAGGCACTCGGTGCACAGGTAGACCCGCAGGGGGTAGAAGCGCTCGGCCGCCTCCAGCTCCTCCGGCTCGAGGTAGGAGTTGGCGAGGGGCGAGACGCCCAGGTCGACGAAGGTGTGGGTCAGGGGGGCGTCGCAGAAGCGGCAGCTCACCATATCTTCCAGGGCGGGTCGGGCTGTTTCCAGACCTCGTTGAGATAGAGGTAGTCGCGGTAGGTGTCCATGGGATGCCAGAAGGCCTCGTGCTGGTAGACGGAGAGCTCCCCGTCCCGGGCCAGGCGCTGGAGCGGATCGAGCTCCAGGAAGAGGCCGGGGTCGTCGTCCAGGTAGTCGAAGACCTCGCGCTGGAAGACGAAGAAGCCCCCCGAGACGCAGCCCTCGGCCACCGTCGGCTTTTCGTTGAACTCCACCACCCGGCCTGCGTCCACCTTCATCTCGCCGTAGCGCGACGTGGGGTGGACGCCGGTGACCGTGGCGAGGCGCCCCTCGCGGTAGTGGAAGTCCAGGAGCGCGGCCACGTCGATGTCGCCCACGGCGTCGCCGTAGGTGAACAGGAAGGTCGGCGTGTCGACGTACTTTTCGACCCGCTTCAGGCGCGCCCCGGTGCCGGTCTCCTCGCCGGTCTCGGCGCACGTGACCTGCCACGGCTCGTTGCCCATGTCGTTGTGGAACTCCACGTGGGGGCGGTCGCGGCTCATGGTCACGGTGAAGTCCCGCTCGACCTCGTGGTAGCGCAGGAAGTACTGCTTGATCACCCACGCCTTGTAGCCCAGGCAGAGGGTGAAGCGCCGGACTCCGTAGGCGCCGTAAATCTTCATGATGTGCCAGAGGATCGGCCGGTCGCCGATCTCCACCATGGGCTTCGGCCGGTACTCGGTCTCCTCGCGGAGCCGGGTCCCCTGGCCGCCGCACAGGATCACCACCGGGAGCTGGTCGAGGGGTACACGTCGTTCGGTCATGAGTCGCGTCGAGGAGGGTGATTCACGGACGCTCCGCCGGGTCGGGGCGGGCGGGCCCCTACGATACAATGCGCTCCCGTGAGCGCGCCAGCCTCCCTTTTGCCCGGGTCCCGTCCCGGGGTGCCTTCCGCCGCCCCGGCCGAGGCTGTCTCCGAGCTCCTCCCGGAGGCCGAGCTCCCGGCGCGCCCGGCGCCGGAGATCAGCGTGCTGGTCCCGGTGCTCGACGAGGAGGGGACCGTAGAGGACCTCGCCGCGCAGGTGGCCGAGGTGCTCGACGGCATGGGGCGGTCGTTCGAGATCGTCTACGTCGACGATGGCTCGACCGACGGCACCTCGCGCCGCGTGCGCTCCGCCCGCGACCGGGACCCGCGGGTCAAGCTGGTCCGCCTGCGCCGGAACTTCGGCAAGGCGGCGGCCCTCTCTGCGGGCCTCGACCACAGCCGCGGGCGGATCGTGATCACCATGGACGGCGACCTCCAGGACGATCCGCGGGAGATTCCCCGCTTCCTCGAGACCCTCGAGGCCGCGGATCTGGACCTGGTCTCGGGCTGGAAGCGCCGGCGCCGCGACCGGCCGGTGAAGCGCTACTCCTCCCGCCTGTTCAACTGGGTGACGCGCCACCTGGCGAGCGTCGACCTCCACGACTTCAACTGCGGCTTCAAGGCCTACCGGCGCGAGGTCCTCGAGCAGGTGGCGATCTACGGCGAGCTGCACCGCTACATCCCGGTGCTCGCCAGCCGCCGGGGCTTCTCGGTCGGGGAGATCGAGGTCCACCACATGGCCCGCCGCCAGGGTGAGAGCAAGTACGGTTGGGACCGGTACTACAAGGGTCTGCTCGACCTGATGACCGTCCTATTCCTCACCCGGTACACTCCGCGGCCGCTCCATTTTTTCGGCGTGCTGGGCCTGATCCTCCTGGGGAGCGGCTTCGGCATCAACCTCTACCTCGCCATCGCCTGGCTGGGCGGCGAGCCCCTGAGCCGCCGGCCGCTGCTCTTCCTCGGGGTGCTGCTCATGGTCATGGGCCTCCAGGTGCTGACCACCGGCCTGCTGGCGGAGCTCATCGCCTACTCGGGCTTCCGCCGCCGCGAGAGCTACTCGGTCAAGGAGCTGTTGGATTAATTAGGTGCCCCCCACAACCCCTCGATCCCCTTCCCACCCCACGGGGGGGAAGGGGACGCCACCGCCCGAGCAAGCCAGGAACGATGTCGCCGAACGAGCTCCCTCGTTGCGTATCCCTGCCACGGGGCGACCTCCGGCCATGAAAGGTGCGGAGACCACCGTCGTGGTGGTGGGGGGCGGGCTGGTGGGGCTGGCGACGGCCCGGGAGCTCCTCGCCCGGGGCCGGCCGGTGACCGTGCTCGAGGCCGAGGACGGTGTCGCCCGGCACCAGAGCGGCCACAACAGCGGGGTCATCCACTCGGGGCTCTACTACCGCCCCGGCTCCCTCAAGGCTCGCCTGTGTCTCGAAGGGAGCGACGCCCTCTACCGGTTCTGCGCCGAACACGGGATCGCCTGCCGCCACACCGGCAAGCTGGTCCTGGCCACCGAGCCCGGGGAGATCCCGCGCCTCGACGAGCTCGAGCGCCGGGGCCGGGCGAACGGCCTGACGGGGCTCGCTCGACTCGCCCCCGAGGAGGTCCGGGAGCGCTTCCCGGAGGTGGCCGTGGGCACGGCGCTCTGGGTACCCCAGACCGGCGTGGTGGACTTCCCCGCGGTGGCTCGGGTCCTGGCCCGCCAGGTGTGCGAGGCCGGCGGCGAGGTGCGGACCGGCACGCCCCTGGTGGGGGTGTCGACGCAGGGCGGCGCGCTGGTGCTCGAGGTGGGCGGCCGGAGCTCGGGATCTCTCCCCGCGCGCCTGCTGGTCAACTGTGCCGGCCTCCAGTCCGACCGCGTCGCCCGTCTCGCCGGAGCCCAGCCGAAACTCCGGATCGTGCCCTTCCGGGGCGAATACCTCCAGCTCGTGGGGAAGATCCGGGAACGGGTGCCGTTCCCGGTCTACCCGGTACCCGATCCGCGGTTCCCCTTCCTGGGCGTGCACCTGACTCCGACGGTCGACGGACGGGTCGAGGTGGGCCCCAACGCGGTCCTCGCCCTGGCTCGTCACGGGTACCGTCGCCGCGACGTCTCCTGGCGGGACCTCCGGGAGACGCTCGCCTACCCCGGTCTCTGGCGCCTGGCGGCACGCCACTGGCGCCACGGTGTGGCGGAGATGGCCCGCTCCATGAGCCGCGGCGCCTTCCTGCGCGCGGCCCGCCGCCTGCTGCCGGGCCTCGAGGAGGAGGACCTGGCCCCCGGCGGGAGCGGTGTCCGGGCCCAGGCCCTCGACCGCCGAGGGAACCTCCTCGACGACTTCCGGATCGTCCACGGGGAGCGGGCGATCCATGTGCTCAACGCGCCCTCGCCGGCGGCCACGGCGTCCCTGGCCATCGGCCGGGAGATCGCGAATCTGGTGGAGACGAGACTGGAATGACCCTGACCGACACCCCCCAATCCTCTGACAGACCCTCCGACAAGCCCTCCGAGACCGAACCCCGGACCCGCCGCTGGGCCACCGGCCTGCGCTGCTCGGCCACCGGCGCCCCCGCGCCCCTCGACGAGCCGGCCTTCCTGTCGCCGGCGGGCAAGCCGTACCTGGTCGAGTACGACCTGGGCCCGGAGCTCGCCCCCGCGTGGGTCGCGTCCCTGGCCGAGCGTCCCTGGACCCTCTGGCGCTACCGCGAGCTCCTGCCCATGGCCGACTCGGGGGCCGTCGTCGATCTCGGGGAAGGGGGCACGCCCATGGTGCCGCTGCGCCGCAGCGGGCCGCCCGGGGTCAGGGTCTGGATCAAGGACGAGAGCGGCAACCCGACCGGCTCGTTCAAGGCGCGGGGGCTGTCGCTGGCGGTCAACCGGGCCCGGGAGCTGGGCGCGCCGGGGGTGGAGCTGCCGAGCGCCGGAAACGCCGCGCTGGCGCTGTCGGCCTACGCGGCGGCCGCCGGGCTGCCGGCGCGCCTGGCCCTGCCCGCGGACACTCCGGCGGTGATCGCCGAGCGCTGCCGTCTCTACGGAGCGGAGGTCCTGACCGGCGGCCGCACTCTAATTCAGGCTGCCGAGCGCCTGGCCGCCGAGCCCCGGGGCTTCTTCAACCTCTCGACCCTGAAGGAGCCCTACCGGGTGGAGGGCAAGAAGACCATGGGCCTGGAGGTCGCCGAGCAGATGGGCTGGGACCTGCCCGAGTGGAT
The DNA here is from genome assembly GCA_963739795.1 of uncultured Acidobacteriota bacterium. Classification (GTDB taxonomy): domain Bacteria; phylum Acidobacteriota; class Thermoanaerobaculia; order Multivoradales; family DATKCC01; genus CAVUBL01. Next base: position 115,303 of record CAVUBL010000022.1, on the reverse strand, counting down.
CGTCTATCCGACCGGCGGCGGGACCGGGATCGTGGGGATGCACAAGGCGTTCGACGAGCTCGAGCGCCTCGGCCTGGTGGGGGAGCGCCGGCCGCGGTTCGTGTCGGTCCAGATGGCGGGTTGCGCGCCTATCGTCCGGGCCTTCGAGCGCGGGGACGAGGCGGCGGAGCCGTGGGCGTCGCCCGAGACCGGGGTCTACGGCCTGCGGGTGCCGAAGGCGGTGGGCGACTTCTTGATCCTCCGGGCCCTGCGCGAGACCGGCGGCCGGGCGGTGGCGGTGGAGGAGGAGCGGCTCCCCGAGGCGGCGCGGCGGGCGGCGCGGGACGAGGGGCTGCTGGTGGGGCCCGAGGGGGCGGCGTGCCTGGTGGCGGTGGAGATGCTGGCGCGGGAGGGGGCGTTTGCGGAGGGCGACCGGGTCGTCGTGTTTCAGACCGGTCATCCGGGGAACTACGGCTGGGCGCCCTGATCAGACGCCCCCCACATCCCCTCGATCCCCTTCCCACCCCACAGGGGAGAAGGGGACGCAGACTCCTAGTGGTCCGTCAACCTTCAATTGACAGGGTATCCGGCGAGGATTTCGCGTCGCTGGCCAGGCGCTCCGACGCAGGCGTAGCGGGGCCTACGTCGAGGAGGAGCAACGCCGCCAGCGGCGTGAAGGACCGGTGGGACCCGTCAATTGGAGGTTGACGGACCACTAGTTGAGGTCTTCTCGTAGCCTCTTCCAGTCGAAAGCCAGGCCGGGGTCGGTCTTGCGGCCGGGTGCGACGTCGGAGTGGCCGACGACGCGCTCCGGGGTGATGGCCGGGTAGGCGCGGGCGAGGGTGTGGACAAGCTCCGCCAGGCGCCGGTACTGGACGTCCTCGTACGGGGTGTCGTCGGTGCCTTCGAGCTCGATGCCGACGGCGAAGTCGTTGACCGCTTCGCGCCCTTCCCAGCTCGAGGCGCCGGCGTGCCAGGCGCGGCGGTGGACGGAGACGTACTGGACGAGCTCGCCGCCCCGGCGGATCAGGGCGTGGGCGGACACGCGGAGGTGGGCGATCTCGCGGAAGTAGGGGTGGGCGTCGGGGCCGTCCGTGGGGAGCTGGTTGCTGAAAAGGCGATCGATCCAGGGGCCGCCGAGCTCTCCGGGGGGCAGCGAGATACCGTGGACGACGACGAGGTCGATCTCGGCGCCCGGAGGGCGGTCGTCCTGGTTCGGGGAGGGGAGCTGGCGGGCCTCGCGGAGGAGGCCGGTGGCGGGGTCGAGGTGCAGGGGCATCCTGACTGGAGTGTATGCGCGTTTGGGCCGGGAGGCGGTTGAGAGGCTCGCGCCTTGCTGCCCCGGCCCCTCCGTTCGGTGGTGGTTGGATGGAAGGGCTGCTCGGCAGTTGGAGAGTGTGCGCGTTCCGAGATGCCCTCCGGACGGGCGCCTTCTCCGGCGACGCCGGCGCGGGCTTGGGAGGGGATCGGGCGGGCGGCGGCGTGGTATTCTGGCGCTCCGCCCGGGTGGGGTTGCTCGCCCCGCGCAGCCCTCATCTCGCACGATCCGACAGGGTTCGGTCCGCACGCTCCACCCCTGCAACCTGACTTCGACACATCTAGGGAGGAACACCTGATGGAGATTCGCGATCTGGTCCTGGTCGACGGCGTCCGCACGCCCATGGGCGCGTTCAACGGCTCCTTCGCCGACGTCTCGGCCATCGACCTGGGCGCCCACGCCGCCCGGGCCCTCTTCGAGCGCCTCGGCCTCGATCCGGCCGAGGTCGACCACACGGTGGTCGGCAACGCCCTGCAGACCTCGGCCGACGCCATCTACGGCGCCCGCCACGTGGCGCTCAAGGCCGGCGTGCCCAACGAGGTGCCGGCGCTCACCGTCAACCGGCTGTGCGGCTCCGGCATCCAGTCCATCGTCTCGGGGTCCCACATGATCCTGACCGGCGACGCCTCCCTCTGCCTGGTGGGCGGCATGGAGAACATGACCCAGGCGCCCCACGTGCTGTGGAAGGCGCGCCGGGGGTACCGGCTGGGCCACGCCCAGCTCGAGGACCTCCTCATGGCGTCCCTCATGGACCCCTATTGCGGTTGCTACATGGCCCAGACCAGCAACACCCTGGCGCGGGAGTACGGCATCAGCCGCGTCGAGCAGGACGAGTTCGCCCTCCTCAGCCACCGTCGGGCGTCGGCGGCCTGGGAGAGCGGTCGCCTGGCCGAAGAGGTGGTGCCCATCGAGGTGGGCAAGGGCAAGCGCGCCCACCTCGTCGAGCGCGACGAGCACCTGCGCCCGGAAAACACCCTCGAGGGCCTCTCGAAGCTGCCCACCGCCTTCGAGAAGGACGGCTTCGTCACCGCCGGCAACGCTTCGGGCATCGTCGACGGCGCGGCCATGATGATCCTGACCACCGAGGAGCGCGCCAAGGCCGAGGGCTGGAGCCCCCTCGGGCGGATCCTCTCCTGGTCCATCGTCGGCGTCGAGCCCTCGCGCATGGGTATCGGTCCGGCGCCCGCCATCCGCAAGGAGCTGGGCAAGCTGGGCAAGAGCCTCGCCGACATCGACCTGGTGGAGATCAACGAGGCCTTCGCCGGCCAGCTCTTGGCTGTGGTCAAGGAGCTCGGTCTCGACATGGACAAGCTCAACGTCAACGGCGGCGCCATCGCCATCGGCCATCCGTTGGGGGCCACCGGGACCCGCATCACCCTGACCCTGCTCAAGGAGCTCCGGCGCCGGGGCGGCGGCGTGGGCGTGGCCTCGGCGTGCATCGGGGGCGGCCAGGGGATCGCCATCACGGTCGAAAGCCTCGCGTGATCCACCCGGGGCTGCTCGACCTCTCCGACCGGAGGGTCGTGGTCACGGGCGGCAGCCGGGGGATCGGCGCCGCCTGCTGCCGCCTCTTCGCCCGGGCGGGCGCGGCGGTGGGGGTCGTCTTCCATGAGAGCGATGCGGCGGCGGGGGCCCTGCTCTCCGAGCTGCGGGCGATCTCGGACGACGCCCCGCACTGGCTCTTCCGTAGCGACGTCAGCCGCCCCGACCAGGTCGAGCGCCTGTTCGCCTTCGTCGGCCGGGAGTGGGGGCGCCTCGACTGCCTGGTGAACAACGCCGGGGTCTGGGACCGCAACCCGCTCGCCTCCTTCGACCTCGCGCTCTACCGCCGGGCGATGGATACCAACGTGCTGGCGCCCTTCGTGTGCACCGCGGAGGCCCGGCCGCTACTCGCGGCCTCCGATGACGGCAACGTGGTCAATCTCTCGTCGACCGCCGGCCAGCGCGGCGAGGCCTTCTACAGTCCGTACGCGGCGAGCAAGGGGGCGGTGATCTCGGCGACCAAGGCCTGGGCGGTGGAGCTCGCGCCGGAGGTCCGGGTCAACGCGGTCGCCCCCGGCTGGGTGCTGACCGACATGAGCGCCGAGGCCCTGGAGGGTCCCGGCCGGGAGGCGATCGACGCCGCCATCCCCCTGCGCCGCGTGGCGACGCCGGAGGAGATCGCCGGCCCCGTCGTCTTCCTGGCCTCGCCCCTCGCCCGCGACGTCACCGGCGAAATCCTCAACGTCAACGGCGGCGCGGTGTTGGCGGGGTAGTGGTGCAGCCGGGAGCCGCGGGCGGCAATCTTCCCCTCTCTTTCTGGCTCGGCCGCCGCCGCGCGCCGGTCGCCGAGGTGGAGGTGGCGGTGGTGGGCGGCGGCGTGGTCGGCCTTTCGACCGCCTACTGGCTGGCCGCCCTGGGGCACCGCCCTCTGGTCCTCGAGGCGGGGCACCTGGCCGGCCGCGCCTCGGGGCGCAACGCGGGATTCCTGCTCACCGGCTCGCCCGAGCCCTACCGCCGGCTCGAGGCCGAGATCGGTCCCGAGGCGGCCCGGGCCTTCTGGGAGCTCTCGCGGGAGAACCGGGAGCTCCTGCGCACCGAGCTCATCGACTCCGGCCGCGTCGACTGCGACTTCCAGGACGGCGGAAGCTGGCTCGCCGTGGTGGGTGGCGGCCCCGAGGAGACCGAGCTGCGGGCCAGCGGCGAGCGCCTGGCCGCTCTGGGCTTCGAGGTGGAGTGGCGCGAGGGCGACGAGGTCGAGCGCGCGTCGGCCTCGCCCCGGGTGCGCGCCGCCCTCCTCCAGCCGCGCGACGGCGGCCTCGACCCGGTGCTCCTGTGCCGGGGCCTGGCGAGGGTCTCCGGAGCGGAGGTCCGGACCGGCTGCCGGGTCCACGCCCTGGAGCCCAGGGGAGAGCGCGTGGAGATCGTCGCCGACGGCGGACGGGTGGTCGCCGAGCGCGTGGTGGTGGCCCTCAACGCCTACGCCTCGACGCTTCTGCCTCACCTGGCCCGGGAGATCCGGCCGGTGCGGGCGCAGATGCTGGCGCTGGCCCCCGGCGAGCGTCGGATGCGCGGCGTCTGGTACCTGAACCAGGGCTTCGAGTACGTGCGCCAGCTCGGCGACGGGACGGTCCTCGCCGGCGGCTGCCGAGAGACCGCGACCGCCACCGAGGTGGGCTTCCTCGAGTGCCCGACGGCCGGCGTCCAGGGGGCCCTCGAGAGCTTCCTCCGTGAGGTCTACCCGGAGCTCGCCGACCGGCCGATCGCCCGGCGTTGGGCCGGGACCATGGCCTTCACCCCGGACGGCCTGCCCCGGATCGGGGAGGCGCCGGAGCTGCCCGGCGTGATCTACGCGGCGGGGTTCAACGGCCACGGCCTCTCCCTCGGGTTCGCCACCGGACGCTACCTGGCGCGGCGGGCCTTGGGGCAGGTCGACACCCCGCTTCTCCCGCCCTCTCGCCGCGCGTGAGCCGGCGGGCTCGCGCCGGGTCTGCGGGCTCCGAGCCCCATGGTACGATCCACGGCGTTTTGATCCCCACAAGCCGCCGTCACTCCATCTAGGAGGCCAATCCGTGTTTCAAACGATCGTCGACAAGCTCGCGTATGCGGTCTGGACCTTCGGCGTCCCGGTCGGAGGGGGAGAGACGATCCCCCTCATCGTCATCGCCCTCCTGGGCACCGGCCTGTTCCTGACCTTCCGGCTCGGGTTCATCCAGGTCCGGCGCCTGGCCCACGGCTTCGCCGTGACCTCGGGCAAGTACGACGATCCCGACGAGCCCGGCGACGTCTCCCACTTCCAGGCCCTGACCACGGCCCTCTCGGCGACGGTGGGTATCGGCAACATCGCCGGCGTGGCTATCGCCATCCACTTCGGCGGCCCGGGCGCCCTCTTCTGGATGTGGATGACGGCGATCCTCGGTATGGCGGTCAAGTACTCGGAGGTGACCCTCTCCCAGAAGTACCGCCAGGTGGAGTTCCCGGACCAGGACCCGGAGCGCTGGGAGGGCTCGGTGTCGGGCGGGCCGATGTACTACATCGAGCGGGGGCTGAAGGAGCGCTGGGGCGGCAACTGGAAGCCGCTGGCGGTGATCTTCGCGAGCGGTCTCGTCCTGACCTCGTTCCTGACCGGCAACGCCGTGCAGGCGAACACCGTGGCCGACACCCTGTTCCAGGCGTTCGCCATCCCGAAGTGGGGCACCGGCCTGTTCACCGCCACCGTCGTTGCGCTGGTCATCCTCGGGGGCATCCGCCGCATCGGCGCGGTCACCGGCATCCTGGCGCCGGCGATGGCGGCGATCTACGTGTTCGGGGCCATGACGGTCATCGTCATGAACTACGACCAGATCCTCCCCACCTTCGGGCTGATCTTCCGGGAGGCGTTCCATCCCACGGCCGGCATCGCGGGCACCGGGATCGGGGTCTTCGTGGTGACCATGATGTGGGGGGTCCGACGAGGGCTCTTTTCCAACGAGGCCGGGCAGGGGTCTGCGCCCATCGCCCACGCCGCGGCCAAGACCGACGAGCCGGTCTCCGAGGGCGTGGTGGCCCTGCTCGAGCCGTTCATCGACACCATCGTGATCTGCTCCATGACCGGCCTGGTGGTGATCATCAGCGGAGCGTGGGCGGCCCGGGTTCCCTCGGAGGTTGTGCTGGGCGTCGGCGACCAGACCTACGTGATGCAGGGCGGGAGCGAGCCCGGGACCAAGACCTCGGCGCCGGACGAGCTCCAGGTCGTCAATGGTGCCCCGGTGGTGGCGGCGTCCGGCGGCGCGGTGATCGCCTGGCACGACGTGGCGGTGGACAAGCTCTTCGTCGACGCCGACCAGACCCTCCCGTTCAGCGGCACGGTCTACCCCGCGCAGAAGATCGCCAGGGCGGCCAACGGCACGGAGTACCACTCGCTCTACGGCGACGCAGCGGCGACCGGCGCGCCCCTCACTCAGATGGCGTTCGACCGTGGCCTCAAGCGGTTCGGGAACTGGGGCGGCCTGATCGTGGCGGTGTCGGTCTTCCTGTTCGCCATCTCCACCGCCATCTCGTGGAGCTACTACGGCGACCGCTGCGTCAACTACCTCTTCGGGCCCAAGGCGGTGCTGCCCTACAAGATCGCCTACTTGATCATGCACTTCGTCGGGGCGGTGGCCTCCCTGGCGACGATCTGGACCATCGGCGACATCTCCCTGGGATTCGTGACCTTCCCCAACCTGCTGGCCCTCATCCTGCTCTCCGGCACGGTGGTGGCGATGACCAAGAGCTACTTCAAGCGCCGCCCGTGGGAGCAGAACAAGCTCGACCACAAGCGCTGGGTCGCCGAGCACAAGAACAAGGGCTGAGAGCGGGCTACTCGCCGGCGAGCTGCAGGTACCCCAGGCACTTGTAGACGAGCTTGGCGGCCAGGAACTCGCTGGCGCGGTGGCCGGCGCTTGGCGCCAGCTCGACCACGTCCATGGCGACGACCTCCTTGGCGGTGAACAGCTTTCGGAGCAGGGCCAGGGTCGGATACCAGATCCCCCCTCCCGGCTCGGGCGTGCCCGTGGCCGGCACCAGGGCCGGATCGAAGTAGTCCACGTCGAAGGTGAGGTAGACCCGCTCCGGCAGCTCGGCGAGCCTGCGCTCGAAGCGCTCGGTGAGATCGGGGGCGGCGAGCTCGTGCCCCCAGATCGTCGGGAGGCTCTGCTCGTCGATGAGCCGGGCCTCGGGGGTGGAGAGGGAACGCACGCCCACGGCGAGGGTGGGCAGGCCGGCCTCGACGATGCGGCGCATGACCGCCGCGTGGCTCCAGGCCGTCCCCTCGTACTCGGCGCGCAGGTCGGCGTGGGCGTCGAGCTGGACGACACCGATCTCTCCGAAGCGGTCTCGGGCCGCGAAGACGAGGGCGGAGCTCAGACTGTGCTCCCCCCCCAGGGACACCAGGAACTTCCCGGCCTCCAGGTGGCGGCGGGCCTCGGCGCGGATCTCGTCCAGGGCGGCGGCCATGTCGTGGGCCTCGGGCGCGAACGGCGGCAAGGTCGCGATGCCCATGCGATAGGGCTCGGAGCCGAGCTCCTCGTCGTAGAGCTCCATGGCCTGGGAGGCGCGGATGATGGCGCCGGGGCCGTCGACGGTGCCCTTTCCGTAGGTGGTGGTTCGTTCGAAGGGGAGGGGGAGGATGGCGGCACGGGAGGTGTCGTAGCGGCTGTCGTCTTGTTCGAGTTGGGCGAAGGTGGTGGGGAGGTGGGGCATGGCGGGGGATTGTAGCTGGGGTGGGAGGTGGTTGGGGCGGTGGATGCGGGCTTGGCGGTTGGGACGCGGGTGGGATCAGACGCCCGCGTGCCTGGTGGCTTTCTCGGCGGCGGACTGCGCCGGCGAGAAACCACGCAGGCCCACGGGCTGCCGCCGTGGTGGTTTAGGGGGGCGTTTGGTTGGGGCTTTGCCGCCATGCTGGAGAAGGGGAGGGGTGGATGGGTGGGGTCGGACTGAGGTGGGGGTACACGCCCGCGGGGCGGTGGCTTTCTCGGCGGCAAACTGCGCCGGCGAGAAACCACGCGCTCCCGCGGCCTGCCGCCTCGGTGGTTGGGACGGTGGTTTCGGGGAGGCTGCACCGCCATGTTGGAGGTGGCGAGGGGTGGATGGGTGGGGTCGGACTGAGGTGGGGGGTACACGCCCGCGGGGCGGTGGCTTTCTCGGCGGCAAACTGCGCCGGCGAGAAACCACGCGCTCCCGCGGCCTGCCGCCTCGGTGGTTGGGACGGTGGTTTCGGGGAGGCTGCACCGCCATGTTGGAGGAAGGGCGGGGTGGATGGGTGGACACTTGGGGTGTGAGGTTGGTGGGGTGGGTTGCGTCCTTCTTGGGTGAAAGGAGGGACTGCAGCATGGAGCGTGCGGCGGCGATGATTGCGGAGGTGCCTAAGAAGGAGCGGCCTCGGGAGCGGTTGTTGGAGCATGGGGGGCGGAGTCTCTCGGATGCCGAGCTGGTGGCGGTGTTGTTGCGCACAGGCTATCCGGGGGTCTCGGTGCTCTCGGTGGCCCGGGAGCTCCTCGACGACTGCGGCGGTCTGGCGGGGCTGATCGGGGTGGACAAGCTGCAGATCGTCCGCGCCGGGGTCGGTGAGGCCAAGGCGGCCATGCTCATGGCGGCGGTGGAGATGGGGCGCCGGCTGGCGCAGCAGGCGGTCCCGGAGCGCCGGCCCATGTCGCGGCCGGCGGAGGTGGTGAGCTACCTGGCCCTGCGCTACGCCCGGCGGGACCAGGAGGTCATGGGCGCCCTCTACCTGGACAGCCGCCACAAGATGGTCGGCGACCGAGAGATCTTCCTCGGCACGATCTCCCGGGCGGCGGTCGAGCCCCGGGAAATCCTCAAGGAGGCGCTCCTGCGCCGGGCGGCCGGAATCGTCCTTTTCCACACCCACCCGAGCGGTGACCCCTCCCCGAGCCTGGAGGATCTGAGCTTCACCCGGCGCATGGCCGAGGCCGGCGAGGTGCTGGGAGTGCGCCTCGTCGACCACCTGATCGTGGGCGGCGCCGGCCGCTGGGTGTCGCTCAAGCAGCGCGGGGCCTGGTAGGGAACAAAGCGGGGGGCCGCAGCCGTTTCCGTGGACGACGCCCATCGGCGCCCTCTTCCCAGGAGACCCGCGGATGATCCGGAGCGACCCACGACCCGAAGACTTGCCCGACGGGCCGATCGACGACCCCATGACGGCGGAGGGGAGTCTCGAGCTCGGCCTCGCGGCCGGTGGCTGGCTGCGCTACGGCGTGGCCGACCTGGGCGACGTGGTGGAGGAGGCGCGGGCCCGGCGCGACCTCTCGCCGGTGGCGTCGGCGGCCCTGGGCCGGGCGATGTCGGCGGCGGCGCTGCTCCTGCGCCTGTCGCTCAAGACGCCGAGCCGCCTGGTGCTCGAGGTCCGGGGCGACGGCCCCCTGGGCACAGTCCTCGCCGAGACCGACGACCAGGGGCACGTCCGGGGCACCGTCGGCGCGCCCCGGGTCGACCTGCCTTCGCGTTCAGACGGCAAGCTGCCCGTCGGCCGGGCGGTGGGCTCCGGTACCCTGCGGGTGATCCGGGAGCATGCCGCGGGAAGCTATGCCAGTCAGGTCGAGCTGGTCTCGGGCGAGATCGGCCTCGATGTGGCCCACTACCTGCGCCAGAGCGAGCAGACGCGCTCGGCGGTGCTCCTGGGCGTCCTCACCCGGCGCGTGGGGGTGGTCGGTGCCGGCGGTCTGATCGTGGAGCTGCTCCCCGGGGCGCCCGACGCGGTCCTGACCGACCTCGAAGCCAATCTGACAGGCCTCGAAGGGGTGAGCCGCCTTCTCGAGGAGGGCGGACGCGAGCAGGTGCTCGACACGGTCCTCGCCGGCTTCGGCCGGGAGGTGGTGGAAACCCGGCGTCTGCGTCACCGCTGCCGCTGTACCCGGGAGCGCCTCGGCCGCCATCTCGCCCTTCTGCCCGCCGACGAGCTCGAGGCGGTCCTGACCGACGAGGGCGTGGTGGAAGGGGAGTGCATGTTCTGCGGCGCGCGCTACGTCTTCACTCCGGAGGAGCTCGCCTGCGCCGCCCCGGAGCCGGCCGCCCGACCCTGAATCTGACCCCCGACTCTGACCCTGACTCTGACCCAGGACGGGCCCGGGCCTTCGCCCGGGAGGGGCCTCGACCCTCTGCTACAATTCGGCTCCCCGCGCGCGCGCCGGCTCGTTCCGGTCCGGTCCCGCCCCGATGCGATCCGATCCTCCCGCAACGCGACCGTGCGGACTTGCACCACGAGCTGCCCATCATGAGCACCTTCTATCTCACAACCCCGATCTACTACGTCAATGACCTACCCCACATCGGCCACATCTACACGACGACGGTGGCCGACGTCGTGGCGCGATACCGGCGCCTCGCCGGCGACCGGGTGCGCCTCCTGACCGGTACCGACGAGCACGGCCAGAAGATCGAGCGGGCGGCGGCCGGCCAGGGGATCGAGCCCCTTGCCCTCGCCGATCGGGTGGTGGAGCGGTACCACGAGCTCTGGCGCCAGCTCGAGATCTCCCACGACGACTTCATTCGCACCACCGAGGCGCGTCACGAGTCGGGCGTCGCGGCCCTGATCGAGCGGATCCGCGCCGCCGGCGACTTCTACGTCGACCGCCACGAGGGGTGGTACTGCGCCGCCTGCGAGACCTTCTACACCGAGAAGGAGCTGGTGGGGGAGGACCGCCGCTGCCCGGACCACGACACGCCCACGGAGTGGAAGTCCGAGGAGAACGTGTTCTTCCGGCTCTCGAAGTACGCGGAGCGGCTCCTCGAGTGGTACCGCTCGGACTCTCCGCCGATCCAGCCCGAGACGCGCCTGAACGAGATGCGCTCCTTCGTCGAGGGCGGCCTCACCGACCTTTCGGTATCGCGGGCCAACCTGGCCTGGGGAATCCCGTTCCCCCACCATCCGGGCCAGACCGTCTACGTCTGGCTCGACGCCCTGACGAACTACATCAGCGCGCTGGGCTTCGGGAGCGATGACGCGGAGCTCTACCGGACCTTCTGGGAGGGCGCGGACACCCGGCTCCACCTGGTGGGCAAGGACATCCTGCGCTTCCACACCGTCTACTGGCCGGCCTTCCTCATGTCGGCGGGCCTGCCGCTCCCCACCACCGTCTGGGCCCACGGCTGGTGGCTTCGCGACGAGCGGAAGATGTCGAAGTCGGTGGGCAACATCGTTCGCCCGGACCACCTGATCGCCCGGTTCGGGGCCGACCCCTTGCGCCACTTCCTGATGCGTGAAATGACCTTCGGCCAGGACGCCTCGTTCTCCGACGAGGCCTTCGTGGACCGCTACAACAGCGACCTCGCCAACGACCTGGGCAACACGGTGAGCCGGCTGGTGACCCTGGCGCGCCGGGCGTTCGACGGCAAGACCCCGCCGGTCGCCTGCGACGACAACCCGCTGGTCGGGCTTGCTGCGGAGGCGGTGGCGGCGTATCGGCGCGCCATGGACGATTTCGCGTTCCAGGGCGCGCTCCAGGCCCTCTGGCGCCTGCTCGCCGCGACCAACGGCTACATCGTCGAGCGCGAGCCCTGGAAGACCATCAAGGCCGAAGGCCCGTCGGACGGCCTGTCGAGGGTTCTGTGGAACGGCCTCGAGGCGGTACGGATCGTGGCCACCGGCCTGCTGCCGTTCCAGCCCGCCACGGCTCCCCGGGTGCTGGCGGCGATCGGCGCCGGCGCGCCGGCCGAGAGCCTCGCTGCCCTCCAGTGGGGCGGCCTGCCCACCGGCGCCCCCTTGCCCGAGCCCGAGCCGCTCTTCCCGCGCATCGACAAGGCGGCCTACCTGGCCGAGGTCGAGCCCGGGGCGAGCGCGAAGCCGTCCAAGTCCGCAACGACCACCACCTCCGAGGACACCATGATCTCCATCGACCGGTTCTTCGAGACCGAGCTGCGCACCGCCACCGTCACCGCCGCCGAGGCGATCCCCAAGTCGTCGAAGCTCCTGAAGCTCACCGTCGACCTGGGCGATGAGACCCGCACCGTGGTTGCCGGCATCGCCAAGCAATACGCGCCCGAGGACCTGGTGGGCCAGCAGGTGGTAATCGTGGCGAACCTGGAGCCGGCGAAGCTCATGGGGGTCGAGTCCCAGGGCATGGTCCTCGCCGCCGACGACGGGAGCGTTCCGGTCCTGCTCCATCCCGAGGCGCCGGTGCCCAACGGCACCCGGGTGCGCTGAGGCGGATGCCCCTCGTCGACTCCCACTGCCACGTCCACAACCTCCCGGCCGAAGAGCGCGACGCGGCCCTCGACGCCGCCCGGGAGCGTGGAGTGACCGGCTTCCTGGTGCCGGCGGTGCGCCTCGCCGACGCCGACGAGGTGCTGGACCTCTGCCATCGCCACGACGACGTCTGGTGCGCCCTGGGGGTCCATCCCCACGACGCGGACACCTGGCGGGAGGGGGATGCGGAGCGGCTGGCCGGGCTCCTCGCCGACCCCAAGGCGGTGGCGGTGGGGGAGTGCGGCCTGGACTTCTACTACGACCACTCCCCGCGCGAGGTCCAGGAGCGGGTGATGCGGGAGCAGTGGCGCCTGGCGCTCGATCTCGAGTTGCCGGTGGTGGTCCATAACCGGGAGTCGAACGAGCGCATGACCGCCATCGCCCTGGAGCCGGAGCTCGATCGCCTCCAGGCCGACTTCCACTCCTTCGCCGGCGGCCTGGAGATGGCCCGGGTGCTGATTGGCCGGGGCTTCTACCTGGGCTTCACCGGCATGATCACCTTCCCCAAGGCCGACAACGTCCGCGAGGTGATCCCCGAGCTCCCCCTCGACCGAGAGCTGGTCGAGACCGACACCCCCTACCTCGCCCCCGTCCCCCACCGCGGCAAGCCCAACCAGCCGGCTTACGTGGTCGAGGTCGCCCGGCGCCTCGCCGAGGAGCGCGGCGAGCCCTACGAAGAGACCTGCCGCAGGACGACGGAGAACTTCTTCCGCCTGTTTGGTAAGGCCAGGCACTGAAACCGGCTACGAGCGCCTTTTTCCCTCCCGGGGGCAATCCCGGTCCGAGCGCCTTGCCGCACGCTCCGATCCGGCCTCACACTGGGTTCGGCACGTCGACGAACTCCACCTCGACGTTGAACCGCTCCGCCACCAGCTCGCCGAGCGCCCGGATCCCGCAGACCTCCGTCGCGTAGTGGCCGCAGGCGAGGAAGTGGACGCCGCTCTCCCGGGCGGTGTTCATCACCCACTCGGAGACCTCGCCGGTGATGAAGGCGTCGAGGCCAGCGGCGATCGCCTCCGCAAATTCCTTCTGGGCCCCGCCGCTGATGATCCCCACCGTCTCCACCGTCTCGCGCTCGCCGGGCAGGTGGAGGGGCTCGCGGCCGTAGAAGCTACGGCAGCGCGCCACCAGCTCCTGCCGCCGGCACCGGCTCCGGGAAGCGTCCCCGGAAGCCCACCGGAAGGCCCCAGGCGTCGCCGAACGGCTCCAGGTCGCTCGAGGCCGAGAGCCCGGGCGGCGAGGGCGTTGTTGCCGATCTTCGGGTGGCGGTCGAGGGGCAGGTGGTAGGCGAGGAGGTTGACGCCGTGGTAGATGAGCTCGGCCACCCGGAAATAGTGCATGCCGGTGAGGACCGGCGACTGCCAGTCCCAGAAGATGCCGTGGTGGACCATGACCGCGTCGGCCCCCAGCTCGCGCGCCCGCTGGAAGAGCTCCAGGCACGCGGAGACGCCGGTGACGATCTTGCGGACCTGCTCGCGCCCCTGGACCTGGAGGCCGTTGGGCCCGTAGTCCTTGCCCTCGTGGGCGCCCAGGTACTCGTCGAGCCAGCGGACGAGGGCGTCACGGTCGATGGAGGAGGCGGCGGCCGGGGCGGGCGAGTCGGAGGCGTCGGGCATGGGGCGATTGTAGTGGAGGAGCGGGTCGGCGGAAGGGGCGGTGGTTGAGATGTGGGAGGCGAGCCCGACGGGCCGGGGCGGGGCGTCCGCCCTCCGGCACGGCGGGGATGGCTTGGACTTTGGTCGGAGATCCCCGCCTCCCGGGGCCTCGTGGCGGGCTGGGCGTGCACTTCCACCGGGCGCGTCGGCCGCGGGCCCCGAGGCCTACGGGCGGACGCCCCACCCCGGCCCTTACGTTCGCTGGTGGTTGGGGCTCACCCGGCCGCCGAGATGAGGGAGTGGGGGGGGATCGGAGGGCTCGCCCTCTGAGGCGTGCTCGTCCCTGGGGTAAGCTGGAGGGCCATGGCCGGTCACGATGCCCCACGCGAGTTGAAGGTCTCGCCCTCTCTCGGGGTCGACGATACGGCGCCGGAGGTGCGGGCGATGCAGATCGAGGCCTGCCGGCGGATGACGCCGGCGGAGAAGCTCGCGCGGGTCATGGATCTGAACCGGGCGGTCGAGAGCCTGGCCCTCGCCCGCATCCGGAGCCAGTACGGCCCTGACCTCTCGGAGCGCGAGGAGCGCCTGCGCCTTGCGTCTCTCTACCTGCCGCGCGAGACGATGGTCGAGGTCTTCGGCTGGGATCCCGACGTCCACGGCCGCTGACCGAGACCTCCGTCCCCATGCTCGCCAGCGAAGCGCTCTGAGCTGGTCGAGGGTGCCAGGGCCAACCCCGAGGAGTCCGACCCCGAAGGGGCGGGAGCCCCCGCCCCGCTCCGCCCCGGACCGAACGACTCGGAGTGCACATAGACACCAAGGGCGCCCTCTCCTCGCGGATCGGGCGCCCTCGCCGGGTGCTACTGGAACGGCTGGAGCCTAACGCCGGTCGCGGCCACCGCCTCCCCGGCCACGGCCTCCCCGGTCGCCACCCCGCCCCCGGCCTCGATCCCCTCCGCGTCCCCGGTCTCCGCGGTCGCCTCCGCGATCGCGGTCCCGGTCGCCGCCGGCGGGCACCGGCTCACCCATCCCCTCGTAGTCCGCCGGGTTGTAGTCCGGCGACTCCATGATCACCGCCTTGCGGGAGAGGCGCACCTTCCCCTGCTCGTCGATGTTGATCACCTTCACCGTCAGCTCGTCGCCCTCCTTGGCGATGTCCGTCGTCTCCTTGACCCGGTACGGTGCGAGCTCGCTGATGTGCACCAGGCCGTCCGTGCCCGGCATGATCTCCACGAACGCGCCGTACGGCTCCACCCGGCGCACCGGGCCGGTGTAGACCTTGCCCACCTCCGGCGTCTCCGTGAGGCGCTCGATGATCTCGATCGCGCGGCTCGCCGCGGGCTCGTCGGGCGACGCGATGATCACCGTGCCGTCGTCCTGGATCTCCACCTGGCAGCCGGTCTCCTCGGTGATCGAGCGGATCGTCTTGCCTCCGGGTCCGATGACGTCGCGGATCTTGTCCTTCGGCACGTGGATCGTGTAGAGGCGCGGCGCGAACTGCGAGAGGTCCGAGCGCGGCTCGCCGATCACCTGGTCCATCTTCTCCAGAATGTGCAGGCGCCCGCGGTGCGCCTGCTCGAGGGCCCGGCCCATGATCTCCCGGGTGACCCCGGAGATCTTGATGTCCATCTGGAGGGCGGTGATGCCCTGGGTCGTGCCGGCGACCTTGAAGTCCATGTCGCCGTAGTGATCCTCCTGGCCGGCGATGTCCGTGAGCACCACGAACTCGTCGCCGGAGTGGATGAGCCCCATCGCCACGCCCGCCACCGGGGCCAGCATCGGCACGCCGGCGTCGAACAGGGCGAGGGAGCCGCCGCAGACGGTGGCCATGGACGAGGATCCGTTCGACTCCAGAATGTCCGAGACCACCCGGACCGTGTACGGGAAGTCCTCCTCGTGGGGGAGCAGGGGAGTCAGCGCCCGGCGCGCCAGCACGCCGTGGCCGATCTCGCGCCGGCCCGGACCGCGCAGGAACTTCACCTCGCCGACGGAGAAGGGCGGGAAGTTGTAGTGGAGGAGGAACTTCTGGAGCGTCTCCCCCTCGTACTCCTCCACGATCTGCGCGTCGCGGCTAGTGCCGAGGGTGGCGGTGACCAGGGCCTGGGTCTCGCCGCGGGTGAAGAGCGCCGAGCCGTGGGTCCGGGGCAGCGTGCCCACCTCGATGTCGATCGGCCGGACCTCGTCGAGCTCGCGGCCGTCGAAGCGGCGCCGATTGGCCAGGATCACCTCGCGGAGGATCTCCTCCTCCAGGATGGAGAAGATCTTCTTGGCCGCGTCCCGGTCGGCGGCCTTCTCCGGGTCGTCCTCGGGGAAGGTCTCGTCCAGGTACGGGTCACGCACCGCGCGCACCGCGTCGCGCCGCTCGAACTTGGCCTTCGTGTGGAGCGCCTCGGTGAGGGCCGCCTTGACGTCGCCCTTGACCCGCTCGTAGAGCTCTTGGGGATAGGCCGCCGGGGCCTCCCACTCGGGCTTGACGACGCCCTTCTCGGCGGCGAGCTCCTTCTGCGCCTGGAGGATCTTCTGGATCTCCCGGTGAGCCGCGAAGATGCAGTCGAGGATCGTTTCCTCGGAGAGCTGGTTGGCGCCGGCCTCCACCATGACCACGGCGTCCTCGCTGCCCACCACTACCAGGTCGAGGTCCGAGACGTCGCGCTGGCTGTTGGTGGGGTTGAAGATCACCTCGTCCTCGATCAGGCCGACCCGCACCGCGCCCACCGCCTTGTAGAAGGGGATGTCGGAGAGGGCGAGGGCCGTCGAGGCGCCGTTGATCGCCAGGATGTCCGGGTCGTTCTCGCCGTCGGCCGAGAGGACGAAGCCGATGATCTGGGTCTCGTTGCGGTAGCCGTCGGGGAACAGGGGTCGAAGGGGACGGTCGATCATCCGGGAGGTGATGATCTCCTTCTCCGACGGACGGCCTTCGCGCTTGAAGAAGCCGCCGGGAATCCGGCCGCCGGCGTAGGTGGCTTCGCGGTAGTCGACGGTCAAGGGGAGGAAGTGGGGGTTGGTGCGGGACTGGTCCATGGTGGCGGTGGTGAGCACGACCGTGTCGCCCATGCGGACGGTGCAGGAGCCGCCCGCCTGGCGCGCCATCTTGCCGGACTCGAGGACCAGGGTCCCGTCGCCGATCGGAATCTCTCTTCGTAGAGTCATCGTTGAGCTCGCTTTTCTCTTCTTCTCTCTTCGTCTTCGCTCGTCGTTCGTCGGGTCGTCGTCAGCGTGCCGCGATTCGGCCGGTCCGAGCGTCTGGTCCGGAGCCCTCGGCCGCCTGAGGACCGTGTGGAGACACTTCGACCTCCACCACGGCGCAAGGGCGGCCTCGGCCGGCTCGGACGGGAGCCCCGGGACCCGGTGGAGGAGTGGCAGGGAGCCACTCTCGGCCGGCCCAAGGCGGCCCGGGGGCCACGTGGGGCGGGTCCGGGGCGGAGCTGGGGATGGATTACTTCCGGATCCCGAGGCGCTCGATGGTGGTGCGGTAGCGATTCAGGTCCTTCTTCTTCAGGTAGTCGAGCAGACGGCGCCGGCGGCCGACCAGCTTGAGCAGGCCGCGCCGGCCGTGATGGTCCTGCTTGTGGACCTTGAAATGCTCCGTCAGCTCGACGATCCGGTGGGTGAGAAGGGCCACCTGCACCTCGGGCGAGCCCGTGTCCGTGTCGTGGACCCGGTACTCCTCGACGATCTTCTGTTTCGCTTGCGTTTCCAAAATCCTTCTCCTCGGTTCTCTTTATCCGCGCGATTCTATCATGGCGCCGCCGCGGGCCGCGCCGCGAGGGCTCCTCGTTGTCGTGGCTTCATCCGAAGACGACTCGGGGCTGGATGATGCCGACGCCCCGGTCTCCGATACGCTCGACCACCGTGCCCACGGCGATCAGCTCTTCCCGGCGGTTGACCAGCCGGATCCAGTCCCCTTCCTCGCCCTCGAGCTCGCGCACCAGCACCGTCTGTCCGTGGCGCACACGCTCCTCCTGGCGGTGGTCGGCGACCACGTCGCCGAAGGGCAGAGGGACGCGATCAAAGGGGACCCACGCGACTCCCGGGCCGCTGCCGGACTCGAGCGCCTCGGCCAGCTCGCCGAGGGTCAGGGCGTCGTCGAGCTCGAAGGGGCCGATCTTGATCCGGCGCAGGGCTTCGAGGTGGGCGCCGCAGCCGAGCTGGGTCCCGAGGTCGTGGGCGAGGGTGCGGGCATACGTTCCGGAGGCGCAGGCCAGCCGAAAGGCGATCCGATCGTCGGCGAGACGCGCCTTCGCGTCCGCGGGGCCGAACTCGTAGACCGTGACCTCCTTCGACTCCCGGGGCACTTCCTCCCCCTGGCGGGCGAGCTCGTAGAGCTTCTTGCCGCCCACCTTCTTGGCGGAGTAGGGCGGTGCGGCGTGCTCGATCGTGCCTACGAAGGTGGCCATGCCCCGGGCCACGTCCTCGTGGGTGAGCCCCTCCGTCGAAGCCTCCCCGGTGACCGTGCCGGTCGAGTCGTAGGTGTCGGTGGCCACGCCGAACCGGATCACGCCCTCGTAGACCTTGGGCGCGCGGATCAGGAAGCGCGTCAGCCGCGTCGCCTTGCCCAGGGTGAGCAGGAGCAGGCCCGTGGCATTCGGGTCGAGCGTGCCGCAATGGCCCGCCTTCTTCTGGCCGGCCAGGCGCCGGACGCGCTGGACCACGTCGTGGGAGGTCATCCCGGGCTCCTTGTCGATCAGGAGCACTCCGTCCTTCGAGTCCAAGATGGGACCTCCCTCAGGCCTCGTCGGCCGGGCCCGTGGTACCCGCGCCCTCGTCCAGGACTTCGACCAGCGCGGCGACCACGGCGGCGCGGGAGTCGGCGGGGCTGCCGTCCAGCTCGAATCCCGCGGCGTTCTTGTGGCCGCCGCCACCGTGGCGCCGGGCGACCTTCTCGACGTCGGCCTCGCCCCGGCTGCGCAGCGACACCTTGGTGTTGCCGTCCGGGCGCTCGCGCAGCATCGCCACGCCCTGGACACCGGCGATGGAGCGCGGGTAGTCGACCAGGCCCTCGGTGTCGCTCGGGCCGGCGCCGGCCCGCTCCATCATCTTGCGGGTCAGGACGACGGTGGCGATCCGGCCGCCGTCGTGGAGCTCCAGCGTCTGGAGCATTTCGCCGAGGAGCCGGAGGACCGGCTCGGGGCGATTCTCGAAGATCCACTGGGAGACGAGGTCCGGCCGAGCCCCCTCGCGCACGAGCTGGGCGCAGGCCTCGAACGCCGCGTCGGTGGCGTTGGAGAACCGGAAGCCGCCGGTGTCGGTGACGATGGTCATGAACAGGACGTTGGCGGTCTCGGGGTCGAGGCTCGTGTTGAGACCCTTGCCCAGGCGGTGGACCATCTCGCCCACCGAAGGCGCCGCCGAGTCGACCCAGTTCACCTTGCCGTAATGCTGATTGCCCAGGTGATGGTCGATATTGAGGATCGGCAGCTCGCCCAGGTGGTCCTCGACTCCGGTCCGGTCCAGGCTCGGGCACTCGAGCACCACGATGGCGTCGAACTTCTCCGGGTAGCCCGCGGGGGGCTCCTCGCCGGAGTGGACGCGGTCGATCCCGGGCACCAGGGCGTAGATCCCCGGGACCGGATCGCGGGTCCAGATGACGGCACCCTTGCCCATCCCGCGGAGCACCCGCGCAAGGCCCAGTGCCGAGCCGATCGAGTCGCCGTCGGGACTGATGTGACTGGTCAGGAGGAACCGGTTCCCCTGGCGGACTTTGGCCAGGAGGGCTTCAGGGGCTTTCGTCGTCGGCATGATGGAGACTCTCCAGGAGATCGGCGATTCTCTGACTGTGCTCGGCGCCCCGGTCGAGCTCGAAGGACAGCTCCGGGGTGTTCCTCAGACGCAGCTCGTGGGCCAGACGGGAGCGCAGGAAGCCGCGCGCTCCGGTGAGCGCCTCGACAGCTTCCTGGCGCCCGGCCTCTTCGCCCAACACCGAGACCGAGACCGTGGCGTGGCGCAGGTCCGGGGTGACCTCGACCGCGGTCACGGAGGCCATGTGGACGCGCGGGTCCGCGACCTCGCGGACGAGGAGCCGCGAGAGCTCGCCGCGGATCAGGTCCGCGACCCGGTCGGTTCGCCGGCTCACGGCATGGGCTCCAGCACCTGGGGCTCCCAGCGCGTCAGGAAGGCCTCGGGCTCGGTCGAATCGATCAGGTCTCGGATCTCGTCCAACATCTTGTTCAGCTCGTGCTCGCTCTGCGCCACGATGGCGACCGTGATCTCGGCGCGCTGGTGCAGGTCGTGGAAATCAGTCTCGGCGATCGAGACCCGGAACCGGTGGTGGATCCGGTCGACGAGCCCTTTGACCACCTTCCGCTTCGCCTTCAGGCTTCGGCAGGCGGGCAGGTGGAGCTCGAAGCTCGAAATGCCGACGACCACGGCGATGTCCCCTGTGGGTTACAGGGTCTGGGCGACTTCCTCGCGGACGTAGGATTCGATCTCGTCCCCGGGCTTCAGATCCTGGTAGCCCTCGAGCGAGATGCCGCAGTCGAAACCGCTGCGCACCTCGTTGACGTCTTCTTTGAACCTCCGGAGGGAGGAGATCTTGCCGGTGTGGACCACCACGTTGTCCCGCAGCAGCCGGATCGCGGCGTTGCGCGGCACCACGCCCTCCACCACGTGGCAGCCGGCGACCATTCCAACCCGCGGTACCTTGAAGATCTCCCGGACTTCGGCCCGCCCCCGGGTGACCTCCTCGTAGGTCGGCTCGAGCAGGCCTACCATGGCGTTCTTGACCTCGTCGGTGATCTCGTAGATCACGGTGTGGAGCCGGATGTCCACGTCCTCCTTCTCGGCCAGGTCGAGGGCGTTGCGCTCGGGGCGCACGTTGAAGCCGATGACGATGGCTTCCGACGCCGACGCCAGGAGCACGTCGTTGGTCGAGATAGCGCCGACGCCGGCGTGGATCACCTCGACCTTCACCTTGTCGGTGGAGAGCTTGGTCAGGGCCTCCCGAAGCACCTCGACCGAGCCCTGGACGTCGGCCTTGATGACCACCGGCAGCTCCTTGATCTCGCCCTCCTCGATCCGGTCGAAGAGCTGCTCGAGGGAGAGCTTGCCCTGGCTCGGCTGGAGCCCGCGCTTGCGCTGCTCCTGCTGGCGGTACTCGGCGATCTCCCGGGCCTTGGCCTCCTCGGTGACGACCTGGAAGAGGTCGCCCGCCTCGGGGACGTCGGAGAAGCCGGCAACCTCCACCGGGGTCGAGGGCCCGGCCTCTTTGACCCGCCCTCCGACGTCGTTGACCATGGAGCGCACCCGGCCGTACGTGGCGCCGCACACGAAGGTGTCGCCCACCTCCAGGGTGCCGTTCTGCACCAGCACCGTGGCCACGGTGCCGCGGCCGACCTCCTTGCGCGCCTCGAGGACGGCGCCCTGCGCCGGGATGTCGGGGGCCGCCTTGAGCTCCAGGATGTCGGCGGTGAGGACGACCATCTCGAGGAGCTCCTCGATCCCCTGGCCCTTGATCGCCGAGACCGGCACGGCGACCACGTCGCCGCCCCAGTCCTCGACCAGCAGCTCGTGGTCGGAGAGCTCCTTCTTGACCCGGTCGGGGTTGGCGTTGGACTTGTCGATCTTGTTGATCGCCACCACGATGGGTACGCCGGCCGCCCGCGCGTGGTCGATGGCCTCGACGGTCTGGGGCATCACGCCGTCGTCGGCGGCCACCACCAGAACCACGATGTCGGTGACCTTGGAGCCGCGGGCGCGCATCATGGTGAACGCCTCGTGGCCCGGGGTGTCGAGGAAGACGATGTCGCGCTCGCCCACCGACACTTCGTAGGCGCCGATGTGCTGCGTGATGCCGCCCGACTCGCTTTCGGCGACCTTGGTCTTGCGGATCGAGTCGAGCAGCGAGGTCTTGCCGTGGTCGACGTGGCCCATGACGGTGACCACGGGCGCCCGCGGCGCGCGGGTGCCGGCCTCTTCGCCCAGGGCCTCTTCATGCTCGAGCTGGACTGCCTCCTCGAAGCTCACCTCCATGGCCTCGACGCCGAGCTCGCCAGCGAGCTCGATGGCGGTCTCGGGCGCCAGGACGTGGTTGATGTTGGCCATGACGCCCTTCTTGAAGAGGAGTTGGATCAGGTCTTTGGCCTTGACGCCGAGCTTGTCGGCGAACTCCCGTACCGTCATGTTCTCCGACACGATGACCGGACCCACCGGCTGCTGTTCCTTGAACTGCAGAACCTTGCCCTCCTCGCTCTTCTCGTGGTGCTTTTTGCGGCGCTCGGCCCGGCGCTTGGCGCGACTCGGCGCGGGCGCGGCGACCTCGCCCTCTTTCGCGGGCGCCTCCGCCTCGTCGGTCTCCTCGAGGTCCTCGACCTTCCCCCGGAAGGTGGTGAGGTCCTCGTCCTCGGCGGCGGCCCGGTGCTTCTTGTGGGGCCGCTTCTTGGGCCGATCCTTGTCGACGGACTCGTCCTCGCCGCGCCGCTTCTCGGCGGCGGGAGCGGCTTCGACGGCCTTCTTCGCCTGCGGGGCCTCCGGCGCGGCGGCGGCCACCTTGGCGGGCGCCGCCTTCACCTCCGCCGGCTTCGCCGCCGACGTCTCTACGGCAGCCGGGGCGGAAGCTTCCGCCGGAGTCGGCTCGGGCTTCTCGCGGGCGGGGATCGACTTGATCTTGGAGTCGACCCGATGGATCACGGTCCGCGGGCGGGTCGGGCGCAGGGGGCTCGCCGGGGCGCGGCGGCGCGGCGACTGGCGTGAGCGAGGGGCGGTGGCTTTCGCCTCCTCGTCGCGCAGGATCACCTCGCGGGGGTGGGGCAGCCTCTTGCCCTGGAGGATCGCCTGGAGCGTGTCGGTGTCGATGTGGGCGTCGTCGCCCTCGACCCGTACCCCGATGGACTTGAGCTTGAAGATGAGGTCCTGGCTCGGGAGGTTCATCATCTTCGCCAGGTCTTGCACCCGAATCTTTCCCATGTCAGCTCTCGGACTCCTCTCGCTTCTCGATTCCGCGTGCCGCGCGCTCGATCGCCGCGGCGGCCTTCACCCGGCGGCGGCCTCAGCCGTCGCCGCCGCCCGCGTCTTCCTCCGCCTCGTCGCCTTCGCCCCGCTGCCGCTCGCTCTCCTGGAACGCCCGAGAGAGCGCGGCCATGAAGTCCTGGTCGTCCATGGTGGCGGCCTCCTCGGCGGCGGGCATGCCGAACCCCCCGCCGAAGGCTTCCTCGGTCTCGGCGCCCTCGTCCTGCGAAACCCCGACGTCTTCGGCCTTCGCGGCGGCCCATTCGAGGAGGCTCGCGGCGGTCTTGGGGCCTAGCCCTTCGACTTCCTGGAGATCTTCGAGGCTCGCGTGGACCAGGGCCTGGAGGGTGCCGTAGCCGGCCTCGACGAGGGTGGCCGCGGTCTTGGCACCGACGCCCGGGGCCTCGGTGAGGTCGACCTCGATGGCGGCGCCCGCCGGGACGCCCTCCGCGTCCTCACCCTCGGAGAACGCGGTCTGTAGCATGCGCGCCAGGGCGTCGGCCACCTCGTCCTTGACATCGCTCTCGCTCTTGATGTCGATGCGGGCGCCGATCAGCTCGGACGCCAGGCGGACGTTCTGGCCCCGCCGTCCGATCGCCAGGGAAAGCTGCTCGTCCTCGACGATCACCGCGAGTTGGGGCCGCTCGCCCTGGTGAGTCACCGAGACGCGGGTGATCCGGGCCGGGGCCAGGGCCGCCTGGGCGAAGGTGACCAGGTCGTCGGAGTACTCGACGATGTCGATCTTCTCGCCGCGCAGCTCGCGGATGATCGACTGCACGCGCGAGCCCTTCATCCCGACGCAGGCGCCCACAGGGTCCACGTCGCGCTCGCGGCTGAACACCGCCACCTTGGCCCGCTCGCCCGGAGCGCGCACGGCGTTCTTGATCACTACGGTGCCGTCGTAGATCTCCGGCACTTCCATCTCGAAGAGCTTGGCCAGCAGGCGCGGGTCGGTACGCGACATGACGATCTGGGGGCCCTTGGGTTGCTTGTGGACCTCGATGATCACCCCGCGGATCCGCTCGCCCTGGCTGTAGCGCTCGTGGCGGGCCTGCTCGGAGCGGGGCACGATCGCCTCGGTACGCCCCAGGTCGACGATGATGTCGCCCCGCTCGAAGCGCTTGACCGTGCCGTTGACGACCTCGCCCTCGCGGTCGATGTATTCGTTGTAGACGTTCTCGCGCTCCGCCTCGCGGATGCGCTGGTAGAGCACCTGCTTGGCCGACTGGGCGGCGATCCGGCCGAGCCCTTCGGTGGAGACGGGGATGTGGATCTCGTCGCCCACGTCGGCGTCCGACTTGTGCTCGCGGGCTTCCTCGACGGTCCACTCGGCCAGGGGGTCTTCGACCTCTTCGACCACCTGCTTGACGATGAAGGCCTCGAACGCACCGGTCTCCCGGTCGAGGTGAGAGCGGACCGGCTCCTTGATGCGGTGCTGCTTCTTGGCCGCTGAGGCCATGGCGTCTTCGAGGGCGCCGATCCAGCGGTCGATGTCCACGTCCTTCTCCCGCGCCACCTGCTGCAGGAGGAGGTTTAGATTGAGCGTGTCAGATGCCTGTGCTTGGGCCATCGCGTCCAATTCCTATAGTTCGATCTCGAGCCGTGCCACCTCGACCGACTCGAGGGGCAGCACCAGCGTCTCGTCCCTCTCGACCAGGTCGATCGCCACCTCGGGACCTCCCGGGCCTCCCGGCTCGCGCAGCGCTCCGAGCCGGCCGACGACCGTCCGCTTGTCGCCGGACTCGGGCTCCCGAAAGGTCACCCGCGCCAGGCTACCGGCGAACCGCCGGTAGTCCTGAAGGCGATAGAGCCGCCGGTCGAGACCGGGAGAGCTGACCTCCAGGGTGTAGCGCCCGGCTCCGAAGTCGACCACGTCGAGCAACGCCGAGACCTGCTTCGAAACGGTCTCGCAATCCGCCAGGCCGACGCCTCCGGGCTCGTCGGGCCGATCGATGAACAAGCGCAGCGCACCGCCACCGAGCTCGGCGTGAACCAGCTCGCAGCCGTTGGCTTGCGCGATCTCGCCGATCTCGTGCTCGATCTCGGGCGTCAGCGCCATCGAGCGGGGCGACGAGCCCCGTTCTCCCTGCACCGTGCCCGGCCTGCGCCGTCCCTTCGAAGTCATCGTCCGTACGGCCTCGACTCACCCTGCGGCCGGCGTCGTCCGCTCCCTTCGACCAACAAAAAAAGTGGGCAAGATGCCCACTCCCATTGGGGTCGAGGCAAGCCGACAGGCTAGAAGTATAGCCGATCGGGCAGACGAATTCAATCCGCCCGCCAGGTCGCCCTGCCGCGCCTTGCGAAAGTGTACCAGCCCGCGGCCGGGGCGTCCACCCGGCCCGTCCGGCCGTCTCTTGCAACCGAGCCGGGGGGCGGAGGTATTCCTCTCCGGCCCCCGCGACACTGGCACGGAGGGGGCGGACCGGTCATAATCAAGGTGCGACGCCACAGCCTCAGTCACGCCACAGAGCACGGAAGGAGCACGAGCCACCGATGAGCACCAGGAATCGCCAGGCCTTCTCGTTCGCCCTGATCCTCGGTGCGGTCGTCTTCGGCATGGTCCTGGCCGGGGGACTGAACCTCACCGTCCCGAGCAGCGCCCAGGACACCGGCCCGATCGTGCCCCAGGGAGTCGGTGGCGAGGGCGCCGCCGCCGGCCTGCCCAGCTTCGCCAACCTCGCCGAGGCGGTGGAGCACGCGGTCGTCTCGGTTCAGACCGCGACCATCCGGGAGCGCCCGCACCAGGGGGCCGACCCCTTCCAGTTTTTCTTCGGGCCCCGGGACCGGGGTGACCAGGGCCAGCGGCCCGACCGCGAGCAGCAGCAGGAGCCCCAGCAGCCGGAGCGCTTCCGCTCCGAAGGGGGCGGCAGCGGCTTCGTGATCACCACCGACGGGCTGGTGGTGACCAACTATCACGTGGTCAGCGACGCCGACGAGGTGACGGTGGGGCTCGAGGGGCGCCAGTACAAGGCGAAGGTCGTGGGCACCGATCCGCCTACCGACATCGCCCTTCTCCGCATCGACGCCGGCCGTCCTCTCAAGTACCTGGCCCTGGGCGACAGCGACACCCTGCGCTCGGGCGACTGGGTGATGGCCATCGGCGACCCCTTCG
The DNA here is from genome assembly GCA_963739795.1 of uncultured Acidobacteriota bacterium. Classification (GTDB taxonomy): domain Bacteria; phylum Acidobacteriota; class Thermoanaerobaculia; order Multivoradales; family DATKCC01; genus CAVUBL01. The sequence continues at coordinate 89,663 of CAVUBL010000022.1, read as the reverse complement.
GACTCGACAAGACGGTCACCGTCGGGGTGGTGAGCGCCAAGGGACGGCAGATCAACATCAGCGGCGAGCCGTCGTTCGAGAACTTCATCCAGACCGACGCCGCCATCAACTTCGGCAACTCGGGCGGGCCGCTGCTCAACGTGCGCGGCGAGGTGATCGGGATCAACAGCGCCATCAACTGGGGCGCCGAGAACATCGGCTTCGCGGTGCCGGTCAACACCCTGAAGCAGGTGCTGCCCCAGCTCCGAAAGACCGGTGAGGTCACCCGCGGGTACCTTGGGATCATGATCAACGACGTCGACTACGACGTGGCGGAGGCCTTCGGGCTGGACAAGCCGCAGGGCGTCCTGGTCAACCAGGTGGTCGCCGGCCAGCCGGCCGACAAGGCCGGCTTGACCCACGGCGACATCATCCTCCAGGTCGACGGCCAGCCGATCAAGGACACCCGCTACCTGATCGACTACGTCTCGAACAAGGGGCCGGGCGGCTCGGTGTCCCTCGACGTGCTGCGCAACGGCGAGCACGTCACCAAGACGGTCCACCTGACCGAGCGGCCGCGCCAGGGCGAGGAGCCGACCCACCCGGAGAGCGCCGAGGAGGGGGGCATCGACTGGCTGGGCATTCGCTACCAGAACCTGAGCCCCTCGGCGCGCTCGGCTCACAGCTTGCCCGACGACGTCTCCGGGGTCTGGATCACCTCGGTCGACCCGACGAGCCCGCTGTGGGACGAGGGCATCCGCAACGACGGCGTGATCTACGTCGTCAGCGAGATCGACGGCAAGAAGGTCTCGACCGTCGGCGAGCTCGAGACGGCGGTCAAGGCGGCCAAGCCGGGCTCGCGCCTGCGCCTCTACGTCCGCCGGTTCGTCAACGGCGAGGAGGCGCCCCCGCGCTTCGTCTTCCCCAAGGTCCCGCAGCCCTGAGCTTGTGAATGAACCTCCGACCTACTGCGGCCGTCCCCGCATCACCCCTCGCGGCGTTGCGCCTCCTCGACGTAGGCCCCGCGACGCCTGCGTCGGCGCGCCTTGCGAGCGGCGCGCGGGAACGCCCTCGCGACGGCCGGAGATTCATTCACAAGCCCTGAGACCTCGAGCAGGGAGAGGCACCGGGCTTTCGCCGACCGCTGCTCGGTCGGTGGAGCGACCGGTACGACGCCCCGCCAGGGCGGAGGCTCCTCCAATCTTGCGTTAGAGTCGGCTCCGCCATGGCGAACGACGCCCCACGCGCCACCGTGCTCGTCGTCGACGACGAGGCCTCGATCCGCGAAAGCCTGAGCATGATCCTCGAGTACGAGGGGTACCGAGTCGCGGAGGCCGAGGGCGGCAAGACGGCGTTGGCGCGCCTGGGCGACCGGCTCCCGGACGCGGTGCTGCTCGACATCAAGATGCCCGAGATCGACGGGCTCGACCTGCTCACGGCCTTCCGCGAGCGGGGCTACGACATGCCGGTGGTGATCATCACCGGCCACGGCGACGTCTCGACCGCCGTCGAGGCGACGCGACGGGGCGCATACGACTTCCTGGAAAAACCCCTCCAGCGCGAGCGCGTCCTGGTCTCCCTGCGCAACGCCATCGACGCCCATCGGCTGCAGTCGGAGAACCGCACGCTGCGCCTGGAGCCCGACGAGCTGATCGGCTCGTCGGCGGCCCTGCGGCACCTGCGCGAGACGGTGGCGAAGGCCGCGCCGACGCCCGCCACGGTGCTCATCCTGGGCGAGAGCGGCACGGGCAAGGAGCTGGTGGCGCGGGCGATCCACCGGCAGAGCGCGCGCAAGGAGCGGGCCTACGTCCAGGTCAACTGTGCCGCGATCCCCGACGAGCTCATCGAGTCCGAGCTCTTCGGCCACGAGAAGGGGAGCTTCACCGGCGCCGTGCGACGGGCCACGGGGAAGTTCGTGGCCGCCGACGGGGGCACCATCTTCCTCGACGAGATCGGCGACATGTCGGGGCGGACCCAGGCCAAGGTGCTGCGCGTGCTCCAGAGCGGCGAGGTGGAGCCGGTCGGCGCCGAGAAGACGGTGCGGGTGGACGTGCGGGTGGTCGCCGCGACCCACCGCAACCTCGAGGAGGAAATCGCCGCGGGCCGCTTCCGCGAGGACCTGTACTACCGCCTCAACGTCATCCCCATCCGCACGCCGCCTCTGCGCGAGCACCTCGACGATCTGCCGATGCTCGTCGAGTACTTCGTGCGGCGCTACGCGGCGCAGAACAACTACCGGCCGAAGGTGTTCGCCGAGGAGGCGCTCGAGCACCTCCGGGGCCTGCCCTGGAAGGGCAACGTCCGGGAGCTCAAGAACCTGGTCGAGCGCCTCCTGATCCTCGCGCCCGGCGACGAGATCACCCGCGAGGACGTGTTTCGTGCCACCGGTGGCGCTCGTCCCGAGCTCTCGTCGAGCCTGACCTCCCTCAAAACGCTCAAGGAGTTCCGGGAGGCCGCAGAGCGCCTTTTCCTGCTCCAGAAGCTCGAGGCCAACGACTGGAACGTCACCCAGACGGCGGCCGACGTGGAGACCCCCCGGAGCAACCTCTACAAGAAGATGGATCAATACGGAATTCGTAGAGAGGACCACACGTGATCTACCGGACCACCTCCCTCACGCTCGATCCCTCTCCCACCCGCGCGGGGGGAGAGGGACACCCCCGCCCGCTTCGGAGGGGGGCCGGAGCTCTGTTCGCATGAGCGAGGCCATGAGCCACGCCAACCGCCTCGAGCCGTTGGCCAGCGAGGAGGTGGAGGCCCTGCTCGAGGAGAGCGGAGCCCTCTCCCGCGGCCATTTCCTGCTCTCCTCGGGCCTGCACTCGCCGGCCTACGTTCAGTGCGCGCGGTTGCTCGAGGACCCGCGCCGAGCCCGGCGGGTGGGGCGGGCCCTCGCCCGCCTCCTCGCCTCCCTGCGCCCGGCCTCGGTGCTCTCGCCCGCCCTCGGCGGCCTCATCATCGGTCACGAAGTGGCCGAGGCCCTGGGCGTACCCTTCCGCTTCACCGAGCGCAAGGAAGGGGCGATGGAGCTGCGCCGCGGATTCGGCCTCGAGGACGGCGAGCGGGTGGTGGTGGTGGAGGACGTGGTGACCACCGGCCGCTCGACCCTGGAGACCGCGGAGGTGGCCCGGGCGGCCGGCGGCGAGGTGGTGGCGGTAGGGTCGATCATCGACCGGACCGGCGGTGGCGACGCGCCGTTCGACGTGCCCTTCTTCCACTTGCTGACCCTCGACCTGCCCACCTGGCCGGCCGGCGAGTGCCCTTTGTGTGCCGAGGGCGGCACCCCGGTCAAACCCGGTTCGCGGCCCCGGACGCTAAAGCCCTAAGCCGCGGGTGCGGCGTCCCAGCCGGTCCCGGTACAGCCGGTCGACCGCCAGGCGCAGAGCTTCGAGGCGCCCCTTGTCCGACACCTCGGGCGCCTTCACCTCGAGATCCCAGCGCATGTCGGCAGTATCCTCAATCCGAGCGGTCCAGACCTTCTTGCTGGAGTCCCAGCTCCCGCCTTCGGAACCCACCAGGTTCCAGCCGGACGGCAGGTAGCTCCTCAGCTCTTCTTCGGTGTATTCGATCGGTGCGAGCTCAGTCATGGCGACCCGATTGTGTCCCGAACCGGGCCGCCAGGGGAAGCCCCGCCGGCGGTTTCGTCTGGTACGATTCTCGAGGCTTCGCCCGCCAGCAGCGGGTCATCGTCGAGTCAGACATCTACAGACCGAGGGAAATTCATGCGCATCGAGCTGAGTGAGGAGCAGAAGCTCCTGCGGGAGACCGTTCGGCGTTTCGCCGACGAGGTGGTCCGGCCGCGGGCCAAGGAGATCGACGAGACCGGCGAGTTTCCCCGGGCCTTCTTCGACCAGGCGGGGGAGCTCGGCCTGGCCGGCGTCGCCGTGCCCGAGGAGTACGGGGGCGCGGGGATGGACACGATCTCCTACTGCCTGGTGATCGAGGAGATCAGCCGGGCGTGCGCGACCAGCGGCGTGATCCTCTCGGTCAACAACTCCCTGGTCTGCGACCCGATCCTCCAGTTCGGCAGCGAGGAGCAGAAGCGGGAGGTCCTGACGCCCCTGGCGAGCGGCGCCAAGCTCGGCTGTTTCGCACTCACCGAGCCCGGCGCCGGGAGCGACGCGGCCAGCCTGCGCACCAGCGCCCGGCGCGACGGCGATGACTACGTGCTCAATGGCAACAAGGTGTTCATCACCAACGGCACCCACGCCGACGTAGCCCTGGTCTTCACCACGGTCGATCCCGAGAAGAAGCACAAAGGGATCACCGCCTTCCTGGTCGACGCCGACAGCCCCGGCTACCGCCATGGCGGGCACGAGTGCAAGCTCGGGGTCAACGCCTCGGGCACCACCGAGCTCTCGTTCGAAGATCTACGAGTGCCGGCCTCCCGGCGGCTGGGCGAAGAAGGGGAGGGGTTCAAGATCGCCATGGCCACCCTCGACGGCGGCCGCATCGGCATTTCCGCCCAGGCGGTGGGCATCGCCCAGGCGGCCTTCGAGGAAGCCCTCGCCTACTCCCACGAGCGCGAGCAGTTCGGCAAGCCCCTGGCGGACCTCCAGGCGATCCAGTTCTACCTCGCCGACATGTCCACCGACCTCGACGCCGGTCGCCTCCTGACCTGGAAGGCGGCGTGGGCGAAGACGCACCAGAAGCGCTACACCCTCGAGGCGGCGCAGGCCAAGCTGTTCACCGCCGAGATGGCTCAGCGGGTCACCACCCGGGCCCTCCAGATCCACGGCGGCTACGGCTACACCAAGGAGTACAACGTGGAGCGGTACTTCCGCGACGCGCGGATCACCGAGATCTACGAGGGCACGAGCGAGATCCAGAAGATGGTGATCGCCGACTGGGTGGTGAACCGGGCATGACCGTGGCCGAGGCGGCTGCCGGCATCGATTTCTCCCTCTCCGAAGACCAGCTCCTGATCCAGGAGCAGGTGCGGCGCTTCGCCGAGGAGCGGATCGCCCCAGGCGAGGCGGAGCGCGACCGGGAGCACCGGTTCCCGGCGGACATCATCGCCGAGCTGGCGGAGATGGGCCTGCTCGGCGTCATGGTGCCCGAGGAGTACGACGGTGCCGGCCTCGACCCGCTGACCTACGTCCTGATCATCGAGGAGCTCTCCCGGATCTCTCCGTCGGTCGGCGTCACCGTAAGCGTCACCAACTCGGTCTGCTGCTGGCCCATCGCCCACTTCGGGAGCGAGGAGCTCAAGCGTCGTGTGCTCCCCGATCTGGCCGCGGGGGGTGAGCTCGGCGCCTTCGCCCTCACCGAGCCCGGCGCCGGCAGCGACGCCGGCAGCCTCGCGGCCCGCGCCCGGCGCGACGGCGACTCCTGGGTGCTCGACGGAGAGAAGGCGTGGATCACCAACGCCGGGATCGCCCGCTGGTACGTGGTCATGGCCCGCACCGATCCGGAGGCCGGCAAGCGGGGGATCTCCGCGTTCGTCGTGCCGTCCGACGCTCCCGGCCTCCAGGTGGGCGCCGGCGAAGAAAAGGTCGGCCTGCGGGCCTCGCGCACCTCGGCCCTGGTCCTCGACGGCTGCCGGGTGAGCGCCGAGAACCTCCTGGGGCGGGAAGGGGAGGGCCTGAAAATCGCCCTTTCCACCCTCGACCACTCGCGCCTCGGGATCGCGGCCCAGGCCCTGGGGATGCACCGGCGGGCCCTGGAGCTGGCTTCCGGGTACGCCCGGGAGCGGGTGCAGTTCGGCGTACCCATCGCTCGCCACCAGGCGGTGCAGTTCCAGATCGCGGAGATCGCCACCTCGCTGGCCGCCGGTCGCGCCCTGACCCACCACGCGGCCCTCATCTCGGAGACGGGCGCGCCGGACGTGGGCCGGCTCGCCTCGGAGGCCAAGGTGTTCACCAGCGAGGCGGCCAACCGCGGCGTCTGGCTCGCCCAGCAGATCCATGGCGGCAACGGGTTTTCCGAGGAGTACGAGATCGGGCGCCTCTACCGCGACGTGCGGGTGACCACGATCTACGAAGGAACCAGCGAGATGCAGCGCCTCGTCATCGCGAGAAATTTGCTGCGGGAATAGGGCTCTTCTAGCAGCGGAGGTGCCTCCGCCGGGATCGCCTCCGCCCGCCATGTCCCCCACCCACGGCCGCCGGCCCGGCGAGACCTGACCGGCCCGAGCCTCCTTCACTGCAGAGACCGATCGGGTCTCCCCCCTCACCCTCAATCCCTCTCCCTCCCTCGCGGGGGAGAGGGACGCCCCCACCCGGCTTGTGCAGGGCCCTGGTGATTCAGTCCAGGTTGAAATCCTTTCGCCGGGTCCGTCACTCCCAGGCAGACACCGGCGAGAGCCCCTCCGTGATCCCGGCCCCGCATTCCGCGGTGCCGTCGGCTTCGGGCCCGGGTCTCTCTGTCGAGCAAGGAGAGCCATGGCGGCCCAGGCGACGACGGCATCCGGCTCCAGCGGCTTGAACCAGTTCCTCCGGCGCGCGCGCCCGCGGCTCGCCCGCCTGCTCCGCGGCTCCCGGATCCCGGAGCAGGACGCCGAGGATCTGATCCAGCAGACCTTGCTCGCGCTGGTCGACCGGTGGGAGACGATTCGCAACCCGGACGCGTGGGTGGTGGGCGCGGCCAGGAAGAACTGTCTGATGTACTGGCGGCGCCGCAGCCGCAGGATCTACGACACCGTCGACGGCTCGGTCCTGGAGTGGCTCGCCGCTCCGCAGCGGCCGGCTCAGGAAACGCGCGAGCTCGAGCGCGACCTCGCCGTCGTCGTCTCCCGCCTTCCCGAGCGCTACCGCTCCGTGATCCGGCTGCGCTACGGCCTCGGCTACGACCCGCCCGAGGTAGCCCGTCGCCTGGGCTACCGGGTGTCGAGCATGGGCAAGGTCACCACCCGCTGCCTCGCGGCTCTGCACAGGGAGCTGGTGGACTCGGGGTTCCCGCCGCTCCGGGACGCCCGCCGGGCCCGCGCTAGCCTGGACTATTCATGAAGCGCCGTAGCGAGAGGCGCAAGAGTGTGTGAGATCAGGGCGCACGTAGCGATGAGAGACGCAGGCGTACTGGACAATACGTTGAGGAGCGAAGAGCGAGTACGCCCTGAGATCGCGTGCAATTGCGGCTCGTAGTAGGTGGCTCATGAATAGTCCAGGCTAGGAGTCTGCGCGGCAGAAACACGTAGTCGCGCGCAAGGGTCTTGCGGGGTGGATCCAAGGCGCGAGGAGGAGTCGATGCGGGGACATCGTGGACGACGAGCAACGCAGGAGACGCCCCGTAACCCCCTTGCGCCCGAAGGGTTGCGGCGGCGTGGGGTCGTCTACTTCGTTCCCGCTCCTCGACGATGGCTCGGCATCGCCTGCGTCGCGGTGCCTCGTATCCGACCCCACGGCGCTCGCAACGCGACCGCGCGTTTCTGCCGCGCAGACTCCTAGGAGCTTGTGAATGAACCTCCGACCTACTGCGGCCGTCCCCGCATCACCCCTCGCGGCGTTGCGCCTCCTCGACGTAGGCCCCGCTACGCCTGCGTCGGCGCGCCTTGCGAGCGGCGCGCGGGAACGCCCTCGCGACGGCCGGAGGTTCATTCACAAGCTCTGAACCGAAAGCTCGGCGTCCCTCTCTCCCGGGCACCGTGCCACGGAGTGGTGTGTTCGGGCGAAAGAGGGATCGAGAGGGTGAGGGGCGTGATCCGGTTCACTGCCGGGCCGGTACCCTCACCGGCAGCCGTCCGAGCGCCACCTGAGCCTCCACCCGGGCCACCACCGCAACCACCTCGGCGCGGGGCAGCTTCGAGCCCGGCCCGGCTTCTTCGACCCGATCCAGGGTCCGCCAGGCGAGCTCCACGGGCAGGGCGGTGAAGGCCACCACGCCGCGGGGCGCGCCTCCGCGCTGCAGCCGGGCCACGTACTCGCCGGCGACCTCGAGGTCCCGGCGGGCGAGGGAGAAGACCCGTTCGCGGGGGACCGCGGCAGGGAGGTAGCTGCGCCCCTCGCGCTCGTCGTCGGCCGAGTCCTTGAGGATGTTGACCAGTTGCAGGGCCTCACCGAAGCGGGCCGCTCGCTCCCGCAGCGCGTCGCCGGTGTCGCCGAGGGCGGGGGTCGCCAGGAGAAAGAGCTCGGTCAGCATCTCGCCCACGATGCCCGCCACCACGTAGCAGTAGCCCTGGAGGTCGTTCAGGTCGCCGAGCCGCAGCCGGCCCCTGCCGTCGTGCCGCCGCACGAACTCCTTCATCCCCCGGGCCGTGCGCGCGGTGTGGACCGCCACTTCACGGCGCGCCGACGCCGAGAGGGCGGTGAAGGCCTCGATCACCTCCGGAGTGGCGCCGAGCAGGTCCATGTAGCCCTCGTGGGCGCTCGGTGGCTCGCCGGCGGTCCAGGCGTCGGCGCACCGCCGAGCGACGGTCCCGAGGTCGGTCGCCTCGGGGTCCTCGAGCAGGCCGCACAGATCCTCGAGGGCCTGGAGGCGGCGCTCCCGGGGCCAGGGCGCGGCGTCCTCGAAAGTGTCGGCGATGCGGAACAGCAGGTAGGCGATCCGCACCTCGGAGCGGGTCGGCTCGGGGAGCCGGGGGATCGACAGGGCGAATGTCCGGCTGGTCCTGAGAAGCAGGTCTTCGAGATCGGCCATGAATAGAAGACGCAGAAGGCGTGGAAAGCGCGGGAGGCGCGGGCAGCGTTTGAGAGACGAGGAGAGTATCAAACGCCCGCTGCCGGAGAGCAGCTACCCGATTTCGGTGCCGCCGGCCGCCTCGCCGGCGAGCGCCGCCTCCACGGCGCCCGGCACGGTGCCGTCGAAGACCAGTGACGGCGTGCCCCTCCGGGCGAGGGTCAGGGCGCTCTCCAGGCGGTGGAGCATGCCTCCGGTCACGTCGGTACCGGCTGCGGCGCCGGCGGCGGCCAGGGCCTCGTCCGCCGTCTCCAGCCCGATCTCTCGGATCGTCCTGTCGTGGGCGTCGAGCACGCCGTCGGTCACCCCCGCCCAGAGGGCCCTTTCCACGTGCAGGCGGCGCCGGGCCATGCGCTCGGCGACGGCCACCAGGACGGACTCGGTCGAGCAGATGGAGCAGCCCCGGAACCGGTCCAGCACCACGTCGCCGAAGACGACCGGGAGCAGACCCCAGTCCAGCGCCAGGATCACCGGCTCGACGGAGACCGCGACCGGGCGGCCGACATCGGTGACCAGGCTGGTCGACGGCGCCAGGCTGAACGGGGCCAGGCCGGCCGCGCGGAGGGCGTCGGCGACCTGTCGGTGGAGCGCCATGGCCCGTTCCTGGACCTCGGAGACCGCCTCGGGGCGGTCCCGGTCGATCCCCCGGTCGACCCCGAGCCGCGCGGCCGCGGCGTGGCCGAAGGAGCCGCTGCCATGACCCAGCACCAGCCGGCGGGCGCCGGGCCGCGCCTGCGCCCGGGCGATCTCGGTGGCCAGCCGCCGGAGGACCTCAGGGCGGGCGGTGTCGGGACGCGTCTTGTCGGTGATCAGGCTCCCTCCGAGCTTGAGGAAGACGACGGGTTCGAGCGCGGCGGAGGTGGCGGGCATCGGGGATTGAATGGCCAGAGGATCGGGGGCTCAGGCGGAGTCGGCTCGCGCCAGCAGATCGACGGCTTCGCCGCGCGGCCCATGGCCGACGCGGTCGGCGATCACCCCGAGGACTCCCGAGAGCGTCTCGAGGCGGCGGGCCACGACGGCCTCGGCCGTGGGCTCGCAGATCACGTGGACGTTGGCGCCGGCATCCATGGTGACATAGGCCGCCGTTCCATTTCCACGGAGAGCGCGGACGGCGTGGAGGACCTCCAAGGTGCCCGGCTGCCAGTAGAGGATCGGCGGCTCGGAGGTCATGGCGACGGCGTGGAGCTCCAGGGCGTCGCGCTCGAGGAGGGGGCCGAGGGCGTCCAGGTCGCGGTCCTCGATCGCCCGGCGCACCGCCGCCAGCCGGTCGGGCAGGCGGGCGAGGCGGGGCTCGAAGCCGGGGCTGGTCGGAGCCCGCCGGTGGCCTTCGAGGGACGAGACCTCCTTGGGGCCCGTCTCCACCAGGGCGACGAGGTCGACCAGGGGCCAGTGGCTCGCCGGGGCGAGCTCTGCCGCCGGCGCCTCGGGGTCGTCCCCGGAGGGCCACTCCACGAACCCTCCCCGCACCGAGCGCGCGGCCGAGCCCGAGCCCGAGAGGCGGGCGAGGATCGAGAGCTCCTCCGGCGTGGGCTCGAGGCCGAGGGCGCCGACGGCGGCGGCGGCGAGGGCCGCGAACCCCGAGGCGGAGGAGGCGAGGCCGGCGGCGGAAGGAAAGCTGTTGCGGGTCGCCACCCGGAAGCGCTCCCGACGTCCCGTGGCCCGGCGGATCGCCTCCAGGTGGCGGAGAACCCGGCCGGCGAAAGCGGCGTCCGCCGGGCGCAGGCTCCCGTCCTCGGCGGCCAGGAAGACCCGGTCGTCGCCCGTACCGCCGGCCTCGACTGTCGTGGTCGAGCGGCAGACCTCGAGGGTCATGGAGATCGACGGGTGGTAGGGGAGGGCGCGCTCCAGGTCCCGGGCGCCCCAGTACTTGACGAAGGCGATGTTGGCCGGCGCCGAGACCGTGGCGCGCGCGCTCACGACGGGTTGACTCCTGGGGCGCCTCACAGCGGTTTCACTCACAGGGCGCCTCACGGCGCCTGGACTCACAGGGCGCCTCACAGCGCCTCCTCGACCCGCGCTCCGGGGACGCCCAGGTTCACCGGGTAGCGCTCGAGCGCGGCGAGGGGCCCGCCGGATTGGGTCCAGGCGTCGATCCGCTCGGCCTCCGGGTGGTAGACGAGGAGGTTGCCCGCCCCGGGGCCGGCGAGAGAGCCGGCGCCGGAGATCTTGGCCGCTCCGCCGGCGGCCTCGATCCGCCGTACCCGCGCGCGGACCGGCTCCGGCACCACGCTCAGCTCCTCGAGGCAGGCTTCGGCCTCGCGCATGACCCGAATCACCTCCTCGGGGCGCTCAGCGTCCCGGCCGAGCTCGCTCCGGAAGGCGGCGGTGAGGTCGGCCAGGCGATCGAACAGGGCGTCGACCCGGATGGGCTGCCGATCCCGCAGCGCCCGCACCTGGGCGACCACCGCGCCGGTCGCCTCCGCCGGTCGTCCCGAGCCGAAGACCCGGAGCCGATCGAGGAGCCCGTTCGCCGCGGGCACCGGCTCGAACTCGACGCGGTCCGAGCCCCGGCGCCGGGCCCACAGGATGCCCCCGTAGAGGACGGTGGCGTTGTCGACCCCGGAAGGGCTGCCGTGCTGGCGGCGTTCGACCTCGAGGGAGACCCGGTGAAGGCGCGCCGGGTCGGCATCGGCCGACCGGAAGGTGAGGTAGCCGAGGACGACGGCCACCGCGGCCGCGGCCGAGCTGCCGAAGCCGGAGCCCATCGGGATCTCCGAGGCGAGCGTCAGGTCGATGGGCGGCGGCGAGGGCTCGCCCAGCTCCAGGGCCGCCTCGCCCAGGGCCAGGGTCACCAGGTCGAGGGGCCCGCGGGATTCCTCCGACTCCCCTCGGGAGATCAGGCCGCGGAAGGTCTCGGGTCCCGGCTCGGCGTCGTAGCGGTCCCAGGCCTCCCGCGCCTCTTGGGCTCGCTCGAAGATCCGCTTCCAGGTCAAGTGCTCCTGGAGCTTCGAAGCGGGTAGGGAGATCCCCACGCCGGCGCCCGGGCCCGAGGCGGTTCCCGATCCGGGCGCGAGGCTCGCCGAGAGGCGCAGGCCGGCCGCCGCGACCAGCGCCGGCCGGCCGTAGACGGCGGCGTGCTCGCCCATGAGGATGACCTTCGCCGGGGCTGAGGCGGTGACGGCTTGCGTCAGCTCTTGATCTCCAGCTCCGGGCCGGTGGGGGCGACCTTGCCACGGCCCAGGCGCTCGTGGGCGCGGGCCAGGTCGTCGGAGGTGAAGGCGGAGAGGAGCGACAGCTCGCCGGCGAGCACCGTCGCCCCGAGGATCTCGGCCAGGCGGCGCACCGCCATACCGGGCCGGTCCGGATCGATCTCGACGCCCAGGAGGGCCAGGGCTTCGCTCTGGGTGTCGAGCTGGGTGCCGCCACCCACCACGCCCACCGGCACCGCCGGCAGGTAGATCGAGGCGTACACGGCACCGTCGGGCCGCTCCTCGATGCAGGTCACGCCCATGGAGCCCTCCACCACGTGGGCCAGGTCCTGGCCCGTGGCGATGAAGAAGGCCGCCAGCACGTTGGCGAAGTGGGCGTTGAATCCCGCCGCCCCGGCGGCGATGGAACCCAGCAGGTTCTTGCGGTACTGGACCTCGAGGAGGGCCCGGGCGTTGGTCTTGAGGGTCCGTTCGAGGACCTCCCGGGGCAGAACCACCTCGGCGAACACCCGCTTGCCGCGCCCTTCCTGGAAGTTGATGGCGGCCGGCTTCTTGTCGACGCAGTAGTTGCCCGACAGGGCGACGCACTCGACCCCCGTCCCCGGCTCGATGAACTCGCGTACGGCGCGGTCGCAGGCGATGGTCGCCATGTTCATGCCCATGGCGTCGCCCGTGGTGAAGCGGAAGCGCAGGTAGACCGTGGCCCCGAAGGTGTACGGCCGGATGTCCAGGAGCTTGAGGTACTCGCTCGTCCCCTCGGTGATCCGGCGCAGATCCTCCGTGTGGTCGTCGATCCAGTCGAGGAAGCGGCGGGTCTCTTCGATTCCCGAGGTGCGGAAGACCGGCGCCCGGGTCATGCCCACGTCCTCGACCCGCACGGTCGCTCCGCCGGCCCGTCGGATGGCGGCGCATCCCCGGTTGGTGCTCGCCACCAGCGCCGCCTCGCTGGTCGCCAGCGGCGCGTAGACCTCGCCGTCGATCGCCTCGCCGTGCACCAGGATCGGGCCGACGATGCCGAGGGGGATCTGGGCCGCCCCGATGAAGTTCTCGCAGTTGCGACACGCGACGCGGGAGGCGTCGATCACGTAGGAGCCGGTCTTGGCCAGCGAGGCGCCGGAGAGCTCCTCGAGGGCGGCCCGCCGGATCTCGCCCGCCTCGTCGGCGGACAGGTCCCGCGGGAGCTGATGGAAACCGATCTCCCGGTCGACCAGAGCCTGGATCAACTCGTCCCGACGGCTGCGGGCTCGAGCTAGCGGATTGAGCTTGCTCATCGTCGTGCCCTCTCGTGAATGGGAATGCGCTTCAGCTCACCGATCGTCCGCGTGCCCAGGCAGAGCATGGCGACGCGGAGCTCGTGAACGATTCGATCGAGGGTCTCTACCACCCGGTCCGCGGACTCGGTGGCCGCCTCGAGGAAGGGATAGGCCATGCCGGCGAGGTCGGCTCCCAGGGCGAGCGCCTTGGCCACGTCCAGGCCGTTGCGCAGCCCTCCCGAGCCGATCACCGTGACGCCGGGAACTCCGGCCACCTGGCGGATCGACTCGGGCGTCGGGATGCCCCAGTTGGCGAACAACTCACCCAGGGCCAGGTCGCCCGAACGCCGGGCCTCGATGCGCGCCCAGCTCGTGCCGCCGAGGCCGGCCGTGTCGAGGATTCGGATGCCCACGCCGGCGAGGGCCCGGGCCGTGGCCTCCGAGAGGCCGCAGCCGACCTCCTTGGCGATCACCGGCACGTCGAGACTAGCGGCGACGCCGCCCATCTTCGCCACCAGGCCGGAGAAGTCGGTCTGCCCCTCGGGCTGGATCGCCTCCTGGACCACGTTCAGGTGGAACACCAGGGCGTCGGCCTGGATCATGTCGACGGCGGCTCGGCACTCTTCGAGGCCGAAGCCGTAGTTGAGCTGCACGGCGCCCAGGTTGGCGAGGAGGGGCACCGTGGGCGCCGCCTTGCGCACCTGGAAGCTCGCGGCCTGGCGCCGGTCCTCGAGGGCCTTGCGCTGGGAGCCCACGCCCACCGGGACCCCGCGGCGTTCGGCGGCCTCGGCCAGGTTCGTGTTGATCCGGCTGGCGACCTCGGTGCCCCCGGTCATGCAGGAGACCAGCAGCGGCGCGCTCACCTGCTTGCCGAGGAACTCCACCGACGTGTCCACGTCGGCCAGGTCGAGCTCGGGCAGGGCGTTGTGGTCGAACGCCCAGTCGTCGAAGAAGCTGGTCGTCGCCTGCATGTCCCGGTCGAGGGCGAGGCGGATGTGCTCGGCCTTGCGATCGCGCTCGGCGAGGCCCTCGGTGACGGGCGTGACGGGCGTGAGGGGCGTGGCGGGCGTGACGCTCATCGGTCCCTCTCCTCGAGGTAGTCGACGAGGCCGAGGAGGATCTCGCGGCCCGCGGCGGGCGCGGCGGGCTCGTCCAGGGCCCTCCGCGCCGTCTCCAGGCGCTCCTCGATCATCGCCAGGACGGCTGCCAGGGCCCCCGAGGCGCGCAGGATTTCCCGTGCCCGGGCGATTTCGTCCGCCGACAGGTCGGGTCGGCCGAGGGCCGAGCGCAGCCAGTCCACGTCGCCGGCCGGCGCGAGGCGCAGGGCGTGGAAGACCAGGAAAGTCAGCTTGCCCTCCGCCAGGTCGCCGGCCACCGGCTTGCCCACGGCGTCGGCGTCGCCGAAGGTGCCGAGGACGTCGTCCTGGAGCTGGAAGGCCTCTCCCACGGCACGGCCGTAGCTCCTCAAGGCCGCGAGGGTCGCCCCGTCGGCTCCGGCGAGAAGGGCTCCGAGCTCGATGGGCCGCTCCACGGTGTAGCGGCCCGACTTGAGGCGGAGGACCCGGAGGAGGTCTTCCTCCGACGCTTCCGCGGCGTGGGGGAGGGTCATCTCCAGGTACTGGCCGGCGATCACCTCGTCGCACATGGCGTCGAAGGCGCGGCCCACGGCGCCGGCATCACCTTCGGCGCTCCGTTCGGCGGCAGGCTCCGGGCGCGAGAGCTCCGCGGCCCAGGTGTGGGCCAGGTCGCCCACCAGGATCGCCGCCGAGCGTCCGAAGTCCTCGGCGTCGCCGGACCAGCGGCGGCTCCGGTGGCGCGCGGCGAGCTCGGCGTGGGCGGTGGGCAAGGCCCGCCGGGTGGCCGCGTGATCCATGATGTCGTCGTGGACCAGCAGGTAGGTGTGGAGGAGCTCGGTGGCGAGGGCCAGGCGCATCGCCTCCCCGCCCGCGCGGCCGCCGCAGGCCCGGTAGGTGAAGAGCACGAGGGCCGGGCGCAGGCGCTTGCCCCCGCTCGCCACCAGGCGGGCGATCTCGTCGACCAGCTCGGCGGCCCCGGGCGCGCTGTCGGCCACGACGCGGCGGCGCGCGGCGATCCACTTCGCGAGCTCGCGGTCGACGGCCTGACGCACGTCGGCCAGGGCCGCGGCGAAGGTCTGCGCGGCTTCGGTCCGCCGAGCGGCGGTGGGGGAGGAGGAAATCATGACTCGTTCAGGGAACTGGGGTTCTCCCGGGTACGGTGGAGCGTTCCCGTCCGGACCCAGAGCTCAGGCCGGGCGGGTACAGCGCGGTGGGAGAGGGGCTAACCCTCTTGTGTTTTGGAGCGCGGGAGCCGCTGGATCATGCGCCCGCGGCTGCGGGGGTTCAATCGCCGCGGGGGGATGGCGCGCTTGACCAGGACCGTGCAGGCAAGCTGGCCGAAGAGCTTGCGCCTCAGGAACCGCTGGACGATCCGGTCCGCCGCATCCACCGCCGGCCGGACGAAGTCCGGCAACCGCATCAGGAAGTGGATGAGCAGGATTTTGCGGGCGGAGAGGAGCACCGGTTCGTCTCGGCCGCCGACGGCCGGAGCCGCTACGAGCGGCTGCGTCCGGTCCGGCGGTAGAGGTCAGTGTAGCAGGAAACCCTTTCAAGGGCGAGAAGGATTCCCAGGATCTCCCCCGCATCCCCTCGAGCCTCTTCCCACCCTCGCGGGGGGAAGGGGACGCCCGCCCCAGCGTGTGGGCTCAGCTCGGAGGTGCGGTTCGCTTGTCACGAGGCGTGGCTTCGTGGGGCCGGTGGCGGTACTTCTCGTACAGGCGCCGCTGGCGGTCTTTCGAGAGGTCGATCTCGCGGCCGGCGATCCACACCCGCTCGATGTGGCTCCGGATGTCGAGGGGGTCGCCGTCGACGGCGAAGAAGGTCGCCTCTTTGCCCGCATCGATCGAGCCCAGGCGGTCGTCCACCCCGAGGATCTCGGCCGCAGTCAGGGTGATCGACCGCAGGGCCACCTTCCGCGGAAGCCCGTAGGCCACCGCCGTCGCCGCCTCGAAGGGGAGGTTTCTGGCGTTCTCGCTGTCGGCGCCGGCGCCTCCGGCGGCGATGGCGAAGGTCACGCCCGCCTCGTTCAGCCGGGCCGCGGCGGTGAACGGCGCGTCGTACGGTTCCCAGTCCCGCAGGGGCAGCCGGTCGATGGTGGCGAGGATCACCGGGATCTTGGCGGCGGCGACCCGGTCGGCCATGCGCGCCACATCGTAGCCGGCGACCAGGATCACCTTGGTGAGGCCCCGGGGAGCGGCCCAGTCGCGCAGCCAGTCGAGAACGCCCTCGATCTGGGCGTAGGTGTCGGCGTGAACGTAGAGGGGCAGCTCGCCGCGGACCACCGGCACCAGGGCCTCGAGGCGCGCGTCGAGGTCCGGCTTCGGCGCCCGCCCGGAGTCGGCGGCCTCGCGGGCTCGGGCATAGGTGCGGGCCCGCTCCAGGGTCTCTTCGATCCGGTCGAGGGCCTCCTTGCGACGCCTGGCAGCCGCCTCGTCGTCCTCCAGCGGCCGGCGCCAGTGCCGCTCGCGGGTGGCGGGCCAGCGCAGGTGCATGCCCACCGGCGCGGCGACCGTCATGTCCCGCCAGTTCCAGCCATCGAGGGAGAGGACCGCCGAGGAGCCCGAGAACAGGCCGCCGTCGGGCACCACGTGGACGGTCAGGACCCCGCCCGCCACCGTCGGCGGCAGGCGGATCGAGTCGGCGTTGAACGCGACCTCCGCGCGAAGGTTCGAGTTGATCTGGCCGATCTCGGTGGTGTCGTCCGTGCCCCGGACGCTGCCGATCTCGACCAGGCCCAAATCGGTCTGGGGGTGAACGAAGCCCGGGTAGAGGTCGAGGCCGGAGAGATCGACCTTCCGGGCACTCTCGGGGATCTGGACGTCGCGGCCGACGGCGGTGATCCGCGAGCCCTCGACCAGGACCGTGGCGTTCGCCATCGGCGGCGAGCTCACCGGATGCACGGTGGCGCCGACGAAGGCGACGGTCTCGGCCCGTGCGGCCGGAGCCAGGCCGGCCAGCAGGAGCGCCGTGGCGAGGAGAGCGTAACGGGTCGGGCTCGACATCGGGCGGGGAGTCACGGCTGCACCTCCTGGGGCGGGGTCTCGGGGCCATGGGCGTCGTCGTCGCCGGCCTTGTCGCGGTGCTTCTTCCCGGCCTCGGCCGCCGTCTTCGCGGCGGCCATCAGGCTTTCGCGCTCGGCGGCCCGGGCGCCTCGATGGGCCAGGTCCTCGGCGCGGTCGAAGTACCTGCGGCCGTCGATCCAGGTCTGCTCGGCGACCGAGTAGCTCGAGAGGGGGTCGCCGCTCCAGATCACGAAGTCGGCGTCCTTGCCCGGCTCCAGGGAGCCGACCCGGGAGTCGACGCCGAGTTGCTTGGCGGGATTGATGGTCACCAGGTCGAGGGCCTCGGTCTCGGGCACGCCGCCGTAGCGGACCGCCTTCGCCGCCTCGGTGTTGAGCCTCCGGGCGAGCTCGTCGTCGTCGGAGTTGTAGGAGGTGACCACGCCGCGGCTCATGAGCAGCGGGCCGTTGTACGGGATGGCGTCGATGACCTCGTACTTGTAGGCCCACCAGTCCGAGAACGTGGAGACCCCTACGCCGTGGGCCGCGAGCTCGTCGGCGATCTTGTACGCCTCGAGGCCGTGCTGGAAGGCGCCGATCCGGAAGCCCCAAGTGTCGGAGAGGCCGAGGAGCATGAGCATCTCGTCGGCCCGGTAGGCGTGGGCGTGGACCTGGCGCGTCCCGTCGAGGACCTGGGCCACGGCCTCCAGGCGCAGGTCGCGGCGCGGCGGCGCGCCCTCGCCGCCGCCCGCCCGATACTCGCGCCACTTGCGCCGGTAGTCGCGGGCGGCTTCGAGCTCCTCGACGATGGCCTGCTCGACGCCCATGCGGGTCTGCGGATAGCGCTCGTCGTCGCGGTTCCAGTTGCTCTGCTTCGGGTTCTCGCCCAGGGCGAACTTGATCCCCGGCCGGCGGCCGTCGAACAGGAGCCCGGAGGCCGGGGCGCCCCAGCGCAGCTTGATGACCGCGTTCTGGCCGCCGATGGCGTTGGCCGAGCCGTGGAGCACGTTGGCCATGGTCAGGCCGCCGGCGAGCTCTCGGTAGAGGTTGACGTCCCGCGGGTCGAGGACGTCCTCGATCCGCACCTCGGCGGTGACGATGTCGCTCCCCTCGTTCACCCCGCCCGAGATGGCGGTGTGGGAGTGGCAGTCGATCAGGCCCGGCGTCACGTGCTTGCCGGAGGCGTCGATCACCACCGCTCCCGGCGGCGCCTCGAGGCCCTGGCCTACGGCGGCGATCTTTCCGGCTCGCACCAGCAAGTCGGCGGACTCCAGGCGACCCTGGGGTCCCGACGTCCAGACGGTGGCGCCCCGGACCAGAAGGACCTTCGGCTGCGCCGGCTCGGGGACGGTCCAGGCCGACGGATCGCCGGCGAGGCCTTCGGCCGCCATCTCCGCGGCCGTCGCGGGACCGGCCGCCTCCCCGGGCTCCGCCCGGTCCGACCGGTCCGACCGGTCCGATCGGGTCGATAGGCTCGGGGCTGCCTTCTCCGCGGTCTCCTCCTTCCCGTCCTTCCCGGCCGCCGCCTCCTCGTTCACCTCGTAGCGGCGGCCGTCGATCCACACCTCCCGGACCTTGGTGTCGGCGGTGAACAGGTCGCCCTCGGCGACCACCAGGTTCGCCACCTTGCCCGGCTCGACGGTGCCCATCCGATCTCCCAGCCCGAGCAGACGCGCCGGCACCGTGGTCAGGGCGGCCAGGGCGGTGTCCGCGTCGAGGCCCCGGGCCCGCGCACGGGCCAGGTGCTCGTGGAGGTCGGTCGGCCGCTTCAGGCCGAAGGTGGTGAGGGCGAAGGGGATGCCCGCTCGCTCCAGGGCGGCGGGGTTTTCCGGCGCCCGCCGCCAGTGGCGCAGGTCGTCGAGCTCCACCGAGAGCGCGTCACCGTGTCTCTCGGGCGGCTCGGGGAAGGCCACGGGAAGGAGAAACGGCAGGCCGAGGGCCTTGACCCGGTCGATCTCCTGGTACTCCTGGCCGCTCCCGACCAGCCAGGCGTCCAGGTGGAGCTCGCGGACGATCTTGGCGGCTCGCAGGTCGCCCAGGACGTCCGCGCTCTCGAAGACCACCGGCTCGCGGCCGGCGGCGGCCGGGCCCAGGGCCTCGAGGGAGGCGTCAAAGGGGGGCCTCGTCCAGGTCCGATGGTTCGGGTCCGGGCGGCTGCGGTAGGCCTCCCAGGCCCGGCCGTACCACGCGGCGTCGAGGAAGCTCTGGCGGGTGAGGGCGATCGCGCCCATCAGGGAGTCGGGGTAGCCGTCGCGGCGGGTGTCGGTGAGGGTCACGTTCTGGGCCACGTCGGCGCGGAGCACGTTCTCGCGCGGCGAGCCACCGCCCAGCTCCACGAGGGCGCTCGAGCCGCGGAGCAGGCCCTCCCGGGGCGCCACCACCGCGGTGGTGAAGCCGGCCTCCCGCAGCTCGGAGGCGGTCTTCGGGTCAAGGGTCCGCGAGGCCATAGAGCGCTCGGCGTGGACCGTGGGGTTCGGTGCCACCGGCCCCTCGGGCGCCGCCTTCTCTCCCTTTCCGTCCTTGGCCTCGCTCCAGGACTGCACCACGTACGGGTCGATCAGCCCGGCGTAGACCGTCAGACCCGAGCGGTCCCGGACCCGGGCGTCGGGGGGCGGCTCGACGTCGGCGCCCACGGCCTCGATGACGCCGTCGCGGATCACCACGGTGCCCGAGTCGATGACCCGGCCCGGGGCGACCACGATCCGGACGCCGGTGAGGGCCTGGACCGGCAGGGGCGCGACCTCCGGCGCCGTCTCACCGGCAGGGGCGGCCCGGACGGCGCCGGCGCCGACCAGGAGGGCGAGGGCGAGCAGGGCTCCGGGGAGCCGTGGGCGGGACGTGGGACGTTTCTTCAAGGCGCGCTCCTTCCACGCGGGGACAAGGCTCCGGTGCCGGAACCGGGAGATCCGGGAGCCGTGTCCTCACGGGGTTTGCGTTCGAACGGGTCCGACCGCGTTCGACCTCTATCGGGTCGTGGCTGGGATACGCAGGATCGGTCGGAAGGTTTCCGGGTCGCCGGCTGGGCCGTCGGCGCCGGTGTAGAGTTCCGGGCCAATGAGCCGTCCGACCGTCCCCGTCGCCCAGGTCGACGCCTTCGCCGACCGCCCGTTCACCGGCAATCCCGCGGCGGTCTGCCTGCTGCCGGCGGCCCGCTCCGACGCCTGGATGCAGGCGGTCGCCGGTGAGATGAACCTCGCCGAGACCGCCTTCCTGATTCGGCGATCCGACGGCTACGACCTGCGCTGGTTCACCCCGGAGGTCGAGGTCGACCTGTGCGGCCACGCCACCCTGGCGAGCGCCCACCTCCTGTGGGAACGGGGCGACGTGCCGCCCGGTGGGGCGATTCGCTTCGAGACCCGGAGCGGCAGGCTCACCTGCGAGCGCTCGGCGCCGGGGGGCGGGGAGGACGATGCCCGGATTCGGGATGCGTGGATCTGGATGGACTTTCCGGCCACGCCGGCCGAGGCCCTGCCGGCCGGAGAGGCCGGCTCCGAGCTGACCGCGGTCCTTTCGGCCGCCCTGGGCGCAACGCCCCTGTGGGTGGGCCGGAGCCGCTTCGACCTGCTGGTGGAGGTCGCCTCGGAAGCGGAAGTCCTCGCCCTCGGGCCCGACCCGAAGCGCGTGGCGGCGATCGACGCCCGGGGGTTGATCGTCACAGCGCCCTCGGACCGCGCGGGCTGCGACTTCGTCTCTCGCTTCTTCGCGCCGGGCGTTGGCGTGCCGGAAGATCCGGTGACCGGCTCGGCCCACTGCTCGCTCGCCCCGTTCTGGAGCGCCCGGCTCGGGCGTCCGGAGCTGGTGGGCTACCAGGCCAGCGCCCGGGGCGGTACGGTGCGGACCGAGCTCCGCGGCGATCGGGTCCGTCTCGGGGGGCGGGCGGTGACGGTCCTCACCGGCGAGCTGCTGGATGAACCCGGGGCGGCCGGGGCGGAATGAGCCGGTCCGAGTTCCGGTTTTCGTTCTCCACGGCCGAGGCCGGCCGCCTTCCCAGCCTCTGCTAGAGTCTTCCGACCGTGGCGAAATCTCCTCCCCAGGACCGCCCCCGAAGTGTGGGCATGATCAGCCTCGGTTGCCCGAAGAACCGCGTGGACAGCGAGATCATGCTCGGCGAGCTACGGCGGCAGGGCTACCGCGTGGTGGCCGAGTCCGACGAGGCCGACACGGTGATCGTCAACACCTGCGGCTTCATCGAGGAGGCGCGCCAGGAGTCCATCGACGCCATCCTCGAGGTCGCCGCGACCAAGGGGGACGGCAAGCGCCTGCTGGTCGCCGGCTGCATGGTCAACCGCTACGGCCGGGAGCTGGCGCAGGAGATCCCCGAGATCGACGGCTTCGTGGGCCTCGACGACCTTGCGAAGGTGGGCGAGGTGGTCCAGATCGGGGGCGGCCCACCGCCCCCGCGCCCCTCCCACCTGGTCTTCGACCACACCGCGCCCCGCACTCTCACCACCCACGGCTACGCCTACCTCAAGGTGGCCGAGGGCTGCGACAACCCGTGCACCTTCTGCGCCATCCCCCACTGGCGGGGCCGGTTCCGGAGCCGCTCGGTGGAGAGCCTGGTGGAGGAGGCGCGGCGCCTCGAGGAAGTCGGAGTCCAGGAGCTGTGCCTCATCGCCCAGGACACCACCCGCTACGGCCAGGACCTGCCGGAGGCGTTCGACCGGAACGAGCGGCGCCACGGCCTGACCCGCCTCGTGGAGGCGGTGCTGGCGGCCACCGACATCCCCTGGGTGCGCTTCCTCTACGCCTATCCCACGACCCTCGACGAGGACCTGCTGCGCCTCATGGGGAGCGAGGAGCGCTTCTGCTCCTACCTGGACATGCCGCTCCAGCACAGCCACCCGGAGATCCTCCGGGCCATGCGTCGGGGCGGCCGCCGCGCGCGCTACCTGCGCCTGCTCGACCGCGCCCGGGAGCTGGTGCCCGACGTGGCGCTCCGCTCCACGTTCATCGTCGGCTTTCCCGGCGAGCGCGAGGAGCACTTCGCCGACCTCCTCGCCTTCGCCGAGGAGGCCCACCTGGACCACCTGGGGGCGTTCGTCTACAGCCCCGAGCCGGGCACGCCCTCGGCGGAGCTGCCGGGCCGCGTGCCCCGGTCGGTCGCCCGCAGGCGCCACCGCCGGCTGCTGGATCTCCAGGAGCCCATCGCCCGCGAGCGACGTCGGCGCCTGGTGGGCCGGCGCCTGCGGGTGCTGGTGGAGGGCGTCCACGAGGAGACCGATCACCTCCTCCAGGGGCGGCACCAGGGCCAGGCGCCGGAGATCGACGGCCGGATCCTGATCAACGACGGCCTGGCGCCCGCCTCCACCTTCGCCGAGGTGGAGATCACCGAGGCCTTCGCCGACGACCTGGTGGGGCGGATCGTGGGTCCCGAGGGCGCCCCGGGCGTCGTCCCCTCCCAGGCCGAGGAGCTGGCGCGGTGACGGGGGTGGAGGCGTCTCCTTCCCCCCGTGAGGGAGGGCAGGGGATCGAGGGGATCGAGGGGATGTGGGGCGATTCGACGGGTCTCTGCGGCGGTTCAGGCCCGGGCCGTGGCGGTCTTGACGGGACGGTGGGCGTGGGCGTGGGTGAGGGAGTCGTCGCCTCAAGCGGACTGACCGGTGAGGGTGATCTGAGAGCCTGTGAAACAATCTCCGGCCCTGCTGCGGGCGCCCCCGAATCACCCCTCGCGGCGTTGCGCCTCCTCGACGTAGGCCCCGCTACGCCTGCGTCGGTGCTCCTTGCGAGGGGTGCCCGGATGACGCCCTCGCGACGGGAGGAGCGTGCTTCGCAGGCTCTGAGAGCTCACGGCGGAGCTTCCTGAGCATGATCGTCACCCGGGACGCGTTTCACGCCGGTGACCTGCCCCGGGGCGGGGTCGCCACCATCGGCAACTTCGACGGCATCCACCGGGGGCAGAGGGCGATCATCGACCGGGTGGTCGAGCGGGCTGCGGCCCTCCGGCAGACCCCCATGGTCCTGACCTTCGAGCCCCACCCCCTGGGCGTCCTGACGCCCGAGCAAGCGCCGCCGCTCCTGACCTCCCTCGAGGCCAAGCGCCGGCTGCTCGAGGAGGCGGGCATCGAAGCCCTCCTGGTGATCCGCTTCACCTCCGACTTCGCCGCCACGCCGGCCCGCTGGTTCGTCTCCGAGTTCCTGGTCGGCAAGCTCGCCCTGAAGGAGCTCTACGTGGGGGCCGGTTTCACCTTCGGCCACCGCCGCGAGGGGGACCTGGACCTCCTCCGGTCCCTGGGCGAGGAGCTGGGGCTCGTGGCTTCGGGCGTCGCGGAGGTGAGCTACCAGGGCGAGCGGATCTCCTCGACCCGCATCCGCCGGGCGATCGCCGAGGGAAGGGTCGAGGACGCGTCGCAGATGCTCGGCCGGCCGTACTCCGTGTCCGGCATCGTGGCTCGCGGCGACCGCATGGGGCGGCGCATCGGCTGGCCGACGATCAACGTGGCCTCGGAGTCGGAGCTCGTCCCCGCCGACGGTGTCTACGCCGGTCGCGCGGTCTTCCCGGCCTTCCCGGCGACCTTCGACTGCGTGACCAACATCGGCACCCGCCCGACGGTCTACGAGAACTACCAGCGGGTGGTCGAGAGCCACGTCCTGGACTTCTCGACCGACGTCTACGGCGAGCGCGTGGAGCTGCTTTTCCACAAGCGTCTGAGGGAGGAGAGGATGTTTCCCTCGGTCATGGATCTGTCGGCCCAGATCGGCCGCGACGTGGAGAGCACGAGGGAATACTTCGCCGCGCGGCGACACTTGGAAGAGCAGGCGGTTCCGGAGGAAGCGCCGTGACCGCCGGCAACCCCCGACGACATCCGATCGGCATCCGATCGAGACCATCCGATCCGTCAGCGACGGACGATTTTGCAGCGAGGCCCAAGAAGGCCCAAGGAGGCAGGATCTCATGGCAAGCGACAAGATCATCGAGGTGACGTCCGACAATTTCGAGTCCGACGTCCTCAAGTCGGGCAAGCCTGTGCTGGTGGACTTCTGGGCCGAGTGGTGCGGACCCTGCCGCATGGTGGCCCCGACCCTGGAGCAGATCGCCCAGGAGAACGACGGCGTCCAGATCGCCAAGGTCAACGTCGACCAGGAGCAGGAGCTGGCCTACCGG
This sequence comes from uncultured Acidobacteriota bacterium, assembly GCA_963739795.1. Classification (GTDB taxonomy): domain Bacteria; phylum Acidobacteriota; class Thermoanaerobaculia; order Multivoradales; family DATKCC01; genus CAVUBL01. The sequence continues at coordinate 65,495 of CAVUBL010000022.1, read as the reverse complement.
TTCCAGGTGTCGAGCATCCCCACTTTCATCCTGTTCAAGGACGGCGAGGTCGCCGATCGCATGATGGGCGCCATGCCCAAGGCGGCCTTCGAGAAGCTGATCGAGCGCAACGCGAGCTAAGTGCCTGATCCCCGGAGTCCATCCAGCGAAACCTGGAACCGGGTGGGGGCGTCCCTCTCCCCCCGCGAGGGAGGGAGAGGGACCGAGGGTGAGGGGGGCGATCGAGACCTCCTATCGCGCGAGCTGGCCGACCGGGGCTGTGAGGCCCTCCTGGTCGTCGCCGGCTCGGCCCGGGACCCCGATCTCGCACCTTTCGTGGGCCCGGTCCATCTCGGCCGGGCCTTCTTGATTCTGCCGCGTCCCCCAGGCGGGGATCGGCCTCCGGCGGCCGGAGCGGCCCTGGGATTCCTGACCGCCATGGAGCGAGGCGAGGCGGCGCGGACCGGCCTCCCGCTCCTCGCCCCCGCCGACCTGGAGGTGGAACGCCTGTCCCGGGAGATTCCGGAGCCGGGCGCCTTCTGGGGAGCGGTCCTCGCCAAGGGCCTGGAGCTCGCCGGCGTGCCGCCGGGGCGCCTGGCCCTCGCCGGGCATCCCGGCGCCGGTCTCGCCGTCGCCTTCTCCCGGCGCCTCGAAGCCGCGGGCCGGCCGGTGATCGACGGCCACGAGGTCGTCCGCCTGCTGCGCAAGCGCAAGGGCCCGGCCGACCTGGCGGACTTGCGCCGCGCCGCCGCCGGCACGGTGGCCGCCTTCCGCCGCCTGGCGGAGATGCTGGCGGCCTCGGCACCGTCTGCGGCGGCGGGTGGCGGGCTGGCCGTGGCGGGCGAGCCCCTGACCGTGGGACGGCTCCGCCGCGAGGTCTTCACGACCCTCTCAGCCCACGGCCTCGAGCTGCCCGAGGCCGCCATCCTGGCGCCGGCGGAGGAGGGGGCCATGCCCCACTCGATCGGCACCGACGACCGGGTGCTCCGGGCCGGCGAGTCGCTGGTCGCCGACCTCTTCCCCCGCTCGCGCCTGTTCGCGGACTGCACGCGCACGTTCTGTGTCGGCGAGCCGCCGGAAGCCCTCGCCCGGGCCCACGCCGCCGTGCTCCGGGCGCTCCGGGAGGCCCGCCGCGGTGCACGGCCGGGCGTGCGGGGATGGACCCTCCAGGAGCGAACCTGCGCCCTCCTCGGCGAGCTCGGCTACGAGACGCCCATCAGCCACCCGGGCGCCGAGCGCGGCTACGTCCACAACCTGGGCCACGGGGTGGGCTACGAGCTCCACGAGTACCCGAGCTTCCGCAAGGAGGCGGGCGCCGAAGGGGTCCTGGCCGCCGGCGACGCCATCACCTTGGAGCCGGGCCTCTACGACGTGAACGAGGGCTGGGCCGTGCGCCTCGAAGACCTGGTGGTCCTGGGCGAGGACGGCATCGCCGAGGACCTCACCCCGTTGCCCTACGAGCTCGATCCCCGAGCCTGGTAGAGCCTGGCGGGCGGCGCCGCCGGCCGGCGCGGAGCGGGAAGTGACGGCCCCCTCTTGACCCGCCGGGCCGGATGGTCCATAAAGTTCGGACCATGGCCGCCGACACCGTTCCCTCCGCCGCCGATTACGAGAAGCTGGGTCTCTTCTACCTGGGCCGCGGGGTCGACGCACCCGCCGGCGAGCCCACCGCCGCCCCGCTCCTCTACGACTCCCGGAACCTGACCACCCACGCCGTCTGCCTGGGCATGACGGGCAGCGGCAAGACCGGCCTCTGCCTGTCGCTCCTCGAAGAGGCTGCGATCGACGGCGTTCCGGCGATCGCCATCGATCCGAAGGGGGACGTGGGCGATCTGCTCCTCACCTTCCCGGAGCTCCGGCCCGGGGATTTCGAGCCCTGGGTGGACGACGGCGAGGCGCGGCGGCGCGGCATCCCGGTCGCGGAGCTCGCCCGTGAGACCGCCGAGACCTGGCGGCAAGGCCTCGCCAAGTGGGGCCAGGGGCCGGACCGGATCGCCCGGCTACGGGCGAGCGCGGAGTTTCGGATCTACACGCCGGGAAGCACCGCCGGCACTCCGGTCTCGGTGCTCTCCTCCCTCGCCGCCCCCGGGGCGGAGTTGGTGGCCGACGGCGACCTCTTGCGCGACCGGGTGGCGACCATCGCCACCAGCCTGCTGACACTCCTGGGCCGCGACGCCGATCCCGTCCAGAGCCGGGAGCACATCCTGCTGTCGAAGATCTTCGACGACGCCTGGCGCGCCGGGCGCGACCTGGACCTCGCCACCCTCATCCGCTCGATCCAGGAGCCGCCCTTCCAGCGGGTCGGCGTCCTCGGCCTGGAGTCGTTCTTCCCGAGCAAGGACCGCTTCGGCTTGGCGATGGCCCTGAACAACCTCCTCGCCTCGCCGGGCTTCGCGCCCTGGCTGGAAGGGGAGTCGCTGGACCCCGGCAAGCTGCTCTACACGGCCGACGGAAAGCCGCGGATCGCGATCCTCTCCATCGCCCACCTCTCCGAGGCCGAGCGCATGTTCTTCGTCACCCTGCTGCTCTCGGAGACGATCGCCTGGATGCGCCGCGGCTCGGGCACCTCGAGCCTGCGGGCGATCCTCTACATGGACGAGGTCTTCGGCTTCCTGCCGCCGGTGGCCGAGCCGCCCTCGAAGCGGCCGTTTCTCACCTTGCTCAAGCAGGCTCGGGCGTACGGCCTGGGGCTGGTGCTCGCCACCCAGAACCCGGTCGACCTGGATTACAAGGGGCTCTCGAACGCCGGCACCTGGCTGCTCGGACGGCTGCAAACCGAGCGGGACCGGGACCGGGTGCTCGACGGCCTGGTGGGCGCCGCGGGCGGCGGCCTCGACCGCGGCGAGCTGGCGCGGACGATCGGCGGGCTGGGCAAGCGGACCTTCGTGCTCCACGACGTCCACGGCGGACCCCCGACCCTCTTCCGCACCCGCTGGGCGCTCTCCTACCTGGCCGGCCCCCTCACCCGCGACGACATCGCCCGGCTCACGCCCGCGGCGGAGGAGGCGGGCGGAGCGCCGGACGCGAAGCCCCCGGCGGCACCGGAGGCCGGAGCGGTCCCCGCACCCGCCGCCGCGAGCCCACCGGCCGCCGCCGACTCCCGGCCGATACTCCCGGACGGTGTTCCGGAGGGATTCCTGCCCGCGACGGCGGGCGCCCCGGCCGCCGCCGCAGCCGTCGAGCCGGCGCTTCTCGGCCTGGCGCGGCTGAGGTTCGTCGAGGCCAAGCGGGATGTCGATCACGAGCAGGCCGTGGCCCTGGTGGCCGGTTTCACCGACAGCGTCCGGGCGATCGATTGGCGCGAGGCGCGGGGCCTCGAGATCGGCGAGCACGACGTGCTGCCCGAGCCCGTGAGCCAGCCGGGGAGCTGGTGCCCGCTCCCGGAGAAAGCCTTGCGGCCGGCGAGCTATTCGGGGTGGAGCCGGGAGCTCGCGGACACCCTGTACCAGACGCGCCGGCTCTCCCTCTGGAGCTGCCCCGCCGTGGACGCCCTCTCGCGGCCGGGGGAGGAGGAGAGGGACTTCCGGATCCGAGTGCGCGACCTCGTCCGTCAGGAGCGGGACCGCCGCCTGGCCGAGCTCGAGAAGGACTACGGAGCGCGGCTGGAGAAGATCGAAACCCGCCTACAGCGGGCCCAAGAGCGGCAGCAGCGCGAGGCGGCCCAGGTGCGCGAGCGGACCCTCGACGCCGGCATTTCCCTGGCGGCGACCCTCGGTGCGGCTCTCTTCGGGCGCAAGGCCCTCAGCCGCTCGACCCTCGGCCGGGCGACCACCGCGATGCGGGGCGTGGGCCGCATCCGGAAGGAGTCGTCGGAGGCGGAGCAGGCGAAGGAGAAGGTCGAGGAGATCCAGGCCGAGCACGACGCCCTCCTCGCTGAGAAGGGGCAAGCGGCGGCGGGCCTCGGTCAGGAGCTCGACGGCGCTGCCGAGACTCTCGAGACGGTGGAAATCAAGCCCCGCCGTCAGGACGTGGAGGTCCGCTGGGTCGGCCTGACCTGGCTCCCTCCCGGTTACCTTTCGACCCAGTAGTTGGGGGCTTCCTTGGTGATGACCACGTCGTGGGCGTGGCCTTCCTTCAGGCCGGCGGGGGAGATCCGGATCATGCGGACCTTCTCGCGCAGCTCGTCGATGGAGGCGCACCCGGCCAGACCCATGCCGGAGCGCAGGCCGCCGGTGAGCTGCAGCAGCATGTTGTGGACCGTGCCCTTGTACGGCACCATTCCCTCGATGCCCTCGGGCACCAGCTTCGAGAGCGCTCCGCTTCCCTCCTGGAAGTAGCGGTCGGCGCTTCCCTTGCTCATCGCCGAGAGCGAGCCCATGCCGCGGTAGGCCTTGAAGCTGCGCCCCTGGTAGAGGATCGTCTCGCCGGGGCTCTCCTCGGTGCCGGCGAAGAGGGAGCCGATCATCACCGAGTCGGCCCCGGCCGCCAGCGCCTTCGTGATGTCGCCCGAGAACTTCACGCCGCCGTCGGCGATGATCGGAACGCCGTGCTCCCGCGCCACCCGGCTGCACTCCTGGATGGCGGTGATCTGGGGCACGCCGGCCCCGGTGACCACTCGGGTCGTGCAGATCGAGCCCGGGCCGATCCCGACCTTGACGGCGTCGGCGCCGCGCTCGATGAGGGCCTGGACGGCCTCGCCGGTGGCGACGTTGCCGACGATGAGGGGGGTGTCCGCGAAGCGTTCGCGGAGGACCGCGGTGGCGTCCAGGACCCCGCGGCTGTGGGCGTGGGAGGAGTCGAGGACCAGCACGTCCACCTGCTCGGCGACCAGGGCCGCTGCCCGCTCCAGGAAGTCGCCCGAGGCACCGACGGCGCCGCCCACTCGCAAGCGCCCGAGGGAGTCCTTGCAGGCGCTGGGAAACTCGATCTGCTTCTGGATGTCCTTGACCGTGATCAGGCCCTTGAGGTTTCCGTCTTCGTCCACCACCAGGAGCTTCTCGATGCGGTGCTCGTGGAGCTTCGCCTTGGCCTCGTCGAGGGTGGTGCCCTCGGGGACCGTGACCAGGTTCTCCTTGGTCATCAAGGCGTCGATCGGCTTGTCGAGGTTGGTTTCGAAGCGCAGGTCCCGGTTGGTCAGGATGCCCACCAGGTGGCCCCGCCGGTCGGTCACCGGCACGCCCGAGATCTTGTAGCGCGCCATCACTTCCAGGGCCTCGCGGATCCGCTGGTGCGGCTTGATGGTCACCGGATCGACGATCATCCCGGCCTCACTGCGCTTCACCTTGTCGACCTCGACCGCCTGCTCCTCGATCGACAGGTTCTTGTGCAGGATGCCGATCCCCCCCTCCTGGGCGAGGGAGATCGCCAGGCGGCCCTCGGTCACCGTGTCCATGGCGGCCGAGACCAGGGGGATGTTCATCTCGATCCCACGGCACAGCCGGGTGCGCAGGGAGACCTGGTTCGGGTGGGTCTCGGAGAGGCCGGGGAGGATCAGGACGTCGTCGAAGGTGAGGGCCAGCGGCGGCCCCTGGGAGGGGTCCTTGTCAGTCATGTGGGCTCCGTGGGCGGTTCGGCCGATGGGCCCCCGGGCGGTCAACGGGAGGGGGCCAAATGCACGCCGAGGACGGCCCGGGGCCGCCCTCGGAATGATTGTACCAGGGGAACCGCGCGCGCGCCGGAGGTGGGGTGGCGGGCCGGGATCAGCCGGCGGCGCGCACGGCGCCGCAGCACTTCTTGTACTTCTTGCCCGAGCCGCAGGGGCAGGGGTCGTTGCGCCCGACCTTCTCGCTCTGGCGCACCACCGTCGGCGGTGGCCCGGTTCGGTTCGGGGTGAGCTGGGCGGGGCCGGGGCGGGAGAGGCGGCTCGTCTGGGCCGACTGGCGCTCCCGGACCCGGCGCTGCTCTTCGATCTGCTCCGGGTTGACGGGCTCGACCCGGAAGAGGTTGCGGATCACCGTGTCTTCGATCCGGTCCTTCATGGACTGGAACATCTCGAAGCTTTCCTTCTTGTACGCCTGGAGAGGGTCCTGCTGGCCGTAGCCGCGAAGGCCGATGCCCTCCTTGAGGTGATCCAGGGCCAGGAGGTGCTCCTTCCAGGCGTGGTCGACCACCCGGAGCATGAGATCGCGCTCGACGGCCCGCATGAGCTCCGGCCCGAAGCGCTGCTCCTTGGCTTCGTACTTGTCCTCTAGGATCTTCCAGAGCTCCTCGCGGAGCTCTTCGATGCCCATCTCGTGGAGGTCCAGCCCCACGGCGTTGACGTCCAGGTCGTAGTAGCCGAGCAGGTCGGTGGAGAGCTCCGAGATCTCCCAGTCCATGGGGTCGGCGCGCTCGGGACAGTGCTCGTCGATGACGAAGTCGAGGATCTCCTGCGCCACCTTGAGCACGTAGTCCCGTGTGGCGTCCCCCTCGAGGATGTCCCGGCGCAGCCCGTAGACCTCCTCGCGCTGCTTGTTCATCACGTCGTCGTACTCGAGGAGGTGCTTGCGGACCTCGAAGTTGCGCCCCTCGACCTGCTTCTGGGCCCGCTCGATGGCCTTCGAGACCATGTTGTGCTCGATCGGCTCGCCGTGCTCCATCCCCAGGCGGCCCATGAGGCCCTGGATCCGGTCCGACCCGAAGATGCGCATCAGGTCGTCCTCGAGGGAGAGGAAGAAGCGGGACGAGCCCGGGTCGCCCTGGCGCCCGGAACGGCCGCGGAGCTGGTTGTCGATGCGCCGGGACTCGTGGCGCTCGGTGCCCAGGATGTGGAGCCCGCCGGCGTCGAGCACCTCTTGACGCTCGTGCTGGAACTGACCGCGGTGGCGCTCGAGCGCCTCGGCGTGCTCCTCCGGCTCGGTCTCGGGGTCGGCCTCGGCCAGGGCCAGGCCCTCGGGGTTGCCGCCGAGGACGATGTCGGTGCCGCGGCCGGCCATGTTGGTGGCGATGGTGACGGCGCCCTTGCGGCCGGCCTGGGCGACGATGGAGGACTCCTTCTCGTGGAACTTGGCGTTGAGCACGACGTGGGGGATGCGGCGCCCCTTGAGGCGCTTCGAGACCAGCTCGGAGTTCTCGATGGAGGCGGTGCCCACGAGCACCGGCTGGCTCCGCTCGTGGCAGTCGATGATCTCCTCCACGACCGCCTCCCACTTCTCGTCGACGGTGCGGTAGACCAGGTCGGCGCGGTCGTCGCGGATCACCGGCATGTTGGTCGGGATCACGGTGACGTCGAGCTTGTAGATCTCGTTGAACTCGGCGGCCTCGGTGTCGGCGGTGCCGGTCATGCCCGACAGCTTGTCGTACATCCGGAAGTAGTTCTGGAAGGTGATCGTGGCGAGGGTCTGGTTCTCGCGCTCGATCTGCACGCCCTCCTTGGCCTCGACCGCCTGGTGCAGGCCGTCGGACCAGCGCCGCCCGCTCATCATGCGGCCGGTGAACTCGTCGACGATGACCACCTTGCCGTCCTTGATGAGGTAGTCCACGTCGCGCTTGAACATGTGGTGGGCGCGCAGGGCCTGGTTGACCCCGTGGAGCAGGTCCATGTTCACCGGGTCGTAGAGGTTCTCCAGCCCCAGGAGCTGCTCGACCCTGGCGACGCCCTCGTCGGTCAGAGCCACCGACTTGGCCTTCTCGTCCACCAGGAAGTCGCCGGTCGTGTACTTCGAGCCGTCCTTCTCCTCGATCTCCTCGCCCCGTTCGAGCCTCGGGATCAGCGAGTTGACCTTGTAGTACTTGTCGATCGACTCCTCCGAGGGGCCCGAGATGATCAGCGGCGTCCGGGCCTCGTCGACGAGGATCGAGTCCACCTCGTCGACGATGGCGAAGCGGTAGCCGCGCTGGACCCGCTGGTCGAGGGTGAACTTCATGTTGTCGCGCAGGTAGTCGAAGCCGAACTCGTTGTTGGTCCCGTAGGTGATGTCCGAGGCGTAGGCGGCGCGGCGGTCGGCGTCCGGGATGTCGGCCTGGATGACGCCCACGGTCATGCCCAGGAAGCGGTAGACCTTGCCCATCCAGTCGGCGTCGCGGCGGGCCAGGTAGTCGTTGACCGTCACCAGGTGCGCGCCCTTGCCCTCGAGGGCGTTGAGGTACATGGGCATGGTGGCGACCAGGGTCTTGCCCTCACCGGTCTTCATCTCGGCGATCTTGCCGGCGTGGAGCACCATGCCGCCGATGAGCTGGACGTCGTAGGGACGCATACCGAGGGCGCGGCGAGCGGCCTCGCGGGCCACGGCGAAGGCCTCGACCAGCAGGTCGTCGAGGGTCTCGCCGTCGGCGAGGCGCTTGCGGAACTCGACGGTCTTGGCCCGGAGCTGTTCGTCCGACAGAGGCTTGATCCCCGGCTCGAGGGCGTTGATCGCCTCGACTTTGGGGGCCAGCTTCTTGATGTCCCGTTCGTGTTGACTGCCGAAAACTACGGTCAGGAGCTTGTTGATCATGATCGCTGGAGGTCGGTTCGGGAGTGGAGCGCAGAGGGCGCGGAGCCCCTGGCTTGAGCAGGTTTCACAACCGGCCACTGTAACAGAAGATTCCGCGCCGCCAGGCGTCCCGCGCGAGCGACAAAGCTCGAAGCGCCGCGGCTGAGCGTGCTCAGCCGCGTGTTCAGCCGCGGGCCGGCGCGCCGTCGAGGATGTAGCCGAGGGGGTTGATCGCCTGGCCGTCCACCCGCACCTCGTAGTGGAGGTGGTAGCCGGTGGCGCGGCCGGTCTCCCCGACGTAGCCGATCACGTCGCCCTGCTTGACCTTCTGGCCGGGCTGGACCGCCAGGCGGGACATGTGGCCGAAGCGGGTGGTGATGCCGAAGCCGTGGGAGATGTAGACGGCGTTGCCCAGGCCGCCGATCCGCCCCGCGCGGGTCACGATGCCATCGGCGGGCGCGTGCACCGGGCGGCCCGGAGGCGCCGCGATGTCGATCGCCGGGTGAAAGGAACGACGGCCGGTGATCGGGTCCTTCCGGGCGCCGAAGCCGCTGGTCAGGATGCCCTTGACCGGCGCCACCGACGGCACGGAGGAGATCCAGCGAGAGCGCTCTTCGAGCTTCTTGGCGACGCGGTCGAGCTTGCCCGAAAGCCGGTTGGCCCGGTAGGTGAGGAAGTCGACGTCCGAGCCGTCCGTGCCCTCGCCCCCGATCCCGGACTCGTTGCCGTCCAGGTTGTCGAGCCCGGCGACGATAGCGAGCTTGCGGGTCCGCGTCTCGTAGTCGGAGAGCTTGGTCTGAAGCTCGCCGAGGCTCTGCTCGAAGGAGCGGTTCGCCTCGCGCAGCTCCTTGTTCTGGCTACGCAGGCGCTGCACCTGTGCGGCATCGACCCCACCCCCCATGAAGTGGGAGATCAGGACGAAGGCGGAGCCTGCAAAGACGAGGAGGAAGGCCGAGAGGCAGGCGAGGATCTGGAGGTTGCTGATCCGCCACTTGCGGAGCCGCGCCCGAGCATGGGGCACGAGGATCACAGTGTGGTACTTGATCGCCATCGACCGGTGTAAGCCGTGCAACCTGAGTTGTAGTCTCTGGAATTCGCGCGACGGGGCGTATTGTATCGATGCGCGGAGCCTTGTCAAGCCTCGTCTCGACAGGGGTTTGCGGGCGTCGGCGGGGAGCCGTTCGGGGACGTCATCGACTAATGCGCATACGACATTTAGAGAACTATTTACCATAAGCCGAACGGAAGGGTCTCGCGGGTCCCGCGGCGACACCGAGGCTCTCCGCGGGCTGCATCCGGAGGACGCTCCCGGTCTCGCGCATGTCACTGCGACATGCTCCGTTGCGGTTCTTCGGCGGCCCGCGGTCTCCGCGGAGCGCGGCGGTCAGGGCCCGGGGCGGGTGGTGGCAGGGGCGGGAAGAGCGGCGGCGGAAGGCCGGTTGTGGGGTGAGGAGCCTCCCCACGATGATCGCCGAGCTCGAAACCTCCTCCCCGGTTACCCGTCTGACCCTGCCCGTCGAAGGGATGAGCTGCGCGGGCTGCTCGGCGGCCGTCCAGCGACGGCTCGATCAGCTCGAGGGGGTCGTCGAGGCGAGCGTCAACCTGGCCACCCACCAGGCGACGGTCACCTACGAATCGGGCCGCCTCGGCCCGGCCGAGCTCGCCGAGGCGGTGCGGGCGGCCGGCTACCAGGTGCCCGAGGACGCGCTGCGGCGGGCTCTCGAGCAGGAGGCGGGGAGGGGAGGCGAAGCGTCGGCACCGGAGGTCCCCGCGCGCGAGGCGGCCGAGGCCGCGAGCCGCGAGGCCGGGCGCTACCGGTCGCTCCTCCTGCGGTTCTGGCTCTCCCTGGCGGGGGCCCTGGCGGTGGTGGTCCTCTCCATGCCGCTGATGGAGACCGCGGCGGCCTCGGGGAACGCCGTCCACGGCCTGGCCAAGGCCGATCCCATGATGGCGGCGCTCCGTCCCCTGGCCGCGGTGGTGGAGCGGGCGGCCCCGGGCCTCGCCGGCGTCGACCCGCAGACCCTGAAGCTGGTCCTCTTCGTCCTCACCCTGGCGGTGATGGTTGTCGGAGGCGGCGAGTTCTACGCCGGCGCCTGGCGGAGCCTGCGCCACGGCACCGCCAACATGAACACCCTGGTCGCCCTGGGCAGCGGCTCGGCCTTCCTGTTCAGCGCCCTGGCGACCTTCGCCCCGCGGCTCTTCTTGCGCGCCGGGCTGCCCGCCGACGTCTACTACGAGGCGGTGGCCTGGATCCTCGCCCTGGTCCTCCTGGGCAAGGTGTTCGAGGCGCGGGCCATGGGGCGGACCTCGTCGGCCATCCGGCGCCTCGTGGAGCTGGGAGCCCACCGGGCCCGGGTGCTGCGCGGCGGCGAGGAGATCGACGTGCCGGTGGAGGACATCCGGGTGGGCGATCGCCTGATCGTGCGCCCGGGCGAGAAGGTGCCGGTGGACGGCGTGGTGGTGGAGGGCGCCTCGGCGGTGAACGAGTCCATGATCTCGGGCGAGCCCCTGCCGGTGGACAAGGGCCCGGGCGACGAGGTGGTGGGGGCCACCCTCAACACCACCGGGGCGTTCCAGATGGAGACCACCCGGGTGGGCCGGGATACGGTGCTCGCCCAGATCGTGCGCCTGGTCGAGGAGGCCCAGGGCTCCCGGGCGCCGATTCAGCGCCTGGCGGACCGGATCTCGGCGGTCTTCGTTCCGGCGGTGGTGGGGATCGCCCTGGTCACCTTCGCAGTCTGGTGGGCCGTCGGCCCGGCGCCCTCGCTGCTCTACGCCATGGTGGCCGCGGTGACCGTGCTGATCATCGCCTGCCCGTGCGCCCTCGGCCTCGCCACGCCGACCGCCATCATGGTGGGCACCGGCAAGGGAGCGGAGAACGGCATCCTGATCAAGGGCGGCGAGGCCCTGGAGATCGCCGGCCGCCTGACCACCGTGGTGTTCGACAAGACCGGCACGATCACCCGCGGCGAGCCCCGGGTCACCGAGGTGGTGGCGGTGGACGGCCTCTCCGGACCGGCGGAGGTGCCCGCCGAGTGGCGGGTGCTGCGCTGGGCGGCGGCGGTCGAGCAGCGCTCCGAGCACCCGCTGGCCCGGGCGGTGCTGGATGCGGCGCGAGAGCGCGAAGTTCTGGTGCCGCCCTGCTCGGGCTTCGAGTCGTCGCCGGGCCACGGCGTGGCCGGGGCGGTGGACGGGTGCGAGGTCCTGGTGGGCAAGGAGGAGTGGCTGGTCGGCCGAGGCGTCGACGCGGGGGCGCTCCGCGAGGCGGCGAACGAGGCGTCGCGCCACGGCCGGACGGTCGTCTGGGTGGCTTTCGACGGACGGCCCGCCGGGCTCCTGGCGATCTCCGATCCGCCGAAGCCCGGGGCCGCCGGCACCCTCGCCCGGCTGCGCGCCATGGGTCTCGACCTGGTGATGCTCTCCGGCGACCGGCAAGAGGCGGCGGAGGCGGTGGCGGCGGAGGTCGGGATCGAGCGGGTGTTCGGCGGCGTCCTGCCGGGGGAGAAGTCGGCGGTGGTGCGCCGGCTCCAGGAGCGGGGCGAGGTCGTGGGGATGGTGGGCGACGGCGTCAATGATGCGCCGGCCCTCGCCCAGGCGGACCTGGGGATCGCCCTGGGCACGGGGACCGACGTGGCGATCGAGGCGGCCGACGTGACCCTGGTGGGCGACCGGATCGAGGGGGTGGCCCAGGCGATCGCCCTGTCGCGCCGCACGCTGCGGGTGATCCACCAGAACTTCGTCGGGGCCTTCGTCTACAACGTCCTGGGAATCCCGGTGGCGGCCGGCGTCCTCTACCCGGCCTTCGGCGTGCTCCTGTCCCCGGTTCTCGGCTCCTTCGCCATGGCGATGTCGAGCGTGACGGTGGTCTCCAACAGCCTGCGGCTGCGGCGGTGGCGGCCCGCAGCGTCCCTGACCGAAGCCCGATAACCGGCTCGCGCGCCGGCGGCGCGGCGAATCCGCCCGCGCCTCTCGACCCGCCGGGGTCCTCCCGGTGAGCGGCGGTGCGCGAAGCCCCCGCAGTAAGCTCTCGTGTTCTCGGGTTTTCGTTCTTGACAATTCGAGAGATGTATGGATACTTGTACCGGAACGTCCTAAAACTCGCCGGCGCCGTCTGAGCTGTTGGGGCACTCGAGAGAGCAGCTCGGGGACGCTCGCGGGAGGATCCGGTGAAAGTGAAGCGCGCTCTATCGGAAAACGCGGTGACCTGGCTCATCTTGATCGCCGGGGCGGTGCTCGTCGTGTACGGGCTCCACAAGCATGGTGTCCTCGGCCCTTCCCGAGAGCGACTTCATTTCGGAGCGCGCCTCGACGCCGCCCGGGTGGTGGGAGACGGCGGTGAAACGCTCACCCTCGCCCCGGGCCACTGGACGGTCCTCCTCTCCGGCCCACCCGAGGACCTCGAGTTGGCGCAGTACCTCTCGTACCTGGTGGAAACCTCCCGGGAGCGATCAGACCGGTTGGAGCCTCTCGTCTTGATCGACGCCGCTCCGGAGAAGCTCAGGGAGTTCGAGGAGCGCAATCACTTGGCGTTTCCCCTCCACGCGCTCGGCAGGTTCCTCCCGCAGGATCTGGCCACGCTGGGCTTGACGGGCCACCGGCGCTCCTACGCCCTGATCTCGCCCAGCCTCAGGGTCGCCTTCTCCTCCACCTACTTGAGACCCAACGACCTCCGGCTGCTTCTCGAAAAGCACCTGGGGATCGCGCGCGCCTCGGAGAACGCGCCCCTGGAGCCGGGAGACGCGTTCCCCGTGCTCGAGCTTTCCCAGGTCGCGGGACCGGCCGCCGGGTCCGTGGACGAAGGCGGCCGACGGGCCTGGGTCGTGTTCACCTCCCAGTGCGTGAGCTGTTCGCTGAGAAACCAGGTCGGAGCGCTGGCCGGTGACCAGGCTCTCCTCGAGTCCTACTACGCCGATCGAGGCGAAGCGCTCGGCGTGATCTTCAGCAACAGCTTCGACCGGTCCGACCTGGTCGCGAAGCTCCGGGACGTCGGTCTGGACGCCGTCCCCGTGTACCGTTCCGAGGAGCCGATCCCGGGCCTCGAGAGCGCCTATCTCCGCAGCTCCCTCGAAAGCGAAGACGTGGTGGTCGCCGAGCTGAGCGAGGGCGGCGACGTCGTTCGGATCGACGGGTTGTGGGCGGCTCTCCGGGCCGCCGAGGAGCGGGCGTCCAGGCACCCGAAGGCCCGGCATGAGTAGCCGGCTGCTCGCACTCGCCGGCTGCGCCGCGTGCGTCCTCGCCTGGGCCGCGTTCGGGAGCGAGTCGCCGCCGGCGGCCCGGCAGGTCCGAAGCACGGCTTCCTCGGCTGCTTCCTCGGTGCGGGGCCGGCCGCGGGCGACCTCCAGCCGCATTGGCAGCATCGCTTCGGTCGCCGTCGCCGAGGGCCGGATCTACCTCGTCGACTCCGAAAACCACCAGGTCGCAGTCGGCGAGCCAGGTCGACGCTGGAGCTTCTTCGGCAGCATCGGCAATGCCCCGGGAGAGCTCTTTTACCCGACCGAGATCGCCGTGAGCCCCTCGGCGGAACGGCTCGCGGTCTACGACAGCGGGAACCGCAGGCTGCAGGTCTTCGACGCGGCAGGCCAGCTCCTCTTCCAAGAGCCCGTCGAGGAGACCGTGTACGGCCTGGCGTGGCGGGGGAGCGACGAGATCTTGATGGGCGCTCCCGGAGCGCGGGCTCTGGTGTCGATCTCCCGGCCCCGGGACGCCGAGGCCGGGTCGTTCGGCACACTCGCCCTTCCGCCCGAGCTCTCCGAGCTCAGGCCCGGTTTCCGGGAGACCTACCGCGCCGCGACCAACCGGATCCGAATGGCGATGGGCGGCGGCGGCGACACCTGGGTGGCCTTCATCCATCTCGGCTGGATCAGGCACTACTCCCGAACCGGCGTCCTCGAATCGGAACGCCGTCTCGACCTGCGGGGTCTCGGCGAGCTCGCGGCCTTCGCGCGTTCAGTTTGGGGACCGGAGAAGCCGGGCTCGGCCGCCTATCTCAACATCGACGGCGTGCAGCTCGCGCTGGTGATCAAGGACATCGCTCTCGATCCTCGGAGCGACCGGCCGGTCGTTTTGCTGGGCAACGACTGGATCGGCAGGCTGGATGGTTCCGGGAATCTCGAGTGGGCCGGACCGGTGAGGGGTTGCGCCGGGAGCTTCCACCGCCTGGCCGTCGACGCCGGGCGGGGAGTGGCTCTGCTCACCAGCCTGGAGACGCCGTCGTTGTGTGAAGTGGAGCTGGCCGAGCTGTACGACCGCCGAAGGCCCGCCGACGGCACCCCTGCGAAACCGAGTCTCTCTCCGGCCCGCGCCCGGGAATCGCCCGCGCGCAGGACGGAGCTCGATGAAAGGAGGCAGTTTTGACCGGAAAGCGATTCTTCAGAGCGCTGGCCCTGGCGACGCTGCTCGCCGGCACGCTGGTGGCCGCGGTCCCCGCGAAGTTGCAGGCGTCGACCTGCACCTCCGACAGCGGAGCGAGCTGCCAGTGTGCGGGCGGCTGCGAGGCCGGGCCCGTGTATTGCTGGTGCAAGCCGAAGGTCTGACCCGCGCGCCCTCCGGACCGGAGCCCGGACCCTCGAAGCTCTGATCTGCATTCAAATGACCTAGGAGAGGAAGATGAAACGAGCCGTTCAAGCCTTGAGCCTGCTGGTCCTCCTGGCCGGCGTCGGCCTCGCGGTCACGCCGGCGTCCGCCGTGGCAGACACGTGCACGGCCGGCAACGGGAGCATTTGCCATTGCGTCGGCACCTGCTCCGCCGGGCCGGCGGAGTGTTTCTGCGGCCCTCCCAAGACGTGATCACGACTCCACTCGGTCGGAAACTGCCGGGGGCCCGACCGGGCCTCCGGCTCCTCCGGCGCTGCAGACCCAGGGAGAACGCACTCTCGGAAGAGCTGTGAGATCATCTCGAGGCGATCGAAGCGAAGGACATCTGTCGACCGGGCTGACTTCGAGGTGCTCGCTGTGCCGAGACTCCTGTCGGTGACGTTCCGGTGCCTTGCCAGGCGACCGGGTTTGGTGGTGACCGTCGTTTTGTGCCTCGGCCTCGGGCTGGGGGTCAACCTCGGTGCCTTCGGAGTGGTGGGAGACCTCTGGTGGGACGCTCCGCCGGGGGTCGCGGACGCGCCATCGCTCGTACGCCTCTACGGGACCCGGGTGTATCCCGGGGCCGGGCCGGTGACCAGCGACGCGTTCTCCTACCCGGCGTCGACGGATCTCGAGGGCGCCACCGATGCCGCCGTCGCGAGCTACACCCGCTCGCAGGTGGTCCTGGGCCGGGGGCGCGAGGGCGCCAAGGTCTGGGCGGAGCTGGTCAGCGGCGGCTACTTCTCGCTGCTCGGCGTCCGGCCGATCGTCGGACGCACCTTCGTCCAGGACGAGGCCCGCCCCGGCTCCGGGAGCTCGCCGGTGGTCCTCAGCGATCATCTCTGGCGCGCCCGCTTCGGTGGGGATCCGGGCGTCGTGGGCCGTACGGTCGCCGTCGGTGGCACGTCGCACGTCGTTGTCGGGATCTCCCCGCCTGGCTTCTCTGGAGTCGACGAGAAGCCGGTGGACCTCTGGCTGTCCATGGCCGCCCTTCCGAACGTTTTCGGAGAAGGGATCGAGCAGAGCCGCGGGTCCCAAATCGTCCGCGTTCTGCTGCGCGTCCCCGAGGGCCGACCCCTCCAGGCGCTGGCCGATCGCCTCACGGCGAGATATCGGGCGGTCCACGCGGCGCAGGCGCCGGGGAGCCCGGACGTCACGGCCCAGCTCTCCCTGTGGCCGCTGCAACGGAACCGAGGGCCCCATGTCTCCGAAGAGGCCAAGGTCGCCTTGTGGAGCTCGGTGGTCGCGTTGCTCTTCCTTCTCGTCGCGATCTCGAACGTCTCCAACCTGCTGATCGTGCGGGGCATCGGGCGTCGGCAGGAGGGCGCGCTCCGGCTGGCGTTGGGGGCGGGCAGGGGAGAGCTCTTCCGAATCTTGCTGCTCGAGTCCATGGTCTTGACCGGCGCCGGGCTGCTGGTCGCCGTGCCGGTCGGTATGGCCGTGAACGGCTTCGTGCGGCGCTTCCTGCTTCCCGACCTCGCTCCCAGGGGATGGTCCCTCGACATCCCCACCCTGGCCTTCGCCCTGGGACTGGCCCTCGCCACGGTCGTGCTCTGTGGCGCCCTGGTGGCATTCTCCGGGCAGCGCGTGGACCTGGCCGCCTCGCTGAAGGCCGGACCTGCGGGAGGCGGCGGGCCAAGGGGCCTGCGCAGCGGCCTGCTCGGCCTCCAGGTGGCCCTGGCAGCGATCCTCCTGGTGGCCGCGGGGCTCTTTCTGCGCAGCCTCACGAACGTCGAGGCTCTCGACCTCGGCGTGGACGTGGACAACCTCATGGTGGTGAGCGCGGAGAGCGCAGGGAGCGGTCTCTCCTCTCGGGCGATCGAGCGCATCTTCCGGGCGGCGATGAGGCGGCTCGAGGGAATGCCCGGCGTCGCGGCGGCGTCGCTGGTCGCCACGCCGCCCTTCGGCGCCAGCTATGGCGTGGGAGTCTCGATCCCGGGGCGCGACGAGCTGCCGACCCTTCCCACCGGCGGGCCGTACCTGAGCGTCGTCGATCCCGGGTACTTCAGCACCGCCGGGATCCGCTTCATCGAGGGGCGAGGGTTTCGGCGGGACGACCACGAGCCGTCCCTCGTGGTGAACAAGACGTTGGCGAAATTGGTCTGGGGAACGCGCGACCCGGTGGGAGAGTGCCTGGTGGTCGGCGATCCGAAAACCGCGCCGTGCTCGCGGGTACTGGGCGTCGTCGAGGACACCTCCCGCCAGCGCATCCAGGAGCCGCCGACACTCCAGCTCTACGAACCCCTCTCCGAGGCTCCCGCCTGGATCTCGGGGCGCGCGCTCGTCGTTCGCACGGCCGGCCCGCCGGGCGATCTGAGACATCCGATCCGACGCGCCGTCCTCGGTGACGGGCGGGGACTCCTCTACGTCGACGCCGAGCCGCTCAGCGCCAAGCTGAGCCCGCAATACAGCTCCTGGCGGCTGGGCTGCAACGTCTTCTCCCTCTTCGCCGTCCTGGCCATGGTGCTCTCCCTGATGGGCGTCTACGCCGTGACGGCGTACGCGATCGCCCAGCGCCGGCGCGAGCTCGGCATCCGGCTGGCGCTGGGCGCCGACCACGCCAACATCAAGCGCCTCTTGGTGGGCCATGGGTTCAAGATCACCTCCGTGGGCCTCGTCGCCGGGCTGGCCGGGGGGATTCTTCTCGCGCGAGCGCTCCAGGCGCAGCTCTTCGAGATCACCCCTTGGGATCCGATGACCCTGGTGTGCGTCGGGTTCTGCCTGCAAGGCTCGGTCACGATGGCTGCCCGGTGGAGCGCCCGCCGGGCGGAGAAGGTGGCGGCGACCGAGGTCCTCGGGCGGGGTTAGGGGGAGGGCTCCGGAGGGCTCCTAGTGGTCCGTCAACCTTCAATTGACAGGGTATCCGGCGAGGATTTCGCGTCGCTGGCCAGGCGCTCCGACGCAGGCGTAGCGGGGCCTACGTCGAGGAGGAGCAACGCCGCCAGCGGCGTGAAGGACCGGTGGGACCCGTCAATTGAAGGTTGACGGACCACTAGTCGCCGAGCACCGCCTCGGCGACCTCCATGGCGTTCAGCGCGCCGCCCCGCGTCAGATTGTCCAGCACCGCCCAGAGCCAGTAGCCGCCGGTGTAGCCGGGGTCGGCGTGGATGCTGCCCACCAGCAGATCGTCCCGGGCCGCGGCTTCGATCGGCCCCGGGACCTCCGCGGCGCCCTCCTCTTCCTCGAACAGGGTCACGTGCTTCTGGCCGGCGAGCGCCTCCCGCACCGCTTCGAGCCCCGGGTCCTGGGCGAAGGTCACGAACAGGCTGCTCGCGAAACCGTGGAACACGGCGCCCTGAATCGCCTGGACCGCCATCGGGGCCTCGACGCCGGTGGTCCGTCGCACCAGCTCGGCGAGGCCGCCGGCGCCTTCGGGGGCGGGGTACAGGTTGAAGGCGAGCTGCCGCTCGAAGACCGAGGGCTGCCGATCGCCGGTCATGGCGAGGAGGTCGCGGGTCTGGGCGAGGAGGTCGTCCAGGCCCTGCTCCCCGAACATGGAGACCGGCTGGACGATGGTCGCGGCGGAGCTCGCGAGGCCCAGGGGCGCCAGGGGCGCGAGCTGATAGGCGAGGGCGATCGCCGCCGGGTGGGGCGAGACGAGGACCTCGCCGGCCGCCGCGTCGTCGGGGTTGATCCCGGCGATCACCGGCTGCCCGTCGGTCGCCGTGGCGCGGGGCGAGAGGAGGATGGCGGTGGCGCCCTCCCTCCGGGCTGCGAGGACGCCGAGATTCGCCTCCGGCTCTCCGCACGCGAAGACCAGGTCCACGTCGGCCATCTCCTCGGCGTCGGCCCGGGCGACCAGGGCCGGGCGCCCGGCCGCCTCGGAGACCGTGCCCACCTCTTCCTCGTCGGAGGTCAGGAGGGCTACGGCGTCGAACCGCTCGCCGCGGGTGGCGAGGAGATCCCGGAGCTCCTTGCCCAGGAGGGTCCTCGGGCTGAGGATGGCGATCCGGCTCATGGCGTCTCCCGGGCGTCGGTCGCGGGGGGTGGAACGGCCTCGTCCGGCGCCCTCGCGACGGCGCCCTCGGCAGTCGGCTCCTCCGGGTTTCCGGGGGCCGCCTTGCGGCGCCAGCGGCCGGCGAGCCAGGTGAGGGGACCCGCGGAGGTGTAGATCACGGCGACCGCCAGGAAGACGGCTTTCGGCTCCAGGGCGATCACCAGGACCACGAGGGCGAGGGGCAGGGCGGCCCGGTAGCTCCATCGCCTCTTGAGGTCGAGTTGCTTCAGGCCCCAGTACCGGAAGGTCGTGACCTCGAGGGTGCCTGCCACGATCAGGGCCGCCAGCACGACGCCTCCCCACCAGTCCCGCCACTCGCCGCCGGGCACGTAGAACATGAGCGAGCAGACCACGCCGGCCGCGGCGGGGGAGGGCAGGCCCACGAAGAACCGGCTGTCGGTGGACTTGGTCTGGACGTTGAACCGGGCCAGGCGCGTGGCGGTGCACACCATGTAGTAGAGGGGTACGAGCCAGCCGATCCGGTGGAAGGTGTGGAGGCCCCATAAGTAGGTCACCAGGGCCGGGGCCGCACCGAACGTGAAGAGGTCGGCGAGGGAGTCGTACTCGCGGCCGAAGTCGCTGTCGGTGCCCATGCTCCGCGCGATCCTCCCGTCGAGGGTGTCGAGGACCGCGGCGATGAACACCGCCAGGGCAGCGCGGGCGAAGAACGGGTCGCCCGCCTCGGGCAGCAGCTCCTGGCTACCCCGGAAGGCGGTGACCACGGCGTAGAAGCCGAGGAGCATATTGCCGATGGTGAAGAGGCTCGGCAGCAGATAGGCGCCGCGGCGCAGGCGCCGCCTCCGGGAGCGGTTGCGGGCCCGCTCGAGGGCCGGGTCCCGGCGGCGGTCGCGGCCCCGCATCAGGTGTCCTCCCCCGGCGTTGGCGGACCGCTCGGGGCCTCGGCGGACGCCGCCTCTCCCGGCCGGGCGATCACCGTCTCGCCGTTCTTCAACCGCGCGCCGCGGGCGATCAGCACCCGGTAGCCCGCGGGCACCAGGACGTCGACCCGCGAGCCGAACTTGATCAGCCCCATGGGCTGGCCGCGGGTCACCGTGTCCCCCTCGCCGAGGTGGCAGACCACCCGGCGGGCGAGCAGTCCCGCGATCTGGCGCACCGCCACCCGGTCGCCGTCGGGCCGGCGGATCACCGTGAGCTGCTGCTCGTTGACCTTCCCGGCGTCCTCGCGAAAGGCGGCGACCTTGCGCCCGCGCCGGTAACCCGAGGCGATGACCTGGCCGGCGACCGGCGTCTTCTGGACGTGGACGTCGAAGACGGACAGGAAAGTGACGACGCGCTGGAAGGTCCCGGGGCCCACCTCCGGATCTTCGACCTCGTCGATCCGGGTCACCAGGCCGTCGGCCGCCGAGAGGACGCCGTCCGCGGGGTCGCCGGGGTGGCGAGGAGGATCGCGAAAGAAGAGGAGTACGAGGAGGCCCGCCGCCAGGGCGCCCACGGCCCAGCCGGGCTGGCCCAGGGCGAACAGGGCGGCCGCCAGGAGCGGGAAGGGCAGCACGAAGGGCCAGGCTTCGGAGGCGAATCTCATGGCGGAGGTGAGCGAAAGCAATGCGGCGCGACGGGGCCGGCGGCGGGAGGGAGGCCGCCGGCGGTGGGTGCTCGACCGGCACCCGGCCGGCACCCGACCGGCAGCCGGAGGGCCGCGCCTGGGTAGCGATCGGGCCGCCCTTGGGCCGCGCGTTCGGAGCGCGGCCTCAGGCGGTGGCGCGTGCGCCGTCCTGGGCCCGCACCATCTGCTCCATCCGGTCTTTCAAGGCAAGCTTGTGGATTTTGATCTTCTTCTCTTCGATCTCGTCGTCCTGGGACAGCAGTGTCTTGTTGCTGAGCTCCTCGAGTCGCTGCTCGCACTCCTGGTGCTCGTCGTGCAAACGGCGGAAGTCGCCATCGGTCTCGAGGAGCTCGCGAACAAGCGCATCGTGGTCTTCGGCGATCATCGGTGATCCTCCTTTCGGTCGGGTCGCTGGGACCGGACGGTCCCCCAGGGGAAGGATGCGGAGCCCGGCGCGGACGGCCGGGCGCGAAAGTGCTGAAGCGGGCGGGATCGGGAAGTGGCTGGGCGCCGCCGAATCAACGGTCACCCGCCCCGAAAACAGCGCCCCGGCCCTGCCTGGGCGCCACCGTCCACTGTTCCGTGAGGGTCTTCATGAACCTTGGGTGACCGGAGCCTACCACCCCCCTTGCGAGGCGATCAAGGCGCGCGGCCCGGCCCTTCAGGAGGCGGCCAGCGCCACACTGAGGAGCATCGCCGCGGTGCCGTCGCAGTAGTAGCCGGGGCGCAGACCGGCGACATCGAAGCCGAGGGCGCGGTAGAGGGCGAGGGCGGCCTCGTTGTCGGGCCGAACCTCCAGGTGGCAGCGCGTCACGCCCCGCGCTGTGAGCTCCCCGAGGCCGGCCTCGACCAGGAGGCGGCCGACCCCCCGGCGCCGGGCCTCCGGCTCGACCGCCACGCGCAGGAGCTCGGCCTCGCCGGCGGCCTCGAGGAAGGAGGCGTAGCCTACCGCCCGGCGGCCGGCTTCGGTCCCGGCCCCCGCCTCAGCCAGGACCAGGAGAGACGAGGAGGCGAGCTGGCCGGCGAGGAGGGCCTCGGACCAGGGATCCGCGAAGGAGGTGACCTCGAGCCGGACCAGCTCCGGGAGGTCGGCCGCGGTGGCCGGGCGGATCGCCACGCCGGTCGGCGCCCTCCGCCCTCCCGCACTCAAGACGCCGCCGACCGGGGCTCCCGAGGTCGTTTCGCGGCCACGGTGACCGCCGGAGCCCGCAGGTAGTAGGGAGACGAGAGGGTCGCCGGATCCCAGGCGATGGGGCGCAGGGCCGCCAGGCGCAGGGCGGCGGGGGCCAGCGCCTCGGGCTCGAGGGCGGTCACCGTGACCGCGTTCCCCGCGGTTCCGGGCCGTGCCGGGGAGGGCTCCAGGGCGAGCTCGAGGGCCAGCCGCTCGGCCCCGAACCCCACGAGGGACGCCGGGCCGAGACCGGCGATCGCCGCCGGGGCCAGGATCCTGGACCCTCCACGGGCACCCGGGGCTCGCCCGGCCGGCAGGTCGAAACCTTGAGCGAACCACTCGCCGCGCAGGGCGTCGACCACCGCGACCGCCGGCCCGGGGGCCCCGCTGTCCCCGGCGAAGACCGCCAGTACCTCCAGGGTCGGCACGGCGGTGGCGGGGCGCCCGAGAGCCTGGTGCAGGCCGAGGGCGCTGGCGAGGCCGACCCGCAGGCCCGTGAAGCTGCCCGGACCGCGGAGCGCCAGGATGCCTTCCACGTCGCCGATCCGGGCGCCGGCTTCCTCCAGGCACTCGGCCACCAGTCGCAGGAGGGCCTCCGAGGAGCGTCGCAGCCCGATGGAGCGCCGGGCCACGGTCTCGCCGCCCACTCCCACGGCCACGCTGACGGTGGGAGAAGCGCTGTCCAGGGCGAGGAGGAGGCCGCTCATCCCGGCAGTATACTCACGCCCCCATGCCTCCCAAGGCGGCGACGACCCAGCTCACGCCCATGCTCCGGCACTACCTGGAGGTCAAGGCCGAGCACCCGGATGCCCTGGTCTTCTACCGCATGGGGGACTTCTACGAGCTCTTCTTCGACGACGCCCGGACGGCCGCGCCCGTCCTCGAGGTGACCCTCACCGCGCGCCACAAGGGCAAGGAGAGCGAGGTCCCCATGTGTGGGGTGCCGTACCACGCCCTCGACACCTATCTAGGCAAGGCCCTGACCCGGGGCTACAAGGTCGCGATCTGCGACCAGGTGGAGGACCCGGCCGAGGCCAAGGGCCTGGTGCGCCGGGAGGTCACGCGGGTGGTGACGCCGGGCACCCTCTCCGAGCCCGAGCTCCTGGAGGGCAAGGAGGACAACCTGCTGGCCTCCCTCGCCTGGGACGGCGAGGAGGGCGCCGCGGGGTTCCTGGACGTCTCGACGGGGCGCTTCTTCGTCCGTCGGTGGGCGAGCCCCGAGGAAGGGGTGGACGACCTCCGGGTCCTGGCGCCCCGGGAAGTCCTCTTCGAGGCGGAGGGCGCCCTGCCCGCCGAGCTCGCCGCGTGGTTGGAGCGCGAAGGGCCTTGTGCCACCCCCCTCGGCGCCGACCGCTGGCCCGACGCGCGGCGCGCCGGCGACCTCCTCGAGCGCCAGCTCGGGGTCTCGACCCTCCGCGGGTTCGGCCTGGAGGCGGGCGAGGCGGCCGTGCGCGCGGCGGCGGCCGCCCTCGCCTACGCCCGGGACACCCAGCACAGCGAGCTCGACCATGTCCGCGAGCTCTCGGTGCGCGGCAGCGCGGACCGCCTCGTCCTCGATCCCACGACCCTGGCCAATCTCGAGGTGTTCCGCAACCTGCGCGAGGGGGGGCGCAAGGGCACCCTCCTCTCGGTCCTCGACCGTACGGTCACCGCCCCGGGCGGCCGGGCCCTCAAGGACTGGCTCCGGCGGCCCCTGCGCGACGCCGGGGCGATCGCCCGGCGCCACCGGGCGGTCCGCGAGCTGGTCGAGGACGGGCCGCGGCGCGACCGGCTGCGCGAGCGCCTGGCCCGGGTGGCGGACCTCGAGCGCCTCCTGTCCCGGGCGGTCCTGGGCAGCCTCGGCCCGCGCGAGGCGGCGGCGCTCCGCGACAGCCTGGAGGAGCTCCCCGGCGTCTTCGCCGAGGTCGACGGCTCGCCCTCGGAGCTCCTCGCCGGGATCGCCGCCACCGAGCCGGCCGCCGGCCTCGCCGGCGACCTCGCCCGCACCCTCGAGGCCGAGCCCGCCGCCAACCTGGCCGACGGCGGGGTGATCACCGCCGGGGTCGATCCCGAGCTGGACCGCGCCCGCTCCCTGGCCCACGATTCGAAGCGCCACATCCTGGCGCTGGAGGCCCGGGAGAAGCAGGCCACCGGGATCGGCTCGCTCAAGATCCGCTACAACAAGGTCTTCGGCTACTACGTCGAGGTGACCAAGGCCAACACCCACCTGGTGCCCGAGCACTACATCCGCAAACAGACCCTGGTGGGGGCCGAGCGCTACGTGACGCCGGAGATCAAGGAGCTCGAGGAGCAGATCCTCTCGGCCGAAGAGACGCAGGTCGGCCTCGAGGTGGAGCACTACCACCGCCTGGTGGCCGAGATCGTCGCGGCCGGCCCGGCCCTCTCCGCCGCGGCGCGGGCGGTGGGGGACCTCGACGCCGTCGCCTCTCTGGCGGAGGTGGCGGCGCGCCGGCGCTACGTCGAGCCGGTCCTGGGGCCGCCGGGCGGCTCGATCCGGATCGCGGAAGGGCGCCACCCGGTGGTCGAGGCCACGACCACCGAGCCGTTCGTGCCCAACGACGTCGAGCTCGACGCCGAGACCGCCCAGATCGTGGTCCTGACCGGCCCCAACATGGGCGGCAAGTCCACGTACCTGCGCCAGGTCGCCCTGATCGTCCTCATGGCCCAGGCCGGCAGCTTCGTCCCCGCCGAGAGCGCCGAGATCGGAATCGCCGACCGGGTCTTCACCCGGGTCGGAGCCAGCGACGACCTGGCCCGGGGCGAGTCGACCTTCATGGTCGAGATGATCGAGACCGCCAACATCCTGCACCACGCCGGTCCCGAGAGCCTGGTGATCCTGGACGAGGTCGGGCGGGGGACGGCGACCTTCGACGGCCTGTCGCTGGCCTGGGCGATCGTCGAGTTCCTGCACGAGGAACGGCGGGCCAAGACCCTCTTCGCCACCCACTACCACGAGCTCACCGAGCTCGCCTCGCTCCTCGACCGGGTGGTCAACCGCACCCTGGCGGTCAAGGAGTGGGAGGACCGGATCGTCTTCCTGCGGCGGGTGGTGCCGGGGAGCGCCGACAAGTCCTACGGCATCCAGGTGGCGCGCCTCGCCGGGCTGCCCGTGAAGGTGCTCGATCGGGCCGAGGAGGTGCTGGGCAACCTCGAGGCCCAGGAGTACGACCTGGCGGGAAAGCCGCGCCTGGCCCGGGGCCGGAAGGCTCCCGGTGGGCGCTCGGGCGGCGACCAGCTCGCCCTCTTCGCGCCGTCCGAGGAACGGGTGATCGAGCGGCTCCGCACGGCCGATCTCGACCGCATGACCCCCCTCGACGCGCTCACCCTGCTCCACGATCTCAGGGAGAGTCTCTCGAAATGACCACTACGACACGCGGCGCCGGCGGGCTCCTCATCGTCGGCCTGCCGGGGCCCGAGCTCGACGCCGAGTCGGCGGCGCTCCTGCGCGAGGTGCGCCCGGGCGGGGTGATCCTCTTCAAGCACAACGTCGAGGGCGCCGAACAACTCGGCGCCCTGATCGCGGCGGTGCGGCGGGCGGCCCCCGGGGCGCTCCTCTACAGCGATTCGGAGGGCGGAAGGGTCGACCGTCTGGCCGGCATCGTCGGGGCGGCTCCGGCGGCCGGGGGTCTGGCCCGGGTTCCGGCGCCCGTCGCGGGCCGGGCCGGGCGCTGGATCGGCGAGTCGCTCCGGCTCTTCGGCTTCGACGTGGACTTCGCACCGGTGGTCGACCTCGACCGCGGGCTCGCGGAGAACGCCCTCGACGGCCGCTACCTGGGCGCCTCCTCCAAGGAGGTGGAGGAGCGGGCCGCAGCCTTCCTCCAGGGACTGCACGCCGCGGGGGTCGGCGGTTGCCTCAAGCACTTCCCGGGGCTCGGCCCCTCGACCGGCGACACCCACTTCGAGAGCGGCCTGGTGGACCGGACCGCCGCCGAGCTCGAGGAGGATCTCGCCCCCTTCGCCTGCCTGGCACCGAAGGCCGGGATGGTGATGATCTCCCACGCGATCTACCCCGCCCTCGACGGAGCTCGCCGCCCGGCGAGCGTTTCGGGGCCGATCGTCCAGGACCTCCTCCGGGGTCGCCTGGGCTTCGAGGGCGTGGCGGTGGCCGACGACTTGGAGATGCAGGCCCTAGAGGCCCTGGGCAACGCCGCCGACCGGGCGGAGGCGGCGCTCGACGCGGGGTGCGACGCCCTGCCCCTGTGCCACGGGCTGGAGGGCGCGCCCGCCGTGGTCGAACGCCTCGAGCGCGGTTCCCTCGCGTCGCGGGTGCGGCGCGCCCTGGAGCGCCTCGAGAGTCACCGGCGCCAGCTCGCCGCACTCGGCGCCGAGGCGCCGGCCGAGCCGGGCGAGATCGAGACGGTGCGCTCCCGGCTGGCCGAGCTCGGCCGCGAGGTGGGGCGCGAGGTCGGGGAAGAAGTTTCGTAAATGAAGCCGGAGAAGAAACAGGTTATACTCCAGCCGGTTCATGAACCGAAGGGAAAGTGAAAGGGTCGTCCGGCGAGTGCCGGTCCGGTTCACCGTCCGCGGTGGACCGCCGGAGGTCGTGCGCGGCTACACGACCAACATCTCCGGCGGCGGGATGTTCATCTCCACCGGTCGGCCGCTCGCGAGCGGCACCCGCCTCCGGGTGGAGGTGGGGGAGCCGGGCCGGGACTTCACGGTCGAGGGTCTCGTGGCCCACTCCCGCCGCACGGCGCCCGAGCTCCGAGCGCTCGGCATGGCGGGCATGGGCGTTCGCTTCCTCACGGTCTCCGAGCTGGTCTCCGAGCTCCTCGGAGGGATGCCCGGGGAGGAGGAGTCCTCGGAGGCGACGAGGCTGCTGGAAGAGTCGGCCCTGGGGGACGGCGTCTACCGTCTGCGCTTCCGCTCGCGCGAGCAGTTTCTCCGGGTCTATCGCCAGGACGTGGTCCACGGCGGCCTCTTTGTGCCCACCCGCAAGCCGGCCGAGATGTCGGACCCCATCACCTTGGAGGTGATCGTGCCCATCAAGGGATACGCCCCGCTGACGCTCCGGGCCCGGGTGGTCCATCGGATCCCTGCGGAGGGCTCGGGCGGCGGCGCGAATCTGCTCTCGGGAATGGGGGTGCAGTTCGAGGACCCGGTGGCGGCGCTGGGTGCCCTCGAGCCGGTGGTCGCACGCCTCGGAGGAAGAGACTGACACTCGCCACCCTGCTCCGGGCGCTCCCGCGCCGCCTTTCGCGGCGAGTGATTCACCAGCTCTGAGGGGCGCCGGCGAACCGGCGCCCCTCTTGCCATCTCTGGTGAGCTCTCGCCGCTTCAGCAGTTGCCGTAGAGGGTGGCCCACGCGGGCTGGATGAACGGGTTGGCGCCCGCGTTGTAGGTTCCCTGGAGGGTGACCTCTCCCGCCCCCGAGCTCACGAAGTAGAAGAACTCCACGGGCCGCATCGAGCCGTCGGGCCGCTCGAGCGGCGGGCCGCTCGCCACGTAGTGAATCGTGTCGCCGTCGGCCGTGGCGCAGAGGCGGGCCGGCAGGTTGCCGGGGACGGTGGGCGGGGGCGGGGCGGGTCCGGCGGCGAGCACGCCCGGTAGGCCGCGATAGTCCTGGGCGACCCGAGCCGTGTCGTAGATTCCGTCGAACCTCACGATCACCGTCCGGTTGCCGCCGGCAGCCGCCGGACCTGCGCTCACCTGCTGCTCCTCGTACCAGGTGTTGAGGCAGTCCCAGGCGTGATAGCCACCGCCCAGCATCGCCTGGGCCGTTCCCGGTCCCACCGTCAGGTCGATGACGGAAGGATCGGTCGCGGCGACGGCGCCCTCGGTGTGGGCGCGGGGCACCAGGCCGGCCATCGCCTCCGTGTCCGCCACAATCCGGCGGTAGAGAGTCTCCGGCGCCGCCACCTCACCGCTCAGCTCGATCGCCAGGAGCTCCTTGAGGGGCGAGAGGCGAGGCGTCGCGGCCAGGTCGTCCGGGTTACCCTGGCCGCACTGGACGGCGAAGCGGTCCCGCTGGTTCCAGGTGGTCCCCGCGAGGAGGGCACCGAAGTCCACCGGCGAGGAGATGTCGCCGGGAGCCGGTGGCCCGCCGGGGGTGAACGCCAGGTGGATCGTGTCCGGTCCGTTCGCGTCGAAGGTCTCGCTGCCCGGGAGGGCCGGCGGCCCCAGGTAGACGTCGAAGGGCAGGCTCACGTCGGAGCAGGGCGGGCCGTTGCCGGGGCCACAGGCGGGCAGGCCGTGAATCATCCCCGGGCCCAGGTGCCCCGTGGCGTCGAGGCCGGTCTCCACGGCGAGGGCCACCGAGCCGGCCACTCGGCCCGCGGTGTCGACGGCGAAGACCTCGGCCACGTAGGTGCCGTCGGCCACGCCCCGGTACAGGGCGATCTCCACGTCGTCGTCGAAGGCGTCGCCGTGGGCTCGGACCCGGAGCGTGCGCTGGAGGATGGCGAAGACCTCCAGGTCCCGCGCGGTGAAGCGGCCGGGGCACAGGTCGGTGATCCCGTCCACCGCCAGACCTCGCCCCGGCTTCGAGTCCGAGCTGCGGCGGAGGGCCGCGCCGTCGGCGAGGTTATTGATCTCCAGCAGGGCGGCAGGATCGGGGGGCATCCCCAGGGCCGACGCCAGGGTCGGATCGACGGTCACGGTCAAGACGTGGGCGCTGCCGGCGGGCACCCGGCTGGTGTTGCTCTCCTCCCGGGCCAGGCCGATCTGGTCAAGGACCGGCCGCTCGGGGTTGAGGAGGATGGTGCGCAGAGTGGGGTTGAGGCCGAATGCGAGATGGTACTCCGGCATCGAGGACGACGCGCCCCCGGGCAGGTTGTGCCACGGGCCGTCCAGGGCCAGACCCTGGTAGAAGCCGAAGGGGCTGCTGTAGGTGAGGAACAGGGTCGTGGGGCGGGGGAGCGCCGGATCGCCCGGCACCTCGACCCGCGCGCGGCCGAGGAGAGCCACGAGCTGGGCGCGATTGCACAGGACGTCCTCAGAGAGTAGGTCGCCGGCCCGGGCCGGAGGCGCCGCGAAGGCGACCTGGAGGAGGGCCGTGAGGAAGCAGAAGAGAAGGGCGCGGGGGATGGTCTTCGATCGCATCTTCGACTCCTTGAGCTCACGGGCCCGAGGCCCGTCGAGCCTTCAGTGGTTATGGTGTGGCACCATACACCTGGAGGAGTTCCGAAGTCAAGGAAACGGCGTCGAGAGCGGTCAGGACTTGTGAGTCAATCTCCGGCCGTCGCGAGGGCGAGCGTCTCGAAGAGCTCCCGGTACAGGCCGTGGCCGTGCCGGGCGAAGGCTTCGAAGTAGCCCGTGTACCAGCCGTCGAGGGCGATCCCCGCGGCCTCGGCAGCGGCCAGGTCGGTCGCCTCCTCGATGCCGCCGGTGCGGATCACGTGGAACTCCCGCCGTCCGGGCGTGTCGGCCAGGTGCCGGGCGGCGATGCGGGCGAGCTCCAGGGAGGCCGCCTTGAGGGGCCGGCCGCTGAGCCCGCCGCCGAAGCGTCCGGTGTAGTGCCTGAAGAGGCGGCGCTCTGCCGGCGCGATCGCCGCCTCGTGGAGGGCGGGCGAGGCGGAGGTGTTGCCGAAGTTCACGCCGTCGTAGCCCATCTCCAGCAGGGTGTCGACCAGGCCGGGTACCTGGTCGGGGCGGGTGTCCACCGAGAACTTCACGACCACCGGCAGAGGCCGCCGGCGGCGGGCGAGGAACTCCTCGGCGATCCGCGCCAGGCGCCGGTGGAGCTCGCTCTCGGGAGGGGCGGCCTCGCCGGTGTTGGGGCAGCTCTCATTGATCTCCAGGAAGTCCACGCCTGCGGTGTCGTAGAGCTCGAGGCCGGCGACCAGGGCCCCTGTCCGTGCCTCGCCGGCGAGCTCCGGGCAGCCCGCGACGCTCGCCCCCACCGGGCAGCCCTCCATGCGCTCGATGCGAGAGAGGTGGGCGGCCACGGCCTCGTCCCCCGGGTTGGGCAGGCCGAGCCAGTTGGAGGCCGCGCCCGACCGGGGGTAGGGCGCGAAGGGCAGGGCGATGCCGTGGGCCCGGTTGCCGGAGCGGGGCCGGGAGGTGGAGGTGCCGGCCAGGAAGAAGCCGGCGCCCTGGCGGGCGGCCAGCTCGTAGCCGGCGCCGTTCTTGAACATGCCGGCGGCGTTGCCCAGGGGGGCGCGGAAGCGAAGGCCCCAGAGCGTGCGGGCGAGGCTCGGAGGGGGACGGTACGGGGCCGGCCGCTCGCCGACGAGGCGCTCCAGGAAGCGGCGGCGGCCGCCGGAGTAGAGGCGCACCACCCAGGACGGCGGGAGGGCCACGAGGAGAGGCCGGAGTCGGCCTTCCCAGCGGGCTAGAGTCTCGGGGGACATGCGGCGGCGGGGTCGGCGGGATTGTAACCCAGGCCGCGAAGGTACTTAGTTCCCCAATCCCAAGGTCAACGTCGGCGCAATTCCGTGGGAGCCGCCGGCCTGGAGGCTGAAGAGCTGAGTGAGGAGGCCGAAGGTGGTCTTCGACTCCAGGTCGTCGTCCGGGATGTAGAACCAGTGGTCCCGGTAGCGGACCTCCACCCACGCGTTCGCCGGCCGCTCGTCGGCGACCCGCACTCGGAAAAGGTCGCGGGTCACCTGGTGCCAGTCGAAGGTCTCCCCCGAGGGGGCCAGGGTGCGAGTCACCCGGCCGGCCTGGAGGTCCGCCGGCGGCACGTCGACCCCCTGGGACAGGTAGTAGAGGACCCCCAGCAGGGAGCGGGTGACCAGGGAGACCTCCCCCCGCGGCGCGCGCTCGCGGGGATGGACGGTCAGGGCGTGCTCGCCGGGCGAGCCGCCGCCGGGAAGCTGGAGGATGCGCCGGATCTCGCCCACGTCTCCGGGGTTCGCCCCGGGCTCGAAGCTGAGGGTGTAGCTCGGGTGCTCCTCGCCGACCTTGCCCGCGGGTCGGGTGTCGTAGAGCACCGAGACCTCGCCCGCCACCTGGAGGCGGCGGAAGCGCCGCGCCAGGTCCTGGAAACGCCGGAACCGGGGCTCGGCGGCCGGCGTGGGGCCCGACGCGCTCGGGGCGTTGGGCACGCCGTTGACGCTCTGGACCGTGGTGCGCAGCACCCGCTCGATGCTCCAGCCGTTCTGGGGCAGGAGCATGACGGTCTCGAGGGAGATGGGGGAGAGGAGCTGGGTCACGAACTCCTCCCCCTGGAGCGGAGCGTAGGTCACGGTGGGGCGCTCGGAGAGGACCGCGCCGGCGCCGGCCGCCGCCGAGTCGTCGCCGCCCTTCGCGACCGTGACGCCGAGGCTCGCCGAGGCGCCGAGCTCGTACTGGGCCGACAGGCTGGTGACCTCGAGGAAGTACGGCGTGTCCCGGTACTTGAGCCGCACCAGGTTGAGCAGGAGCTGCTCGTCCTGGGTCTGGACCAGCGCCTGGTTGTAGAGGTAGTGGGCCTGGCGGACGGCGTGGGGGCCGGCGGTGGCGCAGCCCGCGGCGAGGAGGGCGGCGGCAGAGAGCGAGAGGAGGGCAGAGCGGGCCATGTCGGTCGAGTACCCTACCGTATCCGGGCGTCCCCTTGGAGGAAGATTCCCCGCCCCGGGCCTGTTCTCCCAGGGCGAGCCCGGCCCGCCGTCGAGCCTCGATCAATCCTCGTCAGGACCGCCCCTTCCGCCATGGAGCCCGCCGTCATCCGTCGCCCCGCCCCGCCGGCCGACCCGCGCCGCGGTCCGACGCCGCCGCTCTCGGTGGCGCCGATGATGGACCGGACCGAC
The DNA here is from genome assembly GCA_963739795.1 of uncultured Acidobacteriota bacterium. Taxonomy (GTDB): domain Bacteria; phylum Acidobacteriota; class Thermoanaerobaculia; order Multivoradales; family DATKCC01; genus CAVUBL01. The sequence goes on along the minus strand of CAVUBL010000022.1, from coordinate 34,207 downwards.
CGCCACTTCCGGGTCTTCCTGCGCCGGATCACCCGCCGCACCCTCCTCTACACCGAGATGGTGCCCACCGGCGCCGTCCTGCACGGCGACCGCCGGCGCCACCTGGGCTACGACCCGGAGGAGAAGCCCCTCGCCCTCCAGCTCGGCGGCGACCAGCCCGCCGAGCTCGCCGAGTGCGCGCGGATCGCCGAGGCGCTGGGCTACGACGAGGTCAACCTGAACGTCGGGTGCCCGAGCGATCGGGTGCGCCGGGGCAACTTCGGCGTCTGCCTGATGGCGGAGCCGGAGCGCGTCGCCCGGGCCGTGGAGGCCATGCGCCGGACGGTGGCGATCCCGGTGACCGTCAAGCACCGGATCGGCTTCGATGAGCGCGACCGCTACGAGGACATGCTCCGCTTCGTCCAGGTGGTGGCCGCGGCGGGTTGCGACCGGTTCACGGTGCACGCCAGGAAGGCGTGGCTCCGGGGCCTGTCGCCCAAGGAGAACCGCACCGTCCCGCCCCTGCGCTACGAGGAGGTCTACCGCCTCAAGCGGGAGCTCCCGGACCTCGCGGTGGAGGTCAACGGCGGGATCGCCGACCTCGACGACGTCCGCCGCCACCTGGACCACGTCGACGCCGTGATGATCGGCCGGGCCGCCTACGACACGCCCTTCGTCCTCGCCGAGGCCGACCGCGAGCTGTTCGGCGAGAAGGTCGAGCCGCCGAGTCCCCGCGAGGTGCTCGAGGGCCTGGTGCCCTACGCCGAGTCCCTGCTCGCCCGGGGAGAGCCCCTCCAGCGCCTCACCCGCCACCTCCTGGGCCTCTACGCCGGCCGCCCGGGAGCGCGCGCCTGGCGCCGCCACCTCTCCGAGACCGCGCGCGCCGAGGGGGCGGGGACGGAGGTGATCTTGGAAGCGGCGGCGGCCGTCGACCGTCTCGCCGATCGAGCCCCCCGTTGACGGCGGACTCCGCGTCCCTCGAACGCCGCCTCGAGTGCCTCGAACGCTACCGGCCGCTGGTCGACGACTGGGGCGCCTTCCGGGCCGCCCTGGCCCGGCCCCTGCCGGTCACCGTCTGGTCGAATACCCTGCGCGCCCGCCCGGCGGAGGTGGCGTCCTGGCTGAGCGCCGACGGCCTCGACCCCCAGGAGCTCGCCTGGCGCCCCGGCGCCTTCCGCCTGCCTGCGGGCGTTGCCCCCGGGGGCCTGCTCGCGACCTCGGCGGGCCTGATCCACGTCCAGGAGGAGGCCTCCCTCCTACCGGTCGCGCTCCTCGATCCCCGGCCGGGCGAGCGGATCCTCGACCTGTGCGCGGCGCCCGGCGGCAAGACCGCCCAGATCGCCGTCGCCCTCGGGAACCGGGGCACGGTGGTGGCCAACGATGTGGACTGGCGGCGCCTGGTCACCATGGGCCGCACGCTCCAGCGGCTCGGTCTCGCCAACGTCGCTCTGACCGCCTGGGACGGCGCGACCGTCCCGGAGTCGGGGGGGCTCTACGACCGGGTGCTGGCCGACGTCCCCTGCACCTGCGAGGGGACCTCACGGAAGAATCCCGGCGTGCTCGCCTGGGGCGGAGAGGACGAGCGCGCCCGCACCGTGCGCACGCAGCGGGCGATCCTGGCCAAGGCGGTGCGCCTCTGCCGGCCGGGGGGCCGGATCGTCTACTCGACCTGCACCTACGCCCCGGAGGAGAACGAAGCGGTGGTGGACGACGTGCTGCGGTCGGCCGGCCCCGGGAGCCTTCGCCTGGCCGAGGCGCGGCGAATCGGGTTTCTGGCGGCTCCGGGCCTCGCCGGCTGGCAGGGGCGGAGCTTCGATCCGTCCCTGGCGCAGGCCCTGCGGGTCTGGCCCCACGTTCACGACACGGGGGGCTTCTTCGTGGCAGTGCTCGAGAAGCTCGCGGCCTCTCGGGGGATCGACTCTCGCGGCGATCGGGACGGTCGACCGGCCGAGCTCCATCCCCTGGAGGAGATCGAGCCCGCCCTCCGCCGCGCGTACGTCGCCCACCTCGCCGAGCGCTTCGCCTTCCCGGAGGGGACGTTCGCCGACCTCGCTTTCGTCCGCCACGGCAAGGAGAAGCTCGTCATCGTCCCGCGCGGCTTCGCCGCTCCCGCCCGCCCGGCCCCCCGGACCCTGGGGCTGCCGTTCCTCTACGCCGACATGCGCAACCCCAAGCTCACCACCGCCGCGGCCATGGCCTTCGGCGCCCGGGCGCGGGCGAACGCGATCGACCTCGACCGGCCGCGCCTCGACGACTACCTGGCGCGCCGCGACGTCGGGCTCGCGGGCGAAGAGTCCGCCACCTGCACCGGCGACGGCTACGTCCTGGTGCGGCACCGCGGCGCCTGCCTGGGCGTCGGCTGGTTCCGAGCCGCCCCCGACGGCGGCGGTTCCCTCCGCAGCCTCTTCCCCAAGCGCTGGTAGGCTGGATCCCCCCTGCAACCCCTCGATCCCCTTCTCACCCCCGGGGGAGAAGGGGACGCCACCGCCCAGCCGGATCGCCCCCGCATCCCCTCGATCCGCTTCCCATTCTCGAGGGGGAGGCTAGGAGTCTGCGCGGCAGAAACGTGCAGTCGCGTTGCGAGCGCCGTGGGGCCGGATACGAGGCACCGCGACGCAGGCGATGCCGAGCCATCGTCGAGGAGCGGGAACGACATATACGACCCCACGCCGCCGCAACCCTTTGGGCGCAAGGGGGTTACGGGGTGTCTCCGGCGTTGCTCGTCGTCTACGATGTCCCCGCATCGCCTCCTCCTCGCGCCTTGGATCCACCCCGTAAGCCCCTTGCGCGCGGCTACGTGTTTCTGCCGCGCAGACTCCTAGCGCCCCACGTCGTCCAGTTAGACCTCTTTCCACCCGCCGCCCTCGTTGGCCGAGGCGCGGGCGGCGTCGAGGAGGCGTTGGGTGGCGAGGCCGTCGGCGAAGGTGGCCGCGCGCGCCAGGGGCTCGGCTCGGCCCTCAGCGAGGAAGGCGTGGAGGGCTCGGGCGAGGTGGATCGACCCCAGGGTCCAGTCGTTGTCCCGGAGCCCGGCGGGGAGCGGGGCCCCGGAGTCTGGGGTGAAGTCCTCGTCCTCCCGGGCGCCACGCTTTCGGCCCAACAGGCGGCGGCCCTCGTAGCGCAGGGCACCCTCCGAGCCGGCGACCAGCAGGCGGTGGGGCGGTGGGGAGGCGACCGCCGCGCTCAGGTGGAGGAGGCCGGGGGCCTCGGGGGCCTCGGGGGCCTCGATTGGCCCGGCGAAGCGCAGGGCGACGAGGGCGAAGTCGTCCGCGGTCACGGGGCGCAGCACGCCGTCCCCGTCTCGCCGCTCGGGCACGAAGGTCGCCAGCGTCGCTCGGACCGCGGCGACGGGTCGGCCCAAGAGCCAGGCGAGGAGGTCCAGGTAGTGGCTTCCCAGGGCGCCCAGGTAGCCGCCCCCCTGGGCGCGGTCGGACCACCAGTCCCAGCGCTGCTCCGGGTCGAGACGACCGGGGCCGAGGTGGCTCGCCTCGGCGTGGTGGATCTCGCCCACGTAGCCGTCGGCCAGCAGCTCGCGGAAGCGCCCGAAGGCCGGCACGAAGCGCAGCTCGTGATCGATCCTGGCGAGGCGGCCGGGATGGGCGGCGCTCGCCTGGAGCATGGCCTCGGCCTCGGCGGCGTCGAGGGCGGTGGGCTTCTCGCACAGCACGTGCTTGCCGGCGGCGAGGGCCGCCTCGGCGAACGGCAGGTGGGTGGCGGGCGGGGTCGTGACGCTGACCAGGGCGATCTCCGGGCGCTCGAGGAGGGCCCCGACGTCGGCGGTGGCGAAGGGAATCCCGTGCTCTGCGGCGACTCGCCGGGCCTTGGCCTCGCTCCGAGCCCAGATCCCGGCCACCTCGAGGCCCGCGGCCCGGAAGGCCGGCACCTGGGTGCGCACCCCCCAGCCTGTGCCCACGATGCCGACCTTGAGGTTCTGGCTCATCTCGTCACCTCGATTCGTCCCTGTCCGGCGGGCCCCGTCCGCCCGGAGCGGCCGCGCCACCGAGCGTATCGAAACTACAATGACCCGGAGGATGCGGGTGACGCGGCGGGCACGGAGCGGAGAAGGGACGGTCGGGCCGGAGGCCTGGGGCCGCTGGCTCCCGCCCCTGGCGGCCTCCGCGTTCCTCGTCTCCGTCGCGCCCTTCGTGGGCGAGGTCCGCGACGCCCTCGCCGCTCGGCTGGGAAAGGGCTTGCGGTATGCGGTCACGGCCGCCCTGCTCGTGGCGGCGGCGGCGGTTCTGGCGGCGGCCCTCCGTCGGTCGCTGCTCCGAGCTCCGGCCTCGATCCGGGGCGCGATGGAGCCGCGGGCCGGGAGCGGGCCGGGCCCCGGGCGCCGGCTCGCGGCTCTCGGGCTGGTCGTGGTGCTCGTGGCCCTGGAGGTTGCGTTCTGGACCACCGGGAGCTCAAGCTCCGACTCGGCGGAACGGGTCCACCTGCTGGAGTACGCCCTCGTCGCGGCCCTCTTCGATCGCGCCCTGCGCCCCCGCGTCCTCGGGGCCTCGCGCTGGGTGCTGACGCTCGAGGCCGTGGCCTTCGTCGGCCTGGCGGACGAGACGGTCCAGTGGCTCACTCCGCTGCGGGTGGGGGATGGACGGGATGTCGTGCTCAACGTCTACGCCGGCCTGATCGGGCTGCTGCTGGTCTGGGTGTTGGCGCCTCCCGCCCGCGGCCCCGGCGGGAGGCCCGCCGCCCTGCGCTGGATCCTCATGGGGGGCGCCCTTCTGGTGGTGGCCACCGGCGCCTTCTTCGACGCCGTCCACCTGGGGCACGAGATCGATGATCCCGCCCTCGGCGTCTTCCGCTCCTCGTTCACTCCGGCCGGCCTGGCCCGGGCCGAAACCGATCGTGCCGCCCGCTGGGCCCGTCGCTCCCCGTTGCCCCTTCGTCCCCTGGGGATCGAGGACACCTTCCTGACCGAGGCCGGCTGGCACGCCCAGGTGCGCAACGCCGCCGTCGAGCGCGGCGACCTCGTCCAGGCCTGGCGGGAGAACCGGATCCTGGAGCGCTGGTACGCGCCCTTCCTGCACCTGCCGCGCCGTAGCTGGCCGGCGGCCCAGCGGGCGTGGATCGAGTCCCGGCTCGAGGCCATACAGCCCCGGGCCCTGCGGCCGAGTCCCGGCTACCGCAGCCCGGCCCTCATCGGCCGCCTGGTCGTGGCGCCTCCCGAGCCGCTTTTCTGGCTGGGGATCGCGGCAGCGGCCGGAGGCCTCTTCACGTTAGGCGTAAAATGCTCGCCGAACCGGGGCAGCGGAGAAGGGACCGCCCGAAACACCCGCGGCGCCGCCGTCACTCCGGTTCGTGCCACGGAAGGCGAGACGAAGACCCGCCAGTCACCAAGGACCTCGACGCCGGATCACCTTTCCGCACCGAGGTCCTGAAGGGAGCCAGATGCACGACGTGCCGACGGGCGCCTTGAGGGCGCGTTGCGAGGACGAGGTCCTGGAGCTCCACCGCTTTTTCGGCGAGTGGTACCGGGGAGAGCACGACCTGGCCGGCGAGGAGTTCGCCCGGGTGAGCGACGTGCTCGCCGAGGGCTTCCACCTCATCTCTCCCGAGGGCGTGGTCACCGCCCGCGGCGACATCCTCGGCCAGATCCGGGGGATCCACGGCACCAAGGGCGAGGGCTTCGAGATCCGGATCGAGAACTGCTCCTTGCGGGTCGGCGGCCGGGGGCTCGGAGTGGTGACCTACGAGGAATGGCACGACGAGGGAGGGTCGAGCCGCGGGCGCCTCTCGACCGCCGTATTCCAGGACCGCGCCGACGCCCCCAACGGCGTCGAGTGGGTGCATTTGCACGAGACGTGGTTGAGGGCTACGTCACCTTCCCGCGGATCCTGAGCTCCTTGCGGTCCCACTCCCTCGTCTCCAGCACCTCGGCCAGGTGCTCGACGGCGTCCCAGACGTCCACGTAGCCGAGGTACAGGGGGGCGAGGCCGAATCGCAGGATGTCCGGCGCGCGGAAGTCGCCGATCACGCCGCGGGCGATGAGCGCCTGGACGATGGCGTAGCCCTCCGGGTGGCGGAGCGAGACCTGGCTGCCCCGCGCCGCCCCGTCCCTTGGGCAGGCGAGCTCCAGCCCCAGGCCGGGGCAGCGCGCCTCGACCCGGTCCAGGAACAGGTCTCCGAGGGCGACGGACTTCGCTCGCAGCGTGCCCATGTCGACCTCGGCGAAGAGGTCGAGGGCGGCGTCGAGAGACGCCAGGGAAAGGATGGGCGGCGTGCCCCCCTGGAAGCGGTCGATCCCCGGCGCCGGCCGGTAGCGGGCTTCGAAGGCGAAGGGCTCCGCGTGCCCCAGCCAGCCCTGGATCGGCGTTCTGAGCGCCTCCTGGAGGCGGCGGGCGACGAACAGGAAGGCCGGGGCCCCGGGACCGCCGTTCAAGAACTTGTAGCCGCAGCCCACCGCCAGGTCGGCTTCGGCGCCGGCGAGATCGATCGGCAGGGCGCCGGCGCTGTGCGCCAGGTCCCAGAGCACCAGGGCGCCGCGCTCGTGAATCGCCCGGGTGGCGGCTTCCAGGTCCCAGAGGGCGCCGCTCCGGTAGTCGACCTGGGTCAGGACGACCAAGGCCACGTCGTCGCCCACGGAGGAGAGCACCTCGCCCCGAGGGGCCACCCGCAGCTCGTGACCGCGGCCCAGGAGCCGGGCGAGCCCTTCGAGCACGTAGAGGTCTGTGGGGAAGTTGCCCCGCTCCGAGACGATGGTGCGCCGGCCGGGCCGCAGCTCCAGGGCCGCCGCCGCCAGCTTGAAGAGGTCGACGGAGGTCGAGTCGCCGACCAGCACCTCGCCCGGTGAGGCGCCCACCAGCCGCGCCACCTTGTCGCCCACCCGGTGCTGCAGGTCGATCCACCCGTAGGTGTTCCACGAGCGGATGAGGCCCTGGGCCCACTCCTCCTCGACCACCCGGCGCACCCGCTCGGCGGCCGCGTGGGGGAGAGGCCCCAGGGAGTTTCCGTCCAGGTAGATCACGCCCTTGGGCAGGACGAAGTGGTCCCGGAGCGGCGCCAGGGGGTCCGCGCGGTCGAGCGCTTCGGCCTCCCGTCTCGAGCTCATGGAGCGGAAGGTTATAGGATCGAGTGCCGTGGCCGACATCGATACGCTCCTTCGCGAGTGGGAAGGCTTCGCGACCGTGGTGCGCTACGACCGCCCCGCGGGTGCCTGGATCTTCATCGCTCTCCACGACGACACTTTGGGCCCCGCCATGGGCGGCACCCGGATCAAGGTCTACGACCGGCCGGCCGACGGGCTCCGTGACGCCCAGCGCCTCGCCGAGGGCATGACCCACAAATGGGCGGCCGCCGGGCTACCGATGGGAGGTGGCAAGGCGGTCCTGGCCGTGCCGGCGATCCCACAGGGGAAGGAGCGGGAGGCTCTTTTCCTGCGTTACGGCCGCCTGATCGCTTCTCTCCGGGGCACCTTCGGCACGGGGCCGGACCTCGGGAGCACGCCCGGGGACATGGCGGTGATCGCGCGCGAGACCCGCTTCGTCCACGGGATCCAGGACGACGGCGGTGCGATCGATCCCGGTCCGTACACCGCCCGCGGCGTGGACCAGGCGGTCCGGGCGGTGGCCCGGCGCCTGTTCGGCGGCGACGGCCTCCCGGGGCGGACGGTGCTCATCTCGGGGCTCGGCAGCGTCGGCGCTCCCCTCGCCCGGCGCCTCCACGCGGCGGGCGCGAGCCTCCTGCTCTCGGACGTCGACGGGGCCCGGGCCGAGAAGCTGGCGGCCGAGCTCGGCGGCACCGTAGTCGCCCCGGCCGAGGTCGCCGGCACGCCGTGCGACGTCTACGCGCCGTGCGCCGTGGGCGGGGTGCTCGATGCGGAGACGATTCCTCGACTCGCCTGTCGCGCCGTCGCCGGCTCGGCCAACAACCAGCTCGGCGAGCCGGCCGATGCCGAGGCGCTCCACGCCCGGGGCATCCTCTACGCGCCGGACTACGTGGCCAACTCGGGCGGTGCCATCGCCTTCCACCTGATGGCCCGGAAGGCGCCCGAGGCGGAGATCCTGGGCCGCGTCGACGGCATCGGTGGCGTCCTCGACGAGATTTTCGAAGAGGCGGCCCGGGAGGAGCGCTCTCCCCTCTGGGCGGCCCGCCGCCGCGTCGAGCGGATGCTCGGCGCCGGGCGCACCTGATTCGACCACCGACCGGAGGCCCGCCATGGCGCGCACGCTGGAGGAGTATCAGGAGTACCGCGAACGGATGAACCGCCGGATCCTGGGCGCCGACCACCTGGGGATCAAGCGGATGTTCGGCCTCGACAGCGCGGCCTATCGCGACGGGGCCCTGCCCGGCCGGACCAAGGAGCTGCTGGGGTTAGTGGCGTCCGCCGTCCTGCGCTGCAACGACTGCATCGACTACCACGTCCTGCGGGCCGTCGAGGAGGGCTGGAGCGACGACGAGATCCTCGACGCGCTGAACGTCTCGCTGGTGGTCGGAGGAACGATCGTCATCCCCCACCTGCGCCACGCCGTCGAGACCCTCGACCTGGCGCGGGCGGAGGCGGCGAAGTAGGCAGGGCCTACGCCAGGTCTACATTGAAGGCCATCACCTCGGCGATCGACTCCGCTCCCGTCGCCAGCATCACCAACCGATCGAACCCCAGCGCCACGCCCGCCGAGGCCGGAAGGCCCGCCTCCAGGGCGGCGAGGAAGCGCTCGTCGAGGGGCACCTCGGCGAGGCCCCGGGCCCGCCGCTGGGCCAGGTCCGCCTCGAAGCGCCGCCGCTGCTCCTCCGGGTCGGCCAGCTCGTGGAAGCCGTTGGCCAGCTCGACTCCCGCCACGTAGAGCTCGAAGCGCTCTGCCACCGCCGGCTCACCAGGCTCGCCGCCCGCGCCTGGGCGCACCCGAGCGAGAGCCGCCTGGGAGGCCGGGTAGTCGTGGACGAACGTGGCGCGGGGCCGGCCCTCGGCGGGGTCTCCCTCCCAGCCGAGGCGTGGCTCGACAGTCGTCGTCATGAGGAGGTCGAGCCAGGCGTCGCGGTCGTCTCCCAGGTCGGGGAGCCGGTCGGAGGGCGCCGCGCCGGCCCGAGCCACCGCCGCGCGCAGGCGCTCCGGCGGATCGCGGAACGGATCGATCCCGGCGTGGCGCTCGAAGGCCTGGGCGTAGGTGAGGCGTTGGGCGGGACGGACGGCCAGACGATCCCCGACGGTGGCATCGAGGAGCGCTTCGACCTCGTTCATCAGGCGGTGGTGGTCGAAGCCGGGGCGATACCACTCGAGGAGGGTGAACTCCGGGTTGTGGCGCCGCCCGGCCTCGCCGTCCCGGAACGCCCGGCCGAGCTGGTAGATGGGCCCCGAGCCGGCGGCGAGGAGCCGCTTCATGGCGAGCTCGGGCGAGGTTTGGAGATAGAGCGTCCGTCGCACCTGTCCCGCTGGGCGGCCGGGTTCGCCGAGCTCGGTGACCAGGGAGTGGATGTGGAGATCGGGAACTGTCGCCGAGCCGAGGAGCGGCGTCTCCACCTCGAGGACGCCGCGCTCGGCGAAGAAGGTTCGCACCGCCGTGGTCAGCCCCGCTCGCCGGCGAAGGGTCTCGAGGCTGGCCCCCGGCCGCCAGTCGGTCCGGCTCAGGGTGAACCCCCTACTCTTTTGCGCGGGAGACGTACTCGCGGCTGCGGGTGTCGACCTTGATCAGCTCGCCCTCCTGGATGAACAGGGGTACCTTGACCACGGCGCCGGTCTCCAGGGTGGCCGGCTTGGTGCCGCCGCTCGAGGTGTCGCCCTTGACCCCGGGGTCGGTCTCGACGATCCGGAGCACCACGTGATTCGGCGGCGTGATGGAGATCGGGTGGCCGTTCCACAGGGTGGCGGCGACCACGTCCTGCTCTTTGAGGAAGTCGGCCGCCTCGCCGACCGCGTCCTGCGACAGGCTGTGCTGCTCGAAGCTCTCCGGGTCCATGAAGTGCCAGGACGAGCCGTCGGAGTACAGGTACTGCATGTTGGTCTCGAGGACGTCGGCGCCCTCCAGGCTCTCGCCCGACTTGTAGGTGTTCTCGACGACCCGGCCGTCGAGCAGGTTCTTCGCCTTGACCCGCACGAACGCCTGACCCTTGCCCGGCTTCACGAAATCGGTGTCTACGATGTTCCAGGGCTCGCCGTCGAGCAGGAGCTTGAGCCCGTTTCTCAGTTGATTGGTGGTGTAGGTCGCCATCGTCTCCTCGGCTGAATTCTCATGGAAGCGCTGTCATACTAATCGGCGCATGATATCCCGAACCGCCTCCCGCCTCGAAGCCCCGCCGGCGTCCCCCCGCGGCGTCCCGGCATGGCGGCGGGCGCTGGCCGAGGCGGTGAGGGACCCCGAGGAGCTCCTCGGCCTCCTGGGTCTGCTCGATAGGGACCCGGCGCTGCTCCCGGCGGCGCGGCGGGCGGCCGAGCGCTTCCCCCTGCGGGTGCCCCGCGGCTACGTGGCGCGGATGCGCCCCGGCGATCCCCGGGATCCGCTGCTCCTCCAGGTCCTGCCCCTGGACCGCGAGTTGGAGGATGCCGCCGGCTTCGGCGCCGATCCGGTGGGCGACCGAGCCGCCGCCGTGGGTCCCGGTCTCCTCCACAAATACCGGGGGCGCGCTCTCCTCATGGTCACCGGCGCCTGCGCCGTCCACTGTCGCTACTGCTTCCGCCGGGAGCTGCCGTACGGCGAGCTGGGGGCGGGTTCCGGAGGCTGGGACGAGGCTCTTCACCGGGTGGCGTCCGATCCCACCGTGGAGGAAGTGATCCTGTCGGGCGGCGACCCCCTGGCGGTGAGCGACGAACGGCTGGCCGGCCTGGCCGCAGGGATCGCCGCCATCCCCCACGTCCGGCGCCTGCGGATCCACTCGCGAAACCCCGTGGTCCTGCCCGAGCGGGTGGACGATCGCCTTCTCGGGTGGCTCGCCGCCTCCCCGCTGCAGCGCGTCGTGGTGGTTCACGCCAACCACGCCCGGGAGATCGACGACTCCGTGCGCGCCGCCTTCGCTCGTCTGCGCGAAGCCGGTGCGACGCTCCTCAATCAGTCGGTCCTCCTGGCGGGGGTGAACGACTCGGAGGCGGCCCTCGCCGACCTCTCCGAGGCCCTGTTCGAGGCCGGGGCGCTGCCGTACTACCTGCACCTCCTCGATCGCGTGCGTGGGGCGGCCCACTTCGAGGTGGGAGAAGAGCGGGCGCGGCGTCTCCTGGGCCGAGCGGCCACCCGCCTGCCCGGCTACCTCGTACCGCGCCTCGTCCGGGAGGTGGCCGGAGCGCCGGCCAAGGTGCCCCTGGCTCCACTCATCCCCCTCATCCCGCGTCCCTGAACCGGCTTCGTCGGCGCCGGGGTCCGATCCCGGCCTGGACCGCCACCCCCAGGAGCGCGAGCACCACGAATGCCGGGAGAGCGGCGGCAGGCGCCAGCCCGGCCGACTGCTCGACCAGCGCCGCGCCGGCGAGGGACGACAGGACGATCAAGGCGATTTCGAAGAGCCAGAGGGCGGCCACGGCGGCCACGATGCCGCCGATCAGGAAGGCCAGCAGGTCCCGCGTGGCGAGGTTCGCCGGGTCGGCGTGGAGGAGGACGAGAGTGAGGTACCCGCCCACCACGAACCCGGTGACTCCGATCGCCACCTTCTGGAGGAAAAGGGCCACGAAGATCCCCACGATCCCCGCGAACAGGGCGACCAACAGGCCGAGCCCGTGGGGGTCGAGCCCCAGGACCCGGTCGGCCAGATCGAACCCGAACAGGAATCCCACCACGCCCATGACCAGCCAGAAGATCCGGCGCCCGGCGAAGAGCAGGGCGATGCCGAAGGCCAGGATGACGAGGTGGCTGCCGGGGAGGTCGGAGGCGAAAAGGTCGGGCATGGAGGGTATGGGGTCGGTGGGAAGATCGCGAGGGGTATCGTACCCGAGGAATCGACTGTCAGGGCGGGCCGATTCCGACGGCCGGGCCCCCTCCGCACCCTGATCCGGTGAGGCCGCGACGAGGCCCCGGTGAGGGTCCTGTGAGGCCCCGGCGAGGACCCGCCTGGGCGGTGGCGGGCCGGATCTGGCATGATAGAAGCAGAATGTACACCGGAGCCATACCCCAGCCCCCCGTCGAAACCACCGACGCCTCCTTCGCCGCCCTCGGCCTCGCACGACCGTTCCTGGAGTCGCTCGAGGCGATCGGCTTCGAGCATCCGACGCCGATCCAGACCCGGGTAATCCCCCTGGCCCTCGACGGGCGGGACCTGATCGGCCTCGCCCAGACCGGGTCTGGCAAGACCGCGGCGTTCGTCCTGCCGATGGCCCAGCGCCTCGGCCACGGGCGGGGAGTCCGCGGTCTGATCCTCTCGCCGACCCGGGAGATCGCCCTCCAGACCAAGGCCTTCCTGGACATCCTCGGCCCGGACCACGATCTGCGGACCGCCTGTCTCATCGGCGGGGTCAGCTACGGCCCCCAGCTCAAGGAGCTGAGTCGGGGCGCCGATATCGTGGTGGCCACCCCCGGCCGGCTGCTCGACCACGCCGAGCGCCGAACCGTGCGTCTCGACGAGATCAGCGAGCTGGTGATCGACGAGGGGGACCACATGCTCGACCTGGGCTTCCTGCCCCAGGTGCAACGGGTCCTCGAGCGGATCCCCACCGATCGTCACACCATGATGTTCTCGGCCACCATGCCGGAGGCGGTGGAGCGCCTTGCGAGCCGCTTCATGCGCGAGCCGGTGCTCGTCGACCTGCGCCCCGGGCGGCGGGCCGCCCAGGGCATCGAGCACCGCCTCTACCTGATCGATCCGGACGACAAGAAGGAGCTGGTCATGGGGCTCCTGCGCCAGGAGACCGGGAGCACCCTGGTCTTCACCCGGCGCAAGATCGACGCCGAGTGGCTGATGAAGGCGCTCGAGAAGGAGGGCTTCGAGGTCGAGCGCATCCACGGCGACCTGTCGCAGAAGCAGCGGGTCAATGCGCTCCAGGGCCTGCGCCAGGGCGAGCATCGCATCCTGGTGGCCACCGACGTGGCGGCTCGGGGGATCGACATCCCGATCATCGAGCACATCATCAACTTCGACATGCCCGAGACGGTGGAGGATTACATCCACCGGGCCGGCAGGACGGCCCGCGGGTCGGCCGAGGGGACGGTGTCGTCGATCGCGACCTGGAAGGACAAGCCGCTGATCCGGGAGCTCGAAGGTGCGCTGGGGGAGCCGTTCCCGCGCATGGAGGTGTCGGGGGTGGACTCGTACCAGGAGCTGCGGCACGAGCGGCAGATGGGCGATCTGAAGAAGGGGAAGAAGAAGATCCGGCGGAAGCTGTAAGGCCGGGGCGAGGGCTCTCCCCGGGGGAACGGCGCGGCTTGGTCGGACGGTGGGGCGCAGGAGCCGCGCCTCGGCTCGGACCGCGCGCGGCCACCCAGGACTCCGCAGAGCCTCGTTGAGCGCGGTCCTCGACGCCCCCCGGAGGAGAGCCCTCGCCCCTCCGGGGTCGGACTGTCCAACGACGCCACTTGAAGCGGGGTGGCCCTTCTTCGCCGGGGTCGGATTCCTCGCCGATTGCCTTTGCTGGAGTGCAACAACGAAGCTGGCCGGTCTCTCCGCTCTTGTCGTCTCGACCGGAGCGGAGAGACCTCGACTCTTGCCTGCCGGGTTTACTCTTTCCGCTTCCTACGGTGCTCGCCGGGCCTTCCCTCGGGCTTCGCCTTCAGCGGGTCCTCGGGCCAGTGGTGCTTGGGGTAGCGGCCGGCGAGCTCTTTTCTGACCTCGGCGTACGTGCGGGTCCAGAAGCTTTCCAGGTCGTCGGTGACCTGCTGCGGACGCATGTTGGGGGCGAGGAGGTGGAGGAGGATCGGCACCCGGCCGCGGGCGACTCTGGGGGTCTCGGAGAGGCCGAAGAGCTCTTGGATGCGCACGGCGAGGACCGGCGGCTCCTCGCCCCGGTAGACGAGGCGGAGGCGGTGGCCACTGGGCACCTCGAGACGCTCGGGGGCTTCGCGGTCCAGGGCCTGGAGCTGGGCGTGGGAGAGGCGGCCCCGGAGGGCGGCGGCCACGGGCGCTCTGCGCAGCTCGGCGAAGGAGCGGCGGCCACCGGCGAGGGCCGGCAGGAGCTCGAGGAGGGCCGGGCGGCCGAGCTCGGGCAGGTCGAGCTCGGGGACCCAGCGGCGCAGGAAGCGCGTGCGCTCGAGGAGGCTCGCCAGCTCCGGGTCGTCCAGGGCGAGGGCGGCCGCGAGGTCGGCCTCGGCGGCGTCGACCAGGACCCGCGCCGCCTCGGCGCCCCCGGCGGGCACCTCCCGACGCTCCAGCTCGAGGTCCCGGTAGCGGGTGATCCGGTGAGCGACCACGCGCTCGCGCCCCGGGTCGAAGGTCACCTCCTCGTCGACCCGTAGCGCGTCGGCCGGCAGCCAGTCCCGCTCGACCGCCGAGGCCAGGCGCACGAGGGCTTCGGAGCGCTCGCCCGGGCGCCCGGCGTCGAGGTCGGCGGCCACGAACAGCTCGGGCTCCACCACCGCGCTCTCCCGGGCCAGGCGCACGCCGCGGCCGCCCACCATCACCCCCTGGGCGCTGCCGCGCTCCCGGCGGCGCGCCAGGCGGTCGGGGAAGGCGGCGAAGACGGCCCGGAGCAGGGCTTCCTCGCGGGCCTCGGCCCCGCCGCCCTCCGGCTCCGTGGAACCTTCTTCCGCCTCGTCCCCCGATGGGGCCTCGGCCTCGGCTTCGGCCAAGAGCCCGGCGAGCTGGTCCCGGCTCCGGAAGAGGAATCGAGCGGCGCCCCGGTTCAGCCGGCCGAAGGGGTGGTCCCAGAGCGGGCGGCCGGTCGCTTCCAGGGCCTCCAGCACCTCGAGACGGTCCAGGAGGTCGGAGCGGGAGGTCCTGGGGGGACTCTGGCCCGGGCTCTGGCCCGGCCCCGGGGACCCCTCGCCCGAGCCCCGGACGAACGGTGAGCGCTCGGAGAGCAGCGCCGCCAGGAGCGCCGCCTCCCGCCCCACACCGCGGCGCGCGCCCTCCAGAAGCAGCCGGCCGAGGCGCGGGTGGACCGGCATCCTGGCGAGGAGCCGGCCGGTCGCCGTGACGCCCCGTCCGGACACTCCGGCCACGGCACCGAGCTGCTCCAGGAGCTCCTCGGCTCTCGCCAGCGCCTCGGGGCGGGGCGGGTCGAGCCAGGGGAAGGCCGCCGGATCGCTCTCCCCCCAGGCGAGGAGCTCGAGGACGGCGCCCGCCAGGTCGACCCGCGCCACCTCGGGAACGTCGCGCTCGGGGAGGGCGGAGTCCTCGATCTCGGGCCACAAGCGCAGGCAGACCCCCGGCTCCACACGGCCGGCGCGGCCGGCCCGCTGGTCGGCCGAGGCGCGGCTGATCCGCCCCAGCTCCAGGCGGTCGAGGCCGGAGGCCGGGTCGTAGCGGAGCGTCCGGGCGAGGCCGGTGTCGACGACGCCGGTGACCCCCTCGACGGTGACCGAGCTCTCGGCCACGTTGGTGGCCAGGATCACCTTGCGCCGGGGGCCGGGGCGGAGCACGGCGTCCTGCTCGGCCAGGGGCAGGCCGCCGTGGAGGTGGAGAAGGGCGAGGTCGAAGCGGCGGGTGAAGGGCTCGAGAGCGTCCTCGGCGGCCCGGATCTCGCCGACTCCGGGCAGGAAGACGAGGAGGTCGCCCGCGGTGTCGCCGAGGAGCTCCCGGACACCGTCCACCACCGCCGCCGCGAGGGATCGCCGGTCCCGCTCGACCGGCCGCCCCGCGTGGCGGATCTCCACCGGGTGGAGGCGGCCGTGGGTCTCGAGCACCGGGCACCCTCCCAGGTAGGCGGCCAGCGGGCCCGGGTCGACGGTCGCCGACATGGCGACGATGGAGAGATCGGGGCGCACCTCGCCTTGCACCCGGCGGGCCATCCCCAGGGCCAGGTCGGCCTGGAGGCTGCGCTCGTGGATCTCGTCGAAGACCAGGGCGCCGACGCCTTCGAGGAAGGGGTCCTCCTGGAGCCGGCGCACGAGGATGCCCTCGGTGAGGTAGACGAGGCGCGTCGCCTCGCCCACCCGGCGGTCGAAGCGCACCTGGTAGCCCACCTCGCCGCCGAGCGCCCAGCCCCGCTCCTCGGCCACCCGCCGGGCGGCGGCCCGGGCGGCCAGGCGCCGGGGCTCGAGGACCAGGACCCGCCTGCCGTGAGCAACGCTCGCGAGCAGGGCGGGCGGCACCCGGGTGGTCTTCCCCGAACCGGTCGGAGCCCGCAAAACCACCGCCCCCGCCGTGGAGAGCCCGGCGGCGATCGCGGGAAGGACGGTGTCGACTGGAAGGGGAGAGAGGGGGCGCGGCATCGGCCCCCGAGTCTCCCACGGGCGGCTTGGGGTCAGTCGCTCGCGCCGCTCCGGGCCGGCGCGAGCGAGGGGAGGGCCCAGGTGAAGAGGTCTTCCTCGCCCGGCAGGTGCTGGCGCGGCCGGACGGTCTCCCAGAGGGCCTCGGCGCCCGGCACGGAAAGCGTCGCCGAGCCGTCGCCGAGACGCCGGTACACGACGGGCGACCCGGTCAGGGGATCCGGGCTGCTGCCCCCCTCCAGGCCGGCGAGCGAGTCCGGGTAGTGCCCCGTGCGCAGGCCTTCGTCGGCCAGCTGGAGAGCGAGGCGCGCGAGACGGTCCATCGACTCGGTGCCCTTGAACTCCCCCAGGGTCGGCCCGAAGTCGGTGACCAGGTGGAGGTGGGGGTCGGTCAGGGGCGGCGCGGGCTTCGGAGGGGCGAAGAAGCCCGCGCGCCGGTGCAGGGCGGCGTAGCTCGATCCGGCATACACGGAGGCCACGCGGACGTAGGAGTCGAGCCCCCTGGCGACGTAGAGCTCGCCCTTCGGCGAGTCGTACGCGGAAGCGCTGTCCTTGCCCAGGTAGCCGGTGATCTCCCCGGCCCCGGGGCCCGAAGGCCGCACCCAGTAGAGGACCGCCCCCTCGGTCCCCACCGCCCGGCGGAAGCTCTCGGCGAAGCGGGCCGGGGGCAGGGAGGCGCGCAGGCGCTCCAGATCGGAGCGGTCGCCGCCGCCGGCGGCCAGGTTGGCGCGGATCGCCCGGACCTGCCGCCGGGCCTCGGCGTGGCCCACGACCTGGAAGACCAGCGGCGGCTCGTTCTGGATCGCACGGGAGAGGGCGCCGAGGGCCTCGATCGCGTGGGCGGCGTCCTCCCGGTTCCCGTCGGCCGCCGCCACGCGGCCCTCTGCGAGGAGGAGGTCCCCGGCCTTCAGGTACATCAGGAGGTTAGGGATCGGCATCTCCGGGCCCTGTTCGTAGGGCAGGTCGAAGGACGAGCGCGACCGGGCCGCCGCCTCGTAGAGCAGGTCGAGGGTCGTCTCCTGGCTCGCGAGGATGTCGCGGACCTCGGAGAGCTCCTGTCCGGTCCACGCCGCGATCGGCTTGCGGCGCGTGGCGGGCGGGATCGCCGCCGCGGAGCCGGCGGACCGGAGCCGCTCGGTCGCCGTCTCCAGCAGAGGGACCGCGTTCTCTTCGGCCGGGACCGCCGGGGGCTGGTACGCGGCGGTCTCGAGGGGACCGACGGTCCGCTGGAAGCGGTCCGCGGCGGCGGTGAGCTGGTGCGCCTGGTGGTACCGGTTGAGGGTGTAGGCCGGGAGCGCGACGAGCACGAAGGCCGCGACGGCCAGGCCGAATCGACGATAGGTGGTGCGAGTCATAGGGGGGCCTCCTTCGGTTCGGGAGCCTCGTCACCGGTCGCCAGCCAGCGCCGAAGCAGGATTTCTCGGGCTTCGAGGAGTGTCGTCCGCCGGTCCTCCAGAGCCTGAGGAGGCCGGATGCCCGCTTCACCACGTGCCGTGGCGGCGGCGACACTCGAGGCGGGCGCGGCGGCGTCGCCGCGGGGGGGCGGCGTGGTCCGGGTGCGGCCGATGAGGAAGTTCGCGGCCAGGCAGACGACCACCACCGTCGCCCAGGCGAGGCGCAGGGCCCGGCTCTCCCAGAGGCGGTCGGTCAGCGGGCGGCGGTCCGACGGCCGGCTGCCGGCCGAGCTCTCGCGCAGGGCGGTCCGGGCGGCGGCCAGAGTCCGGGCCCGGAGCTCCTCGGGGGGACGGAGCGGGCGCAGGTCGCCGAAGGGTGTTCGGCGGGCCGGGCCCGACCCCCGATGGCGGCGGATTCGATCGTTCTCGTTCATCCTTCGACCTCCATCCAGAGCCGGAGCTTGCGAAGACCCAGTCGGCAGCGGCTCGCCGCAGTGAACAGCGACACGCCGGTGACTCGCCCGATCTCCGCGAAGGACAGTTCGGCGAAGTAGCGCAGGTAGACCGCTTCGCGCTGGCTCCGCGGCAGCCGTCGCAGGTAGCGCGAGGCCGTGGCGGAGTCGACCCGGCCGACCGGGTCGTCGGCCGGAGCCTCGAGGAGCAGATCGTCGGCGGGCTCGACCGGACGACGCGCCCGGAGGCGGTCGATGGCCGTGCTCCGGGCGATGGCGAGCAGGTAGGCGCGCGGGCGGCGCACCTTCGTCCTCGGCGCCGCGCGGGCGGCCAGCTTGACGAACACGTCCTGGACCACCTCGGCCGCCTCGTCCCGAGAGCCGGTGATCCAGAGGGCGAGGGCGAAGAGGGCGTCGCCCGAGCGGTCGTAGAGCTCGGCCAGGGCCTCGGGATCGCCGCCTCCGAGGCGCGGGAAGAGCGCCGACAGGTCCTCCCGGCTCTCGGTTCCGGCCATCGTCACGCGGTCTCCCAAGGTCAGCTCGGCGCTCACACCGGAGTAGACGGAGGAGCTCGTCGTTCTTGTCACGAGCCTGCTGACGGAGATACCGGTCGAGCGTATCTCCCGCGCGGTCCCGGCGGTCGCTATACTGGGTGTCCCGCCCCCCTCCCTTCGCCTTGCACTCTGCCCTCGACAGCGACGCCGGCCGCCTGACCCTGACCTTCGACGACCTCGACGAAGTGGCTTCCTACCTCGAAGGAGCCCGGAGCCAGAGCGGTTTCCTGGTGGGGCTCGCCGCCGAGCTGCCCCGCGGACACGAGGTGGCGGTGACCTTCGCCGGCCCGGGGGGCTTCGAGCTCGATCTGGCGGCGGCCGCGCTCCACGTCTTCGCCTCGGGCGCCGGCGAGTTCAACACCGCCTTCGAGCTCCGGGGCTGGTCGGCCGCCAAGGGAGTCGAGCTTCGGCGCAAGCTCTCCGAGGCCCAGGCGGCGGACGGCTCGGGTCCTGACGAGGGGGCCGGCGGCGAGACCCTGGGTGCCTCGCCCATCTTCCGCATCCAGAAGATGACCCCGCCGGAAAAGGTCCGCCTGGCCCGCAAGGCGGGGCGCACGGAGCGCCAGATCCTGGTTCGCGAGACGTCGCCCCAGGTGATGATGGCGCTCCTCCAGAACCCCCACGTCGAGTCGGACGACGTGCTCCAGATCATCAAGTCGGCCTACACGCCCTCCTCGGTGCTCAAGCGCGTGGCTCAGGAACGGCGCTGGTCGTCGAACGGCGAGATCCGACTCGCCCTGGTACGCAATCCCCAGACCCCGACGCCCCTGGCGGTGCACCTCTTGACGGCCCTGCCCACCTCGGCCCTCAAGGTCCTGGCCCGGGGCTCGGAGGCCCGGGAGGATCTGCGCCAGGCGGCCCTCAAGATCTACTTGAAGCGGATGGGCAAGTAGGCCGACGCACGGCGGCGGAGGGGCCCTCTCCGCCGGCTCTCGCCCGTCCACGGCAGGATCGGCGAGGCTCAGTCGCCGCGGCCTCTCCTGCGGTTCTCTTCCCAGTAGCGCTCGCCCTGGCGCCGGAGGGGGAGGCCGAGGCGGTGGAGGAGCCAGAGCCAGATGTCGTGCGCGAAGACCCGCAGGATGCCGCCCTCGCGAAAGCGCCGCGGCGAGGTGAGCACCCGGCGGCGAACGAGCACGAGCCGCCCGATCCGCTGGAGCTTCTTGCACAGATCGGCGGACTCGAGGAGCGGCTGCTCCGGGAAGCCGCCCACGCGGCGGAAGGCGTCGGCGCGGGCGAAGACCGCCTGGTCGCCGTAGTAGTAGCCCGAGATGCGGTAGCGGATGCGGTCGACGATCTCCACCAGGCGCAGGCGCAGCTCGGGCCCGTCGAAGGCGAGCTCGAAAGCGCCGCCGACCACGCCCGGTGGTGCGAGGGCAGAGACGATCTCCCGGTCCCAGCCCTCCGGCACCAGGGTGTCGGCGTCGAGGAAGAGGAGCACCTCGCCGGTGGCGACCCGGGCTCCGGCGTTGAGGGCCGCGGCCCGGCCCCGCGGCGGCGCCGGAGCCGTTGGGATCTCGACCCAGCGCGTCCCCAGCGCCGCGGCCAGCTCGCGGGTGCCGTCGGCCGAGCCCGAGTCGGCGACGATCACCTCGTGAGGCGGCCCGAGAGCAGCCCGCTCCCGCAGGGCTCCGAGCGTCGCCGCCAGGGTGGCTTCCTCGTTGAGGGTCGGAAGGACCACGGAGATCCGCATGGACGCGTAGACTACAGGCCCAGTGTCTACGAAGCCGCGGGCCGGCGCACCTCAATAGCGTGACCCCGGAGGGGTAAGGGCACGATTGTGCCCTGGAACGCCCCGCCGGAACCGATTCATCCGAGTCATTCGCGAGGTCGATCCAAGGGGCCGGCTTTCGCAAGGGGAGGCGAGACGATGAAGCAGGGAGACGTGCTCAGGAAGGAACGGGAGAACAAGAATCTGTCGGTTGCGGACGTGGCGGCGAAGCTCGGGATCTCCGAGGTCGACTACGAGGCCATGGAAGCGGGAGAGTCGCCGGCGGAGGTCTGGGGAACGCGCCTCGCCCAGATCGCCATCGAGCTCGAGACCCCCACCTCGCGCCTGCTCGCCGAGAGCGGCCGCTTCGAGGACACGAAGAAGGGCCAGGCCGGGCCGCGGATCCAGGAGCGGCGCGAGGAGCGGGGCAAGACCGAGGCCGAGATGGCCGAGGCCGTGGGCGTCTCGGAGGACGACTACCGCGCCATCGAGAAGGGCGAGTCCGAGCTCGAGGTCTACGGTCCCCGGTTCCTGGGTTTCGCCGAAGCGATCGAGCAGCCGGTCTTCAACCTCTTCTACCCCTGTGGCCTGCCCTTCCAGGAGCTGGACGACTATCCGTAGAGAGGACGCCCGTTAGAATCGTAAGCCCCTGGAACTTTCGATCACGAACCTCTTGAACTCCTCGAAGCACGAGACCGCACCATGAGCCGAGCCACCACCACCGAGCCGACCGAGACCCGCAGCTTCCAGGCCGAGACCCGCCGTCTCCTCGACCTGATGATCCACTCCCTGTACTCGCACAAGGAGATCTTCCTGCGCGAGCTCATCTCCAACGCCTCCGACGCCCTCGACCGCCTGCGCTTCGAGTCACTCCGCGAGGACGGTCCCGAGGTCGGCGAGGACCCTCTCGAGATCCACGTCGAGGCAGACCCGAACGAGCGCACCCTCACCGTCTCCGACAACGGCATCGGCATGAGCCGCCAGGAGGTGATCGACAACATCGGAACGATCGCCAAGTCGGGCAGCCGGGAGCTGGTCGAGGGGCTGAAGCGGGGCGAGAAGGACGAGGCGATCCTGCAGCTCATCGGCCAGTTCGGGGTGGGCTTCTACTCCTCGTTCATGGTCTCCGATCGGGTCGAGCTGGTCACCCGGCGGGCCGGCGAGGAGGAGGCGACGAGGTGGGTGTCGGAGGGCGCCGGCGAGTACGCCCTCTCCGAGGCCGAGCGCGACGCCCGGGGCACCACGATCACCCTGCACCTCAAGCCCGAGGACAAGGAAAACGGCCTCGACGACTTCACCGACGAGTTCGTGCTCAAGCGGGTCATCAAGCGGTACTCGGACTTCGTCACCTACCCGATCGTCCTCAAGACCGAGCACGAGGAGCTCGAGCGCGACGAGAACGGCGTGCCCAAGCAGCCCGAGACCAAGAAGCGGATCGTCGAGGAGGCGACGGTCAACTCCCGGGTGCCGGTCTGGTCGAAGCCCGAGTCGGAGGTCTCCGAGGAGGAGTACGCCGAGTTCTACAAGCACGTCTCCCACGACTGGAACGAGCCCATGGCTCACATCTCCCTGCGGGCCGAGGGCCGCTTCGAGTACCAGGCGCTGCTCTTCATCCCCTCCCAGGCGCCCTACGACCTGTTCTACGTCGGCTTCGAGCCGGGCCTCCAGCTCTACGTCAAGCGGGTGATGATCATGGAGCGCTGCGAGGCGCTGCTGCCCCGCTATCTGCGCTTCGTCAAGGGCGTGGTCGAGTCCCCCGACCTGCCCCTCAACGTCTCGCGCGAGATCCTCCAGAACGACCGACTGATCCACGCCATCCGCAAGGGGCTGGTCAAGAAGGTCCTCGACACCCTCACCGAGATGAAGGAGAGCGAGACCGAGCGCTACCGCACGTTCTGGGAGCAGTTCGGCCGCGCCGTCAAGGAGGGGGTGGGCGAGGACTTCGACAACAAGACCAAGCTCACCGAGCTTCTCCTCTTCCAGTCCTCGGCCGACGAGGAAAAGCCCACCGGCCTCGCCGACTACGTGTCGCGGATGAAGGAGGGCCAGGACGCCATCTACTACCTCACCGGCGAGTCGCGAGAGCAGGTGGCGGCCTCGCCCCATCTAGAGGCGTTCCGGGCCAAGGGCTACGAGGTGCTCTACCTGGTCGACCCGGTGGACGAGCTCCTCACCCAGTACCTGACCGAGTACGACGGCAAGCGCCTCAAGTCGGTGGGCAAGGGCACGGTCGAGCTGGGCGACGAAGAGGAGCGCGAGGAGCGCAAGAAGGAGCTGGAAGCCAAGGAGGAGGAGCTCAAGGGCCTCATGGAGCGCCTCCAGAAGGAGCTCGACGAGCACGTCAAGCATGTGCGCCTGTCCAACCGCCTGACGAGCTCGCCTGCCTGCCTGGTGGGCGCGGATCACGACTACAGCCCGCAGCTCGAGAAGCTCCTCCAGAAGGGCAAGGGGGGCGGTCCGAAGCAGCGGCGCATCCTGGAGCTCAACCCCGAGCACCCGATCGTGGTCAAGATGCACGAGCACTTCGACGCGGCGCAAGGCGCGAAGGCCGAGGCCGCCGGTGACCAAGAGGGAACGGCCGAGGCGGAGGCCGAATCCAAGGCGAGGTCGAAGGCGAAATCCAAGGCGAAATCCAAGGTCGATTCCGCGGCTGCGTCGTTTTCCGTCGCCGAGTACGCCCAGCTCCTGTTCGGCTACGCCATGCTGGCCGAGGGCTCCGAGCTGCCCGACCCGGCGCGCTTCAATCAGGCCGTCGCCGACCTGATGGAGAAGAGTCTGTAGGACTTCAACGGACACCCGCGTAGGAGAGAGACCGACGCGGGCTCCGGACCAGCTCCGATGCCGGCGGGCCGGGTGGTTTCCTAGTATTCGTTCAAACAGCGTCTGCGTGTCGCGAGCCCCCGCGGTAGCGGAGCGGCGTTGCGGACCCGAGACCGGAACCCCGAGGGGCCCTGTGCCCCGGCCCGCGAGACGTAGGTCGTACGCTGGTTATCCTGCCTCCGGCGGCCCCGGTTGCTCTGCCTGCTTCCAATCTACCGGGCGACCGCCGGGCATCCTTCCCCGTCCGGTCTGGCAGCGGACAGTCGGTCCGCTGCCAGACCCGGCCTTTCCTTCCGCTCTCGGTTTTGGCCGGCGATCCGCGTTCCCCGGTAGGATGCGGGAATCGTGACGCCCTCGAAAATCCTCTGCCTGGGTGACCTCCACCTGGGGCTGCGCCCGAGCCGGCTTCCCGCGGACGCCGACGCCCGAGCCACCTCGGTGGCGGCGGTCTGGCGGCGCGCAGTGGACTGGGCGGTGCACGGCGAGGTGGGGCTCGTGCTCCTCTCCGGAGACTTAGTCGACCGCGCGAACCGCTACTTCGAGGCGTTCGGGCCCCTGGAGGAGGGGCTGCGGGAGCTTGCCGCCGCAGGGATCGAGGTTTGCGCCGTCGCCGGGAATCACGACCTCGAGGTGCTGCCGCGTCTGGAGCGGGTGGCGGGGGGCGAGCGTTTCCATCTGCTGGGGCGGGGAGGGTGTTGGGAGCGCTTCACCTGGCGTGGGGAAGACGGCCGGGCCCGCCTCCACGTCGACGGCTGGTCGTTTCCCGAGCGAGATGTGACCGAAGATCCCGTGGCGGGCTACGACCTCGCTCTGCCCTCCGGTGCCGACGCGGGCGCCCCGGTCCTGGGCCTGGTCCACGGCGACCTCGACCAGGCGACCTCGACCAACGCCCCCCTCTCGCGGGCGCGGCTGGAGGCCGCCGGCCCGACCGCCTGGGTGCTGGGACACCTCCACAAGCCGGCATGCATCGAGCTCGCCGGCGGCCGGTGGGCCCTCTATCCGGGATCGCCCCAACCCCTCGACTGGAGCGAGACCGGGCGCCATGGCGCCTGGGTCGTGGAGCTCGCCGACGGGCGCCTCGCGCCCCCTCGGCCGGTGCCCCTGGCCACCGTCCGTTGGGAGCGCCTCGAGCTCGACCTCGGCGGTGCGGGGGATCTCTCCCAGGTCGAGGCCCGGATCGTGGCTGCGGTGCGCGACGAAGCCGCGCGGCGGGTGGGGGAGCCCGGGGGTGGGCCTTCCGAGGAGCTGCTGCTTCGCCTCACCCTGACCGGTCGCACGCCGGTCCACCGGGAGCTCGGCGACCTCTCCCGACGCCTCGAGGAGGAGACCCCCCTCGAGCTCGGGCTCGAGAACGGCGGGCACGCGCGGCTGCGGGAGGTCCGGGTGGCGACTCGCCCGGCCCTCGACCTCGAGTCGCTGGCCCGGGGGGACGACGCGGCCGCCCTCGTCGCGACCCTCGTGCGGAAGCTGGACCGGGAAGGCGACGACCGAACGGTCGACGCCGAGCTCGTGCGCCGCGCCCTCGAGCGTCTCCGGGAGGTCTACGACCAGCGGCCCTACCTGGCCCTGGGGGGCGGCCGTGATCTGAGTGACGAGGACGTCCTCGCCCTCCTCGCGGGCCGCGCGGCGGATCTCCTCGACGCCCTGGTCGCCGGCCGCCAGGGTCAGGCGCCCGCGGGCGAAGCCGAACCCGGAGCGATTGGGGCTTCGGGGCCGATGGGGGAGCCGGTGCCGTGAGCTCCGACCGCCCGACCTCAGAGCGCTTGGCCTCGGGGCGCCTGTCCTTCGAGCGCCTCCGGGTGCGCCGCCTGCCGGGCTTCGAGCGCCAGGGCTTCGAGCTGACAGGCCTCTCGCCCCAGATCAACGTGATCCACGGCCCCAACGCCTCGGGCAAGACCACCGTCGCCCGGGCCGTTCGCCTGCTGCTCTGGCCGCCGGAGGGCGCGGGAGCGACCGGGGTGTCCCTCGAGGCCACGGGCCGGATCGGGGAGCAGGACCTCCAGATCGAGCTCGACCACGGACGGATCGAGCGGCGCCTGGACGGCGCGGCCGTCTCTTCGCTCCCCTTGCCTCCGGCCGAGCACGCCGAGCGCTACCGGCTGGCGCTCCACGAGATCCTCCAGGAGGACGCTCGGGGAGAGGGCCTCGCCCGCCAGGTGGCGCGCGAGGCCCTGGGCGGCTACGACGTCGACGCGGCGGTCGAGTCGCTGGGAGCCCTCGACAAGGTCACGTCCTCGCGCAAGGCTCACGCGGCGTTCAAGGCGGCCGACGAGCGGGCGCGCACCCTCGCCGCCCGCCAGGCGGCGCTGGAGCGAGAGGCCGCGGGCCTCGACGGGCTGCGGGGCGAGCTGGCCGAGGCCCGGGAGGCGGGGCGGCGTTTGCGGGAGGTGGAGGCGGCCCTCGAGCGCCTGGCTGCCGAAGAGCGCCTGGCGGAAGCGGAGCGGCGGGTGGCGGCTTTCCCGCCGGCCGTGGCGCGCCTGAAGGGTGACGAGGCGGAGCGCCTGGAGCGCCTGGCCGAGGAGGTCGCCGCTGCCGAGGTCGAACGCGAAGGGCTGGAGCGGCGCCTGCGGGAGTCTCGGAGGCGGCTGGGGGATGCTCCCCTCCCGTCGGACGTCGAGGAGGAGCTCCTGAGTCGTCTCGAGCAGCAGGCACGGGACCTCTCGGCCGTCGAGCAGGAGCTCAGCCTCGCCGAACGGGAGCTGGCCGCGGCCCGTGCCCGCCGGGAGAAGACTCGAGTCGCCCTCGGGGAGCGGGCCACGGAGCCGCGTCTCGAGACTCTCGGAGAGGCGGCCTGGAGCGATCTGGTCGATCTGGCTCGCCGGGCCGAGCACCTGGACGCCGAGCGCGCTGCGGTCGACGCCGAGGAGGCCGGCCTGGGCGAGGAGACGCCGGAGGATCAGCCGCCGGACCTCGGCGCCCTGGAGCAGGGCTCGGCCTACCTGCGCGCCTGGCTGCGGTTCACACAAGCCACTCCGCGGGCCCGGGTCGCCGCCGCGATCGCCCTCGGTCTCCTCCTCGGAGCCGGAATCGCCGGCGGGCTCTTCGTCCATCCCGGCCTGTGGGGGTTGGCCGGTGCCGCTGTGCTCCTGGCGTTGTGGATCGAGAGCGACGCGCGGGACCAGCACCGCGTGCGCGAGGCCCTGCAGGCGAAGTACGAGGCCCTCGGGAGGGGTGCTCCTGCGGCCTGGAAGCGAGATGCGGTCGAGGCGCTCCTCGAGCGGCTCGAGAGGAGGTGGCTCGAGGGGAAGGTCGAGGCCGAGGAGCTCCGCCGCCGGGAGGAACGCCGGAGGACTCTGGCCGAGGAGCGGCGCCGGCTTGCCGACCGGGGAAAAATCGTGGACCAGGAGCGCGCCGAGCTCATCGAACGTCTCGGCCTCGCACCGGAGCTCGATCGGGAGCTCGAACCGGCACCTCTGGCAGCTCTCGCCCAGGGTCTCGGCCAGTGGCGCGAGGCCAACGCCGACGTGGCGGGACGTGAAGCGGCGGCGGGGCAGCTCGCAGGGCGTCGCGAAGGCCTTCTCGCCGATCTCGCCTCTGCCCTCGAGTCTCGCGGCGTGGCGGCGCCGAAGGACGGCTCCGGCGCCCTCGCCGCCGTCGCCGAGCTGCGGCGGCGCTCCGAGATCGGCTCGGAGATCGAGCGGATCGAGGGACCGGCCGGGGAGCTCGAACGAAGCGGAGAGCGCCTCGGGCGCCTGGCCGGCGAGCGCGCCGAGGTCTATCGTCGCCTCGACCTCGAGCCGGGTGCCGACGCCGGCCTCGGCGCCCTGGTCGACCGCCTCGATCCCTACCGCGAGGCCACCCGGGCGCGGGACGAAGCGCGGGGCAACCGGGAGGCCGCAGCCGCTCGGTCGCCAGAGGGCGCAGCACCGGAAGGCCGCTCGGAGGCGGAGCTCGAGGCAGAGCGCGATCTTCTGACCGAGCGCGCCGAGCGGCACGACGAGCTGCTCCGGGAGATCACCGAGCTCGAGACGCGGATCGGAGAGGCCAAGGGCCAGCACGAGCTCGAGGAGGCCCTGGCGGCCCGGGAGCAGGCGGAGGAGGAGCTCGAGGCCGACCGTGCGCGGGTCGCCGCCGGGCGCGTGGCCTACGAGCTCGGCGAGTGGCTCAAGGGGCAGGTCCGGGCCCGCCACCGACCGGAGGTGATGCGGCGGGCGGGCGAGCTCTTCGCCCAGATCACCCGGGGGCGCTTCCGGCTCCTCGACCCGACGGGTGCGCACCCACGGTTCGGGGCCCAGGACAGCGCCGCCGAGCGCTCCCGCGGCCTCGAGGAGCTCTCGAGCGGCACCCGACTCCAGCTCCTGGCGGCGGTGCGCCTGGCGTTCATCGAGGTCCACGAGCGAGGGCTCCGGCCGCCCCTGGTCCTGGACGAGACCCTGGCGAACTCCGACGACGCCTCGGCCCGGGCCCTCATCGAGGCCGCGGTGGACGTGGCGCGTGCGGGCCGCCAGGTCCTCTACCTCACCGCCCAGGACGACGAGGTGGCGAAGTGGCGGTCGGTCGTGGGCGAGCAAGGTGCCGCCGGCCCCGAGCTGCGGGTGATCGACCTGGCCCGGGCCCGCAACCTGGCGGCGGAGGGCCCGGAGGCCGAGCGCCGGGCGGCGGCTCGGCGGGAGCGGGCGTGGTCGCCGGCGGCCTCGGCGGTGCCGGAGCCCGAGGGCCGGAGCCGCGAGGAGTACGCGGCCCTGCTGCAGGCGCCGGGGATCGACCCGCGCGCCGAGGCCGGGGCCGTCCACCTCGCCCACCTGGTGGAGGAGCCGGCGGTGCTTCACGGCCTCTTGATCCGGGGCCTCGTGCGGTGGGGACAGCTCGACTCGCTGGCCGGATCGGACGGCGCGGCGCCAGCGCTTCCCGAAGCCCTCGAGATGGGCGAGGAGGCCCGCACGCGCTGGCGCCGCATCCGTGCCCGGGCGCGTTGCCTGGAGATCCTCCTCCGGGCCTGGCGACAGGGCCGGGGCGCGCCGGTCGACCGGGGAGTGCTCGCCGAGTCCGGCGCGGTCACTGACCGCTTCCTGGATGAGGTCGCGGAGGTGGCGACCTCCCTGGGCGGCGACGCCCGCGCCCTGGTCGTGGCCCTCGAGGAAGGCCGGGTGAAGGGGTTCCGGAGTGACAAGCGCGAGCAGCTCGAGGAGTACCTCGCCGACCAAGGCCACCTGGACGAGCGCCCGGTCCTCGACCGAGCGGCGCTCCGCTCCCGGGTCCTGGCCGACCAGTGCGGCGAGCTCGCCGACAGCAGCCTGGACGAGGTCGCGCTGGACGAGCTTCTGACCGCGGTGCTGGGCGGGCCGCCCGCCCAGCACCGCGGAGATGTTTGAGACCGCGGCGTCGGATGCTCGAGTCGGGGCGATCGAGGCAGGCCGCGCGAAGCCCGGGGCTGGAGTGAAAAGCCCCCGGACCGAAGCCGGTTCGGGGGCTCGTCGAGCTCACCGCGAGGCGGCGAGCCGGGTGACGGGGGCCCTCAGTGGCAATAGTCGATGTCGCGAGCGGGCCCGCACCAGTAGTCAGGACTGTCACCCACGGCGGAGATCGAGTACCTCAGACCCATGCAGCAGTCGTAGTCGGAGATGTTCACGCAGTCGTTGTCCTGGCGCACGCGACCCACCCAGCGGTCCGGCGCTCCGCAGGAGCTCACGTCGTGCTGGCGCTTCTCCACGTGGTGCTCGAAGGTGAAGTAGACCACGTGGTTGTCCTTGTCGGTCCAGCAGGTCTTCTCCGATGTCGCGTCCTGGTAGATGGCGTTCAGGCTGTCGCAGGCGTCGCCATAGCCGTCACCGTCGCAGTCGGCCTGATTGGCGTTGGGAGTGGTCAGGCAGTTGTCGCTGCCGTTGGGGACCCCGTCGCCGTCCGAGTCGAAGTTCGGGCAGCTCTGGAGGCAGTACTGGTAGTCCAGGTCGCAGCCGTCGAGCAGGTTGCGGATGCACGACATGTAGTCCTGCCGGCACGACATGACGCATGGATCCAACAGCGCCTTCGGGAGGAGCTGACTGCCGTCGGTGGCCAGCGGTGCGCGCTGGGTTGTGGCGCCGGTCGAGACCGCCGGCTTGGCGGCCGCCCGGACCCATTCGCGGTAGAGCGGCTCGAGATCCTCCTGGTCGACCCTCTTGAGGCGTTGGTTGTAGGCCCGATAGGCCGCGAGGTCGAAGGAGTCGAGCAACAGGTCTCCGGCGTAGACGTCGATCCGCACGTCCCCGTTGGAGGCTCCCAGCTTGCCGAGCGCCGCGACGTGGGATGGGTCGGGGATCGGAAGGGTGAAATTCTGGTCCACGCTCAAGCGGAAGCGAACCCGCCGAACGAACACGGTCTCTCCGGCCACCGAGTACTCGATCCGTCCGTCGGTGATCGCGCCGGGATCCGGCAAGCGTTGGCCCTGGAACTGGTAGACCGAGAGGCCCTCCCAGGATGGTGCCGTCGATGCTGAAGCGGCGAACAGCGGAACCGCTGCGAGAGAGCAGGCCAGCAAGCTGATCACCATTCGTGACTTCATGATGAGTCTCCTGTTTCCTGGCCCCGTCCGGGGCCGGTCGTCGAGTTGGGGTGCGCACAAAAACACAAAGTACGAAAGCTCAGGTGAGCAGCAGAGTAGATAGTGCATAGATAGCTGTCAATGAGCTGAGCGCAACTGCTTGACAGGAGGGTGTGAACCGGATCGTCCGGAGGGCGGGAGGCCCGGCCGGTCGGGCTGGCGCGGAGGCCTCTTCGACCACCGTCCACCCTGCGCTCGCCACCCTGAGCTTCGAGGAGGGTGGCCGGGCCGAGCCCGGCTGAGGGCCTCGTCGAGCACTGGCGAATTTGCCGGAGCGGCGCTGGCGTCCCGAGCGGCCACAAGGTATGTTTTGGGCGGAGCCACCGTCGCCAGGAAATGGCTCCGGCTCACTTGCCCTGTGGAGGATCAAGCCTTGCAGCGACCCTTGTCGGTCTCCGTCGGTCTCGCAGTATCTCTCGCCCTCGTCGCAGCCGCGCCGTCGCTCGCCCAGGGCGTCCTCACGCTGCAGAAGTCCACGAACGGCATGGACGCCGACGCCCCACCCGGCCCGGTGCTGCCTGTGGGCTCGACGGTGACCTGGACCTACGTAGTGCGCAACACCTCGGCCCGGCAGGTCACTTCGGTGGCGGTGACCGACGACCAGGGGGTGATGGTGAGCTGCCCGCAGACCTCCCTCGACGGCGGCGAATCCATGACTTGCACGGCGAGCGGCACCGCCCTGGCGGGCCAGTACGCGAACCTCGGCACAGTGACCGGGGTCCAGGGCTTGGCCATGGTCTCGGCCTCCGACCCGAGCCACTACTTCGGGCAGGCCCCGGGGGTCGTTACGCTGCAGAAGTCGACCAACGGGGTGGACGCCGACACGGCGCCCGGCCCCACCGTGGCGGTCGGCTCGACGGTGAGCTGGACCTACGAGGTCACGAACATCGGGAGCAATCCGCTCGACAACGTGGCCGTGACCGACGACCAGGGAGTCATGGTGAGCTGTCCTTCGACGACCCTCGCGGCCGGCCTGTCGATGACCTGCGCCGCGAGCGGTACGGCCACCGCGGGCCAGTACGCCAACCTCGGCGCCGTCACGGCGACGCTCCCGGACGATACGGTTGTCGGCGCCTCCGATCCGAGCCACTACTTCGGCGCGCCTTTCACCCTGGAGAAATCGACCAACGGCGAGGATGCCGACACTCCGCCCGGCCCCACGATCATGATGGGCGACCCCGTCGACTGGACCTACGTCGTGACCAACTCCGGCGGCCTGACGGTGAGCAACATCGTTGTGACCGACGACCAGGGGGTCGTGGTGAGCTGTCCGGGGACGAGCCTGGCGCCCGGGACGTCGATGACCTGCACGGCGAGCGGCATGGCGGTTGCGGGCCAGTACGCCAACGTGGGCACGGCGACCGGCGACCTGGAGCGGGGCGGCATGGTCTCGGCGACCGATCCCAGCCACTACTTCGGGCAGGCGCCGCCGGTGGTTCAGGTGCCGGCGCTGACGCCCGAGGCTCTGGCCCTGCTGGGGCTGGTGCTTGCGGCGGCGGCGCTGTGGGCCCTCGGTCGTCGCGCCGGGTAGCCCGGTCGCACTTGTCCCGCCTGGCATCTCAGCCTGCACTGAGTCGACGTAACGCGGGTCGACCGTGACGGGAGCCGAGATGCGAGACGCAGCCGAGAAGGCGAGCAAAAGTGCGGTGGAGGACCTCCTCTGCCGGCTCAAGGACGACTACCCGGAGCCGGCCGAGCCTCCCGGGGAAGAAGCCGCCGACGGCCAGCGCTTCCGCCGCCGCCCCGACCCCTCCATCGACGAGTGGAAGAGGCTCGCTTCCCGGTCGACCCGGAGCGAGTGAGGCGGCGGGCGGGACCCGGGACCGAACGGCCCGGCCGCCGTCAGGGCAGCCGGTAGTCGACGGTCCACGTGAAGGTGCTGGCGACCAGCTCTCCGTGCAGGCGGCCGGGCTGGAACCGCCACTCCCGCAGGGCCTCCAGGACGCAGAACGTCAGGCCGGCGGGGCCGAGACGAGGCGCTGCGGCATGCCGTCCACCACGAGCTCGCTCGCGTGGGGGGCGCGGAGGGGGTGGCCCGCGAGCAGGCGCCCCGGGGCGCCGTAGCCGTCGAGATCCTCGCGGGCGAAAGCCGGGTCCAGGTCGAGAGCCTCGTGCCAGTGCCAGAGCGCCTCGTCACGGTGGCCGAGACCGGCCTCGGCCAGCGCCCGGTGCAGCAAGACGTGCCCCAGGGGCCTGCCGGCCCGCCGGCTCCGGCCCGAGCTCCGCCACCATCTCCTTGAGGAGCTTGGCCAGCGGCGTCTGCGCGCTCTCGTACCGGCCGGCGAGGAGCAGCCGTTCGACCTTGGCGTTCAGCCTCTGCCATCGCCCGCTGAGCACCTGCGCCCGGGCGGCCGCCGGGACGAGCGCGAGCCAGGCGGCGAGCACGGGCCCGAGGGCGGCGGCGCAGGCGCGCCGAGGAAGGACCACGGTCTGAGGTGACCCCACAGCCTGGGGCCGCGGGAAGCCGGCCGCGGCGCGCGCCGTTATGGTAGCCTGCGACCGGCGGAAAACACGCCCGCAGCCGCAAGTCCCCATCGTCTAGCCAGGTCAGGACTCCAGCCTTTCAAGCTGGCAACACGGGTTCAAATCCCGTTGGGGACACCAGTGTTTTCAAGGAGTTACGAGCGTTTTAGACGGGGCGCGAGTGCATTTGGGTAACTCGTGGGTAACTCGTGCTCCACGTCTCCGAGGGCTGCCTCGACACGGCGGAGCTCGTCCTCCTTGAATTCTTCGGGCCGGTGCTTCCTCAGGAAGCCGACGAAGTCCAGAACGGCCCTTCCCTGCGACGGCGAGAGCATCTCCCTGCGCGCTTCTCGGAAGGCTTCAAGCTCTTCATTCCACGCAGGCTCCCGTTCCTCGAGAAGATCCTTGAGGACCTTTCCCGGCAGTCCGGTCTTGGCAACTCGCCGAGTGAGCTCTCTTTCCCGTTCGCGGCGGACCACCGGATCCTCGGGAATGCCCAAGGCGGAGAGGATGGCGTCGGGAATGAGGTCGGCCCTCATGGGATCGGTGAGAGACACCCGGATGAACGCCGGAAGGTAGAAGCGAAACGCCTCGGGTGTGAGGAAGCTCAGGGCGTCGGACTCGCCGGCAAGGTCATCGATCGCCAGGTCCCGCCAGTGGTGCCCACCGAGCTTCTCGCGAATCTGCTGGCACTCGAGATCGTCGTTGTCGACGACGATCCGACGGCTTGGAGGAGTCGGTAGGTGGCCGAAGGAGACCTCGAGCTCGTCGAGGAGGCGAAGGACCTCGCTTGTCACGTTGCCTTGCACGGGGTGGGGAGCTCTGTTTCCGCCTTCAGCTGCCTGCTCCTCGGAGCGAGAAGGGTGCCACGTCTTCCTGGTGGTGGACCAGACCGAGCTGCGGTGACAGGACAAGGACTCCCGTCTCGAGGTAGCCCCACTCGGCTTCCCTGAATGCCTCGGTGAAATCCACCCCTCGTCTACTTCCCCTAGACCCCACCGCTGGCAGTCCCCGGGAAGTGCTCCAGCGTCTCAAGGTTGAGCAGGGCGGCGGGTTCAGATGGGGGAAGCCGCTCGAAGAGTACCAGTGGGCGAGATACCGATGTCGGTGCCCAAGCTCGGAAGCGCAGAGCGCTGCCGTCGTGTAGAACCGCTCCTTCCCGTCGGCCACGACCGGCCTGAGGAGGAGCTTGCCTCGATTCCAGGGCTTTTGGCCGAGGTAGAGCTCTCTCTTGCGGACCAGGTCCACTTCGGCCACCCTCCCCGTTGCGTTCTTCAGGACGTCTCCCACGCGAGCGCGCCAATCGCTCGAGACCGGGTTCTGAGGGTTGAGGGCGATGGAGTCGCTCCAGTACTTCAAGACGTGGCTCTTCAGGCGCTCGGGCGGGAGGCACCTCACGATGGTTCCGTCCACGACATCGGCAACCCACCGGTCATCGGGGAAGGACATGAACACCGTCCCAGCGCAGAGCACCAGGGCTGTGAGGAACGCGCCTGCGGTAAGAGCCGGAGTCGACCAGTGGTGCCAAGCAGCAAATACCCCGAGCGCGAGGCCCGCGAGGAATCCCAGCGGTCCGGTGACGAAAAAGCCCGTCAGGGGGCCGAGAGTCGACTCCGGGTCCAAGTTCAGAGGAGCAATATACCCGGCGAGGAAGCCGACTGCACCGAGCAAGAAGGCGAAGAACACCGCCCGTGGAAGCCTGGTCATGCGGTATCTCCAACGTCACCCCGAGGGCCCGGTCTGCCTTGGTGGGAGCGCCTGAACCGGGACTGGCTGGGCCGCTGGCAACAGGCGCGGTTCATCGCCTCGATCCTCGATGTGCAGGATATGTAGGCTGCGTCCATCGAACAATGCTGTCCGGGGCTTGCGAGGACCGAGCGGAGCTCGGCGGCATCCCAATCTCCGGCCCTCACAGTGGATGCGAGAAATTAATGATGACTGACAGGAAGTATACAGCCGGAGTTCAACGCCATCAACCAGACGACCAGCGGTACCCCAAACGGTTGAGCGTCGCGGACGAACCCATCCTGGAAGCCTGTTGCAGGGCAAGGACAGAGAGATGGCCGTCATCCCCGCCAGGGCCAGCAGGGAGAAGGGCCCTGCAAG
>CAVUBL010000021.1:0-560326 GCA_963739795.1 uncultured Acidobacteriota bacterium | reverse complement strand
CTCGGGCCGTGCTTGACCGTTGTGGCACGCCCTGTCGGACGGACCGGGCCGGCTGGATTTCCCGGTAGACTCGGCCCTCGAAACGGAGGTACGGGCTGAACCAGGCGTCCTCAGAGTCCACGGGGGCCGGGCCGATGGGCCGGCCGCCCGGTGGTCGAGAAGCCCCCGAGGAGGAGTTCCTCGCCCAGCAGGGGCTGATCCGGCGGGTGATCTCGTTCACCTGCCGGCGGCAGCACCTGCGGGCCGAGGAGGCGGAGGAGTTCGCCTCGACGGTGATGGTGAAGCTGGTCGAGGACGACTACGCGGTCTTCCGGAAGTTCCAGGGGCAGAGCTCGCTGCCCACCTACCTGACCACCGTCATCCAGCGGCTCTGCCTGGACTTTCTCCGGGCGCGGCGGGGTCGGCCGCGGGCGTCGGCCGAGGCGCGGCGCCTGGGGCCGGTGGCGATGCAGCTCGAGCGTCTCCTCTACTGGGACGGCTTCGGGTTCGACGAGGCCTGCCGGATCCTCAAGGACAACCACGGGGTGGAGGCGTCTTGGGAGGAGCTCGAGGAGATGGCCGGGCGGCTGCCGTCGCGCGCGATCGGGCGCCACCACGAGGGGGGCGAGCGGACGGAGCAGCTCGTGGGGGCGATCGAGCGGCCGGACGAGGCGCTCTCGGAGCGGGAGCGGGCCGAGGAGGAGGAACGGGTGGTGGCGGCGCTCGAGGAGGCGCTGGCGGACGCTCGACGCGGAGGACCGGGTGATCCTGCGGATGCGGTACGAGGACGGGTTCACGATCGCAGACGTGGCGCGGGCGCTGAACCTGCGGCAAAAGCCGTTGTATCGGCGGGTGGAGGGGTTGTTGCGGCGGCTGCGGCGGGATTTGGAGGAGCGGGGGTTGCGGGGGGTTGACGGATGGTGGTCGTGATGGGGGGTGGCGGGGGTGGCGGGGGGTTCGTTGCTCGGGGCCGGGCGGCGCGGCGGGGTCCTCCCTGGGAACCGGCGCTCGCTGCTTGCTGGTCCGGCGGGGGCTCGCGCCTGCGCTCAGCCCTGCGCGTTCGGCGAGCTCGGACTCCCAGGGCTATCAAGGTGCGCAGGCTTCGAGCTTCCCTGGGAGGACCCCGCCGCTCCGCCCTACCGTTTCGCCCCGCCGCCGACTGTGGGGAAGCGGGGGGATCGGCGGGATTGCACTCCGCTGGGGACCGGCGCTCGCTGCTTGCTGGTCCGGCGGATGGCTCGCGCCTGCGCTCAGCCCACGCTTGGGCGGCTTCGGACTTCCACGGTTCTCGCGTTGCGCGGGCTTCGAGCTTCCCTGGGAGGACCCCGCCGCTCCGCCCTACCGTTTCGCCCCGCCGCCGACTGTGGGGGAGAGGGGAGATCGGCGGGGTTGCACTCCGCGCCGAACCGGCGCTCGCTGCTTGCTGGTCCGGCGGGGGCTCGCGCCTGCGCTCAGCCCTGCGCGTTCGGCGGGCTCGGACTCCCAGGGCTATCGAGGTGCGCGGGCTTCGAGCTTCCCTGGGAGGACCCCGCCGCTCTGCCCTACCGCTGGACACCACCGCCCAGGGGGATGGAAGAGGGGGATCGGCGGAGATGCCCTCCGTGGCGCTACCTGCGCTCGCCTATCTGGAGGAGATCCGGGTCGGCGGGAAAATGGGGCTTTTGTCCGTCTCATGGAAGTGGTGAGATGAATGGCGATGCTTCGATCTGATTGTCCGAGTCCGGAGGATCTGGCGGCGTTTCTCGACGGGCGGCTGTCCGCGGAGGCGCGGCGGGCGATGGTGGAGCACCTGGACCGGTGCCCGGACTGCTACGAGGTCTTCTCGGAGTCGGCGCGCTTTCTCCAGGAGGACGCGCCCCGCGGCCGTGTGCTGCGGCCCGCGGGCTGGTTGAGCGGCCGGCGGGTCACCTGGGCCGTCGCCTCGGTGGCGGCGGTGCTGCTGGTCCTTGTGCTGTTACCCCTCGTCTGGTCGCTCCGCCCGGCGCCGCTCGCCGGGAAGGTCCGGCTCGCGACGACGGACCTCGTCGGCGAGATGGGACAGGTCCAGAGAGCTTCTCAAGCGATTCCGTCGGGGGAGCTCGGAGCCTTCGGCTTCGGCGGGGGTCCGACCGAGAAACAGGCCTCATTCCGAGCCGGCGCCCGACTCCTCGACCTGCGGGTGGCGGCGCGAGCCCGGAACCGAAGGGCGGCCGGCGACGCCCTGGACGGCCTCGAAAACCTCCTTCCGAAAGAGGGTGAAAGAGGTGGAGACCCGGAGCTCCGAAACTTGATGACTTCGGCTCGTCAGGCCACCGCCTCCGGCTCCTTCCGCTCCCTGCGGCGGACGGCCAACGACCTCGAGGCGATCTTCGAGACGCGCCTCGCCCCGCGCGAGCTGGCGCTCGGCAAGTGGACGGAGGCGGGCTGGTTGGCGGCGGCCAGCGGGGACCGGGAGCTCTTCACGAAGCCCGGCTTCCTCGAGCTCCCCGCGACGATCGATCAAGCCGCGCTACCCGCGGGGGCCTTGGAGAAGCTCCGGTCGCTCACGGCCTCCGGGTCCGTCCCCGAGGGAGATCTCGCTACCCTGAGTGAGATCTTCGAGGCCGTGAAGCGGATGTACTGAAGCGAGCACGGGCGATGAACACGTTCCACCTCCGCGGGCTCCGGGGTCGCAAGCGATGGACGGCGGCCCTACTGACGCTCTTCCTGCTGACTCTCGTGGCCTGCCGCCACGAGCAGGCTCCTCCCCGCGTTCTCCAGAAGGACAGCCCGCAGGCCTCTTCGAAGTGGTGGCAGGACAACTTCGATGCCGTACCAGAGAGCAATCCCCTCGTCCTTCGGGCTCGGAAGAGCTTCGAGCGGATGGAAGCCACTGCCGGCCAGCGAGCGACGCTCTTGATTCTGGAGGTCTCAGGCGGCCCGTCGGCGCTGGCCCTCGCTGATGACACCGTGGTCCTCAACCGGGATGGGCTTTCCCTCTGCTATCGGGGCGTTTCTCCGGAGACGGGAGATGCGCTCCTGTCCTTCGTGCTCGCGCACGAGCTCAAGCACCTGAGCGGCGGCGACCTGTGGCACGCTTCGACTTTCTTGGCGATGAGAGCTGCAGCGGACGGCAGCGAAGCAGACCAGGATCTCGTCGAGCTGCTCCGGCAGGACCCCCGAAATCGGAAGATTCTCGAGCTTCGGGCGGACGCCCAGGGCGTGTTGGCGATGATGATGGAGGGCTATGACCCCAACGTCCTCTTCGGGGTCGACGAGACCTTCTTCGAGGAATGGGTGAGCGAAGTCCCCGGCCGGCTGGATCCGAGCCATCCCGACCCCGCCCAGCGCGTCAACTTCCTGCGCAAGCAGCTTCGAGACGTCACCGAGAAGATCCACCTGTTTCACGAAGGCGTCGCGGCCTTCGATTCGGGAACGTACGCGGACGCGATCGATCGGCTGGACCAGTTTCGTCAGCTCTTCCCCGGCCGCGAGGTCCTGGCCGATCTCGCCCTCGCCCACTACCAGCTCGCCGCGGCTGCTCTCGCGGCCTGCGATGGCACTCTGGTCGACCGCTACCGCCTCCCTGTGGTCCTCGACCGGGAGACTCTCGCCGAGCGGTCGAGACTGCGCGGCGGCGAGCGCTCGGGTTGCTTCGAGGTCTCGGAGTACCACGACCACATGACGGAGGCCCTCTCGCTCCTGAACCAGGCGGCGGAGCAAGACCCAGCCTACCTGCCGGCACGCCTCGACCTGGTGGCCGCGCTCGCCCTGGACCAGCAGGGCGCCGGCGCCATCACGCGCGCCCAGGAGGCCGTGCATCTCGCTCCTGGAGATCCACGTGCGCTGACCGCCCTGCAGGTCGCCGGTCTCGTCTACGCGGACAACGGCTCGAACTTGATCGACCCCGCGAGTGCTATCCAGGCCCTCGCCGACCTTCGCCGCCGGTTCCCCGACAAGCCCTACATCACCTACAACCTCGCCTCGGCGCTGAGCTATCACCGGCGGCTCGACGAGGCGAGGCCGGTGTGGAGGGACTTTCTACGCCTCGAGCCGGACGGGCCCTGGGCCCGCATCGCTCACGATTGGCTGGGGGACGATCAGGCGGCGAGCTCGGCGCCCTCCGACTCCGGAAACGGCTCCTCGAAGCGCCTCAGCGGTCCCTGAGCGCCGCGACCTGCTTCTCGACCTCGCTCCAGGCGGTGCCGCCGAGGGAGGTCCGCCGCTCGGCCGCCGCGCGCGGGTCGAGCCAGCGCTCGAAGTCCTCCGGGAACATCGGGTGCGACCTCCCGCAGCTCCTCGAGACTCACGCCGCACCCTCCCCGGGACAGGTTCCGCCCGGCCGCCTCGAGCCGCGCCACCAGTCGCCCCACCGCCTCGTGAGCCTCGCGGAAGGGCACGCCCTCCCCCACCAGGCCGTCGGCGAGCTCGGTCGCCAGGCTGAAGTCGCCGGCGAGCTCGGCTTCGAAGCGCTCTGCCCGGAAGGCGAGGGTCGCCCACACGCCGGTGAGGATGCGCACCGAGCCCAGCGTGGTCTCCACCGCCTCGAAGAGGGGCTCCCGGTCCTCCTGAAGGTCCCGGTTGTAGGCCAGGGGCAGGTTCTTGGTGAGAGCGAGCAGCGCCACCAGGTCGCCCTGCACCCGGGCGGCCTTGCCGCGGACCAGCTCGGCGGCGTCGGGGTTCCGCTTCTGGGGCATGATCGAGGAGCCGGTGGCGTAGCCCTCGCCCAGGCGCACGAACCGAAACTCGGCCGACGACCAGAGGACCAGCTCCTCGGCCTGGCGCGAGAGGTGGCCCATGAGGATCGCGCACGCCGCCGCCACCTCCTGCTCGTGGTCCCGGGCGGCGACCGCGTCCATGGCGTTGGGCACCGGCCGGGCGAAACCGAGCTCGGCGGCCGTCGCCTCGCGGTCGATGGGATGGGGCGTCCCCGCGAGGGCGCAGGCGCCGAGCGGCGACTCGTCCAGGCGGCGGAGGGCGTCGTCCAGGCGCCCCCGGTCGCGGGCCAGGGGCCAGGCGTGGGCCAGGAGGTGATGCCCCAGGAGGATCGGCTGGCCGCGCTGGAGATGGGTGTAGCCGGGCATCAGGATTCGCCCGTCGGACTCCACCCGGCCCACGAGCGCGGCGATCAGCTCGCCGAGGGCCGCGTCCAGCTCACCCAGCCGGCGCTTGAGCCACAGGCGCACGTCGGTCGCCACCTGGTCGTTCCGGGAGCGCGCGGTGTGGAGCTTCTTGCCCAGCTCGCCGATCGTCTCCACCAGCCGCGCCTCGACCGCCATGTGGACATCCTCGAGCTCGTCGCCGGGCCGGTAGGTGCCGTCGGCGAGCTCCCGGCCCACCGTCTCGAGGCCGGCGACGATCCGCGCCGCCTCCTCCGCGGTCAGCAGTCCCACCGCCCCCAGCATCCGGGCGTGGGCGATCGACGCCGCGATCTCCTCGGCCGCCATCCGCAGGTCGACGGCCAGCGACGAGGAGAAGCGCTGGAACGCCTCGTCGGCCGGTCCGGCGAAGCGGCCCCCGAGGTGGCGGCGGCTCACTCGGCTCACTCTCCTTCCGAGATCCTCTTGGCCGCCAGGGTCCTGAGGCGCAGGGCCCGCAGGCGGATGAAGCCGGTGGCGTCCTTCTGGTCGAAGACGTCGTCGGCCTCGAAGGTGGCGGTGGCCTCGTCGTAGAGGGTGTGGCTCTTCGAGCGGCGGCCCTCGATCGTCGAGTGACCCTTGTAGAGCTTGAGGCGTGCCTCGCCGTTGACCCGGCTCTGGAGCGAGTCCATGAAGCTCTGGAGCGCCTCGCGCTCGGGACTGAACCAGAGGCCGTTGTAGACCATCTCGGCGTAGCGCGGGATGAGCTCGTCGCGCAGGTGGTGGAGCTCGCGGTCGAGGGTGATCGACTCCACCGCCCGGTGGGCGTGCTGGAGGAGGGTCAGGCCCGGCGTCTCGTAGCAGCCGCGGCTCTTCATCCCTAGGTAGCGGTTCTCGACGATGTCGACGCGCCCCACGCCGTGGCGGCCGGCGAGCTCGTTCGCGCGCTCGACCAGTGCCACCGGATCGAGGGCCTGGCCGTCGATCGCCACCGGGTTGCCGCGGCGGAACTCGATGGTCACCCGCTGGGGCTCGTCCGGCGCCTCCTCCGGGTCCACCGTCATCCGGTACATGCCGGCGGGCGGCGCCGCCCACGGGTCCTCGAGCACGCCTCCTTCGTAGGAGATGTGCATCAGGTTGGCGTCCATGGAGAAGGGCGGCGCCTCGGCGCTCGCGCCCTGACCTGTTGAGAGCGCCTCGATGCCGTTCTTCCGGGCGTAAGCGAGGAGGTCCTTGCGGCCCCGCATCTCCCACTCCCGCCACGGGGCGATCACCTTGATGTCGGGCTTGAGGGCGTAGGCCGAGAGCTCGAAGCGCACCTGGTCGTTGCCCTTGCCCGTGGCGCCGTGGGCGATGGCGTCGGCGCCGGTAGATTCGGCCGCGCGCACCAGGCCGCGGGCGAGGACCGGGCGGGCCAGGGCCGTACCCAACAGGTAGTAGTGCTCGTAGACCGCGTTGGCGCGGAGGGCGGGGAAGATGCACTCCTCGACGAACTCCCGGCGCAGGTCCTCGACGATCACCTCGGCGGCGCCGGTCGCCCGGGCCATGGTGCGGGCCTTCTCGATCTCGTCGGCCCCCTGCCCCACGTCGCCCGTGTAGGTGATCACCTGAGCGCCGTAGCGCTCCTGGATCCACTTGAGGATGATCGAGGTGTCGAGCCCCCCGGAGTACGCCAGAACGACCTTGTCCATCGCCGAGTTCTCCTCCTCCAGAAGCCGAGGACGATACCAGAGCCCGGCCCTATTCGGCCCCCCCGCATCTCGATCCCCTTCCCTCCCCTCGGGGGGGGAAGGGGACGCCCCCACCCGCTCGCTGGCTCTCTACTCGCTCGTCTCCTTCGCTCCCTTCGCCCCCTTCTCCGGGGGCACCACGACCGCCGGCACCTTGTGCTCCTCCATGAGCTGGTTGAAGGCCGTCACCCTCTGGCCGAGGAGGGCGTCGAGCGCCGCCTTCTTCTCGGCCCACTGGCCGACGAGCTCGTCGGTGCGCTTGGCAGCGCCCGCAGTCACCGGCGGCCCGGAGGAGTCCACCATGCTGTAGAGGTACGCGATCTGGCCGTCGAGGCGGTTCGGGAAGTTGATGATGTCCTGGAAGTTGGTGGTCTTGGTCTGGATCACCTGCTCCTCCCAGTCCTCGAGGGCCTTGACCAGGTCCTTGCCGGCCTTGGCAATCTCCCCGGAGCCCGGGACGTCGTCCAGGCGGTCAACCGCTTGCTGAACCTGGTCGCGGACCTTGCGCGCGCGCAGGACCGAGCGGTCGAGCTCGTCGAGGGTGTCGCGGTTCCGGGCGAGGACCGCCTGCTCCTCGGTGTACCCCGCGGCGGTGGTCTCGATCCGCGGATCCTCGACCACCTTCAGAGTCCGCGTCGCCTCCTGGTCGCCCTGGCTCGTGTGCGCCCGGAGATCGAGGGTGTAGGTGCCCGGCGGCAGTCGGGGCCCGTCGAAGCTCCCGAAGACCAACTGGCCCGGCACCTTCGTGATCGAGTCGGCCCGAAGGTCCCAGACGAACCGGTTCATCCCGGCCTTGGTGGGCAGAAGCTCGGAGCGTCCGCCGAACGGCCCCTCCTCCTCCTCGCCGCCTCCCGGGCCACCGTCGTTCTCCTTGTCCGGCACGCTCGAGAGGGTGCGCACGACCTTGCCCGCGGCGTCCCGGATCTCGAGCTCGAGCTTCGGCTTGGACTCGGGATGCGCCGCCTCGGCGGCGGCACCCTCGGCCTTCGGCTCCGCGGCCATGCCGTCCGCCGGCTTGGGGCCCTTCGCGCCCTCTGGGTCCGGGGCCTTCGCCCCGTCTTCGTCCTTCTCCGGCCTCGCCGGGTGTGCGGAGAGGGCAGCCGCGAGGTCTTTGGAGAGGACGTAGTCGATCACCGCGCCCGAGGGCGGGTTCTTGCCCTCCACGCCGCCGCCCTCGCCGCCGAAGCCGCCGCCCCACTGGGCCCGGCTGGCCTGCGCCGGCGCGTAGAGGTAGAGGGCCGCGCCCGCCGCCTCGGCACCCGCCTGGCGCAGCGGCGCCAGGTCGTCCAGGATCCAGAAAGCCCGGCCCTGGGTCGAGGCCACCAGGTCGCCCTGGCGCACCTGGAGGTCGGTGACCGGCACCACCGGCAGGTTGAGCTGAAGGCTCTGCCAGTGGCCGCCGTCGTCGAAGGAGACGTAGGCGCCGCGCTCGGTGCCGGCGTAGAGCAGCCCCGCGCGCACCGGGTCCTCCCGCACCACCCGCACCCAGTGGCCGTCCGGGATGCCGCCCGTGATCTTCGTCCAGGTGGCGCCGTAGTCACTCGTCTTGAACGCCAGCGGCCGGTAGTCGCCGAGCTTGTAGCGGGTCACGGCCACGTACGCCTTGCCCGCCTGGTGGGGCGAGACGTCGATGGCGTTGATCTGGGCCTCGCCCGAACCCGGTAGGCCCGCCAGGCCCGGCGGGGTGATGTCCGTCCAGTGCTCGCCGCCGTCCCGGGTCAGGTGCACCAGGCCGTCGTCGCTCCCCACCCAGATCGTGCCCGCGTCGTGGGGCGAGGGGGCGATGGCGAAGATCGTGCCGTAGACCTCGCCGCCCGCCGACTCGTTGGTGATCGGCGCGCCGCCCGGGCCCTGCTTGGACTTCTCGTTGCGGGTCAGGTCCGGGCTGATCACGCGCCAGTGGGTACCCCGGTCCCGGGTCTCGAAGAGCACGTTGGCCCCGTGGTAGATGACGCTCGGGTCCTGGGGCGAGACCTCGATCGGGGCGTTCCAGTTGAAGCGGTAGGGCTGCTGGTCGGGGTCGGCCCCGAGGCCCAGGAAGGGCTCGGCCGTGACCTGGCGCTCGCGGCCATTGGCCACGTCGTACTCCGAGATCATCCCCTGGTAGCAGCCGGCGTAGACGAGCTTGGGGTCCTTCGGGTCGAAGGCCACGTGGGCGCTCTCGCACCCGCCGGCCTCGAACCAGTCCTTCTCGCCGATGCCGCCCGGCGCGGCGCTGGCGATGGCCACCGTCGAGTTGTCCTGCTGGCCGCCGTAGACCCGGAAGGGGAAGGTGTCGTCGGTGTCGACGCGGTAGAACTGGGCCGTCGGCTGGTTGTTCTCGGTCGACCAGGTCTCGCCACCGTTGGTCGAGACGATGGCACCACCGTCGTTGGCCTCGACGACATAGCGCGGATCGTTCGGGTTGATCCACAGGTCGTGGTTGTCGCCGTGGGCCTGGCGCACCCGGTGGAAGGTCCGCCCGCCGTCGGTCGAGCGCAGGATGGGCGCGTTCAACACCCAGACGGTATCCGGGTCCTTGGGATCGGCGAAGACGTCC
Source organism: uncultured Acidobacteriota bacterium (assembly GCA_963739795.1). Lineage (GTDB taxonomy): Bacteria > Acidobacteriota > Thermoanaerobaculia > Multivoradales > DATKCC01 > CAVUBL01. The sequence goes on along the minus strand of CAVUBL010000021.1, from coordinate 551,042 downwards.
GTGTAGTACCAGGCCCGCGCCCGGAGCTCCCGCTCCTGGTTGACCCGGTGCCAGGTCTTGCCGGCGTCGTCGGAGCGGAAGAGGCCACCGTCGTCGGCCTCCACCATGGCCCAGACCCGCTCGGGGCGGGCCGGCGAGACCGCCACGCCCACCTTGCCCATGAGCTCGGGAAGGCGGCCGCCGTGGGCCCCCTCTTCCCCGTGGCCGCCGTGGCCGCCCTCGTCGTCATCCTTCCCCAGTCCGAGGCGCTCCCAGGTGTTCCCGCCATCGGCGGTCTTCCAGACGCCGCTTCCCGGCCCACCGCTCCGGATCTGCCAGGGCGTCCTCTGATGGTCCCAGAAGGCGGCGTAGATCACCCGCGGGTTGGCGGGATCCATGGACAGGTCGCTCGCCCCGGCGCTGTCGCTCACGTGGAGCACGAGCTTCCAGGTGGCGCCGCCGTCGGTCGAGCGGTAGACGCCGCGCTCGGGCGTCGGCTTCCAGGCCGATCCCTGGGCCGCCACGAAGACCACGTCCGGGTTGCGCGGATCGACGGCGATGGCCGAGACGTGCTCGGTGGCGTCGAGCCCCAGGTGGGTCCAGGTGCGCCCGGCGTCGGTCGAGCGGTAGACGCCGTCACCGTGAGAGGTGGTCACGCCGCGCACCGGTGCCTCGCCCATCCCGGCGTAGACCACGTTGGGGTCCGACGGAGCGACCGCCAGGGCCCCCACCGAGCCGGTCTTGAAGAAGCCGTCGGAGACGTTCTTCCAGGTCGTCCCGGCGTCTTCGGTCTTCCACACGCCGCCGCCGCTCGAGCCGAAGTAGTAGGTCAAGGGGTCCTGGGCGACGCCGGCCACCGCCGTCGCGCGCCCGCCCCGGAAGGGCCCGATGTTGCGCCACGTCATGCCCTGGAAGAGGGTCGGATCGACCGCCGGCTTCGCAGTGGCCGGGGCCTCGGCGGCCCGGACGCCCGCGGGCGCCAGCAGGAAGAGGGTGAGAGCCAGGTACGTGCCGGCACGCTTCGAGCTCCTCGGGAATCGTGGCATCGGGGGTTCCTTTCTGAAAGTCCGGAGGCCGCCGGCACCCGCCGCGCCGGCCCCGTCCGCCCGGCATTATAGGGGTCCGCGGCGCTGCCCGAAGGAGCCCTCGAAGGAACGGTGAAGGGCTGTCCGCGAAGCGGTGGAGGCGGGTCGGGCCCGGCGCCGGCTCAGGCCTCCCGCAGCGCCGTCGCCACCGGCAGACGGGCGGCGCGGATCGCCGGGAAGAGGCCCCCCACCAAGCCGATGACCACCGCGTAGACCATGCCCTGGATGAGGAGCCGCGGCGTGATCCGGAAGGCGAACGCCACCTGGCTGAAGCTCTGCCAGTTGAGGGTGGCCACCCGATAGCCGTTGAAGAAGAAGTAGGCGAGCGCGCCGCCCACCAGGCCGCCGATCAGGGCGAGGGCCAGGGACTCGGCGAGGACCGAGAGGACCACCGGCCCCGGACGGAATCCGAGCGCCCGCAGGGTGGCGATCTCGCGAGTGCGCGAGGCCACCGCCGTGTACATGGTGTTGAGGGCTCCGAAGGCGGCGCCGATCCCCATGAGCACCGCGATCAGGGTGCCGGCCTTGCTGATGAACTCGGTCAGGGTTCTCGACTGATCGGCGAAGTACTCGCTCTCGCGCTGGACCTCCACGTCGAGGCGCGGGTCGGAGGTGAGGGCGGCCTTGAAGCGATCGAACGCCTCCGGCGAGGTCAGCTTGGCGTAGAGCGCCTGGAAGGTGCTCCCCCGCCGGTAGGCCGGTTGCAGCACGCCCACGTCGCACCAGATCTCCGAGTCGGCCACCGTGCCGCCGGCGTCGAAGCGCCCGACCACAGTCCACTCGTTCTGCCCCCAGCGCAAGGTCTTGCCCACCTCCAGGCCGGCGAACTCCGCCGCGGCGCCGCTGCCCACGATCACCTCCTTGCGCCCCGGCGTGAAGCGGCGGCCCTCGACGATCTTCACGTTGTCGCGCACCAGGAACGCTCCGGGCTGGACGCCCCGGAGCGGCACGTTGGCCGACGTTCCGGTGGAGCGCTTGGGCACGTCCACGACCACGAACAGCTCCGCCGAAACGGCGGGCTCGCCGCCGATGCGGCGAATTCCGGGGGCGTTCTCGATGATTCGCACGTCGTCGCGCTGCAGAAGGCTGTTCATCTCGGCGCTCGCCCCGCCGCGCATCACGAGCACCCGGTCGGGCGCGCCGGTGCCCTCCATCGTGGCCCGGAACCCCTGGGCGATGGAGAGCACCGCCACGAAGACCGACACCACGCCCGCCACGCCGACGACGGCGGTGGCCGCCGAGCCCAGCCGGCCGCGCAGGCTCTTGAGGTTCGTCCAGGTGACCAGGAGCACCTGGTCGATCCACGCCGTGGGAGACGCCGCCATCCCGAGCCTCCTCTACACCCGGCCCCGGCTGAGCGCCGTGACCACGTTGAGCCTCATCGCCTGGAGCGAGGGCAGGAGCCCGGCGACCACGCCGACCGCGACCACGAGAACCAGTCCCTCGACCAGGTCCGCCGGCCGCACGTAGAAGGCGGGCAGAAACGCCCCCAGGTCCATCCCCCGGACCAGGGCCGAGCCGACGAGGAGCCCCAGCCCGCCGCCGACCACGCTGATCGCCAGGGCCTCGGCGAGGACCAGGCCCACGACCTTGGCGTCGGTGAAGCCCAGGGTCTTGAGGACGCCGAGCTCGTTGGTGCGCTCGCGGACCGACTGGGCCATGGTGTTGCCCGCCACCAGGAGCATGGTGAAGAAGACCGCGCCGAGGATCGCCGTAACGATCTTTCCGATGTTGCCGATCTGGTTGGCGAAGGCCTGCACGAACGCCTTCTCGGTGGAGGTCTTGGTCTCGGTCGGAGAGTTGGCGAACCTGGCGTCGATCTCGTCGGCGATCTGCGGCGCGCGCTGCGGGTCGGCGATCTTCACCACGTACCAGCCCACCCACCCCTCGCCGAAGGCGCGGGCCTCCTGGAGGTACTTCTGGTGGAAGAAGAACTGCGTCGTGTCGGTCCCTTCCTTGGAGCCCTCGTAGATGCCGTCGAGGGTGAACTCCCAGGTCTTCGAGCCGTCCTTGCGCTGCCAGATGGTCGCCCGGATCGGGATCCGGTCCCCGACCTTCCAGCCGAAACGCTCGGCCAGGGAGCGGCCGGCGATGGCGCCGGTCTGGTCCTTGATCCACGCCGCGCGCTGGTCGGCCGGGAGGACGTACTCCGGGTACATTCGGAGCCACTCGTCCGGCACCACCGAGATCTGGGCGAAGAAGTTCTTCGGGTCCTGGTAGACGCCTCCGAACCAGGTGGCCGGCGTGGCGTCGACCACACCCTTGATCGACTCGATGTCCGCCTCGTAGCTCTGGGGCAGCGGCTGGATGATCGAGACCTTGTGGAGCGTCATCAGGCGGTCGGCGCCGGCGAGCTGCACGCCGCCTTCGAACCCGGTGCGCAGCGCCGCCAGCATGACGAAGAGCACGAACGCCACGAAGATCGAGAGCATGGTGAAGATCGTGCGCACCTTGCGGCGCCCGAGGTCCTTGCGGATCAGGTGGAGGTACTTCACGCCGCCGCCTCCGCGGGCCGTAGCACACCGTCGTCGAGCACCAGGGTGCGCCGGGCGAAGGAGGCCGCCCGCGGGTCGTGGGTGACCATGACCAGGGTCTTGCCGTGCTCCCGGTTGAGAGCCTGGAGGAGCTCGAGGATCTCGGTGCCGGTCTTGCGGTCGAGATCGCCCGTGGGCTCGTCGCAGAGTAGGAACGTGGGATCCGAGACGATGGCCCGGGCGATGCCCACCCGCTGCTCCTGTCCGCCAGAGAGCTCCCGCGGGTAGTGCTTGGCGCGGTCGGCGAGGCCGACGATGCCCAGGGCCGCCGCCACGTGCTTGCGCCGCTCTCCGCGCGACAGGTGGGTCAGCAGCAGCGGCAGCTCGACGTTGCGCTCGGCCGAGAGGACCGGCAGCAGGTTGTAGAACTGGAAGATGAAGCCCACGTGGCGGGAGCGCCAGGTGGCGAGGCGGCTGCCCGACATGCTGTCGATGCGCTGGCCGTCGATCTCGATCTCGCCCGAACCGGGGCGGTCGAGGCCGCCGAGCAGGTTGAGCATCGTGGTCTTGCCGGACCCCGACGGCCCCATGAGGGCCACGAAGTCGCCCCGCGGCACTTCGAGCTCGAGGTGGCGAAGCACCTCCACCTTCTCCCGGCCGCGGAAGTAGCTCTTGGTGACGTCGGACATCCGGATTAGAAGGTCATCGCGCATCGCATCGTCTCCTCGGTCGGATCCCTCGCCTCGCTCCCCCGTCCGCACCACGACACCTCACCGGTCCGGCACCTCGACCGCCTGGCCTTCGGTGGGCGCCTCCGGTCCCCGGGTCATCACCCGCTCCTCGGCGGTCAAGCCCGAGAGCACCTGGATGTCGTCCCCCTGTTTCGCCCCCGTCTTGACCACGCGCCGCTCGAGGCGGCCGCCGCGCACCACCCAGACCACCTCCCGGTCCCCCTCCGAGCGCACCGCGGCCCCGGGCACGAGGATCTGGGAGAGGGGACGGCCCGCGGCGCCCTCCGGCGCCTCCGGCGAAGCGTCCGAGAGGAACGAGACCTTCACCCCCATGTCCGGAAGGATGCGGGGATCGAGCTGGTCGAAGGCGATCCGCACCCTCACCGTCGCCTTCTCCCGGTCGGCCGCCGGGATGGTGGTGATCACCCGCGCGGGGATCCGCCAGTCCGGGTAGGCGTCGAGGACCGCGGCCACGCGCTGGCCCTGGTGGACCCGCTGGATGTAGCTCTCCCCCACGTCGACCTCGATCTCGAGGGAGCTCATGTCGACGACGGTGCAAATGCCGGTGCGCGTGAAGCCGCCGCCGGCCGAGACCGGCGAGATGATCTCCCCGGGCTGGGCGTTCTTCGAGATGGCGACGCCGGCGAACGGCGCCCGGATCACCGTCTCGTCCAGGGCCACCTCCTGGGCCGCCACCTGGCTCTCGGCGACCTTCACCTGCTCGCGCTCCAGGGCGGTCTGGGCCCCGAGGGCGTCGACCTCGGCGCGGGCGGCGTCGAGGTCGGCCTGGGCGACGACCTTCTTGGCCGCCAGATCTGCGGTCCGCGACAGGTCGAGGCGGGCCTTCGCCAGGCGCACCTCGGTCTCGGCCCGGGCACCGCGGGCGGCATCGAGGTTGGCCCGGGCGACCCGCAGAGCCGCCCGCTGCGTGGCGTCGTCGAGGCGCGCCAGGACCTGGCCGTCCGCCACCGCCATGCCCTCCTCCACCAGGACCTCGGAGATCTTTCCGGTGATCTTGGAGGAGACGGTGGCCTCGCGCCGAGCGGTCACGTAGCCCGAGGCGTCGAGGACGGCGGGCGCGGCGCCGCCCTGCTCGCGGACGACGGCGGTCTCGATCCGCGGCGGTCCCTCGCCCTCGAGGCGCCACCACAGGACGGCCGCGACGGCGAGCACCGCGAGCGGGGCCACGAGCCACGGCCAGCGCCGGCGCGGCGGCCGCTCGGGCTCGCGGTCGATGCGAAGAGAGTCGAGGGAGGGGCGGTCGTCGGTCATAGTCGTCGGTGGCGTCGGTCGAGGATCGAGGGCCGGGAACCCGGGGCGCTCGCGGCTTCGCACGGAACGGGCGCTCCGGAGCGCCCCTCAGAGGCGTACTCTACCGGTCTAGGAGTCTGCGCGGCAGTGTCCCGGATCACGGCCCGGAGATGACGATTGTCAGAAGACGTTCCGTCGGAGGTGCCGCCTCACCTGATAGCGTTTCGCGGGATGGCTGTCCTCGAACACAAGGTGAGCGGGTGGACGGTGCGGATCGACCGCGACGTGTGCATCGGCACCGGCGCCTGCGTCAAGCTGGCCCCGGAGGTCTTCGTGCTCGACGACCGGCAGGTGGTGACCTTCGTCCCCGAGCCGGAGGACATCGAGCCCGAGCGGCTGGTGGACGCCTGCGAGAGCTGTCCGGTCTTCGCCCTCGAAGCGATCGAGCTCTGACCGGCTCGGCCCGCTCGGTCCGGGCCGTCAGCCTACGTCCGAGCGCACCAACAGCACCGGGCAGGGCGCGTGGTGGAGCACCCGCTCGGTGGTGCTTCCCACCAGGATCTGGGCGATCGGGCCCCAACCGTGGCTGGCCATGACGATCAGGTCCTGCTCGTGCTCGGCGGCGTAGCGCACGATCTCCCGGGAGGCCACGCCCACCACCGCCACCGTGTAGGCCTGGCAGCCCGCCAGGTGCTCGGCGGCGTATTCGGCGAGGCGCGCCTCGGCCTCCTTGCGGTGGCGCTCCAGAATCTCGTGCCGCCCCTCCTCGCTCACCCCGCCGAGGATCGGCGGCAGGTGATCCTCCACCACGTAGAGCAGGGTCAGCTCGCTGCCCAGAAGCCGGTTCAGCTCGCCGGCCTGCTCGACCGCGCCCAGGGCCCGGTCGGAGAAGTCCGTAGTCACCAGGACGTTCGAGAGCTGGCTCATCGTGCATCCCCCCTTCACTTCGCCTGTCCACCATAGTAGCCGAGACGCGGGCGCCGGGAGCCGCCCGTCGAGGTGGGCGGGGCGGAACGCGATACAATCGGGACGAGCGGCGGTCTCCGCCCCGTTCCCTCGATCATGAGTAGCACCTCGACTGTCCGGGAGGCCCTTCCGAGCCCTCACCGCGCCCGCCCGCTGCGCCATCTCTGGGCCCTCCTCGGCGCCGCCGTCCAGTGGCCCTTCTACAAGCTCTACGAGCGCCGTCTCGAGAGCGAGATGAAGACTTGGGAGCTGCCGCGGCACATCGGCATCATCATGGACGGCAACCGGCGCTTCGCCCGCTCCCTGGGCACCGCCCAGGTGAGCTTCGGTCACGCCCGGGGCGCCGACAAGCTCAAGCAGGTGCTCTCCTGGTGCTACGAGGCCGAGATCCCGGTGGTCACGGTGTGGAGCTTCTCCCTCGACAACTTCCACCGCGACACCTCGGAGGTCGAGGCCCTGCTCGAGCTCTTCGAGGCGCGCACCCGGGAGCTCGCGAGCCACTCGGAGGTCCACGAGAACGGCGTGCGGGTGCGCTACATCGGCAAGATCGACCTGCTGCCCGAGAGCCTGCGGGAGGCGATCAGCACCGTGGAGGAGGCGACGGCCGGCTACGACCGCTTCCACCTCAACATCGCCATGGCCTACGGCGGGCGCGAGGAGATCACCGACGCCTTCCGCCACTACCTGCGGGGCGAGATCGAGAGCGGGCACAGCCTGGAGCAGGCCCTCGACGGGTTCGACGACCGGGCGATCGAGCCGCACCTCTACACCTCGGGCCTGCCCGAGCCGGACCTGATCCTGCGCACCTCGGGCGAGGTGAGGCTCTCGGGGTTCCTCCTCTGGCAGAGCGCCTACTCCGAGTTCTACTTCTGCGACACCTACTGGCCGGCGTTCCGCAGGATCGACTTCCTGCGGGCGCTGCGCTCCCACCACCAGCGCCAACGCCGCTTCGGCAAGTAGCGGGGCCTCCCGCTCCACGGGGTTCGATAGGCTCCCTGCCCATCCACGGATTCCACGGTCTGAACAAGGAGGTCCCGCATGCACTGGCTCGCCCTGTTGGCCCTGCCCCTGACCGGCCTCGCCGCCCTGGGGGGGTCCAGCGACTCGAAGCCCGGACCGCACCGGCAGGTCCTGGCGCCCAGCCCGTCGCCCCTGCCCGTCTTCTCGCCCGCGGTGCGCACCGGCAACCTCGTCTTCCTGTCGGGCCAGATCGGTAACCGCCCCGGCACCCTGGAGCTCGTGCCCGGGGGCATCGGCCCCGAGACCGAGCAGACCTTGACCAACATCAAGACCCTCCTCGAGCAGATCGGCCTGGGCATGGACGACGTGGTCAAGTGCACCGTCTTCCTCGCCGACATCCAGGACTTCCAGGCCATGAACGAGGTCTACGCCCGCTTCTTCCCGAAGGACCCGCCGGCCCGCTCCGCCCTGGCCGCCAGCGGCCTCGCCCTCGGGGCGCGGGCGGAGATCGAGTGCATCGCGGCGGTGCGGTAGCCGGATGAGGATCCTGTGGGTGGGCACCAAGCTCCCCGTCCCGCTGGTGGACGGCGGCCGGCTGGTGGTCTACCGCACGATCGAGGCCCTGGCCGCCGCCGGCGCCGAAGTCACCCTGGTCGCGCCCTACGACCCGCGGGAGACGGGGGGCGAGGCGCTCGCCCGGGTGCGCGAGGAGCTGGGCGCCATCTGTTGGCCGTGCCCGGTCCCCGTCCGCCGGCCGGGGCGGCTCCGAGCCGCCCTCGTCGCGAAGGCCACCGGGCGGCCGGTCTCGATCGTGCGCCACACCCTGCCGGAGGTAGGCGCCGAGGTGGCGCGGCGGCTCCATTCCGACCACTTCGACCTGATCCACGCCGAGCAGCTCCAGGCCTTCGCCCAGGCGGCGCCGGCGGCGGAGGCGGCGGGCCTGCCGGTGGTGCTCCGGGCCCAGAACGTGGAGAGCGACCTGTGGACCGCCACTGCCGAGCGCGGCGGCTGGGCCGCCCGCTGGTTGCGGCGGGAGGCCCGGACCCTCGCCGCCTCCGAGGGTGAGGCGGTCCGGCGCGCCGCGCTCACCGTGGCCCTCACCGAGCCCGACGCGCGTCGCCTCCGCGAGCTCGCCCGGTCCCCCGGGGCGGACGGGACCGTGATCGCCGCGCCGCCCCCCTTCCCCGCCGAGCTGCCGTCCGGTGAGAGCCCGCTCCCCGGCGAGCCGGCGGTGGTGCTCCTGGGGAGCGCCGGCTGGCTGCCCAACCGGGACGCGGCACGCTGGTTCGTCCAGGAGGTCTGGCCGCAGGTCCTCGCGGTCCTGCCCCGCGCCTGCCTGCACCTGTTCGCTCCCGCGGCCGAGCGCCCCGCGCCCCTGCCGGCGGGCGTCGTGCCGCACACGCCGCCGGCCGACAGCCGCGAAGCCTTCGCGCCGGGCGCGATCCTGGTCGTGCCGGTGCGGATCGCCTCCGGCCTGCGCATGAAGATCCTCGAGGCCTGGGCCCGGGGCATCCCGGTGGTGGCGACCCCCGAGGCCGCCGCCGGACTTGAGGCCGAGGACGGCCGGGAGCTGCTGCTGGCGAGGGACGCGGCGGGGTTCGCGCGGGCGCTCGCCGCGCCGGCCGACGACGGCCTGCGCGCGCGGATCGTGGCGGCGGGGAGGGGCGCCCTCCTCACCCACCACGATCCGGAGCGGTCGGCCCGGCGGCTCCTCGAGGCGTACGCGAGCCTCGCTCCCGGTTCTCCCTGACGAGGTCGCCGCCGCTCGGCGCGGGGCCGCGACGGAGCGAGTCTCGCCCCGCCGCGGCCCTCGCCGTCCTCTTACGGCGTCGCCGTGGAGACCACCAGGAAGTTGTCCAGCTTGCCGGCGCCCTCCGCGGCGCGTTGCATGTGGAAGCCCGCGTAGGAAACGCTCAGCGCGGAGCCGAGCGTCCCGGAGTACACCTGGACGCCATTGACCAGGACCACCGCCTGGAGGGTGACGGTGTCGTAGCGGACCTCGATGTGGTCGAAGCCCCCCGAAGGCGTGCCCGGGATCGTCCCCGAGGCCAGGAGGCTGCCGCCGCCGTATGCCTCGAAGGTGCCGGTCGAACGCACGAGGGCCCAGAGCTGGCCGGCCGCCCAGTATGCCGTCGTCGCCTGGTTCGCGAGCCCGACCCCGACCCAGTCCGACGACGTCGGGTTGGCGTCGGCCGAGACCCTGAGGGTCGGGTAAGCCCCGAGCATCGCCGGGTCGACCGGCACCCCGCCGACGGCCGCGCGGTCCACCACCCGCCCACCGGTGGTCCAGGCACCCGCCTCCGCGCTCCAGACCACTCCACCCACGTCGGTCGACCGGCCGTCCAGCGACCCGGTCCCGGTGAAGCTGTCCGAGATGACCTGGTAGGGCGCGCTGGCCTTGCTGACCAGGAAGTCGTCGAGCTTGCCGCCGCCTTCGGCCGCCCTGTACATCTGGAAGCCGGCGTACTGGACGTCGGGCGTGAAGCCCAGCGCGGCGCCGCTCACCACGGTGACGCCGTTGATCAGGATCGTGCCGGTGTTCGCGGCGCTGTCGTAGCGCACCTCGATCTGGTGATAGCCGCCGGACGGCGTGCCGGGGATCGTGCCCGAGCCGAGGAGGTTCGAGTTGCCGTCCGCGTAAGCCTCGTAGGTGCCGGTGGATCGAAGCAGAACCCAGAGCTGGCCCGCCGCCCAGTAGGCACGAGTGGCGTGGTCCGCAAACCCCACCCCGATCCAGTCGGTGGAGGTCAGGTCGACCTTCCCCTTCACCGTCACCGTGTCGCCCGCGGGGTAGAATTCCGCGACGGGCACTCCTCCCAGCGCGGCCAGGTCGATCACGCGCCCGTAGGCGATCTGCGCCGCGGGGGTGGCGGTCCAGGTCGCACCCCCGGTCTCGGTGGTCCGGCCGTCGAGCGCGCCGCGGCCGCCGAAGGTGTCAGAGATCGACAGCGGCTGCCCCCCGGGATCGACCCAGACGTCGGAGTCCTGGTGTCCACTGATCACGTTGCGGTCGTCGGCCCATTGCGGCACCTGGAGGTCGACGGTCACCGGCAGCAGAGACTGGTCGTAGTCGCCGTGATAGCAGGTCGCGGTGCCGGGGTCTTGATAGATCGGGCTCGAGACGTCGCTCACCCGCACGCTCGGCCCCCAGGTCAAGCCGCCGTCGGTCGAGACCCTCTTGTAGTAGTCCTGGAGGAGGTTCGAGGGATCGAGCCGACGGTCGTACCAGGTCGCCATCACCGTCGAGCCGCGGGTCTCGATGGTCGGGAAGTACTGGTCGTTGGTGGTGGCGTCGTCGTTGAGCCGGAGCTCGGGGCTCCAGGTCGCGCCGTTGTCGGTCGAGCGCCGGTAGTAGACGTCGACCACGTCGCCCGTGTTGAGGCCGTCCGGATCGTGGCTGTAGACGACATGCAGGACGCCGGAGGAATCGACCGCGATCTGGGGTGAGGCGATGTAGCGGATCTGGCCGTTGAGGGCATCCCTCCCGCAAAGCGAGCTCGCGCTCGCGTCTTTCGGCCGCACGCCGCCGACCAGTGGGCTGGTGATCGGCGAGTAGGACAGCCCGCCGTTGACCGAGCGGCTGGCCTGGATCGAGATGGCGCTCCCGGAATCGTAGTGGAGCCAGGCGACGAAGACGTCGCCGTTGGGGGCCACCGCCGGCCACGCGCCCTGAACGCTGCCGCCCGAGCTGAGGGTCACGGGCGCCCACCAGGTGACCCCGCCGTCGGTCGAGCGTGTGGCTCGGATGGGGATGCCGCCGGCACCGAAGTCGGTCCAGACCAGGTAGAGGTTCCCGTAGTAAGGGCTCGACGGGTTGTTGTCGACCGCCAGCAGCTCCTTGTCGTCGCCCACCGTGGCGGGTGTGCTCAAGAAGGAGAAGCTCTGGCAGTCGTCGTTCGAGACCCAGACGGCCAGATTGCCGCCGCTCTCGGGGCGGCCAGGTAGATCTTGCCGTCCGCCCGCCGCCAGACAAGGCTCGGGTCGCCGAGGGAGGTGCCGCCGACGGCGCCGCCGTCGACCCAGGTGTGCCCGCCGTCGGTCGAACGGGAGAATCCGGTGAAGCCGCCCCCGCCGACGTAGTACTCCCAGGAGTCGTTGAACGCGGAGCAGAAGGCGCCGGTGGTCTGGTTCTCCGCGATCGAGGTCTCGCTCTGCGTGGTCGAGCTGCCGCTCTCTCCGACCGACGAGTTCACCTGGACGTCGGTCGCCGAGGCGACACGGGTGGCGAGGTGCGGGGCGCTCGCGGCGTTCTCGGTGACCTTCTCGTCCGGGGTCGCCCGGTGGCCGAGCTCGTTCTGGCGCCCGCACGACCACAAGAGGTTGAACTCGAGGTTGTCCATCAGGCTGCGCACGGACGGTACGTCCAGCAGGGCGCAGAGCGAAGCCGGCGCCGGCCGGATGACGGTGGCGGCGGCGGGCGCGGAGGGCCCGCGGGAGGGGCGGCTTGAACGTTCGCCGCGAAGGGGATCGACGCCAGGAGGGCGGCGGCGACGAGGCCGACGACCCGGGGAGTCCGAATCTGCAAGTTCATGGTTCCTTTCCTTGGGTTCTCGTTGCGGCCGGTTTGGCCGGTGTTTCGAGGCGAGCCGGGTCTGGGTGCCGGCACTCGCTAGACGGGTGACCCGAGGAAGGCAAAACATTTCGGACATTTCGCGAGCATTCATGCGCCCGAGGAATGGAGTGGCGGGTGGGCTGGAGCGGCAGGCTCCATCGCGGCCGCACGAACCCTTCTCACCGCTCGAGGCAACTGCGTGCGCCGGTCACGTCGCCTCGCTGAAATCCAGGTAGCGGTCCATCACCTCTCGACGGGCCGTCCGCTTGATCCGCCGCGCTCGAGCCAGATCGCCCGGCGGCAGTGGCTGCGCACCGCGTCCGTGTCGTGGGAGACCATGAGGGTGGTCGTGCCGAGCTCGCGGAAGCGCTCCATGCGCTTCTCGCAACGCCGGTAGAACCTCGCATCCCCCACAGCCAGGACCTCGTCCAGGATCAGCAGGTCCGGGACCCAGGCGGTGGCGATCGCGAATCCCAGGCGGGCGAGCATGCCAGAGGAGTAGTTGCGGATCGGGCTGTGGATGAACTCCTCGATCCCGGAGAACTCGACGATCTCGTCGCGCTTGGCGTCGACCTCCCGGCGGGTGCGGCCCAGGAGGAGGGCGTTGAGATACACGTTCTCGAGCCCGGTGAGCTCGTGGTCGAAGCCGGTTCCGAGCTCGAGGATCGGCGCCACGATCCCGTGGCACTCGACCAGCCCGCAGGTGGGCTTGAGGACGCCCGAGATCACCTTGAGCAGCGTGCTCTTGCCGGCCCCGTTGCGACCGACGATCCCGACGATATCGCCCGGCTCGAGCGAGAAGCTCACGTCCTTGAGGGCCCACAGCTCCTCGTAGGCGAGGGAGCCCTTCATCCAATGGATGGCGTACTCCTTGAGCGAGGGGATCCTCTGCTTGGCGAGCCGGTAGCAGAGGCTCACCCCGTCGAAGCGGACCAGGGGTCGGGCCGGGCTCATACGTAGAACGGGATCCGGTCGCTGCTCTTGCGGAAGACGTAGCCGCCGACTCCAGCGCGAGGGCGGTCACGGCGACGGCCACGCTGAGGTGCGTGATCGGCGGGACCTTGCTGTTGTAGATCGGGTCGCGGAAGACCTCCAGGACCGAGCGGATCGGATTGAAGCGGACGGCCCAGAGAAAGCGCTCGGGCACGATCTTCATGGGGTAGAAGACCGGCGTCAAGTACATGAGCAGGGTCAGGATGCACGCCGATCATCTCGATGGTGTCGTGGAAGAAGACCGCCAGCGGCGAGAGCAACAGCCCGGCGCCGAGGGTGAAGAGCGCGGCCAGGAGGATCGACACCGGCAGGAACAGCACCGACAGGCCGATCCGGTGGCCGGTGACCAGCAGGATGGTGAAGAGAGGCACCATGGCGAACAGCAGATTGATCACGCCGGCGATCACCGTCGCGATGGGGAACACCGCCTTCGGCACCGGCAGCTTGGTCAGGAGATGGGCGTTCCCCTTCGAGGCTGTTCATCGAGCTGGTGATGCTCTGGCTGAAGAAGTTCCAGAACATGATCCCGGCGAGGGCATAGACCGGATAGTTCGGCTTCTGGAAGCGGAAGAGCGCGCTGAACACTGCGCTCAGCACCATCATGGTCAGCAGCGGCTGGAGCATGGTCCACAGGAAGCCGATCGTCGAACGGCGATAGCGCACCTTCAGATCCCGGGCCACCAGGGTCAAGACCAGGTCGCGGTAGCGGTAGAGGTCTCTCATCGTCGGGTGACGGATCGGTCCGTGGGCTTCGGAAGGGGCGCCGAGACGGCGGTCAGTGCTTGCCGGTAGGCGAGCGTATCGCGTCTCCAGGCGGCCCGCGACTCGGCGGGCAGGGAGACCTCCCGGAGCCGGCGGCCGAAAAGGCGGAGCCGGCCGCCAAGCCGCAGCGCCAGGGCGGCCGCGCCGGCCCCGCTCCGGCCGTGCGCGCCACAGGACCAGGTCGGCCCAGAGGAGGGCCGGGTTCTGGCGCGCCACCGCGGCGGTGCCCCGCCCGATCGTCGCGCCGTGGTGATGGAGGACGCGAAACGCCGGGACAATCTCCACCTGCCAGCCGCGGGAGCGGGCGCGCAGGCAGAGGTCGAGGTCCTGGGCGTAGAACCGGTACTCCTCGTCGAACGGGCCCACCCTCCCAGACCCGCCGGCGCATGGCCAGGGCCGCGCCGGTCACCCAGTCCACGGACGGCTGCCGCCCGGTGCCCGCCGGCCGCCGCAGCCTGCGCCACGAGGGAAGCGCGCCAGCAGCCCCGGCAGGCCGCTGGCCAAGGCGAAGAGCCAGGAGGCCGGGGCCCCGCCGCTCCATTGCGGGCGCCCGTCCGGGAAGTGGAGACGGGCCCCGCGACACCGACGCGCGCGTCGGCGTCGAAGCGGGCGACTACGGCGGCGAGCGAGCCGGGCAGGACCTCCGTGTCGCTGTTGAGGGCGATCAGGATCTCGCCCGCCGCCTCCGCCAGGCCCCGATTGACGCTTGCGTGAACCCCTGCCGCTGGCTCTTGCCGACCACCCGGGCTTCGGGGTGTCGCTCCGAGACCGCCTCGGCCGTGCCGTCCGCACTGGCGTCGTCCACGACGAGAACTTCCACCATCTCGCCCTGCGCGCGGATCGACTCCAGGCATTGGAGCGTGAGCCCGCGCGTGTCGTGGCTGGGGATCACGACGGACACTGCGGCGGGGGCGGTGCGGTGAGTTTCCGGGCATGGCGAGCGCTCGCCTCTCCCTGGGAGCCGGAGCAATGATAGCCGGGCCGGCGCCGGGGAGGGAGCTTGGTAGACTCCGCGCCTCCCCGCCGCGAACTCCTCCTCGATCGACTTCCGCAACCGAAGGTGACCGGGCGGCGAGCCCGGCCGACCGCTCCGGCCCGGCGCCGGTCCTGATCGTCACCCCCACCTACAACGAGCGGGAGAACCTCGAGGCGCTGGTCCGTGAGCTGTTCGAGGTCGAGCCCGAGGTCGACCTCCTCGTGGTGGACGACGCCTCCCCGGACGGCACGGCGGAGCTCTGCCTCGACCTCGCACAACGCTGGCCCCGCCTCCATCTCCTGCGGCGTGAGGGCCCACGCGCCCTGGGGAAGGCCTACGTCGCCGGCTTCCACTTCGGCTTCGAACGAGGGTACCCGGTGATCGGTACGATGGACGCCGACCTCAGCCACTCGCCACGGCACCTGCCCGCGATGCTCCGACAGATCCACGAGGGAGCCGACGTGGTCCTCGGCTCGCGTTACGTGCAGGACGGAGGCACGATCAACTGGGGTCTCGGGCGCATGCTGCTCAGCCGCGCGCGACCCGCTTCTCGGCCACGCTATTGAGCCTCCCTGCGCGCGACGTGACCTCCGGGTACCGCCTCTACCGAACGGAGCTCCTGGGAGGATCGCCCTGGAGCGCGTCCGCTCCACCGGCTACTCGTTCCTGGTCGAGCTCCTGACCGCGCCCATCTGGCCGGAGCCCGCATCGGCGAGACACCGATCGTCTTCCACGACCGGCGTTTGGGCCGGTCCAAGCTTCGGTCCCGAGAGATCTACCTGGGAGCGATCCGGCTCCTGAGCCTGCGGATCGCCTCTCCGGCGTGGCGAAGAGCGACGCGAGCTAGAATACCCGCCGGTCAAGGGATTGCCGTGGGCGACGTGAGCGAAGAGATCTCGAACCGAAGCGAAGAGGCGGCCCTCCGTGCCGCCGAGGAGCGTGGCCGGCGCGCCGCGCTCGCCTTCGCCGAGGCCCTCCGCGCGGAGGAAGCCGAAGAGCGCAGACGCCTCTTGGCGCGCTCGCGGGCCGCCCGTGGCGAGGTGGCTCCGAACGCCGTCTTCGCGGTAGGCGCCGGCCCCGAGGCCGTGCGGCTGCACGAGGAGCTCCAGCGCCTCCGGCAGTTCCGCAGGAGCGTCTTGCGCTCGAAGGGCTGGCGCCTCGTCCAGTTCCTGCGCCGCCTGGTCGGAAGGGCGTGGTGAGCGGCCCGTCGTCCGAGGAGCTCCGGGGCGCCGAGCTGGAGGCCCGGGTCCGCGCGCTCGAGGATGCCTTGAGAGAGCGCTCGCGGCGCCTGCGGCAGCTCCAGCGCATGGTCGGCCCGGCGGCGCTCGAGGCCCTCGACCGGCTCGAGACCCGCGAGCCGGCGGCGGACGCCGGGCTCGGGCTGGAGACCTGGAACGAGACGACGGAGCTGACCCCAGCGGATGTCGAGGAAGCTCTCGAAGGGCTCTGGGCGGACCTCGAGGACGCCCGGGAGCGCGCGCGTGGAACCCCCCGAGAATGACCCGCAAAGCGACCCTCATCGTGCTCGCCTGGAACCGGTGGGAGCTGACCAGGCGCTGCCTCGAGACGCTGCGCGAAACCGACCTGTCCGAGGCCGAGGTCTTGGTGGTCGACAACGGGTCGAGCGACGAGACCCCTCGGCAACTGGCTCAGCTCGACTGGGTGCGGCACGTCAGACTGAGCGAGAACCTCGGTTTCGTGCGCGGCAACAACGCCGGCATCGAGCGGGCGGACCCGGAGTCGGACGTCGTCCTGCTCAACAACGACCTGGTCTTCGAGCAGCGGGACTGGCTCCAGCGCCTCCGGGCCTGCGCCCACGGCGGCCCCGACCACGGCGTCGTGGGGTGCCGGTTGTGCCTCCCGGACGGGCGGCTTCTCCACGCCGGCACCTACGTCCTGCCGGACACCCTGTGGGGGCAACAGATCGGCGCGCTCGAAAAGGACGTCGGGCAGTACCCGCGGACCCGGGACGTCGAAGGGATCGTCTTCGCCTGCGCCTACCTCCGGCGTGAGGTGATCCGGGCGATCGGCGGCCTGGCGGAGCGCTACGGCTCCTACTTCGAGGACACCGACTACTGCCTGCGGGCCCGCGCGGCCGGGTTCCGGACCCTGGTCTGCGGCGAGGTCAGCCTGGTCCACGACGAGCACGGCTCGACCAGCGGCGAGGAGCCGCTGCGCAAGGAGCTCTTCGCGGCCAGCCGCAGGACCTTCGGTCAGACGTGGCGCAAGGTCCTGGAGGCCGGCTACCGCCACGAGGTGCTCTGGCAGTCGATCCTCAACTTCCCGACCGGATACGCCCGGCAGCTGCCGCGAGCTGTGGTGGGCGCTCGAGGGCGAGGGCGTGCGCTCGGTCTACCGCTACATCTACGGCAAGGGGACCCCGTACCCGGTCGAGGAGGATCCCGAGACCGGGGATTACTTCCTGAACGTCGGTGCGTGCCGGCGCCGGCCCCTCCTCCCCTCCGTCGGCGTCGTCTACGGGCAGGGCGACGTGTTCCACCGCAACCGCGGACGCCGCAAGATCGGCTACACGATGCTCGAGGTTGACGGCTTCCGGTGGGAGTGGGTGGAGACAGGCCAACCGGATGGACGAGGCGTGGGTGCCCAGCGAGTTCAACCGGCAGGCGCTCCTCGAAGCGGCCTCACGTGGCCTATCCGGGTGATCCCGCTGGGCGCGAACACCACTACTTCCACCCGGGCATCCAGGCGTTTCCCATCCCCCTGCGAGCTCCTCTTCCGCACCAACTTCGAGTGGGCAGCGGCAAGAGCCGTGGTTCCTCTTGAAGACCTTCAACGACACCTTCTCGGCCGCCGAGCCGGTCCGGCCGCTGCGCAAGGTCGGCGCCGCCACCCTGAAGTCACCTCAAGGACCAGATCCGCCGGCTCGGCCTGCGCTCAGGCGGCGGAGATTTCCTTCCCTTTAACCTCGACTTCCCCGACTACCAGCTCGGGTCGCTCTACCGTTCCGCCGACTGCTTCTTGAGCGTCGGCCGCGGCGAGGGCTGGGACATGCCCCTGATGGAGGCGATGGCCTGCGGCCTTCCCTCGATCGCCACCGACTGGGGCGCTCACCGGGAGTTCGTGCACGACGGGATCGCCTACCCTCTGCGCATCCGCGGCACCATCCCGGCGGTGGCGAAGTGCCCCTACTACGAGGGCTTCTCGTGGGCCGACCCCGACCCGGAGCACCTCAGCCACCGACCGCGCCACGTGTTCGAGAACCGCGATAAGCCCGGGCGAAAGGCCGGGCTGCCGCCGCCGAGATGCAGGGCTCGATGGACCTGGGCACATGCCGCGAGCAATATCGTCGACCGGCTCGGTGACCTCCGCTGAGGAGGCGACCCCGGAGGCGGCCGTGTTCAGTTCAGGTAGCCGAGCGCCTGCAGCCTCTGATCTCCTGGAGGGTGAGCGTCGCCTTGGTCTCGGGGCCACCGGACCGCAGGCGGTCGCGCAGAGCCACCTGGTGGGCGTGGATCGCCTTGTACTCCTTCGTCATCCGGGCTGCGACGTCCGGATGTCGATCGAGCATATTGACGGTCTCTCCCGGGTCTGCCTGGACGTCGAAGAGCTCGAAGGGCCTCGCCCGCTTGGCGAAGACCAGGGACCAGCGGGGACCCCGGAGCTTCTCGCGCGCCCCTGCCATGTACACGGCGTTTCGACCGGGGTAGCGACCCGCGATCATCGGCAGGAGGCTCCGTCCCTCGACCTCGGGGTTGGGTCGGACTCCGACGAGCTGCAGCAGGGTCGGCATCAGGTCGAGAGTCGAGACGAGGCCCGACTCCCTCCGCCCGCCACCTCGGTTTCCCGGCACCTTGAGGAGCAGAGGCACGTGGGCGACCTCCTCGAAGTTCTGGTGATGGAGAAACAGTCCGTGCTCGAGGAACTCCTCGCCGTGGTCGGAGGTCACCATGATGATCGATCGTCATAGAGACCCAGATCCCGAAGCCTCTCGAGGAGGCGCCCGAGCTCGCGGTCGACATAGGCGATCCCGCCGTCGTACAGCCCGATGACGTAGCGCAGGTCCGCCGGAGAAAAGAGCTTCCGCGGCTCGATCTCACGCGCCGGATCTTCTCGTCCAACGCCACCAGGAGCTTCGAGGCGCACTCACCGAACATGCAGCCCGCGAAGGAACCGGCATACCCCGAAGTGAACAGGTCGTTGTAGCCGTCGGGAGCGTCATACGGTAGCCGGTGCCAGTCGGAGTGCACGTCCAACGTGTGGAGGAAGAGAAAGAACGGCTCGGAGCGGTGCCTTTCGAGCCAGCGGAATGCCTTGGGCATGATCGAGCGGAAGCCGTTTCCCGAGCCGTCGAAGGAGTCGAAGCCCTGGTCGAAGCCGAAGCGAGCCACCACGAAGCCGCCCCCGGTGAAGGCCGCGGTGGTGTAGCCCGCGGCTCGGAGCTGTTCGGCCAGGGTCACGCGCTCGGGTGCCAGCACGTGGCCGTTGCTGGGCCATACGTCATGCACCGTCGGCGGCAAGGACGTGAGCATGCTCATGTGGACGGGAAGCGTGGCGCCGCCGGTGTTGATGTCCTGCTCGAAGAGAACCGCGTCCGTCTTGGCGAACCGGTCCAGGTTGGGGCTCGTCGGACGTCGGTAACCGTAGCAACCCAGGTGATCCGCCCTGAGGGTGTCTATCGAGATCAGAATGACGTTCGGATGATCTCGGCCGGATCGCGGCCCACCCGCTCGCTCCATCCGAGCCCGGGCACCGCCGCAACCCGCCACCAGCGGGAGACAGAGCAACAGCCAGCCGAGGCCGGAGCCTGCGGAAAATCTGCCTGTTTCCACCATTGGATATCGCCTGGATATCGCCGCGGAGCGATCGCTGCCACCCACGGGCCGGGGCCCTCCGCAGGCGCCTGCCCGACGTCGCCAGCCTGAAACCGGCCGTCAGCCTACCGGAAAACGGCCTTTCACGTCGAGGAAGCACTCGTTCACAGGGGCCGGGAAGCCGCCCCTGGTGGGCCCGGTCACCGGGACGTCGGCCGCTACGGCCTCTTGGCGGACGCCGGGTCGGCCTTCGGGCTCGCCTCGTCCTTCGACTTCAGGTAGCCGAGCGCCTCGAGCTGCGCGCGCACCTCGGCGGTCGCGCGGGAGGTCTCGCGGGGATAGGCGCGGGCCAGGAGGGCCGAGTTCTTGCGCCGCAGGTCGGCGGCCAGCCGTGAGCGGACCTCGCCGGCGGAGGTCAGGCTCGAGCGCTCGGCGCGATCGGTGTCGAGGTCGAAGAACAGCTCCCGGGGGCTCCGGTTGCGCTCGATGAGCTTGTACGGCGGCTCCTGGACCGCCAGGACGGAGTTGTCGTCGAGCTCGAGGTGGAAGAAGAGCTTCTCCGGGCGCGGGTCCTCGCCCGCCTCGATCGCCTGCCAGCGGGCGGTTCCGTCCAGCCCTTCGGGAGGATCGAAGCCAAGGGCCTCGAGCACCGTCGGCGTGAAGTCGACCAGGTCGAAGGTGTGGCCCCGGGGCGCCCGCGGCAGCCCCTTCTTGCTCCACAGGATGAAGGGCACCTTGACGACCTCTTCGAACAGCGTGGCACCGTGGGCCAGCCCGCCGTGCTCCCCGAACTCCTCGCCGTGGTCCGCGGTCACCACCAGGAGCGTGCCCTCCAGCAGCCCCGCGGCGTCCAGCTCGCCCACGAAGCGCCGCAGGCTCTGGTCCATCTCGGCGATCTCGCCGTCGTACTCGTCGCGCAGCCGCTGCAGGCTGGAGGCGTTCATCGGGACCTTGCCCTGCAGGATGTCCTGGGGCTCGATCAGGGGACCTCTCCTCCCCTGCCCGCCCGCCGCCGGCCAGGGCCTCTTCGGGGCGTATGGGTCGTGGGGATCGATGAGGTGGACATAGAGGAAGAACCGCGGGCGCAGAGCCTCGGCGACCTCCGCGGCCTCCGCCAGGACCTGGGCGGCGCGCGGCTTGCCGGGGCCCAGGCGCTCCTTGAACGTGGCGTACCCACGGTCGAACCCGAACTGGCTGCTGACGTTCCCGTTGGCCGTCACGCTCGCGGTGTGAAAACCGTGCCCGGCGAGCAGGGCCGGCAGGTACGGCGCGCCGGCCGGGAGGCGGTCGTGGCGATGCACCGCCTGGTGGCGCTGCGGGTAGAGCCCGGTCAGGAGCGTGGCCACCGAGGCGCGGGTCCAGGACGAGGCGGAGTAGCCTTGGAGCTGCATCCCCTGGTCGGCGAGCTCGGCCAGGAACGGGGCCGTGTCGCGCCCGTAGCCGTAGCTCGGGAGGTGGTCGCTACGCAGGGTGTCGACCAGCACCACGACCAGGTTCTGGAAGGACGCCGTGCGCCGAGGGGGCTCGGCGGAGCGCCCGCCGCGGCAGCCCGCAGGGCCAGGGGGAGGGCGAGCAACAGCGCGGCGAGGCAGGGTCCTGCCGGGTGCCTCCGCCGATGGGGTGTCCTCGTCTGTGCGCCGATCACGCGAATCCTTTCGCCGAGCCCAGCGCCAGGCTACTGGAAGTCCCCGGCGGCGTCCAGGGCGACGACGGCGAGCCGCCCGCCGGGCGCCCGAGCCGCGGTGCGCCTCCTGGTAGGCTTCCCCCTCGCCCCGCGCCGCACCGACCCGGCCGGGAGACCGATGGCCTCGCCCGGAACACGCGCCTTGCATCGCAGCTCACGAGCCCGGCTCGACTGGCGCCAGGGCGCCGCGACGGAGCCGGACGCTCCGCCCGGCGCCGTGGACGTGATCCTGCCGGTCTACGGAGCCCCGGACGAGCTCCGCGCTGCCTCGATTCGCTGCTTCGCCACACGACCTCGCTCGCCACCATCTCCGGATCGTCGAGGACGCCGGCTCGGGCCCGCGAGTCGACCAGATCCTGCGCGGCCTCGAGCGCCGGGCCGACCTCTCGGTGAGGTCAGCACAACGCCCGGCGCCTCGGCTTCGTTGGCAGCGCCAACCGCGGCATGCGGGGCTCCGCGCGACGTCGTCCTGCTCAACAGCGACACCGAGGTCACCGCCGGCTGGCTGGAGAAGATGCAGGGCGCTGCCTACTCCTCGCCGGCGTGCGACGGCGACTCCCTTCTCGAACGACGCGACGATCTGCTCGCTGCCCCAGCCGCAGGGCACAATGAGATCCCGGCCGGCTACGACCTGGCGAGCTTCGCCGAGCTGCTCGAGCGGAGTCGATCCGGGAGTACCAGCGGTTCCGACGGGGTCGGCATGTGTCTCTACGTCAAGCGGGAGGTCTCGAGCGCGTCGGCCTGTTCGACGAGCGCCGCTTCGGGCTCGGCTACGGCGAGGAGAACACTTCTGCGTCCGGGCGCTCCGGCCGGCTACGTCCACGTCCTCGACGACGCGACCTTCCTGTTCCACGCCGGTGGGCGCAGCTTCGGGCCGGCCGCAACGCGCGGAGCCGCGCGGCCCATCGGCGGCTACGCCGGCTGCACCCCGCCTACCTGCCGATGGTGGCGCGCTTCCTGGAGGAGGACCCGCTGGCGCCGGCGCGCGAGCGGGTCCTCGACGCGCTCCGGCCGCGCCGCCGGACCGCCGCGGAGGTGCCGTTTCCGCGCGTCCTCCACCTGGTCCACGGCTGGCCGCCGTGGAGCACCGCGGCACCGAGCTCTACGCCCGCTGGCTCGCCGTCGCCCAGGCCGACGTCCGGGCGGTGGCGGCCTATGCCCGCTTGGCGGACCCCGAGCGCTCCCAGGGCGAGGCGATGAGTTCTTCGATCACGGCGTCCGGGTTCGGCTGGTGGTGAACAACTTCACGCAGCGCAACCCCCTGGTGCGCAACTCGCTGCGCAACCCGCGCCTCGAGCGCGACTTCGCGCGCCTGCTCGCGAGTTCCGGCCGGACCTGCTGCACGTTCATCACCTCCTGGGCCACGGGGCCTCGCTGCTCGGGGTGGCGGCCCGGGCCGGAGTCCCGGTCCTCTACCAGGCACAGGACTGGCGGCCGGCCTGCGCGCGGGTGAACCTCATCCATCGCGACGGGCAGCTCTGCGAGGCCCCGGGATCCCCCGGTGCGCCGCCTGCTTCCCCATACGCGGATGCCGCCCGAGCGGCTCTGGAACCGGCTCCTCCATGTCCACCGGAGGCGGCGTTGCGACGTGCCTGCGCGTTCCCGGCCTTCGTCATGGGCTCGGGGTTCATCGCGCGGACCTACCGCGAGCTGGGCCTGCTCCCGGCTGCCGCCCCGGTCTTCGTCCGCACCTATGGCGTGCCCCTCGCCGGAGAGCGCGGAGCGCGGAGCCGAGGCCGTCCCCCGGGACGCGGGGGCCCCTGCGGTTCGGATTCGTCGGCTCACTGCTCCCGCACAAGGGGCGCACGTGGCGGTAGAGGCGTTCCGCAACGCCGAGCCGGAGCGGGAGCTCGAGGTCTGGGGCGATGCGACCGCTTCGCCGGCCTACAGGGAGCGGCTCGAACGTCTCAAGGGGACGGGCCCGGGAGCTTCCGCGGCACCTTCTACGAGCGCGACAAGGCCCGGTGCTCTCGAGCTTCGACGCTCTCCTGATGCCGTCGATCGGCTGCGAGTCGTTCGGGCTGGTCGCGCGGGAGGCCATGGCCGTCGGCACGCCGGTCATCGTGGCCCGGGGCAGCGCTCTCGACGAGGCCGTGGGCGACGGGCGCTGGGGAGCCGCGTTCGACTCGGGCGACGTGGAGTCTCGTGGGGATCGTCGCGAGCCTCGTCAGGGAGCCGGCGACCCTTGCGGGGTGGTCCGCGGCTCTCCCGGCGGTCAAGTCGTTCGCGGAGCACGCGGAGGAGATCGAGGAGGTCTACCGGCTGGTGGCCGCCTGCTGTCTGGGGGAGCCGCGGGCCAGCGCGGAGGCGGCCTTGATGGGCTCGCGGCTCGGGAGCGCGTGGAGGGTCCTCCGCGCCGAAGGTGTCCGGTCGTCCGGGACCGCCGGGCGACCGCCTGGCCGAATGCCGGCGCGGCCGATTCGAGCTCCGCGGCTCGCTCGGCCCGGACGAGGCCCAGGTGCCCGTGGTGATCCTTCTCGGAACGCCACCGGCGCCTTGCCTGGGCGGCGTCCAGCTTCACCTCCTTTCCCGGCTCGAGGCCTTCGAGGCCCTCGGGCGGCCTTATGCGCTCCTTTATCCGGAGGCCCGCGAGTCTTTTCGCCTCGAGATCTGGACGCCGGAGCGGGCTCGGCCTTGCTGGTCCCTGCCCCCGCGCTGCCGGCGCGGCCGACCTTCGCGATCCGGGCTTCGCCGAGGTGTTTGTCCGCGCTCTCGATTTCGTGGGAGCCTCGGTGCTCCACGTCGAGCACCTGGGACCTCTGCCGATCGCGGCCGGGCTGGCGGTCGCGACTGCCGGGTGCCGCTTCCTGCTCTCGGTCACGACTTCGTCTCTTCTGTCCGCGAGCCCATCTCCTGGAGGAGCCGGCCGGCCGTTCTGCGACTATCCAGGGACCCCGATCGCTGCGCTCCCTGCCTGGCGGCGAGCTGGCCTGATGCGGTCTTTCAGAGCGCCGGAGGGATCAGGCCTCCGAGATCCTGGGGGGCGCCCAGGTCCGGCCTTCGCGTCGGATTTCTCCGCGACCGTTTCCTGGAGTTCTTCCCCGGGCTTGACCAGCGCACGGCCGTGGTCCTCGAGCCGGTGGTGGCCGCCCGGACGGCCGACGGTTTGCTCCGGCGCCGCCGGCCGCGCGCCGCCGCCCACCTCGTACGCGAACCTGCGCCGGCGGCCGCTGCACGTCGCCTTCGCCGGGGGGGTCGACCGCCACAAGGGAAGCCGCGAATTGGAATGGCTGATCGAGACCGTCCGCGCCGAGGCGGGCCCCGTGCGTGCCGCTGGACGCTTTCGGAGGCGGGGAGGACAGACCCTTCGACGGCTGCGCCGGGTCCGGATGTCCGGGTCTGGGGCTATTACCGGCGGGGGACCTTGCCGAGCTACTCCGCCGGCAGGCGTGGATCTAGTCGTCCTGCCCTCATCGTCCCGGAGGCGTTCGGCCTGACCCTGGGCGAGGCGGCGCTCGCCGGCGTGCCGGTGATCGCCTTCGATCTCGGCGCCACCGGCCGGGAGGATCCGGGCCTCCGGCGGCGGGGAGGTCGTGCGCGTCGACGAGGGCATCGGCGGCATCGCCCGGTCCCTGCTGCGCCTCGCCGTGCACCCGCAACGGCTGGCCGAGCTCGCCGGCCGGCAGGCCGCGGTGAGCCCACCAGGTCCGGAGGAGAACGCACTCGCCGCGCTCCGGCTTTACGCAGGCTGTATCATGCCTACGGTGGCCGGCGAAATGAGCAAATTCCCCCCGCCGGCTTCCGCCGCGACTTCCTGGCCTCGCCACCCAGGGACAGCGTCGTCCGCCCGGCTCCTTCGATCGCGGGCGCGGGATCCGCGAGTGTCCTTGGTAGACTGGCTCTTGCACCGGTCAATTCCCGTCAGACCTCGGGACCTTCTCGACATTTGGCTTTTACAGTGAAGCTCACGGAGCAGAGACCCCGGCTCGGCCGGTCGCTGGGGCTATGGGCTCTCGCCTCCTGCACGGCGGGGGCTCTCCTGGTCCAGGGAGGCCGCCGCTGGACCCGAGCCACCGGGCCGGACGTCATCCTCATCTCGATCGACACCCTCAGGGCGGATCACCTCGGGCCCATCGGCCACGGCCCTCCCACGTCGCCGTCCCTGGACGCCTTCCGGAAAGACGCGATCCTGTACGACGAGGCCATCTCGCAGGCATCTTCGACCCTGCCGTCCCACGCCTCCATCTTCACGTCGCTGATCCCTCAGCATCACCGCGCCTCCCACACGCACTCGATCCCACTCGCCCCGGAAGCGCTCACGCTCGCAGAGATCCTCAAGGGCGCCGGATACCAGACGCTCGCCGTGACCGGCGGCGGTCAGCTCGATCCCTCCTTCGCTGTCAGTCAGGGTTTCGACCACTACGAGACGCACGCCGATTGGAAGTTCCGCGACACGGTCAAGCGGGGCCTCGCACTCCTCGCGAAGCGCAGATCCAAGCCGTTTTTCCTCTTTCTCGTACACCTACGAGGTCCATCACCCCTACACGCCGGACGCGGCACGGCTCGCGATGTTCGATGCCGGCTACTCTGGCCCTCTCCCCGACCAGCATCCTCGATCGATCTCCTGAAAGGTCCTACCATGGGCAGGTGAAGATCGACCAGCGGGATCTACGCCATTGACTCGCGGCACCCTACGACGCCGAGATCCGCTCGATGGACGACGCCTTCGGAAGCCTCGTGAAGAGCCTGCGCCAGCGGGGACTCTACGACGAGGCCTTGATCGTCTTCACCTCCGATCACGGCGAGGAGTTGCAATGCACGGATTTGTCGGATGGCACTCGGACACGCTGTACTGACGAAGCTCCTTCACGTCCCGCTGCTCATCAAGCTGCCCGGCCTTCGAGACGCGGGAGCGGAGGTCGAGACCCAGGTCCAGGGCATCGATGTCGCGCCGACGATCCTGGCCGCCGCCGGCATCGATCCTCCCGACGGCTTCGACGGCAGGGAGATCCCGTCCTACGTCCAGAACCCTCCGCAGACCGCCCGCCCGGCCGTGGTCTGGAGGTAGACGGCCCCCTTCGAGCATGGCGTGAAGTGGGGCATCCGGACTCCCCGGCGGAAGCTCCACGAAGGAAAGCTCTTCGACCTCGTCGCCGATCCCCGCGAGCAGCACGACCTGGCGGGCCAGCGACCGGACCTGGTGGCGGAGCTCACTCGCGAGGCCGCCGAGATCGTCTCCCGGCGCCCCCCCCTGCCGGTGCGTCCTCACACCCCGGACGACCAGACTCGAAAGGACCTGCGGGCCCTCGGCTACTTACGATGAGCGGCCCCCGGCCAGGGAAGCTTCGCATCAAACCGACGAGGCATTCGGAGCGCTTGGGCTTCGGGAGCCGCAGCCCCCCCGCAACCCCTCGAGCCCTTCCCGCCCCGAGGGGGAACAGGAAGCTCCCTCCGAAGTCTCGGCTCCGCCGGAAACCTTGACTCACGTGTCACGAAAGCTGCTCTTGTAGATGTCTAGAGGTACCCGAGCGCCTTGAGCCGAGCGGCGAGCTCTCCCGCGATGCGAGCCCTCTCCTGCTTGCCGAGCGGAGGGGAGCTCCGCGAGAGCGCGAGAGAGACGCCTTCAGGTAACCGGCGAGCACGGGATCCTCTCGGCTCAGGTCGCGCCGCTCGCTCGGATCCGTGACATGTCGTAGAACTCGATCCCCGCCTCTTGCGCGGGGGCGAGCCTCCAGATCAGGTGACTACCCTGTTCGATGAGGCTCTCGGCCCGGACTCCGTCCAGAGAGAAGATAGGACGCGATGTCGACTCCGGCGTCCGTGCCCTCGTCAGAGCCCAGAAGCTCCTGTAGGGGCATGCCTCGGGCATCGCGCGGCAGCGCTGCGGCTCCCGCGGCGCGCAACAGCGAGGGCAGCACGTCGATCTGCTGGACCGGCCGAGTGACCTTCCGGCCGGCGGACTCTCCGTGGGGGAGCTTCAAGATCAGCGGAACGTGGAGCATCTCTCGGTAGAGCGTCCGGGCGTGGGCCCAGCCTCCATGGTCGAGAAACTCCTCGCCGTGGTCGGAGATGAACACGATCAGGGTCGAGTCGTAGAGACCTCGGCGCTTGAGCTCGTCGAGGAGGCTTCCGAACTCCGCGTCATTGTGGGCGATCTCGGCGTCGTAGAGATCGCTCAGGTGATCCCTGACCTGGGGCAACGACGATCCGCCCTCGCCCAGCACAGCTTCGATGTCCGTCTCTCGCGGCCGGTCCAGCGTCAAGCGGTCTCCGGGCTTCTGGAACAGCGCCCGGAAACGAGCCGGCGGGTCGTAGGGGTCATGTGGATCCATCGTGTGGAGATAAGCGAAGAATGGGCCTTTGGCCTTGGTCCAGCCACGAGAGAAAGCTCTGGTCGACCCTTTCCCGAAGGGGCGAAGACGAGCTTGGCCGTGCTGTCCGGCCGCACGGCTTCGAAGCGATCGAAGCCCCGGTCGAACCCGAAGGAGGGGGAAATGACGTCGCTGGCGCTGGCGGCGAACGTGGTGTAACCCGCCGCGTGGAGCAGCGCCGGGAGAGGGCTGAAGTCCCAGGTGGGGAAGGAGTCCTCTCGTTCGAAGACTCCGTGCTGGCTGGGCAGGAGGCCGGTCAGGATCGAAGCCACCGAGGTCTTCGTCCAGCTCGACTGCGCATAGGCATCGAGGAACGTCATGCCGTCGCGGGCGAGCCGGGCAATCGACGGAGAGGTCGGGCGAGCGTAGCCGTAGGTCTCGAGTCGATCCGCCCTGAGCGTGTCCACCAGGTAGACGATGATGTTGGGCTTGGGCGGCCCCCGCCGGCGTGGCTGCCTGGACCGCCTGGGGCGTCGCTTCCGGCCGGTTCCGGAGCCCAATCCCTTCCGCCTCGCAGCCGTCGCCCCCCACCAGGCGGGGCCGCCGCAGGGTCAGCCCGTCCGCCCGCGCCGGTCCTTTCTCCGGAGGGAGGGCGAGAAACGAGACACGAGCGAGAGTCGGCGTGGAGACTCGGAGAGGCACCGCCCCCCCTTGCTCGAGAGTGCTCGCGCCCAGCTCCACGCTGCGCGGCGTCGAGCCCCCCCGCAACAGGAGCTCGACGTGGAGCCTCCCTTCCGCACCCGCGTCCTCCGAGCCGGCCGCCTCTCCATCCCACGCCAGCCGTGCCGCGGGACAGAGCCTTACGAAGAAGGAAACCTCGACCTGGTAGGGAAAGAACAGGCTCCCCGCCGAAGGGCGCACCGGAACGACCTCGTCTCTTTCCCCCTCCCCCAGGACCTTGAGCCAGTCCCAGGCCACCGTGAGCCGGCGCCCCTTCCTGTGCGTGAATCTCGACTCGTCGACCGCGTAGCCGTACTGGAGCTCGAGAACGTTGTCCCCGAGCTGCGCGGCACCGGCAGGGAACGTGATCTCATACGTCTGAAACCCTTCGCCCAGGGTCACCGGCGGTGCCGGGACGTCGTTCAAGGTCGCCGTGACCGTCTGCGCCGGGTGACCGGGGGCCATGATCGGCCGGCATCGAATCTCGAGGCTCAGGGGACCCGGCTGGAAATGCGCCAGGTGCAGGCGGGAGGTGAGCGCATCGGCCCACACGAAGGTCGTCTTTCCCTCCCAGATCTCGTCGCCCGACCAACCGTCCATCAGGTGGGAGCGCGCCCTGGAGTCGCCGAAGTCGATCTCCGAGGTCTCCGGGCGCAGCGTCGAAGACCACGCTTGGTTGGAAAAGTCGAGGTACGCCCGCTCCCCTCCCGTCTTGTTCGCCCCACAACTCCAGACGAGGAGCGCCGCCAGCACCAGCGAGCTCACCCGCAGGGACGGGGACGACACGGCGGTGCCGGCCCAACCCCACCGCTCGCCAGGGGAGCCGTCCTGCGAGAGCCGGCGGGTCACGTCCCCGGCGCTCTCCCGCTTCGCCTGAGCTCCGCATCGCCCAGGCTCGCGGGCGCTGCGTGCTCGATGGCCGAGGGGGGCTTCTCGCGGCGCAAAGCTCGAGCGACGACTCGGCTCACCGCTTCCGGTGACAGGTTCGCGCGGACGGTGTCCCGACCTCGGGCCCCTACCGCGCGAGCCGAAGAACGGTCGGCATACACCTTTCTCATCAGGGCTTCCGCATGCTCCACGCTCGGCTCGGCCCAGACGCTGCCCCGTTGGAACGGGCCGTCGGCGACCGCGACCTCTACCTCCTCGAAATCGACGAGAAACGAGTTGTCGGGCGTCATGAACTGGAGGTTTCCGGAGTAGCCGGTCGCGATCACCGGCTTGCCGTAGGCCATCGCTTCGGCGCAGGTGTAACCGAAGCCCTCCGCCCGATGCAACGACACGCAACAATCGACCGCGGAGATCAAACGCAGGATGTCATCACGCGAGAGATCCGCCGTGAGGATTCGATGTCGGCCTCGCAGGTTGCGGCTTCGGCGAGCAGGCGCTGAACGCATCCCGCGCTCCGATCGGCCGGCGTTGGTCATCTTCAGGAGGAGGCAAGCTTTCGAATCGCCGCCGAAGGCGCGGCTGAAGGCCCGGATCGCGGCCTCGGGGTTCTTGCGTTCGATCGAGCTGTTGGCATCGAAGGCGTACAGGAAGACGAAGGCGTCCGGGTCCAGGCCGAAGGCCGCCTTGCCCACCGGATCCGGAAAGGTCTCCAGGTCGAGCGCACAGGGAACGGCCGCCACCTCGCGTCGAAGAAACCGGCTCAGGGTGTCGGCCGCGAACTCGGAAAGCGCCCAGATGTCGTCGAAGTCGGCGTAGACGTTCTCCCAGTAATGGCTGCCGTCTCGCTGCTCCCAGGCGAGTACACGACGTTCCGACGGCCGGCCACCATGTCCGCCGGGTACCGGCTGAGCAGAACCTCGTGGTAATGCGGATAGCTGACGAAGATGTTCGCATCGCCGGCGGGTCGAAGGCCTGGATGAAGTCGTCGGGGACGAGGTCCTGTTGCATGGACATATTGCCGAGTACGTTGGGCCGCACGGCGAGACCGTTGCGTCGGAGGGCATCGGCCAGACCCCGGCTCATCATCCCCAATCCGATGGAGCTCTTGAAGTAGCCGAAAAGGTTGATGCGCGCAGGCAGGCTCATCGGCCCGGTCGCCTCGCTGAGGAGCCGCAGCTTCACTCCCCGACGCGAGCGGGTGGCCTCGTCACCTGGCGCGTCCGCCGCGCCGGCGATCTTCCGGCCGCTCACCTCGTCGATGAGGTCGAACACGGAGACCGTCGGCGAAGAGCGTTCACTCGAGCCATAGGGTGCCGCGCGCCCACTCTCGGTCTCGGGATACCGAGCACGGTATACCTGAAGCGCCTCCTGGAACGCTTCGTTCCCGTTGAGAACCGGAGCGAGGAGCTCCTCCTGGCCTCGCTTCGTCCGCGGCGAGGGGTTCCGGCAGAGGTTCGGAAGCAGCTCGAACGTCAGGCCCAGCCCGGCCTCCGGCTCCTCGGCCATCAACCAGAGGAACATCACGACGTCTTCGAGGTCGTATTCGCGGCCGAGCTCGAGTTGCGCGAGGAGCATCCGGACCAGCTCGTCCGCGCCCTCGCCCACGAGCGCCAGGGGCCACCGGGAGGCGAGCGCCCATTGACAGTTGACGTACGAGAAGATCCGGGCGAGAGACTTGCCCCCCGCGGTCCGCCTGAAGACCGACGCCGCATCGTCCGGCAGCAGAAAGGAAGCCGTGCCTTCGCGTTCCAGCCAGGTCGCGAAGTCCTCCGCGTCCCCGAAGAGCAGGTCGGGAAACGCCCGCCGGATGTTCGCGTGGTCACGCACCAGCTCCCAGATCAACCAGATCGTGGAGATCGAATAGCACTCGAGGTCGCCCGACAGGAGCTGGTTCGCGACGATGTTCAGCCCTGCCTTTCGGATCCTGCCGAGAAGCTTCCGGCGGTCGGTCCCCAGCGGGTCCTTCAGGTCTTTGAAGATCGCCGGCCATTTCCGCTTCAGGTCCAAGAGATCGAGAGCCCCCTCCTGCTTGAGGATGGCCGGCCGGTATCGATCGTAGACCTCCACGTACTCATACTCCAAGATCCCGTTCGTAGCGATCCATCGAAGCAGAGCGGCGGGGCGAAGATGAGCGTCCGGATAGGCTAGCTGCAAGTCCGGGCGGGAGTCGTACATCTCCTTGAACAGGATGGGGATCAGGCTCGGGCTTCCAGGGACCGGTCGCAAGAGGGCCCGGCAGTACTCCTCCTCGCCTTCGTCCTCCCAGGGGCTCCGATCCAACCTCAGGCCCTTCTCGAATTGCTTGAAGATCGAGCGGATGTGCTTGTCGATCGGAATTCCGGAAGGGAACCGGGCATACCGGTATCTCTCCCGGAAGAGCTCCTCCGCTCCATGAGCGACCAGCTCCGCCCGGTAGAACTCGAGGAGGCGGGCCACCGAAGGCATCAAGTAGACGCTGTAGCGCCGGTCGTAGGTCGAAATGCTGGAGACCTTGGTCCCTAAACCGCTAAAATGGAAGGCGACGAGGGCCGGCCGTCCACGCTCCACGCGGCGCTCTCCTCCTCGTCGTCCAGCCCGACGAACTTCAAGGACCGGTCATGAAGGTTCCAGTAGGCCACGTTGTACGCCGAGTCCCGGAGCACATGCACGCCATCCGAAAAACAGATCGCCCAGTTGAAGAAGTTCTGTTCGTGTGTTCCCGTGTCCGCGAACGCTCCCTGCGCGGACGAGATTCGCCGGTCTCGACGAAGGCCGCCGTCTCCGCATTCACTCTCAGGCCGAACATCCCGGCGTTGGAGAGCCCAGCGTTGGAGAGGCTCCGAGTGTCGGCTCTCCCAGCTCCGGACGGCTCCGGGAAGGGCGCGAGCGTGTGAGGCGTGACGACGACCTGTGATCGTCGAGCCGCTCGAGCAGGAGCGTAAGGGGAACGAAAACACAGATGTCAGCGTCGAAGAAGACGTTCTTGGATCTCGGTCGTGTGGATGACGTCATCGATTAGGTACGCCTTCATGGCGCAGCAAGCCTGTGGCGGTGTACTTGACGCCATGTAGTCGAAGTCGGCGTCCGCCAGGGTGCGGCCCGAAAGCGAAACACCCCGGGCGGCAGATCGAGATCCCGGTCTTCGCCATCGACGACGGCCAGGAAGACCGCCGCCTCCGGGTAGTGCCTACGGAACGAATCGATGAGCGTCTTCGCGAAGTGGAGGTAGTTGTAGGTGCAGACCGAGGCGAGGCAGAAGTCCCTCTGGTAGGCGCGCCTCGTCGCTTCCGAGAACGTCGCTTCGCGGCCGGCTGCGGCCGGCGAAGCTCGCCGGCTGAGACAACGGCGCGGGGCGCCCTCGGGACCTCCGGCAGGTCTGGACAGGGTGGCGATCTCGCGTGAGATGGATTCCCTCAAGAGCGCGAGCGCGGGTTCCTTGGCCCGTTGCTTTCGGTCTCGATCTCGCGAGTCTCGGGACCGACGCGACCAGGCCGCCAGGCCGAAGCGGGGGAGCTTCCTGCGCAGGCGCTGAACGAAGAACCTCGTGCGCAGCCCGCGAATCCGCACCGCGCGGTGCCGGCCCTCGGGGGAAGTCCGCAGGTATCCCAGGACCTCTATGGGTGAAAAGCGCTTGCTTTCCAGGGCTGTGGCGAAGAACGTGTAACTTTCCGGATCCGGTGCGCGCCCCAGCAGGATG
Source organism: uncultured Acidobacteriota bacterium (assembly GCA_963739795.1). Taxonomy (GTDB): domain Bacteria; phylum Acidobacteriota; class Thermoanaerobaculia; order Multivoradales; family DATKCC01; genus CAVUBL01. The sequence continues at coordinate 518,322 of CAVUBL010000021.1, read as the reverse complement.
TAGAATGCATTGTATAGAAGAGTTTCATTGCCCAGCGCAAGGAAGTCCGACACGTGGTAGGCACCTGCACGGGCTACGGAGGAGACTAGTATGTTATCTGTCATGCGTCCCGCCTCGACTGACTCTATAACGTCGGCGGGGCTCCAGAGGCAAGGGCGAGGAAACGGCTCGCCTCGCCGACGCTGGTATTTCCAGACAGGCCGGGAGCGCCTTTGTCCCCTCCGCCTAGAAGATGGCAAGATAGCACTGCTAGTGCACCGAATCGCGGCGGGGCTCGAGCGGTCAAGCCCTTCCTGCCGGGACCCTCACCTCTGCTGCTGCTCGATCTTCGCGACCGCAGCCTTCAGCTCGGACAGCTCCTTCTCCAGCTGGTCGATCCGCGCATCGCGCTTCGACACCTCGTCATGAAGCGCCTGGATCGAGGCGAGAGCGACACCGTAGGCGTCCACGCTGGAAATGCCCCAAGAGTTCTTCCCGAAGCCGAAGGCGCCGTTGAAGTCCTCGGCCATCGGGCCGACGTGGCGCACGCCATCGGTCTCGGCCTTGTAGCGCCAGGTCTCGATGGGCATCTGGACGACCTTGTCCAGGATCTCGGCCCGATCGACCGGAGCGAAATCGGTCTTCTTGCTGCGCAGGGAGGCGTAGACCACGTTGGTCGCCTGGACGCTGCCGTCCACGAACAGGGTCGGGCCGCCGCCGCCGTCCTGGCGTTGACGGACCGTGATCTCCGGCCCACCCGTGCCGAGCTTCGAGAACCTGAAGGTTCCGTCCTGGTCGGCCTGGAAATCCAATAGGCCGGCAGGCCGCGTTCCGGAACTCGAAGGTGGCCGCACCCGGATTGTCGACCCGGAACATGGTCGTATTGCCGGCAGTGCTCTTGACGACATGGACTGGAATGGTGGGCGTCGCGGTCCCGTGCCGACGTTGTCACCTTCCACGTAGAGAGTTCCCGCGCGAGACCCACGCTGGGCACGAGCAGGAAGGCGAACACTGCCGCCACGATCGCCAGCTTGCCTTTCATCACTTGTGACCTCCCTTGCTAGGACTGCCTTTAGACCCTCTCCGGATCCAGCTTCTTCGCCGTCTTGGCCGAGTCGTCCCCCCGGCAGTGCACACTTCGGAACAGCCACGGCTGCACTGGGCGCATCGGCCTCGAAGTCGCGCAAAGACCCACTCAACGTACCACGTCCCCGAGGGGTCGTCAATCTCGCGCCGGAGGCTGCGGCCCCCGCCGGCAGGTCACCGGACCGCAGCTACGGCGGCAGCTCCTTCGCGGTCGCGCTCACCTCCTTCCGGCCGCCTTCGAAGCCAGGACCAAGACAAGGGGAGGGACGCGGACGCCCCTCCCCTTCCCCACGAACCGCAGAGACTTCAGTCGTCCAAGGTCTTGGACTCTTCCATCGCCTTCAGCCTGGCCGCGAGCTCCGCATTCTGCTTCTCGAGCTCGTCGAGCCGCTGGACCAACCCCTGGATCGCCGCCATGGTGATGCCCGACGCGTCGGTGACGGAGATCGTCTTGTCGCTGGAACCGACCGGGAACGCGGAGTGGAAGTCTTCGGCCATCGGACCGATGTGGGGAGTCCCCTTGGGATCCTCCTTGATCTTCGACCTCGTGATCGGGAGCTGGGAGAGGCGCGCCAGGACATCGCGGGGGTCCAGGGACCGAATCGTCTCCTGCAGCTCCCGCGACGAGCTGAAGGTCACGTTGGTCGCCTGCACGCTGCCGTCGACCCGGAGCGTCGCACCGTTGGCGTCCTGCCGCTGGTCGATGGTCACCTCGGATCCCCCGGATTCGGACTTCGAGATCTTGAAGGTGTTGTCCTGGTCGTTCTGGAAGAACCAGGTCGTGCCGGTCCCGGTGTTCTCGAAGTTCAGCTCGAGGGCGTTTCCGCTCCCACTGTCGACGCCGCGGATGTGTAGCTTGGAGCTGGGCGATCCCGTGCCGATCCCCACGTTGCCGCAAGAGGCGATGTCCATGGAGCCCGACGGCGAGCCCGGCAGGATGCGGAACGGCAGCGTCGAGCCGTTGGTGGCGTCGCGGACGAAGAAGCTGGTCTCGTTGCCCGCCACGTCCCAGGTCTGGGGCGCGAAGCCGCTCGAACCGTCCTGGGCGAGGCGCAGGGTCGGCGTGTCACCGTCCACCACGTGAAGCTCGACCACCGGGTTGGCGGTCCCGAGGCCGACCCGGCCGCCGTTGTCGACGCGGATCGAGTTTGCCGGGGCGCCGCCCTCGACGATGAACACCGGGTCATCCGCGCACCCGCCGCCGGACGAGTTCCCACAGTCGTTGATGGCAAAGAAGCTGCCGCCGCCGCTCAAGCTCGAGTTCGCCTGGAGCTCCCAGTCCTCTTTGGGAAAGCCCGTAACGGTCGAGGTGTCGTCGAACTTGATCCGCGTGTTGTTCTCCGTCAGGAGGACCGTGGTGTCGCTGTAGGTGTTCGAGTTGGGGCAGTCGAACCCGACGCACAAGCTGTTGCGGATGACGCCGTCGGCGTTGGTCAGGACGGTGTCCTTGGTCGAGAGCACGTTGCCGTCGGAGCCTCCGGTCGCAGTGCCAGATGCCGAGGCGCCGGTGGCCACCGCTCCGGCGAGGGTCGCCGAGCCGGGGCCCGAATCCTTCGCCGCGACCCTGGCGCTCTTCTCCTCCACGCCCGGCTTGACGATCTCGCCACGATCCACCAGGAACCCGCCGGACTCCACCGAGGGACCTCCGTAGATCAGACCCTTCTGCCAGAGCGACCACCAGAGGGCGTCCTCCTCCCCGCTGCCGCGAGAGGCCGTCAAGGCCGCCCGCACCTTGGGGTCGATGACCGGCACGGCGCGCAGCTCCCAGGTGTACTGGCCGTCGGCCTCGCGGCTGACATCACGCAGGTCGAACATCACGGGATCTCCCGCCTTGAACTCGCGGACGATCTTCTCGCATGGCGCAGTGACTGTGAGGACGAGCCGGTCGTACTCGATGATCGGTTGCCAAACGGCGACGGTCCCTTCGTACGAGACGTCGGCGATGTGGCCGTTGTCCAGCGGGCCGCAGACCTGGGCCCTGGCTGTCGCCGGGACCATGATCGCCGCGGCGACGAGTAGTCCTGCCGTAATGGATAGAATACGAACTGAATTTCTTGACATCTTCTGACCTCCTGTCAGGCGGTCTCTCCCCTCCACGGGGACTTGGAGCCCGGCGACCTCCGCCGGGCGGCTTCCTCAACAGGGGATCCTCCGAGCGTCCTGTCGCGAGCGACGCGCCACGGAGTCCCGTCCAGCCCTTACATCAAAATAGAGCCAATAGAGTATGCAACTCTACCGCAGTCGACGGCGCGGTGGAACCCTTCGCCTGTGCCGACCCCGAGCGATCGCGTACCGGTCCCGGCCGGCCGCGGGATCGGAGCCCGGGCCTCCGCGCTCGAGCCCGGGCTCCTCATGGGTAGGAACGAACGACTCCGGCGGCGATCCCTCACCGCCGGGCGAGGGATCATCGCTCGGAGCGCTCGAGTCGGACTCGGCTACCCGGTCACTCGTGGACGGTGCCTGCAGCGAGAGCACCTGGCCTGAAGAGCCTTCACCTGGCCCGCCAGCTCCTGCCTGGCCCTCCCGGAGCTCGCTGGTTCGCCTGCTCGAGGTCCCGGATCTCCTGCTCCTTCTCTCTCGACGGCCTGATCGAGCCCCTGGATAGCGGCCATGGCACGCCTCCGAGATCGATGACGGAGATGTGCTGCCCGTCCGAGCCCAGACCGAAGGCGGCCAGGAAGTCCTCGGCCGTCGGACCCACGTGGCGGCGACTGTCGGTCCGCTTGTACGTCCATTCGCTCGATCGGCAGAGCCGCGACGCTGGGCCAGCACGCCTTGAGGTCCACAGGCACGAATCCTCCTTCACTTCGGATCACGGATCTGAACGTGCCGTTGACCGTCAGGTTGCCGTTGATGGTGACGTCGCACCGTTGGTCGCCGTGGAGTCGGTGGCGAGTGCTCCGGGCCGCCTGGGGCGATGTGATCTGGAAGTCGCCCGGCGTTGTCTCTCGAGATCTGCCAGTCGATCCCGTGCCGGCGCTCTGAGAGGAACCCGGCTTGTGCGCTGCGCTGTTGTCGGTCGAGTCTTGCATCAAGATCCCTGCGCGGCCGTCGCTGTCCGGCTCGACGTGCAGAGCCGCTCGGTCGGAGACGACCGTCCCGATCCCCACGTCGCCGTCGGAGTCGATGAAGAGCGAGTTGCTCGGGGCGCCCGGTCGGATGCGGAACGGCAGGCGTCGAGCCGCCCGTCACGTCGCGGACGAAGAAGTTGGTCTCGTTGCCGACCACGTCCCAGGTCTGAGGGGCGAAGCCGGACGAGGCTGTCCTGCTCGAGGCGCACGCCCGGGGAGTCGCCACGCACGATGTGGAGCTCGAGCACCGGGTTCGAGGTCCCGATGCCCACGTCGCCGTCGCTCTCCACGTACAGGGCGTTTTGGCGCGCCCCGGCCTCCACGGCGAAGACCAGGTCCGTGGCGCACCCGCCGTCGTTGTCCGACGACCCGCAGTCGTTGAACCCGAGGTAGCTCTGGCCGCCGCTGGAGGCCGAGTTGGCCTCGATCTCCCAGTCCTCGTTGGGGAACGGCGAGTTGCTCGTATCCCCGAACTTGATTCGGGTGTTGTTCTCCATCATGAGGATCGTGCTGTCGGAGAAGGTGGGGCTCGTCGGGCAGTCGAAGCCGACGCACAGGCTGTTGTAGATGATGCCGTCGCTGCCCGTCAGGATGGTCCCCTTGGTCGCCAGGCGGTTGCCTCCGCCACCGGCAGCCGGCGGCTCGGTCTTGCCGCCCATCTCGATCGCTCCGTCGGCGATGGCGAAGTAGCCGGACTGGACCGTGGGACCCGTGGGCAGCTTGCCCGCCTTCTCCAGAGCGCCGCGGACCGCATCCTCGCCCGAGTCCCGGAGCCCCTGCAGCTCGTCCCGGGTCGCCGGATCGACCTGGGGGATCGCCCTGAGCTCGTAGGCGTAGTTGCCGGCCGGGCGCAGGTTGCCCGCGGCGTCGAAGACGCTGAAGGCCGGCGACTCGCCCGGGTGCGAACTGCTGCTGGAGATAGAAGCCCTGCGGGGCCGGAAACGGTGAGCGACAGGCCGACGCCGGGAAGCGGCCGGCTGCCACTCGATCCCCGAGGCGCCGGTCCGTTCGGCCGCGAGTGAGTTGCCCGCCGGCGAAGGCCGGGCCGCTGGCCACTAGAGCACCAAGACTACGCAGCATCGACAGACTGCAAGCTGCTTGCGCATGAGAACGCTTCCTCTCTGGGCTTCCTTCGGGTGCGAAACTCAGTTCACGTGCCAGTCCTCAACGCACTCACGTCCGCTGGAGCGACCGGTCGGTCACCACTCAGGCCCCGGGGCCCGAATGCAGGGAGCACCGGGGCCTTGCGTCGAGTCATTCCTTCTAGCTCAACTGAATCGACCAGCTGTCTCGAGCTCCGCCAGGTCGCTTCTGGAGGTCCTGAATCTGACTGGTCCTTCTTGGTCACGACGTCGGTCAGCTCATGCTGCAGCCCCTGGATCGCCGCTCATCGTCTCCACCCTGGACGTCGAGCGGGGATGTAGATGTGGGCCTCTCCAGTTGGCTGTCGGTGCCCAGCCCGAAGGTGGACTGGAAGTCCTCGGCGCATCGGGCCCATGTGGCGGCGGTCCTGGACGTCCTTCTTGTAGCTCCAGGTAGTCATCGGCAGGCCCATCACCTTGGCCAGCGACCGTCTGCGGGTGTCGACCGGCTCGAAGTCCTTCCTTCAGGTCCGCGACGACGGATTGGAGAACACTCCGTTGACCGTCAGGTCGCCGGCCCAATGCGTGACCTGCCTCCGATTGGTCGGTTGCCCGTCGCGTCGGTGACGAGGAACTCGGCTCCGGTGCTCGGCACCGAGTCGATCTGGAAGTTGCCCGCGTTGTCGGTCTCGAGACCGCCAGTCGCCGCCGTTGACCGAGCGCTCGGGGAGCGAGAACGAGGCCCGGCTTGTCGTTGGAGTTGTCCGTCGTGTCCTGCATCAGGATGGCTCGGCGCTGCCCGTAGTCCTCTCGACGTGGAGCTTCTCGCTCCGGCGAGGCCGTCCCGACCCCGATGTTGCCGGCGTTGTTCACGTACAGCGAATTGGTCGGCGCCCCCGGGATGATCTTGAAGGGGATCTTCGAGCCGTTGGTCGTGTCGCGGACGAAGAAGTTGGTCTCGTTGCCAGCCACGTCCCAGGTCTGGGCCGCGAAGCCGGAGGAGTTGTTCTGCTCCAGGCGCAGGGTCGGAGTGTCGCCGTCCGCGATGTGGAGCTCGACCACCGGCGAGGAGGTGCCGAGACCCACGTTGCCGCTGCTGTTCACGTAGATCGAGTTGGTGGGCGCATTGCCCAGGACCTTGAAGGGCGTCTTGCCGTCGGTGATGTCGTCGATCGAGAAGTAGTCGGCTCCGCCGTTCGTCGAGTCGTTGGCGGTGAGCTGCCAGTCGGTGGTCGGGAAGCTACCCGAGTTCGACGTGTCCTCGAACTTGATCCGGGTGTTGTTCTCCTTGAGCCGGAGGGTGTCGAAGCCGAAGTTCTCGTTGTTGACGCAGTCCTGGCCGACGCACTCGCTGCCCTGGACGATGAGGTCGTCGGCGATCACCTGGTCCTTGGCCGACAGGCTGTTGCCGGCCGGGCGCGCCGGCTTGCTCGTGCCGGGCTCGGTCTCGCCGCCCGCCACGATCGCCTGGTCGGCGACGGTGAAGCTGCCGGACTGGAGCTTCGGCACGTTCGGCAGCTTGCCGGCCTTCTGGAGAGCCCCGGCTGGTGCCAGGCGCGGCGTCGCGCGCGGCCTGGAGGTCACCGGCGGTCGCTGAGTCGAGCTGGACGATGGGGGTGAGCTCCCAGCTATACGAGCCGGCCGGCCGGAGCTGGCCCGCCTTGTCGTAGACGCTGAACGTGGCGGACTCGCCCGGCTTGAACTCCTGCCGAAGGTAGAAGCCCTGGGGGCCGGACACGGTGAGCGCCAGGCCCACGTTGGCGACCGCAGGCTGCCACTCGACGCTCGAAGCGCCCGCGTGGACCGTGGCCAGAGACTGCGGCGCGGCGAGCGCCGGCGCTGCGACGAGCACGGCCAAGGCCGCGACTGCCGCAAGCTGAGTAAGGATCTTCCTGCCCTTCATCTTGGATGTCCTCCTTCTGTTGACCTTCTGATCTCCGCTTCCACCCGGTTGAGGGCAGCGGACTCGACTCCGTCCAACCCTTCGGAGAGCTCGACAAGTGGCGCTCTCGGCGCACGACGTCATGGATTCATGATGAATCCGCACACATTAATCCCTGCATCGCACCAAGTCAAGGGGTTTCGGTCTTCAAACACGACCGCATCGTTCTTCAACGTTCGCAATATTTCGTTCTATATTGATCGTCACTCAACGGGCGCCGAGTTGCGCCCAGGATACCGGCACGGTGCGTCGTTTTCGTAACGCTTGAGAAGCGCTCCCATGGCGCCGAGCCGGTCATCCTTGCCGGCCTTGTGCAGGGCCGCCATCGCTTTCCGCTGCCACGCGGCCGCCTCGTCACAGCGCCCGACCTCGGCGAGAGCCATGGCGAGAGTCTCGGCGGCCTCCGGCGAGGGCTGCGCCCGAAGCAATTCCTGGGCGAGGCCGACGGCGCGCTTGCCGTCCCGGAGGTCGTACGCCGGCGAAGCCGCGAGCAGGCGAGCATACGCGACCACGACCTGCGGGGTCCTGGGCATCAGAGAGTGAGCGTCGTCCAGACGGTCCCGGGCCTCGGAATAGCGCCCCTGCCGGAGGAGCTCCTGGGCCTGATCCACCCGGGCCGCGGGGTCGAAGGGAGAGAGGTATACCGCCTTGTTCAGGTGCTCGAGCGCCTCGTCGGAGCGGCCGAGGCGCGACAGGACCTCGCCCAGCTCCCGGTGCACCTCGCCGTCCCCCGGGTCCGCTTTCGCGGCCGCGCTCAGGTGCTCGGCCGCCTGTTCCGGGGCACCGTCCTGCGCGAGGAGGAGTCCGAGGTCGAAATGGGCCGTGGCGCTGCCCGGGTCCGTCGCGAGGGCCTGGCGGAACTGCTCGATGGCTCCCACCCGGTCGCCGAGCCGGGACAGGGTCGTCCCCAGGTTGACCCGTGCAGTGACGCTGTCGGGCCGGGCCTCCACTGCGGCGCGAAAGGACTTCGCCGCCTCCTTGAAGTCGCCGGCGCGGTACGCCATGCGGCCGCGCAGGATATGGACCCTCTCCCCCTTCTTGAGGTCCTGGAGCTGGTCGGCGAGGGGATCGGGCGGCCTGATCCCCACCACGCCGCGCTGGGCGAGCTGGGCCCGCGTGTCGTCCATGCGTCCGAGACCGCGGTAGGCCAGGGCCAGGGGATAGTGGAGCTTGTTCGCCGCCGGCGCGGCGGCCAGTGCCGCCTCCAGGTGGTCGGCTGCCTCCTGGTAGTCCTTCTTCGACAGCGCGATCTGACCGAGACCGGCCTCGGCCGCCGGCAGGCCCGGCGCCACCGAGAGGGCGCGCCGGAAGGCCGCGCCGGATTTGTCGAGGTCGGCGAGCTCCAGGTAGACCTCCCCCAGGTGGACCAGGGCGGCCAGGTCATAGGGCCGCATGTTGACCGCTTGCCCGTAAGCCTGGGCGGCGTCCTGGAACCGCCCCTCGCCCTGGAGCAGATAGCCGGCGAGGTAAAGCCAGCGAAAGTCCTGCGGGGCCAGGGCATGGGCGTCCTGGTAGGCGGCCTCGGCCGGGCCGGTCAGACCGTAGGCGTGGTAGACCCGGCCGAGCTGGCCATAGGCCTCGCTGCGGACCGCCGGAGCCACGTCCGCTCCCAGGTCGTCGTCGAGCACCGACCGGGCCTCCTGGATCTGATGGACCACGTCCGGCTCGAGGCCCTCGAGGTCGGGCTCGGGCACGGGGACGAGCGCCGGGGCCGGCGGCTCTCCGGGGCTGGGAGCGGGAGCCGCCCCGGCAGGGACCGGCTCGGCAGCGGGAGCCTGGGGGGACCCGGAGTCCCTGGCGGCTCCGGCCGCGGGAGCCTGGGCGCCGGAGACCGGCGAGGCGACGAGCGCCAGTGCGAGGACTGCGATCCCGATCGAGGAGCGGCTTCCGTGCGCGGTCATGACGCTCCTCCACCCGGCTCCTCGAGCCGCCAGCGTCGTCCGGCCTCGATCCCTTCGAAGCGCTGGACCCGCCCGTCGGGCCAGAGCACCCGGACCGCCGAGATCCTCGGCTCCTCGCCCAACCCCACCACGACGCCGGGAGAGTTGGAGGAGGCGTAGCTTCCGTCGACCCGCACGCGGCGCCAGAGGCTCGGCGCGCCGGGCCGCTGGATCTCCACCCGGGCCCCGAGTGCCGGAGCGCCGCGGCCGTCCACCAGGTCGAGAGCCACCCAGGGGCGCTCCTGGCCCACCTGGTTCACCAGCAGTCGCACCGGACCGTTGTTGTTCGCCTGGAGCACGTCGATGTCGCCGTCGCGGTCGACGTCGCCGAAGGCGGCGCCGCGGCTCACCTCGGCCAGGGCGAAGGCCGGCCCCGCCTGGTCGGTCACCTCCACGAAGCGCTTGCCGCCCATGTTGTGGAAGAGCTGGTTCGGCTGCTTGAGGGGATACGGGTCGCCGGCCCGTGCCTCGGCCTCGAGGATGCGTACGGCGCCGTTGAGCACGAGCAGGTCCAGCCAGCCGTCGTTGTCGTAGTCGACCCACGAGGTGCCGAACGAGGTGTACGGGAAGCTCGGGGCGCTCAGGCCGCTCTCCAGGGTGCGATCCTCGAACAGACCCGAGCCGTCGTTGACGTACAGGGTGTTGGTCTCGCCCATCAGGTGGGTCATGAACAGATCCGGGTCGCCGTCACCGTCGAAATCCCCGGCGTCGACCCCCATGCTCGCCTCGGCGGCGCCCGCCCGGTTGAGGGCGACCCCGGCGACGAGCCCGTCGTCCTGGAAGGTCCCGTCGCCTTGGTTGATCCAGAGGAAGTTCGGCTTGCCGTCGTTGGTCACGTACAGATCGACCTTGCCGTCGCCGTCGAAGTCGTCCGCCACCACTCCCAGGGCCGGCCCCGGGTCGCGGGCGATGCCGCTCTTCTCCGAGGCGTCCTCGAAGGTCCCGTCGCCCCGGTTGTGGAACAGGCGGTCGGGCTCGCCCCGGAAATCCGCCGGCCCGCAGTAGTCTCGGCGGCTGCTCTCGGTGAAGCACTTCGGGTTCTTGCTCACGTCGAAGACCACATAGTTGCCCACGTAGAGGTCCAGGAGACCGTCCCGGTCGTAGTCGAAGAACGCCGCCGAGACGCTCCAGCGCGGGTCCTGGACACCGGCGCGCGCCGTGGCGTCCACGAAGGTGCCGTCTCCCTGGTTGTGCCAGAGCTGGTTCGAGCCGTAGTTGGTGACGTAGAGGTCCACCCGGCCATCGCCGTCGTAGTCCCCTACCGCCACCCCCATCCCGTAGCCCCGGGCGTCGAGGCCGCTGGCCGCCGTCACGTCCACGAAGTGAGGCACCCAGCGGCCGTCGGCCGTCTGCACCGGATCGTTGCGGTACAGCCGGTCGCGGGGCGGCACCGGGCCCACCGGCGGCACGAGGGCGTCGGCCAGGGTCTCCCCTGGGCCGAGCATCGCGCCCTGGACCAGGTAGGCGTCCAGATCGCCGTCGCCGTCGTAGTCGAGCAGGCCCACGCCCTGGCCGGTCATCTCCGGGAAGTAGTACTTGCCGGTCATGCCGTTGAAGTGCACAAAGTCGAGGCCCCACTCGGCGGCCCGGTCGACGAAGATGGGGGTGGGGCTCCCGACCTTGGCGGGGGGGTTGGCGCGCGAGCCGGGAGCCAGCAGCACGGCGAGCGCCCCGGCCAGGGCGATCGGGACCCGCCTGGGGCCGCGGAACGCTGAGGAGGAAGAGCCGGTCATCGCGCGAGCCTCCGAGTCTACCCCCAACTAAGAGCCCGGAGCGCGATAAAGTCTCTTCCCCATGGATCGGATCCGGCTCCTCACCACCGGCGGCACGATCGAGAAGACCTACGACGAGGACACCGGCGCCCTCGCCAACCGACGCTCCATCGTCCGGCGAATGCTCCACGAGCTCCATCTCGAAGACGAGGAGATCGACGTCGTCGAGCTCATGAGCAAGGACAGCCTCGAGATGACCGACGAGGACCGGAACCGCATCGTCGAAGCGGTCCGCGAGGCCCTCGACGGCACCCCGCCCGCGGCCGGGGTGGTAGTCCTCCACGGCACCGACACCCTCACCCGGACCGGGGAGCGGCTCCTCGGCGCCCTCCCCTCCCCTCGCGTGCCGGTGATCCTCACCGGCGCCATGCGCCCCTTCGAGATGAAGCGCTCTGACGCGCTCCAGAATCTCACCGAAGCCCTCTTCGCCGCCCGCGCCCTCTCTCCGGGGGTCTACTGCGTGGCCCACGGCCGGGCTCTGCGCTTCCCCGGCGTCGAGAAGGACCGCCGGCGCGGGACCTTCGTCGGCGGGATCTGAGCCGCCGACACCACGCCGTGCTTCTCCCGGCATAAGTGCCTGTCTCGATCTTCTTACTTCCGAATACTAGGAATTGCGTGTATAGAAGTTTCAGTCTGAACACGTAGGCTGACCAAGGAGAGACCCATGCATTCCAGATTCGTCCGCTTCCTCCAGCCGGCAGGGCCGGCACTCGCGCTCGCTGCCCTCGCCTGCCTCCTCCCCTCTCCCGCCACCGCCGCCACCGGCGCCACCGGCGTGACCTTCCACGATGTAACGGCCGCGGTCGGGGTGAGCTTCGACCGCGTGCCCTCGGCCACCCTCGCCGTTGCCCACGCCCTGGAGGCCCGGGGGACCGTGACCATGGCCGACTTCGTCGGCGCCTACCCGATCAAGGGTCACGGCGCCCCGGGGGTCGCCCTGCTCGACTACGACGGCGACGGCGACCTGGACATCTACGCGACCAACGGCCCGGGCGCGCCCAACTCCCTGTTCCAGAACCAGCTCGCCCAGACCGGCCACCTGACCTTCATCGACAAGGCGGCCGAGGCCGGCGTGACCGCCACCGACCAGGACTCGACGGGCGTGTGCTTCGGAGACATCGACAACGACGGCGACGAGGACCTGTACGTGCTCGGCCGGCAAGAGCCCAACCGCCTGTTCGAGAACCTGGGTGACGGCACGTTCCGGGACATCACGGCGACCAGCGGCATCGGCGGCGGCAACCTGACCTCGACCACCTGCTCCATGGGCGACTTCGACGGCGACGGCCTGCTCGACATCGTCGTGGGCGACAGCTTCGACATGGCGACCAACCTGGCGATCTTCGTGGAGCCCTACGCCCTCAACCAGCACAACCTCTTGTTCATGAACGCCGGCGGCGACACCTTCGTGGACGCCAGCGACAGCTCGGGGGTCGGCGCCTTCCAGGAGATCACATGGTCCGTGGCCGCCGTCGACTTCAACCAGGACGGCAACGTCGACATCATCACCGCCAACGACAACGGCGCCATCCCGTTCGCCGACTCGGGCGGCCTCGACCGGGGCCTGATCCGCTTCCTGGAGAACGACGGCACCGGCCACTTCACCGACCGCACCGAGGAGCTCGGCCTGCACCACCCGGGCGACTGGATGGGCCTGGCCTTCGCCGACCTCGACGGCAACGGCACCCTCGACGTCCTGGGCTCGAACTCGGGCGACTACTTCGAGGACTTCCTCGGCATCCCCATGCACAGCCCGGGCGACCAGACCACCCGCTGGTTCCTCCAGAACACGGACGGCACGATCAGCGACCCCGGCGTCGGGAGCCTCGTCGCCTCACCCTTCGGCTGGGGCAACGCGGCCTTCGACTTCGACAACGACGGCGACACCGATCTGCTCTTCTACGGCGGCATCGACGCAGGCCCGCTCGTCGACTCGAACCCGGGCGCCCTGCTGGAGAACGACGGCTACGCCAACTTCACCTGGGACAAGGCGGCCCTATACCCAACCGGGGCACCCCACGCCCTGCGCGTCGAGCAGGGCGTGGCGGTGGGCGACCTGGACGGCAACGGCTTCACTGACGTGGTCTCCATCTCGCCGGCGAACCTGCCCACCTCGCCCTTCGGGCCGGTCGCCTACCCTCAGCATTGGGGCAGCCCGTTCGACGGCCAGACCGTGTTCTTCCCGTCGTGGATCCCGGGCCCGACGCCGGGCAGCTTCACCTACAGCGGTGTGCCGCTGCTCCACGGTGACGTCCGCGTGGAGCTCAACAGCGGCGGCAACGGCAACGGCTCGATCCGGGTCCGCACCGAGGGGACCGTCGGCCTGACCGCCGGCGGTCGGGTGAACCGGGACGGGATCGGCGCCGTCCTCCGGGTGACGCCCCACCACGGATCGACCGCCATCATCCCGGTGGTCGGCGGTCTGAGCTACGCCTCCGAGCATGCCCTGGCCACGACCTTCGGCCTCGGCAAAGCCAGGACGGCGACCGTCGAGGTCCTCTGGCCGGGCGGGGTGCGCAACCGCCTGTACGGGGTCCGGGCCGGGCAGAGCGTGCTGTTCCCCGAGATTCCGTGCAGCTTCGACGACCCCGACACGGGCCCGGCCGCCTACGCCGGGTGCGTGCTCCAGTCCCTCCACGACCTCACCGTCGCGGGCGTCGTGACTCCGAAGCAGGCGGGCCACTTCCTCGGCAGCGCGCTCCTCGCCTACCACGAGGCCCACTGAAGGGTCTTCGATCCCATCCAACGAACGAAGGGGGCACCCGGCCGGGTGCCCCCTTCGCGTCTCTCGCCTTCAGGCGGCCTGTTACTTCTTCTGGGCCTGGAGCCAGGAGATCAGGGCGTCGAGCTCCTCGTCGCTCCCGCTGAACATCTTCCGGTGCTTCTTGCCGTTCATCTCGACCTTCTTGTGGAGCCAGTCCTTGAGCCAGCTGGCGTCGTGCTTGTCGGCGACGTTGACCAGGTCGGGACCACGCATCGCTGCCGACTTGATCGTCGCTTCGATGCCGGCGGTCGAGACCGAGTGGCAAAGGTTGCACTTCTGGTCGAGGAAGATCTGCTTGCCGTCCGGGCTCGTGCCCATGGAGCCCGCCGGGCTGGGAAGCGGGGCGGCGAACGCCGCGCCGCCGGCAGGCCCCGTGGCCGGGACGAGCAGCGCGCAGACGAACGCGAGGCATCCGAGGGTGACAGCGGACAGCGCAAAACGTCGTACGGTCATGATGGGGAGTTCTCCTTTCGGTGGTCGATGGTACACCGGGTGTGGCTGGTCATTCGCCTTGCAACTTTTCTGCCTCGACGTCGTTTCTCCTCGTAAGACCTCGGTGCAGGGCTACGGTTTCACACCGAGGGAGCCGATGCGCCGCCCGACCGTCCCATGCCCATTCGAGACGAAAATCGCGAAGACGAGGCCCCCGAGCCTCGGGGGCTCTTCTCCCGGGCCCTACTCCGGCCGGCGCTCGGGTCCAGAGGGCGCACCCCGGAGGCCTCTCGGCCCCGGGGCCATTGGCTGGTCCTGGCGGTCTCGGTCGCGGCGCTGGCGGCGGTCCTCTTCTTCGTCGACCTGACGCCCCGGGTGTCGAGCGACTTCTTCTTCGCCAGCGACGACCCCCAGCTCCGTGACGCCGAGGCGATCGAAGCCCTCTTTCCGTCCCGTCCCCAGATCGTGGTGAGCGCGGCGGCACCCGACGTCCACGCCGCCTCCTACTTGGGCCGCCTGCGGACCCTCGACCGGGAGCTCGCCGGCCTCGACGGAGTGGCCGCCGTCCGCAGCCTCGTGGACGGCCCGTCGAGCCCCGAGGACGGGTTCTCGGGCCCCTTCTGGAGCCGCCTGCTGGGAACCGCGACGAGGACCGGCGAGACCTACCTGATCGCCGAGGTCGCGCCGTCGGCGGACCCTTCCGTCCTGGTCCCCCACCTCGAGGCGCTGCTCGCGCGCTCGCAGGCCCCGGGCTTTCACCTGACGGCGACCGGCGTGCCCTACGTGGTCGAGCTCATCCGCCGCCACCTGGCGCGGGACCTGCGGGTGTTCACCGCCTCGGCCCTCGTCCTCTTCGGCCTGCTGATCGCGGCCATCTACCGGGACGGCCGCCAGGTCGTGGGCATCCTCAGCACCTGCCTCGCCGCCTGCGCGGCGACCCTGGCCACGCTGCGCCTGGTCGGGCTGGGTATCGGGGTTCTCACCGCCAACATCGTGACCATCGTCTTCGTCCTCACCCTCTCCCATCTGGTCTACCTCACCGCCAACTGGCGCAGGATCGCAGCGGAGCGGAAACCTGCCGAAGCGGCCTCCGAAGAGGCGCTGACTGCCGCTTTGGCATACACCGGCGGCGCCTCGTTCTGGTGCATGGCGACGACCCTCCTGGGCTTCGTGAGCCTGCTCTTCACCTCGGCCGAGCCCCTGCGCGAGCTGGGCCGGGCCGGCTCGATCGGCACCCTGATCGCGTTCGGCGCCGCCTACGGCCTCTACCCGTCCTTTCTCCGCGGGCGCGCCCCGGCGCGCTCCGCCGCCGAGGCCGACCGGACCGGCGGCTCCTCCCGGCCCTCCCGCGACCTCTTCGGCGGACGCCGGCTCGGGCTCGGGGTCGCCGTCGTCGCCGGCCTCGCCGTCGTCGCCGCCTTCGGCCTGCCCCGGATCGACACCGACCCGGGCCTGCTCTCCTACTTCGCCCGGGGCAGCGCCATTCGCGCGGGCCTCGAAGCCCTCGACGCGGCCGGCAGCAGCCCGCTGCGCATCGTCTTCCGGAACCCGGACGGAGAGCGCTTGGACACGGAGGACGCCTACCGGCGGCTCCAGGCGGTCCAGGCAGCCCTCGACCGCGACCCGGCCGTGGGGACGGGCTTGTCCCTCGCGGCCCTCGTCGACCAGGCGGCGGAAGTGCCCATGGCGCGGCTTCTGGGGGTGCCCGGAATCGTCCACCTGCTCTCGAGCCCGGCTTTCCAGGGGATCGCGTCGGCCTTCATCACCCCCGACAGCTCCCGCTCGGTCCTGGTGCTGCGCATGAGGGAGGCCACTTCCTTCGCGGGGCACCGGGACCGCGACGCCGCCGTCCGCCGCCTCGAGGACGTGCTCCGCGCCCACGGCTTCGAGCCGGTGCTCTCCGGCGGGCTCTACGAGCTCCAGGGCAAGCTCTCGGACCTGGTGGCCTCGAGCCTGGTGGTGGGTCTGGGGGGGCTCGGCGTCCTGTTCGCCGGCATCGCCTGGATCGTCTCGCGCTCCGTCGGCACCAGCGCCGCCATGCTCGCCTGCCTGGCGGGCACGCCGCTCTTCATCTTCGGAGCCATGGGGCTCGCCGGCCTGCCCGTGGACTTCGTCTCCTCGCCCGCCGCCAACGTCGCCGTAGGCATGGGCATCGACTCCATGATCCACATGGTGACCGCCGTGCGTCACCTGCGGCGGG
Organism: uncultured Acidobacteriota bacterium; assembly: GCA_963739795.1. Classification (GTDB taxonomy): domain Bacteria; phylum Acidobacteriota; class Thermoanaerobaculia; order Multivoradales; family DATKCC01; genus CAVUBL01. Next base: position 502,054 of record CAVUBL010000021.1, on the reverse strand, counting down.
CGGGTGCGTCGGGCTGGAACGCCTGGGTCGAGGCCCGGGCACGCCTCTGGCGGCCGGTCACCGGCGCCATCGGCATCCTTTCCCTGGGATTCGGCCTGTTCGCTTTGTCGAGCTTCCCGCCGACCCGGCGCTTCGGAATCGCGGTGGTCGTCGGGCTGGCGAGCGCGGCGGTGCTCACCCTGGTGGTCCTGCCCTATCTGGCGTCGGTCAGCGGAAAGCGAACGAAGTCGCTCCGCCGCGGCTGAGTGCCGGTGAGGCGATTTCCGCCCGTAGCGAAGGCGTCATCCGACCGCTCCGCGCAAGGCCCGGCGACGCAGGCATGGCAGAGCTATGTTGAGGAGCCGAAACGCCGCGAGGAGGGATTCGGGGACGCGCGCAGCAGGGCTGGCGATCGCTTCACCGACACTCAGCCGCGCACGGGGAGTGGGCGGTCGACACGCACCCAGCGCGAGCACAGACGCCCCGGATCGGCACTCCTCAAGGCGTCGCGGGTGAAGCGCTCGATCTCCTGGTGGTCGGTGCCCGCCCGGCGCAGGGCCAGCCGGGTGGCGCTGACCAGGGCCAGCGGGTTCTCCGTGCGCAAGGAGACGTGCAGCTCGGGGTAGCGCGGGCTCATGTCGTCGTCCACCGTTCGTCGTCACTCCCTACACCTTCTAACGCGCGACGGGCCCAAAACGTTACAGGGCTGATCGGGTCCCCCCCGCATCCCCTCGATCCCCTTCCCACCCCCGAGGGGGGAAGGGGCCGCCAGCTCCTAGCTCTCAGTCTTCCGCCCACTCCGAGTAGACGCCGAAGAGCACCCCAAAGAGCACCACCGCCGCCACCGCCAGCAGGCCCGCCTCGCCGTGGGCCGCGAGGTGCGGCGCCCGCCAGCGGAGCAGCTCCCCCAGCCCGTCGATCCAGCGACCGAGGATGGGAGCGGAGTGCCAGGCCGCGAACGCCGCCCCGGCCGCGCCACAGGCCCAGGAGATCTTCTGGACCACGGCGATGGGAAGCGTCGCCCGCTCGACGTCGCGGCGGCGGTCGGCCAGGCGCGAACGGCGCCAGACCGGACCCGCGTCCGGAAGGCGGACCTCGGCCTCGGCCAGGGCCGCCCGGCCTTCCTCGGCCATCAGGGTCTCGACCAGGAGGGCGTCGGCGCACACCGGGCACCGCCCGGCGTGGTCGCGCAGGGCGTCGCTCCAGCTCTCGGTCCGGACGGCCGCCAGAATCTCGTCGGTTCGTTCACAGAGGAGCTCGCTCATGACATCACCTCCGGTCCCAGGCCTCGCTCCCTGAGCAGCCCGGCCAGCTTCTGTCGCGCCCGGAACACCAGCACCCGGACGCTCTGTTCTTTGACTCCCAGCGCGGCCGCGATCTCGCGGTGGCTCGCCTCCTCCACGTGGGCCAGCCAGAGGAGCCGGCGGTCCCGGGGCTCGAGGCCCGGCCACACCCGCCCCAGGTCGCGCCGCAGGTGCACCCGGCGGTCGCCGGGGGCCTCGGTGGCGCCCTCCGCCACGGCCGCGGCGACGGCGTCCGGATCGCCCACCGGTTCCTCGGGCCGCGCCCGCCGGTACCGGTCGCGCATCAGGTTCGTGGCGATGCGATACAGGTAGTTCTTCCGGTGCTCCTCGCTCTCACCCTCGAACCCGGAGCGGAGGTACCGGTAGTAGGCCTCCTGCACCAGGTCGTCGGCCAGGCTCCGGTCGCCGGTCGAACGGGCCACGTAGGCCCACAGCGGGCGGGCCGTGCGCTCGTAGAACGCCCGGAAGGCGGCCTCGTTCGCCAACTCTTGGGCCGCCTTCTCGCCGGCGGCCGCAGCCGCCGGCGCCCGTGAACCCGCCGTCGCTCCGAGCATCCCGGAATCAGAGGCCTTCGTTCGGAGCGCGCTTGTCGAGCAGGCCCCAGGACTTCGACAGCGCGTAGGCCGCGATGGCCGAGAGCAAGAACCCGATGCCCAGGGCCAGGCTCAGGGTGGCGAGGAAGAGGAAACCCTCCTGGGTCTCGGGCCAGCGGCCCTCGAGGAAGAAGAGCGCCCCTCCTACCAAGGAGAGGATCAGGCCGGCCTGGACCGAGCCCAGGATTCTGCCGTAGGGGTTGCGCCTCTCGATGGTGGCGGAGTCCAGGAACCTCTGGCCGGCCGGGCTTTCGAGGTAGCCGATGAGGTCCTGGGGGTTGCCGAACTTGTCCAACAGCCGGGTCTGAAGGTCGGCCTGGATCTTGGCGATGCGCTGCTGCCGGACGTTCTGGACGATAGTCCGGATGATCCAGCCGAGGACCGCGAGGATGCCGACGGGGATGAGAATCGGTGCCAGGTCTCCCATGATCGTCTCCTGTCTGTAGCTCGTTGGTGGGGAGCCTGCGTGGCGGGGGCTCCAGCCTCCATCTGCCCCACGGGCTCCTCGGTACCGTCGCCGGGGCCCTGCGGCTCCGGGCACTCTCATCCGCTACTACGGCGGCCCCGAGAAGCGGTTAACAGCCGGCCGAAGGCAGTCGGTTTTCCTCGGTGAGGCCGGCCTCGGTCGCCGCCCGAACCATTTCCTCGTGCTCGCGGATCTGGTAGAGGAAGCGGTGTCGGAGCTCTGCTGGCAGGTGCTCGGTCTTGGTCAGAAGGCCGCGGTAGCCGCGGACCAGCCACGACCTCGCCTCGGCCTCCCGCCCCAGGGCGCTGAGCCCCCGGTACAGGCGGAACGCGAGCCGGTCGCCCCGCTCCGAGGAGGGGCACCGCCCGATGGCGGTCTCGAGCTCGGCGACCAGGCGGGAGATCTCGCCGGGATCCCCCCGCTGGAGCTCGACCAGCAGGAGCCAGGACAGGTCGAGCGCCACCGCCTCCGGCTCGTCGGCCGCGCGGTGGGCCTCGAGCGCGCTCTCCAGGTGACGGGCGGCCTCCGCTGGGGAGCGCTGAATCCAGAAGATCCGCCCCAGGAGCTGCTCGGCGGCGGCGACCGGGCCGTGGGCCGAGGCGAGGGTGAGATCGAAATGGCACCGCCGCGCCTCGGCGAGAGCATCGCCGGGACGGCCCAAAAGAAGGGTGTTCTCCGCTGCCGCCAGCCGGGCCAGGGCCTCGCCGACCCGGTCCCCCCGGCGCTCCCGGATGGCCAGGGCCCGGCGCAGGGGGCGGGTGGCGGAGAGGAAGTCGCCGAGGCGCCTGTAGGCGCGCCCCAGGCCGATCAGGGCGAAGGCGGCCTGGTCCTCCTCACCGGTGGCGCTGAACACCTGCTCGGCCTCCTGGTAGCAGGACAGAGCCTCCGTGTAGCGGCCCATCTGGAGGGCCACCGCACCCAGGGCGGACAGGGACATCCCCACGGGCTTGGCGCGCTCCAGGCGGCGGCGCGCGGCGAGAGCCCGGCCGTGGAGCTCGAGCGCATCGTCCAATCGATTCTCGTGGAGGGCGATGTTCGCCAGGTGGAACTGGGCGCTCGCCGCCAGGGCCGTGGCGCCGGCCTCCTCCAGGATGGGGAGCACCTGATCCAGGAGCTCACGGGCCTCGGCGAAGCGCTCCCGGCGCACCAGGAGCCGGGCGAGGCGCAGGAGCAAGAGGGCCTGGACCGGCTTGCCCCGGCTCTTGCGGCTTTCGTCCAGAGCGCGGCGCAGGGCGGCCTCCGCCTCGGCGAGGCGGCCCTCGTCCTCGTCCAGCTCGGCCTGGAGCCCGGCGAGGGCGAGCCACTTCTTGGGGTCCTCGGACGCCAGGTCGAGGGCCCTTTCCAGCTCGGCGCGCGCGCCGCCGAGCCCTTCGAGGCGATGCACCAAGGGTAGTAAGGCCCAGAGCAGGCCGAGCTCGGTCTCCGGCTTGCCTTCCGCCGCCCGGTGCCGGGCGAGCTCGGTCTTCAGGGCGGCGACCAGGTCGGCGGGTGGCGCCTCCTGCTCCCGGGCCGCAGCCAGCAAGGGATCGACGGCGTCTTCGGTGCCCCGGAGCATGCGGTAGGTCCGCCACGATCCGGTGTGGGTCTCGTCGGCCAAGGCCTCGCCCAGGAGCCGGCGCATGGACTCGGCGCTCTCGCCCCGCACCTCGGAGCGCAGGGCGCTGCCGAAGGCCGGACAGGCGAGGCCCACCCCGGGACCCCACGGTCCCTCCGCCTCCCGCACCAGCCCACTCTCCAGAAACGGGCCCAACCACCCTCGGTTGGAGGCTACTCCGCCGGCGCGGGCAGCGCTGCGCAGGCAGCCGTCGGGCACCGGCTCGCCGGCCAGGGCGAGAAGGCGCAGCGGCGCCGGATCGCCCAGGCGCAGCACCTCCGCCTCCACGTGCTGGGTAAGGCGGCTCGACGGCGTGTAGCCCGTCTCCGGGCCTCCGCGGAAGAACAGGTTGCCGTGGATCTGGCGGATCAGGTCGCGCTCCGCCAGGGCCACGAGGCCTTCCTCGAAGGCGAAGGGATTGCCCGCCGCCTCGGCGCGGAAGCGCTCGGCGACCGCCTCGGCGAGGGAGAGGCCGCGGCACGCCGCCTGCCGGAAGCTCTCGATCTCGTCGGGCTCCATGGCGGGTACCCGCACCTCGGGCAAGTCCCGGAGCGAGCGTGGGCCGGCGTCGAAGGCCCCGGTCCGCGCGATGAGGACGACCCGGTAGCCGGCCCCACCGAGGGCGGCGTCGGCGAGGGCCGAGACCAGATCCAGGTCGCCTTCGGTCGCGGACTCGAGGCCGTCGCACACCACCGTCGCCCGCGGCTCCTCCGGAGCGGTCTCGAGCCAGGTCGGGAGCTTGTCGAGGAGTAGCTCCCGCAGATCGACCGCAGGCGCCGTCTCCCCCGGCTCGAGGAGCTCGTCGAGGTCGAGCACTCCCAGGTCGGCGAGCTCCCGCCGCTCGGGCCGTCCGGAGAGCACCAGTCGGTGGAGCGCCTGCTCGGCGAGGCCGGGTCCCCGGTGCCGCGAAGGCCGGGCGGTCACCCAGACGACCCGGCCTCCCCGTTTCGCCAGCGCCTCCCAGACGGCCCGGGTCTTGCCGTGGCCGAGGCCACCCCCGACCCGCAAAGCCTCGATCCCCCCCACCCCGCGGAGCATGCCCTCCACGTCGGGCCGCCGGACGCTCTCCACCAGGTGGCGGAACAGGGTCGGGCTCCGCCACGGGGGGGTCGCGCCATCCTCGTACCCGACCGGTTGGATCGGCACCCGGGTTCCGGAGGGGCCGGCGAAGAGGACCTCGCGACCCAGGCGCCGCGCGATCTCCAGCCGGCTTCCCACGACCGAGGTCACCGCCACGCCACCCGCCGGCAGATCGGGCATGAGGCGGTCGAGGTCTTCCAACAGGCGCTCCGCCTCGGCGCGAATCCCCCGCGGGCTCCGCATCACCCGGCCGGCGAGGACCAGTTGCCGCAGCGCCATGCTGTCGGCGCCGCAGGCGGCCACCATCGCCGAGGCGGCCCGCACGGCGAGGTCGTAGACCGCCGGGTCCCCGGCCACCGGAACCACCGCGCACAGGTCGCGGCGCAGCCACTCGACACCGGGGATCGTGCCCAGGCTCCGGCGGGCCCGCTCGCGGACCGATCCGCCGCGCCCGTCCCAGATCCGCAGCAGGGCCGCCGGCAGGCTGAGGGCGTACGTGGCAATCTCTCGCGTCATCGGAAAGCCCCGAATGCTATCCTTCCCGAGCTTGACCTATTCTATCCTAACCTTTTCCACTCTATCGAGTTACGTTGAATCAGCCCGCGCCGAGCCAGGAGCGGTACCGCCCCCCACCTCGTCCCAGGAGCGACCATGAGCACCGACCCCACCGACCTCCCCGATCCACGCAACGCCGACCTCGTCATCTGGGTCGGAGGCGAGCTGCTGCCCCGGGACCGGGCGAGGGTGTCGGTCTTCGATAGCTCGGTCCAGGGGGGCGACGCGGTCTGGGAGGGACTGCGGGTCTACGGCGGCCGGATCTTCCAGCTCGACGCCCACCTCGACCGGCTGTTCGACTCGGCCCACGCCATGGCCTTCGCCGAGGTGCCGAGCCGCGCAGAAGTGACCGACGCGATCTTCCGGACCCTCGAGGCCAACCGGATGCGCGACGGGGTCCATATCCGCCTGACCCTGACCCGGGGCCCGAAGGTAACCTCCGGCATGAGCCCGCGGTTCAACCGCTCCGGCCCCTGCCTGATCGTGCTGGCGGAGTGGAAGGCTCCGGTCTACGACCGCCGCGGCATCCGGCTCGTCACCTCGGCGATCCGCCGCAACAATCCCCAGTCCATCGACTCGAAGATCCACCACAACAACCTGATCAACAACATCCTGGCCAAGATCCAGGCCGACCGGGCCGGCGTCGACGACGCCTTGATGCTGGACCTTGCGGGGTTCGTCTCGGAGACCAACGCCACCAACGTCTTCGTAGTCAAGCGCGGCGAGGTCGCCACGCCGCACGCCGATAGCTGCCTACCCGGGATCACCCGCCGCAAGGTGATCGCCCTGGCCCGGGAGGCGGCGATCCCCATCACCGAGCGCAACGTCTCCCTCTCCGAGGTCTACTCGGCCGACGAGATGTTCACTACCGGCACCATGGGCGAGCTGACCCCGGTCCTCGAGGTCGACGGCCGGTCGATCGGGGCCGGCGCGGGCCCCGGTCCCGTGACCCGGAGCCTCCAGGAGCTTTACGACCAGCGCACCGCCCACGAGGGGACCCCCCTGCCCGAGTGGGATTGACCCGCCGCGCCGACCCGCCATGGCCAGCCGCCCCAGCAACCCGACCCGGATCGCCATGTGGAGCGGTCCGCGCAACATCTCCACCGCCCTCCTGCGCTCGTGGGGCAGCCGCGCGGACACCTTCGTCACCGACGAGCCCCTCTACTCCAGCTACCTGAAGACGACCGGCATCGATCACCCCGGACGCGACGAGATCATCGCGGCCTACGACAGCGACTGGCGCCGCGTCGTCGCCTGGCTCACCGGACCGGTGCCCGGCGGACGGTCGATCTGGTACCAGAAGCACATGACCCACCACATGATCCCGGAGGTGGGCCGGGAGTGGATCTCCCGCCTGACCAACTGCTTCCTGATCCGCGAGCCGGGGGCGGTGATCCTCTCCTACGCCAAGGTCCGCTCGGAGCCGACTGCCGAGGACCTGGGCTTCCCCCAGCAGAGCGAGCTCTTCGACCTGGTCCGGGAGGCGAGCGGCCGGGTGCCGCCGGTCGTCGACTCCCTGGATCTGCTGCGGAACCCGGAGGGGCTTCTGCGCCGGCTCTGCACGGAGGTGGGCGTACCTTTCGATCCGGCCATGCTCGCCTGGCGGCCTGGACCCCGGAAAACCGACGGCGTATGGGCGCGCCACTGGTACGACAGCGTGGAGCGCTCCACCGGCTTCGGCCCGCCGCGGGAGCGGAGCGAGCCGGTTCCCGAGGGGCGCCGAGGGCTGTACGAGGTCTGCCTGGAGCACTACGAGCGGCTGGCGAAGCACCGTCTGAGAGCCTGATAGAATCCACCACCGACCATGACCGAAGCGCGCGACGAGCTCCACTCGACCCTCTCCCGGCTCCACGACGAGCTCCACGCCGCCCACTCCGTCTCGGAGCAGAACCGGCGCCTGCTCTCGGACCTGATGAGCGACATCCGGCGGGTCCTCGAGGGCGAGCCCACCCCTCCCGACGAAGCCGGCCTCCGGGAGCGCCTGGAGGAGTCGGTCTACGAGCTCGAGGAGGCCCATCCCCAGCTCGTGGCCAGCATCCGCAGCGTGGTCAATTACCTCTCGGCCACCGGCATCTGATCAGGTCCCCCCCGCATCCCCTCGTTCCCCTTCCCACCCCCGGCTTTCGCATCGGCGGGGACCTCGCACCCAGCCGCCACTGAGCCTCTCTAGGAGTCTGCGCGGCAGAAACGCGCAGTCGCGTTGCGAGCGCCGTGGGGCCGGATACGAGGCACCGCGACGCAGGCGATGCCGAGCCATCGTCGAGGAGCGGGAACGAAGTAGACGACCACACGCCGCCGCAGCCCGACCGCATCGCAGAATCTGCGTCAAATGCAAGACACAAGCTGGGTTATCGACCGTCGCGGTAAACTACCCCGGCCCTGTCCCACTTCGCCCCTCCATGGGCACCCTGCTGTAACAGAGCCGCCCGAAACGGCCATTACAGAAGGGTTTACGATGCTTTATGACAAATTGAGCCCCCAGATGCGCCAGACGGTGGACGCCTACGTCAACCGCCTGGGTCCCTTGGCGTGGAACCTCAGAAGCGACCTGCTCGCCGACGCCGCCCGCCCGTTCGTCGAGGATCTCGCACCCGAGCAGGCCCAGCTCGCGGCCAAAGGTTTCATGACTGCGGTCCTAGAGCGCTGGGACGACGCACGGGTCGTCGATCCCCGTCAGGCCTGCCTGTACATGATCTCGCTCAACCCTCGGCACCGGGCGATGGCCGCCGAGTACCTGGATGCGAACCCCACGGTGGGCTTGGAGGTCCGCCAGGAGCTGGGAGAAGCGGAACCGTTCTGATCCGGCCTCCCTTCAACCCCTCGGTCCCCTTCTCCGGGCGCGCTGGGGAGGGGTCTCAGGCTTCTGCGGTGGGTTCCACGAGCCGGTGGCGCAGGGCGTAGGCGACCACTTGGGCGCGGTTGTGCAGGTGGAGCTTGTCCAGGATGTTGCGGACGTGGAACTTCACCGTGTTCTCGCTCACCCCCAGCTCGCTTGCCAGCTTGCGGTTCGAGGTCACCCCGTCCACCATGAGCTCGAGGACCTCGGTCTCCCGTTCGGTGAGGGCGTCCGGGTCGTAGTCCTTGCCGACGGCCACCTTCGGGCGGGCGAACTCGTCGAGTAGCTTGCGGGCGAGAGCCGGGGTCAACGCCGGCTCGCCGTCGGCCACCCCTTCGAGGAGCGCGAAGAAGCGGTCGGCCTCCAGGTCCTTGAGCAGGTAGCCCTTGGCACCCGACTTGATGGCCTCGAAGAGGTTCGACTCGTCGTCGGAGGCGGTGAGCACGATCACCTTCACCTCCGGCAGCTCGGCGGCCAGCCGCCGGGTCGCCTCCAGGCCGTCCATCTCCGGCATCATCAGGTCCATCAGCACGACGTCCGGCTTGAGCTTCCACGCCAGCTCGATGGCCTCTTTGCCGTTGCGGGCCTCGCCGACCACCTCGATGTCGCGGGCGACGAGCAGGCTCCGCAGGCTGTCTCGGAACAGGGCGTGGTCGTCTGCGATCACGATTCTCATGGGAGTTCTCCTGGAACGCTCTCTGGAACCCACTAACTCAGTGGGACTTCCAAGTGGACCCGAACCCCTTGGCCGGGCGCCGAATGAAAGTCGATTGTACCGCCGATGCTCACCACGCGCTCGCGCATGATGGCGAGCCCGAAGCGCGGAGAGTCCCCGGGACGGCTCCCCGCCGGGTCGAAGCCCACGCCGTCGTCCTGGACATCGACCATGAGCAGGCTCTCGATCTGCTTGAGCTCGACGCGCGCCGAGCTGGCGCCCGAATGTTTGCGGACGTTGGAGAGGGCCTCCTGGATGATACGCAGGAGCTGGAGCTCGACGGTGGGGCTGAGGGTGAGCTCGGAGTCGTACGCCACCTGCCCCTCGATGCCGCTCTGGCTCTCCCAGCGCTTGATGAACGCTTCGACCGTCTCGCCCAGCCCCTGGTCGGGGCCGGTCTGGGTGCGCAGCGCCAGGATGCCCTCCCGGACGTCGGCCAGGACCTCCCGGGCCGCCACGGCGAGCTGGTCGAGTTGGGCCTCGGCCTCGTCGGACTTGCCCTTCTGCAAGTAGGCCTTGACCGCCTGGGCCTTGGTGTTGACGTAGGCGAGCACCTGCGCCAGGCCGTCGTGCATCTCGCGAGCGATCCGCACCCGCTCCTCGGCCACCGCCAGGTTCCGGACGCGGAGGTGGAGCTGGGCGTTGTCGATGGCGATGGCAGCGGTGGTGGCGAAGCGCACCAGGGTCTGCTCGTCCTCCTCGGTGAAGTGCGTTCCCGTCGTCTTGTCCGCGACGTAGAGGTTGCCGCGGTAGCTGCCCTTGCTCAGGATGGGCACCGCCAGGAGCGACTGCATGGGCGGGTGATGGGGTGGGAAGCCGGTGGACCGGGGGTCGCGGGAGAGCTCGGCCACCCGGATCGTCTCACCCTCGTGGAGCGGCACGCCCAGCAGGCCGCGTCCCTCCGGCGGATCGCCGATCTTCCTGCGCTCCGCCGGGCTGATCCCCGAGGTGACGAAGGAGAGGATCGTCCCCTCCTCGTCGATCACCGAGATCGCGCCGTAGCGGGCGTCGACCAGCGGGCGGGCCTGCTCCACGACCCGTTCCAGCACGGTCTCCAGGGAGAGGTTGCCGTGGACGTCCAGGGTGGCGCGGTGCAGCCCGAGGAGCTCCCGGTTCTGGTGGGTCAGGCGCTCCTCGACCACCTGAAGGGCCGTGAACAGGCCGCCGAAGAAGAAGAGGATCGACAGCACCATGACCCCGTCGATGACCAAGTGCTGCATCGGCGTGCCCGCGTACGGCTCGAGCAGGTAGCGCGCGTACTCGACGATGGCGAGGAACGCCACCAGGGCCAGCATGAGGACCCATTTGACTTGGCGGAGCACGGTGGGAGTGTCAGGCTCGATCGGGAACGGAGCACGTCGGCGGCCCTCAGGGTCCGCGCGAGGTGATTCTATCGTCGTTCCCCTCCGCCCCGTCGTCGCCGGCCCGCTCCGGCGGCGAGCGCTCGTCCGGGGCGGCGACCGGGCCCCGGCGGGTCGAGACCCCCAACATGGAGTAGATGGGCGACCAGCCGATCAGGCCGGTGACCAGGGGGAACCAACCGAAGAGCTGGAGGGAGGCGCCACCCAGCCCCGGGACCACGCCCGCCCAGCCGAGCGCCAGCATGGCGACACCGATCCCGCAGCGCAGGATCCGTTCCCAGGGAGCGACGTTGTGGAGATTCATCGAGATCGGCGCACCGGCGGGGGAGGTTGCCGCCGACGGCCCGACGCCGGCTAGCTTGTTCGCGAGCACCACCCGAATGCCACTACCCTCCGGGTAGGTCGAAGGGGCCGAAGTCCCACCCGTTGGGGTGGCCCCCGGCGCTCCCGGGACCCGCGCCGAGCGCACCGGGGGGTGCGTCAGCCCTTGTGTGGCGGGCAGTCGCCCCTCTGGGTGAGCTCGAGGACGTAGTCGCGCACGTGCGGAGCGTCCTCGGCGTGGGGCGCCAGCTCCAGGTAGTAGCCGAGCTCGCGGCAGGCGTCGGCGCGGTCGCCCCGCCGATAGAGGAGCAGGCCCAGCTCCCGGTGGGCCGGCGCCCGGTCCGGCGCCAGGCGGATCGACTCGCGCAGGGCGTCGCGCGCCTGGTCCACAAGGCCCGCGCGCGCCGCCTCGTTCTTCTCGGCGTCGGCCTGGGCGAGGCGCAGGCGGGCGAGCTGGAAGTGGACCTCCGGGTCCTGGGGCATCCAGCCCAGGGCCTTGTCCAGCTCGTCGGAGGCCAGGTGGAGGCGCCCCAGGTCGATGTTGAGGCGCGCGTCGTCGCGCACCACTGGCCGGATGCGGCGGGCGAAGCGATCCTCGTCGGCGAGGGAGCGGTCCTCGCCGGGCGCCGGCCGCTGGTCCGGGTGGGCCGCGATCCAGGCGTTGGCGCTCGCCACCCGCGCCGAGAGCTGGGGGTGACTGCCGAAGAAGAAGGACTCGAGCTTGCCCGACTCGCCGTGGTCCTCGAGCAGGGCCTGGTAGACCTTGGGCGCATCCGCCGGGTCGTAGCCCGCCGCCGCCAGCTTGGCGAAGCCGCCGGCGTCGGCCTCGATCTCCAGGTTCCTCCCGTAGCCGTTGACCGCCGCCACGAAGGCGAGCTGGAGCCCCAACCCCACCAGGATGTTCGACAGCACGTCGATGCGCGCCGCCCGCCCGTAGTCCCCCTTGGAGACGGCGTCCCCCTCCTCGCCGGCCACCACCACCGCCGCGGTGATGGCGAGGGCGCTGAAGGCGATCTGGCGATTCTGGGCCGCCCGCCGGTAGCGCAGCATGTGGCGGTTCTCCACGTGGGTCATCTCGTGGCCCAGGACGGTGGCGAGCTCGCCCTCGTCCTCCATCCGCGCCAGCAGCCCGGTGTGGACGTAGATCGAGCCGTGGGGGTAGGCGAAGGCGTTGAGGGTGGGGTCCTCGAGCACCGTGACGTGGTACTGGATCTCGGGGTTGGCGGCCATCGTCGGCGGCTCGAGGCGGTGCACCAGGTCGTTCAGGTAGTCGACCAGGAGCGGGTCGTCGTAGACCCTCGCCTCCGAGAGGAGCTTCTGCTCCTCGGCCCGGGAGTCGGCCCAGAGCCGGCGCTCGTCCGGCAAGGGCTTGAAGGCCGCGCCGGAGGCCGAGATCGGCGGGAGCTGAGTCGTGGCGCAGGAGGCCAGGAACGCCGCCAGGGTGGCGAGCGCGATGGAAGCGCGGAGCCGTTGAGAGAGGGGACGCATGGTCAGGGTCCTCGGGCGCGTTGCAGGGACGCGAAACGACTCCATGATACGCCACGGGAGCTCCACGAAGGCAGCCGTTCCGCCCCGGGCAGTCCGTTCCACGGCGACGAGGGTCGCGGCGGCCCGGACTGGTACCATAGCCGCCGATCTACCGACGAAAGACCGCCGGGGCACCGGCCCGGGCGGGTTCGACATCTCGAGATGGAGTGCCTCTACGCCGCACTGATCCTAGGCCTCCTCGCCCTGGTCCTGGGCCCTGGGATCGGGGTGATCGTGCTCCTGCGCCGCGCGCGCCGAGCCGAGGAGCGCCTGGCCGAGATCGAGTCCCGCGTCAGTCGTCTGGGCCGGCTCCTCGACGACCTGGCTGCGGCGGACCGCGGTGCCGCCCCGGCCACGGGCGCGGAGCCGGAAGCTCGGCCGGCCCCGGCTCCGCCGCCGGCCCTCATTCCTTCCCCCGAGCCGCCCCCGGCCGAGCGCCCCGCCGCCTTCACCCCCCTCACCGCCACCCGGGAGGAGCCGCCGGCCGAGCCCTCCGGGGCGGCGGCCGCTCCCGCTCCCCCACCCGAGCCCCCATTCGAGCCGATCGAGCCGGCCGAGCCCCCTGAGCCCCCTGAGCCAGCACCGCCTCCTCGGCGCCCACCCATCGAGTGGGAGCGATGGCTCGGCGTGCGGGGCGCCGCGGTCCTCGCGGGGGTCTTGTTCGCCCTGGCGGGCCTCTACTTCGTCCGCTTCGCGGTCGAGGCCGGCTGGCTCGCGCCGCCGGTGCGGGTGGCTCTGGCGATCCTCGCCGGCCTGGGAGCCCTCGTCGCCTCCGAGTGGCTCCGCCCCCGGGGCTACGAGCCGACGGCCAACGGCCTCGCGGGGGGAGCCGTGGTGGTGCTCTACGGCGCGGTATGGGCGGCGCGGGCCCTCTACGCGCTGATCCCGGGGAGTCTCGCCTTCGTCCTCATGGTCCTGGTGACCGCGACGGCCGGGCTCCTCGCCTGGCGGCATCGCACGCTGGTGGTGGCCCTCCTGGGCCTGGCCGGGGGCTTCGCCACGCCCCTGCTGGTGAGCACGGGCGCGGACCGGCCCATCGGCCTGTTCGGCTACCTCCTGCTGCTCAACTGCGGCCTCCTGGTCCTCGCCCGCCGCCGCCGGTGGCCGCTGCTCGCGCCCCTCGGCCTCCTCGCCACCCTGGGCTACGAGGTGCTCTGGATCGCCCTCCGGATGAGACCCGAGGAGCTGCCGCTGGCCCTGGGGATCCTGCTGGTCTTCGCCGCCCTCTTCGCCGCCGCGAGCGCCCTCGCCGCCCGCGGCACCGAGGATGGAGCCGCCGAGGCCGGTGCCCTCGTCTGGATCCGGATCTGGACCCGCTCCGGCGCCGTCCTCTTCCCCTTCGCGTTCGCCCTCTACCTCGCCGTTCGCGCCGACCTCGGCATGCACCTGTGGAGCGTCGCGGCGCTGATGCTGGTGCTCTCGGTCGGCGCCCAGGTGCTCGATCGGAGCCGCGGGTCGAATGCGGGCGCCGGGCTCCCGCTGGCCCTCGGCACCGGCGCCGCCGCGGCGTCGGTGGCGGTGGTCGCGGTCTGGGTCCTGCGCACCCGGGCCGAGCGGGAGCTGGCCTGGGAGGCGGTGGCCATCGCCCTGGTCCTGTCGGTGGCCTTCCACGCCTTCGCCGAGCTCGACTTGCGCCGGGGGCGGACGGACCGGCCTCTCGGCCCCCTGCTCACCGCCGGCGGCTTCCTCGTCCTCCTCGTCGTCCGGCCCCTGGTCGGTGGCGGAATCGCCACCCTCACGCCCTGGATCGTGGGCTGGCTCGTCCTCGGCGCCCTCCTCGTCCGCCAGGGCCATGCCCCCGGCGTCGCGCGCCGGCCGGTGCTCGCGGCCGTGCTCGTCGGCCTCGGCTTCGGTTTGTCTCACCTCGCCCACGCCGGAGCGCCCTACCTCCCGCCGCCCGCCCTCTACTTCGGCATTCTGGTGGCGGCGGGCGTGGCCCTCCAGCTCCAGGCCCTCTACCTGGAACAGCGCCGGGATCGGGAGGGCGCGCCGACCCGGGAGTGGCCAGCCGGAGCCGCCGCGCCGCGCTGGCCCGAGCCGGCGGCGGCCGCCCTGCCTCTCGCAGCCCTCGCCACCCTGGCGATCGAGGCCCGGCTCGACACCCTCCTCGCCCCCTGGTTCTTCCTGGGGCTCACCCTGGTCCTCGCCCTGCTCGCGGTCCTCGCGGCGACCCGGGCCGCCTCGGGCGGTCTCTACGCCGTGGCCGCGACCCTGACCGCCGTGGCCCACTGGTCGTGGAGCGATTCGTCGGCGACCGCATTCGGGATGCCCGCGACGGACGTGGCGCGGGCGGCGAACGTTGGACTGGTCGGCCTGGGCGCCGGCGTCGTGCTGTTCACGGCCTGGCCCTTCCTCACCCGGCGCCGCCTCGCCGGCGCTCCGGCGGCGTGGATCGCCGCCGCCCTCGCCGGGCCGGTCTGGTTTCCGGCGCTCCGCCACCTCTGGCTCCGGCGCTTCGGGCCGGAAGCCATCGGGCTCCTCCCGGTCCTCCTGGGCGCCCTGGCCCTCGCCGCCTGCTGGCGGGTGGTGGCGGGCTGGGGACCGGACGACCCGCGGCGCCGGCGCTGGCTCGCCTGGTTCGGCGCCGTGGCCCTCGGCTTCGCCGCCCTCGCCATCCCGCTGCAGCTCGAGCGCGAATGGATCACCCTCGGCTGGGCTCTCGAGGGGGTGGCGGTCGTCGCCCTCTGGCGGCGGCTCGACCATCCGGGGCTCAAGGCGCTCGCTCTGGCCCTGCTGGCGGCGGTCACCGCGCGGCTGGTGGCCAACCCCGCCGTCTCCGGGTACCACGCCCACTCCGCCTGGCCGGTCCTGAACTGGCTGCTGTACACCTACCTGGTGCCGGCGGCCTGCCTGGTCGGAGCCTCGGCCCTCCTCGCCCCCGGCGAGGTCGCCCGGGCCCGCCCGTTCGAAGCGCGGATCTACTCCCGGGGGCGGCCGTGGGGCGCGGTCCTGTGCGCGGCGGCGGCCATCGCGGTGATTTTCGTCTGGATCGACCTCACGGTGTTCGACCTCTTCGCCCCGGGCCGGTATCCAGCCCTCGCGGCCTCCGGCCGGATGGCCCGGGACCTGACCCTCTCCCTGGCCTGGGCCCTCTACGCCCTGGTCCTCCTGGGGCTTGGGATCGGCCGCCGGAGCCGGGGTCTGCGGGCGGTCGGGCTGGGCCTGCTGGCCATCGCCGTGGTCAAGCTCTTCCTCTTCGACCTCGCGGGCCTCGAGGACCTCTATCGGGTCGCCTCTCTGGTCGGGCTCGCCCTCTCCCTGGTGCTGGTCTCCCTGGCCTATCAGCGGTTCGTCTTCCGCAAGCCGCCGCCGGAGGGGCCGTGACCGGACACCGGGCCTCCCTCGCCGCCGGGCTCCTGCTCGCCGCCGCAGGCACCGTGGGGGTGCTCGGCGCGCCGGCGGCTCCCGGCGGCGCCGAGCCCGGCCTGGCGAGCCTGTTCGCCCGCCGCGCCGCCGTCACCGCCCCCGCCGGCCGCCTGGTACGCCTCGAGCTGCCTCCCGCCGTCCTCTCCGCCTGCCGTCGGGACCTTTCGGACCTGCGAATCCTGGACGCCGGAGGCGCCGAGGTGCCCTACCTTCTCCACCGCGCCCCTGGCCCCGGTGAGCGCCTGGAGGTGCGGGCCACCGTGCACCCCCGGCTCCTCGGCGCCGAGCGCCACACCGAGGGGCGGCGGGGAGCTCCGCCCCGGCGGCGGGAGACCTACGAGCTCTCCACCCCGCCGCCGGCGCCCGCGGGACAGCGCTGGGACCTGGTGCTCGCGATCGGGCGGAGCCGGTTCGTCCGCCAGATCCATGTCGCCGCCGCCGGCGAGCCGGTCGTGGACGGCTCGGTCTTCCGCCTCCCCGGGCCGGGGCGCGAGCGGCTCCGTCTGCCCCTCCCCGAGCTGTCCGGCGACCGCCTGACCGTGGTCCTCGAGGGGGAGGGCGAGGGCTTCCTGGAACCGTCGTTCCGCTACGAGCGGGTCCGCTCGGTCGCCGGCGGCGAGGGCGCCCGGGTCCCGCTGCCGGTGCTGGAGCGCCAGAGCTCCGGCGCTCGGACGACGATCGAGCTCGAGCGCCCCGGGAGCCTGGTGCCCGACCGCCTGGTGCTGGCCACGGAGACGCCGGCCTTCGACCGCCGCGTCGAGGTCTGGGACGAGGGGCCGGGAGCGGTCCGGGAGCCCCTCGCCCGGGGTTCGATCTTCCGCCTGCCCGGCCAGACGGCGGTCGAGGGGCTCGAAGTCCGGCTGCGGCCCGCCCGGGGCGATCGCCTGCGCGTGGTGATCGACGACGGGGACAGCCCGCCCCTCGCGGGCCTCGAGGTGCGGGCTGCCGTGCCCCGGCCGACCCTCCTCTTCGCCCTGCCCGCCGGGCCCGAATCCGAGCCGGGATCCGAGCTGGAGGCCTCCGGCGGCGGCGCGGCCACGGCCACAGCCACCCTCTACTTCGGAGGAGGCCGGGCCTTCCGGCCGCGCTACGACCTGGAGGACCTGCGCCCCGCGACGGGCCACACCACCACCGGGAGCGCGTCCGAGGTCGCCGAGCGCCTGGCGGATCCCGCCCGGCTCCCGGAGGCCCACATGGGCCCGGCCGAGGCCAACCCCGCCTTCGACCCGAAGCCGGCTCTGGCCTTCGCCATGCACCCGGGCGCCGCCTTCGAGCCCACCCTCTACCGGTGGCGCAGGCACCTCGACGCCGAGCCCTCCTCGGAAGGGCTCGTCCGGGTGCGCCTCGGCCTCGACGACCTGGCCCACGCCCGCGGGGACCTGGCGGACCTGCGGGTCTCCGACGGCACGAACCACCAGTGGCCCTACCTGCTCGAACGGGGGATCGCCACGGCGCGGCGGGCCCTCCAGGTGAGCGCTCCGGAGACGAGCGACGGACGCTCGACTTACGAGCTCACTCCGAGCTCCTCGCCGGCCACCCTGCAGGGCCTGGGCCTGGAGGTCGGCGCCTCCTTCTTCGACCGCGCCTACACCCTGGAGGCACTCGCCGGCGGCCGGCGGAGCGTCCTTGCCCGGGGTCGCCTGGCCCGCCGGGCGGGGGATCCGCGTCCACTCGACGTCGGCTTCCCCGCGACCCGGATCGAGTCCCTGGCCCTCACCGTCGAGGACGGCAGCGACGCTCCTCTCGACGTCACGGCGGCCACCGGCCGGTTCCCGGTGCCGGAGCTCTTCTTCGCCGCACCCGCCGGAGGCTACGAGCTGCTCCTGGGCTACCCCGAGGCCAAGGCGCCCCGCTATGAGCTCTCGCGGGTTCGCGACGTCGTCCTGGCCGCCGCGGCCGGCGGTGCCGAGACCGGCCCCCTGGAGCCCAATCCGGCCTTTCGCCGGGGCCGGCGTTGGCTGACCGCCCCGGGACTTCAGGGCGTCCTCCTGTGGGCGGCCCTGGCGGCGGCGGTGCTGGTGCTCGCCGCCCTGACCCTGCGCCTGGCGCGCCGCTGAACGAGGGCCGGGCGGAGAGCGCGAGCCCCGACGGTCTCTCCGGACCGTGTAGGACGCCCACCGACAGCAGCTTCGTCGGGCTTCGGATAGCTGCCCTCGGGAGCTCCCCGTAGCCTGCCCGATACCGACCGGACGTGGAGGCCTTCCCCGGCTCCCGCCTGCTGCCGGCCGGCTGCCTCATGACGGTCGACACACTGCGAGCTCCGACGTGGCACCAGGGTCAACCCGCGACCCGTATCCTCTTGGTCGCGGACAACCCGGGCGACACCCGATTCATCCGGGAGCTGCTGGTGGGCTCGGCGACCGAATTCGATCTCGAGACCGTCGCCGCCGTGGGGCCGGCCCTCGACCGTCTGGAGGAGGGCGGCGCCGACGTCGTGCTTCTCGATCTCTGCCTGCCCGACAGCCAGGGTCTCGAGACGCTGGGGAGGGTGCTCGAGCGCGCGCCGGGGGTACCGGTGATCGTTCTCACCGGCGTGCAGGACGACGACCTGGCCCGGCGAGCGCTGGGGGCCGGCGCCCAGGACTATCTGGTCAAGAAGCAGGTGGACGGACTGCTACTCGAGCGTTCCGTCGGCTACGCGATCGAGCGCAAGCGCTTCGAGGAGCTGGTCGAGGCGGACCGTCGACACGCGGTGGAGCGCCTGCGCAAGAGCGAGGAGAGCTACTGCCGCTTCTTCCAGGAGGACTTGACCGGCATTTGTATCGCGACCACCGAGGGCAGGCTCCTGGAGTGTAATCCAGCCTTCGCGCGGATCTTCGGCTACGCCTCCGTCGACGAGATTCTGGTGGCCGACGCCGAGAGCCTGTTCCCCGAGCCGGAGATCCGTGCGAAATTCCTCCTGGAGCTGCGCCGACACGGCAAGATCGAGCGCTACGAGGTGGCGGGGAGGCGCCGGAGCGGCGACCCGGTCTACTTGATCGCCAACGTCGTCGGGACCTTCGACGAGGCCGGCGAGCTGACCGAGTTCCGCGCGTACCTGTTCGACGACACCGATCGACGGCTGGCCGCGGACCAGCTCCGGCTGGCCCAGCGTTTGGAGGCCGTGGGCCGTCTCGCCGGCGGGATCGCCCACGATTTCAACAACCTGGTGACCGCGATCACCGGCTACAGCGACCTCCTGCTGCTGCGCCTGGCGCCCGACGCCCAGGAGCGCCACGAGCTCCAGGAGATCAAGCGTGCCGGCGAGCGCGCCGCGGCCCTCACCCGCCAGCTCCTCGCCTTCAGCCGGAGCCAGGTGCTGCGGCCGGAGGTGCTCGACCTCAACGCGGTGGTCGTCGGCACCGAGTCGAGGCTCCACCGCCTGATCGGCGAGGACATCCGCCTCGTCCACCACCTGGATCCCGAGCTCGGGCCGGTGCGGGCGGACCGGGGACAGATCGAGCAGGTGCTTCTCAACCTGGCGGTCAACGCCCGGGACGCCATGCCCCGGGGAGGGTCGTTGCTGCTGGAGACCTCCACGGCCTGGATCGAGTCGCCCCTGGCCAAGCCCGAGGTCACCGTCGAGCCCGGGGAGTATGCGCTCCTCACGGTCACCGACAGCGGCGACGGCATGCCGCCCGAGGTCCTGGACCGGGTCTTCGAGCCGTTCTTCACCACGAAGGACCCCGGAAAGGGCACCGGGCTCGGCCTGTCCACCGTCTACGGCATCATCACGCAGAGCGGCGGCTACATCTGGGCCTACAGCGAGCTGGGCGAAGGCTCGACCTTCAAGATCTACCTGCCGCGGGTCGCGAGCGAGCCAGCCGCCGAACGCCGCGAAGCGGAGAGCCCGCCGGTGCGCGGGGGTCACGGGCGGATCCTCGTGGTGGAGGACGAAGATGCGGTGCGCAACCTGATCGTCAAAATCCTGGAGCTCCACGGCTACGACGTCCTGGCCGCTGCCGGCGGCCGCCGGGCCCTGGAGGTGTGCGGCGTCTGCGGCGACGGGATCGACTTGGTCATCTCCGACATGGTGATGCCCGACATCCGCGGGCCCGAGCTCGAGAAGCTGCTCGCCGTCCAGGCGCCGGGAGCGAAGCTCCTGTTCATCTCGGGCTACCCGGGCTACGCCATCGTGCAGCGGGGGGAGCTGCCGGCTGGCACTCCCTTCCTGCAGAAGCCCTTCACCCAGCGGGCGCTCCTGGACAAGATCGACGAGCTCCTGGGGTAGCCCGGGAACCCACGGATCGCTCCGTGCCTCCAAAGGTCAGCAGCCGAGGGCGCCCCGCCGGGGCAACCTCTCCCTCACCGAACCACCGAGGAGTCGACATGACCCTGGAAGTCCAATTTCCCGGCGGCCTGGCCGTCGAGACCCGAGCTCACGGCCACCTGATCCGCACCGACCAGCCGGCCCACGCCGGCGGCGGCGACACGGCCCCCGCACCCTTCGACCTGTTCCTCGCCTCCATCGCCACCTGCGCCGGCCTCTACGCCCTCGCCTTCTGCCAGCAGCGCGGCCTCTCGACCGAGGGGCTGGGGCTCAGCCTCGAGCCGGTGCGCGACCTGGAGCACCACCGCATCGGGACGATCCGCATCGAGGTCCGTCTGCCCGAGGGGTTCCCGGAAAAGTACCGGGAGGCGATCCTCCGCTCGGTCGACCAGTGCGCGGTCAAGCGCCACATGATCGACCCGCCGGAGTTCGAGCTCGCCGTCGCCGCCCCGGCCCCGCAACCGGCGTAGAACCCTCTTCCCGCCTGAGCGGCCCGAGAGCTTCACCTAATCACTGAACCCGGAGGCGGGTTCGACCCGCCTCCGGGAAGGGCTCAAACGCAGAACGGCTCGTCGGTTCCGCAGCAGCACTGGGGTAACACCGGCTGGCTCGAGAGGAGACTGAGGTCATCGCCGGTCGTCACGACCAAGAAGGCAATAACCCGGTGCCGCTTCGCGGTCTTGTAGGCCACCCTTAGTCGACGCCGGAGCTCCTGAAGAGCGGGCGCGGCGTCTCGCAGCGTCGACTGAAGGAGCTTCAACTCGGTCAGACGACCGCTCTGGGCGAAGTCTGCGCGTACGACGAGCTCACCAGAGGGTAGCTCGGTAGCGTGCGCTGCCTTGAGAAGCCGAATGGAGGGCGTCGGGATGTAGCGGGAGTTCCTCGGATGGACTGGGGCCTCCACGACAAGAAGTCTCTGAGGAGACGCCAAGGAGCCCCCTGACCTCACGCTCTCCAGAGCGGCAGCAGCAAAGGTAGGCGACGAGGAGGCGAGCAGATCGACGATTGGAGCACCGCCCGGCGCCGGCAGGTACGAGACCACGGCCCAGTCGTCGAGGAGGAACCTCACGTGCTCTTGACTGTCCCTGCGACGAAGCGAATAGGTGCCTTCCGACCGCCGGACAGTCGCACCGCTCTCCACGGAGGTCACAGTGAGAGTGGTCGATGTCGCCGAGCAGCCTCCAACCCCGCCCCCACCGCCCCCACCGCTGGTGTCGATGGGACAGGCGCCGCAGTCGAAGGTCCCACTCCGCTGGAAGGACCACTCCGCTCCGTCGCCACCACCGAAGGTCACCTTGCCAGCCACGACGTTGACAGACACCGAGAAGTTGCACTGGCAAAAGAGGCAACCTGTCTGAGCGCACTTGAAGGCTGAGGTGCAACTAGGAGTCTGCGCGGCAGAAACGTGCAGTCGCGTTGCGAGCGCCGTGGGGCCGGATACGAGGCACCGCGACGCAGGCGATGCCGAGCCATCGTCGAGGAGCGGGAACGACATATACGACCCCACGCCGCCGCAACCCTTTGGGCGCAAGGGGGTTACGGGGTGTCTCCGGCGTTGCTCGTCGTCTACGATGTCCCCGCATCGCCTCCTCCTCGCGCCTTGGATCCACCCCGTAAGCCCCTTGCGCGCGGCTACGTGTTTCTGCCGCGCAGACTCCTAGGCAGGGCGTTGAGGAGTGCAACCACCTCGCCGTCGTTGTCTGTTGCCATCTTGTGGCACACAGTCGTGACGCCGGAATCTCCGCAGCTTGGATAGTGCACGTAGGCGGAGCAGGTCACTCGGCAGGTCGAGTCACAACCGCAGGTGTATCCGAGCGCAGCCGAGGCGTTGTGACTGCCGTAAAGGTGGGAGTTTGTACCCATTCCGGCGATGGGGTAGCTGCCCGACGTGACGCTGGGCACGCACGAGACCTTCGGCAAGAGAAGGGACCCACGACCTTGCCCCCTCACTCCCTTCTGGTCGAGGGAGGGCCTGGAAGGGGGGGAGATCACTTCTCCCTCGAGAGGGATCTCCTCCCGGAGAGCCCGTTCAACACCCTGGGTGATGTTGTCGACCAGCAACAGGTCGAAGTGGCCCCAGGTCGGATCGTTCTCCTTGGAGAACCAGTAGGTCAGCGCTCGGTAGCTACGGCTCTCGCCCCCCAAGGTTGCCGTCACACGGACGCTCGTCACCGCCCGCGTGTTCTTGAACCGCGCATCCTGCTCTTGACCCAGCCGTCGGATTGCCTTGCCCAGGGTGACAACGGCAGCCTCGCTGGTCTCGGCGCTGAGCCGCCAAGAGGCCTCCTGGTCTCGCCACGAGGCCTCGTACCTCACGATCTTCTTGATGGAGCCGCCGGCTTCCATGACGCTTCGCTTGCTATGGCCCACATCGATCACACGTCCGTCGGGCATGGTGTCAAGGTCTGTCAAGAACACGCTGTCGAATTCGTCCGGGAAGTAGGTCCGGAAATCGTTGAGCTTGAACGTCAGATCACTTCCGGAAGCACAAGCGTATTCCGACAACGTGTCGTAGGCCGTTTCGATGACCTGCCGGAACAGATCCTCGGGCGTCCGCCATTCCTGGTGCGCCTGGAGCGCCGCCAAGGCAGAACTTCCCTCCGCGACGGCGTCCCCTTTGGGCTGAGCTTTCGCCGGAACCGTCAGAGCCATCGCGAGGCCGATCGCCACTAGGAGTGGCCCGGCCCCGTAGCGGCGACAAGCGCTATGGGCAGAAGGTCGTTCCCTGCGAGCGCCTCGGATGGTGTTCCTCGTACCGGACGGTTCGGCCGTCCGAAGATCCCACGACTGGTCCTGACTCCTTCGGAGCATTCTCATCCTCTCCCCCGCATCGGGCGGGCTCCACCGACTCATCTCCATGGCGAGCGATGACTCGGGGGACCTCCCTTGACCTCAGAGATTGCAGAGAATGACAGGGACTATCTCGTCAATTCAAAAAAAGAATATCATATAACTCAACTATACACGCCATACCGATTCGATGCAAATTCGGCAGTGCACCTGAAGCACAGGGCCCAAGTAGGCCAAGGTAGCCTCTTACCTGCGCTCGCGAGGCGAACGGCGGCTGGCCACGAGGTCCGGAGGTACTGATTGATCAGCGTTCAAGGTGCTTGCTCCGGCGGGCCCTGGACTTCTCTGGCTGCGCCGAGTCCGCTGGGCAGCTCGAGGAATTCGGTACTCGATGCGGTCCTCAAGGCCCCATCCTCAGCTCCGGTAGATGGCATTCGCCAGGGCTCCGAATGCGATCGCCGAAGCCAGGAGGAAGATCCCGCCACCGACGAGATTCCCGCTCAGGGTTCCCATCAAGGCACCGACGAGGCCGGCCGCACCGGTGAGAAGGGCGCCGCTGACGCACAGACCCGCGACTCCTAGACCCGACCTGGCGTCCGAGAGACGCCCGGGCTCCGGACTCTGATCGGCAGCCTGCTCGGCAACCTGGACCCGGACGCCGGGCGGCGAAGCTCCCCTGCCCTCCTGGCTGCCATCGCTCCGCAACTCTTCTCTCCTCTGCGGCCCATCCTGCAAGCGCTGTCGTCTCACCGAAAGGGCGGGGACTTCGGAGAGGCGAGCTCCCGACCTCCGCGCGCCCAGGATGGCGGCCAATTCTGATCGCACACAATCGTACATCACATTCTCAATCTCCGCGACCGTGCCAGTGGGCACCAGACCGCGCAAGCGGAGAGGTCGTCCCCGGCGAGCGACTCGGCGCTCCCTAGGAGTCTGCGCGGCAGAAACGCGCAGTCGCGTTGCGAGCGCCGTGGGGCCGGATACGAGGCACCGCGACGCAGGCGATGCCGAGCCATCGTCGAGGAGCGGGAACGACATATACGACCCCACGCCGCCGCAACCCTTTGGGCGCAAGGGGGTTACGGGGTGTCTCCGGCGTTGCTCGTCGTCTACGATGTCCCCGCATCGCCTCCTCCTCGCGCCTTGGATCCACCCCGTAAGCCCCTTGCGCGCGGCTACGTGTTTCTGCCGCGCAGACTCCTAGAGGAGCGTGCCGCCGAGGAGAAGCTTCGCCACGCTGAAGTAGATGACCAGGCCGGAGACGTCGACCAGGGTCGCCACGAAGGGGGCCGAGGCGACCGCCGGGTCGAGGCCCATGCGCCGGATCAGCATGGGGAGCATGGAGCCGGAGAGGGTGCCCCAGAGCACCACCCCCACCAGGCTGAAGGCGACCGTGAAGGCCACGCCGAGGTAGTGGGGGCCGTAGGTGTGGAACATCTTCTCCCAGACCACGATCCGGAACAGGCCGATGACGGCCAGGATCGCGCCGAGGGAGAGCCCCGCCGCGGCCTCGCGCCGCACCACCCGCCACCAGTCGCGCATCCGCGCCTCGCCCAGGGCCATGGCCCGGATCACCAGGGTGGCCGCCTGGGAGCCCGAGTTGCCGCCGCTCGAGATGATCAGCGGCACGAAGAGCGCCAGCACCAGGGCCTTCGCGAGCTCGATCTGGAAGTAGCCCATGGCGCTGGCGGTGAGCATCTCGCCGAGGAAGAGGACCGAGAGCCAGCCGGCCCGCTTCTTCACCATGGCGAGGAAGCCGGTCTGGAGGTAGGGCTGGTCCAGGGCCTCCATGCCGCCCAGCTTCTGGATGTCCTCGGTCGCTTCCTCCTGGACCACGTCGACGATGTCGTCGACGGTGACGATGCCCTGGATGCGTCCTTCGGAGTCGAGCACCGGCACCGCCATCAGGTCGTGCTGGGCGATGACCCGGGCCACCGCCTCCTGGTCCATGTCCTCGGGCACCGTAACCATGTCGTCGCTCATGATCTCGCGCACCGGCTGCACGCCCGGAGCGGCGAAGAGCTCGCGGAAGGAGACCACGCCCAGGAGGCGCTGCTCGGAGTCGAGCACGTAGACGTAGTAGATCGTCTCCAGCTTCTCCCGGGCCTGGCGGCGCAGGTAGCTGATCGCCTCGTCCACGGTCATGTCCGCCCGCAGGCGGGCGAAGCGCGGGCTCATCAGGCCGCCGGCGTCGTCCTCGGCATAGGCGAGCAGCGCCGTCACCTCGGCCCGGGTCGGCTCGTCGAGGAGGCGCAGGAAGTCCTGTCGCCGCTCGGCGGGCAGCTCCTGGACCACGTCGGCAGCGTCGTCGGGGGCGAGCAGCCGCATCCAGAGCCGACGCTCAGCCATGGGCACACCATCGAGGACGATGGCCTGGCCCCGAGGGGAGAGCGCGAGGAAGAAGTCCTCGGCCTCGCCCCGTTCGAGCTGGAGGAAGCCCTCCACCCTCTCTTCGGCGGAGAGCACGGGCCACGCCTCGTGCAGCACTTCGGCCCCGCTCTGCTGCGTCTCGATCGCCTGGTTGCTCTCCATCTCGACCTCCTCCTCCACGGAATCCCTCGCGTGGCGCGCAGGCGCGATTATCCCCGCTCCGAGCCGTGGGGCAAAGACCGCCCTTCGGGGTGGTGACGGCCCGGCATTTCATGACCAAAATGGTCACGACATGGCACTCCTGACGACCGAACTCCGCGACCTGCGCTTCGACCGCGAGCTGGTGAAGAAGTACGATCGGCCCGGTCCCCGCTACACCTCCTACCCCACGGCTCCCCAGTTCCACGAGGGCTTCGGCTCCGGAGAGTACTCCCAGTTGCTCCTCGAGAGCCGGGAGGCCTCGCTGCCGCTCTCGCTCTACGTGCACATCCCGTTCTGCGAGACCCGGTGCTTCTTCTGTGGCTGCAACGTGATCGTCTCTCGGAGCCGTGAGCGGGCGCGGGCCTACCTGCCCTGGCTCGACCGCGAGATGGCCCTGGCCGCCGAGCTCCTCGAGGCGCCCGCGCGCCGGGTCGTCCAGATCCACTGGGGCGGCGGAACCCCGACGTTCCTGCCCCCCGCCGAGATCCTCGGGGTCATGGCGTCGATCCGGCGCAGCTTCGGGGTCGCCGACGACTGCGAGATCGGTGTGGAGGTCGACCCGCGCCGCCTCAGCGAGGAGCATCTCGACGCCCTGGCGGCGGCCGGCGTCAACCGCTTGAGCATGGGCGTGCAAGACATCGATCCCACCGTTCAGAAGGCGGTCAACCGGGTGCAGCCGGTGACCGAGACCTGGCAGGTCCTCGAGAGCGCCCACCGGCTTGGCATGGAGAGCGTCAACATCGATCTCATCTACGGCCTCCCCCACCAGAGCCCGCAAAGCTTCGCCGCCACCGTCGACGAGGTCATCCGCATGTCGCCGGACCGGATCGCGGTGTTCAACTTCGCGTACCTGCCGGAGATGTTCCCTCACCAGAGCGTGATCGACGCCGAGGCCCTCCCCGACCCCGAGGACAAGCTCACGATCCTCGAGGAGACCATCGCCCGGCTCACCGGGGCGGGCTACGTGTTCATCGGCATGGATCACTTCGCCAAGCCGGACGACCCCCTCGCCCGGGCCCTCGCCGACGGCACGCTGACGCGCAACTTCCAGGGCTACTCCACCTGTGGCCGGACCGACCTGGTGGCCTTCGGGGTGTCGTCGATCAGCCACGTGGCCGGGGGGTTCGCCCAGAACGTCAAGGGGATCGACGAGTACGAGGAGGCGCTCGCCTCGGCCCGGCTCCCGGTCTACCGCGGCCTGTTCTCCACGCCGGAGGATCAGCTCCGGCGCGACGTCATCCTCCAGATCATGGGCCGGTTCGAGCTCGACAAGGACGAGATCGAGGCCGCCCACGACATCGATTTCGACCGCCACTTCGCCGACGAGCTGGCCCGGCTCGAGCCGCTGGCCGCCGACGGGCTGGTGGAGATCGGAGCGCGGCGCGTGGCGGTGACCGGCCTGGGCCGACTGCTCGTTCGCAACGTCGCCATGGTGTTCGACGAGTACCTCGGCCACACGGGCACGGCCCGCTACTCGAGGACTGTCTAGCCACCCGGGAGCCCAACCTTGCCCGATCGACCGAAGTCGCACCCTGTGGCGATCCCGGGCGGGGGCGTCCCTCTCTCCCCGCGAGGGCGGGAGAGTGATCGAGGGTGAGCGGGGCGATGTGATGGAATCCGTGGAACCTGCCGACATGCCTCAAGCCCCGAGCGTCCGGTCCTCCGAGCGTCCCTGGAAAGGAACCGTCCTCCTGGTCGGCAACCCGAACGTCGGCAAGAGCGTCCTGTTCCGGAACCTGACGCAGCGCTACGTCATGGTGTCGAACTTTCCGGGCACCACGGTGGAGATCGCCCGCGCCAAGGCCCGGCTCGGGGACCGGGAGATCCCCGGCGTCGAGGTGATCGACACCCCCGGGGTCAACGACTTCGCGCCGCGCAGCGAGGACGCGCGGGTGACCCGCGAGATGCTCGACCGCAACCCGGACGCCACAGTGGTCCAGGTGGCCGACGCCAAGAACCTGCGCCGGGCGCTGCTCCTGACCCTGCAGCTCGCCGAGCTCGGCCGGCCCATGGTCCTGGTGCTGAACATGATGGACGAGCTCGAGGACCGGGGCGGACGGATCGACGTCGAGCAGCTGTCCGGGCTCCTGGGGGTGCCGGTGGTGGCCACCGTCGCCCTGCGCAACCGCGGCACCGCCGAGCTGGTGGACGCCCTGGGCCGGGCTGCCGAGCCCGCCCGCGGGCTGGCCCTGGGGCGCGAGCTCGCCGCGGCCGGCAGCTACGAGCAGAACCGGGCGCGGCTGGCCATGATCAACCAGGTCCTGGCCGAGACCTACTCCCTCGACCAGCCCGATCACGCCTCGTTCGCCGTGCGCCTCGGCTTCTGGGCCATGCACCCGGTGCGGGGCCTGGGCATCCTGGCCCTGGCCCTGGCGGCCGTCTTCTGGTTCGTCGGGCTGTTCGGCGCCGGGAGCCTGGTCAACCTGTTCGAGACCGGCCTGTTCGAAGAGCACCTGAACCCGGTCGCCATCCGGGTGGCCGACACCCTGCTGCCCTTCCCGCACTACCACGAGACCGCCCACCTCTCGGCCGCGATCTCGATCCCCCTGACCCCGGTGCGCGGCATCGTCCTGGGCCACCTGGAGCGCACCGCCGTCACCCCCGCGTACAGCCTCGATGCGGGCGCCCACCTCGGGGCCCTCGGCCAGACCGCCCGCTTCGTCCACGACTTCCTCGTGGGGCCCTACGGCGCGGTGACCATGGCGCTCTCCTACGCCCTGGCTATCGTCCTGCCCATCGTCACCACCTTTTTCCTCCTGTTCAGCGTCCTCGAGGACTCGGGCTACCTTCCCCGCATGTCGATCATGGTCAACCGGGTCTTCCGGCTCATGGGCCTCAACGGCAAGGCGGTGCTGCCCATGATCCTGGGCCTGGGCTGCGACACCATGGCCACCATGACCACCCGGGTCCTGGAGACCCGCAAGGAGCGGGTGGTGACCACCATGCTCCTGGCCCTCGCCGTGCCCTGCTCGGCCCAACTCGGTGTGCTGCTGGCCATGATGGCCGCCGTCTCGCTCCTCGGGGCCCTGACCTGGGTCGGCCTGATCCTGGCGGTCATCCTGGGCGTGGGTTGGCTCACGGCCCGGGTCTTCGGCGGCGACGGGGCCGGGGATTTCATCCTCGAGATCCCGCCCATGCGCCGGCCCCACCTGGGCAACGTGGCGATCAAGACCGCCTCGCGCCTCAACTGGTACCTGCGCGAGGTGATCCCCCTGTTCGTGATCGGCACCGCCGCCCTCTTCCTCCTCGACAAGGTCGGCGTCCTCGCCGCCCTCGCCCACCTGGGCGAGCCCCTGGTCACCGGTTGGCTCGGCCTTCCGAAGGAGATGGCCAACGCCTTCCTGGTCGGCTTCATGCGCCGGGACTTCGGCGCCGTCTACCTGCTCCAGGCGGCCACGGGCCCGCACCCCGTCCTCTCGCCCCACCAAATCCTGGTGGCCATGATCACCATCACGCTGTTCATGCCCTGCATCGCGAACTTCCTGATGATCGGCAGAGAGCACGGCTTCAAGGTGGCCTGGTCCATGGCCGCCTTCATTTTTCCCTTCGCCTTCCTCGTCGGAGGGCTGGTCCACCGGGTGGCGGGATGGCTGATCGGTTCGTAATCTGTCCCCTCTGCGGCTTCGAGTTCGAGCCAGCGGACTCGCTGTGCGAGCACGGCTGTCCGCTGCGCACGGCCTGCGGCCTGATCCGCTGTCCGGGCTGCGACTACGAGTTCCCGGCGACGCCGCGGGCAATCTCCTGGCTGCGCCGGCTCCTGGGCGGCGAGCGGCGTTGCGCCTCGGGGGCCGCCGGCCTGCGCACAGTGCGCGAGCTCGGCCTCGGCGAGCGGGCCGAGGTCGTCCATCTGTCGGAGACCAAGCCCGAGCGGAGCAACGCCCTGGCCGTCTTCGGCCTGGTCCCGGGCTCGGAGATCACCCTCATTCAGCGCCGCCCCTCCTACGTCCTGCGGGTGGGCGAGACGACCCTCGCCCTCGAGGCCGACGTCGCCTCGTCCATCATCGTACGGTCGGCCCCCGCCGCCGCAGTCACGGCCTGAGCTGGGGATCGCCCCCATTCCTTCTGCTGTCAACTAATTTACAGTTTGCCGCAGTTACTTGACTGCGCGAATCACCGAACTCCTTTAGTCTGTTAGGCAACCGGAAGTCCGCCCACAGGTCTCGAACGGGCCGTTTCACCCCGGCGTCGCCGATGCGCCGCCGGAACCTTCCGGAATCCGCCCGGTCCGGACGGTCCCCGAGGGGCCCCGTCCAAGTCGGGCCTCGCGACAGGAGGAGGAGTGGAGATGAGACACACGAGAAGCCTGAAGTTCCTGCTACTCGCGGGCACCGCCGTCGGAGTGTTGCTCCTCGCGACCACGGTGTTCGCGCGCCACGGGGAGCTCCCGAACCGGATCCCCGAGCCGGCGCCTTACGACGTGAGCGAGGCCCAGTTCTTCCCGCCCCCCTGGGAGAGCGAGTGGACCGGTGTCGACGCTCCCAGCGGATGCGGCTGCCACGACCGGATCTTCAGCGAGTGGAACGGCTCAATGATGTCCAACTCGTGGCGCGACCCGGCCTGGCGCGGAGCCTTCCTGCTGGTCGCCCGCTTGACCGCCACCGACGGCAACTGCGACATCCCCAACCCGCCGGACGGCACGGCCAAGGCCCAGATCAACCCCTTCGCCAACGGCGACTGCACCTCGACCTTCAACCTGGGCACCTCGTCCCACACCACGAGCGGCTCGGGATCGCTGGCCGACGACTTCTGCTCGCGCTGTCACATGCCCACCAACTACGTGGACAACATCCCCCTGGCGGGCGTGGGTCCCGACTCGCCGTCGGGTCTGGAGAACGGCGCGGTCGACCCCAACTTCGACCCCACCTCGGACGACGGGACCGGCCTCGCCTTCGCCACCCTGGCGAGCCAGTTCCGCAACACCGAGTCCGGCCAGCAGGGGATCTTCTGCGAGGTCTGCCACACCAACACCGGCAGTCGCTACACGCCGTTCCACGACTATGCGCAGTCGGGCACCGGGTACGTCCCGGTCCCGGGCACCGCCAAGCGTGACGCTCTGCTCACTCCCTCGGAGCAGGACATGTTGAGCGTCGCCGACCCGACGAGCCCGAACCTGGGCTACGCCGTGGGCGCCGGCTCCTACCGGCTCTCGCCCCACGCCCTGGTCACCCCGGAGCGTTTCGGGCCCCTCTCCTGGAACGACTGGACGACGATGACCGACCCGTACGTCTCGGGGGTCTTCGGCTTCCCCTTCCCGTACCAGCAGGGAGAGTTCGCCGGCAAGCACCAGGGCTTCTACTCGGCCTTCTTCGAGCGCGCGGAGATGTGCGCGGCCTGCCACGACGTGACCAACGGATTCACCATCAAGAACCAGCTCGGCAACTGGGTGGGCGGCTTCCCCATCGAGCGCACTTACACGGAGTGGCGCAATAGCCGGTACGCCGACCGGCCCGGTAACCCGAACTACGACCCGGCCTACAAGCGCGACTGCATGACCTGCCACATGCAGCAGGACTTCGGCCAGCCGGGCACCGCCCAGACCCTCTACGAGAACGGCCAGCCGGTGGCGCCGCTCACCGGCAACGCCTGCCAGAGCGGGCCGGTGCGGTCGATCTACTACAGCCACCACTTCGTCGGGGGCAACGCCTTCGTGCCGCGGCTCCTGGGTGAGGACATCGCCGGCAACGGCAGCGTCCAGCCCTACCCTGAGCTCTCGGTCTACAGCTACTCGTCGGCCGACCCGTCGAGCCCCTACCACCACGCGTACTTCGAGAACGTCACCAACACGGGCCCGCGGACCCAGCACGACCGCCTGGCCTGGGACCGGCTGCGGAACGTCCTCACCCTGTCGGTCAGCGGCCCGGCGAGTGCCGATCCGGGCACCAGCCAGCCGCTCTCGATCTCCGTGGCCAACACCGGCAGCGGGCACGACTTCCCGTCGGGTTTCCCCGAGGGACGTAACGCCTGGGTCGCGGTGCGCGCCTGGGACGTGGGAACGGGTGCCCAGCTCGACATCTACGACTCGGTCTGGAACCGCACGTCCACCGGCATCGGCTACTTCACCACCGCCGACCAGACTGACCCCAACTATCCGGGCTGCAACTGGGTGCTCCCGGCCGGCTCGGCCGACCCCTACGCTTACCAGATCAAGGCGGTGGCCTCGCTGGGCGACGGTTGCCCGACGCTCATGCTCCCCTACGCCACGCCCCTCAACCTGGTGACCGACGCCAACGGGCTGCCCATCGATTCGAGCGGCACGGTGATCGACCGGGCCAACCCCCTGGGCGTGCCCCAGTACGCCGACCTGGACGGTGACGGCGACATCTACGACGACGCCTATCTGGTCGACACGCGGCTCCGCCCGGAGCCCCACCCGGAGGCCAGCGTGCAACTGAACCGCTACTCGGTGGTGCTCCCGGCCGACGTCGTCGGCCCGGTGGCGGTGACCGCGGCGGTCTACTACCAGTCGGTGGAGGGCCCGGTGGCGAGGGAGTTCCTGGGCAACCTGGCCGACCGCGACCTGGACACGGCCCTCGAGCCGTGCATCCTTGGAGGGCTGTGCGACGGGAGGGTGCCCTCGACCGAGCCGGCGGTGGTTGAAGGCGCCCCGCCGGTGCCCATGGAGGTGGGAAGCTGGGTGATCGAGGTCAACGGTCACACCGACACCACCGCGCCCACCGTGGTCTCGACCTATCCCGCCGACGGCGCCACCGACGTCTACCTCGACGCGGTGGTCAAGCTGCAGCTCTCCGAGCCGGCGACCGGGATCGACGCCAGCTCCTTCACCCTCACGGACTCGGGGGGCGTTCCCGTCCCGGCGTACGTCGATCAGCTCAGCGACGGCACCTGGGCCCTCTTCCCCCACGACGTGTTCCTCACCGGTCGCGAGACCTACACGGCCCGCCTGGCCGCGCCGGTCTGTGACGCCGCCGGCAACTGCACGATGACCGACGACGTCTGGACCTTCACCACCACTCGGACGGTGGACGGAGGCAGCGGCGACACGAGCTGGCCCCTCGGCTTCGGCTCCGGGACCGGCGGCGGCGATCCCGTGCCCTACGTGATGGCGATCGATCCACTCGACGGCGCGGGGGGCGTCGCGATCACGACCAACGTCGTGGCCACGTTCTCCGAGCCGGTGACCAACGTCGACGCCTCGACGTTCGTGGTCTACGCCGCAGGCGGCAACGGCAAGAGCTGCTCCCAGATGGGCGCGGCCGTCGCCGGGACCTTCAGCTCCAACCCCGACGGCAGCGTCTGGACCTTCGACCCCAACGCCAACCTGACGACGAAGCAGCTCTACTGCGTCTCGATCTCGACCGGCGTCATGGATCTGTCGGGGCAGATGATGGCGGCGCCGTTCGCCAGCTCGTTCAAGACCGCGGCTCACTGACGTTCACGTCGCTCGCGGCCTTCCCGGGTCCGCGCGCCCCTCTGGGCGCGCGGACCCTCCCCACCCCCCCCTCAAAGACTGTCCCCGGTTGG
The DNA here is from genome assembly GCA_963739795.1 of uncultured Acidobacteriota bacterium. Classification (GTDB taxonomy): domain Bacteria; phylum Acidobacteriota; class Thermoanaerobaculia; order Multivoradales; family DATKCC01; genus CAVUBL01. Next base: position 469,268 of record CAVUBL010000021.1, on the reverse strand, counting down.
CGGGTTGTTCGCACCTCGTGTAGTAGAGCGAGTAAAGTGTGGCTCGGAACAAGGTCCCCTCAGCTCGACGAGCCCATGGGTTGTCTCGCCCGGCGAAGCTGCCGGATGGTCGACGCGTCCAGACGCTCGGGCGTCTACGCAGTGGGTTCGGACAGGAGGCCCTGAGCCTTAGAAGGAGGTCCGGAGTGTTCAAAAACGCTGGCGACCGCTGTGCCGACTGTGTCGCCGAGCCAGCATGCCCCTTCAGCGAGCTGTCTCCGGAGGCCCGGGAGGCGTTCCAATCGATCACCGAGACCCGGATCTACGCCCCGGGATCGAGCATCCTGCGGCAGGGCGATCCGGCACTCGGCCTCTTCATCGTTCAGGCCGGGCTGGTGCGGGTGCTCCACCTGACCCCCGCGGGCAAGCCGGTGGGCGTGCGGATGGCCTCCGGCGCCGAGATCCTGGGCCTGAACGAGGTGATCACCGGGGATCGCTATCGGCAGAGCGCCGAAGCGGTCGAGCAGACCCGCCTCGAATACGTCCCGCGCAAGCGCTTCGTCCCCTTCCTGTTCCAGCATCCGGAAGTCGCCGTGGAGGTCCTGATCCGCGTCAGCCAGGACTTCGCCAAGCTCCAGGAAGGCCTCTACGAGGCGGCCGCCGGGAGCCCGTTGGGAGATCGCCTGTTGCACAAGCTCCAGGAGTTCGCCGGCTCGTGTGGGGTCCCCACCGACCGGGGAGTGATGCTCGACGTGCCGCTCACCGTCCAGGACCTGGCGGGCACCCTGGGCTGCTCGCGCCAGTGGGCCTCCAAGCTGCTGGCGGAGATCGAGTCCCAAGGGCTCATCGAGCGCAACGGCCGGCGCATCACTCTCACCGGAGATGCCGTGCCCTCCGAGCCATCGCCCACTGCCTGATATAACGCAGCCAAAACAAAAGAACGAAAAACCTAGAATAGCAACATGAGAATTTCCGCGGAAAGGCGCGTCAAGCAGTTGGATCATCGCGTCAACCAGTTGACATTCCGAAGCGGTTCGATGGGAATATGATCCACTCATCAAGCCGCAATTGGTGCGTGACGTAAACCTCCTCCCGTTGGAGGGGTCGTACGCTCGCGTGCGGCCCGGCGGCGGTCCGGCCGACTCTGCAGACGGTCGGTCCGCCGTGAGGCGGAAGGCGAAGTACCTGTCCACTCAATTGAAAGGAGACTTGGTCTGCCATGATCCGAAAGGGACTGATCTCAGCGGCGGCGATCGCCGCAGTCCTCGTGCCGAGCGCGGCGATGGCCCGTCACGACGGCAACAACGGCAACAACGGCAAGTACGACCTGGAACAGCCCGCCCATTCGGCGACTGCCGGTCTGACCCAGAAGAAGCTTGTCCGTGCCCTCGACACCGGTGCTCTGAGCGTTCGCCAGGCCCGGCAGCTCGGCCTGCTGGTCTTCAGCACGCCGTTCAACCATCTCGACGGTCTCGGCGACGGCCCGTGGCGGGCCGACGAGACCGATCCCGTGGCTCTCGGCCAGCGGCCCACCCTTCAGGGTAACGGGCAGTTCCTGCGGGTCAACGGTCTCGACTCGCAGAGCTGCAACGAGTGTCACTCGGTGGTCAGCAGCCGCACGCTTCCTCCCACCACCGGCATCGCCGGCGTGGGCGGCGCGGTCCAGAACGCCATCATCATGCCCAGCGTCATCGACGTGGCCGACTCCTTCGACGACCGCGTGCAGTTCGTCTCCGGACATGACCCGGAGCTGTCCATGGTGTTCGACGGCGTGGCCGACTACAACGGCCGCTTCGCGAACCCGCCGTTCCTGTATGGCGGTGGTGGCACCGAGCTCCTGGGCAAGGAGATGACCGAGGACCTCCAGCACGACCTCCAGGTGGCCAAGGCCTCTCCGGCCGGCACGGTGGTCTCCCTCGACACGCACGGCGTGAACTTCGGGACCATCACCAGCCTGGGCGGCGGCAACGTCCAGATCGACAACCAGGGCGTGGACGACGACCTCGTGGTCAAGCCGTTCGGCCGCAAGGGTGACGCCTTCACCATGCGCGACTTCGACCGGGGCGCCATGCAGTTCCACTTCGGCATCCAGCCCGACGAGGTGGTCGGCCAGGGCGTCGACGCGGACCATGACGGTGTGGCCGACGAGGTCACGGACGCCGAGATGAGCGTGCTCCACATCTTCGACGTGAACAACCCCGTCCCGCGCTACGTGCCCTTCGACAGCTCGGCCGACCAAGGGTTCCAGGTGTTCCAGCAGGTTGGCTGCTCCGACTGCCACCGGCCGGCCCTGGCGACCCGCTCGCGCCAGCTGCCCCTGGCGTTCCCGGAGGTCAAGACCGATCCGACCGCCAACGTCTACTACTCGGTCGACCTGACCGATGTCGGCTTCCAGGCCGACCCCAACGGCCCGGGCGTCATCGTGCCGTTCTTCGCCGACCTGAAGCGCCACGACATGGGCCCCGGCCTCGCCGAGACCTTCGAGCGCGGCAAGGCCCTCAACTCGTACTTCACCACCGCACGTCTCTGGGGCATCGCCGACACGGCGCCCTACCTGCACGACGGGCGGGCGACCACGCTGTACCAGGCGATCATGATGCACGGCGGAGAGGCCCAGCAGACCCGGGACAACTTCGCCAACCTGTCCAACAGCGACCAACACGCGCTGATCTCGTTCTTGAAGAGCCTGCGCGTACCTCAGAACCCGGACCAGGACCTGCTGCCGATCCAGTAGGCCCGTCCACACGACCCGGCGTCGGCCCGGCCGCAAGGCCGGAGTCGGCGCCATTCATGGGGCTGCGAGGCGTGGGGGCGGAGACGCTCCCGCGCCCTTTTTTTCTCTCCGACACCTGGTTATGATGAGCTGAACGAGCTCCCCCCTCCCCGACAACCATGAGGTCCTGATGTCCACCTGGCGCGCACGGCTTCCCTGGGTCTTCTGTCTCCTCCTGCTGAACCTGCCGGGCTGGGCACCCGCGAGCGCCCAGCCCCCGGCCACGAGCGACGAGCCGACCCCGGCGGCGCCGCCTTCGAGCCCACCTCCCGCCGAACCTTCCCCCGCACCTTCCACTGCACCTCGGGACCTGACGCTCTCCTTTGCGCCCGCCGAGCCCAAGCCGCCCGCCGACACGAAGCTCATCGCGGCGGTGCGCTCGGGCGACCTCGAGCAGGCCCGCAAGCTCGTCGCGGCGCCCGACGTCTCCCTCGACGCGCGAGGCGAGCTCGGTCGGACGGCCCTCATGTACGCCGTCCTCGGGGACCACCGGGATCTGGTCAAGGCGCTCCTCGCCGCCGGAGCCGGGATCGAGGTCACCGACGAGGCGGGAGGCACGGCCCTGTTCTACTTCCCCACCGGCGGCCGGACCGAGGCGAGTCAGCTTCTCCTCGCGGCCGGCGCCCGGGTCGACGCCACCAACCGGTCGGACCAGACCCCGCTCTCGAACGCTGCGCTCCTCGGCTACACCGACTTGGTGAAGCTGCTTCTCGACCACGGCGCCGACGTGCACCACGTCTCAGACGACCACGCCACCCCCTTCGCCCGGGCCATCCTCCAGCATCACGCCGACACGGCGGAAGCCCTCCTCGCCGCCGGCGCTCAGATCGACCCGGCGATGGGCGGCGGCGAGCCCCTCCTGTACCGGCTGGCCAGCCAGGGAGACGCGGCCGGCGTCCGCTTCCTCCTCGATCACGGAGCGCCGCCCGACCCGCGGGTGTCGAGGGAAGGCGAGTTCCCCGAAGAGACGCCGCTTCTGGAGGCGGCCCGGACCGGGCAGCGCGAGGTCGCCGAGGTCTTGCTCGCCCACGGCGCCGATGTCGAGGCCCACGACAAGAAAGGCTTCACTGCGCTCCTGCTCGCGGCCCGAGAGGGCCGTCTCGAGGTCGCCCGGCTGCTCCTCGATCACGGCGTCCCCATCGATGAGACCGGAACCGCCGAGAGCGCCAGCGCCGCCCTCACCTACGCCGCGATGGAGGGCCACTCCACGATGGTCGCCTTCCTCCTGGACCACGGCGCCGTGATCGACCGCAGGAACCAGGCCAAAGTCACCGCACTGATGGCGGCGGCCTTCCGCGGCCACACCGACGTCGTGAGCCTGCTCCTCGATCACGGAGCCCAGGTCGACGCCACCAACAAGGACGGCAACACCGCCCTGCTCTACGCGGTGTTCATGCGCCGCCCGTCAACGGTGGACCGCCTCCTGAAGGCGGGCGCCAAGGTGGAGGTCCAGACCAAGATCAAGGACTTCGGAGAGGTCACGCCCTTGATGCTCGCCGCCGGCCGCGGGCACGAGGGCATCACCCTCTCGTTGCTCGAGCACGGGGCCGACCCCAACCGGGCGTGCGACGTGTCGGACGTGGGCCTGATCACACCCCTGATGCTCGCCGCCCGCAACGGCTTCGCCACCGTCGTGCGCCTTCTCCTCGACCACGGAGCCGACCCGACGAAGACCGACGACGAGGGCAGGACAGCCCTCGACTTCGCCCGGGAGAACGAGCACGCCGACGTGGTGAAGGCGCTCCAGGGCGCTGGCCCCTCCCCACCCGCGAAGTAGCATTTCGAGCCCCTCGCGACTTCGTCAACCATCGCCTTTCCCCTTCTCCGTCGTGCGCTTGACGGACGGCTCGGCCTTCACCTACATAGGCTCTCCCTCAAGTCTGTGGTGGTGAGCCGACGGACGAGCTGATCGACAAGGGACCTTTTCCCCGGGATGGCGGGTCGCTCCCGCGCCGAGCTCTAGCGCACGGGAGGTCGCTCGCGCCGGGGGGAAAGCTCTCGCGAGAGGAGGAAGGCATGAGGAGGAATCCCTGGATCGGAGCGGCCGCCATTGTGCTGCTCCTCGGAGCGTTGCCCCTACTCGCCGCCGACCCGGAAGGGCCGGCTCAATCCGCCACCGCCGGCCTCGACCAGGCGACCCTGGCCCAGGCACTCCAGAGCGGCGCGCTGAGCAACCAGGATGCCCGCAAGCTCGGGCTCCTCGTCTTCAGCACACCGTTCAACTCCTACGACGGCCTGGGCGACGGTCCGTGGCGCGCGGACGAGCCCGACCCGGTCATGCTCGGCCATCGCCCCACCCTGCAGGGCAACGGCCAGTTCCTCAGGGTCAACGGCCTCGACGCCCAGAGCTGCAACGAGTGCCACACGATCGTCAGCAATCGGACCCTGCCGCCCACCACCGGGCTCGCGGGAGTCGGGGGCGTGGTGCAGAACGCCATCATCATGCCTAGCCTGATCGACGTGGCCGACACGTTCGACAACCGGGTGGTCTATCAACCGCTCCACGTTCCGGACCTGGTGATGAACTGGGACGGCGTGGCCGACTACAACGGCCGCTTCGCCAATCCACCCTTCCTCTTCGGGGGCGGCGGCACCGAGCTGCTGGCCAAGGAGATGACCTACGACCTGCAGCAGCTCTTGGCCCAGGCCCAGGCGGCGTCGGCGGGCACGGTGATCTCCCTCGACACCCACGGCGTGAGCTTCGGCAGCCTCACCAGCCTGGGCGGTGGCAACGTCCAGATCGACAACCAGGGCGTGGACTCCGACCTGGTGGTCAAGCCCTTCGGGCGCAAGGGTGACGCGTTCTCCATGCGCGACTTCGACCGCGGCGCGATGCAGTTCCACTTCGGCATCCAGCCCGAAGAGCTCTTCGGCCTCGACGACGCGGATCACGACGGCGTCAACCGCGAGGTCAGCATCGCCGAGATGAGCGTGCTCCACATCTTCGACGTCAACAACCCGAAGCCGCGGTTGGTCGTGAAGGACCCGGCGGCGGTGGTGGGTGCGGGGGTCTTCTCGACCATCGGCTGCACGAATTGCCACCGGCCCTTCCTGAAGACGGCCCACCGGGTCGTCCCACTCTCCTACCCGGAGATCAAGGAGGACCCGACCGCCAACATCTACTACACGGTCAACCTGGTCCAGGTGGGCTTCGACGCCGATCCGTTCGGCCCGGGTGTCATCGTGCCGCTCTACTCGGACCTGAAGCGGCACTACATGGGCCCCGGTCTCGAGGAGACCTTCGAGCGGGCGGGCGGGATCCCGCAGGGCGACTTCATCACCGCCCGCCTGTGGGGCATCGCCGACACCGCGCCGTACCTCCACGACGGCCGGGCGACGACCCTCTACCAGGCCATCTCGATGCACGGCGGCGAGGCCCAGCAGGCCCGGAACAACTTCATGGCGCTGCCGCAGTACCTCAAGAACGCGCTGGTGGCGTTCCTGAAGAGCCAGCGCACGCCGTCGCATCCCAACGAGGACCTGCTGCCGATTCAGTAGACAGGTCCCCCCCACAACCCCTCGATCCCCTTCCCTCCCCCAGGGGGGGAAGGGGACGCCTCCACCCGGTCCTCTCTTCGCCTCGCGACACTCGTCCCTTTCGGGCACGTTCCTTTTCCCGTCCGTGGCTCTTCGAGTCCTCGCGGTTCGCTTGCTAGCATCGGCCCCGCGAGGAGGAAGCGAATGGACCGAGAGCACGACGTGGTGGTGGTGGGAGCGGGGATCTCCGGCCTGACGGCCGCGTTCCACCTGTCGAGGGCCGGCCTCGACGTGGCGGTCCTCGAGGCCTCGGGACGGGTGGGCGGCGCCATCGAGACGCTCCGGGACGGCGGGTGGCTCTTCGAGCAGGGGCCCAACACGGTCCTCGAGAGCCGGCCGTCGGTGGGTCGCCTGATCCGCGAGGCGGGCCTCGCCGACGCCAAGCTCGAGGCCTCCCCCGACAGCAAGCGGCGCTACCTGTGGAAGGGCGACCGGCTGGTGCCGCTGCCGTCGGGACCGCTGAGCTTCTTGACCACGCCGCTCTTCTCCCCGGGCGCCAAGCTCCGCTTGCTCCGGGAACCCTGGATCCGCCGCCCGACCGATGGTCGCGAGGAGACCATCGCCCAGTTCGTACGACGCCGCCTGGGCCAGGCCTTCCTCGACTACGCCGTGGGACCGTTCGTCTCCGGGGTCTACGCCGGCGACCCCGACCGGCTGTCGGTGCGCTGGGCGGTGCCGCGGATCGAGGCCCTCGAGCGTGAGCACGGCAGCCTGATCCGGGGGGCCATCGCCCGCCGCAAGGGGCCCCAGCCCGGCGGCGGGATGATCTCCTTCCGGGAGGGCCTGGAAACCCTGCCCCGAGCCCTGGCAAACGCTCTCGCCGAGGCCGGCGGGGCGGTTCGAACCGGCACGCCGTGCCGGGCCCTCGAGCGCCGCGGCGACGGCTTCGCCGTGGAGACCGCCGCGGGCGCCGTCGCCGCCCGCCGGGTGGTCGTGACGACGCCGGCCGACTCGGCGGCCGAGCTCCTCGCCGCCGCGACCGGAGGGGCGAGCCGCCTCTTCGCCGAGGTCCCCTACGCGCCGGTCGCGGTGGCCTCCTACGGCTTTCGCCGCGAGCAGGTCCGCCACCCCCTCGACGGCTTCGGCTTCCTGGCGCCGCGCAAGGAGTCCCTCCGGCTCCTGGGATGCCTGTTTCCCTCCTCGCTCTTCCCCGGCCGGGCGCCCGAGGGCCACGTGGCGATCGCCGCCTTCGCCGGCGGCCGGAGCGACCCCCGGACCGTGGAGCTCGACGACGACGCCCTCCACCGCCGTTTCCTGGAGGATCTCGACCGCGCTCTCGGCCTCGGCGGCGAGCCGGTCTTCCGCCACCTGCGGCGCTGGCCGCGGGCGATCCCCCAGTACGAGGTCGGGCACGGGCGCTTCGTCGACGCCGTGCGCGAGATCGAGGAGGCGCTGCCGGGCCTCTACGTGGGCTCGAGCTTTCTCGGCGGAGTGTCGGTCCCCGACTGCATCGAGCGCGCCACCGGCCTCGCCGAGCGGATCCTCGCCGAGGGCTGAACGGCCACGCGGGGCCGCCCGCGCGGCTCGGTCGACCGCCGGCCGACCCCCGGTAGAATGGCGCCCCCATGCTCCACCTCCTCCTCACCGCCGTCGGCATCGCGCTCCTCTACCTCGGCGGCGAGGCTCTGGTCACCGGCTCCTCGGCACTGGCCCGCAAGCTCGGCATGGCCCCCCTCGTCGTGGGCCTCACAGTGGTCGCCTTCGGCACCTCGGCCCCCGAGCTCGCCGCCACCCTGACCGCCTCCTCTCAGGGCGTGCCGGAAGTGGCCTTCGGCAACGTGGTGGGCTCGAACATCTGCAACATCGGGCTGATCCTGGGGCTCGCCGCCCTGGTCTACCCGGTGGCCGCCCGCGGCCGCTTCCTGTGGCGAGAGATGCCGATCCTGGTGGCGGTCAGCCTCCTCATGGTCTGGTTCGTCTCCGACGGCTCCATCGACCGCTTCGAGGGCGTCGTCCTGCTGGTCCTGCTCGGGGGCTACCTCTGGCTCATGCTGCGCAAGGACGAGGAGTCGGCACGGGTGGCGGCGGAGTTCGCCGAGGAGTTCGGCGAGGTCGAGGGGTCGGTGTGGGCGAGCGTGGCCCGGGTGGTGGTGGGTATCGCCCTGCTGGTCCTCGGCGCCAAGCTCCTGGTGGTGGGTGCGATTTCCATCGCCCGCGCCGCCGGGGTCAGCGACCGGGTGATCGGCCTGACCCTGGTCGCCGTGGGCACCAGCCTGCCCGAGCTCGCCTCGAGCCTGGTGGCCGCGGCCCGCAAGGAGGGGGACATCCTCCTGGGCAACATCGTGGGCTCGAACATCTTCAACATCCTGGCCATCCTCGGAGTCGCCGGCGTCGTCCGCCCGCTGACGGTCTCCCTCGACGGCGCCTGGACCGACATGTGGGTGATGCTCGCCTTCAGCATCCTGCTCTGGCCCTTCCTGGTCACCGGCAGGCGCCTCGACCGCTGGGAAGGCGCCATCCTCCTCGCCGGCTTCGTCGCCTACTTCACCTGGCTGTTCTACTGACCACCCCACATCCCCTCATTCCCCTTCCCTCCCTCGGAGGGGGGAAGGGGACGCCGCCTCCCACCCCGACCACCCCCGCATCCCCTCGGTCCCCTGACTCCCCTTTCCACCCTCGAGGGGGCGAGGTGGCTCCCATCTCGGGTCGTGAGCGTCGCCGCGGCGCGCTCGGCCGGGCCCCGAGGTGAACGACGCGGTGGCCGGGGGCCCTGTTATTCTGGCGGCGATGACGACCGGCGCCGCCGAGCCCCTACCGACGACGCAGCTCTTCGCGGGCTGGCGCCGCGGGGACGAGGGAGCGCTCGAGGAGCTGGTGGCGAGGCTCTACGACGAGCTCCGCTCCCTGGCGGCGGCGCACCTGGCTCGCGAGCGGGAAGGCCACACGCTGCAACCGACGGCGGTGGTCCACGAGGCGCTGCTGCGGCTCCTCGGCTCGGCCGTCCGCCCCAACGACCGGCACCACTTCTTCGCGCTGGCCTCCCGCACCATGCGGCGGGTGCTGGTGGACCATGCGCGCCGCTACCAGGCGGACCGGCGGTTCGCCCCGGCCGATCGGGTCACCCTCGACAGCGCCGTCGGCGAGGCGCCGAGCGGAGCGGTCGACGTCCTCGACCTTCATCGTGCCCTCGACGAGCTCGCCCTGCTGGCACCCCGGGCCGCGCGGGTGGTCGAGCTGATGGTCTTCGGCGGCCTGACCCGCCTGGAGGCCGCCGAGGTCCTCGAGGTGGGTACGTCGACCGTCGACCGCGACTGGAAGGCGGCGCGCCTCTGGCTGCGCCGGGCGATCGCGCCATGAGCTGCCGAGGAGCCGGCGGATGAGCGGCGCGACGAGCGGCGACCTCGAGACTCGGCGCCGGGTCTACGAGGCGCTCGAGCGGGCCGTCGAGCTCGAGGGAGAGGCGCGGGAGGAGTGGCTCGCCGCGCAGGCGCCGGAAGTGGCCGAGGAGGTGCGGGCGATCCTCGCCGGGGAGGCGGACTCGACCTTCCTGGGGGATCGCGGCCGGGGGCTCCTGGCGCTCCCGGCCGCGGAGGTACCCCCCCTCGAGCCCGCCCCCGAGCGGGTCGGGCACTTCCGCATCCTCTCGGCGCTCGGCGTCGGGGGCATGGGTCAGGTGTTCCTGGCCGAGCAGGAAGAGCCCGTGCGCCGGCGGGTCGCGCTCAAGATCCTACCGCTGGCGAGCTGGGGCCCGCTGGCCGAGGCGCGGTTCCACGCCGAGCGGGAGGCCCTGGGGCGCCTCGACCACCCCAACATCGGGCGCATCCTCGAGGCGGGGACGACCGGTGGCGGGCGCCCCTACTTCGCCATGGAGCTGATCGACGGCGAGCCCGTCACCGCCTACTGCGACCGCCACGAGCTGTCGCTGCCGGAGCGCTTGCGGATCTTCACCCAGGTCTGCCGCGGCACCGAGCACGCGCACCAGCGCCTGGTGCTGCACCGCGACCTCAAGCCGTCGAACGTCCTGGTGACCGAGGTGGATGGCGAGCCGGTGGCGCGGATCATCGACTTCGGGATCGCCAAGTGGCTCGACGAGGAGCCCGGCGCCGGTCTCACCCGCGACGGCCGGGTCGGCACGCCGGCCTACATGAGCCCGGAGGCGCTCGGCCTGGGGGGCACGGTCGACACCCGCTCGGACGTCTTCTCGCTCGGGGTGCTCCTCTACAACCTGCTCTGCGGCGTGCTGCCGTGGGACGCGGCCCCGGAGGCTCCCTTCGAGTTCCTGCGCCGGCGCGCCGAGCACGAGCCCCGGAGGCCCAGCACGCAGCTCGACACCCTCCCGCAAGCCAAGCGAGAGGAGATCGCCCGGCGCCGGAACGAGTCGTTGCCGGGCCTCTACGAGCGCTTGCGCGGCGACCTGGACTGGATCGTCCTGCGGGCGGTCGCCCGGGAGCCCGCCGAGCGCTACGCATCGGCCGCCGAGCTCGCCGCCGACATCGAGCGCCACCAGCGCGGAGAGCCCGTGGTCGCGCGGCCCCAGAGCGCGAGCTACCTGCTCGGCAAGCTGGTGCGCCGCCATCGTGGAGTCGTCGCCGCGGGGAGCGCGGTGGTGCTCGCTCTGCTGGTCGGCGTGGCGGGCACGGGGCTCGGCCTGGTCCGGGCCCGGCGGGCCGAGACCGCGGCGCGAGCGGCGGCGGCCGAGGCGCGCCAGGAAGCGTCGCGGGCCTTGGCCGCGCGCGACGAGGCCAACGCGACCTCGGACTTCCTGCAACAGCTCTTTCGTGGTGCCGCGGCGAGCCGGGCCGGTGCCGACCGGCCACCCTCCCAGATCACCGCCCGCGAGCTGCTCGACGAAGGGGCCGCCCGCGTCGACGAGCTCGAGAGCCACCCGTTGGAGGCCGCCCGGCTGCGCACCACGTTGGGCGGCGTCTATCACGAGCTCGCCGTCGACGACGCGGCCCGCACGCAGCTCGAACGGGCGCTTTCGGACCTCGACCGGGTGCAGGGCCCGGACGCCGCCCCGACGCGCGCCGTGGCCGAGCGCGAGCTCGGACGACTCGCCTACCAGGAGGGTGATCTCGTCCAGGCGCAGGCCCGCCTCGACGAGGCGGCGAGAATCGGCCGCAGCGAGCTCCGGGGACCCGAGGCGGCGAGGCTTCTCGCCGGCGTGCTGGTGCTCGACGCCCGCATCGCCCGCCGGCAGGCGCGCTTCGACGACGCCGAGCGCCAGCTTCGCGAGGCGATCGGGCTCTACTCGAAAGCGTCGGACGAGCACGGCCTGATCGGCGCCGTCTCCGCCCTGGGCAACCTCCAGTTCGTCCAGGGCCGGGCGGCGGAGGCCGAGACGACCTACCGGGACGCCGTGGCGCGGTCGCGGCGGCTCCTCGGCTCCGATCACGCCTGGACGGCACAGAACCTCGAGAACCTGGCCGCGGCGATCGCCACTCAGGGGCGCCTCGCCGAAGCGGCGCCGCTCTTCGCAGAGGCATTGAAGATCAAGCGCAAGATCCTCGGCGACTCCCACCCCGACATCGCCATCAGCCTCAACAACCTCGGCAGGTTGCAGCTCGACCTCGGCCATCCCGCGGCGGCGGAGCCCTACCTGCGCGAGGCGCTGGCGCTGCGGTTGAAGACCCTCGGCCCCGACCATCCGGACACCGCCTGGAGCCACGACAACCTCGCCGTCGCCCTCGATCGGCTGGGGCGCGACGACGAGGCGCGGCAGCACCAGCTCGAGGCGCTGCGCATCCGTCGCCGGGCCCTGGGCGCGAACCACCCGGACATCGCCCACAGCCTCGAGCACCTCGGCCACCTCGCCGGCGAGCGCGGCGACTGGAAGTCGGCCGTCAGGCGCTATCGGGCCGCCCTCGACATCCGGCGCAGCGCCGACCGGGCCGAGGATCCCGAGCGGGCCGAGACCGCCCTCGATCTCGCACTCGCCCTCGGCCGGGTCGGCCGGAAGGCCGAGGCCGGGCCGCTCTTGCGCGAGGCCATCGCGCACCTGCCGGAGCCGGGGGCGAAGGACGCCGACCTCGAGCTTCGCCAGCGCATCGCAGCCGCCCTCCAGCCCTGAGCGCCCGAGAGAGACCTCCGGCCCTGCCGCGGGCGCCGTGGTGAGGTCGCGGCGATTTTCACGCTACTCCAGGCATAGCGGCTTATACTCCACCATACGCGGGCGGGCCCGATTCTCGGCGGGTCGGTCTTCGCGCGGGTCGAGGCGCGGGCCGTTGGAACACGACTTCGAGCTGTCAGGTAGGAATCTTCGGAGGAATGCTTCCCGTGAAACGTCTTCGTCTCGTCAACCTGTTCGCAGCCACGATCCTGACGGCGGGCCTGCCCGCCTCGGCCGCCATCGTCACCACGGGCGCGGTCGACCCCGACCCGCCGGTGCAGGGCAGCAACCTCCGCGTCGGCTACGGCGCCCCCGGCACCCTCGAGATCGACGGCGGCAGCACGTTTTCCACCGGCACCGATTCGGGCAAGGTCCTCTTCGTCGGGGTCCTGCTCAGTGGTGTCAACGGCTCGGGTCAGGTCCTGGTCACCGGCGCCGGCTCCGAGGCGGAGACCTACGACTTCACCGCCGGGATCAACGGCGAGGCCCATGTCACCGTCGAGGCCGGAGGCCTCCTCAATGTCGCGCACGATCTTATCCTCAACAACTGGAACGACACCGGCAACACCCTGCTCTTCACCGGCCAGGACACGCTGGTGACCGTCGGCCACGGGCTCTCGCTCAACAACGGCTCGAGCCTGATGACGCTCACCGTCGACGACCACGCCATCTTGCGCCTCAGCGGGTCCGGCCCGGTCGGCGTCGCCGGTACGACGAGCTCGGTCGCTCGAATCTCCGTCTCCAACGGAGCCAGCCTGGAGAGCGGCGGCGGCCTCGTCCGGCTCGGTGGCGCAAGCGGCTCCAACGCCACGGTCGCCCTCGACCAAGGCGGAAGCTTTGTCAGCGGGAACGACATCATCGTCGGATCCGGGGGCACCAGCACCGGCACGCTCAGCCTGCGGAACGGAAGCTCGGTGACGTGCCAGCACTACCTCAGGGTCGGTGACGGGGTCGGCGCGACCGGTGCTCTCTCCTTGGAAGGCGGCAGCTCCGTGACCACCAGCAACCTGTTCGCCATCGGCGTCGGCACGGATTCCCACGGCTCCGTGACGATCGACGGCGGGAGCACGATGGACGTCCATGGAATGCTGCAGATGGGCATCAACTCCGGAACGGCGGCGGGAACGCTCGATCTCATCGACGGGACCCTCGACGTTGGGAATGGAATGATCGCCGGGCTCAAGGGCAAAGCGAACGTCTCGATCGCCAAAGGGTCGACCATCACGGTGCCCGTCAATGGATTGATCATCGCCAACACCGCCTCGTCAGAGGCCCTCGTGAACTTCGAGCTGGGCCACGACTCGATGGGCCACCCGATCTCGGGCCGCATCACCCCGTACCAGCTCTTGATCCGCAGCGGCAGCAAGACCCTGAGCCTCTCCTTCGATTCGGCCGAGACCTTCCGGCCCGGCGACGTGTTCACGCTCATCGACTACGACGACAGCAACTGGGACGGGAACGTCTTCGACAACATCGGCGACGGTGGAACCCTGACGGTCGGCGGTCACGACTTCCGCATCGACTACGCCGGCCTGATCGGCGCCGGCGACTACGCCGTGACCGCCACCGTCCTCGGACCGTCACCGATCACCGACGTGTCACCGGACATCGGCCCCGTCGCCGGCGGCCAGACCGTCACCCTCACCGGAAGCGGGTTCACCAACGTCACCGACGTCGCCTTCGGCGGGATCTCGGCCCCCTCCTTCACGGTGGATGGCGACACGTCCATCACCGCCACGACCCCGGCCCATCCGGCCGCCACCGTCGACGTCACGGTCACCACCCCCGGAGGGGGCGGCACGGCGAGCAACGCCTACACCTTCGTCCCCTCGCCGACGATCGCCTCTGTCTCGCCCGACATCGGCCCCGTCGAGGGCGGGACCATCGTCACGATCACCGGCACCGACCTGGCGCTCGCGAGCGACGTCACCTTCGGCGGGGTGCCCGCGGCCTCGTTCACCGTCACGAGCGACACGACGATTACGGCCGTGACGCCTCCCCACGCCCGCGGCACCGTCGACGTCGCCGTCACCGGCCCGGGTGGCACCGCCACGCTCGCCGGCGGCTTCACGTACGCGGGGGTCCTCGAGATTCCCACCCTCGGAGGCTGGATGCTCCTGCTGTTCGGCGGGCTGCTGGCGGCGGCCGGCGCGCTGAAGCTCCGCCCCTGAGCCGGCCTTCGACCCGCTCGCAACGTCGGAAGTCGCCGCGCCGACCGGCTCCGCCCGTGGGAGAATCGTCCGGGGGCTGCCGGAGGTTCGCGAGGAGGTCGATGTGAGCACCTTGCAGAAGAGCGTCACCGACGACCTGGAGCTCCTCCTCGACATCATGCCCGCGAAAATCCGGGAGGCGATCGAGCGGTCGCCGGAGCGCGAGGACCTCGTGGAGGTGGTCCTGGACCTGGGCCGCATCCCGGAGGCGCGATTTCCGGGCCGGGTGCTGGCGATCGGTGACGAGCCGGTCTCCCGCGACGACCTTCGGACGGTGGTCGACCGGATCGGCCGGTTCGGCAAGGACAACCGGGCCGGCATCGAGCGCACGCTCCACCGCATCTCGGCGTTGCGCAACCGCGAGGGCGCGGTGATCGGCCTGACCTGCCGCGTGGGCCGGGCCGTCATCGGCACCGTCGACATCCTGCGCGACGTCGTCGAGGCGGGCGAGTCGATCCTGCTCCTGGGACGGCCGGGGGTGGGCAAGACGACCCTCCTTCGCGAGGCCGCCCGGGTGCTCGCCGACGACCTGGACAAGCGGGTGGTGGTGGTCGACACCTCGAACGAGATCGCCGGCGACGGCGACATTCCCCACCCGGGCATCGGCCGAGCCCGGCGCATGCAGGTGCCTTCGCCCGACCAGCAGCACGCGGTCATGATCGAGGCGGTGGAGAACCACATGCCCGAGGTCATCGTGATCGACGAGATCGGCACCGGCGCCGAGGCCCTGGCCGCCCGCACCATCGCCGAGCGCGGCGTTCAGCTCATCGCCACCGCCCACGGCAACAGCCTCGACAACCTGCTCCAGAACCCGACGCTGGCCGACCTGGTGGGCGGCATCCACGCCGTCACCCTCTCCGACGAAGAGGCGCGCCGCCGCCACACCCAGAAGACGGTGCTCGAGCGCAAGCAGCCGCCCACCTTCGACGTGGTGGTGGAGATCCAGGAGCGCGACCGCCTGGCGGTGCACCACCGGGTGGCCGAGACGGTCGACCGGTTCCTGCGCGGCGAGCCCCTGCGCCCCGAGCGGCGCCTGCGCACGGTGGAGGGCGGGGTGGAGATCCGGGAGACCCCGGAGCCGGCGACCGCGCCGCCGAGACCGGCCGCGCCGCAGCCGGCGGGGGGCCCCGGCCTGCGCCCGGAGCGCAAGATCCTCCGCGTCTTCCCTTATGCCATCTCGCGGGGCAAGCTCGAGCGGGCCATTCACGGCCTCGGCGTGCCGGCCTACCTGGTCGACGACTACCGCCAGGCCGACATCGTGCTCACCCTGAAGAGCCAGGAGCGACGCCAGCCCAAGCGCTTGCGCGACGCCGAGGCCCGGGGTCTGCCCCTCGAGGTGGTGCGCTCGAACACCATCAAGCAGATGGAGAAGTTCCTCCGCGACCGCTTCGGCATCGAGGAGTTCGCCGAGGGCTACGAGGTGGCCCTCGAGCAGACCGAGAAGGCGATCGACCAGGTCCTCGAGCGCGGCCATCCGGTGGAGCTCTCGCCCCAGGACCGGCAGATCCGCCGCCTCCAGCACGAGCTGGTCGAGAGCGCCGGCCTGGCCTCGGAGTCCAAGGGCACCGAGCCGTACCGCCGGGTGGTCCTCTACCCGCGATAGGAGTCCGTCAGCGCGCCGGCGAGAGGCCCTGCTGGAGGCGGACCTTGACGCCCCAACGCGTCTCGAACAGGCGCTTCTGCTTGCGGGCGGCCTCGAGCTCCAGGGAGACGTCGAAGGCGGAGATGACGTCGAGGCGCACCTTGCGCTTGCGGATGGCGCAGAAGAGGGTCTCGACCCGGGAGGCGTGGGTGCGGTCCAGGGCGTCGGCGAGGCGCAGGAGGGCGACCAGGCCCTTGACCACCTTGCGCTCCCACGGCGCCAGCCCGGCGAGCGCCGGGTCGCCGGAGCGCGGACGCCGGCCGCGGTGGTAGCCGGCGGTCAGGGCGATCAGGCGGAGCTCGCCGGGATCGAAGCCCTCCAGACCGGAGTTGGCGATCAGGTAGCGGCTGTGCTCCTGGTGGCGCCGATGGTGGACCGAGTAGCCGATGTCGTGAAGCATGGCTGCGTACTCGAGCCATTCCCGCTCGCGGGGCCCGAAGCCGTGGATCGACATGGTGACGTCGAACAGGCGGACCGCCAGGCGGGCGCACTGGACGCTGTGGGCGTAGACACTCTCCACGCGCCGTGCCAGGCGCTCGACCTGGCGGCGGCGCGAGCTCCCGGCCGGCTCCGCCGTGCGCCCGAGGGTAGCGAGGACCAGGCCGTCGCGCAGGCTCCGGTCGCAGACCGCGAGGCGTTCGCTGCCGGCGGCGGCGAGGAGCCGGCGCAGGAGCACCGCCCCGGCGAGGATCGAGGACGCACGCGCCGCGTCCACCGGCGGCAGGCCGGCGATCTCCTTGCGCGAGAGGCGCGAGAGACGGGCCACGACCGTGTCCAGGTCGCCGGTCTCGAGGTTGCGCAGGGCCCCGGGCGCGGCGCGCCACGGTCGGCCGGCCCACAGCTCGGACAGACCGGCGACGGCCACGGCGGTGCCCGAGGTCGCGATCATCCGGTCGGCGGGGCCGTCGGAGGGAAGGTCCTCGAGGCCCCGGGCGATGCGCTTGGTCAGGCGCGCGAGCTCGGCGTCGGTCGGGGGCGCCTTGGGCAGGAGCCGGCCCAGGCGCAGCGACCCCAGGGCCAGGCTCTCGACCCCCACCATCTCGCCGCCCTCGACCCGGATCCACTCGGTGCTCCCTCCCCCCAGGTCGGCGATCACTCCCCGTGGCTCCGCGAGGTCCACCGCCTCGCGCACCGCCAGGTACACGAGGTAGCCCTCCTCGGCGCCCGAGAGCACGCGCACCCTGAGGCCGGTCTGGGCCTCGACCCGGGCCACGAACTCCTCGCGGTCGACGGCCTCGCGCACCGCGCTAGTGGCGACGGCGACCGCCTCGGCGGCGCCGCGGAGGGAGGCGAGGACGAGGAACCTCCGGAGCGTCTCGAGGGCGGCCTCCACCGCCTCGGCGGGCAGTCGGGCGCGCTCCTCGTCCATCTGCAGCGTCCGCCCGAGGCCGACCATCTCTCGTTCACGGTCCAGAACCCGGTACCCGCCCGCCGGGTCGGCCTCGACGATGATCATGTGGAGCGAGTTCGAGCCGATGTCGATGGCGGCCAGGCGGCCGGGCCGGGGCGCCTCCACCCCCTCACCGAGCGGCACCAGGGGGACGACGGGCAGGGTCAGGACCCCGACGGGCGAGGGCAGGCGCCGGCAGTCGGTCTCGGCCGCCGAGGTGCCGGCCGCCGAGGTGCCACCCGTTTCGGGCGCCACCGCCTCGCCCCGCGAGGTGCCAGGCGCTTCCGCCGCTTCCGCCGAGGTGCCGGGCGCTTCGGGAGCGGGGGGCTTGCGGGTCCGCGCCATGACGCCTCAGTCCCCGCCCACCGGGCCCGCCGCCCCGTCCGGCGGCACCTCGTCGGCCTGCGGCGACGCGGCGGTCTCCTCCTCGGCGGAGGGCTCGCCCCCACCCCCGCCCAGCGCCGAGAGCAGCTCCCCCACCCGGGCCTCGAAGGCCTCCCGGCCCTCGGCGGAGAGCCAGCCCGACTCCAGGGCGGCGAAGAGCCCGTCGCGCCGCTCCCGGTTGACCCGAGCGACGGCGATGAGGTTGCGGACCACCTCCCAGGGGCGCCGGGGAGGCGGCGGGACCCCGTCCTCCGGCGCGGCGAGGGCCACCGCCAGGAGCCCCCGGGCCTGCTCCGCCGCCGCCTGTTCCACCCAGGCGGCCAGATCCGCCTCCAGGACGTGGGCGTCGTGGAGGTCGCCCAGAAGGTCCTGCAGGTCCTTGAGGCGGGTCACGAGGGCGCGGGCGGCGGCCTCGGCCGGGGCGGCGGCCTCCACCAGGTAGCGGAGCCGCTTGGCGGCGAGGCGGGCGCGGTGGGCCGCCGCCTGATCTTCGGGGCCGGCGACGGCGGCGAGCCTCCGGGCGAGGGCCGGGCCGTAGCGCTCCAGGCGCGCCGCGAGGGCCGCCGCGAAGGTGTCCTCGCGCCGGGGCTCGAGGCGCACCTCCGCCGTGTAGACCACCAGGCAGCCGTGGAGCCGGTCGGCCACCGCCTCGAACCCCCCGACCCCCTCCCCGATCGGCGCCGCCGACTCGCCCAGCCGCCGGTCCAGTCGCCCGACGGCCCAGTCCAGCCCGGCCCGGTGCCGCCGGGAGAGACGCGGGCGCTCCCCCACCAGCCAGGCCCGGGCCACCTCGGCGTCCCGGCCGCCGCCGGTCGCCCGCGCCACCTGCCGAAGACGCCGGCGCAGCTTCTTGCCCACGGCACCCCCGAGGACGTCCGAGTAGGCCCGCAGCACGCTTCGCAGGCGGCGCACCGCCACCCGGAAGTCGTGGAGACCCTCGTCGTCCTCGGGGTCGAAGACCCTCGGCTTCGCCACCGTGGCGGCCTCCAGGTGGCCGAGGGCGATCCGCCGGACGGCCTCCTCCGCGGGGCGATCCAGGAGGTCTTCCATCGGGATCACCCCTCTCCCCCCGCGCCGTTTCCAGTTAGGGGCCCCGACAGGCGCCGGAGCTGGCCGGGGGTCGCGAGCCAGAGGCGGCGGCCCAGGCCCCGGGCCGCGCGGCGCATCTTCGCGCGCCCCCGGGCGGACAGCGGCCGCAGGGCATCCCCGGCGCCGTCGGGCCCACGGCGGCGCTCGGCGATCGCGTGGCGAATCATCAGGAGCTCCACTCTCTATACTCTGTACGGGCGCCCGCGACGGCACCATGACGGCACCGTGGCGGCACCGTGGCAGCGGGGAGACAGCCCCCTCCCCGCCGAAACGACTGTCACGGAACGGTCACGCCATAGGAGGGGCGGCACCACCGCCGACCGGCGAGGATCGAGCTCTCCCCCGGAGGTTTACGTCGATGCCATCCCGAGCCCATAGCGCGAAAAAAGAGAAGCGGCGCACTCCGCGACCGAATCTCAATCACCCGACATACTACCGAAACCGAGAGCTCTCCTGGCTCGAGTTCGAAGCCCGGGTCCTGGCCGAGGCCCTGGACCGCGGCCTGCCGCTCCTCGAGCGGGTCCGGTTCCTGTCCATCTTCGCGAGCAACCTGGACGAGTTCTTCATGATCCGGGTCTCGGGCCTCCGCCGGCAGCTCGAGAGCGGCGTGGTCCACCTGCCCCCCGACGGCATGTCGGCGGCCGAGCAGCTCGCGGCGGTCCGCGAGCGGCTGCTGCCCCTCCTCGACGAGGCCGACGCCTGCTGGAGCCGGGACCTCCTGCCGGCGCTCACGGAAGCGGGCATGAACGTGCTGCGCTACGACCAGCTCAAGGGCAAGCAGCGCAAGCTCGTGCGCCAGCACTTCGAGCGCGAGGTCTTCCCGGCCCTGACACCGCTCGCCTTCGACCCGGGCCACCCCTTCCCCCACATCTCGAACCTGAGCGTCAACCTGGCGGTGGTGGTGCGCAACCGCGACGGCGTCGAGCGCTTCGCCCGCCTCAAGGTGCCGCAGACCTTCCCCCGCCTGCTGCGCATCCCGACCGAGGAGAAGGCGGGCAGGTACGAGCGGCTCGGCCTGGTGGAGAGCGCGTCGCCGAACTTCGTGTGGCTGGAGGAGGTGGTGGCGGCAAACCTGGAAGGGCTCTTTCCCGGCCTCGACATCGTCGCCGCCTACCCCTTCCGGGTGACGCGCGACGCCGACGTCGAGATCGAGGAGGACGAGGCCGCCGACCTACTGATCGCCATGAGCGAGGTCGTCGAGCAGCGCTACTTCGGCTCGGCCGTGCGCCTCGAGATCGAGCAGGAGACTCCGGACAGAATCCGCGCGATCCTGGTCCAGAACCTCCAACTCGCGCCCTACCAGGTGTACTCCTGTCCCGGCCCGCTCGGCACGAGCGACCTCGCACAGCTCGCCTCCCTCGACCGCCCGGAGCTCAAGTACCGGCCCTTCGTGCCGGTGACGCCGGCCGGGCTGGGGCCCGAGCAGGACCTCTTCGCCACCGTACGGCGAGGAGACGTGCTCCTCTATCACCCGTACGACAGCTTCGCCCCGGTGGTCGGGCTGCTGAGAGCCGCGGCGCGCGATCCGGGCGTCCTGGCGATCAAGCAGACCCTCTACCGCGTGGGGCCCAACTCGCCGGTCGTCGAGCTCCTCATGGAGGCGCGGGAGAACGGCAAGCAGGTCTCGGTGCTGGTGGAGCTCAAGGCGCGCTTCGACGAGGAGAACAACATCGTCTGGGCCCAGGCGCTGGAGCGGGCCGGGGTCCACGTGGTCTACGGGGTGCTGGGCCTCAAGACCCACGCCAAGGCCTGTCTGGTGGTGCGCCGGGAGCGCGACGGAATCCGCCGCTACGTCCATCTCGCCACCGGCAACTACAACCCCCAGACCGCCAGGGGCTACGCCGACCTCGGCTACCTGACCTGCGACCCCGACCTGGCGGCGGACGTCTCCGACCTGTTCAACGCCCTGACCGGCTACTCCCAGAAGGACACCTACCGTAAGCTCCTCGTCGCCCCGGGCCGGATGCGGGACCAGCTCCTGGCGCGCATCGAGCGGGAGATCGCGGTGCACGCCAAGGCGGGCGGCGGGCGCCTCGCCCTGAAGATGAACGGCCTCGCCGACAAGGCGATCATCAAGGCCCTCTACAAGGCGTCCCAAGCGGGCGTGAAGATCGACCTCCAGGTGCGGGGCATCTGCTGCCTGCGCCCCGGCCTGCCCCGGGTCAGCGAGACCGTGACGGTCACCTCGGTGGTGGGCCGCTTCCTCGAGCACTCCCGGATCTACTACTTCCGCAATGGCGGGGACGAGGAGATCCTCCTGGGCAGCGCCGACCTCATGCCGCGCAACCTCGACGGGCGAGTGGAGGTTCTGTTCCCGGTCGAGGACCCACGGCTCCTCGCGGCTCTCCGCGACGAGATCCTGTTCCGCCACCTGGCGGACAACGTGGGGTCCTGGCGCCTCCTGCCCGACGGCTCCTACGAGCGCATCCGCCCCGCCGCCGGCGAGCCGCGCTTCGACTCCCAGGCCTGGCTGCTCGAGAGCGGAGGGCGCTGGCGCCCGGACCCATAGCCCACCACCAGCAGCCCTCCGAGGCGGCAAGGCCGATCAACCGGCCACGAGGGTGATCCGGCAGGGAGGGGGCGTCCCTCGCCCCCCGCGAGGGAGGGAGAGGGACCGAGGGTGAGGGGGGTGATCCAGAACCCCGCGGGGGTGATCCGGCTACAACCCCCGGCGCGCGAAGAGCTGCACCCACACCACCACGAACCCGTCCGGCGTGTCGCCGAAGGCGACGCCCAGCCCCGTGTCCCGAGCCAGGGGATGGAGGATGTTGGCGCGGTGGTGCGGGCTCGCGAGCCACCGATCCACCACCTCGTCCGGCTCGAAGATCCCCTTGGCGATGTTCTCCGCCACGAAGCGGTACGCGCCGTAGGCCGAGTGCTCGACCCGGTCTCCCGGCGTAGTGCCCTCCGGGCTCTCGTGGGCGTAGTAGCCGCGGTGGAGCATGTCCTCGGCCTGGCGCTGGGCCACAGAGTCGAGGGCCGGATCCTCGGAGACCGGCGGCCGCCCGGCCTTGCGCCGCGCCCGCTCCACCTGCTCCAGGGCGATCTTGCGCACCCGGGCGAGGTCGGCCAGAGGCGCCGTGAGGCGACGCTCCTCCGAGATCTTGGGCACCGCGAACAGGATCACCACCGCCGTGCCCTCGTCCCCGTGGGCGACCCCCACCCCGACGTCCTCGAACGAGCCCAGGACCGTGTCCCGGTACGAGTCCCCGCCGGAGCGTGCCCAGGTGGAGAAGAGGGCCTCGGGCCGGTCGTAGCCCAGGATCGCCCGCTCGGTCCAGCGGTGGGCCTGGTACCCCTTGGCGAACAGGCGCTGGGAGAGGGTGGAGATGGTCCGGCTGTCGGAGTGGACGTTGCCGGCAGCGGCGACCTCCTCCGCCCGCCGCTCGGCGACGGCGCACAGGCGGGAGTCGACCGTCAGCACCTCGAGCCCGGAGGCGGTGCGGGCCTCCCCGATCCGCCGGGCGATCTCCTGGCGGGCAGCGCATTCTTCGGGGCCGCAGGGGGCGGAGGCCGCCCCCGCCACCGGAGCCCGCGCTGGCGGAGGGCCGGGAGCCGGGAGGGGCGCCGGAGAAGCTACCGCCGCGGCGGCCCAGAGGGCGGCGAGAAGAGCGACGCTCACGGCGGGACCTTACCTCCGGTCGCCCCCGCTCCGCCACCTGCGGGGGGATTGCGCAGCGTTCGGCCTTCGGCTAACGTTCCCCCCGTAGACACCGGGTCCGCCGACCGCGGCCGGGCAGCCGGATCCAGTGCAGACCTCGTGGACGAGCCTCCGAACCCTCCTCCCGCCGGTTCCGCCCACCCTCGCCCGATCCGCGGGGGCTGATCGTGCCCATCCTCTTCGTCGTCGACAAGCCGGAGGACTGGCCCCTGGAGGTGCCCGGGGTCGAGCTGGTGCCGGCCCGCACCTACCTGACGGACCCGGCCTACAGCGGCCTGCGGGGAGCGAAGCTCTTCAACCTCTGCCGCTCCTATCGCTACCAGAGCCTCGGTTACTACGTCTCGCTCCTGGCTACCGCCCGGGACCACCGCCCGCTGCCCAGCGTCACCACCCTCCAGGACCTCAAGACGCCGTCGGTGGTCCGAACCCTCTCGGGCGATCTCGAAGAGCTGATCGGCAAGAGCCTCGCCCCCCTCACCTCCGACGAGTTCACCCTCTCGATCTACTTCGGCCGCAACGTCGCGAAGCGCTACCGGCGCCTCGCGCTCCAGCTCTTCAACCTGTTTCCGGCTCCCCTGCTGCGCGCCGGCTTCGCCCGCTCGATCCGCACCGGCCGCTGGGAGATCAAGAGCCTGCGCCTGATCTCGGCCAAGGACATCCCGCCGGAGCATCACGAGTTCGTGCTGGGCGCCGCCGCCGACTACTTCGCCGGCCGGCAGCGCACCGCCGCCCGCCGCCCGCCCAGCCGCTATGACCTGGCGATCCTGGTGAACCCGGCCGAGGCCTACCCGCCGTCGGACGAGCGGGCGATCCAGAAGCTGGTCCGGGCGGCGGGCGACCTCGGGATCGCGGCCGACGTCATCGGGCCGGACGACTACGGCAAGATCGGCGAGTACGACGCCCTCTTCCTGCGCGAGACCACCCGCGTCGACCACCACACCTATCGCTTCGCCCGCCGGGCGGCCGCCGAGGGCTTGGTGGTGATCGACGACCCCGACTCGATCGTGCGCTGCTCGAACAAGGTGTTCCTCGCCGAGCGCCTGGCCCGGGCGCGGATCCCCATGCCCCGGACGGTCATCGTGCACACGGGCAACGCCCGGCGCGCCGGCGCAGAGCTCGGCTACCCGTGCATCCTCAAGATGCCCGACAGCTCGTTCTCCCAGGGCGTCTTCCGGATCGACGACGAGGCCTCCTTCGCCGCCACCGCCCGGCGCCTCCTCGCCACCTCGGACCTGCTCGTCGCCCAGGAGTTCGTGCCCACCGAGTTCGACTGGCGGGTCGGGGTGCTCGACCGCCAGGTCCTCTACGTCTGCCGCTACCACATGGCCCAGGGCCACTGGCAGATCGTCCGGCGCGACCGGCGGGGCCGGGTGCACTACGGGCCGGTCGACCCCGTGCCCGTCGACCAGGCGCCGCGGCAGGTGGTCGCCACCGCCCTTCGCGCCGCGAACCTCATGGGCGACAGCCTGTACGGCGTCGACCTCAAGGAGCGGGGCGGCAAGGTCTGCGTCATGGAGATCAACGACAACCCCACCCTCGAGTCCGGCATCGAGGACGGCGTCCTGGGCGACGGGCTCTACGCCCGGGTGATGGAGGTCTTCCTCCGGCGCCTGGAACGGATGACCGCGGGCCGCAACCCGCCGAACGGAGCGTGATGCAGAGCCTGGGACTCTTCGCCGGCTACGGGGTCGAGATCGAGTACGCCCTGGTCGACGCCCGGACCCTCTCCGCCCTGCCGGTGGCGGACCGGCTGCTGGCCGCCCTGGCCCGGACCCGGACCCGGACCCGGACCCAGGCCCGGAGTGGGGACGGGGCCCGGGACGGGGCGGCGGAGCCCTGGCCGTGCGACGTCGACCTGGGGACGGTGGCGGCCTCCAACGAGCTCGTCCTCCACGTGATCGAGCTCAAGACCCCGGGGCCGGCACCGGCCCTGGCGGGGCTCGCCGACGCCTTCCAGGCGGGGGTCGCCGAGATCGAGCAGGCCCTCGACGGGCTCGGCGGCCGCCTGCTGCCCACCGCCATGCACCCCTGGTTCGACCCGGCGGCCGAGACCCGCCTCTGGTCCCACGAGGCGAAGGAGATCTACCGCGCCTACGACCGGATCTTCGGCTGCCGGGGCCACGGCTGGTCGAACCTCCAGAGCACCCACCTGAACCTGCCCTTCTCCGGCGACGACGAGCTCGGCCGCCTGCACGCGGCGATCCGCCTGGTGCTGCCGCTCATTCCGGCCCTGGCGGCGAGCTCGCCGATAGTCGAGGGGCGCCCGACCGGCCTGGCCGACAGCCGCCTCGAGGCCTACCGGACGAACTCTCGCCGCTTCGCCTCGATCACCGGCCGGGTGATCCCCGAGCCGGTCTACACCCGAAGCGACTACGAGGCCCGGATCCTGGCCCCCATCTACCGCGACCTGGCCCCCTTCGACCCCGAGGGGATCCTGTGCCACGAGTTCTCCAACGCCCGCGGAGCGATCGCCCGCTTCGAGCGAGGCTCCATCGAGATCCGCCTCATCGACACCCAGGAAGCTCCGCGGGCCGACCTGGCCGTCCTCGCCGCGGTGGCCGGCGCCGTCCGGCTCCTGGTCGACGAGCGGTGGTCGAGGCGGGCCGAGCAGGCGGCCTGGCCGGTCGACCCCCTCGCGGCGCTTCTCTCCCGAACGATCGCCGAGGCCGAGCGCGCGGCGATCGACGACCCGGCCTACCTCGCGGCCTTCGGTGTCTCCGCCCCGCCGCCGGTTGCGGCGGGCGACCTCTGGCGCCACTTGGTGGCCGGGGCCGGAGCCGCCGGCGCCCTCGACACCGCCGCCTTCGGCGCCGAGCTCGGAGTGATCCTCGACCGGGGCCCCCTGGCCCGTCGCATCCTCCAGGCCACCGGCCCCGCCCCCACCCACGACCGCCTCCACGACGTCTATGCCCGCCTGGCCGACTGCTTGCACGAAGGAGAGATGTTCCGGCCCTGATCTGGGGAGTGAGCCGAGAGGTTCCCGCCGAGGTTCCTCGACCGCGCTCGGAACGACAAGGCTACGGGAGGCGTGGAGCAGGAAGGACGAGGCGCATCGAACAGGGCAGCCACCTCAACAATCGACCCCGCTTCTTCCCCTCCCTCCTTCAAGCGGAGAGGAGACGACGGCCGACGAAGGAAGAGCCTCAGGGAGTCCGACCCCATCCTTCCCCCCACTCTTCCCAAGAACGGAGACACCTGCCGAGCAGCCTCGATGCGAGGGCGGGGGCGTGGGCTCTCCCGGGGGACGTAGAGGACCGCGCTCAACGAGGCTCCGCGGAGTCCGGCCCGAGCCGGCGCGGTCCGAGCCGAGGCGCGGCTCCTCCGTCCCGACGTTCGAGAAAGCCGCGCCGTTCCCCCGGGGAGAGCCCAAGCCCCCGCCCGCCTCAGAGTCACAGGAAGGTGGCGCCGTCTCCTCACCGCTGTCACACGACCGCGACACTCTTTCCCCAGGAAACGAGAGCCCACGCGGGGGCCCCTGGAGACCCCCGCATCCCCAAGAGGAGGAAGACCCGATGTCAAAGTCTCGTAGCCGTCTCGCCCTCGGCCTGGCGATCCTCGCCCTGGCCGGTCTCGCGGCCGCCGCCGCGCCGGCCCACGCCGCCAACCTCTCCGGCGCCGGAGCCACCTTCCCCTACCCGATCTACGCCAAGTGGGCCGCCGCCTACAAGGCCCAGACCGGGATCGGCCTCAACTACCAGTCCATCGGTTCCGGTGGCGGCATCAAGCAGATCGAGAACAAGACCGTCGACTTCGGCGCTTCGGACAAGCCCCTCAAGCCCGAGGAGCTCGACGCCCACGGCCTCATGCAGTGGCCCACGGTCATGGGCGGCGTCGTCCCGGTGGTCAACATCAAGGGCGTGGGCGCCGGCAAGCTGAAGCTCGACGGCGCGACCCTGGCCGACATCTACCTGGGCAAGGTCAAGAAGTGGAACGACCCGGCCATCGCCAAGCTCAACCCGGGCGTCAACCTCCCGTCGCGGGCGATCACCGTGGTCCACCGCTCCGACGGCTCCGGCACCACCTTCATCTTCACCCACTACCTCTCCCAGGTCAGCCCCACCTGGAAGAGCAAGGTCGGTGCGGACGCCTCGGTCTCCTGGCCCGCCGGCGTCGGCGGCAAGGGCAACGAGGGCGTCGCCTCGTACGCCAGCCGGATCGACGGCGCCATCGGCTACGTGGAGTACGCCTACGCGCTCCAGAACCACCTGGCCTACGTGCTCCTCGAGAACCGGGACGGACACTACGTCTCCCCCAGCTCCGAGAGCTTCCAGGCCGCGGCCGCGGGCGCCGACTGGGCCCACGCGCCGGGCTTCTACCTCCTGCTCACCAACCAGCCGGGCGCCAAGAGCTGGCCCATCACCGGCGCCACCTTCATCCTGTTCTACAAGAACCAGGACAAGCCGGCGACCGGCGAGAAGGTGCTGGAATTCTTCAACTGGGCCTACGACCATGGCGATAGCATGGCGAGCGCGCTCGACTACGTCCCGATGCCGGACAGCGTGGTCGAGCTCGTGCGGAAGGCCTGGTCTGAGAAGATCAAGGGCACGGACGGCAAAGCCCTCTGGAAGGCCTCGTCGTCGATGACGCATTGAGGCAGCGCGGCCGCCTCTCGAGCGATGTCTGAATCGACCACCAACGTCTCCGCCGGCGGGACCGTGAACGCCACGGCCCGCCGGCAGAGCCTTTCCGACCGCCTGTTCGAGGGCACGACCCTGGCGCTGGCCCTCGTCGTCCTGGCGGTCCTTTTCAGCATCCTGGTCGCCCTCTTCCACGGCGCCTGGCCCGCATTCAGGAAGTTCGGCTGGGGCTTCCTCACCTCCGACGCCTGGAATCCGGTCACCGAAGAGTTCGGGGCGCTGGTCCCGATCTACGGCACGCTGGTGACCTCGGCGATCGCCATGCTGATCGGCATCCCGGCGAGCTTCGGGATCGCGTTGTTCATCACTCAGCTCTGCCCCGCCTGGCTCAAGCGGCCCCTGGCGACGGCCATCGAGCTCCTGGCCGCCATCCCCAGCATCATCTACGGCATGTGGGGGCTCTTCGTGCTCGCCCCGCTGCTCTCCGAGAACGTCCAGCCCTGGGTCACCGACCACCTGGGAACCTGGCCCCTGGTGGGCAACCTGTTCGTAGGGCCGCCCATGGGCATCGGCATGTTCACCGCCGGCCTGATCCTGGCGATCATGGTGATCCCGTTCATCTCGTCGGTGATGCGCGACATCTTCGAGACAGTGCCCTACGTGCTCCAGGAGAGCGCCTACGCCCTCGGCGCCACCACCTGGGAGGTGGTGTGGAACGTGGTGCTTCCGTACTCGAAGGCGGGAGTGGCCGGCGGCATCATGCTCGGCCTCGGCCGGGCCCTGGGCGAGACCATGGCGGTCACCTTCGTGATCGGCAACGCCCAGGCACTCTCCACCTCCCTCTTCATGCCGGGTAACACAATCTCCTCGGCCCTCGCCAACGAGTTCAACGAGGCGATCGGCGACACCTACACCTCGTCGCTCATCGCCCTCGGTTTCATCCTCTTCCTGATCACCTCGGTCGTCCTCAGCCTCTCGCGGCTGCTGCTGCTCCGCCTGGCGAAGGGCGAGGGAAGGGCGGCCTGAGATGAGCCGCTACGCGATCCGGCGAGGCACCAACGCCGTCGCCCTGAGCCTGGCGACCGTGACGACGCTCTTCGGCCTCTTCTGGCTGGTCTGGATCCTCTGGACCCTCCTGCGCCTGGGCGTGGGCGGTCTCGGCCTTCACGTCTTCACCGCCAGCACGCCGCCTCCGGGCGATTCCGGCGGCCTGGCCAACGCCATCGTGGGCAGTCTGCTGATGACCGGCGTGGCGGTGGTGGTGGGGGCGCCGGTGGGCATTCTCGCCGGCACCTACCTGGCGGAGTATTCGCGGGCGCCCTGGCTGGCGGCCACCGTGCGCTTCGTCAACGACGTCCTGCTCTCCGCGCCGTCGATCCTGATCGGCCTGTTCATCTACGAGGTCATGGTCGTCTCCATGGGCCACTTCTCCGGCTGGGCCGGCGCCGCGGCCCTGGCGATCATCGTGCTGCCGGTGGTGGTGCGCATGACCGAGGACATGCTCCGGCTGGTGCCGGCGAGCCTCCGCGAGGCCGCCGCCGCCCTCGGCGCCCCGCGCTGGAAGGTGACGGTGATGGTCTCCTACCGCGCCGCCCGCGCGGGCATCACGACCGGCGTCCTCCTGGCCATCGCCCGGATCACCGGCGAGACCGCGCCGCTCCTGTTCACGGCCCTCAACAACCAGTTCTGGAGCCTGAATCTGAACGCCCCGCTGGCGAACCTGCCGGTGGTCATCTTCCAGTTCGCCATGAGCCCGTACGACGACTGGCAGAAGCTCGCGTGGGCGGGCTCGCTGCTCCTGACCCTCGGGGTCCTGGGCCTGAACATCGCCGCCCGGGTCGCCTTCCGACAGCGAAAGGGACGTTAGTGCTCCGTCCACTCTCGAGCGACGCATCCTGGCGGTCTTTCACGCTGCTGCCGGCGTTGCTCCTCCTCGACGTAGCACCACTACGCCTGCGTCGGAGCGCCTTGCCAGCAACGCGAAATCCGCGCCAGCAACCCATCACTCGAGACTAGACGGAGCACTGCATTGAGCCAGATCGCCTCCTCCGACGAGTTCCCGGATCCCGCGGCGCCGACAGGCGCTCCGGAAGGCACCCCCGCCAGCACCGCGACCCGGAACGAGGAGCGGCCGGCCGGCGTGCCGGGTGTGCAGATCCCCGACACCTTCGGACCGGCGCCGGCGGTCGAGACCCTCGAGCCGAAGATCGTCGCCCGCAGCCTCGACTTCTTTTACGGTCGCCACCAGGCGCTCCGGGGCATCGACCTGACGATCCCGGCCGGCCTGGTCACCGCCTTCATCGGGCCCTCGGGCTGCGGCAAGTCGACCCTCCTGCGCACTTTCAACCGGATCTACGAGCTCTACCCGAAGCAGCGCGCCACCGGCACGGTGCTCCTCGACGGCGAGGACATCCTCTCCCCACACCAAGACCTGAACCTGCTGCGCAAGCGGGTCGGCATGGTCTTCCAGGCCCCGACGCCCTTCCCCATGTCGATCTACGACAACATCGCCTTCGGCGTGCGCCTCTACGAGCAGCTCGGCCGCCGGGAGATGGACGAGCGGATCGAGTGGGCGCTCCAGAAGGCGGCGCTCTGGGACGAGGTCAAGAACAAGCTCCGCCAGACCGGCCGGAGCCTCTCCGGCGGGCAGCAGCAGCGCCTGTGCATCGCGCGGGCGATCGCCGTCAAGCCGGAGGTCCTGCTCCTCGACGAGCCGACCTCCGCCCTCGACCCGATCTCCACCGCCTACATCGAGGAGCTGATCCTCGAGCTGCGCTCGGACTACACGATCGTCATCGTGACCCACAACCTCCAGCAGGCCGCCCGGATCGCCGACTACACGGGCCTTCTCTACCTGGGTGATTTCGTGGAGTTCAACGACACGAAGACCCTGTTCACCACCCCGAAGGAACGGCGGACCGAGGACTATGTGACCGGCCGCTTCGGCTAGGAGTCTGCGCGGCAGAGACGCGAAGACGCGGCTCAGGTTCCCCCCGACATTCACCAGAGAGTCATCCCGCCGTCACCGCGCTGCCACGCGGGGCCGCCAGGATCGCCTTGCTCCTCCCGAAGAGAGGGATGCGAAGACCTTGAATTCCATGGCTCCGGCAGACGCCGGCCGCCAGACCACACAGGGAGACGACAGATGCGTCGATCGAGTGACCGGAGAGTGAGGACGACCCCCGGCACCCTCGTTGGGGTGCTGGGCATCGCACTGCTGCTGGGCGCCGCGGGCTCGGCCCGGGCCGCCGAGACCACGATCAGCGGCAAGACCTACGTGGACACGACCTACAAGACCAACAAGGACGAGGGCACCGGCCTGAAGAGCTCGGACACGGGTTGGGGCACCGACGTCAAGCGCTTCTACCTGACGGTGGGCTACAAGTACGACGACGTCTGGTCGGCGAACTTCACCTCCGACATCGGCGACAAGGGCACCAAGCGCTACGACCTCTTCGTCAAGAAAGCCTACATCCAGGCCAAGCTCTCCGACGCGGCGACCTTCCGGTTCGGCTCGGCCGACCTGCCCTGGATCCCCTTCGTCGAGGGCCTGTACGGTTACCGCTACCTGGAGAACGTCCTGACCGACCGCGTCGGCTTCGGCACCTCCGCCGACTGGGGCATCCACTTCCTGGGCAAGTCGGGCGTGGTGAGCTACGCCGCCGGCATCGTCAACGGCCGCGGCTACAGCGATCCGACCCGCACCAAGCAGCCGGACTTCACCGGCCGCATCGCCTTCCAGCCGGTCAAGGACCTCACCGTCGGCTTCGGCGCCTATAGCGGCAAGCTCGGCCAGGACATCGAGGGCTCGCCCGCCCTGCACACCGCCACGCGGTACGACGTCGTGGTGGGCTACACCGGTCCGTTCCGCGTCGGCGGGACGTACTTCACGGCCGACAACTGGAAGAACGTGACCACCGTGGCCAAGGACAAGGCCGACGGCTTCTCCGGCTGGTTCTCGGTGCCGGTGGGCGGCAAAGCCGAGGTCTTCGGGCGCTACGACCAGGCCAAGACCAGCAAGGATCTGAACCCGGACCTCAAGGACACCTACTACAACGTCGGCGTCCAGATCCAGCCGGTCAAGGCGCTGCTCGTCGCCTTCGCCTACAAGCACCAGGAGGTGGACTCGGGCAAGGGCGGCTCGATCAACGGCGTGGGCAGCACGCTGCCGGGCGAGAAGGGCAAATCCGACGAGATCGGCGTCTGGACCCAGTTCAAGTGGTGAGCCGGGAGCCGGGCCCGGCCTGCTCAGGCTTCGAAACCGGCGTCGAGCGAGCCCGTCCCTGCAGGGGGCGGGCTCGCCGTCGTTTGAGGGGAATGAACCCGCCGCCGTTCGGGGGGGCGGATACAATCGCCGCGCCATGAACGACGAGCCCATGCGCTGCGACTGGGTCTCCGGGGCCGACGAGCTCATGCTCGCCTACCACGACGAGGAATGGGGCGTCCCGGTGCGCGACGACCGGGAGCTGTTCGAGAAGCTCCTCCTCGACGGCGCCCAGGCGGGCCTGTCGTGGGCCACCATCCTGCGCCGCCGGGAGGGGTACCGGCGGGCCTTCGAGGGGTTCAACCCCGTGCGGATCGCCGCCTACGGCGACGCCGACGTCGCGCGCCTCCTGGCCGACCCGGGGATCATTCGCAACCGCCAGAAGGTCCGCTCGGCCATCGGTAACGCCCGGGCCTACCTCCGACTGCGCGAGGAGCTCGGCTCGTTCGGCGACTACCTCTGGGGGTTCGTCGACGGCGAGCCCCTCGTCAACCACCACCGCACCTCGGGCGAGGCACCCGCCGCCACCGACCTCTCCGCCCGACTGAGCCGCGACCTCAAGGGCCGCGGCTTCTCCTTCGTCGGACCCACCATCGTCTACGCCTTCATGCAGGCGGTGGGCATGGTCAACGACCACACGGTGGGCTGCTTCCGCCACCGCGACGTGCAGTCCTCGGGGTAGGGCTGCCGAGGCGGCTGCCGAGGCGGCTGGCACCCTCGCCACACCGCCTCGATCTCCGTCCCCCTCCCGCCCTCGATCCGCGCCGCGGCCTACGGCGAGAAGGCCATCCGGTCCTGGCGGCCCGAGACGTCGTCCGAGGCCGCCGAGACGGCCGGAAGGTCGTAGTACTGGATGTCGCCGCTCGAGAGCTGGCGCACCCAGACCTCCACCTCCGACGGCGTGAAGCGGCTGATCTGCACCCACAGATAGCCGTTGGGGCGCGGCCCGATGACCTTCACGAACACCTCCGGGCGCCCCGCGAGGGCGCCGCTGGCGCAGAAGGTCTCGACGATGCAGCCGGGCTCCGCCGCCCCGATCACCGACGAGGTGCTGGTGATCCGCACCTGGAACTGGAAACCGGGCTGCTCCGGCGTGGTGAGCCAGGTGCCCGGCGGCTGCGGGATGGCGCCGAAGACGGTCCCGGCGAGTTTGAAGGAGTTGGCGAAGTTGCCGTCGATCTCGTCGTTGTCCGTGCTGCAACCGTCGTCGGGGTTGAGGCCGCAGGCGCCGAAGAGCTGCCCCAGCACCTGGCCGCTGCCGTTCATCACAGGCGCGCCCGAGCTGCCGCCGAAGGTCCCCCCCTGGGTGTAGACGGAGTGGTGAAAGAGCGTCGGGTCGTCGGTGTCCTGGTCCGGGGAGTAGCCGATGCCGCAGAGCTTGCGCTGGCTTCCCGTCTTGACCTGGTAGCGGGTGTACTGCTGCGAGCGAAGGTCGAAGTAGCTGTCCGGCGCCGGGTGCGAGATGCGATGGAGGACCATGCCGGAGGGCAGAGTCGCATTCGAGGCGTCCCAGCCGAGGGCGACGCGGCCCGACGGCAGGCTGGAGAGCGCGAGGAGCGTGTAGTCGCTCGAGGTGCCGGTGGCGAGGAGAGTGGACCCGTTGGTCGTGGGCAGGCTGCCGAGCGACGGCGGCGTGCCGTTGCAGGTCGCCGTCCGGTAGTCCCAGAAGGTTTCCAGGGTCGAGGCCTCGGTCTGGGTCGAGATGCAGTGGTTGGCGGTCAGGAAGGGATAGGGCGTTCCCGCCGGTGCGCCCGCAGCCACGTTGAGCAGCCCGCCGGTGCACTCCGCCATGTATATACCGGTGATGAACTGCACCTCGGCGACCGCCTTCGACGCCTGGTCGACCACCGGGAAGGTGCCGGTACCGACGCACGAGACGTCGACCAGGCAGCTCGAGTCCACCGCCTGCGGCCCCGGGGTGAGGACCGGCGCGCCGGCGGGGTCGAGCTGGAAGAGCTGGGCCACCTGGTCGATCGTGAAGCGGGAACCGGCACTCGCCTGGAGCGCCTCGGAGCCGAGCTCCACCTCGATCCGGATCGTCGAGCCGGCGACGCTCGGCGTCCACAAGCCACCGTCGTACGCGAGCGACGAGCCGAAGGGGCCCGCCGCCGCGCCGTCGTCGCCGTAGACCCAGAGCCGGGCGCCCGCCGGCAGGTGGAGGTCCGCCAGGTGGAGGCGCAGGCGGTAGGCATCCGCCACCGTCACGGCGGCCCCCCACACCGTGCTGCCCCCGCTCGCCCGCACGAAGGCGCCTCCGGCGAGGGGGCCCGCCGCCCGCGTGGCCAGCTCCGGGGTGAACGCGACGGTGCGGGCCAGCGGCAGCGGCCGGACGATCCCGACCCGCAGCGGCAGCCGGCCGGCCCGGTTCCAGGTCTCGAGCGCCGCGAGCTGGTCGGCGGCGCCGGTGCGGGCCTCGGCGAGCCTCGCCATGGGCGCCACGCCGTAGCCCTCGGCGACTCGCGCCGGCGGCTCGGAGCTGACCTGCGCCCGGGTCATGGAGTCCGGGACCTGGACCATGGGAGCGCTCTGGGCTCTCGCGAGGCCGGGGAGCAGAAACGCCAGGGTTCCTGCGGCCAGAGCGGCCAGGGCGGCCAGAGCCGTGAGGGATGGAAGGGTGCGTCGGAGGATGAACGACATCAGGATCTCCTGGGCGGTCTCCAGGAGAGCCCGAAGATCGCCGGATCATTCGGCACGCGAGGCGCCGGGTTCAGGGGTTATGCCCTCGGTGGGTCTGCGCGCTGGTGCTGAACTGGTCCAGCGGGATGATGCTGCCCGGTTGCCGGACCGCCAGGCTGTCATACCCGCTGTGGTGGGCCGCGGGCGCCCGTCCCGCCGGCGGCGCCGAGGGGCCGGGTCCAGCGGAATGGGCCCCGCCACCTGCCGGCGGCCTTCCACGCCCGCGTTGCGGCGCCCCGAAGATGCCCGGGAACACCGCCACGGGATAGACCGCGGACGACCCGAAGGGACCCGCGGGGTAGAGGGGAAGGCCTCCTCCGCCGGTCCGCCCGGCCTGATCCGCCTGGCTCCGCGCCACCTCGGAGGCGGCGAGGAGGGTAATGGCCTGGGTCAGTGTGTCCTCGCGGTCCGCCCGTCTCGCCTCGAGCTGCCGCCGGCGCTCGGCCTCCGCCGCCTGGGACTGGGCTTCCAGAGCCTCCGGGGAGACCCACTGGCCCGCCACGCGGACGTAGCCGCGGCGGCGCAGGAGCTCGTCCTCCGAAAGCCAGCGGCCGGTATCCTCGTCGAGCACGTAGCCGAGAGAGGTCATGACCGGCGCCAGGCCGTCGAGGCGGGGATCGAGGGCGGCGGCCCGCAGGGCGGCCTCGCGAACACCGTCCGTGAAGTCCGCGGTGCGGGCCCAGAGCGCCAGGTCCAGCCACCGGCGGGCGCTCGCCCCTCCGCCCAGGGCCTCCTTGCGCCTCAGGTACTCCTCGAAGGTCGAAGAGGAACGCTCCACCCGCGCCACGCGGCTGCTGGGAAGCCGAATCTCGCCGTAGGGAAGGCGGATCTCGACCGCCTTGGCTCCGACCTGGGCGATCACGCCCTCGAAGACCTCGCCGTTGGTCAGATAGACCGTGTCGGCGGCGGCTGGGCGGCCGGCGGACGCGCCCACGAACCCGGCGAGGGCGAGGGGGAGCGCCAGGGCCCGAAGGCCCGGCGGGCGTAAGGAGGAACCGCTCAAGGGTGAGTCACCTCCGCGTCATGATACCACGCCATAGCCGGGGCCCATCTCGGTCGAGGCCCGGTCGAGGCCCGGTCGAGCCCCGATGGAGTCTTGTATCGTGATCGACGGTGGTGAGACGAGCTCACGGGGGGCTGGGGCGCCACGTCCGGGCGCGCGTCGCCGCGCGTCTGACGCTGGGCCTGGCCGTCACTCTGGCCATCCTCCTGGGCTCCCTCGAGATCCACCACCACAGCGGAGAGCTGGGTGCTCTCGCCGACGGCACCCTGGTCTACCAGGCCGCGGCTCATCCGTCGCGGGCGCACCACCTCGAAGCTCCGGGCGCGGGTCAGGTCCTCCACTGCCCGGCCTGCCTGCTCCACCACCACTCCCACGGCGACGCGGCCCCTGCCGACGTCGCCCTCGGCGCGCCCCCCGCCACGGGCTCCCCCCTGGCGATCGGTGAGCCCACATGGCCGGCTCCGCTCGCCCACCCGGGCGGCAGCCGCGCTCCTCCCCGCGGCTGAGCCGCCCTCGGCCGAACCCGGATTCGCTCGCCGGCTGCGGAGCACAGCCCGACATGAACAGCCCCGGGAGGAGTCCATGGATCACTGCGAACCCCGCCGCACGGCAGCCTCGATTGTCGTAGGCGCCGCGCTCGCAGCGCTCGCCCTCGCCCTGCCCGCCCCAGCTCAGACCAAGGCCCAAACCAAGGCCCGCTGCTCCGAGGTGCCACTCATTTGAGGCCCCCTTGTCAAGGCCCGGAGATCTCCCATCCCGAGCGGGAGGGGGAAGTCGCGCTCGGCGAAAGATTTGGTGGGGGTGCTGGGTCGGGTCGAGGCCGGTCTACGCGCTCGGGGCGTTCGTTGGTTCGGGTGTCGGGATCGCCTTTGAGGGGACCCGCACCAGCCACTCATCAGGATCAAGGCGAAGGGGTACGGAGCTGCCCCCCCAGGCCCCTGGCTCCGTTCGGAGCCCCAGAACCCCATCGGTACCAGGCCGCTCCGAGGTGCCACCCATTCCCCGGGAATCGACCTCTCCAGCCTTTTCCGCAAGATCGACGCCCTCGCTCGCGTCCTTCTTGAGTGTGGGAAGACCATTGCGTTGGATGCCACCCGGTGGGCTCGTCGAGGTCACGTGCCGGACGATCCAAGGCAGGGCCCTGCTGCGGCCGAGCCCCGAGCTCAACCGGAGGGTCCTGGGCGTCGTAGGCCGTGCCCAGCGGCGGGAGTGTATGAAGATCCACGCCCTCGTCGTCTTGAGCAACCACTACCACTTTCTCCTCTCGCCGGAGGAGCCGGGCCAGCTCGTCCGCTTCATGCACTTCGTCCAGACCAACGTCGCCAAGGAAGCCGGGGACCTGCACGATTGGACGGGTCCATTCTGGGCACGCCGGTACCACCACGTCCCGGTATCCGGCGAGACTCAGGCGCAGGTCGCCAGGCTCCGGTACGTCCTGGAGAACTCCGTGAAAGAGAACCTCGTGGCGCGACCGAGAGATTGGCCCGGGGTCCACAGTGCGCGGGCCCTGCTCGAAGGGCAGCCGCTGGAAGGGGTCTGGTATGACCGGACCGCGCTCTACGAGGCACGAGCCCGCGGTGAGCGGCTCGACCTCGAAGACGTCGCCGAGACGGAGCCCGTGACTCTCTCGCCGCTTCCATGCTGGCAAGGACTGGCCGATGAGGAAGTCCAAGAGCTCGTGGCAAACCTCATCGGGACGATCGAGCGGGAAAACGACGCGCGCCGCAGGGCCGAGGGCCAGGGAGTCCTCGGCGTCAAGGCCATCCGCCGGCGCCATCCCCACGAGAGGCCGGAGAAGCTCAGCCGCTCTCCCGCTCCTCGCTTCCACGCCGCGACTCGAGAAGCGCGGCAGTGGCTGCGCGATGCCTACCGGGAGTTCGCGGTAGCCTTCCGAGAGGCCGCCGAACTCCTGAGGCTCGGCGTTCCTCTACCGCGATTTCCGGCGGGAAGCTTTCCGCCGGGAATGCCCTACGTCCCGCACCAGGCCCCCGGGTAGCGAACCCGCTGGCTGTCAGGAACAATCTGATGACGTGGCCGCCGCCGACCGGGTGCTCGGGGTTCAGCAGAAGTGTGTCTGCGTAGCCCAACTCCAGGCCACTGAGAGCACCAGGACGCCGGCGAGTCGTCGGTACGAGGCCGGTACGAGGCAGTCAGACGCTGATCAGACGGCGAAATGTCCACCCGATCGCCGCGACGCCGCCCCCTTCCCCCGAAGTGGCCGGCACCTCTCTCAGCTCCTCTCAGCACCGCCACACCGCGAGGTCCGGTGAGATACTCGGCCGCTCACCCTGCTAGTCTCCGAAGCTCCGGCCGGCGTTCGCCGCCCCGCCCCGCGGGAGACGGCCGGGCCCTGAACCAGGAGGCTCATGACCACGATCCCGACGGCATCCCGGCCCGCGACTGCGATGGGCCCCGATCCCGCTCCGGCCGGAGCCGAGGCCGCCCGGCCCCGCCGCTTCGGAGCCCTCGAGGCGCTGGCCGCAGTGCTGGTGCTGGCCTGCCTGGCCTTCGGCCTGACCCACGCCCTCATCGACCAGGACGAGGGGCGCAACGCCGAGGTCGGCCGGGAGATGGCGGCGAGCAACGACTACGTGCTGCCGACCCTCGACGGGCTGCCCTACCTGGACAAGCCGATCCTCTTCTTCGCCGCCGAGGCGGCGATCATGGAGGTGCTGGGGCCGACCGAGGTGGCGGCCCGGCTGCCGTCCCTCCTCGCCACCTTCGCCACGGCCCTCCTGGTCGCCTGGTTCGCGGGAAGGGTGTTCGGCCCGGGCCGGGGCGGCCTGGCGGCGCTCATGTTCCTGTCGGCGCCCCTCACCGTGGCGTTCTCCCGGATCGTGATCTTCGACGCGCTGCTCACCTTCTTCGTGACCGCGGCGGCCATGTGCCTCTACCTGGCCCTGCCGGCCGGCCGGGGCGAGGCGGCGCCGGTCCGGTGGCGCTCGTGGGCGGTCGCCGGCTGGGCGGCCATCGGCTTCGGCATCCTCACCAAGGGTCCGGTGGCCCTGGCCCTGCCTCTGCTGGCGGTCCTGCCTGTGGCAGTGCGGCGGCGTTCGGCGCGCCGGCTGTTCCCCCTCGCGGCGCTCGCGGCCTTCGCCGTCGTCATCACCCCGTGGATCGTGGCGGTCTCCCAGCGCCGGCCCGACTTCCTGAGCTACGCCCTGCTCACCGAGACGGTGGAGCGAGTGGCCACCGGCAAGCTCCACCGCTCGGCGCCGTTCTGGATCTACCTGCCGATCCTCCTCATCGGGGTCTTCCCCTGGAGTCTCGCGCCCCTGGCCTTGGTGCCCCGGCGCCGGCGCGAGCGTTGGAGCCTCGCCTGGGACCTGACCTGGAGTCGGGCCTGGACGTTCGCCCTCGTCTGGGTGGGCGCCCCGCTGGTCCTCTTCACCCTGTCGAACAGCAAGCGAGCCCAGTACGTCCTGCCTCTGGTGGCGCCCCTGGCGCTCCTCTCCGCCGATCTCTGGGTGCGGTCTGAGGGCGCCCGGCGCTGGCTCGCCAAGGTGGCGGGCTTCTCCTACCTGGCGATCGGCCTGGTGCTGGCCGGGGTGGTGGCCTCCGGCGCCGTCCAGCCGCGCGTGGAGGCGGCCCTCCGCCCCACCGTGGCGCCGGCGGGCCTGGCGCTGGCCGCCGCGTTCCTGGCGGGTGGGGCGCTGGCCCTCGCGCTCCGCCGCCGGCCGAAGCTCCAGGCGCTGGCCCTGGCGGCGACGTTCCTCGCGGCGCCGGTGGCCCTGGGGCCGGCCTTTTCGGCGGTCAGCGCGCTGCGCTCGACCCGGCCCCTGATCGGCACCCTCCAGCGGGCGACAGGAGCCCACGGCCGGGTCATCTTCGTCGAGACCTACGCGCCGTCGCTCACCTTCTACACCCGCCGCCCGGCCCTGGTGGTGAGCCAGGACGGCAGCGACCTGCGCAGCAACTACCTGCCCGGCCACTACCAGGAGCTCCTGGGCGCGCCGGGCTCGACGCTCCGGCCGCCCGCCTGGCTCGACGCGACCCTCGCCCGGTGCCCGGCCGGCGACGTCTTCGCCGTGCACCCGTCGGGGCCCCTTCGCCCGAAGCTCGCGGCGCGGCTCCCCCAGCTCGCCACGCATCACGCCCTGGTCTTCTACGGACCCTGCACCGGCGATGCCGCAGGCGGCCGCCCCGCCCCTGCCAGGGAGTCTGCCAGGCATTCTGCTAGGCTTTCGGGCGGCCCATGAGCCTCCGCGCCGGCGACGGAAGGGTCGCCGCGCCGGGGGCAGCAACCCCCGACCGTCACGTGCCCCCTTCCCGAAACCTGGAGCGGCAGATCCGGCCTGCGGGCTTCTGGCTGTACACCGCCCACCTGGTGGCGGTGGTCCAGATCGCCTTGTCCAACGTCCTGCTCGCCTTCAGCGTTCTCAGCGTGCCCTGGACCGGCACCTCGCCGCGCTCGGCCTGGCGCCGCGGTCGGCCACTACTGATCGCCCTGGGGGTTTACCTCCTCACCTTCCTGCTCTCCTACGCCTTCTCCCTCGACCACCGGGCGAGCGCCGGCGCCCTGTCCGAGCCCTTCAACCTGATGGTCGTGCCCCTGGCCCTCCTCTTGGTGTGGGGAGAGCAGGCCGTGCGCCGGGTGGTCGACGCCATCGTGGCCATGGCCGGGCTCTCGGGCCTCTACGGCCTCGGCCAGTACCTGGACGGCTTCGACCGCCTGAGCCACCGCATCCACGCCTCGTTCACCCACTACATGACCTTCTCCGGCGTGCTCCTGGTGGCCGACCTGCTGATCCTGGCCCAGGCGGCGTCAGGGCGGATGGGCTCGGGGTGGCGCGCCGCCTGGCGCTGGGGGGCGCTGGTGGCCATCAACGCCGCCCTGGTGGGGACTTTCACCCGCAACGCCTGGGTCGGCCTGGCGGTGGCGGTGACCCTGCTGGTGCTCCTGCGGGCGCCCCGCTGGCTCCTCGCCTACCCCGTGGTGGCCCTGGTCTTCGTGCTGCTGGCCCCTCGGCCGATCCTCGGCCGCGTCGGCTCCATCGCCGACCCCCACGACCCCTCGAACTGGGACCGGCTGTGCATGGCCCGCTCCGGCCTGGCCATGATCGAGGACCGACCCCTGGTGGGCCTCGGCCCCAACATGGCGCGGCAGCTCTACCCCGAGTACCGCTTGCCCTCGGCCCTGCGCAAGGAGGTGCCCCACCTCCACGACAGCTTCCTGCAGCTCGCCGCCGAGCGCGGGCTGCTGGCCCTGGCGGCCTACCTGGCCCTGACCCTCGTCTCCCTGTCCACCGCCTGGCGGCTATGGCGCCGGGAGGGGAAGTTCGCCGGAGGGCGGGCGGACCTGCTGGTGGGCGCCATCGCCGCCCTGGTCGCCTTCAACGTCGCCGGTCTGTTCGAGAACAACTGGGGCGACACCGAGGTGCAGCGGCTGGTGCTCTTCGTCCTCGCCCTGCCCTTCTGCCTGGGGCCCGCGCCCGACTCGGAAGCGGCCGAGGCCCCCGAGGCGTCCAGGGCCGACCCCGACGGCGCGCCCGTCGGGCAAGCTTCGAGCGGGTAGGACGGCCGAGGGAGGAGTCGGTCAGGGCATGAAGCCGTGGCGGTCGAACAGCCCCGGCAGGACGTCCACGCCGGGCGCCGCCCCCGCCAGGTCGTAGTAGCGGATCTCGCCGGTCGCCTTCTGCTCGACCCACACCTCGACCCGCGAGGTCGAGAACTTCACCAGCGTCGGCCACAGGTACCCGTTCGGCTTCGGCCCGACGACGCGTAGGAAGACCTCCGAGCGCCCGGGCACCTGGCCCGAGACGCACAGGGTCTCCGGGATGCACTGGGGTTCCTGGTGCCCCGTGAAGCTGGCTCCCCCACCCGTGATCCGCACCTTGAAGCGGAAACCGGGAACCGACGGGCTCTCCAGGAAGGGTCCCGGGGGCAGGGGTGGCTGGTCGCCGGCCGCGAGGGGCAGGGCCCACGGCTCGCGCCCGGTCGAGCCGTCGTCGGCGGAGAAGAACAGCGTGTCGCCGGCCACGGTCAGGCCCCGGGGCTCGGAGGCAAAGGGGCCGGGGTCGATGTCGGCCACCAGGCGGACCGAGCCGCTCCGGTCGGCCTCCCAGAGCTCGCGGCCGTAGCGGTCGCTCGCGGCGGAGAAGAAGAGCCGGTCGCCGGCGACTGTGAGGTAGGACGGGCTCGAAGAGCCGCCGTGATGGAGGTCGGCGACCATCGCCGTGCCCGCCGGGGTGCCGTCGGTGCGCCAGAGCTCGCGGCCGTGAATCGCGTCGTCGAAGCTGAAGAAGAGCTCGTCGCCCAGGCTCGTGAAGGAGTGGTTCCCGGCAAACGCTGGGGCGCTGACCAGGGGCGTGAGATCGCCGTCCGTCGAGAGGCGGTAGACGCTCCCGGTGGTGCCGCCGGCTCCGAAGTACAGCGCGCCGCGGTAGGCGTAAAGCCCGCCGTCGGGAGCGAGAAAGTCACCTTGGAAGCTCGGAATCGTGGTGAACAGCTCCGCGCTCGCAGGTTCGCCGTCCGTGCGCCAGATCTCGTCCGGTCCGATCCCTGGCGCCTCGAGGACGAAATAGACGAGGCCACCGATCTCGGTGATCGCGGGAGGCTGCAGGACGTCGTACCCGGAAGGGAAATCCAGGACCTTCCACGTCCCCGCGGCCGTGCCGTCGGAGCGCCACAGGTCGGCGTGCTGGCCGCCCGCGAAGTAGAAGACGTCGCCGACGGCCACGGGAGAGGGGGGCAGGTCGCCCAGAGTCGGCAAGGGGACGGCCAGGCGCAGGCCCTGCGGGCTGCCGTCGATCTCCCAGATCCCGTACTGGAGGCCGACGTACCCGAACGCGTACACCCGGCCGTTCAGGCGCACCAAATCGCTGACTCGCGAGTCCAGATCTCCGATGGGATAGGTCCCGTTCTCGGTGCCGTCGGTCCGCCAGAGGTGAGAAGCCGCCGCCGGCTCGCGAAAGAGGGCGAAGTCGCCCGCGCCGAAGAGGTCCCGGCTGGCCAACGAGTAGGGCGGCGGGGTGGCCGTGAGCCTCTGGACCGAGCCGGCCTGACCGTCGCTCGACCAGACC
The DNA here is from genome assembly GCA_963739795.1 of uncultured Acidobacteriota bacterium. Classification (GTDB taxonomy): domain Bacteria; phylum Acidobacteriota; class Thermoanaerobaculia; order Multivoradales; family DATKCC01; genus CAVUBL01. The sequence continues at coordinate 427,012 of CAVUBL010000021.1, read as the reverse complement.
TGGCGAACGCCGGTGGGGTCGAGCGCCGAGAAGACCGCCAGTCCACCTACCGCGGTAATCTCGGTGGGATCGCTCCCCGGGGCGGACCTCTCGAGGTCCCGGACGATCCTCGCGCTCTCGGGGGTGCCCTCGCTACACCACGGCTCGGAGCCCCGGTCGTCCTCCCCGGCGTAGAGCCAGCAGGCTCCCACGCGGCCCACGTCGCCGCCGTAGGCCGCCCGGCTGACCTCGGGAGCCGTGATCGCCCGGGTCCCCGCGGCCGTGCCGTCGGAGAGCCACACCCGACCCGCCAGGGCGAAGGCCACCTCGCCGCCGTGCTCGAAGAAGGACGGGTTCTCGGTGACCTGGCAGTCGGCCTTGCAGAGCACCGCCGCGGGCCCGGTGCCGGCGACGGTGCCGTCCGAGCTCCACAGCTCCAGCCGGTCGCTGGTGTCCAGGACGAACAGGGCGCGCCCACCGGCCGTGGTCAGGTCGGAAGCGAGTCGAGGGCAGGGCTCGGCGGTGCACGGGAGGAGGTCGCGGGTCGTCTCCGGCGTCCCATCGGAAAACCAGACCGTAGGCTTCTGAGTGGTCGGGTCCCGGTTGGCGATGAGGAACACCCGATCTCCGAGGATCACGACCTGTCCGTCGCCGAGCCAAGGACTCACGTCACCATTGCCCTCGCCGACGCCCGTGACCCGGACGGTGCTCTCCAGGGTCCCCTCAGTGCGCCAGATCTCGGAGCGACCGGTGCCTGAGGCCGCTGCGGCGACGAAGTACAGCCGCCGGCCGACGGCCCTCTCGAAGCCGCCGATCTGGCTCCCCAAGGGCAGATCGGAGACGGGACGGGTGCCGGCGACGGTGCCGTCGCTGGCCCAGATCTGGTCCACGGTGTAGTTGTCGGTGGGGTCGCCATCGAAGATGAAGAACAGGGTCGACCCGACGGCTGCCAGCTCCCGGGGAGCCCCCGACCCGCCCTCCCCGTCCACCAGGAGCGTCGCTTCGCCGCTCTCGTCGAAGGTCCAGAGATCCCCGTCGACGGTGGCGAAGACCCGGCCGCCGGCGAAAGCGACCTCCTGGGCGCCCATCTCCCCGGGAATCGAATGGATCTCCCGGGTTCCGGCGGCGGTGCCGTCGCTCCTCCACAGGGCGCATCCGTCGGGAGTGCAGCCCGCGAAGCGAAGGACTCCGCCGGAGAGGTCGAAGCTCGCCGGCCAGACACTCACGTCCGGGACCGCGACGTCGTCCGGCAGGAGGCGAACCGTGCCGCCCGGGGTTCCGTCGGAGGACCACAGGTCGCCGACCGAGAAGTGAAACGACCCCGCGTCGGAGGCCGACGTCCATCAAAGGAGGCGGTCGCCGGCGACTCCGAGAGGTACCGGCCTGGCGGTCGAATCGCCGGGCGAGGCGTCCGCCAGGAGCCGCGTGCCGGCCGCGGTGCCGTCCGTGATCCAGAACTCCGGCCCGACGCCGGCGTGGTCGGCGATGAAGAAGGTCCGGTCGCCGGCCTCGATCCAGCCACCGGGATCGGAGCTCGCGGAGGCGTCGGGGCCGGTCACGAGGTCCGCCAGTCGGTAGGGCGCGAGGTTCTGTGCCGCCGCGCCTCCCGCGATCGAGAGGGACAAGAGGAGGAGCGAACCGAGCCGGGTCGTTGCACGAAGCACGAGAAGATTTAGTTTACCCCCAATCAACACAGCGGTTGTAGCCGTGCCCCACCCGTGTTCCACCCGTGCCCGGCCCCCCCCCTCATCGGGTAAGCTCCGGTCGGCCTCGGACCGAGGTCGGACCCCGACAATTCATGGAAAGAGGGGAAGGAATGGATCAGCACAAGAGCGTACGCAGCCCTGCCGCACTCGGCGGCCTCCGACTCGCGGGGCTGGCCCTGGCGTTGACGGTCCTCGCCGGCTCCGCGGCGTCCGCCCCCCGGGCCGCCGCCCAGACGCCGGCCGCGGGAGGTCAGGCCTCGGCCGACGCCGCCCTCGACGCCCTGATGGCGAGCGCCTGGGAGCGGGAGCTGCGGGAGAGCCCGGTCGGAGCCTCGCTCAACGGTTTCCACCAGTACGACGACCGCTGGGGCGACGCGAGCCTCGAGGCGATCGCCCGCGAGCACACAGAGGACCAGGAGACTCTCGACCGGCTGGCGGAGATCGACCGCGACGCCCTCGACGCCGAGCACCGCCTGGACTACGAGCTGTTCCACTACCGCTACCAGCGCGGCGTCGAGTCCTACCCCTTCCACCGCTACCTGATGCCCATCTCCCAGCTCTCCGGCATCCAGCTCGAGAGCAGCCTGGTGCGGACGCTCCGGTTTCAAACGACCGAGGACTACGCCAACTGGGTCAAGCGCCTCCAGACCTTCGGCCCCCACATGGACCAGGTCATCGCCCTGCTCCGGGAGGGCGTGAAGGAGGGGATCACCCAGCCCAAGGTGATCATGGGGCGCGTGCCGCACCAGATCGCGGCCCAGATCGTCGACGAGCCCGAGACGAGCCGGTTCTACAAGCCGTTCGAGACCATGCCCGCGACCATTCCGGCGGCCGACCAGACCCGGCTGCGCGCCGAGGCCTCCGCCGCCATCAGCGGCCAGGTCGTGCCGGCCTACAAGCGTCTCCTGACCTTCTTCAACGACGAGTACCTGCCCCACTGCCGCACCTCGACGGCGGCCACCGACCTGCCCGACGGCAAGGCGCGCTACGCCATGGCGGTGCGCCACGCGACGACCACCCAGATGACCCCGGAGCAGGTCCACCAGCTCGGCCTCCAGAAGGTGGCCGAGATCCAGGCCGAGATGGAGAAGGTCTTCCAGGAGGTGGGCTTCAAGGGTACCTACCAGGAGTTCGTCCAGCACCTCAGGACCGACCCGCAGTTCTACTACAAGGACCCCCAGGACCTGCTCCACGCCTACCAGGCGGCGGCCAAGCGGGTCGATCCCCACCTGGTCGACTACGTGAGCACGCGCCTGCTCCCCCGGGTCACCTACGGCGTGCGGCCGATCCCGGCCGCCCTGGCCCCCGACACCTACCCCGCCTACTCGGTACCGCCGGCGGGCGACGGCAGCGTGGCCGGCTACGTGGAGGTGAACCTCTACAAGCCCGAGTCGCGGCCGATCCCCGAGATCCAGGTCCTCATGTGCCACGAGGGACGGCCCGGGCACCAGCTCCAGATCCCCATCGCCATGGAGCAGGAGGGCGAGGGCATCCCCCAGTTCCGGCGCTTCGACTACTACAGCGCCCACGGCGAGGGCTGGGCGCTCTACTCCGAGACCCTGTGCGACGACATGGGGCTCTACGACAACCCCTACTCCCGCTTCGGCTACCTCGACTTTCAGATGTGGCGGGCCGTGCGCCTGGTGGTCGACACCGGGATCCACCAGTTCGGCATGAGCCGGGACGAGGCGATCCAGTACTTCAAGGACCACAGCGCCCTGTCCGAGCAGAACATCACCACCGAGGTCGACCGCTACATCTCCTGGCCGGGCCAGGCGCTCTCCTACATGATCGGCGAGATCCGCATCCAGCAGCTCCGGGCGGAGGCCGAGAAGGCCCTGGGCCCGAAGTTCGACATCCGGGAGTTCCACGACGTCCTGCTGGGCCACGGCTCGGTGCCCCTGGACGTCCTGACCGACCTGGTGCACCGCTGGATCGAGACGCAGAAGAACGCGTAGTCCGGGGCTCAGCCGACGGGCGGCACCGGCTCCGCCAGGGCGACCGTCTCGAAGCCGCCGAGGGGGCCGTCGAGGCCCGCGGGCACCAGGTAGCGCATCCGCAGGTCGGTTCGCTCCGGCGGGCCGACCGGGCGGAAACCCCGTGCCTCGAGCTCGGCAGCCAGCTCGCCCTCGCGCACGCCCCAGCGCAGGCCCTCACCCATGGCCTTGAGCGCGGCGCCCTGGAGGAAGCGGGTCACGGGACCGAGCTTGAACCGGCCCTCGTCGTCGTGGACCCCGTAGCTGAAGGCGAAGCGGCTCCCGGTGCCGAGGGGCCGGACGGTGGCGAAGAGCCGGTCGACGGCCTCCGGCGAGAGGAAGATCAACAGACCCTCGGCGACGACGACCGTCCGCGCGTCGCCCCGCCAGCCGGGGAAGGCGGCCAGGGCCTCCGCCAGGCCGCCCGCCTCGAGGTCGGCCGCGAGGAAGCGGAGGTTCGGCCGTTCCGCCCCGATCCGCTCCACGGCCCCCCGCTTCGCCCCCTGGCTCGCCGGGTGGTCCACCTCGAGGAAGGTCACTTCCGGGTACTCCGGCGCCAGGCGGAGACAGAGGGTGTCCATGCCCGCCCCCAGCATGAGGACCTGCGTCGCCCCCTCGGCCAGGGCCGTCTCCACCTCGTCCTGGACGAAGCGCTTGCGCAGCCCCAGGTAGAGGAGGTGACCCGGCGACGTCTTCGCCTCGAGCGTGCGCGTCAGCCACTGGTACCAGGGCTTGCCCATCCGCTCCAGGTGCTTGGGCTTGAGGGCCCCGGCCGCCGTGAGCAACCTCTCCGTCGCCTCGGAGAGACCGGCCGGCAGGAGGGGAGCGTACCGGGGGTTTGCGGCGAGGTACAGGACGGCCGCGGCGACCTTGGGCGCCGTGCGGCTGGGGCGGTTCTTCCGCATGGGGTCTCTCCTCGTTCGTCTCGTGGGGCGCCCCGAGTATAGGTCGGGGATGCACGCTTTCCGCTGGTGGTGGAGCACCCGGAGGCGGTGGCGGGGTTCGTCGGGGTCTCGCCGGCGGGCGTCGAGACCTGGTGGGACCACCTCGGCAACCTCCCGGTGCCGACGCTCCTCGTCTGGGGCGAGAACGACCAGGTCTTCCCCCTGCCGCGCGGCCGAGCGCTCGCGGCCCGGATCCCAGGCGCCCGCCTGGTCGTCCTCCCCGGCGCCGGCCACCCCTGCTACCTCGACCGGCCGGCCGAGTTCCACCGCGACCTGATCGAATTCACCCGCGGGCTCGCCCACCGCTGAAGCCGACGCGGTAAGGGTTCGTTCCCGGCGCCGCGTCGCCGAGATCCGGCCGTTTCGCGGCCGCCTGTCGAGCACCCATGGTCCGTCACTCGTCGTCGAGCGCCGGCAGGGTGGCGAGCACTTCGCGGGCGCGCGGACGGTTCGCGACCCGCTCGTCCTTGCGCACCGAGCCGTCGCGAAAGACGAGCACGCGCTTGGCAAACTGGGCGATGTCGCGCTCGTGGGTGACGAGCACGATGGTCAGGCCCCCGTCGTTGAGCTCCTGGAAGACCTCCATGATCTCCACCGAGGTCCGGCTGTCGAGATTCCCGGTCGGCTCGTCGGCGAGCAGAATCGACGGCCGATTGACCAGGGCCCGCGCGATCGCCACTCGCTGCTGCTGGCCGCCCGAGAGCTGTGACGGATAGTGGAGCGCCCGGTCGACGAGCCCGACGAGGGCGAGCGCCGCCTGTGCCCGCGAGCGCCGCTCGGCCTTTCCAATCGCCGAGTAGAGGGTCGGCAGGCTCACGTTCTCGAGCGCGGAGGTGCGCGGCAGGAGGTTGAAGCCCTGGAACACGAAGCCGAGCTTGCGGTTGCGGATCGCGGCCAGGGCTCGCTTGTCGAGGCTGGCCACGTCGACCCCCTCGAGCAGGTAGCGCCCGGCGCTCGGCCGGTCGAGGCAGCCGAGCAGGTTCATGAAGGTCGACTTGCCGCTCCCGCTCGCTCCCATGATGGCAACGAAGCCGCCGCGCTCGATGGCGAGCGTCACGCCGCGCAGCGCGTGGACGCGGGTCTCGCCCAGCGAGTAGATCTTGTGGAGATCCTCGACGCGGAGGAGCGGCGCTTCGTCGTCCACGCTAGCGACCGACGCTCCGGGCGCCGGGGATCTCGGTCTTCGAGCGCACCGCCGTGGTCACCACCTCGTCACCGGGGGCGAGCTTGCCGGCGAGGACCGAGACGACCTCGGTCGTGGTGTGGTCGGTGATGCCGAGCGCGAGCTCCACCGGCTCGAGGGCACCGTCGCCGCCCAGCTTCCAGACCACCGCGGTCTCCCCCTTGCGCCCCGGCGCCGAGCGGCCGCCCTCGTCCTCGCCGGACGCCGCGCCACTCGTGGCCTGGTCCGTGATCCCGTGGGCGGCGTAGAGGGCGCGGATCTCCTCCGGCTCGAGCGCCGGTCGAAAGTGCAGCGCCGCGTTGGGCAGCGCGACCACGTCGTTCGCCGTGGCGACCGGGATCGAGACGTAAGCCGTCATCCCCGGGAAGAGCTTGAGCTGTGGGTTCTCGAACTCGACGACCGCGTCGTAGGTGACCACGTTCTGCACCATGGTCGGCTGCATGCGGACCTGGCTCACCTCGCCGCTGAAGCGCTCCTTGGGGAAGGCGTCGACCTTGAAGGTCACCGCCTGGCCGGCGCGGATCCGGCCCACGTCCGACTCGTCGATCTTGGCGTAGACCCTCATCTTGGTGAGGTCCTGCGCGATGGTGAAGATGGTCGGGGCCTGCAGCGAGGCCGCCACCGTCTGCCCGACGTCGACGTTGCGCGCCACGACGGTGCCGTCGATCGGCGAACGGATGATCGTGTAGTCGAGATTGCTCTTGGCCACCGAGACCGCGGCCCGCTTCTGGGCGACCTCGGCCTTGGCCTGCTCGACGTTGGCGGCCGCCGCGTCGACCCCGGCCTTGGCCGACCGGAAGTTGGCCTGCGCCAGGTCGAGCGCCTGTCGGCTGTCGATCTCCTGGTCGGCGAGCGCCCGGGCGCGATCGTACTCGGCCCGGGTCTGCCCGAGCGTCGCCTGCGCCTTGGCCAGGTTGGCGCTCGCCGCGACGACGTTGGCGCGCGCGTTCTCGAGGTCGGCGGTGGCGGCGAGCAGCGCGCCCTTGAGGAGCTGCGGATCGATCTCGGCGACCACGTCCCCCTTGTGGACCCGGGAGTTGAAGTCGGCGTTGAGCCGGGCGATCTTGCCGGAGACCTGGGAGCCGACCTGCACGGTGACCACGGCGTCGATCGTGCCGGTGGCCTCGACGACCTCCCGGATGTCTCCCCGTTCAACCTTCACGGTGAGGTACTGGAGCTCCGCGCCGTGGCGGTCGAGCGCCCAGCCGGCGAGCGCCACCAGCACCACGGTGGCCGTGATCCAGATCCAGAGCCGGCGGCGACGTGTGCCGGCCGGTGCCGCGCCGGTCAGCGGGTCACTCATAGCGCAACGCCTCGATCGGGTCGAGCCGGGACGCCTTGCGTGCCGGGTAGTAGCCGAAGAATACGCCGACCGCGGCCGAGAAGAGCGCCGCCAGCGCGATCGCCTCGACGGAGAGCTGCATCTGCCAGTCGAGCGCGCGCCCCAGGAAGACCGACGCGAGGACGCCGACCGCGACGCCGGCCGCCCCTCCCACCAGGCTGAGCAGCACCGACTCGCCCAGGAACTGGAAGCGGATCGCCTCCTCGGTGGCGCCCACGGAGACGCGCACCCCGATCTCGCGGGTGCGCTCGGTGACCGAGACCAGCATGACGTTCATGATCCCGATGCCGCCGACCACCAGGGAGATCGACGCGATGGCGACGAGCAGCAGCGAGAGCGTCCGGCTGGCGGCGAGCCGGGCCTCGATCACGTCCTCCGGGTTGCGGACGTTGAAATCGTCCTCCTGCTCGGGGCGCAGGTGATGACGGTCGCGCAGCAGGGCGGCGGCCTGGCGCCCCGCGGCCTTGACCACGTCCTGCGAGATGGCCGAGCAGAGGATGTCGTCGAGCCACTCGACTCCCTTGATCTTCTTCTGCACCGTGGTGAAGGGCATGAGAATGGTGTCGTCCTCGTCGCGGCCACCGCTCGACAGGCCCTTCGGCTCGAGGGTTGCGACCACCTTGCAGGGCAGGGTGCCGACCCGCATCACGGCGCCGACCGGGTCGTGCACTCCGAAGAGCTGATCGCGCACCGTGTGCCCGATCACGCACACGTCGGCGGCGCGATCGACGTCGTCCTGGGTGAAGACCGCCCCCTCGGCGACCGCCCAGCGCTTGATCTCGAAGTACTCGGGCGAGACACCGCGATAGCGCGTGAACCAGTTCTCGTTGCCCCACACGACCTGGACCGAGCCGTCGACGTTGGGCGAGACGCTCTTGATCAGCGGGATCTGGTCGCGCACCGCCACGGCGTCGGCAAGGCTCAGCGACTTGGTGCCGTGGGAGCCGGTGCGCACGCCGTTGACCGAGCGGCCCCCCGCTTCGATCCACACGAAGTTGTCGCCGAGATTGTTGAGCTGCCGCTCGACCTCGGCCTGCCCCGCTTTGCCGATCGCCACCACGCCGATCACGGCGGCGATGCCGATGGCGATGCCGAGGACGGTGAGGACGCTGCGCAGCTTGTTGCGCAGCAGGGTGAAGAGAGCGGAAGCGAGGAGAGCGGCGTAGTTCACAGCGGAGGGCCGACGACTCGGCGACCGACCTAAGCTACCACAGCCCTATCGCCCCGGAGGCCGGGAGAAAGGCCCGCCGGCGATCGGTTCCTCGACAAGGAAACCTTCACGCTTGTTGGTGCCGCGGTCGTGATGGCCGGCTCGACACATGCGGGGACGGCACGCTGAGCGTCGTCCACGAGGGGACGAGCCCTAAGCGAACTGCTCCGCCTCCGTCGACCCGCTCATGGCGGCGGTGGAGGTCTCCCCGCCGGTCACCGCCGTCAGCACCTTGTCGAAGTAGCCCGTCCCCACCTCGTGCTGATGCCGGGTCGCCGTGTAGCCCGCCGCCTCCGCCGCGAACTCCGCGTCCTGGAGCTCCACGTAGGCGCTCATGCCCCGCTCCCGGTAGGCGTCCGCCAGCCGGAAGGTGTGGTAGTTGAGCAGGTGCCACCCAGCCAGGGTGATGAACTGGAACTTGAACCCCATGGCCGCGAGCTCGGTCTGGAAGCGGGCGATCGTCGCCTCGTCGAGCTTCTTTTTCCAGTTGAACGAGGGCGAGCAGTTGTAGGCCAGGACCTTGTCGGGGTAGTGGGCGTGGATCGCCTGGGCGAACATCCGCGCCTCGTCCAGGTCCGGGGTCTTGGTCTCGAACCAGAGCAGGTCCGCGTACGGGGCGTACTCGAGCCCGCGGAAGATCGCACCCTCCGCCCCCTCGCGCACCAGCCAGTAGCCCTCCGGCGTCCGCTCGCCGGTCAGGAACTCGTGGTCGCGGGGATCGATGTTGGCCGTGAGCAGGGTCGCCGACAGGGCGTCGGTCCGGGCGACCAGGACCGTCGGCACGTTCATCACGTCGGCCGCCAACCGGGCGGCGGTCAGCGTGCGGATGAACTGGGCGGTGGGGACCAGGACCTTGCCCCCCATGTGGCCGCACTTCTTGGCCGCTGCGAGCTGATCCTCGAAGTGCACGCCGGCGGCACCGGCGCCGATCATCGACTTCATCAGCTCGAAGGCGTGGACCGGGCCGCCGAAGCCGGCTTCGGCATCGGCCACGATGGGCACGATCCAGTCGTGCAGACGCTCGTGGCGCTCGGCCCACTCCACCTGGTCGGCCCGCAGCAGGGCGTGGTTGATCCGGCGCACCAGCGTGGGCACGCTGTTGACCGGGTAAAGGCTCTGGTCCGGGTAGGTCTCGAGGGCCAGGTTGGCGTCGCCCGCCACCTGCCAGCCCGAGACGTAGATCGCCTTGAGCCCCGCCTTGACCATCTGGGTGGCCTGCGCGCCGGTGAGCGCCCCGAACGTGCGCACCGGCTCGTCGCGGTGGAGCAGGTTCCAGAGGAGCTCGGCGCCGTGCACGGCGATCGGGTGGCTGAAGCGCACCGAACCGCGCAGCTCGACCACCTGCTCGGCCGTGTAGTCCCGCCGGATCCCGTGCCAGCGCTCCTCCGCCTGCCAGCGCTTCTCGAGGTCCCGAACCTCTTCCTGGAACTTGCTCATCGCTCACCTCCCCGGCCCTCGAGCCGGATCAGCCGGTCGTAGCCCGGCAGGGTCAGGAACAGCACGAACTCCTCGGCGAGGACCAGATCGTCGAGGAGCGAGGTCGCCTGGTCGAGGAACCCGGCGGTGGGCCCGCCCCGGAGGGCGGCCAGCTCCTCGTCCCGGATCCGGCGGTAGAGCTCCCCGTCCACGCGCCGGCCGTCGTCCAAGGTCGAGCCACGGGTGACCCACTGCCAGAGCTGGGCACGGGAGATCTCGGCCGTCGCCGTGTCCTCCATCAGGTTGTTGATGGCCGCGGCGCCCCAGCCGGAGAACCAGGCGTCCAGGTACTGGAGGGCGACCCGCACGTTGGTGCGCACGCCGGCCTCGGTGATGGTGCCGCCGGGCACCCGGAAGTCGAGCAGCTCGGAGGCGCCCACCGCCACCTCTTCGCGCAGGCGCTCCTTCTGGTGCGGCGCTTCGCCCAGGTGGCGGTCGAAGACCTCCCGCACCACCGGCACCAGGTCCGGGTGCGCCACCCACGAGCCGTCGAAGCCGTCGCCCGCTTCGCGCTCCTTGTCGGCGCGCACGCCGGCGAGGGCTCGCTCGTTGACCTCTTCGTCGCGGCGACTCGGGATGTAGGCCGCCATACCGCCGATGGCGTGGGCGCCGTGCTTGTGGCAACTGCGCACCAGCAGCTCCGTGTAGGCGCGCATGAACGGCACGGTCATGGTGATCTGGACCCGGTCCGGCAGCTCCAGCGGGGTCGAGCGCATCAGCCGGATGAGGGAGAAGATGTAGTCCCAGCGCCCGGCGTTGAGGCCGGCCGAGTGCTCGCGCAGCTCGTAGAGGATCTCCTCCATCTCGAAGGCCGCCGGCAGGGTCTCGATGAGCACCGTCGCTCGGATCGTGCCGCGCGGAACGCCCAGGGCGTCCTGGGCCAGGAGGAAGGCGTCGTTCCACAGCCGCGCCTCCAGGTGGCTTTCGAGCTTGGGCAGGTAGAAGTAGGGCCCGGTGCCCCGGTCGAGAAGCTCGCGGGCGTTGTGGAAGACGTACAGGCCGAAGTCGAACAGGCTCGCCGAGACCGGCTCGCCGCCCAGGGTGACGTGCTTCTCCAGGAGGTGCCATCCCCGGGGCCGCACCAGAAGCGTCGCCAACCGCTCGCCCAGGCGATACGACTTGCCGCTCGACGGGTCCTCGAACGCCAGCTCCCGCCGCACCGCGTCGAAGAGGTTCACCTGGCCCCGGACCACGTTCTCCCAGGTCGGCGACAGGGCGTCCTCGAGGTCGGCCATGAAGACGCTCGCCCCGGAGTTCAGGGCGTTGATCATCATCTTCCGGTCGCACGGGCCGGTGATCTCCACCTTCCGCTCCTGGAGGTCGGCGGGGGCCGGAGCCACCTGCCAGTCGCCCTCCCGGATCTCGCGCGTGTCGGGCCGGAAGCCGAGCTCCCGGCCGGCCGCGAGCTGGCGGTCGCGGGCCGCCCGGCTCGCCAGGATCTCCTTGCGGCGGGGGCCGAGCTCGCGCTGGAGCTTTGCCACCAGGCTCAGCGCCTCGTCCGACAGGATGCGTTGCTCGTCGGGACCGATCTCCCCGTGGACCTGGAGCGCCGTCTCGGTCGTCGTGGTCATGGTCTCTCTCCTTGTAGGCATGCCGCATGCAGACTAGCACGCCGCGACGCGGCGAGCACGACACGAGGGCCGAGCGCCGCGTCCCCGGAGGACGATCGACCGGAGCCGGTCAGGCGAAAGCGCGGGCGCGCTAGAGCGCGCTCTGGATGAACACGAGCACGAAGAGGGCGACGGTCTCGACGACGCCGATCGCCATCAGGTAGTTGCCGAAACCCTGGCCCGTGTCGCCCAGGGCATCGGCGGCCGCGGCGCCGACGCGGCCCTGGTAGTACGCCGAGGCGCCGATCGCCAGCCCGCCGAACAGGCCGATGCCCAGCATGGCGGGCCACGCTATGGCGCCGCCGGACGCCCCGCTGGCCGCGCGGATGACGGCGTTCATCAGGATCATGCCGTAGATCGTCTGGGACAACGGGGCGCCGATGAACGTGACGAGGACGAACGGTGCCGCCTTGTTCTGGGCGTAGGCGCGTTTCCAGGCGCCGACCGCCGCCATGCCGGCGGTGCCGGTGCCCATCGCCGAGCCGGTGGCGGCGAGACCGAACACGGCCGTAGCGCCGATCTTGCCCAGGGCAGCCATCGAGACGGGATCCATGCGAGAGCTCCTTGTCCTACGTCCGCGGCTCCAGGGCCGTGTGGGCGAACGGGCGGTACGGCCGCCCGGACCACTCCAGACCGAGATGCCCGGCAAACTCGAGGGTGTTGAGACGCACGCCGTGCACCAGCACGCCGAGACCGGCGAGCCCGATGTTCAGAGCGTGCCCGAAGAACAGAACCAGGGCGGCCAGCAGGGCGGCCAGCGGGCCCTTCACGCCGACGGAGAGCGCCATGGAGTCGAACGCCGCCGCCACGGCGTAGCTGGCCGCGCCGACCGCGAAGAGGCGGACGTAAGAGACGACGTCGACGAAGGCGCTGACCAGGCTCAGCGGAAGCATGGCGTGGTGGAACCACTGGCTCCCGAGCTGGCGCCATGGGGTCATGAACAGGACGATCAGGGTCACGCCCGCGATGAAGACCGGAAGAAGGACGTGCGGGAAGGGCGCCCCCTGGACGAGCGTGCAGGCCAGGAAGTACATGGTCCAGATCACCATCACCCAGCCGAGCTGTGCCAGGGCGCGCAGCGAGCCCCAGAGGCGGATCGCGTTCCAGACGTGCGCCAGCGAGAGCTGAACGGCTCCGATCAAGAAGGTCAGGGGAATCAGGTTCTCGGGCCGGGTCAGCCAGCCGACGCGGAAGACTCCCAGAGGGAGGGAGATCGTGTTCACCCCGAAGACGTTTCCGGTGACGGCCCCCCAAGCGATGGTGGCCAGGCTGAGGAGCAGCAAGAGCCGGAAGAGCTGCTTCGGCGCGCGCCGGAGGAAACGCCGCTCGAGCAGCGTCAAGGCCAGAAAGATCATGCCGTAACCGGCGTCGCCGACGATGATGGCGAAGAACAGGCTGAAGAAGGCGAGGACCGGCACGCTGACGTCCATCTGGTCGTAGCCCGGCAAGACGCCGATCACGTGGAACAGCGCTCCGATGGAGCGGGCCCAGCGGGGCGGCTCGACGAACGTCGGCGCATTGGCCGGGTCCTGGACCTGGCGGACCGCCAGCCCCCAGCCCTGCTCCTTCGCCTCCGCTTCGAGACGCGAGACATCGCGCTCCGGGCAGAAACCCTCCAGGTAGGCGAACGCACGGCTCTCCCCCATCGCTGCCCGCACCTCCTCGAGCCGCAACCGGTCCTCCCTGGAGAGCTCGAGGCCGTGCAGCCCGGGAAGGGCCGCGGCGAGCCCGGCGAGGCGCCGGCGCTCCACGGCCCGACTTGCCTCCAGCTCGGCGACGCGCTTCTCGATCTCGGCTGCCGAGATCTCGGGGAGCGCGAAGGGCTCGGCCCCCGGAAGCTCTTCGGGGCCCGGCGCGCGGCCGATCAGGGCGACGTAGCGCCGGCCGCGAGCCCGTGCCAGCTCGTGGAGGCTGCTTCCGGGCGGGGCGCTCAGGGGCAGACGGGACGGGGCGACGAAGAGCCGCAGGGCGAGGCCCCTCTGCTCCAGCTCGCCGATGGCCCGGGGGTCGAAGGGGCCGAGGGGGCTCACGCGCGCCAGCTCGGTCCTCCAGGCGCGGAGCTCCGCCTCCTGGTCGCCCATCCGGCCGAGGCAGGCGGCCACATCGGCGACGACCGCCTCGGGCGCCAGGCCCGCGACCTCCGGCGCCGTCGCCTCGGGCGGCTTCTTGCCGGCCAGAGCCTGCAGCGCCTTCTCCGTCGCCTTCACCGCGTCGAGCTCGCGACGGCGGGCCTCGACGTCCTCGGTCGCGACCTCTCCCGGGCGCGCGACGTCGAGGAGCGCCAGGTCCTGCAGGCGGGCGAGGGCCCGCTCGCGCTCTTCGCGGAGCACCACCACGGTCACCTCGCACATGGGCACGATCACGCGTGGGCCTCCCCTGGCTGAGCTTCGATCTGGGCTGGGATCTGAGCCTCGAGCTCGGCCCGTGCCCGGCTTCGGGCCTTGGCCATCTTGCCGCGCACCACCTCGGCGGCCTGGAGGTCCCCGAGGGCGATACGGATCTTGCGCAGGGCCTGCCGGGCCTCGGGGATCTTGACCTTCTCGAACAGGTTGACCCGTTGCGTGGTCGTGCGCAGCTCCGCGCCGAGGCGCAGCTCGCGCTCCTCGAGCACCGCCAGCTCGGCGGCGAGCTCGGCCAGGCGGGCGAGGGCGTCCAGGGCGTCGTCCAGGAACGGCGGCGTCGCGTGGAGGTCGGGCACCGAGCGGCGCAGCTCGAGGCCCTCCCAGGCGGGCACCTCGACGCCGGCGATGCTCTCCCGGCCGATCCGGAGCTCGACGAGGCACAGGTGGGCGGCGAGGTCCAGGGGCTCGGCGAGCAGGGCGACCCAGGGGGCGAGCCCGGCGCGCAGCTCGGCGGCGGCGGCGGAGCTCGCCTCCCGCGCGGCCCGGGCCCGGCGCACCTCCACCTGGAGCTGGCGCTGCTTGAGCTGGAGCGTCGGCAGGTAGCGCCGGAAGCGGGCCAGGGCGTCGCGCTGGCGCTTGAGCTCCTGCTTGCTGGCGCGGACGTGGCTCAAGCCGCGCTCCCTGCGGCCGAGTCGGCGCTCGCCGGCCAATACCGCTCCACCAGGGCGCCCGAGAGGCCGGTCTGGGGCGGATCGAAGCAGGTCGCCAGGACCCGCCACCCCTCGTCGAGGGCGGCCTCGAGGGGCAGGTCGACGTCCAGGTCCATCATCCGCGCCTCGAACAGCTCGGCGTAGCGCAGCAGCCGCTCGTCCCAGGAGCTCACGGCGAAGCCCATGGCCCGCTTCTCCCGCGAGGAGACGGCGTCGGCGTAGAGCTGGACCATGGCGTTCATCAGCGCCCGGTGGTCGTCCCGGGTGCGGCCGTTGACGAGCTGGCGCAGGCGGCTGAGACTGCCGAACGGCTCGATGCGCCCGCCGCGCAGATAGAGCTGTCCCTCGGTGATGTAGCCGGTATTGTCGGGCACCGGGTGGGTGACGTCGTCGCCCGGCATGGTCGTGACGGCCAGGATGGTGATCGAGCCGGCGTCCTCGAAGTCCACCGCTTTCTCGTAGCGCGCCGCGAGCTGGCTGTAGAGGTCGCCCGGGTAGCCGCGGTTCGACGGCACCTGCTCCATGGAGATGGCGACCTCCTTCAGGGCGTCGGCGAAGTTGGTCATGTCGGTGAGCAGCACCAGCACCCGCCGGCCGTCGAGGGCGAAACGCTCCGCGGCGGCCAGCGCCAGGTCGGGCACCAGGAGGCATTCCACCGCCGGGTCGGCCGAGGTGTGGACGACCATCACCGACCGGGTCAGCGCGCCGGCCGATTCCAGCCGCCCGCGCAGCGCCAGGTAATCGTCGTGCTTCAGGCCCATGCCGCCGAGGACGATGACGTCGACCTGGGCCTGCATGGCGATCCGCGCCAGCAGCTCGTTGGCCGGCTCGCCGGCGGGGGCGAAGATGGGGAGCTTCTGGCTCTCCACCAGCGTGTTGAAGACGTCGATCATGGGGATGTTGGTCCGCACCATGCGCCGCGGGATGATCCGCACGCTGGGGTTGACCGAGGGGCCGCCGACCTCGATGCCGGGATCGTCCAGGGGCGCGCGGCCGTCGCGCGGGCGGCCGGCGCCGTCCAGCACGCGGCCGAGCAGGCCGTAGGAGAACGGCAGCGTCAGCGGTGTCGACAGGAAGCGCACATGGGCGTCGGTGGGGATGCCGCGGCTGCCGGCGAAGACCTGGAGGCTGGCGCGTCCCGCCTCCAGGCGGATGACCTGGGCCAGCGAGCTGCCCCCCTCCCAGCTCACCTGGGCGATCTCCCGGTAGGTGGCGTCGGCGGCCGCCACGGTGACCACGTTGCCGCTGATCGACCGCAGGCGGGTGTAGACCTTACGCATGGGCGCTCACCTCCCGCACCCGGGCCTCGAGGTCGGCCTCGAGCGTCTCGAACTCCGGGTCGTCCCTGGGGACGAGGTTCCACTCCTTGGTCCGCTGCGTCAGCTCCTGGAAGAAGCGGCGGGCGCGGTCCTTGTCGGCGAAGCGCATCGGCGCGCGCAGGACCTCGGCGATACGCCGGAAGACGTGGCCCTGGCGCTCGGCGCCGGTGGCCCCGTCGACGTCGTGGAAGGCGTCCTGTTGCAGGTAGGCGGCGTCGAGGTACTCCGCCTTCAGGTACGTGACGACGTCGTCGAGGGAGGTTCCCTCCTCGCCCACCACCTTCATCATCTGATCGATCTCGTGGCCCTCGTGCAGGGTGGCGTTGGCGACCGCGAGGTCGTCCGGGTCGGCGACTCCGCCGTAGTGGCTCCAGCTCTCCAGCGGGTCGATGGCCGGGTAGCGGCGGGCGTCGGAGCGCTCGCGGGACAGGCCGTGGAAGGCGCCGACGACCTTGAGGGTGGCCTGCGTCACCGGCTCCTCGAAGTTGCCGCCGGCCGGGCTGACGGTGCCGCCGATGGTCAGCGACCCGCGCCGGCCGTCGCGCAGCTCCACGACTCCGCCGCGGGCGTAGAAGGCGGCGACCACCGACTCCAGGTACGCCGGGAACGCCTCCTCGCCGGGAATCTCCTCCAGGCGCCCGGAGAGCTCGCGCAGCGCCTGGGCCCAGCGTGAGGTGGAGTCGGCCAGGAGCAGCGTGTGGAGCCCCATCTGGCGGTAGTACTCGGCCAGAGTCGCGGCGGTGTAGACGCTCGCCTCCCGCGCGGCCACCGGCATGGAGCTGGTGTTGCAGATAATGATGGTGCGCTCCATGAGGCTGTGGCCGCTCCGCGGGTCGACGAGCTCGGGAAACTCCCGGAGCGTCTCCACCACCTCGCCGGCGCGCTCGCCGCAGGCCGCCACCACCACCACGTCCACCTCGGCGTGGCGGCTGGTGATCTGCTGGAGCACTGTCTTGCCGGCGCCGAACGGGCCGGGAATGCAGTAGGTACCGCCCAGCGCCACGGGAAAGAGCGTGTCGATGGCGCGCACCTTGGTGACCAGGGGGTCGCTCGGCGCCAGCCGGCGCCGGTAGGCGCGCACCGGGCGCTTGACCGGCCAGCGCTGGAGCATGGTCACCTCGAGCCGGCGGCCCCGCTCGTCCTCCAGCGTGGCGACGGGCTCGCCGGCGGCCCGCTCTCCCGCGCCGACCAGCTCCGCCACCGTCCACCGGCCTTCGAGGCCGAAGGGGACCATGATCCGGTGGCTGACCGGCCCCTCGGGGACCGTGCCCAGCGTGTCCCCGGCGCGCACCCGGGCGCCGGGCTCGAGCGCCGGGGTGAACACCCAGCGGAGCTCGGCGTCGAGGGCCGGCAGAGTCACTCCCCGCTCGAGGAAGGCGCCGCTCTCCCGCGCCAGGGTCGGCAGCGGGTTCTGGAGACCGTCGAAGACCTGCCCGAGCAGTCCGGGGCCCAGCGTCGCGGTGAGCTGGTCGCCGGTGAACTCCACGGCGTCGCCGAGGGCCAGGCCGGTGGTGTCCTCGAACACCTGGAGGTCCACGACCTCCTCGCGCACGCGCACCACCTCGGCCTTCAACTTGAGGTCCCCGAGGCACGCGAAGGCGACCTCGTTGAGCGCCACCGGCGCGTCGAACGAGGCGCTCAACAGGTTGCCGTTGACCGCGACGATGCGTCCGGAGCTAGTGGTCTGATTCATGACCGGTCTCCAGGTCGGCCAGGAAGCCGTCGAGCGCGGCCCAGCCGGCCTCGGTGTCGAAGCGCGCCCAGCGCTCGGCCAGGCGCAGGCGCAGGGCGTAGGCGAGAACCGCCGGCAGACCCCAGCGGTCGACGGCCTCGATCTCCCCGAGCAGGCGCCAGCGCAGCTCGTCCAGGGAGCGCTCGCGGCGCGCGGGATCGGTTTCGGCGAAGGCCGCCTCGACGGCGGCATCGACGTCGGTGCGATAGCCGGCGTGGGGCCGCAAGTGGGGCGGAGCCGGCGTATCGAGGGCCTGGGCGCGCCGCCGGGCGACCGCGTTGCGAAGCTGGGTGTCCAGGTCGTGCCAGCGGCGGCCGGCGGCGGTGCTCACCGCCTCGGTGCGCCCTTCGAGGGCGGCGGTCGCCTCGCGCGCGTCCTCTTCCGGCAGCAGCTCGCGGCAACGTCGTGCCAGCTCGTCCCGGGAGATCGGGACGGGCGCACCGAGCTGAAGGCGCGGCAGGCTCGCGACCAGGTAGGGGTACACGGCGTCGTCTCAGAGCTTGTGAATGAATCTCCGGCCGTCGCGAGGGCGTTCCCGCGCGCCGCTCGCAAGGCGCGCCGACGCAGGCGAAGCGGGGCCTACGTCGAGGAGGCGCAACGCCGCGAGGGGTGATGCGGGGACGGCCGCAGTAGGTCGGAGGTTCATTCACAAGCTCCTAGCAGTGAGGCTCGGTCGCGACGGCGTCCGTCGTCGGCGCCTGGGTGGCTTCGGTGGGCTCGGACTGGGGCGGGGCAGCCTCGCCGCCGGTGTCCGCGGGCGTCGAGCCGGCGGACACCCGGCGCAAGAGCGAGGCCAGGTCGGGATGCACCATCGAGGCCAGGGAGCTCGAGAGGGCGTCGAGCGTGACGTCGTGCTCCACCTCCTGGCCGTCGAAGCGGAGGCGGAATCCGTGGTCGACGTCCGGGTCGGCCTGCAGCTCGACGCCGGCGACCAGCGCCTCGCGGAACAGGTCGGCGTAGTGCGCCGCAAGGTGGGCGCGATCCGTCTCGGCGAGCAGCGCCGTCGCGCGCCGCGGCGCGCCGTCGCGGGCCGCGTAAGTCTCCACCATGGTGACCAGCATCCGCCGCAACGTGTCCACGTCGAGGGCTTGGGCCAGACCGGGGCGTGCGAGCTCCTGCACGGTCGCCAGCACGTTCTCGCGCAGGCGCAGGAGGAGGTCGCGGGCCGCCTGCTCGAGCGCCCGCTCGCCGCGCTCGCGGCTCGACTCGGCACTGCGCAGCGCTTCGCGACGGAGCTCCTCGGCCTGCCGTTCGGCCTCGGCGAGCAGGCGTTCCGCCCGCGCCTCCGCGTCTTCCACGATCGCCCGCGCCCGACTCTCGGCCTCGTCCACAGCCTCGGACTGGAGCTTGTCGATCAGTGCCTGGAGCATCTCTGCCATGTTGCTTCCCCTCGGTGTCCAACATCCATGCCTCCCCGCTCCACACCCCGAAGGGTAGGTCGTCGGGAGGAATCGCTGGGATTCTGAAGCGACCGCTCCGTCTCGGCCCGCCGGAGAGGTCGACAGCCTCCGGAGACCGCGCGGCGACCATCCTATAACCGGAACAGCGCGAGCTGCTCGCCGCCGGGGCGACGGAAGGCGGCGGTCGAGAGCCCCGGACCCCGATCGCCCAGGCCGTAGCGCCGCCGCGACTGCTCGAAGAGGGCCTTCACCTGCTCGGCGAACGGCCCTTCGCCGCGCATCCGCGAGCCGAAGCGGGGGTCGTTGAGCCGGCCGGCGCGGAGCTCCCGGACGCGGTTCAGCACCTTCTCCTTGCGGTCCGGGAAGTGCTCCTCGAGCCAGCCCTCGAAGAGGCCCGCGACCGCGCCCGGCAGTCGCATCAGGATGAACCCGGCGTGGCCGGCACCCGCCTCGGCGGCGGCCTCGAGGATGCGTGGGATCTCGTGATCGGTGATCGCCGGCACCACCGGAGCCACCATCACCCCCACCGGGACGCCCGCCTCGGCCAGGCGCGCCACCGCCTCCAGCCGCCGCCGGGGGTGCGATGCCCTCGGCTCCATGCGGCGCGCCAGCTCGCCGTCGAGGGTGGTGACCGAGAGCGCCACGCTCGCCGCCCCGTGGGCTGCCAGCTCGGCCAGGAGATCGGCGTCGCGGGCGACCAGGGCGCTCTTGGTGATCACCGCCACCGGGTTGCGCACTTCGGCGAGCACCGCCAGGCACCGGCGGGTGATCTCCAGGCGCCGCTCCACCGGCTGGTAGGGGTCGGTCACCCCCGACAGGGCCAGCACCCGGGGGCGCCAGCGGGGCGAGGCGAGCTCGCGCCGCAGCAGCTCCGGGGCGTCCTCCTTGACCAGAATGCGGCTCTCGAAGTCGAGGCCGGCCGAGAACCCCAGGTACTCGTGGGTCGGGCGGGCGTAGCAGTAACTGCAGCCGTGCTCGCACCCGCGATAGGGATTGAGCGAGGCGTCGAATCCCACGTCCGGGCTGTCGTTGGTGGCGATCACCGAGCGCGACGTGTCGCGCAGGTAGGCCGTCTCGACCCTCTCGGGGGTCTCGCCCTCGAGCGCCACCTCGATCCGCTCGAACCGGTTCGGCGGATTGTCGGTGGCCCCGCGTCCGTGGGGCGCGCGCCGGGACTCCCAGGCCATTCCGGTGAGCTTACATCATGCCGCCTTTTTACCGCCACCCGCTCAAGGAGCACGGTGGAGACGCTCTCGCTCAGCCGGTGGCCCGAGACGGTGTACCCGGGCAGCGGCTCGCCCTCGACCGCGATCCGCGCCTCGACAACCCCCTGTCATACCATCGCCGGATGTCCGAGCACGCTCCGCGGCACCCGGGCCGTGAAGCCCGGGAGGTCGGCGTCGGCCCGCACCCCGAGCCCTGGCCGAGCGATCCGCACCTCGATCCGGACCTCCTCGCGGCCGGCGACCGCCGGAACGTGGTCGATCGCTACAGGTACTGGAGGGTCGAGGCGATCCGGGCCGATCTCGACAGCCGGCGTCACCCGTACCACGTGGCGGTCGAGAACTGGTTCCACGACCCCAACATCGGCGCCGTCGTGCGCAACGCCAACGCCTTCCTGGCCGCGGCCGTCCACGTCGTCGGCAAGCGCAAGTGGAACCGGCGCGGGGCCATGATGACGGAGGTCTACCAGCACGTGTCACACCACCAGAGCCTGGACTCTTTCGCCGCCTGGGCCGCCGGCGAGGGCCTGCCCCTGGTCGGCGTCGACAACCTCCCGGGCTCGATCTCGATCCTGGAGGCCGAGATCCCCGAGGCCTGCGTGCTCCTCTTCGGCCAGGAGGGGCCGGGGCTCTCGCAGGAGGCCCGGGCCCGGGTCGGGGCGATCCTCCACATCCCCCAGTACGGCTCCACCCGATCGATCAACGCCGGGGCGGCGTCGGCCATCGCCATGGTCGAGTGGTGCCGGCGCTGGGCGGGGGGCGAGGCGACCCCCGCGGCCGGTGCTAACATCCCCGCTTCCCGGTCCCACCAACCACCCGAGAGGAGCCGATGATCGACCTGGGAATCCGCAGGGAGACGAAGAACCGCTGGGAGCGCCGCGCGCCCCTCACGCCCACCCATGTCGAGGAGCTGGTGCGTGAGCACGGCCACACCGTAGCGGTCGAGCCGTCGGAGACCCGGGTCTTCACCGACCAGGAGTACCGCGACGCCGGCGCCCTGGTTCAGGACGACCTCTCCGCCTGCCGGGTGATCCTGGGGATCAAGGAGGTGCCGGCCGAGGCGCTGGTGCCGGGCAAGCCCCACCTCGCCTTCTTCCACCTCATCAAGGGACAGCGCCACAACCTGCCGATCCTGCGCCGTGCCCTGGACAACGGCGCGTCCCTCATCGACTACGAGCCGATCGTCGATCGCTACGGCAAGCGCCTCCTCTTCTTCGGCCGCCAGGCCGGGCACGCCGGCATGATCGACGCTCTCTGGACCCTGGGTCGGCGGCTGGCCGCCGAGGGCTTCGACACCCCCCTGGCCGGCGTGCGCCAGGCGACCGCCTACTCGAGCCTCGAGCAGGCCCTGGACGAGCTCGCCGGTCCGGTGGGCCGCGCCATCCGGGGGCGGGGACTGCCCCTTCCGGTCCAGCCCCTCGTCATCGGCATCACCGGCGGCGGCAACGTCGCCCGGGGCGCGCAGGAGGTCCTCGACCGCTTGCCGGTGGTCGAGGTCCACCCCGAGGAGCTCCCCGACCTCGCCGCCCGGCGCGAGCGGTCCCACCGGACCCTCTACAAGGTGGTCTTCCGGCGCGAGAACCGGCGCCGCTTCGCCCGTCACCTGCCCTATCTCTCCGTGCTGATCAACGGCATCTACTGGGACCCCCAGGACCCGCGCCTGGTCACCTGGGACGACCTCGAGGCGCTCTGGGAGACCGCGGCCCCGGAGCCGCCGAGGCTGCGGGTGATCGCCGACCTCTCCTGCGACATCGCGGGCTCCATCGAGGCGACCGTCCGCGCCACCGATCCCGGCGACCCGGTGTTCGTGGCCGATCCCTCGACCCGTCAGGTCACGTCCGGAGTCGAGGGCCGCGGGCCGGTGATCCTCGCCGTCGACAACCTGCCGGCCGAGCTGCCACGGGAGTCCTCCGAGCACTTCGGCGACGCCCTCTTCCCCTTCCTGGGCGGCCTGGTGGGCGCCGACTTCGACGTCGACTTCGAGCACCTGGCCCTGCCGGCCGCGGTCCTCGAGGCGGTCCTCACCCACCGCGGTGAGCTGACCCCTCGCTTCCGCTACCTGGAAACGTCTCTCGGGCGGGTGCCCGCGTGAGCCGTGTGCTGGTCCTCGGAGCCGGCCTGGTGGCCGCGCCCCTGGTCGACGAGCTCCTGGACCGGCCGGGCCTGGAGCTGACCGTGGCCGCCCTCAACGTGGACCGGGCGCGGAATCTGGTCGCCCCCGCCCTCCACGAAGGGCACGGTGGCCGCGGCCTGGCCCTCGACGTGGAAGACCGCGAGACCCTCGGCCGCCTGGTCTCCGAGGCCGACGCCGTGGTCAGCCTGCTGCCCGCCCATCTCCACCCCCGGGTCGCCGAGGCGTGCGTGGACCGGGGCGTGTCCCTGGTGACCACGTCGTACGTCTCGGACGCCATGCGCGCCCTCGACGACGAGGCGCGCCGCCGCGGGGTGCTGCTGCTCAACGAGTGCGGCCTCGACCCGGGGATCGATCACATGATGGCCGCCGAAGTGATCCGCCGGATCGAGAGCGAGGGAGGCTCCATCACCTCCTTCGTGTCGTACTGCGGCGGCCTGCCGGCCCCCGACGCCACCGGCAACCCCCTGGGCTACAAGCTCTCCTGGAGCCCGCGGGGAGTGCTGGTCGCGGCCCGGAGCCCGGTGCGGTTCCTGCGCGACGGCCAGGTGGTGGAGCACCCGAGCCCCTACCTGCCCGGCGGGCCGGAGCGGGTCGAGATCCCCGGGATCGGAGAGCTCGAGGGCTACCCGAACCGGGACTCACTGCCCTACCGCGAGCTCTATGGCCTCGGCCGTGCGCGGGACGTGTTCCGGGGGACACTGCGCTACCCGGGCTGGTGCGAGACCATGAGCGCCCTACTGCGCCTGGGCCTTCTCGACATGGACGAAAACGCCGGGCTGGGCCCGAGCTACTGCGACCTGGTGGACCGGAACCTGCCGCCGGGGCCCGGCTCGGTTCGGGCACGGGTGGCCCGTTTCCTGGAGCTTCCGGAGGAGCACCCGGTCCTGGACCGCCTGGGGTGGCTGGGCTTCTTCTCGCAGCAGCCGCTCCCCGACGACTCGGACACCCCCCTCGACGTCCTGGCCCACGTCTTCGAGGAGAAGCTCCGCTACGAAGAGGGGGAGCGGGACCTGGTGGTGCTCGAGCATCGGTTCGAAGCCGAGGTTCCCGGCGACCGGGCCGCCGGCACTCGCCGCGTCGTCGAGCGCCTGGTCGCCTACGGCACCGCCGGCGACGACTCCGCCATGGCGCGCACGGTCGGCCTGCCCGCGGCCCTCGCCTGCGGCCTGATCCTCGACCGCGCCGTCTCCGCCACCGGCGTCCGGATCCCGGTCGCCCCCGAGATCGCCGGCCCGATCCTGGCGGCCCTCGCCGCCCGGGGCATCGAGCTGGCCCGCGAGAGCGAAGAGCTCCCCGCCGCCTCCTGAGCCCCACCGCCATGCCCTTCGCCCTCATCCCCGCCGCCGGCGCCTCCCTCCGGATGGGCCGGGCCAAGCTGCTGCTGCCGGTCGCCGGCACCACGGTCGTGGGGGCCACCGTCGAAGCCCTCCTCGCCGGTGGCGCCGCCGGGGCTCCCTCGGGCATCTGCCTGGTGGTGCGGCCCGAGGACGGGCCCCTGCACCGCTGGGGGGCCGAGAAGGGGCTGCGGCTGGCAGAGAATCCGGCGCCCGACCGGGGGATGCTGTCGTCGATCCTGGCCGGGCTCGACGCCCTGGGCGGGGCGGAGGATCTCGCGGCGGCCGGCGGGCCCCTCCTGGTGTGCCCCGCCGACCTGCCCGGGCTCGCCGGCTCGACGGTGTCCGCGGTGCTCACCGGGCTTGCCCGGGGGGCGACCCTCGTCGTACCGGCCCACGCCGGGCGCCGCGGGCATCCCCTCGGAATCGCGGCGCACCGGATCCCCGAGCTGCCCGGTCTCGACCCCGCCATCGGCCTGCGCCAGCTCCTGGCCGCCCACGCGGACGACGTGGTGGAAGTGGAGGTCGACGACCCCGGCTGCCTCCGGGACGTCGACACCCCCGAAGACTACGACCGAGCCCGCGACTCCGCCCCTCGGTAGCGCGGGGAAAGACTTCCTCGCTGCCGAGAAGGTACAGCACCGATCCGGCCGGGAGGCGGCGTCCCTCTCCCCCCGTGAGGGCGGGAGAGGAACCGAGGGTGAGGGGGGCGGTCCGGCCGGGAGGGGGCGTCCCCTTCCCCTCGCGAGGGTGGGAAGGGGATCAGAGGGGTTGCGGGGGTGATTCGGGAGGGAGGGGGCGTCCCCTTCCCCCCGGGCACCGCGCCGCGGAGCGGCGTGGTCGGGTGGGAAGGGGAACGAGGGGTTGCGGGGGTGATTCGGGAGGGAGGGGGCGTCCCCTTCCCCCCTTGAGGGTGGGAAGGGGAACGAGGGGTTGCGGGGGTGACCTAGTCAGGCGGTGGAGTGGTCCCCACACTCCGCGTGAACGTGTACAGCGTCTCCGAGATGTCGCCGCGGGCCAGCGGGACCTCGAGCAGCACCGGCCCGTCGTGCCCGGCGGCCCGGTCGAGGGCCTCCCGGAACGCCGCCGCCGTCGGGGTGCGCTCCGTCGCGACGCCCCACGGGGCGACCGCCTCGGCAAAGCAGCCGGGAGGTAGCGCGTTGTAGCCCGCCGGCAGAAACGACTGGAGCATCTCCCACGACTGGTTGTTCATGACCACCACGATCGGCGAGAGCCCCCAGCGCCCGGCGTGGAGCAGCTCCCAGCCGGTCATCTCGAAGCCGCCGTCGCCCACCAGAACGAGCGGCCGCTCTCCGGTCGTGGCCTCGAAGCCCATCGCCGCCGGCACCCCGAAGCCCATGGTGGCGTAGTACGCGGAGGCCAGCACCGACTGGGTGTCGATCTGGTGGCTGCAGAACAGGCAGTCGCCGGTGTCTGTGACCACCGGCATCTGGCCGTGGTGAGCGAAGAAGCGGTTGATCTCGGCGATCATGGAGGCCACCCGGATCGGCCCCTCCGAGGGCTCCTCGTCCGCCCGCATGAAGGGCGGCCGGCCGTCCCGGGCGTGGAAGCTCGCGCCCCGGCCCTCGCCCGAGCGCTCGAGGACCGCCTCCACCAGGTCTTCCAGGGGCACGTCCGGGTAGTGGTGAAACCCCGAGCGGACCTCCCGGGAGACGGCGAGCACCACGTGGCGCGGATCGAGGGCCCGCAGGCGCACGCCCATGTTGGTGTCGGAGAACAGCGCGCCCAGCATGAGGAGGCAGTCGGACTCCTCCACCAGCTCGCGCACCCCCGGCGGCGACGCCGGCCCCAGGTAGGTGCCGGCGTACTGGGGGTGATCGTCCGGGAACGTGCCGCGCCCCATGAAGGTCGAGACCACCGGCAGGCCCAGGGCCTCGGCCAGGGCCACGGCGCGCCGGGCGAGGCGGAAGCGGTGGACCTCGACTCCCACCACCAGCACCGGATGGCGCGCCGAGCGGACCTTGCGGACGATCTCCGTCGCCGCCTCCTCGACGGCGCCGAGCTCGGTGGGCACCTCGAAACCGGCCGCCTGCCCCACCCGGATGCGGGTGTCGACCATGTCCCGGGGCACCTCCAGGTAGACCGGCAGGGAGTACAGGCGGCACTGGTCGATGGCGTAGCGCACCTGGTCGGCCGCCGTCTCCGGGTCGTCGAGCACCGCCTGGTAGTGGGTGACCTCGCGGAAGACCCGGAGCTGCGAGCGGAAGCTCTTGACCTGGTGATGGACCAGGATTCCCCCCTCGCGCTCCTCTCGCCCGGGCCCGCCGGTGAGGACCAGCACGGGGGTCTTCTCGGCGTAGGCGGCGGCGACCGGGTTCACCATGTTGAGGGCGCCGGCGCCGTAGGTGACGCAGGCCACGGCGATCCCCTCCCGGCCGCGGGCGGCGCCGCTGGCGGCGAAGCCCACGCCGGGCTCGTGGCTCATGGTGAGCAGGTCGATGCCCGGATAGTCCTCGATCACCTGGCACAGGCGGATGATGAAGTCGCCGGGAATGCCGAAAATCCGCTCCACCCCCGCCTCGGCGAGCTGGTCGAGGAGGAACCGGGCCAGGGTCGGGCTGCGGAACGGGCGCCGGACCCTGCGCTTCGAGCCGGTGGTCTTGGTGTGGGGAACGCTCATGCCGAGGGGAAGTCTACCCCCGGTTCACCGGATCGCCCCCCCTCACCCTCGTTCCCGCTCCCTCCCTCGGGCACCGCGCCCGCAGGGCGTGGTCGGGAGAGGGACGCCCCCGCCAGGTTCTTCGGCGCCGGCTCTGGCGCAGACGCTTGGACGTCAGATCACTTTCCAGAGGAACTGCGCCTTGGCCATCCGGCGCAGGATCAGGCGCACGCGGTAGGTGTAGGCGCGGCGCGTGCTGCCCGGGTGCCAGTGCTCCGGGCTCGGCAGGCCGGCCGCGAGGGCCGCGGCCTGGGACTCGCTGAGCGCCGCCGCGGAGGTGCTGAAATAGTGGCGCGCCGCGGCCTCGGCACCGAAGATGCCCGGCCCGAGCTCCGCCACGTTCAGATAGATCTCGAGGATCCGTCGCTTCGTGAGCTCGCGCTCGAGCTCCACCGTGAGAACCGCCTCCTTCGCCTTGCGCAGCGGGTTGTACGACGGCGTGAGCCAGAGGTTCTTGGCCACCTGCTGGGTGAGGGTCGAGGCGCCGCGCGGGAGACTCCGCTCCTTCCACGCCTCGGCGAGCGCCTTCTTCTGCTCGCTGGTGTCGAAGCCGCCGTGGGAGAAGAAGTTGATGTCCTCGCCCACCAGGACCGCCCGTTTGAGGTGCGGGGAGATCCGCGAGTACGGCACCCACCGCCAGGCGACCGTCTGCCCCGTCCGCCGCTCCCAGCGCCGCATGAAGGCGGTCTTGCCCGGAGCCTCCCGGGCGAGGGCCGCGACGTCCGGCCAGGTCGCCGCCTCCCAGCCCAGCCAGGCGAGGCCGAGGGCGAGAAGGACCAGCGCGGCCCGCAGGCATCCGCGGCGGCGGGACGGTCCGGCGAGTGCCTCCTCGTCCGCGGCCGCCGACGGCTCGGGCGGTGAGAGCTCCTCCTCGCCGGTCCCGGGTTCCGGCTCGGGCGAGTCCGGTGCGTCGTCCGGCGAGGGCGGCTCGTCAGGGAGATCGGGGTGAGGCTCGTCTAGAGGCATGAATCGGAGCCTACGATACCCTGAGGCGCTAAAATCTCTGTGATGAGGCTCCCCCTCGAACATCGCCGACCGATTCGCGATCCGGCAGTTCTCGAACGGATGCGGATCGCCTTCGACCTCTACCAGGTGGCCGAGGACATCAAGCGCCAGAACCTCCGACGCCGGAATCCTGCGGCCACGGAACAGGAGATCGAAGCGGGCATCCGCGACTGGCTCGCCGAGCGCCCGGGAGCCGAGCACGGCGACGGGTTCGGCCGGCCGCGCAAGGCCAAGTTCTTCGACGGATGACCGAGCCGCGGCTCGCCCACGCCTTCCTCCGATTCGAGGCCGAGCTGCTAGAGGTTCTGCCCGGCCTCTTCGCTCCCGTGGCGAGAACCGGGCACCTGCTGGCTCTCAAGACCCTGGCCCTCCGGCCCGACCGGCCCCAGGAACGCCCCCAGGACTTCACAGATATCCGCGAGCTCCTCCAGGTGGCGAACGGTGAGGAGCTCCGGCGCGCTCGCAGCGCCCTGGAGCTGATCTCCCGGCGAGGCTTCGACCGCGGCAAGGATCTCGACGCGCTGTTCGAGGATCAACTGTTCCAGTTCCGCGATCGGCAGAGGGACGGCCGAGCGTGAAGGACCCCCACTACCGGAAGATCCTCGAAGGGCTGGGAGGGGCCCTCGATCCCCAGGTCTTCGAGGCGTGTGCCGTCGATCTCTTGCGCGGCGTCTATCCCGGCCTCGTCCCGGTTCACGGCGGGCAGGACTACGGCATGGACGGTGCGATCGCCGACGGAGAGGGCGAGCCGTACCCGCTGGTCGTCACGACGGCGGAAGACGTCATCCGAAACCTCACCAAGAACCTCTACTCCTATGTCGAGGGGAACGGCCGAAGGCGGCGGGTCGTCGTGGCCACGTCCAGGCCCCTCACCGCCCGGCGGCGGAAGAACCTCGAGGAGCGAGCGAGAGAGAAGGGCTTCACCCTCGTCCAGATCCACGACCGGTGGGATATCGCGAGCCGCCTCTATCGCGACAGCCGGTGGACTCACGAGCTCCTCGGCCTCACCGGCCGAGCCTTCGGCGCTTTCGGCGATTCCCTCCGACGCATCGGCCGATCCGGGAGGACGTGGAGCTGATCGGCCGAGACGACGACCTGGCCTGGCTCGACGATACCACCGGCGACCGCCTGATCCTCGGCCAGCCGGGTCCGGGAAGACCTATCTTCTGCTCTCGCTCGTGCGCCAGGGCAAAGCGCTCTTCCTGGCCAGCGAGGACGAGGGCCGGATCGCGACGATCTCCGCGACCTGAGCCCCGAGGTCGTGATCGTCGATGACGCGCACCTCGACCCCGAGCGACTGGTCCGACTCCGGCGGATCAGGAAGGAGGTCGGCTCGGAGGCGGCCCTGATCGCCACCGCGTGGCCGGGGTCCGAGGGCGAGGTCGCCGAGGTGCTGGCCCTCCCTTCGAGCCGGAGCATCCGGACCCTGAAGCTGCTGACTCGAAAGCAGATCCTGGAGGTCCTGCGGGCGATCGGAATCGACGCTCCGGACGACGATCCGTACCTTGGAGTACTGGTCGACCAGGCCGCCAACAAGCCCGGGCTCGCCGTCACCCTGGGCTCCCTCTGGCTGCGGGGAGAGTGGCGGGGCGTTCTGACGGGGAAGGCTATCCAGCGAACTCTGATTCCTGCACTCAAGCGGGTCCTCGAGTCCGACCCCTCGCAACTCCTCGCGTGCTTCGCGCTCGGCGGCGACGCAGGAATGAGCCTGGAAGCGGTCGCCGACTTTCTCCGGCTCAGTCGAGACGAGGCGTACCGGAGAGCCGTCCACGCGTCCCACGGCGGAATGCTCCGCATCGGACGGGACAAGGCTCTCGTGGTCGAACCCGAAGCCCTCCGCTCGGCACTCTTCGGAGACGTCTTCTTCCCTCCGCCCAACCTGCCCGCCCTCCCCTATCGGAATCTGCTGGAGCAGGCTCCGAGCCCTGCGGAAGCGGTCGAGACGCTCGTGCGCGCCAGGCTGCGAGGAGCTCCGGTGCCTGAGGAAGACCTGAGGCTCCTTCTCGAAGAGCACCCCTCGACAGACTCTCTTGCGCTCTTTGCAAGACTCGGTGAGTCGGAGGGCCGGTGGGTCCTGGAAAACTACCCGGACCGGCTGGTGGGCCTTGCTTGGAGTCTCTTGGAAGCCGCGCCCCGCCCGGCGATCCGAAAGCTCCTGGAGAAAGCAGCCACGGCCGAGGGCTCTGTTCACGCGAACTACTCCCATCCTCTTCGAGTGCTCCAAGAGTGGGTCCAGGGAATACCGTTCGTTCCCGGGGGGCACGGGAGCGTCGACCTGGCCGAAGCCGTGGCACGTCGCCGCCGCGTGGTCGAGGAAGCGAGGAGCTACCTCCAAGCAGGTCGGGATCGGACCGTGGGGCTGTGTGCCATCTTCTTCGCGCTGAGTCCTCGGATGGAAGAGTCCCGGGACAGCTCCACCGGGGACTCTGTCAGGATGCATGCCGGCATCTTGCCGAGCAACGCCGTGCCCGAAGTATTGGACCTCTGGGAAGAAGTCCGAGATGTGGTCATCGACTTCACCAGGGAGTCTTGGGAAGCGCTGGAAGAGATGCTCACTCACTGGGTCTACCCCGACGTCTTGACCCTCGGGCAGGGCGTTCCCGAGGAGACAGCTACTCGCCTGCGAGCGGTGCCGATGCGAATTCTCCACGACCTCCAACCTCTGGCGACCGAAAGGCCTGGTCTCCAGTGGGAACTTGCGCAGTGGGCCGAGCGGCTCGGGATCTCGCTCGCCATGCCCTTGGATCCAGACTTCTGTGTTCTTTTCCCTTCGGACGAGCACCTTTCTGCAGACAATTACCAGGCTCAGGAGGAGGAGCAACGGCGGGCGGCAAGGGACCTAGCCGAGCTCTGGGCCTCAAGGCCCCCAGAAGAAGCTGTGAGCCGACTCGCCTTCTATGAGCGCGAAGGCGAAACCTTCGGTCATCGACAAACCGAAGCGCTTTACGCGTTCTACGAGGAGCTCGCTAAGGAAGCAGAGTTTCCGGAGCGCTGGTTGAGGTGCCTTCTCGACGGTCAGCTGAGCGCTCTGGCAGTCGCCCACTTTCTTTCCCGGGTCGTCGAGGAACGGGGACCCGGATGGCGCGAACTGGTCGGGGAGTGCCTCGGGTCAGCGGTCTTTGGAGCCCTGGCAGCGCGGGAGGTCGTCTGCGCCGAAGGAATGGCAGAGGACCTTATCGAGAGCGCGCTGCGCACAATTCGCCCTGATCAGGTCAGTGCCGCATGTCAAAGGGATGAAGTGCCTCCGGGCACCATACGTTCTCTACTGACCGACCCCAACGGGCAAACGCGCCTTGCAGCCGCTGTAGGGATGTGGCTATCCGACCCCCGCGGCCAGATCGAAGCGGAGATGAGCAACGCTTGGCGGCAAGCAGTGGTGTCGGCTGGCGAAGGCGGAGGAATTGACCACAGGCCAGCCGCGACCTCGGTGCACTGGCTGAAGGACATCCTCAAGGGAGACCCAGACTTGGCTTTCGAGTGGCTGTTCGCGCGGCTTGACGAC
This sequence comes from uncultured Acidobacteriota bacterium, assembly GCA_963739795.1. Lineage (GTDB taxonomy): Bacteria > Acidobacteriota > Thermoanaerobaculia > Multivoradales > DATKCC01 > CAVUBL01. The sequence continues at coordinate 396,205 of CAVUBL010000021.1, read as the reverse complement.
GCAAGAGGATACGAAGCTGTCGGCCGGGACGGCGTGTATTGTGCAGCCGCGAACGCACTCAACCTGCAAGACCGTCGGCGGTTTCTGGAGACCACGGAACCCAGCCACCTCGCCGGCAGCTAGTTCCCTGGCTCGTGGGCGACTCCCCGGAGCTCTACTCCTGCCTGCTCTCCATGGCCAGCACTTCAGCCGCGGCCACCTCGATCCCCTGGCCGCTCGAGTTCCCGACTCCTCCTGGGTGAGGCTGGCGCAACTCGCTCTCGACGCTCGGCCATGAGCCGCGAGAGGTCGCCCAGGCGGCATTCTGACCTCCGGAAAATCTGGACGACCTCAGGCCACGACATCGACCACTGGAACCAGTTTCAGGCCGGTTTCGAGTCCCTCCTGAAGGACGCCGACGGCCGGCTTCGCGAAGTCGCGCTCCACGGCCTCGAGATCGCGAAGGAAGCAGCTCGCAGCGGCGCAAGAGGAGAAGCGCCGTTTCGAGCTGACCGGCAAGTTCTGACCGTCCCGCCACAACGCTCCGGCCGTTAGAACCACAGCCCGAGGCCGAGGTGGCCGCTGACGATCACGTCGTGTCGCCAGCATGAATCGAAGGCCTCCGATCTCGCGGAAGGGAGAGGTCCCCAGCCGCCCTGTTACCCTCCGCGCATGTACTTCGATCTGATGGGCGAGATCGGGGCCATCTCGCAGATTGCCGAAGGCGCCGGCATCCGCCAGCTGTCGGAGCTGGAGGAGGCCTTTGGACCCGGACGCTGGCGCAAGCTCAAGGGAATCGGGCTGGTGAGATTGGCCGATGGTACGATGGCACGAGCCGAAATCCACTGGTACGAAGCCCATGGCATCGGCCGCAAGAAGATGAAGATCAAGCGCTTCCTGGACTGATCATGGCGACCCCTTCCAACCTCCTCATCTGCGTCGCCAGCGAAGGCGCCGAGGATCTACAGATCCTCAAGATCTACCGGCGCCTGGCCGACGAGGCCGCCGAGGCGCGAGGCTTCGTTCGAGTCATCGACGACTCCGGTGAGGACTACCTCTACCCGGAAAGCGCCTTCCTGCCGTTGCCTTTGCCGCCGGATCTGGAGCGGCGGCTCGAGGGGCTCGCCGCGGAGAGCCCACGAATCCGTACCGCCTAGTACTCTGCACGTCTCCGAAGCCCCCTGCCCCATGGCCCTTCGGCTGATCCGCATCATCGTGCCCGAAGACGAGCGTCCCGCCCTCGAGAGCCTCGTCCGCGAGGACGAGGCCGCGGACCCCGTGGCCCTGCTGCGGACCGAGGACGGCCGTCTGGTCGCCGACATCCTGGTGGCAGTCGAGGAGTCCGAAGCGCTCATGGACCGCGTGGAGGAGCGCTTCGGCGACCACGAGGGCTTTCGGCTCGTGGTGCTCCAGACCCAAGCGGTCCTCCCTCGCCAAGAGGAGCCGGAACCGCTTCCCGACGACGAGGCCGAGGGCGCGGAAGAGCCCGCCCGTGACCGGATCAGCCGCGAGGAGCTCTACGCCGACGTGACCGACGGGCTCCGGATCTCTCCGACGTTCTTGGCCATGGCCGGCCTCGCCGCGGTGGTCGCCGCCGTCGGCCTGCTCCGAAACGACGTGGCGGTGATCGTCGGCGCCATGGTGATCGCCCCCCTCCTGCGCCCGAACGTCGCCCTCGCGCTGGCGACCACCCTGGCGGACCGCAAGCTCGCCTGGCAGGCGGCCCTCACCAATGCCGCGGGTTCCGCTCTCGCCCTGACGCTCGCGGTGGCGATCGGCATGCTGGTCGCGGTGGACCCGGCGATCCCGGCTCTCGCCAACCGCTCGGCCATCGACTACCAGAGCCTGATCCTCGCCCTGGCGGCGGGCGCCGCCGGCTCTCTGGCGTTCACCCGCGGGCTCGCCGGCGCGGTCATCGGGGTGATGGTGGCGGTGGCCCTGCTGCCGCCCCTGGTCGCGGCGGGGCTCCTCCTCGGCGCGGGCCACTTCCACGCGGCGACGGGCGCGTTCCTCCTGACCGCCGGCAACCTGGTCTCGATCAATCTCGCCGGAGTCGTCACCTTCCTCCTCCAGGGGATCCGGCCCCGCAGTTGGTGGGAGGCCGAGCGCGCGAAGAGGGCCACCCTGTGGGCCGCCATCCTCTGGCTCGTCCTCCTCCTCGCTCTGGCCGGCCTCCTCGCCCTCGGCGGCGAGCTCGGCGGGCTGCCCATCCACCCGCTCCAACTGCCCTGAGCTGCCCGCGGCCGGCGCCTACCCGCCCCGGCCTCGCCGGTGTGCCCCTGGCTGTGCCGAGCCGTCCCGGACCCGGTACAATCCCACTCCGTTTGCGGAGGGCACCGATGAGGATTTACGCGTTCGAAGGCATCACCTACGCCCCGGGCTCCGGGGACGCGGGCCGGCTCGCCGCCCCGCCTTACGACCAGATCGGCGACGAGGCGGCCGCCCGCTTCCACGCCCTCGACCCCCACCACTTCGCGTGGCTGTCGAAGCCCGTCCCCGGCGACGCCGGAGACCCCTACCCGGAGGCCGCCCGACTCCACACGGCCTGGCTCGGGGAGGGCGTGCTCGCCCGGGCGGAGCGGCCGACCCTCTACCCGTACGCCATCGACCTGCCCGACGGCGGCCGGCGCCTCGGCGTGACCGCCGTGGTGGGCCTGGAGCGGCCGGAAACCGGGGTGATCCGGCCCCACGAGGAGACCCTGGCCAAGCCCCTGGCCGACCGCCTCGCCCTGCTCCGGGCCATGGAAGTGGACCTGGAGCCGGCGCTCCTGCTCTCCGAGGACTCGGGCGAGCTCGACCGGCTACTGGCCGAGGATCTGGCCGGCGACGGCGCCGGAGCGGATCTCCTGGTCCGCCACACCGACGAGCTCGGCAATCGCCACCAGCTGTACCGCCTGAGCGACCCGGCCCGGATCGAGCGCTACCGGGCGTGCGTCGCCGAGCACCCCGCGGCCATCGCCGACGGCCACCACCGCTACAAGGTGGCCCTGCGCTACGCCGAGGCCGAGGGGCTCCTGGACGGCCCACTCGACGGCTCCGGCCACCCACCCGCCGCCGCCACCAAGCTGGCGGTCATCACCAGCCTGGCCTCCCCGGCCCTGGAGATCCATCCCATCCACCGCGCCCTGGCGGAGGATCCGGGCTTTGCAGGCGTGGGTGCCCTCGCCGCCGCCCGCGAGCCGGTGGACGTCGCCGACGGCCGGGCCTTCGCCGCCGCCGTCGCCGCCGCGCCGCAGCCCGCCCTCGGCGTGCTCGTGGCCGGCCGGGCACCGGAGATCTGGCGCCTCGACCCGGAGGCGCCCGCCGCGGCGTCGCTCTCGCCCGGGGCGCGCCGCCTGTCGGTGGCCCTCCTCCACGGGGTGCTCTTCCCCGGCCTCTCCCTGGGCGACGAGGCGGCGACCGACGGCACCGTCCTCTACCGCTCGGACCCGGAGGTCCTGTGGCGCATGGTCTCGACCGGCGAGGCGGCGGTGGGGCTCTGGCTTCCGCCCATGGACCCGGCGGACTTCGCGGCCGCCATCGCCGGCGGCGAAATGCTGCCGCCCAAGTCCACGCGCTTCCTCCCCAAGGTGGTCTCCGGCCTGGTCTGGGCCGACCACCGGGGACGGATCGGCTAGGAGTCGGTGGCCGAGCCTCCGGACGGCGTCTTTCTCCCCCCGGTCGATCTCGACCCGGAGGTGGAGATCACACCTTACGCCCTGTTCCGGCGGCTTCAGGGCGGCGAGCCGCCGCTGCTCATCGACATCCGCTCGGCCCCCTCGGGCCTCACCTTCCGGGGCGCGGTGGCCCGGAGCAGGACCGAGTGCGGGCCGAGCTGGCGGCCCCCCGGCGAGGGCACGGTGATCCTCTTCGACGACGAAGGGACCGGTGCCCGGGAGATCGCCCGGCGCCTGCGGTCGGAAGGCCACGAAGCGCTCTCCCTGTTCGGCGGCCTGCGCCTGTACGACGCCGCCCTCGACCCGGCAGTCGTGGGCGAGGAGCGGTACCTGGTCGAAGTCGGGGTCGGCCTCGGGTAGGGCGACGGGCCACCCGAACAGGCGGCGGCCGGGCACAGGCTCGGGAGTACACTCGGCGCGAGGGGCGTCCCGCCCCGCGGGGCGCCGTCCACCACCTACGACGACCTCCAAGGAGACGCGATGACAACGGCCGCGTTGACTCCCAAGGCCCCACCCACCGAAGACCTCAATTCCTTCCGCATCGCCCAGAGCCAGTTCGATCGAGCGGTCAGCTACATGCCCGAGGCCGATCGAGGCGTGATCCAGTTCCTGCGCACGCCCATGCGCTCGATCACCGTCAACTTCCCCATCGAGAAGGACGATGGCACGGTGAGCCTGTTCCAGGGCTACCGCGTGCTGCACAGCAACGTGCGCGGGCCGGGCAAGGGCGGCGTCCGCTTCCACCCCGAGGTGAGCCTCGACGAGGTGCGCGCGCTGGCCTCCTGGATGAGCTGGAAGTGCGCCGTCGTCGACGTGCCGTTCGGCGGCGCAAAAGGGGGGGTGATCTGCAATCCGAAGAGCCTCTCGGAGACCGAGATGCGGCGGATCGCCCGCCGGTTCATCACCGCCCTGGGCGACAACATCGGCCCCTTCACCGACGTTCCGGCACCTGATGTCAACACCAACGCCGGCACCATGGCCTGGTTCTTCGACACCTACGAGATGATGCACCCGGGCAAGAACAACCTGCCGGTGGTCACCGGCAAGCCCGTGGACATGGGCGGCTCGCTGGGACGCCGGGAGGCGACCGCCCGGGGCTGTCTGTTCGCCACGGCCCGCGCCCTGGAGCGCGGGGTCGTGCCCGGGCTCGACTCGGTCGAGGGGGCGACGGTGGCGATCCAGGGCTTCGGCAACGCCGGCTCGATCGCGGCCCAGCTCTTCACCCAGAAGGGGGCCCGGGTGATCGCCGTCAGCGACTCGCGCGGTGGCATCTTCGCCGCCGACGGACTGGACCCGGACGCGGTCATCGAGCACAAGCAGCGCACCGGCTCGGTGGTCGGCTTCCGCGGCAGCCGCACGGTGACCAACGAGGACGTCCTGGCCACGGACTGCGACATCCTGATCCCCGCGGCCTTCGAGAACCAGATCCGCGCCGACAACGTGGAGAACGTCCGGGCGCGCTTCATCGCGGAGGCGGCCAATGGACCGACGACGCCGGCCGCGGACCGGGCGCTCTTCGCCCGGGGGATTCCGGTGCTGCCGGACGTGCTCGCCAGCGCGGGCGGGGTGACGGTGAGCTACTTCGAGTGGGTGCAGAACAACGAGTACGAGCAGTGGGACGAGGACGAGGTCAACGCCAAGCTGAACCGGCGGATGGAGCGGGCGACGGACGCGGTGATCGACAAGCAGAAGGAGGTCAACGAGTCCCTCGAGACGCTGGAAGGGACCGGCCTGGAGATGATTGACCTCAGGACCGCGGCCCTGATGGTGGCGATCGGCCGCGTCGCGCACGTGGCGGACTCCCGCGGCATCTGGCCGTAGGCGAGATCGTCAAGGCCCCGCCCCGGGCGACCTCCGGCCCGCCAGGCTTCGGCCCGGCGGGCCGCCGTGTTTGTGCACCCGTTGCGCTTGAGGGGGAGGCTTCGCTCGTCGGGGTCGGCTTAACCCGGCAGGGGCCGGGGGCTCCGCCCGGTCGTCGGCTCTTTGAGCCCGCATTCGGCGGGGGTGCACTGCGAACGGGATCGAGGGACCGACCCGGCCGGTGCCCTGCCAGCGCCGAGAGCCTGTCCGCGCCACTGAGCCTTGCGGGTGGCGCCAGAGATCTCCGACCTCCTCGCCTTCCGGTCGACGTCGCCACGACCGGCCTCGGGGGAGCGGGCGCATCCGCCGAGCGCCGGCTCGGAGCCCCCGGCCCCTGCCTCCCGCCTCGCCATGGTTCAGCTGCCCGAAGACTTCGAGTCACACGACCTCACGGCTGCACCGGCCTTCACCGGCTAGAATCCTTCAGGAGATGCCGAAGGCCGAGAAGCCATCCACTCGTTCTGGACCATCCATCAAGCAGCCGAGCCAGCAGAAGACTGCTCCTCCGAGGAGCCGGACCACGCAGAGATCCACCTGGATCACGACCGCAAGGGCGTTCCGGGCTCACCCGATCTTGCCCAGACGATCCTGGAGAAGATCGAGGCCAGCGCTGTTCTCGTCGCCGACGTTACGCCCGTAGGCCAGACCAAGGAAGGGAAATGGCTCATCAACGCCAACGTTGGCATCGAGCTAGGGTACGCACTCCGCCACCTGGGCGATAGCTCGTTCCTGATGGTGATGAATGAGTTCTACGGTAACCGGGAAACCCTGCCCTTCGATCTACGTCACAAGGCTGGCCCCATTCTCTATAGGCTCGCTGAGAACGTCGACTCCCGGGAACTGAAACAAACCAAGAAGACCCTGGTCGCAGATCTCAAGACTGCTCTGCGCTCGTGCCTCGAGCACTACCGGATTCAACATCCCAAGCCACGCCATGAGGAAACGCAGTGGAGGGAGACCCGCGCTCAGTACTTCGACAGTGGCGAACCACTCACGGACCGCGAGAACAACCGGGTGACTTACGGGAACCGGCCACTGCTCTACCTTCGAGTGATCCCGGTCGAGTCGGCCGCAAATCTCTCGCGAGCTGAGATTAAAGACATCGCATGCGGAATTAACATAGAACCGCTTGTACATCCCTTTGGAGGTGGCGCAAGTTGGAGCATTAACAGCCGCGGTGGCATCACCTATTCCCGTGAGGAGCTGGGTGACGGTTCGCTTCTGGTTACCTCCAGTCAGGTCTTCCGCAACCGGGAGATTTGGGGTGTCGATGCTACGCTGCTATACGGTTTCAAGGTACCAATGCTTCCGATGATCGAGGTCGAGGCCGCGCTGCGGAAGGCATTGCCACATTACTTGATAATTGCCAAAGAGCATCTTAACCTGGGACCCCCTCTCTTGATCGAAGGAGGCGCCAGTCGAGTTTCTCGCTTCCATCTTGCGACTGGAAGCAACTATTCGGATCGTCAGCTCAGACCTGTTCTCGCCCCAGAGATTTGGCATCGGGAGAGGCTTGAGTCGTTCGACGAGACAGAGGTCACGCGCGTGTTGTTGAGAATCTTCGAGGAATTCTTTGACGCAGCCGGGGAGAGGCGCCCTGCAGACTTCGGCGGTTTTCCTCCTGACGGTGACGCGAGCTGAAGCGAGCCGCTGCTCTCGCCTCTGGACTGACCGCCGCCAAGCGCAAGGGGGAGCCGGCGCGCGGGGTGGACCGGGGGGCTCTGAGCCGAGGCGGCGCTTGGGCGGCTCGGAGGGCACGGCCGTCGCGGGCCGCGCTCTTCTCCGCACCCATCGCGAGCGGTCGGAGGGGTCAGCGGGCCGGAACTGAAACGGCCCGAGCGAGGGACGAGCTCGCCCGGGCCCGACCCAGCAAGGAGGTATGCACTCCATGCCGAGCCAGACGCAATGTACCCGTTCCACCCTTCCCTCCTCTGAACCCACCGAGCCCGCCACCCGGCGCCAGGCCGTTCTCGCCGGCCCGTTCGCCGTCGAAGAGGTCGCCCGACCCCATTCCCGACCCGGGTACGCCGTGGTCCGCCCTGGCGAGCCGGTCCCGACCTCGTGGGGTCGGCCAGCTCGTAAAGGACACTTGACAGACCAGCAGGGACCCTCTACACTCTGGATGTCAAGGACGTACGACATTCCGACAGAGGAGGTTGACATGACTAGCACGACGACTCCGACCGACGAACCCGTGAAAAGCGCCTGGCGCTGGCTTCCGAGCTGCGGCGGTGCCCTGACCGAGACCGACCGCCGCAACTCCAACCGCTTCGCCCTCTGGACCCTCGCCTGGGCGGTGAGCTTCATCGCCGCGTCTTCCGCCTTGAAGCACCTCCCGGGTCTCCCGAGCGCAGCGGCCTGGGCGATCGCGGCAGCACCCAGCCTGCTGGGAGTGACCGCGATCCTCGCTTACCTGCGCTTCTTGCGCCAGGCCGACGAGCTCCAGCGGCGGATCCAGCTCGAGGGCCTCGCCTTCGGCTTCGGGGTGGGCGCGGTCTTCGCCATCGGCTACCAGCTCTTCGAGCTCGCCGGAGCCCCCCGTTTCAGCCTCACCGACGGCGCCCTGGTGATGTTCCTCTCCTGGACCCTCGGCCAGTTCCTCGCCCAGAGGCGGTACCGATGAACAACCGGCTCCGCGTGTTGCGGGCCGAGCGGCGGTGGTCGCAGGCGGTGCTCGCAGAGAACCTGGGCGTCTCGCGCCAGACGGTCAACGCCATCGAGACGGGCAAGTACGACCCCAGCCTGCCGCTGGCCTTCAAGATCGCCGACGTCTTCGGGCAGCGGATTGAGGAGATCTTCGATCCGACGGGCGACGGCCGGCGTCCCGGCTGAGTGCGCTCAGCCGGCCTTGCGGAAGGTCAGGTTCACGCGGCATCCGCCGCCAAAGGGGATCAGGCCCGGATGCCGCCCCTCCGCCAGCGGCAGGACCCCGTGGTAGCGCAGGCGCGCCGGGCCGCCCCAGACCACCACGTCGCCGTGGACCAGGGGCACCCGGCGTGGCTTGTCGGAGCGACGGGGCCCTCCGAAGAGGAACGTCGCCGGCAGACCGAGGAGTCTGCGCGGCAGAAATCCAGGGTCGCGTTGCGAGCGCCGCGGGGCCAGATACGAGGCACCGCGACACAGGCGATGCCGAGGCATCGTCGAGGAGCGGGAACGAAGTAGATGGCGCCCGCGCCGCCGCAACCCTCTGGGCGCAGGGGGGTTGCGAGATCGGCGATGGCCGCGGGCATGGCCGGCCAGGGCCGCCCGCTCTCCGGGTCCCGCGGGTCGTAGCGGTAGCCGCGCCGGTCGGTCACCCAGCCGAGGGCGCCGCAGTTGGTCATGGCCAGCGGCGTGAAGGACCGTCGGGAGCCATCAGTTGAAGATTGACGAACCACTATAGTCCGGCCGCAGTACACTCGCCGCCATGAGCACCCCCGAGAGCCTCCAGGCACGCTTCTACTCCAAGGGCCGCTGCTTCGGCTGCGGGCCGGCGAACGAGAAGGGCCTCCGGATCGAGAGCTTCCCCCAGGCGAGCGAGCCCGACGCCGAGGTCACCGCCACGTGGCGGGCCGAGCCCCACCACCAGGCCTTCCCCGGCGTGATCAACGGCGGCGTCGTCAGCACCCTCCTCGACTGCCACAGCAACTGGACCGCCGCCCACCACCTGATGCGCCGCGACGGCCTGGACCGGCCGCCCGCCACAGTGACCGCCGAGCTCCACGTGCGCCTGCTCCGGCCCACGCCGGCCGACCGTCCCCTCGAGATCTCGGCCCGGGCCGTCGCGTCCGAGGGTCGCAAGGTGACGGTGGAGGCGACGGTCTCGGCCGACGGCGAGGTGACCGCCACCTGTACCGGCCTGTTCTCGGCGGTCAAGCCGGGGCACCCTGCGTACCACAACTGGGACGTGGGGGAAGAGGAGGCGGGGTGAGCGCGGAGGCCGAGCGCCGCGTCCTCGTGGAGGCGGTCCGCGACACCTGCCTGGAGGCGGCCCGCCGCGCCTATGAGGAAGGCGGGATGAGCGGCCTCTGCGCCGAGGGGCGCTTCGAGCTGGCCCTCGACGCGATCCGCGGGCTTGACCTCGACGGGCTGTGCGCGAGAGTGCAGGAGGGCGCCGGGGACCGGCGGGGCCGTCAGCCCTCGTCCCGACCCAGCCACCGCTCGTAAAGCTCCGGCCGCCGGTCGCGCCAGAAGAGCCGGCGGGCGGTGGAGCGGGCGGCCTTGCCGAGGTCGAGGTCCGTGACCACCAAGTCCTCCTCGAGGCGCGCGCCCCGGGCGAGGACCACGCCCTCCGGATCGCAGACGAAGGACTCGCCCGCGAAGGTGAGCTCGCCCTCTTCCCCCACCCGGTTCGCCAGGGCCGCGAAGTAGCCGTTCTGAAAGGCGGCGGTGCGCACCTCGGCCTCGTAGAGCCCCTCGGGCCACTCGCCCAGCGTGCCGGCCTGGGGGATCGCCACCACGTCGGCGCCGGCCACGCCCAGGGCGCGCATGTACTCGGGGTAGTGGCGGTCGTAGCAGATCGCCACCCCCAGGCGGCAGGCGCGGGTGGCGTAGACCGGCGCACCGCAGTCGCCCGGGTCGTAGTAGTCCTGCTCGTGGAAGCCCTCGTAGTCGGTGATGTGGACCATGCGGGTGACGCCCAGCAGGGCGCCGTCGGCATCGATCACCGGCGAGCTGTCGAAAGTGCGGCCCTGGGCGTCGCGCTCGTAGAGGTTGAACACGGTGACCAGGGAGAGCTCCCGGGCCAGCGCGGCCACTCGGTCGGTGGTCGGCCCCGGGATGGGCTCCGAGACCGGGTTGGTGCCCGGCGCTCCGGCGCGCGCCCCGGACCGGGGCCCGCCCTCCGGCCGCCGGCAGCGCGGGAAGAAAGGCTCGACGGCCAGCTCCGGGAACACGACCACCTCGGCGCCGGACCGGGCGGCGCGCCGCATGGCATCCAGGGCGCGCTCGAGGCTCTCGGCGCGGTCGGCGGTCGGGCGGAGCTGGGCGAGGGCGAGGCGCATGGGACGGGGCGAATTCTACCGGCTCTCGCGAGATCGCCGAAGGGGCGCCCCTGGTAGACTGGCAGTGACATGGAGCCCACCCAACCCGCCCGGAACCCGGGGTCCTCGGCCGGCGTCGGCACCGTACCGTCGGCCTCCGCCGACCTCGACGCCGCCTACGGACGCTTCCTCGAGGCCCACCCCGACTACCGGACGACCGCCGTCCTGGACGAGCTGCGCGCCTCCGAGTTCGCCCGCCTCGACCTCCAGGGCCACGTCTACCTGGACTACACCGGCGGCGGGATCTACGGGGTCTCCCAGATCGAGCGCCACCGCGACCTCCTCCTGGGACAGGTCTTCGGCAACCCCCACTCGACAAACCCCACCTCCCTCGCCACCACCGAGCTGATCGGGGAGGCGCGGCGCCGGGTGCTCCAGTTCTTCAACGCATCGCCGGACGAGTACGTGGTCATCTTCACGGCCAACGCCAGCCAGGCGCTCAAGCTCGTCGGCGAGTCCTATCCCTTCGAGCAGGGCGACCAGTTCCTCCTGACCTTCGACAACCACAACTCGGTCAACGGCATCCGGGAGTTCGACCGCGCCCACGGCGCCCGGACCACTTACGTGCCCATGGTCCTGCCGGCGCTGCGGGTCGACGAGGCGACCCTGGACGGGCACCTGGCCCACGCCCGCCCAGGGGGCCACAACCTCTTCGCCTACCCGGCCCAGTCGAACTTCTCCGGCGTCCAGCACCCCCTCGAGTGGATCGAGCGCGCCCACGCCCGGCGCTGGGACGTGCTGCTCGACGCCGCCGCCTTCGTGCCCACCAACCGACTGGACCTGTCGCGCTGGCACCCGGACTACGTGGCCCTGTCGTTCTACAAGATGTTCGGCTACCCCACCGGCGTCGGCGCCCTCCTCGGCCGGCGCCCGGCCCTCGAGAAGCTCCACCGCCCCTGGTTCGCCGGCGGCACGATCGCCGTCGCCTCGGTGCAGGCGGACCTCTACAGCCCTGCCGCCGGCTCCGCGGCCTTCGAGGACGGCACCCTCAACTACGAGATCCTGCCGGCGGTCGAGTACGGCCTGGACTTCCTCGAGGAGATCGGGATCGAGACGATCCACCGGCGCGTCGAGTGCCTCACCGCCTGGCTCCTCGAGGGCCTCGCCGGTCTGCACCACTCGACGGGGGTCCCCCTCGCCATCCTCTACGGGCCCGCGGACACCGACCGGCGCGGCGGCACGGTGACCCTCAACTTCCGGGACCGGGAGGGGGCCCTGATCGACCATCAGCGGATCGAGGAGCTGGCCAACGAACGGATGATCTCGCTGCGCACCGGTTGCTTCTGCAACCCGGGGGCGGGCGAGCTCGCCCTCGGGCTCTCCGGCGAGGAGATCACCGGCTGCTTCTCCCAGTCGGGGTTCCGTATGAGCTACGACGATTTCCGCCGCTGCGTCAACGACAAGTCGACCGGCGCGGTGCGGGTGTCGGTGGGGCTCGCCTCGAACTTCGCCGACGTCCACGCCTTCCTCGAGTTCGCGCGCGACTTGCTCGGGTAGATCGGGTCACCCCCACAACCCCTCGATCCCCTTCCCGCCCCGGTGGGTGGCGTCAGCGGCGGCCGAGAGGGGCTATCGTTTCAGTGTTGGGAGCCCCGCATCGTCGGCGGAAGGCTCCCGGAGTCGAGGAGACGATGAGCGGGCTGCGGGTGCGTGACCTCATGTCGGAGAAGGTCGTGACGGTTCTGCCGAACGATCACCTGGTGGCCGTGCGCGACCTCATGGAGCGCCACTCGATCCGCCACGTGCCGGTGGTCGACCCCGAGGGACACCTGCTCGGCCTGGTGACCCACCGGGACCTCCTGCGCTACGCCCTGGTCGAACAGGCGGACGTACCGGCCAGTGTGGCCGACGAGGTCCTGGAGCGGATCGAGGTGGGCGAGGTGATGACCCTCGAGCCGGTCACCGTCACTCCCGAAACCTTGCTCCATCGGGCGGCCTCCCTCATGGTGCTCAAGAAGTACGGCTGCTTGCCGGTCATCTCCAAGGGCCGCCTGGTGGGCATCCTCACCGAGTCGGACTTCGTCCGCATGGCCTGCGCCGTCAACTGATCCCGCCCGCACGGCCCTGGGGGCTCCTGCCCTCAGCACCGGACCAGGCGCCGGATCAGGCGCCGGGCGCTTTGCTCGCTCCTTCGCCGCCGCGCGCGTAGGAACGCATTTTGCGTCCTCTCCGAGAAGGGCAATGACGCCCCGATCCACTCAGGAGAGCGCAACATGAACGCAAGGACGACACGGCTCGTGGCCGCCGTCGCCTTGACCGGCCTCGCCATGATCTTCGGGCGAGTCGCACCGGCCGGGGCGGCCCAGCAAGCTCCTGCGCCTCAACGGCTACAGCAACCGCCCCAGGCCCACTTCGGTGAGAACGTGGAGGTCCGGGAAGTCCAGATCGACGCCGTCGTGACCGACCCGCGCGGCAACGTGGTCCTCGGCCTGGGGCCGAAGGACTTCGAGGTCGCGGAGAACGGCCGGCCCGTCGACGTCCAGGATGTGACCTTCTATAGCAATCGCCGGTTCCTGGAGTCCGCCGAGCGCGCCAAGGCCCTGGGCCTCGATCCCGACCAGGTACCCACCGACCGCTACTTCATCCTCTTCTTCCACGACCAGCGCGACCTCCTGCCGCGCCTCACCGCCCAGCTCCTCGACGCCGGCCGCCGCGCCAAGGAGTGGGTGACCTCCGACCTCACCGCCGGCGACCACGTGGCGGTGGCGGGCTACGACTACAAGCTGAAGCTGTTCCAGGACTTCACCACCGACCGCGGGAAGATTCTCTCCGCCATCGACCAGGCGGTGCGCGGCGGCGTGGAGCCCAAGGTCTGGCCCTCGCGCCAGGAGGCTACGAGCGGGCCCTCGCTCCTCGCCCACCTGCCGCCGCCCGACCAGATCCGCAAGCTCAGCCCCCGCATCTACGGCGCTCTCGAGCTGCTCGCCAAGGCTTCGGCGCCGATCCCCGGCCGCAAGAACCTGGTCCTCTTCTCCATCGGCTTCGGCCGCGTCTCGGGCTTCGGTTTCTACGTCCCCGACTCGCGCTACTACCCGCCCCTGGTCCACGCCCTCAACGACGGCAACGTGGCCGTCTACGGCATCGACCTGATCCCCAACGCGCCGGAGGGTGGCCTGCTCGACAACGCCCTGGGCAACTCCTTGAGCAGCCTGGCGGCGGACACGGGCGGTCGGTACTTCTTCAACTTCGTCAACTTCCTCACACCCCTCGAGCAGGTCTCCGACGACAACTCGGGCTACTACCTGATCAGCTACCGCAGCAGCCACCCCGCCGGCACCTCCGGCTACCAGAAGGTCGAGGTCCACACCAAGAATCCGGAGTTCCGGGTGCGCGCCCGGGAGGGGTACGAGTACGGCAAGAGGGCGCCGGCACAGTAGGACGACGCCGTGAGCGCCGCGACCTCGAGACCGGACGGTCGAGGTCCCCGAGCATGAGGTCGCCGGCTACGTCGGCGACCGCTCCTCGACGATGGCTCGGCATCGCCTGCGTCGCGGTGCCTCGTATCCGGCGGGCACCGGCCGAAGGCTGGTCGGGCGCTCGCAACGCGGCTACGCGTTTCTGCCGCGCGGACTCCTAGTCGGCTAGCATGCTGCCCGTGATCGGGCACCACTGGCTGATCTACCTCGCCCTCTTCGCCGCCGGCGCCGTCGCCGGCGCCCTCAACGTGATCGCCGGCGGGGGATCATTCCTCACCCTGCCGGTGCTCATCTTCGCCGGCTTGCCGGCGACCGTGGCCAACGCCACCAACCGGGTCGGCATCCTGCTCCAGAACGTGGGCGCCGTCTGGAGCTTCCACCGCCACCGGGTCCTCGCCTGGAAATGGGCGCTGGTGGCCACGGTGCCCGCCCTCTTCGGCGCCGCCCTCGGCACCTGGGCGGCCCTGGAGGTGAGCGACCAGGCGTTTCGCAAGATCCTCGCCTTCCTCATGGTGGCGATCAGCTTGTGGAGCCTCTTCGACCGCTCGAGCCGAAAGCTCGCGGAGGGCACCACGCCGCCGAAGCCGTCGGGTGGCAAGCTGGTGGTGCTGGCGGCGGGTTTCTTCCTGGTCGGGATCTACGGGGGCTTCGTCCAGGCCGGGGTCGGGTTCCTGATCCTGGCGGTCCTGTCCTTCGCCGGCTTTGACCTGGTGCGGGGCAACGCCATCAAGGTGTTGACCGCGCTGCTCTTCACCATCCTCGCCCTCGCCATCTTCGCCGCGGAGGGCAAGGTCGACTGGCTCCCGGGCCTGGTCCTGGGTGCCGGCAACTTCGCCGGAGGCCTCGTAGGGGTCCGCCTGACGGTCCTCAAAGGCCACAAGTGGGTGAAGGGAGTGGTGACGGTGATGGTGATCGTCTTCGCGGTCCTGCTACTGCTGGGAAAGCATTAGAACGCCGGGCGGGAGCGCTGCCGTTCGGCGCTGAAGGAGCCGTTCGGCCAACCGCGGCGGAGCTCGGCGACCTCGAGAGTTTGTCGGGCGCCGACCCCGTTCTTCCACCCCCAGTCCACCGCCAGCGCGGGAGGGGCAGCCCAGAAGTCCGGTTCACGCAGGCCCGGGGCGCGGCGGGGTTTCGCCGGTCGCAGTCCGCCGCCGAAACCCCGCCGCGTCGCGGGCCGTCGCTACTCCAACCCCGTTCCAACCACCGCCGCCGCCTGATACTCTTCCGACTCCTCAAACAAGGAGCCCCAAGCATGAAACCGCGCGTCTTCTCCGGCATCCAGCCCACCGGCCAGCTCCACATCGGCAACTACTTCGGCGCCATCCAGAACTGGGTCCGGATGCAGGACGACTACGACTGCATCTACTGCATCGTCGACTACCACGCCATCACCCTGGCCATCGAGCCCGCTCTCCTGCCCCGACGCAGCCTCGACCTGGCCGGCGACCTGATCGCCTGCGGCATCGACCCGGAGCGATCGATCCTCTTCGTCCAGAGCCATGTCCCGGAGCACACCGAGCTCACCTGGGTCCTCAATGCCGTCGTCTCCTACGGCGACCTGACCCGCATGACCCAGTTCAAGGACAAGTCCGAGCAAGGGGACTACATCTCGGGCGCCCTCTTCACCTACCCCGTGCTCATGGCCGCCGACATCCTCCTCTACCGCGCCCCGAGCGTGCCCGTGGGCGAGGACCAGGTCCAGCACCTCGAGCTCACCCGCCGCATCGGCCGGCGTTTCAACAACGTCGTGGGCCGCGACTACTTCCCGGAGGTCGAGCCCTACCTCTCGCCGGCGCGCCGAATCATGTCGCCCGCCGACCCCACCAAGAAGATGTCCAAGAGCCTCGGCCCCAACCACTACGTCGGCCTCATGGAGGACCCGAAGGAGTGGTGGAAAAAGCTCCGCTCGGCGGTCACCGACGTGGGCGGCGACGACGAGTCGGAAATGAGCCCAGGGGTCGAGAGCCTGTTCCTCCTCCTGCGCATGACCGCCCCCGAGGAGGTCACCGAGGCCTACCTTGAACGCTACCGCTCGGGCGAGCCCATGTACGGAGACCTCAAGAAGGCGGTCCGCGACCACCTGGAAGAGACCCTGCGCCCGATCCGCGAGCGCCGGGCCGAGCTCTCCGACGACGAGATCCGCGAGGTGCTCCGCGACGGAGCCGAGCGCGCGTCGGCCATCGCCCGGGAGACGATGGCCGAGGTGCGCAAACTGGTGGGCGTGGGGCCGGCCGCCCTCGACGGGCTGTCCTAGAGATCCGTCAATCGTCAATTGACTGACCACTAGTGGTCCGTCAACCTTCAATTGACAGGGTATCCGGCGAGGATTTCGCGTCGCTGGCCAGGCGCTTCGACGCAGGCGTAGCGGGGCCTACGTCGAGGAGGAGCAACGCCGCCAGCGGCGTGAAGGACCGGTGGGACCCGTCAATTGAAGGTTGACGGACCACTAGCAGCCCGCGAAGCGACGGGATCGGGCCGGCGGGCGACAGAAAGGAGTCGTCATGAGCAGGGAGAACGCGTGGGTCGACGACGCCAACGCGGCCCTCTTCACCGACCTCTACGAGCTCACCATGCTCCAGGCCTACTGGCGCGAGGGCCTGGACGGCGAGGCCGTGTTCAGCCTCTATTTCCGGAACCTCCCGGAGAGCCGCAACTTCTGCCTGGCGTGCGGGCTGGGCGATGCCCTGGCCTACCTCGAGACCCTGCGCTTCACCTCCGAGAGCCTGGACTTTCTGTCCCGGCAGGAGCAGTTCTCCGACGAGTTCCTGGGCTGGCTCGGTGGGCTGCGCTTCGACGGCGACGTGTGGGCCCTGCCCGAGGGCACGCCGGTCTTCCCGGAAGAGCCTCTGCTCGAGGTCGTGGCACCCCTGCCGGTGGCCCAGCTCGCCGAGAGCTTCCTCATGAACCAGGTGCACCTGCAGACGGTCCTCGCCTCCAAGGCCGCCCGGGTGGTCCACGCCGCCGCCGGCCGGACGGTGGCGGACTTCGGGCTGCGCCGCATGCACGGCACCGACGCGGCGATGAAGGGCGCCCGCGCCTACCACGTGGCCGGCCTCGACGGCACCAGCAACGTCCTCGCCGGCAAGGTCTACGGGGTGCCCATCACCGGCACGATGGCCCACAGCTACATCCAAGCTCACGACGACGAGCTCGAGGCCTTTCGGCAGTTCGCCACCCTCTACCCGGAGACGGTGCTGCTGGTCGACACCTACGACACCCTGGAGGGCGTGCGCCACGTGGCGCGACTGGCCCGCGAGCTGGGCGGGGAGTTTCGGGTGCGAGCGATCCGCCTCGACTCGGGCGACCTGGCCGAAATGGCGAAGGCCTCGCGGGAGATCCTGGACGAGGCCGGCCTCGAGTCGGTGGAGATCTTCGCCAGCGGCGGCCTCGACGAACACCGGGTCGCCCGTCTGGTGGCCTCCGGGGCTCCCATCGACGGCTTCGGCGTGGGCACCCGGATGGGGGTCTCCCACGACGCGCCGGACCTGGACGTGGCCTACAAGCTCACCGCCTACGCCGGACGAGGGCGCCTCAAGCTCTCGCCCGGCAAGCGCATCCTCCCCGGGAGAAAGCAGGTCTTTCGCACCGAGCGGGGCGGCGAGGCGACCGGCGACGTGGTGGCCCGCCACGACGAGAGCCTTCCCGGCCGCCCACTGCTGGTCCAGGTGATGGCCGGTGGCGAGCGCCTCCCCGCCGGCCGCGAGAGCCTCGACGAGAATCGGGAGCGGGCGCGGCGGGAGGTGGCCGCCCTGCCGGCGCGGGTGCGCGATCTCGCGCCCGCGGCTCCCCCATACCCGGTGGAGGTCAGCCCGGGCCTCCGAGCCTTCCAGGAGCAGGTGATCGAACGGGTCGAGGACGGACGGACGGCAAAGGCCGAAGCCTGAAAGACTGACAAGCCGACCCGTAGAAGGTGCAGGCGAAGTTGCAGGTGGAGGCCCGCTACCGCTTCCGGCGGCTGAGGCGCTTCCGGCCGACCGCGGCTCCCCCCACCGCGAGGTAGCCGGCCGCGGCCCCGCCCACGGCCACCGCACCCAGGGCCGCGCCCCCCAGGGCGGCGAGCCCCACCGCCACGCCGCCCACCGCGACGGCTCCGAACGCCACGCCGCCCAGCGCAATGACGCCCCGCGAGACGCCGCCGACGGCGAAGCCGCCCACCGCTCGGCCGCCGAGGGCGAAGAGGCCCCGGGCTTCGCCGCCGAGCGCCAGGACTCCCTCCGCCCGGTCGCCGACCGCGATCACGCCGCGGGCGCAGGCCGGGTCGCCGGTTTCCGGGTCGGCGCCCACCGCGATATCGACCACCGGAAGGCCCCACAGGGTCCACTCCGAGGTGTGCCGGACCGGCGTCTCCGTCGCTCGCCTCACCACGGTCTGCGCTCTCTCTCGGATCGATTTCATCGTCGCGCGTCGCCGGGCCGGAGGGACCCGGACGCCCTCATCCTACAGCCGGAGGAGATGCTCTGGACGGAGGACCGCCGTCAGGGCACCCGGTAGGCGAGGGAATTGACGTTCATGCCCGCGCCGACGGCGGCGAGCAGAAACAGCGCACCCGGCTCGGGACGGTGGCCGTCGAGCTCGCCGCGGTCCATGAGGTCCAGGAGCGTCGGCAGCGTGGCGACCGAGCTGTTGCCCAGCCAGCCCACAGTGAGCGGCGCGATCTCCTCCGTCGTGCGCCGGTCGCCGGAGGACCGGAGGAGGCGCTTGACGATCGCCTCGTCCATCTTGGCGTTCGCCTGGTGGAGCAGGATCTTGTCCACCTCGGCCAGGCCGACGCCCGCCCGGGCCAGGCATTCCTCCACCACCGCCGGGACGGTCTTCACCGCGTACTCGTAGACGCGGTGGCCGTCCATCTTGAGGAAGAGCTCCCCGTTGGCGGACTCGGGGCACGCGGAAGCACCCATGCGCAGCAGGTAGGCGTGCTCGAAGGTGTCGGAGCGGGCGGCGTGGGCCAGGATGCCGATCGGCTCCTCGCTCTCCCGCGCCTCGAGAAGGACGGCACCCGCGCCGTCGGAGTAAATCATGCTGTCGCGATCGTGGGGATCGGTGACCCGCGAGAGGGTCTCGGCACCGATCACCAGGCAGCGCCGGGCGTCGCCGGAGCGCAGGTAGTAGTCGGACTGGATCATCGCCTGGAGCCAGCCGGGGCAACCGAAGGGCAGGTCGTAGGCGACCGTCCGCGGGTTGTGGATGGCAAGCTTGGCCTTGACCCGGGCGGCCAGGCTCGGGACGAGGTCGGTGCGCCGGTTGCTGGCGGTCACGTCGCCGAAGTTGTGGCCCACGATCACGTAGTCGAGGCTCTCGCGATCGGCTCCGGCGCGCTCGAGGGCCGCCTCCGCGGCCAGCGCCGCGATGTCCGAAGTCACCAAGTCGTCGGAGACGTAGCGCCTCTCGGCGATGCCGGTGATCTGGCCGAACTTCCGGATGATCTCCTCGGTAGGCTGCTCGAAGCGGGCCCCACTGGGGTCGTAAAACTCCGAGCCGAGGAAGTCCCGATTGGTCACTTTGCGGGTCGGCAGGTAGCTTCCCGTCCCGGTGATGACGCTGCGCAAGTGCCGGTGCATGGATCCCCTCGGTAAACAACGACTTTACCTCCTCGAGCTCCCGGGGGGCGTCATATTTCCGTCACGATTGCGTCAGCCTGACCTTGCCGGGCCGAGGCAGCGCGCTCGGCGGCTTTCAGCCCGCCGCTTCGAGCGGGTCTCGGCTCAGACACCGGCCACGGCCGCCGCGGGCGCGCGGAGAGCCGCCGCCCCTGCGAGGAACTCCACGGCCCGCCCGATCACCTTCGGGCTCCGGAGGATCCGCCGGTGCCCGAGCCCGGCCATGAGCTCCAACTCCGCGCCCGGCCACGCCCCGACCAGGGCCTCGACCGTCGGCAGAGGCGACTCGCGGTCGTCCCGGTCGGCGAAGGCCAGGAGCGGCGCGCTCATCTCCGGCGCCCGGTTCACGGGTTCGATCTCGCTCCAGGGGACTCCGATCCGGCGCTCGATCCGTACCTGAAGCCGGCGCCGGAGGGCCTCGGACATCCCGAGCGCCCGCGCGAACCGCCGGGAGTACTCCAGGAGCTCCGCGCCCGGGGCCACGTAGACCAGCCGCTCGACCGGCACGCCGAGGGCGACGGCGTAGGTCGCGGCGACCGCGCCGGCCGAGTGGGCCACGACTGCCGCCGGCGGCCCCCAGGCCCCTCCCACCTGGCCAACCACCTCGGAGAGGGCCCTGGCCATGAGGACGAGCGACGAGCTCCGCCCCGGCGCAGCGCCGTGGCCCGGGGCGTCGTAAGCCACCACCCGGAAGCCGGCGGCGACCAGGGGCTCGGCGAACGCTCCGAGCTGCGAGCCGCGTCCCTCCCAGCCGTGGACCAGGTAGACCGCCGGGCCCTCCTCGCCCCAGACCCAGAGCGGCAGGCTCCCGAGCCGAGTCTTCAGCCGGTGCGGCCGGGCCGCCTCGAGCCAGCGTTCCTCCCGGGTGGGGACCGGGAAGCGCCGGGTCCTGAGGAAGACCCTCTCACCCACGGCCGCCAGGAGGCCGGGCGCGACGCCCTGGAGCGCCGAGACGGCCAGGCGAAGTGGACGGGGCACGGAGAGGCCTTCCGCCGCGCTCGGGGACAAACGATCGATCGTGCTTTTCTCGCGATGGGCCAGGTCGACCATAGAATTCTTCTCTCTCGTCCTCAGGCTCGGCAGGACGCCAGCAGGCTCTCGAAAGCGCGCAGCGCCCGATCCTCGGCGGTGGGGTCGCGCAGGAGGCGGCTGAAGTGGTGGTAGGCGAGGATCACCGCGTACAGGTCGTAGGCGAACTGCTCCGGGTCGACGTCTGCGCGGAAATGACCTTCCTCGATCGTGATCCGGGCCGCGGTGGCGAGGCTCTCGAGCCAGTCCCGCTGGTAGCCCACGAGCCGCTCACGGAGGGGGCCGGGACGGTCGTCGAGCTCGTTGGCGGTGGCGATGAAGATGCAGCCGCCCGGCTGAAACGGCGCCCCTTCCCAGGCCATCCAGCGCTCGAACAAGGCGCGCAGGCGGGGCTCGCCCCGCGGCTCCTTGAGGGCCGGCGTGACCACCGTGTCGACGAACAGCCCGGCCGCGGTCTCGAGCACCTGGAGCTGGAGCTCTTCCTTCGACTGGAAGTGGGCGAAGAGCCCGCTCTTCGACATCCCCACCTCCCCCGCCAGCGATCCGATGGAAAGGCCCTCCAGCCCCAACCGGCTCGCCCGGGCAAACGCCTCCTCCAGAATCGCCGCCCGAGTCTCCTCCCCCTTCGACATGGCCACAAAATAGCACGGCCGGACTTTTACTGTCAAGAAAGCTCCATGAGAACACCGGTTCTAGAGAGGCGCCGTGGCCATGCCGCCCCCTCCCGGATCTCCCACAGCGACCGCAGCCCCGACGACGACGAGTCACCTACATCGAACAAGGAGGGGGTCGTAAAACTAGACGTCCACTAAGGTCGTAAAAGTCCGCGTCCCTTGACACCCCCCTCCCTGGCGGCTAAGGAGAAGAGCAGGCCCGGCACAGCGTGTACGCTTGGAGCACGATCGGTACATGTGGAGAGCCGAGCTGTACATTCGGCGCAGGACCCGGCAGGTTGGCGGTGGCGCGCAGCGCCGAGCCAAGCTGCCGGGCTATCGGGCGGGCGGCGAGGGCCACGGGCGCCAGCCTGTGGCCCGGGGGAGATCTCGGCCGCCGGGGCTGAGCCCGAGGACGGCGACGCGCAGCGGCGCTGCCCGCAGGGAGCGAAGATCCGGCGGCTGTCTCGGGTGGCAGTTCGGAGCGCCAGCGGAGAGCTGCCTTCCCTCTCTGGGGCGGGAGGGACCCCAATTCCCCCGCGCTCCCGGCCGATCCGGGTGATCGGAGCCAGCGACGGTCCAGCTCCCGTGGACTCCCGGAGGGGGCCGGCTCGGCGGAGGCTCCGGCGGCCGGAGTGCAGCCCCGGAGCCCGCCCCAAGTTGACATCAGCGCCCGGGCGTTATGTCAAGCCGACAGGCCGAGCGGCGGGGGCGGCCGAGGGACAGGTCGGAGAATCGGCCGATTCTCGGACAGCGCAGACTGCAAGGGGCGTGACCGCGGGGGCGGGCGCGGCCCTTGCCGGAGTGGCTGGCCCGTGCCCGGAGGGAGCGAAGCGACCGGAGGGACGGACGCCCCCGACGCCGCTTGGGGCGGGCGGTCCTTGCGGCTGAGACGACCGCAGGGCTGCCGCGCCCTCCGGGTCGGAGCTCGATGGTGCTCACCCGGATCGGCCGGGAGCGCGCGGGGAGTTGGGGGACCGGGGGCGGGGGAAATCTGGATCGGGGGGTCGGGAGGGGGAAGGGGCTCCGGACGGGCCGGCGGAGGACCCGCCGCCAGGCGGGGCCGCAGCGGACCGGGCGGAGACCCGGCTACGCCACACTTTCGCTATTTATAGATCGTATGTGTAACACCATGCTAAGGCTCGAACAGCTTTCTCGCCAATCTCGGGATGCATGGTACGAAACTGGTCTGCGGCGCGTTTCCCCATCTCTGTCAAATCGCTTGCCACATGGCGAGCGTCGGACGAATAGAAGTCGTCCTCCAGCCGACGTAGTGCCGGCAACAGGTCGGCTGCGAGATCAGCACCGAAGTGGTCAACTACGAGGGATTCATCTCGACTTGGCCATGCAGCTCGACCCCATCCGCTCCAGATGACAATGGCTTCAGAAAGATCCTGTGGTCCCCAGCTCTTCACCTCGACCAAAGGAGAACCTCCGTACCCGTTTCGGGATTGACAGCGGTAATCGATGTCACGTTGGGATTAGCCTTCAGTGCGGGATACTCGACATCTGCCCAGATTGAGCTCACCCGGACCATATCCGTTTGTAGGACTCGAATGCTGCCCCTAGCACCGGCCGCGAATTCTTCCGAGGCTCTTCTCCAGGCTGCTAGCGATGCCGGATTGCCCGGATCCCAAGCAGGTAGTTGAATTCCCCGCTCGGCAATCGTCGTCTCAAGAGTGGCCCCGCCGTGCCTGGATACCCAAGCAGCTGCGGAAGCGTCGCCTCTACGGATGCCCGACCAGAATACGGCCTCGTCCGTTCCAGTCGCAGGTCCCAGGAAGCACTGGCTAGGGTGGAGGTGGCGGGGCCAAGCGTAATCAATCGCGCCGAACTCGCGACGCCGACCGCAGAGATCACGGCGTCCGCGTGGGAGCTGACCGTGTCGGCTGTCCCCGGCTCCACGCCGACCTCTTCCAAACCTGCCCGGAGTCCCTGCTTCGTGAGCGTCTCTTGATACTCACCCGTCCAAACCATCCGGAAGCCAGTGGCACATACATCAGCGGCACGGCGCGTGACGGCGGGGGCCGGCGCGCGCCGTGCCCCGCAGCGGCTAGCCCGCGCCCGGAGCGAAGCGCAGGGACGGACGCCGCCGCCGCCGCTTGGGCCGGGCGGTCGCTACGCCACCGAGCGCTCCGGACACCTCGCGCCCCCACAGCGCCGGCGGACACCACCAGCCCCTCGTCGGCCCGGTCCGGGCCCGGGGGCGGGGGAGATCCTCAATCGGGCGGGCGGGTGGGGAAACGGGCTCCGGCCGGGCCGAGCGGAGGACCCGCCGTCAGGCGGGGCCGCAGCGGACCGGACGGAGACCCGGCCGCATCATCCCCCGTCGGCGCCGTCACCACCGGCACCTCGATCCCGCCAAGAAGCTCGTCAAGACCGGTCGGCCGCCGCTACCTGAAAGGCGGCACCTTCTCCCGCACTCTAGGCGGAAGCCGCCGGCTAACGCCACCAGACATTATCGCCCTCGATATGAAGCATTGGATTCGTCCAGTGCTGCTTACCATCGGTGGACTCGAGAACAAGGCCAGGCTGAATGATTTCCGCTCGCACCTTTCTCCACTGCTCTAGCTCCCCCTTTGCCAGAAGGTCCCGCTCACGACGAAAGAGCTCAGAAACTGCGGAGAACGCGGGGAGTGCTCGAAACCTACCAAGGTGCTGTGGAAAGTCGTCCTCAAAGTGTTCCACCTCGCCGAGTCTGAGGCCACCTCGCGTCAGAATGAGCTGGGTCGTCATCTCACTCTCGCTCAGTCAGGATAATGGATTCTTCCTATCGACTCTGGAGGAATCGGCCCTTCAATCAACACCTCCGCGTCGCGAGTAGCATTGTAAATGGCCTCGGGGCTGGCGAAGGTAGATAGCGTCTCCGGGTTGGTGAGGTCTATGATCCGCGCATTTACTTTAGAGAGGTCGACTTCGGCGATCGGCGACCTGGATCTGCCATACCCGCGAACCGCCACCTCATAGTCTCGTGTGGTGGAAATAAACTGGCTGTTTCTCTCACCCAAGACGTGCTGCTCTGGACTGATGCTTGCCAGTGGGTCACGTGGCTGCAAACCCTGGGAGACGAATTGCGGGCGATCACCTGCAGTGACACGGCGATAAACGATGTCCGCTTGTGGTGCAACCGACCCGACCGGAGTCTTGGGCCTGGCAAGAGTTTGTACACCCTCGCCGATACCGGCAATCGTGAGCACGGTCTGGCTCGCCCCCCCGAGCCACTCGGCTCCACCGCGGATGCTCTTCTCCCAGTCGCCTTCAGCGACGCCCTCGAACGCCATCGCCGAGCCTTGACGCTGCGCTTCGAGCCCGAGGGCATTATTGGCTAGGCCCTTCGCGTGCTCGCGGCGGTCCGGCGCACTGTAGAAGCCCAGGGTAACGACGTCTAGGGAATGCTCTCGCCCGGCCGCGTTCGCGGCCTCAGCCCTCTCCGTGAGAGAGCCACCGCTACCAAAGAAGGTGCCAATCCTGGCCCCCAGCCCTGAGATCTGGCCCATGGAGGCGAAGTCGACGGTTTTTACGGTGCCATGGGCGACGCCCTTGACCACCGTCACAGCAGTCTTCGCCTGCGCTTCCTGCCAAGCGAGGTACCAGTCCGAACAAGGTAGGTTGTCGACCCCCAGGCACAACCCCATCGGATCGGTCGCCATGTTCGGCTGCCAGCCGACGAAGGCGTAGAGGTTCGGGCTGTCGACGGCGCCGGCGGGATCTTCGGAGAGCCAGGTGGCCGTCCTGGTGTCGAGCCACCGGGCCCGGGCGTAGCTCATGCCAGTAACGGGATCGGTCCAGAGGCCCTTTTGGGTGGGTCCGACGCGGTTTCCCCACAAACCGAAGCCGTATCCTGTTGCAATTTCTCGGCTTACGCGGTTCGAGCCCAGGTGCAGAATGGACTCAAAAAAAGGCCGAAGGCCCGGATGCGAGTTTCGGCCAAGCGGGCGGCACCGTCGGAGGCGATTGCGGGGGCAAGGACGACCAGCTCGAGGCGCGGCGGCTCGGGCGCGCGGGCGAAGAGGTGGCCGTTCTCCGGGAGCGGTGCGGGCCAGAGGGTGAAGGCCGGGCGCTCGGGCGGCTCTGGCAGGGTCTGAGCCGTCTCTGCCCGCGCGGTCTCGCGGAGCAGCTCGAGGACGTGATCACCGGTCAGGCCGTCGCCGGCGAGCCCGTGGTGCCCGTGGAGGCCGGTCACGGAGGCCGCGGCCGGAGAGACTGCCGCCGCGAGGGCGAGGACGAGGCCGAGGAGGACGGCTCTGGCGCGGAGGGCGGCGGCCATGCTTTTTCCCTAGTTGCTCTGGGAGCTGCTGACAGATTGTAGCCGTCCTTCCCCACCGGACCGGAGAGGAGAGCGGCTAGGAGGGAAGGCAGCTCGAGCAGGACCGAGTGCGGTGCAGCTACGACGCGACGTCGTCAGCGCTGGCGGCTGGGCCGAGGGCGTCCCGCCGGGCTGCTTCGGCCCGCTCGGCCTCGGCGTCCTCGGCCTCGGGGTCGTGCTCGCGGGGAGCGAGGCGGGCGCCGGGGTGGGTGGCGGCGTGGATCTCCTGGAGCTTGCCGAGCGCGACGTGGGTGTAGACCTGGGTGGTCTCGAGGCTCGCGTGGCCGAGCATCTCCTGGATGAAGCGGACGTCGGCGCCGCCGTCGAGCATCAGCGTCGCCATGGTGTGGCGCAGCAGATGGCAGCCGCCGCGCTTGGTGATGCCGGCCCGGCGGAAGTAGCGGCGGACGAGGTCGGTCAGGTAGTGCGGGCTGATCGCCTCGCCGTGCTCGGTCAAGAAGACCTCGCCGTCGTCGTGGCCGCTTTCGAGCTGCGGCCGGGCGCGGGCGAGGTAGGCCTCGAGCCAGGCCAGGGCGCGCTCGCCGATCGGCAGCATCCGGTCCTTCTTGCCCTTGCCTTCCCGCACGTGGAGCGTGCCGCGGCTCCGGTCGAGGTCGTAGATCTTGAGGCGCAGCAGCTCCGCCCGGCGGACGCCGGTGGCGTAGAAGAGCTCCAGGATCGCCCGGTCGCGCAGGCCCAGCACGTCGGCCACGTCCGGCACGGAGAGCACCGCCTCGACCTCCTCGACGGTCAGAGCCTCCTTAAGCACCCGGGGCTGTTTGGGGATGACCAGCTCCGAGGCGGGGTTGGCCGGGATGTGGTGGTGGCGGGCGAGCCAGCGAAAGAAGCTCCGGACCGAGGTCAGCCGGCCGCGCTGGGTGAAGACCGAGAGCGGCTTGCCGTCGTCCTTCCGGTAGTGGAAGAGCGCCGCCTGGTAGCGCTCGAGGACCGCCAGGCTCACCTCGCCGGGGGCGACGATGCCACGCTCGGCCGCCCACTCGAGGAAGAGCCGGAGGTTTCTCTGGCTCTCGGCGATGGTCGACTCGGCGTAGTGGCGCACCCGTTGCCATTCGAGGTACGCCGCGGACAGGCGCTCGATCTCGGTCTCCGGCAGCGGCCGGGATCGGGCCTGCTTGCCCCGCTTCAGGCGGACCGGAGGAAGCTTCCTGTACGGCATCAGGAGCCCCGTCCCTGGGCCAGGGCGGCGCCGGCGTAGGCGGCAGGGGCACCGGCGCGACGGTCACCGGGGGATCGCTCCCCGGGGCGCCCGAGACGTGCATTCCCGGCCGGAGCGGAGCCGTTCGGGCGCAAAGGCCCGTCGTTGCTGGGGGAATCGGCGGTTCGACGGCCCCGATTTGCCCCCGATTCCGGGGCGATTTGGGGCCGATTCGACCCCGAGGAGTCCGCTCCGGACCCCGAGGGGTGGTCCTCGGACCCCGAGGGGTTGGCGGTGGCCGTCCCCTCCTCCGGGCTCTCGGCCTCCAGGACCTCGACGTCGATCAGCTTCGGGACAAATCGCCCCGGCTACCCTCGCCGCCGCCATCCCTGCCCCCGTCATACACCAGCTCGTAGACGTAGCTCTGTCCCCGGCCGCCGCGGTGGATCACGACGTACTCGAGGTCCACCAGGCGGCTCATGTGGAGCCGGAGCTGGGTCTGCCCCCAGCCGGTCGCCTCGCGGACCTCCCGCAGGGTGAAGCGCAGGGTGCTGCGGTCGAGGCCCGCCGCTGCGCTCCTCGCACGCCGCAGCGGCGAAGCCGTCGAGCAGGAAGAGCCTCCGCGTCTGCGGCGGCAGCTCATCGAGCGTCCGCCCCAGGACCTCGTGAGCCAGGCGGTTGGCCAGCGCCACATCCTCGCGGGCCACCTCGACGCACTCGATCGTCCCCCGGCGCTTCGTCTCGACCGTGATCCGCCGGCGCTGGTACTGGTGGAGGTAGGCGATCGCGGCGATGAGCCCCAGGTACTTCGTGTGATCGCGGCGAGTGCGCACCTGGGTGTCCAAAAACTCGAGCTGCGGCGCGTAGGGGTTGACGACGGCGACGGGCTCGAGCAGCCGTTGAGCGTTGCGGTGCCGGGCGAGGACCGCGTCGCGCTCGTCCTTCCTGCGGAGGCCTTCGAGCGTCCAGCTCTCCCGCTGGAAGCGATGGATCGCCCGGGTCTGCTCCCGGTCCTCGTCCACCGAGAGGACGAGGCAGCGGTTCAGAAGCTCCTCGTCGAGATCGACCGCCGTCGTCGTCATGAGGATCGCCACCGGCCCCTCGACCCGGTACTCGTGGGTCACCAGACGGCCCGACTGCGGGTCCTTCCCCGTCGAGGCGATCGTCAGCTCTCCTTCCGACTGGAGGAGCTTCAAGGCATAGGACGCGCGCTCGGCGCCCTCTTCTTCGACCAGGGCGAGGATCTTGTGCCGCAGGTCTTGCTCGCTCATGTAGAAGAGCGACTGCCCGGTCATCGCCGAGTACTGGACCCGCTCCTCCTCCGGCATGAGGGCGAGGATCGCGTCGAGCAGGGCCGACTTGCCGGCGGCCGAGGACGACTGGATGACGACGGCGAGCGGCGAGGCGAGGTGTCGGGAGGTGGCGGTGAGATAGCCCACCAGGGCGTTGG
The DNA here is from genome assembly GCA_963739795.1 of uncultured Acidobacteriota bacterium. GTDB lineage: Bacteria > Acidobacteriota > Thermoanaerobaculia > Multivoradales > DATKCC01 > CAVUBL01. The sequence goes on along the minus strand of CAVUBL010000021.1, from coordinate 368,082 downwards.
CCTCCTCGCCGATGATCCCCGCCCGGGGGAAGTCCTCGAGGAGGCGCTCGACGAGCCGCGGGTCCCGGAGGAAGGCCAGGGCCTCCTCGCGCTCGGCCGGGCTCATCACCGGCACCTCGGGCTCCGGGTGGAGCTCGCGCTCGATCGCCTCTTGCTGGAGCTCCTCGAGCTTCAAGAGCACGCGTCCGAGTCCCGGCGGACCACCTCCTCCTCCACGTCCAGCTCGGCCGCGGCCTGCTTGGCAAACCCCAGGCGCAGCCGCGCCGAGTAGAGGTCGAAGGTGTCGACGTGGAAGGTGTCGTTCCTGGAAGCCAGGAGATTGACCTTGAGCAGCTCGTAGGAGAGGTTCTTCTGAAGACCTCGGACCCGGTAGCGCCGGTCGCCCCGCCAGAGCACCACCTCCTCGCCCCGCACCTCGACCGGCACGTCCGCCCCCGGCGCCGGCGGCGCCGGCGAGGCGGCCGGCTCCGCGGCCCGAAGGGCGTCCCGGGCGGCTAGGGAAGAGGCCAGGGCCTCCGCCGCCGCGGCGCGCGCCTGGAGCTCGCCCAGCGTCTCGGCGGCTCCCCGGCGGTGTCCGCGGGCGGCTCCGGCGCTCCACCTCACCGGCCGCCGGCGCGGCGCCGGCTCCGCCTGCGGCTCCGTCTCCCCGAGCACCACGGTCCACGCCGCCGGCGGCTTGCCCTTGCCCATCCACTGCGCCTGCCGGAGCGCCAGCCCCAGGCTCTTCGCCGCCGGCTGGACCTTGCGGGCGTACCCGTTGGCGTCCATGCCGCGGGGGAAGAGCACCCGGAAGCACTCGATGTTGGCGGCGAGGAGCTGCTCGGCCACCTTCGCCGCGCCCTGGTCCCCGGCCTTGTCCCGGTCGTAGGCCAGGAGCACCCGCTTCGTGCCGTAGCGCACGAGCGCCGCCAGGTGCTCGGAAGAAAACCCGTTGGCACCCCAGGAGGAGAGGACGTGCTCGAAGCCCGCGGCCCAAAACGTCATCGCGTCGAGCGGCGCCTCGCAGAGGATCACCTCCCGGTGGGCGAGAAGCGCCTGCCAGTGGAAGACCCCCCGCCGGGGGCCGGGCAGGTAGAGGTGCTTCGGCGTCCCCGAGCCGTGGGGGTCCTGGACGATCCGCCCGTAGAGGCCGACCACCAGGCCGCTCTCGTCCCGGGTCGGCAGCGTCACCCGGCCGGTCATGTGCTCCTGGCCGCTCCGGGGGCGCATGATGCCGAGGTCCTGGAGGCGCTTCCGGAAGCGCTGGCCCGGCTTGGTCCGCCGCGGCGGCATCTGCCGCGCGAGCGTCCGGTCCGAGAAGCCCACCTCGAAATGGTCCAGCACCTCCGGCGCCCCCAGCCCCCGGTGCTCGAGGTAGGCCCGCGCCTCCTCGCTTCGCCCGAGGCTCTCGCGGTAGTAGGCGACCGTCCGGTCCCACAGCTCCCGCTCGTCCATCCACGGCTCGAGCACCCGGGCCGGCTCCCCGGAGGCCTCCGGCGGCGGCTCGGCCGGAGAGCCGTCGGCCTGGTCGCGGCCTATCGGGTCGGCCTGGAGGCCGCCGGCGAGCTGCTGGAGCCGCTCGACCGCCTCGCGGAAGCCGACCTTCTCGCTGCGCATCACCCAGTCGATCACCGACCCGCCGGTGTCGCAGGCGCCCAGGCAGTGCCAGAGGTTCTTGTCCGGAGTGACCACCAGCGACGGCTCCTTGTCGTCGTGGAAGGGGCACAGGCCCACCAGGTCCGGCCCCCGGCGGGTGAGCTTCACCCCCTGGGCCCGGGCCAGCCGCTCGACCGACACCTCCCGCTTGAGCCGCGCCACCTCCGCCTCCGGCACCCGCGCCACCGCCCTACTCCTCCCCCTCTCCCCCCTGGGAGGGCCGGGGTGAGGGGGGCTTCCCATCTGCTTCCTTCCGCTTGCTCCCCTTCCGGCTCGCAGACCTCGCAAGCCAGCACCTCGACCGGTACGCAGGCACCGCGCGTAGCACCAGCCGGCCCGGCTCCGCCTCCACCTCGATCTTCGTCCCGAGGCCGAAGCCCAGGCCACGGAGCCAGCGGCCCGACAGGCGGATCAGCGGGTGAAACGACTCCGGCCGGCGCCGGCGCTCCTTCCACGCCGGCGCGGCCGGCGAGGTCCCCTCGTAGCGGCGGTAGGAGACGGTGTACTGCTTACGCATGGACCGCCACCGCCTCCCGCTCCTCCCGGAGGGCCTCGGCCCCCCTCTGCGTCAGGACCCACCGCTCGGGCCAGCGCGCCGGCTCCTCGGCGGCCTCGTCCACCCGGGTGAGCACCAGGCGGCCGTCCTCGACCGCCTCGACCGCCACCCGCGCTCCCACCGGGAAGCCCGCCTCGGCGAGCCAGTCCCCCACGAGCTGCACCAGCGGCAGCTGCCCCGAGGGGAAGACATGCTCCCCGGCCCGGTACAGGCCGGAGACTCTGAGCTTCAAGGTCCGCATCCTCGCTTCCTCCTTCCGTCGCCTACCCCCGCCGGTCCCCGCCGAATCGCGGTCGAAGACCCTGACTCGTCGGCGAAACTGCGATCCAACCTCGATGGTGGAGAATCTACCATCGATGGTGAGCTCATGTGAACCATCGACGGGGGAAAATCCACCATCTGCGAGGGAGAAAATTCGACGACCGCTACCGCGGACGCTAGACTATGGGGGTCGAGACACCCGGAAAGGGTGGGTAGCCCATGCAGAACGGATTCGCCGATCGCCTCCGACAGCTCCGTAAGCAGCGCGACCTCTCCCAGGTCGAGCTCGCCGAGCTCGTCAAGCTCCACCGAATCAGATCGGCCGCTTCGAGCGCGGCGAGTCCCGCCCGTCGGCGGACACCCTCAAGCGCCTGGCCGACGCCCTGGGCGTGACCGGCGACTACCTGCTCGAGGGGGTGACCGACGAAGCGGCCAAGGCGCGCTTCGAGGACCGCGAGCTCCTGGCGCAGTTCCAGGAGGTCCAGAAGCTCCCCGACCAGGACAAGGCCCTCGTCAAGTCCTTCCTCGACGCCCTCCTCTTCAAGCGCAAGGTCCAGGGGCTCAGCGCCAGGTAGGGCCGTCCCATGCCCGAGATCTCGCTCACAAGCTTCGTCGACTTCGTCTCCAAGTCCGGACGGCCGAAGCTGACGGTCCTACGAAAGACCAAGAAGCAAATTGAGGACGGTTACGGCCTCGAGAAGGACTTCTACAAGCGGGTCCGCGAGGCGCTGGTGGAGATGCATCGCGCAGGCGGCACGATGCGGGACGCCTCCGCTGTGCTCCCCACCCTGACGGACCAGAAGAAGGTCTCGATCTACCCGAAGATCGTGGAAGGGTACCGGCGCTGGTCCGGCCGGAAGGGAGCGGAGTGGTTCGAGCCTCCCCACGCCGTCTGGCGCTACGGCGAGCTCGGCGTGCGGGTCAATCCCGAGTTGGGACTCACCATCAAGGGCGTGCCCCACCTGATCAAGCTCTACTTCAAGCAGGAGGCGCTCGCCAAGACCCGCATCGATGTCATCACCCACCTGATGGCCGTTGCCTGCGGCGAGCGGGCGCCCGAGGGCTGCGTCATGGGCGTCCTCGACATCCGCGAGTCGAGGCTCATCAAGCCCACCGTACCGATTGACGGGCTCGACACGATGTTCCGCGGCGAAGCCGCCTACTGGATCTCCGCCTGGGACGAGCTCGGTTGAATCTGACCTCGGGTCAGCTCGCGCTCTTCCTGGTGTTCGTCGCCCCTGGCTTCGTGGCGATGAAAGACCTACGACCTTCTGATTCCGACGGAGCGTCGGGACTGGGGAAGCTCACTGATCGAGGTGATCAGCTACAGCATGCTGAATCTCGCACTCCTCTTCTGGCCCGTCTCTCTGCTCCATCGAGAGGGGTTTCAGGACGAGCAGCCGGTGGGTTACTTCCTCGGCATGTTCGGAGTGCTCTTCGTAGCCCCCGCCGTATGGGCGATCCTCGCCCGGGCTCTCCGGAGCTTGCGAGTCGTTCAGCGCTTCGTGGTCGATCCGCGGCCGACCGCCTGGGATTTCTTCTTCGACCAGCGCCGGCCGGTCTGGGCGCTCTTCCACCTCAAGACGGCCAGAAGCTCGGAGGGCGCTCGCTGAAACTCGACGGCCTCGGCTTACCCATACCCGCCCGACATCTACGTCGAGGAAGTGTGGCGGATCGACGAGCAGGGCCGCTTCTCTGAGAGAATCAGCCAAACCGCCGGGGCGCTCGTCAAACGCGACGACTGCTCCCACATCGAATTCTTCACGTTGGAGCGAGACAATGGGCGATTCGCAGAGTCCAAAGGGAAGAGAGCAGGTGACCAAGTTGGTCGCCTCGAAGGCCGACAGTAAAAACCTGGGAAGTTACCGCCCCTCCTACCGCGCAAGCCCAGGAGGCGATGGTGAGGAGAAAGGTGGCTATCGACCCGTTCCTCAGCGACCGGCGGTGACGCCGCAACCGCCCCAGGGCGGCACCGGGACCGTGCCCGCAGCACCGGCATCGACTGCGGCCGGTGGGTCGGGAGGTGGTGCGACCGGCTCGAGCTCAGGCGAGTAGCAAGGCCCCTCCTCCAGACGGCCACCTATCGGAGCTAGCGAGTGATGAGGTACCAGGATCAGATCTTGCCCCGATCGAGGAGGCGCCAGTAATAAATCCCAAGGTTAGTCAGCCGGATTTCCTTGGAGTTCATCGCGGTCCAGTAGAGATCGTCGCCGTCGACGCTCTCAAGCAATCTGGCGTCTCGTAGGCGCTTGAAGCGCCGCGCGTCCTGCCGCTTCCTGGCCCGCTCCGGGTTCTCTTCGTCGGGTTCTGGTTCGGATTCGTACTCCGGATCGAGCTTCAGGTGATCATCTTGAGCGCTGAAGTACTCCTTGATGGATCGAAGGGTCTCTGGTTCGATCGGCGGCTTACAGCATCGCAGCGTGGCGACGGTAGCAGTGTGGCTCTTGTAGATCGGCCGTTGATCCCAGGCATCAAAGAGTCTCTCTGCGTAGAGGAAGAGTGAGCCCGCATTGACGTTGCCCATGTGGTCGGCGGCGCCGCCCTGGAGCCCCTCGGCGATTGCATCGCTGAAGAGTCCATGACCATCCATCTGTATGCCGGCTCGTTGGGTCGGCTCGCCGCAAGCACCGTGACACCTTCACGGAGAAGAGCCAAGGGCTCTTGAAGTCCCTGGAGAATCGAGGGGTTGCCAAGGCTGCCGGAGTGGCAGCAGTCGAGAATCAGCACGACGTCGCGGGCGCGAGAGCGGTTTGCGAGGATCAGTAGATCTTCCATGGCGACGCCGAGCTCATCCTCGTTCCCATCCTGCGTAACGAGGCAGCCACCCCACGGTATCTGGGCTCCATGGCCCGAGAAGTAGAAGAGGACGTCGCCATCGAAGTGGTCGAAGAGCTCAATCCAGGTCTGCCGCAGCAGCACCCTGGTCACCTTGGGCTGGTCTGGACCACTGATGACCAGCTTCGAGTTGTAGTTGATGCTCCCGTCATCGTTCCTCGAGAGAAGCTGGTGGACCCGCTTCGCATCTGCGACTGCGCAGCGAAGAGGTGACAGCTCGTCGTAGTGGTCGATGCCCACGACCACAGCTCGGCGTTGAGTCATCCAGAGAAGCCTCTACAGGGAGTTGATGAAGCGGGCGATCCCACCCCAGCTCCAGGTGATCACCTGCTTGCCGGCCAGTTCCGGTGGGGCTTGCCCTCGGTTGTCCTTGCTGATGTACACCCCGATCAGGGGAATCCCCTCGTCATTGGCGCACCACATCTCCCACCGAGCACCCGTGGCACGCATGGTATTCGGGCTGATCAGGGCGATCATCCCGTCACATCCTCGAATCTTCGTGCGGCACTGAGTCTTCCAGGCGGTGTCAAACGGCTGCTTCACGGACATGTCAACGAATTCAAAAGGGCTCCTATTGTTCCGCGCTTGCCCCACCAGAAAGTCCCTGGCGTAGGAGTCTTCCACCGCGAAGCTGACAAAAACTCTATTTCTTGCAGACATTTAGGCCCCCTCAGCTCTCCCTGTGATTCTACACCAGGCGAGGCCACAGGACGAGGAAAGCATCGTGGCCTGCGGCCCCCGTGCCGGTTGGATCTCGATCTCCCCCGCCCCCGGGGCCGGACCGGGCCTGGGGCTCCGGGGGGCGGTCGTGGTGGCCGGGGCACCGGCCCGGGGTGGGGCGCTTCGTCGCCGCATCCTCGTGTCTGCGCCGTCGCCCGCCCCAAGCGGCGGCGTCGGGGCGGGCGTCCCTCCGGTCGCTGCGCTCCCTGCGGGACCGGTCCAGGTCCGATAAGGGCGCCCTTATCGGACCTGGACCTCGCCCGCGCCCCGCCTGGGGCTGCGCCTTGACATAACGCCCGGGCGCTATGTGCAACTTGGGGCGGGCGAGATGGAGGGCGGCCAAGGGAGAAGAGGGTCTCGGGACCGCGCCCCACCCCGGGCCTCGGAGACTTCGCCGGGCGATCGTGGCGGCCCCGTCCGGCCCCTCCCGCCCTGATGCGGCCCGACCCCGCGGCGCTCCCCCTCCCCGACCCCCGCGCCGCCGGGCCGGCTTCACCCGATGGCGCCGGCGTCTTCTCGTTTCCTGCGCGCGGCGCCGCCGACCCCCACCCCTCCCGCGTCGCCGTGCTCGGCGCAAGCCGCCGGCGCCTCCCCCACCCGGGCGGCGAGGAAAGGAGCAGCCGGGCGAGCTGGCGGCTCTTCTCCTAGCTGCCTTGGGCGGGCGGGGGAAGGTTCGCCGGCCACCGGGGGAGGCCGGCCCGCGGCGGGGTGGGGGCGCGGGGGGAGGCAACGCCGCGGGACGGCCGGGCCTGGGGCAAGGAGTCCGTGTCGGCGTGGGCGGGGGTGGCGCCGGGGCTGAGGCGGGTCGAGCACGGGACGGCGCAGCCGGCCCGCGCGCAGCGTCCGAAGACCCGGCGCCCGAGGCCCCTTCGAGGGGCCGGAGGGAGGGCGGGCGGGGCGGGGTGATCGAGGTGGGGTCGGCCCGGCGGCGCGGGTGGGGGTGTGGGGAGCGCCGCGGGGCCGGGCAGCTTCAGGGGGGAGGGCCCGGACGGGGCCGGCGAGCGGCGACCACCGATGTTCCAGGGCGCGGCTCGGCGGAGCCTCGACCCCCCCGGCCACCCCTCCTGGAGCCCGGCCCAAGTTGCCACGTAACGCCCGCGTTACGTCAAGCCGGAGGCCGAGCGGCGGGGGCGGCCGAGGGACAGGTCGGAGAACGCGCGTTCTCGGACAGCAGAGGACTGCACGGCGCGTGACGGCGGGGGCCGGCGCGCGGCGTGCCCCGCAGCGGCTGGCCCGTGCCCGCAGGGAGCGCAGCGACCGCAGGGACGGACGCCCCCGCCGCCGCTTGGGCCGGGCGCGCGCTACGGCACCAGCGCCCCGGGCACCCCGCGCGCTCTTCGCCGTGGAGGCCACCACCGGCTCCTCGCCGGCCCGGTCCGGGCCCGGGGGCGGGGGAGATCCAAGACGGATGGGCGGCCGGGGAGTGGGGCTCCGGCCGGGCCGAGCGGAGGACCCGCCGCCAGGCGGGGCCGCAGCGGACCGGACGGAGACCCGGCCGCGTCACGCTCCCGAGGTCGCGGTCACCACAGCCTTCTTGATCCTGTCGGCGAAGGCGCCCGCCCGCGGATCTGAAAACTGTGTGGCACCTTCTCACCGCACCTTCTCACCGCGCCCTGAAAAGCTATTTCATCTTTGCTACACATCCCTTGGTTCTACTTCTCCAGCGCATCAAGAACCGCCTGCAGCACTGCCTTTGACTGAGCATCCTCGATCCTGGGGTAGCCACTGACCTGTACCACCTGCTTGACCAGTTCTCGTAGGCGGTCCCGCGAGATGGGAAGCGCCCCGCGGTACTCCCTTTCGAGGATTACCACCGACCAGACCGTGTCAATCGCTTCTCTAATATCTCGGGCTCTCAGCAGCGACTCAACGGCATCCACAACAGCGCGCTCGGCCTCGGCCTGGGCGCCGTGATCTTCAGCCCAAAGCTGGAGTTGGTGGAGTACCAACAGCCTGTCGTGGCTCTCCCTAAAGGTCGGCCCGGGGATAAAGAACTGGTCAGATCCAACCAACGCAGCCGACGCAAGCCCTTCGTCGAAGTACCGCCATAACCGTGGATTGACAGTCGTCAATTACCTTCCTCCGCCCAGGATGGTCACCTGTACTTTGGGATCGGCCTTGAGGGGGCTGTCGATGGTAGCCTCATTAAGACCACCAGTCGTCAAGCCTGTACCCGGCCGGTGGTGTATGTTGCCTGTAGCCGGATCGGGAAGACGCAGATTCCTGGCCAGCGGATCCTGGACATCAATTCGAACTAAGAGGCCTCCCTCCAGAGCCCCTTGCTCAAGGCCCAGAGCAACCTCTAGATCATGCCTCGAGGTCGCGCGCAAGAGGATGTCATCTACCTGCTTCGACGGTGATACATAGAGACCGCTTGCTCCGCCATATGTCGGCGAAGTGAGGAAGCGAGCCAACTGTGCAGTCGTCGTTATATGAGACCCACCACCTGAGAACGGATGGCGCATGAGCGCCGTCCCGTCACTGCCCTCTGCACCAGACGGCAAAAAGCCATCCCCCGACGGCTGGCGGATGTACTGAACCACATTCCCTGAAGCGTCGAAGAGCGGCGTCCACTCCTCTCCAGGCCGGGATCCTGGGCGTGGGGCGTAGGGATTGGTTTCGAAGGAATCGTTGAGCTCCTCCTCCGAGAGCAGCATGCGCAGGAAGAGATCCTGGACCCGATCGTCTACGTTCTTGCCGCCTCCCGTCGGAATGTGGCCGATCCCGCGACCGGCCGCGTACCCGACCCCGAACCCGCCGACCACGACACCGCCCGTTACCAGCACCGGTGCCGCCGCTACGGAGGTGCCTGCAAGGGTGGTGACCGTGGTCGTCGCCGAGCTCGCGGCGGCTGCACCTCCCGCCGCACTACCGGTGATGACCCGGAGAGCTGGCCGAAGATTGTCATTGGCCGCGATCGGCGTGACGATCTCCTGGACAACTCGCGCAGGGTTCTGCAGGCCGAGCGGGTCGGTCGCCATCGAGGGCTGCCAGCCGACGAAGGCGTACAGGTTCGTCGAGTCGACGGCCCCGAGCGGGTCCTCGCGAGAGCCAGTGCGGCGTTCCTGGCGTCGTACCACCGTGCCCGGGCGTAGGCCATCCCTGTGACGGGATCGGTCCAGAGGCCCTGGAAGAGGCGGCTCTGGCCGGCGGGGAAGCGGCCTCCGGCGGTGGCTCCGGCGGCCTCGTAGCTCTCGTAGACCGTCGGGAAGCGCTGGTCGTACTGGACCGCCGGGGTCGGGCCGCTGGCCGGAGCGGCGGGGATGCTCCACTGGAGGTCCTGGGGATCCGCGTAGCTCCGGCCCATGCGGTCGGTGAGGGCCGCGGTGAGGCGGATCCGGTAGCTGGTGCCCCGCTGCCAGCCGCTCGCGAGCAGGATCCGGAGGTTCGCCGAGTCGTCGCCGGTCGAGACGCCGTCGTCCGGACGGTGGCCGACGATGAGCTCGCTCGCCGGCACCGCCGTCCAGCCGGTGCCGGCCTGAAGCTGCTCGACGGCGAGGCCGGAGGCGAGTGTCGTCTCGTCGAGCGGGATCGACCAGGAGAGCATCACGCCGCCGGGCGCGGCCGTCGTCTCGTCGGCCACAGTCTGAGTCACGGTGCCGCCCGCCGTGCCGGCCTCGGTCAGGTCGGCGCGGAAGTTGGCCCGCAGCAGCTCCGGGCCGGTCTCGGCGTGGGCCTCGCCGTACGGCGTGTAGCGGTAGCGGATGGGCACCGGCGGGTGAGCCGGATCGCTCCCCTCGTCCTCCGCCACCAGGCCCACGATCGTCCCCAGCTCGTCGTGGAGGTAGGTGTAGGTGCGGGCTTCACCCGAGTACGGCGAGCCCGGCTGGAAGACCTCCACCACCACCTGGGTCGGATCGTCGAGCCCCGAGGGGCCCGGCACGTAGGTCCGCCGCCAGCGGAGGGCTCCGCCCCCGTCGGGCCCGGTGCCCGGCGCCCCGTAGGCCGCCTCCGTCGCCAGCCGATCCTCCTCCCAGACGTAGCGCCGCTCCTCGATGAACGGCCGCGTGCCGTCGGCCGCCGCCACGCCCTCGTGGAGCCGCCGCTCGAGCCGACCGCGGGCGTCGTAGGAGTAGGTCACCTTCTGGCCGGCGTAGGGCGCGACGTCCGGCTGGCCGTCGCCGTTCCCTCCCGATGGATTCGGCCACGTCGCCTTCACCTCTACCGAGACGAGCTGACCCCGCCAGTCCCAGCGGTAGACGAACCGGTCGTCCTCGAGCCGCCGGCCCACCGGGTCGTAGCCGAAGCTCGCGCCGTCCCGCGAGGCGATCCGCCCATAGTCGCCAAGGGTGAAGCGGTCGACCGCCCCGGTCGCCTCCCGCACCCGCTCCTGGAGCTCGTCACCGTCGCCGTAGCCGAAAGTGAAGCGGTCCGCAGACTCCGGGCTCGAGGCCGGGCCGGTCCCGGAGAGGCTCCCCGCCCCGGGCACCGCCTCGCTCAGACGCACCCCGGCGTCATAGCCCCAGGACCAACCCAGGTCCGCCAGCACGCCGGCCTGGCCCGACGCGTCCAGCACCTGACGGCCGATCTTCGCTCCGTCCGAGGGCGCCCCCTCGTAGCCCCGCCAGCCGTACCCGAAGTCCCCCCACGGCACCGCCGGCGCCGCCGTCGGTCCGGCGCTGCCTACCGCGCCCCAGGACAGGCGCCCCAGCTTCCAGGCCGAGGAGGCGTCAGGCGAGGCTCCAGGCACCTGCGGACCCGCCCCCAGGTGGTAGCCGAGGCGCATCCCGGTCCCCAGGGCGCCCCGCGTGGTCATGGCGTAGAGGCGCGAGGCTCCGCCCCACGACCAGGTCGCCCCGAGGGGCGTTGCCGAGAGGCCCGTCGCCCCCAGGCCGGCGGCCGACGCCAGGTGGTCCAGGGTGTCGTAGCTCCGCGAGAAGCCGAGGAAGGCGCCGGCCGCGTCCCGGCCCGGGCCCGACGGCAGGCGCACCTCGGTCGGCCGGGAGTAGACGTCCCAGCTCCACGAAAGCGGATCCCGGCTCCCCACCACCTCGGCCGACGGCCGCGAGGCGAGGTCGTAGCTCGGGTAGGAGACGGCGAGGTCGGGATCGAGCCCGGTCACTCCCGGCCGGCCCCGCTCGAGCTCCGTCGGCCGCGAGAGCGGGTCCCAGCTATAGGCGTCGCCGGCGTCGAGGAGCGTCGTCCCCGCCCCTCCCGCGGACCCGCTCGCGGCCGAAGGCACAACGGAAAGCGGCCGGTTTGCCGCGTCGTAGGCGTAGGTCAGCGTGATCCCGTCGCGGGTCGTGACCGTGGCCATCTTCGAGTCGGGGAAGTACGTCCGGGTCTCCCGCGTCCCGTCGGCGTAGTCCATCGCCGCCACCCGGCCGGTGGCGTCGTAGGTGGTCGAGGTCTGCCACGGGGTCGTGCCCTCGGCGGTGGCGCTCGTCTGGATCAGCCGGCGCCCGTCCAGGTCGTAGGAGTAGAGGGTGTAGCCCCGGCCCTTCGGCCTCACCACCTTGACCGGTAGGCCTCGGCCGTCCCGGCTGTAGGAGGCCTCGGTCCCCGCCCCCGTCCGCACCCGCAGCAGGTCCTTCGAGCCCCGGTCGTAGGTGTAGAGGTGCTCCTCGCCGTCGCTCCGGCGCTCGGTGAGCCTCCGACCGAAGACGTCCCGGGTGAAGCTCGTCCGGAAGGTCTGGACCAGCCCCGACTGACCCGGCACCGACTCCAGCGAGGTCTCCGCCGTCGGCCATGGGATCGCCCCCTCCGTCGAGTACGCGAAACGCTCGGCGTGGAGCGGGTCCTCCCCGTAGGCGCCCCCGAAGCGCTCCTCGAGCACCCGCCCGGAGTCCTGCTCGTAGACGGTCTCCACCTCCCGGCGGGCCTGGCTCAGATCCACCCGCCCCGGGGTGCCCTCCGGACCGCTCCACACCACCGTCGGCCGGCCCGAGCCGTCGAAGGTCGTCTCGGTCACCCGCCGCTCGCCGGTCGCGGTGAGGTCCTCGACCGTTCGGTCCACCGCCCCGAAGCTCGTGACGTGGTACTGGTCATGGGCCAGCAGCTCGGCGTTCGGGTCCGTCGCCGGGTCCGCCGAGAAGGTCTGGATCTCGATGGGCTGGTTCGCCTTGTCGTAGCGCCGCAGAGTCACGGCGCCCGTCGGCAGGTCCTCCTGGTAGAGGCGATCCCAGGCGTCGTAGCGACCGCGCCAGATTCCCTGGTCCCCATCCGTCCGGTAGACCACCCGGCTCATCGTGTCGTAGCCCATCCGCCGCTCGCCCTCGGCGCCGGTCGTCGTGCCGGCCACGCGTCCCGCGTCGTCGTAGCGGTAAGCGGTCACCAGGTCCGGTCGCGAGACCGCCTTCATCCGGGTCGCGGCCAGGCGCCCGTCCTCGTCGTAGGAGAGCCCCTCGACCTGCCGCGCCGCCGCGCTCACCACCCCGGGCTGGCTCGGGTCCGCCAGGTAGGTCTCCTCCACCCCCACCACCTGCTCGCGCAGGTTGTAGGTGTAGCGAATCTCCACCCAGCGGCAGCTCACCACTCCGGTCACCGGGTCGACGGAGTCCTGGAGCCGGCGCTCCCGCGCGAGGTGCCCGGCGGCGTCGTAGGCGCGCTCGGTGACCGCCCCCCGGCTCTCGGCGCAGGTGCCGGCCCCGACCGGCGCCAGCGCTCCGCCCTCGGTGAGCCCGCTCTCCACCCGCACCGGCCGGTCCCAGGCATCGTGCTCGAGGCGCTTGACCTCGCCGAACGAGCTGCGCATCGTCTCGACGTTGTAGGCGTCGTCGTACTCGAGGCTCTCCCAGGAGGCGGTCTGATCGCCCGAGCCTTGCTGGATCCTCGACGGCAGCCCGGCGCCGGCGTCGCCCCGGGCGTCCTTTCCGTACTCGAGCTCCGTGTGGGGGCCGCCGGTGCCGCCGCCGTCCACCGTCTTCGGCCGCCCGTAGGCGTCGTAGGTGAAGCGCGCGCTCACGCCCTCGGCCTGGAACCCGGCGCTCGCCTGGCCGTCCGCCTGCGGCACCGGCACCTCGATCGGCCGACTCTCTCCATCGCTCACCTGGGAGACCAGGTTGTCCTCCTGGTAGCTCGCCGTGGTGTCGATCGCAGTGTAGTCCGCCGTCCCCTGGGAGCCGCCCGTCGCCGCCTCTTCCCGGGCGATGACGTTGGACCGCTGGAGCAGGTCGACGCCGGGGTCGCCGCCCCCCGGACAGCCCGTTCCGCCCTCGCCGTCGGCGTAGCAGAGCGAGGTCCGGCCGCCGTCGGGGTGGAGGGCCTCCTTCAGCCGCCCGTCGCCGGTGAAAGTGAAGGCGGTGGTCACCGTCTCCTGGCTCGGGGTGCCGGCCGCCGAGTAGACCTCCAGCGACTCCCGGAGGCTGGTCACTCGCCCGTCGGTCAGGTGGTGCTCCACCACGTGGCCCCACGGGGCCCGGACGTCGACTTCGCCCGCCGGGCCAGCGGTGGGAGTCGTGGCGACCGGGTCGAGGCTCCACTCCACCGAGCCCCCGGCGCTGTTGGAGTTGAGGCGCGTCGGGAAGCCCACCGTCTCCAGGCGCCCGGTCTGGGTGTCGTAATCGAAGCGCGCCCGCGGCTCCCCGCTCACCCCGTCGACGAAGTCCGGCAGCTCGAAGGAAGCGAGGAGCAGCTTCGCGAACTTCCCGTGGAGCCGCGCCGTCGTGGTGGTCTCGTCCGGGCTCGCCCCCGCCTGGGGGTCGTAGGCATAGTGCAAAGTCGGCCGCGCGCTCCCGGTGTAGGAGAACTGGGAGTAGTCGCTGACCGGGTTTTCGACCTCGGGCAGGCGCACCTCGGTCAGGCGCCGCTGGTCGTCCCAGCGGTACTCGACCGTGCGCCCCACGAAGTCGGTGAGCTTGGCGAGCAGGCCGTAGCGGGGCCCGTCGCCGCCATCGGCCACCGGCCGCGGATCGTCGTAGTACTCGAGGCGGTAGCGCCGCCCCAGGTCGTCGACCACGGTCAGGAGCTGGCCGAACGGGTCGTAGTGGAAGACCAGGCGGCTCCCGCGGTCCCCGGCCGTGCCGCCCCGGAAGTGGCGGTCGGCGATCTCGATCAGGCGGCCCGAGGCGTCGAAGCGCGCCGTGCCGTGCTGGGTGCTGATCAGCAGCCAGCCCTGGCCGCCGGCGAGCTTCTCGAGGCGCAGGAAGAGCCCCTTCGGCACGTCGTAGGAGCCGGACGGATCGGGCTCGTAGCCGTCGGGCACCGGATCGAGGGTGCCCGGCGGGAAGCGCCAGACGTGGCCCTGGCCGTCCTGGTAGTCGACCTCCCCGCTCGGCAGCTCCCGCAGCCGGGCGAACAGCGGCGACCACCAGCCCGCCGCCCCGAGGGGGCCGTAGCCCAGGGTGCCCGAGCGATAGCTGCGCCCAAAGACGAAAGGGATCGAGCGACCGGCCACCGCGTGGTCTGCCGCCGACAGCAGGAGCTCACCGCCGGTCAGGGCCGAGGCGACGCCCGCCTCGCCGGCGTCCCACATCGCCGGGTTGGCGGCCGGCTCGGCCAGGGCGACCTGGAGCGGCGAGCCAACGCCGGCGGCCGGCGTCGCCACCTCGGCGGTGCCGGTGGGCAGCGGGTAGTTGTCGCCCCGCCCCTCAAACCAGGCGATGGCGTCGCGCGTCTGCTGCTCGGGCGTCGCGCCGTCGACGTCCGACGGATAGAGGAACGCCCGGAGGTAGCGCCCGGCGACGAGCTCCTTGACGTCGTCCAGGGCCGGATCGGTCCCCTCAGGGTCCGGCAGGTAGGCCGGCCAGTCGCAGTGGCGGCACTGGCCCTTCTCGTCCGCCTCGGTGTCCTGGGCATCCTGGCGCTCGTAACCCTTGCGCGCCCTCGGGTCGGCCTCCAGGAGGACGGTCTCGACCGACTCGTAGAGCTGGTAGGCGGGACCCAGGGGACCGGACTCGCCGGTCGCGAGCGCCGAGCCGCCCGGCTCGTCGGCGCCGACTCCGAGGCGCCTCAGGCGCACCACCACCTCGTTGTCGGGCCAACCGGGTCCCCCCGGCGGCTGCACCGAGGCGCCCACGTCCTCGCTCGCCAGGTAGCGCTCCCCGGGCAGGGCGCGGAGCGACTGGATCTTGGCGGTGAGCTCCGGACCCAGCGAACCGGGCAGGGCGACCCGCAGCTTGAAGGCGGCGGTCGACTGGCGCTCGTCCTGGTGGAGATCCTCCGGGCTCTCGGGAGCGAGCTCGGCGCGTACCGGCACCCCCAGGGGGACGAACTTTCCGGTAGGCCGCTCGACGGCCGGCACGCCGCTCGCCGCCTCGTCGCCGTCGGGGCGGTACAGGCCAGAGAAGACGAAGTTGGGCGCCGCGAACGGCACCACCTGGGGGCCGTTGTTCCGATCCCAGGTGTAGACCAGGCCGGTGCCAGCCGCGTCGACGCCCAGGTGGTTGGTGTTCCACGCGGCGTGGAGGGTGGCCAGGGGCACCGGCTGCGACGCGAAGCCGGGGGCGCCGTTGACCGCCGAAAGGTCCCAGACGTCGATCACCGGGCCGCCGGTCGCGATGTCGGTGCCGCCGGCGAAGAGGAGCTGGCGCACCGGGTCGGCCTGGACCCGGAAGATGCTGTGCCCCGGCACGCGCAGGTAGCCGATGAGGGCCGGGCCGCGGCTGGTGCCGGTGATGCTCCGCTCGGAGACGTCGAACACGAAGACCCCGGGATCGCCCAGCGAGAGCGCCATGAGGTCGCCGGAGACGACCCGCGGTGCGACCAGCGTCGCCGGAGCGTGGAAGGTGCCGTCGATCTCGCCGTGGATGCCGCGATCCAGCCACGAGACGTCGCGGGCCACGGCGACGTCCCGCACGAAGGTCCACTCGCCCCCGACGTTGTTGATGCAGGCCGCGAGCTCCCCCTGGGGCGCGATATCCCCGGGGGCGGTGGCCTTGGAGGTGGCGTGGAGCGCGCCGATCCTCACGATCGGGGCGTAGACGTCGATGGTGCCCGCGCCGCGGCAGGTCCCCTCGTCGCAGCCGGTGGCCGAGACGGTCTCGACCGCCGGCGTCAGGGAGAGACCGGAGAACAGGCCCACCGACGACGGCACGCAGGCCGGGTACTGGATCTCCTGGCCCTCGTACTTGCCGAGGCGGCGCCCGCACTGGCTGCCGTCCAGCGACTGGTAGGGCTGGGTGAGGCGGTAGAAGCGGTTGAGGTCGACGACCGTGATGCCGCTTCCCAGGATCGCCACGTGGCCGATGGCGCGCAGGTTGTAGCGCACGCGCAGGCGGTCGCCCCGCCGCGCCCGGACGCCCTGCAGCACCGCCTGGCCGTCGCCGCTGCCGTCCGGCCACGTGTTTTCGACGTCGATCGACCAGCTCTCGCCGGTGGTCAGGTTGTCGACCGTCACCCGCTGGTAGCGGTCGTAGTCCTCCTCGCCGTCGCACACCTTGTTGCGCCACTCGGCGACCGGCGCCGGCGCCGCGGTGCCCGGCGGCAGGCTCGGCTCCGCCTGCCCCGCCTGGCCGCGGGCCAGGGTCGAGACGAGCTTCACCGGGAAGGTGTAGACGCCGTTGGCGTCGGGCGTGAGGTCGCCGACACCGCTGCTGCTCGGGCTGTAGGCCGAGACGAAGTCCTCGAGCGGCAGGTCCCGGCCCTTCTCGTCCTGGGTCAGCACCGCCAGGTCCTCCGGCGTTCCAGAGGGCAGCGTGCCCGCGGCCAGCCACTCCGAGGCGGTGAAGCCGCTCGTGAAGCCGAGTGCGTAGGCCACCCGCACCGAGCCCACCACGCCCTTGAAGCAGGGCAGGCCCGCGGCCCAGGCGGGCTGGCCGAGGCAGGTCTCGGAGGCCTGGCGCACGTCCTCGAGGCGGAGCGCCTTGATGCCCCAGATCGGCCCGAACTCTCCGGCGTAGAACACTCGGTTGTGGCCGTCGGTGGCGAGAGCCCGGATGAAGCTCGAGGCCCGGTTCATCACCGAGTATCGGTGGAGCCCCTGGGGGTCGGTGGTGTCGCTGGCGTCGATCGA
The DNA here is from genome assembly GCA_963739795.1 of uncultured Acidobacteriota bacterium. Classification (GTDB taxonomy): domain Bacteria; phylum Acidobacteriota; class Thermoanaerobaculia; order Multivoradales; family DATKCC01; genus CAVUBL01. The sequence goes on along the minus strand of CAVUBL010000021.1, from coordinate 351,184 downwards.
CACCATGTCGCCGTTCTCGGAGGCGACGAGAAGCAGGTTGCCGAGCTTGAGCATGTCGCGGGCCACGTCGGTCGAGCCGAGGGAGGGCTCGCCCGAGGGCGTCCCCGCCACCGGCTGGCCCGGAACCTCACGGGTCGCGAAGTCGAAGCGGTACGGCTCGGTGTCCCAGGCCGCCAGCCCGTCGCCGCCGTCGCCCACCAGAGCCCCGGTCTCGAGATCCAGGCGGAAGCGGTGGCCGGACGGTAGGGCCACGGCGGCGGAGACGACCAGGCGGCTGTTCCGCTCCTCCTGGGAAAGAAGCACCGGCAGGTCCCGCGGGTAGCCAGAGGCGCCCGACGCGCCGCAGCCGTCGAGGGGCCCCAGGTCCAGGAGGTGGGCGACATGGTCCGGGGGCGTGTCGGTGAGATCGACCAGCGGCCGGTCGAACTGGAGCTCGAAGACTCCCGCGGAGGCGGCATCGAGATCGCCGGGGGCGACGACCAGCAGCATCTCCTCGCCCGAGGCCATGGCCGGCAGGGACCAGGCGGCCTGCGGATCGCACACCGTGAACGACGGCCCGGCCACCGGAGGCTGGGCTTGGGCTTCCGGATCGGCCGGTAGCGCCGGCGTCAGGTCGTAGAGGGCGACGGTGGAACCCGCGGCCAGGGAGTAGTCGGGCACCGAGGAGACAACGACCGTGTCACCCGGGCTGCCCGTCGCCTGGATCTCCAGGGCCAGGGGATCGCTCTCGTCGGGGCCCGGCGGCCGGAAGCGCACCAGGTGGAACGGGCTCGCGTCGGTCAGGAGCGGCCGGCTGTCGGGGCCGCCCGCCAGGAAGCCCACGTCGACCACGCCCGATCCCGAGGCGGGCGGCGCGTACGGCGCCTCCGAGAGGATCCAGCCGGTCGCCACGTCGCGGCGCACCAGCGTGAGGGGCTGGTCGGAGAGGACCGGCAGCACGAAGCCGCCGTTCCAGTCGTGGGGCGTCGGCACGTAGACCCAGAGGTCGGCCAGCTTGTTGTAGATCGCCTCGAGCCCGCTCCCCACCCCCAGGGCGAAGGGCTGCACCGCTCCCGAGACCATGGTCCAGCTCGCCCCGAACTCGTAGAACCAGGCCGCGGACGTGCGGTACTGGAACTCCTGCATGCGCGATGCGAGAAAACTGCGGGGCAAAGACTTGGCGCCTAGCTTCACCTCCGAGCCGTCGGAGGAGCGGCCGGTGAGGTTGCCGGTCGTCGACTGGGGCAGCTCCGGCTGGAGCGAGGCGTCGTTCGAGAGATACCGGCCGTCGGGCCGGTCGACCACGGCGCCGACGGTCAGGAACTGGAGGCGCTTGCCCCACGGCAGGGTCTTGGGGGCACCCACGAACACGGTGGAGCCCACGGGGGCGTCGGCCGGGGCCGGCACGGAGAGGCGCAGGCTCTCCTTCGCCTGGCCCTCGAAGTCCAGGTCCACGTACGCGCCCAAGCCGAGGCCGGCCGGGGTCGGCAGCCCCAGGGTGCCCGGGTCGAGCATCTTGACCGTCACCAGGGTCGGCGTATCGAAGGCGCCGGCGGGCACCTGAACCTCTACGCCGTCGGCGCTCCGGAAGTCCACCGCCTCCCCCGCCGGCGATACGAAGCCCCGGCCGTCAGGGGTCGCGAACGGTCCGAGCCGGAACTCGGCCGCCAACGCGCCCGAGGGATCGAAGACCTTGACCCAGATCCGGCTCCCCATGTCGACGGCGAAGTCCGGCGGGTGGCCGACGCTGCCGCTGAAGCTGCCGTCCGATCCCACCTGGAAGGTGTCGCGCACCGGGTCGGCAGTGGGCCCTTCGATCTCCGGGGTGACCACCCAGGGCGTCTCGCCGGAGGGCACCGACGGGACCGCTCCCGCGTCGCCGTAGAGCTGAGAGACGCCGTCCACCGGCACCTGGACGTGGAAGAGCTCCGGGTGGACCTGGCCGCCCGGCACGATCACCGTGCTGGTGGTGAAGCTCCAGGCGACCGGCGAGCCCTGGTAGAAGGTACCGCCGGCATCCGCCACGCCGCCGGCGAACGTGGCGAGGAACGTGCGGCCGGGCAAGAGGGGCCGGGCGGGCGTGAAGAGCACGTGCAGGCCGTCGGCCGAGAGGCTCACCGCGCCGTCCACCGTCAGCCCACTGGGGCCGCCGTCGGCGCCGGCCAACTCCAGGGTCAGAGTCGAGGCGGTCACCGTGCTCGCCGCGAGAGGCTCGCTGAACAGCACCGAGACCGCGGTGCCCACCGGCTGGTCGGTGGCGCCGTCGACCGGCGAGACGGAGACGACGTGGGGCGGCACCGCCTGGACGGTCAGGTCCTGGCTCACCACCTGGCCCGGCTCGAGCACCGGGATCGAGGCCGACCCGGCCTCGTCCAGGAATGGGTGCAGGGCGCGTAGCGTCGCGCCCGTCCCGGCCGGGGCCGGCACGCTGTAGCGGCCGCCGGCGGGGGTCACGTCCGCGGTCCCCAGGCCGTCCGCGGTCACCCGCGAGGACTCGAGAGCGTTGCCGTTGCCAGCGTGGACGAAGCCGGTGGCGAACCCGATCGGCTGGCGCGCCTGAAGCACCAGGTACAGGCCCTCGTGGAGGAGCCCGTCGAGCGGCAGGGCGCCGGCCTGGTCGGGCGAGGCGACGATGCGCGCCGCCTCGCCGCTGCCGTCGAGGCGCGCCCGCGCCACCAGCCGCGGGAAGCCCGCACGGCCGTCGGCCGGGACGTCGATCCGCTCGGCGAGCACCAGGCGCGGATCCCCGGCCACGGCGGGCGCGGTAGCGGCGGGCGCCGGCAGAGACAGGGCGGCGGGCCGCCCCAGAGTCTGGCCGGCCAGGTCGACCCGCACCGCCGCCAGGGTGTCGAAGCCGGCGACCTCGGGCAAGGCCGCGAGCTCGGTCCCGTCGAGCAGCTCGGCCGAGACCGGCACCTGCACCGACAGAGCCCCCTCGGGCACCTCCAGGACCACGCCCTCCGGCGTCTCGATCGTGCCACCCGTCGGCCCGACCACCGGCCCGCGCTCCACGTCCTCCGGGAAGGGGAAGAGGCGGATGTTCTCGTACCCCACGTCGAGGAGCACCTGCGCCGCCCGCGGGCTGGGCGAGACCATGAACTCCATCGCCCCCGCCGCCCCGGCGGCGGCACCGCCGGCCTCGCTGGCCGAGAGATGCGGGTGGTAGAGGAGCAGGTCGGCGGAGAACGGGGCCTCGAGGAGCTGCCCGCCGCCGCCGGCGAGGACCAGCTTCTCGTCGAGGTAAGCCTGGACCGCCAGCCCGCTCGGCCAGGGCGTGGCGCCGTCGGCCGAGCGCGCTACCACCCGGGCCCGCGAGCGGCCGGTGGGCGGCACCACCGACGGGTCCAGGCTCAGGTCCGCCGTCAGCTCCGGCGCCCCACTCGAGGTCGGGCCGGTGGCGTCGACCCCGACCAGGGCCTCCCCCTCGGTCGTCGGGATTGCCGGCGGCCGGGTCGCCGGGTCGGCGTCCGGCAACACGACGGCGACCGTGCCGGGTCCGGACAGCTCCAGGCGGACGCGGCCGTTGGGCAAGCGCTCGAGGGCCGGCAGGGCGAGCCAGCGTCCGCCCGCCGGCTCGTGGCGCACCGCCACCAGCTCGTCGCCGGCCGTCACCCAGGCCGGCAGCGCGAGGTCGAGGTGCACGGCGCCCGGCAGCCAGCCGGCGTCGCCCGCTGGTAACGCGGCCCCGCCGGCCTCCGCCTCGACCTCGGCCGCCGCCGCCGGGGTCCAGCCCAGGGGCAGGAAGTCGGGCAGCCCCTGGCCGGAGAGAGCGGTCAGGCGGAAGGTCAGAGAGTCGGTCCCGGCGAGGGCACCGGCTCCGGCCTCGAGGGTCAGGCCGCCCGCGGTGAGCGTACCGCCGGCCGCCGGGTCGAGGCTCCCGGCCGCGTCGGCGCGCGGGGTCAGTCGGCTGTCGAAGGGCACCATGCCCTGGGCGGGGGCGAGGGAGAGACGCCGGTAGACCCGGGTGTGGTCCGCGGCCTCGATGACCAGCACGTAGCGGCCGGAGGCGACATCGCCGGCAAAGACGTAGCGCCCCCGGCCGTCGGTGGTGGCGGTGGCGGTCGCCGCGCCTTCGGAGCCGGCGGCGACGGCGCCCGGCAGGGCCGCGCCGGCCGGGAACAGACGCACGGTCGCTCCGGCCAGGGGTCGCCCGGCCGCGTCGTCGTACGCCTCGCCGAACAGGAAGCCGCCGGCCACCCCCTCGGGGGCGCCTGGGAAGAAGACGGTCTCGAAGACCGCCGTCATGGCGTTCCCCTCGAGATCGGCCGCCGGCGGGCCCACCTGCAGCCGGACCGGGCGGTCGCGCCACCAGGCTGTGGCCGAGCCGTCGAGGGCGAGCTCGGCGACCGTCGCCTCCGGGAAGGCGACGGTCGCGGTCTGGTAGACGCCGGGCATCTCGGCATCGGAGAGGCGGATCGCGGCCGTCGCGTCGCCCACCGCGACGGTCGCCGGGTCGACCGCCTCGCTGAAGGTGATCCGGATCGTCCCGGCGTCCCGGTCGAAGCTGGCCGCGGAGACCTGGGGCGCGCTGCAGTCGATCCGCACGACCTCCGTGGCTTCGGGGCTCGCGGCACCCGAGGTCGGGTCGACCGCGCGAACGGAGAGCAGGTGGTAGCCGCTGCCGGCGGCGGGCACCGAGATCGAGAAGTGCCCGCCGGCTTCTGCGAAGCCGCGGAACGACAGGTCGCCGTCGCGCACCTCGACCGTCGCCCCGGCGACCGCCGAGCCGGAGACGGTGATCTGGTCGGCGCACAGGACGGCGGGGAGCGGGTCGAGGGTCGGCGCGTCGGTGGCCGCCGCCGCGGCCACGGTGAACGCGGCCGTGACCGGCGCAGCGAGGGCGTTGCCCGCCCGGTCGGTGACTCCGGTGCCGGCGCGGAAGACGTAGCCCTCGCCGGGCGCGAGCGCGGCGCCGGGTGCGAAGGCCACCGCCTGCCCCGCCACCGTGCGCCCGCCCACCACCGCCTGGCCGGTGGAGTCGCGGGTCAGGGTCAGGCCGTCGGCGGCCGCGAGCGAGGAGTGGAGGACCGGCTCGGAGAAGAGCACCAGGAGGAGCGAGTCCGGGTCGACGCCGTCGGTGCCGTCGACCGGCACCGTCTCGACCACGGTCGGCGGCGTGGTGTCCCGGAACAGGAGGCGCCGGTCCTGGGCCCAGGTGTCGTCGAGCTCGGTGACCCGGGCGACGACGGCAAAGGCGCCGTCGCTCGCGGGCACGGGGATCGAGGTGGTGAAGCGCACGTGCCGCCGGCCATCGGCGTCGGGCGGATCCCAGGCCAGGCTCGCCGGATCGAGGTCGGTGCCGTTGACGCTCACCGTCGCCCCGTCCCGGGCCCAGGCGTCGCCCGAGACGGTGAGCTGGGCGGGCGCGCCGGTGCCGAAGTACTGGAGGTCTTCGGGAGCGTCCAGGACCAGCGCCGGGCCGGTCGGGTCGAAGTAGACGCCCACGCTGCTGGTGCCGGCGTGACCCGCGGCGTCGGTGGCGGTCACGGTCACCGTCTGGAGGGTGTCGGCGCCGACTCCGGCGTCGAGGGGGACGGCCGGGGCCAGGAAGGCGCCGGTGGCGGGATCGACGGTGGCGGTCACCTGCCCCGAAGGCGTGGAGACGACCACCTGGGCGAGGTTGGGCTCGGTGTCGACGTCGACGAGGCCGGCCACGTCCACGACCGCCGGGCCGGCGGCCGGCCGTCCGACCCGCGCCTTGTTGTCGGGCCGGGTGATCTGGACCCGCGGCGCCTGGCTGTCCCTCTCGACCACCACGCGGTCGGTCCCCGTACGCCCGGCGCCGTCCACCGCCCGGGCGGAGATGACGTTGGGGCCCTCGACCAGCGGCAGCCCGGCCGCCGTGAAGGTGTCGGCGCCGCTGCCGGGCGTGACCACCGCGGACGTCCCGTTGACCGTGACCGAGCCCTCGGTCACTGTGCCCTGGGCGCTCACCGTGTCGCCGGCGAGGAGCGCCCCTTCGGCCGGCGCCGTGAGGTGGACCGTGGGACCCTCGCCCGCCGGCAGGCGCTCGATGGCGTGATCGACGGTTCGCTCGGTGCCGCCGGCGTCGGTGCACACCAGCACGAGGGCGTTGGTGCCCACCACCGGGAGCGGAACGTCGCCGGCCAGGAAGGTCCCGTCCGCCACCTGCGCCGGGTAGTCGGTGAAGCCGCCGGAGCCGTTGGGCACGCGCACGGAGACGGCACCAGCGGCGCCGCTCCGCCCCACCAGGGTGACCGAGGCGGCGCTCACCGCGGCGCCGGCCGGCGGCTGGACGTCGGACAGGGCGCAGCCACCGAAGTCGAGGATGAAGCTCCGCTCGGCCCGCGTCTCGTTACCGGCCGCGTCGGTCGCCACCACCGAGACCACGTAGCCGCCCTCGTCGGGCACCGCGATCTCGGTGCGGGGGGAGGCCGCCTCGGAGCGGACGACACCGTTGAGCCGCACGACGGGCACGGGCGGCGTGCCGGCGCCGTCGGCCACGTCCACCGTCAGGGTGATGGGCGCGCCGAACGACGCCCCCTCGGCGAGGGCCGCGCCGTCGGCCGAGAAGGCGATGGTGGGCGGCGTGAAGTCCGCCGTCACCTGGACCTCGACGCTCCCGAGGCGGTCCTGGGGATCGCGGGCCTCGGCGCGCAAGGCGTTGGCGCCCGCGGCCAGGGGAACGTCCGCGACGCGGAAAGTCCCGTCGGCGGCCAGGCCCACGGAGGTCGATGCGCCGGTGGCCGGGTTGCTCACGGTCACCATGCCGTCGGCGGTGGCCGGCCTCCCGCCCACCACCACGCCGGAGACGTCGATCCGGTCCCGGGGAGTCAGGACGCCGTCGGGTGGATCGAGGATCAGCACCTGGGGACCGTTCGCCACGCGCACCACGGTCACCCCGTCGGTGGCCGTGCGGCCGGCGGCGTCCCGGGCCACCGCCTCGAGAGCGGTGGGCGCGTCGGGCTCCAGGGGCACCGCGGCGGCCTGCCAGGTGCCGCCCGAGACCGTCGCCGGCACCCCGTTGACCGTCACGCTCACGCCCTGCCCGCTCACCGAGCCGGTGACCGCCACCGTCGGGCCGGCCACCACGGCGCCGTCGGCCGGCGCGGTGATCGCCACCTGGGGACCGGCTCCCAGGTCGACGGTGAAGCTCACCCCGGCGGCGGCGGTCCTCCCCCAGTCGTCCTGGGCGCTGGCCGCCACGTGATGGAGCCCCGACGTGGAGACCTCGGTGCCGCTCACGAAGGGCGCGCCGTCGAGGGTCGCGGTGACCGTGGCCCGCGAGTCGCTGGACCGGATCTCGGGCTGTACCGCGCGCAGGAAGACGGCGCCGTCGGCCAGGGGGACTCCGCTCTCGAGGATCGCCACCGACAGGGGCACGGTGTGGACCTCGAAGGCTACGGTCTGGGTCGTCCGGTTGCCCGCCAGGTCGACCAGCTCGACGGTCACCTGATTCGCCCCCTCCTGCCAGTCGAAGGGGGAGAGCTGGAACGACGTCCCCGAGAGGGCGGCGTCGTGGCCGTTGACCCGGGCCGCGGACAGCGGCTCGTTCGCCACCCCCGAGAACGAGGTCGGCGCCGCCGTCAGCCGGGCGCCGGCCGCCGGCTCGGTGGAAGCCAGAGTAGGCGCCGAACGGTCGATCCGGAAGAGGGCGTGGACCGCCGCGGCGTGTCCCGCGCAGTCGGTGGCGGTGGCGATTAGGAGGTGATCGCCCTCGGCGTCGATCGGCGTACCGGCGGCGTAGGGCGCGCCGTCCAGGGTCAGGGTCGCCGGCGGCGGGGCCGAGCCGGCGCCGTCGTCCGCCCGCACGCCGGCGGCCACGGCGCGGCCGAAGAGCGTCGGGCTCTCGCCGGCGGCCGGCGCCGCGCCCGGGGCCTGGCCCGGGAAGGCGGCACCGTCCAGGGTCAGGGCGACGACCGGGGCCGTGGCGTCGACGCGCCACGTGGCCGAGGTCCGGGACGCGTTGCCGATGAGATCGGTGGCCACCACCGTCGCCGTGGCGGTGCCGTCGGCGCTTCCCACGTCGACGCCGGCCACGCTCCAGCGGGTGCCGTCCGCCGACAGATCGCCGGTGTAGCTGGCGGCGCCGGCGCCCCCGGCGGGCTGCACCTCGACCTGGACCGCCGGCGGCTGGCCGCCGAGGCCGGTGGCCGGATTCGGATCGACGAAGGTGCCGCCCACGGTCTGGGCCGCGCCGGCAGCCAGGCAGGCGCCCGGCGCCGGGGTGTCCACGGTCACCGACGGCGGCAGGGTGTCGAGGAGCACGCTCACCGACGCCTGGGCCGAGTGGCCGGCCCTGTCGGTGGCCACGGCGGTGATCACGTTGGCGCCGTCCCCGACCGGCACCAGGACGGTGAAGCTCCCGTCGGCCGCCACGGTGGCGGCAACGCCGGCGACCGTCACGGTCTCGAGGTGCGGGTCCAGAGCCGTCCCCGTCACCGTGACCTCCGGCGAGCTCACCACCTCACCGTCGAGGGGCGCGGTGAGAGTGACCTCGGGCGGCAGGGTGTCGAGGTCGTAGAGGACCGGCTCCGAGGTCGCCTCGTGGCCGAAGGTGTCGCTGGCGGTGGCGGTGATCTCATTGGGACCCTCGACCAGGGTGATGCCCTCGGCCGTCAGGGTCCCGTCGGGAGCGACCGTCGCCTGCACGCCGGCCACCGTCACCGTGCCCAGGTGCGGCTCGTCCACGGTGCCGGTCACGGTCACCGTGGACGTGGTGACCAGGGGGTCGAGGGGGCTGTCCAGGTGGACGACCGGGGCCAGGGTGTCCACCACCACCGGCACCGGCGCGGACTCCCCGGCGTGACCCAGGACATCGGTCGCCCGGGCGACGATCTCCGAGGCGCCTTCGGGAAGCTCCACGCCGTCGGCGCTCCAGGTGCCGGCGGAGACCACCGCCTCCACGCCGCCCACCGTCACCTTGTCCAGGTGCGGCTCGACGACGGTGCCGCGGACCGTCACCGTCCGGCTGTCGAGGTCGGCGCCGGCGGCCGGCTCGGTGACCGCCACCTCCGGGGCCAGGGTGTCCCGGGTGACTGTGGCCGGAGCGGCCGCGGCGTGGTGGCCCAGGGTGTCCACCGCCTCGGCGACGATGGCGTTGTCCCCCTCGGCCAGGGGCACGTTCTGGGCGGCGAAGGTGCCGCCGGCGACGGTCGCCGTCACGCCGTTGACCGTCACGGCGTCGAGGTGCGGGTCGGAGACGGTGCCGGTCACCGTGACCGAGGTCTCGCCGGTGAGGGCCGGCAGCGCCGCCGTGTCGAGGGCGATCTCCGGCGGCAGGGTGTCGAGGGTCACCACCACCGACGGCGACTCGGCCTGGTGGCCGAGGGTGTCCACCGCCTGGGCGACGACGAAGTTCTCGCCCTCGGCGAGGGCGACTCCGTCGGCGGTGAAGGTCGTGCCCGAGACGGTGGCCACGACGCCGTTGACCTGCACCTCGGCGAGGTTCGGATCGGAGACCTCGCCCTGGACGGTGATCGTGGGCGTAGCCACCACCGTGCCGGTGGCCGGCGAGGTGATGGTGGCCGTAGGCGCCGTGGTGTCGAGCTGGACGGTGACCGGCGCCGAGGTCGTGGTCCGGCCCAGGGCGTCGGTGGCGACGGCGTAGAGGGTGTTCTCACCCTCGGCGAGGCTCACGCCGTCGGCGGTGAAGCGGCCGCCCGAGACCACGGCGGCGACCCCGTTGACCGTGACGCCGGTCAGGTGGGCGTCCTCCACCGGCCCGCTGACGGAGATCGGCGTGGCACCGAACAGGGCGTCCGGCGCCGGGCTGTCGATGGAGACCACGGGCGGCTGCGTGTCGAGGTCGACCACCGGCGTGGCGGTCACCGAGCCGCCGCAGTTGCTCGCCACCAGGGTCAGGGTGACCAGGCCTTCCTCGCCCAGGTCGACTCCCGAGAGGTGGAACGTGCCGTCGCCGGGCACCTGGGCGGCCACCCCGTCGACCGTGACGGAGGTGGCGGTCCCGGACTGGCCGGAGACGTCGACCACCCGCTGACCCACCAGGGAGCCGGGCGCCGGAGCGACGAGCACGGCCACGGGCGGCACGATGGCGACCCGCACCTCGACCCGGGTGGTGTTGCCCGCCTGGTCGGTCGCCACGATTACGACCAGCCCGGGGTCGTCGGTGAACAGGCTCGCCGTGGCGGTGAAGGTGCCATCGGAGGAGACTTCGGCCGCGGCACCGTTAACCGTGACGGTGACGGCACCCTCGCCGTCCTCGGCCCGGCCGGTCACCGGGATCTCGCAGCTCCCCACCACGTCGCCGGGCTGCGGCGAGGTGACCTCGAGGTCGGGCGGCGCGTCGTCGACCACCCGGAGCACCCGGGAGCCGCCGTCCACGCTCACCCGGTCGGCCTGGACGGCGCCCGCCACCCGGCTGTGGCCGGCCAGGCCGACCGCGGCCGCCGGGGCGTAGAGGAAGGCGTGGACCGCGGCCTGGGAGGCGATCGACACCGACGCTCCGCTGCTCCACAGGCGGAGCTGCCACGGGTCGCCGTCGAGGTTGATGTGGCTGCCGCCCTCGACGTCGATCTCGCCGGTGACCAAGATGCGTACCGGGCCCTCGACGTCGAGGCTCGAGTTGCCGGTCAGGCGCAGCTCGCTCAGCAGGTAGGTGCCGGCCGGGAGGCTCAGGCTGTCGCGGCCCGAGAGGACCAGCGCGCGGCCGTCGGCACCGCCCAGGGCCGGGTGTCCCTTGGCAGTCGGGGGCAGGGTGTCGTCATCGTTGGCCGCCTCGAGCTCGGCCGCCAGGGCGGCGAGGTCGATGGGCACACACTCGAACGGCTCGGAAGCGGAGGACGTCTGGCCGGTGACGAGAGAGGGCTGGCCCTTCCGAATCACCTGGTGGCCCGGCCCGGCGACGGCGTCGCCGTGGACCTCGACGCCGCCGTCGAGGATCACGGCGCCGTTGCTCCTCACGTGTCCCGCCTCGCCCTCCGCCGTGCCGGTGCGCAGGCCTTCGGAGGTGACCACGGCGCTGCCCGAAAGCGTGAGGTCCTGGCAGGAGAGGATGGCGTGGCCGCGGAGGTCCTCGGGCACGGTGAAGTCGTCGGCCCGGAGTGCGGCCGGGTGGAGCGCTGCCAGCAAGAGCCCCGCGGCCGCCGCGGAGCGCAGCCCCCTCCCCCACGCCTTCGGTTTCGACCTGTCCATCGTCGCGGATCCCATGCTCGCCCTCGCCATCAGTTCCCGTCGCCGGCGCCGGCCCCTGAGCCGGCCATGGCTCGGTCCTGCTTCGCCGCGGTCTCGAGAAACGCCACCGCAGCCTCCAGGGGATGGGGGACGCGGCGCAACCCCTCCGGAATCTTCACCAGGTCCTCGGGGAAGTCGTCGAGGGGCTCGAGGCGGGTGGTGACGTCCTCCAGCCGGGCGCGGGCGGTCGGCGGCCCGTCGCCCACGGTGCGCAGCGTGCGCACCGGCATGGCGCCCGCCGCGTGAGAGCGGGCCAGGGCCAGGTAGCGACCCACCGGGGGACGGTCGCCGCCGGCGTCCGTCGAGCTCTTGACCCCAGCGGCCCCGGCGCTCCCGGCCGGCGTGGGCTTCGGGCCGGCCAGGGCCGACTCGAACGCGGCGAGGGCGTCCTGGGCCGCCGGGTTCGAGCCGCACCGAGGGATCGAGCCAGACCTCGACGCCGGCCGAGGCATCGTCGGCCCGGGAGCGCTCGACCACCCGCAGGTGCTCGACCCCGGGCCGGTCGGCGACCGCCGAGCCGGTGGCGGCCGCGCGCCGGGACGGCGCCGGCAGCACCTGGACGATGAGCTCGTCGGGGGCGGCCGGGGAACCGGCCGCGGCCTTGGCTGCGGGCTTCGCTCCGCCGTCCGGGGCTCCCGCCGCCGAGCTCGGCGTCCCGAGCTTCTCGGCGCGCGCCAGGCGGGCGGCCAGGTCGGCCAGGTGGTCGAAGGTCACCGACCAGTAGGTGCCGCTCTTCGGCTGGATGCCGGTGATCTCGCGGCGGGCGAGGTCGACCACCACGCGGCTGCCGTCGGGACGCACCGAGACGATCCACGAGCCGCCGTAGTAGTCGGTGACCGACTGGCGTCTGCGAAGCGGCTGCCGTCGCCGTCGGTCTGCACCAGGTGGTGCTCGGTGACGAAGGGGCGCGGGAAGAGCGGGCCGCCCTGACTGCTCTGGCCGCTCGCCGGGGCGGCGACCACGAGGGCAGCGGCGACCAGCGAGACGGCGCCGAAGCGGAGAGAGCGAAGACTCGAGGAAGACTTCATGGGGCTCCCTGGGATCGGGGGACGAGCTCGGTGCCGGGCCGTCCGAGAGGTGCAATCCCGGACGGCGCTCCGATCGCGAGCGGGGTCGCGGCCCGGACCAGGCCGTGGCGGTCGATGGCGATGAGGGTCAGGGCGCGGTCGGGCGCACCGGACCAGACGAAGCTCGCGCCTTCGGCGGGCGACCAGATCCGGGAGATCCAGCGTGTCCCGTCGCCCAGGCGAAGCTCGGAGATGCCGTCGGAATCGGTGACCGCGAAGGGCGCGACGACGACCCGCCAGGTGCCGGTCTTCGCGCCGGCCGAAACGGTCACCCCCGCCCGGTTCCAGGTCGGGGCGTCGAGGTTGCCCCACCGCGCGGCGGCCGTCGAGATGGCGACCGGGCCGGACTCGATCACCGGGTCGACGGACTGGAGGGTGGCGCCGCCGGTGACGTTGACCGTGTCGAAGCGGTAGACGCCGGTCCAGGTGTCTCCTACCTGGACGTCGATCGTCTCCGTGTCGTTGGGCTCCAGGGTGAAGGAGGCGCCGTCGACCGAGGCGATCCGCCAGGTGCCCTCGACGACGCGGGCGGGGGTCTCCACCTCCACCCAGTGGCCCACGAAGTAGGCCGGGATCGGCGCGTTCTTGTCGGTCACCACCACGGCGCCGGCGGTGCCCGTCTGGGCGGTGCCGGTGCCCAGGGACGGTAGATCGGTCACCCGGCCGGAGATGCCACCGTTGTCCACGAGGAGATCGCCATAGGTGGAGCTCGGTCCCGTGAGGAGGATGGTGCCGGCGCCGCCGTAGTGGCCGGTCGCCCGGCTCGCGGCCGAGAGGTTGTCCAGCAGTTGGGCGCCGGCCGCAAGCGACCCGTACTCCACGGCGATGGCTCCCCCGCCCCCGGCACCGTAGCCACAGCAGGAGGTGCCGCCGCGGGCCTCGATGAGCCCGTCGCCCGCGAGCGTGTTCGTGGTGATCCACACCGAGCCGCCGGCGCCACCCCGGCTCTGGTTCTCGCCATTCGCCCGGATCGCGCCGTCGATCTGCACACTGTCGGCCCGAATCCGCACCGCGCCGCCTCCGGCGCCTTGCTACCTGTCGCCCCGCCGCCCGGCTCCTGCGGACGGTCGACGCTGCCGAACGTCTCGCCCGCCGGAGAGGAGGAGACCCCCCCTTCACCCAGGTGGCTCCCCCCGGAGTACGACCCTGGCGTTCCAGAACCCGGATAGCTGGTGCCGCCGCGGAAGCCCTGAGCGGAGACGTCGATGGCACCTCCCGACTCGATCACCAGAGAGCCCACGTCCACGGCCAGCGACTCCGGATTCGCCGAATCGATCGTCGGGTACTGAGTCAGGATGCCGTCGGCGGCGACGTGCAGGGAGCCGGCGTCGATCCGGTCGGTGTGCACCGTGCCCGCGCCGACGAGCTCCTGACCGTTCGCCCGGATCGGGTCGTCGCTCACCAGGCTCACCCCACCGGTCAGGGTCACACCGTCGAACCGGTAAACCCCCTGCCAGAGGTCGCCCTCGGTGATCCCGAGGTCGACATCCAGAGTGACGGTGAGCTCGTTCGCGCCGACCGCGGCCACGTGGGCCGTGCCCTTCAGCGCCCCCGTCGCCGGGTCGTAGATCTCTACCCAGTGGCCCACGAAGTAGGCCGGGATCGCCGTCGCCCGGTCGGTCACCAGCACCGCTCCGGCGCTCCCCGCCTGCGCCACCCCGGCTCCCAGCGCCGGCAGGATCGTCGTCCCGCCCGTCCCCGCGTTGTCCACCGTCAGGTCGCCGTACGACTGCCCCGGCCCCCGCACGTACACCGAGCCGGCGCCGCCCGTCTTGCCGCTCGCGTTGCCCGCCGCCGACAGGTTCCCCAGCAGCGTCGCTCCCGCCTCGAGCGAGCCGTACTCCACGGCGATGGCACCGCCGCCGCCCGCGCCGTACCCGCAGCAGGGGCTGCCGCCCTTCGCCTCGATCGTCCCCGCGCCCGCCAGCGCCCCCGTCGTAATCCACACCGAGCCCCCGGCGCCGCCCCGGGTCTCGTTCTGACCGTTCGCCCGGATCGCCCCGTCCACCTGCACACGGTCCGCCGTGATCCGCACCACGCCGCCACCCGCGCCCTGGTATTGAGCCCCGCCCCCTGGCTCCTGCGGCCGGTACACGCTCCCGAACGTCTCCCCCGCAGGGTTGTTGTAGATGCCGCCGCGGCCGATGTGGCTGCCGCCCGTGTAACTACCCGGCGTCCCGTGGCCCGGGTAAGCGGTCGAAGGCCGGTAGCCCTGCGCCGACGCGTCGATGGCCCCGCCGGCCTCGATCACCAGCTCGCCCACATCCACAGTCAGCGACTCCGGGTTTGCCGCGTCCGTCGTCGGGTAGTGGGTCAGGGTGCCGTCCCCTGCGATGTGCAGCGAGCCGGCGTCGATCCGATCGGTGCGCACGGTGCCTGACGCGACGACCTCTTGACCGTTCGCTCGGATCGGGTCGGCGCTCACCAGGCTCACGCCACCGGTCAGCTTGACCCCGTCGAAGCGGTAGACCCCCTGCCAGAGGTCGCCCTCGGCGATCCCGAGATCGCTGTCCAGGGTCACGGTCTGGCCGTCCGCACCGATCGCGGCCACTCGGGCCGTGCCCTTCAAGTTCGCCGAGGAGTCGTAGATCTCCACCCAGTGGCCCACGAAGTAGGCCGGGATCGCCGTCGCCCGGCCGGTCACCAGCACCGCTCCGGCGCTCCCCGCCTGCGCCACCCCGGCTCCCAGCGCCGGCAGGATCGTCGTCCCGCCCGTCCCCGCGTTGTCCACCGTCAGGTCGCCGTACGACTGCCCCGGCCCCCGCACGTACACCGAGCCGGCGCCGCCCGTCTTGCCGCTCGCGTTGCCCGCCGCCGACAGGTTCCCCAGCAGCGTCGCTCCCGCCTCGAGCGAGCCATACTCCACGGCGATGGCACCGCCGCCGCCCGCGCCGTACCCGCAGCAGGGGCTGCCGCCCTTCGCCTCGATCGTCCCCGCGCCCGCCAGCGCCCCCGTCGTAATCCACACCGAGCCCCCGGCGCCGCCCCGGGTCTCGTTCTGACCGTTCGCCCGGATCGCCCCGTCCACCTGCACACGGTCCGCCGTGATCCGCACCACGCCGCCACCCGCGCCCTGGTATTGAGCCCCGCCCCCTGGCTCCTGCGGCCGGTACACGCTCCCGAACGTCTCCCCCGCAGGGTTGTTGTAGATGCCGCCGCGGCCGATGTGGCTGCCGCCCGTGTAACTACCCGGCGTCCCGTGGCCCGGGTAGGCGGTCGAAGGTCGGTAGCCCTGCGCCGACGCGTCGATGGCCCCGCCGGCCTCGATCACCAGCTCGCCCACATCCACAGTCAGCGACTCCGGGTTTGCCGCGTCCGTCGTCGGGTACTGGGTCAGGGTCGCCCCCGCGGCGATCCGCAGCTTGCCCGCCTCGATCCGGTCCGTGCGCACCGTCCCCGACGCGATCACCTGCTCGCCCGCAACCCGGATCGGGTCGTCGCTGACCAGGCTCACCCCCGCCGTCACCGTCAGGTCGTCGAAGCGGTAGACCCCCTGCCACGAGTCGCCCGGCGCCACGGAGAGATCGGTGTCCAGGGTCACCGTCATCCCGTCGCCCGCCAGGGACTGGATCCACGCCGAGCCCTTGAGCGCGCCCGTCGCCGAGTCGTAGATCTCCACCCAGTGGCCCACAAAGTAGGCCGGGATCGCCGTCGCCCGGTCGGTCACCAGCACCGCTCCGGCGCTCCCCGCCTGCGCCACACCGGCTCCCAGCGCCGGCAGAATCGTCGTCCCGCCCGTCCCCGCGTTGTCCACCGTCAGGTCGCCGTACGACTGCCCCGGCCCCCGCACGTACACCGAGCCGGCGCCGCCCGTCTTGCCGCTCGCGTTGCCCGCCGCCGACAGGTTCCCCAGCAGCGTCGCCCCCGCCTCGAGCGAGCCGTACTCCACGGCGATGGCACCGCCGCCGCCCGCGCCGTACCCGCAGCAGGGGCTCCCGCCCTTCGCCTCGATCGTCCCCGCGCCCGCCAGCGCCCCCGTCGTGATCCACACCGAGCCCCCGGCGCCGCCCCGAGTCTCGTTCTGACCGTTCGCCCGGATCGCCCCGTCCACCTGCACACGGTCCGCCGTGATCCGCACCACGCCGCCACCCGCGCCCTGGTACTGGGCCCCGCCCCCTGGCTCCTGCGGCCGGTACACGCTCCCGAACGTCTCCCCCGCAGGGTTGTTGTAGATGCCGCCGCGGCCGATGTGGCTGCCGCCCGTGTAACTACCCGGCGTCCCGTGGCCCGGGTAAGCGGTCGAAGGCCGGTAGCCCTGCGCCGTGGCGTCGATGGCCCCGCCGCCGTCGATCACCAGCTCGCCAACCTTGATCGTCAGCGACTGCGGGTCCGAGACGCTCGTCGTCGGGAAGTGGGTCAGGGTCGCGCCCGCGGCGATCCGCAGCTTGCCCGCCTCAATCCGGTCCGTGCGCACCGTCCCCGACGCGATCACCTGCTCGCCCGCAACCCGGATCGGGTCGTCGCTGACCAGGCTCACCCCCGCCGTCACCGTCAGGTCGTCGAAGCGGTAGACCCCCTGCCACGAATCGCCCGGCGCCACCGAGAGGTCGCTGTCCAGGGTCGCCGTGACGCCGTCGCCCCCCAGGGAGGCGATCCGCGCCGAGCCCTTGAGCGCGCCCGTCGCCGAGTCGTAGATCTCCACCCAGTGGCCCACAAAGTAGGCCGGGATCGCCGTCGCCCGGTCGGTCACCAGCACCGCTCCGGCGCTCCCCGCCTGCGCCACACCGGCTCCCAGCGCCGGCAGGATCGTCGTCCCCGCGGCCCCCGCGTTGTCCACCGTCAGGTCGCCGTACGACTGCCCCGGCCCCCGCACGTACACCGAGCCGGCGCCGCCCGTCGTGCCGCTGGCATTGCCCGCCGCCGACAGGTTCCCCAGCAGCGTCGCCCCCGCATCGAGCGACGAGTACTCCACCGCGATCGCGCCGCCACCGCCCGCGCCGTATCCGCAGCACGCGCTGCCACCCTTCGCCTCGATCGTCCCCGCGCCCGCCAGGGCCCCTGTCGTGATCCACACCGAGCCCCCGGCGCCGCCCCGGGTCTGGTTCTGCCCGTTCGCCCGGATCGCCCCGTCCACCTGCACACGGTCCGCCGTGATCCGCACCACGCCGCCACCCGCGCCCTGGTACTGGGCCCCGCCCCCCGGCTCCTGCGGCCGGTACACGCTCCCGAACGTCTCCCCCGCCGGGTTGTTGTAGATGCCGCCGCGACCGATGTGGCTGCCCCCCGTGTAGTTCCCCGGCAGCCCCGCACCCGGGTAGCTCTGGCTCGGGGCGTACCCCCGCGAGCTCAGGTCGAGCGCACCGCCGCAAGCGACGTAGACCGGGCCGCTGGCGTCGACCTCGAGGGGGACCGCGGCGCCGAGCGAGGCGAGGCGCGTGACCGTGGCGCCCGGGAGCACGATCAGTCCGCCCAGCCCGACCGTCTGGTCGAGGCTCAAAGTGCCCGAGCGCAGCACCGCCACCTGGCCGGCGAGCGACGCCCAGTCGTTGGTCCCCGCGCCGTCGGCCGCGAGATCGACGGTGTCGACGGTTTCGACCACGATCTCCTGGCTCGTGCGGTTGTTGCCCGAGTCCACCACCTCGGCGCGGAAGCGCGTCTCGCCCGCCGTCGCCGGCAGGGTGAAGGTGGCGGTGGCGTCGAAGCCGGTGGCCGACCCCGCGGGCGGCGATGACGTGGGCGAAGGGCTCGGTCGCCCCGTCGGCGAAGAAGTCGACCCAGGCGACGCCCAGGTCGTCGCTCGCCCGGGCGGTGATCGCGAGGTCGTAGCCCACCGGCAGCACCGCCCCGCCGCTCGGGCAGGTGAAGGCCACCTCGGGCGGCACGTCGTCGGGCAGTGGCTGGATCGTGATCTGCCGGCTCGCCGTGCCGGTGTTGCCCGTGGGATCGGACGCCTCCGCCGAGAGAGTGACGGTGGTCACGTCGGAGACCGGCGGCACAGTCCAGGTGACGTCGATGGGCGAGCCGTCGGAGGTCTGGGTGGCGCCGTCGATGCTCAGCGAGAGGGAGTCGACCGCCACGTCGTCGGTGGCGCTAGCGCTCACCTGGACAACGTCGCCCGAGGTGTAGGTCGAGGCGTCGGGGTCGAGGGCGAGGGTGACCACCGGCGGATCGGTGTCACCGACGATGGGGATGTCGAGGGGCGCCGTGGTGTACGACGCTCCGAGGCGGTCGGTGATCACCGCGGTCACCGACAGGGTCACCAGCTCGGCGTCCGGCGCCGCGGTCACCGTGAACGTCTCGACCGCGTCGGTGCCCGAGACGGTCCGAGTCTGCACCCCCTCGGTCGCCGGACCGCTCACCTGGAGCTCGATGGTCGCCAGGCCGTCGCTGTCGGAGGCCGCGACGCTGACCGTCGTCGACTCCCCGGGCTTGACCCGCGCCCCGGCGCCGTCCGCCAGGGCCAGCGTTCCGGTGGGCGCGGCGTTGGCGACGACAGGCACCGACAGGGGGTCGGAGGTGGTGGTGGCACCGGAGAGATCCTCCGCCACCGCCTGGAGCACCACCGGCTGCGAGCCGTCGGCGGTCGGGTCGACGTCCACCTGGAAGGTGAGCTCGCTCGCTGTGCCGGTCACGTCCTGGCGCTGGGACGCCGGGGTCACCGGCCCGCTGGCCATCAAGGTCACCGCCGCCAGGCCCTCGCGGTCGGTCGCCTGGACCACCACCGAGAGCGGGTAGCCCGCCGGCGCCGGGCTGGTGGCGTCCGGGGCCAGGGCCACCGCCGCCGTCGGCGCCTCGTTGGGCAACACGGTCCAGGTGGCGTCGAGGCCCGCGGTGCGGCCGGCGAGGTCGGTCCCCTCGACCCGGTAGGTCACCGGTCCCGGCGGCGTGTCCAGCGGGATCGTTAGGGTCACCGGCCCGCCCGCGACGCTCACCGGCTCGCCGGTCACCGCGGTCGAGCCACCGCTGCCGTCGAGCGACCAGGAGGTGGCGCTCCCGGTCAGGCCGAGGGGATCGTCGACCTGCCAGGAGACCTCGATCGAGGAGCCCAGGAGAACCTCGGTGCCGGCCTCCGGCGTCGCCGTCACACTCCCCTGCGGCGCCTCGCCGCGGAGCAGCGCCCGGGCCGTCCCGGAGAGCTCCAGGCGCGAGCGGTCGTTGATCCCCGGCGACGGATCGCCCGCCGCCCCCAACACCACGTCGTCGTCCGCCACCAAGCGGACCGCCCCGCCGGCCGCCGCCGACGCCAGGCGCGCCCGGCCGTGGAAGCGGACCGCGCCGCCGGCCGCGAGCTCGGCGGAGGCCGCGTCCAGGGAGCCGGCCGGCGCGTCGACGGCGAGGTGCACCCGGTAGCCGTCCGGCGCCGTCGCGTCGGCGAAGCGCTCCTGGGACAGGATCGAGAAGGTCCCGAGAGCGGTCCCGTCGGCGGCTTCGAGCAGCAGGGACTCCCCGGCCAGGTCTCCCTGGACCCGCGGCACGTCCAGGACCACGGCGGCCGGGTCCGGGTCGACAGCCGGCTCGATGGCGGCCACGTTCCCGTCGCCCAGGGCCGGCAGCGGGGTGACGGCGGCCGGCACTCCTTCGGGGTTGGTCACCTCCAGGCGCCCCGAGTCGACGGGTGTGCCCGCGGCGTCCAGCGTCTCCAGGTAGATCGTCCCCGCGCCGCCCCGGCGCTGGGCCGACGTGTCGCTCGGGTCGTTCGCTCCGCCCGAGGCGTCGAGCTGCGCCGCCAGGTCGACCTCCGGACCCAGCTCGGTGTACGAGAGGGAGATCCGCCCACCGCCGCCGCCGCCGGCCCGCGAGCCCGACGAGCCCCGGCCGCCGGCCGCGGAGATCCAACCCGTCCCTTCCAGGCGCCCGGCCACCAGGCGGATGGCGCCGCCCGCGCCGCCGCCGCCGGTGCCCCGGCCGCCTTCGGCCAGCAGGTCGCCCGCCAAATGCACCACGGCGCCGCCGGCATCGATGCGCACCACGCCGCCGCCGGCTCCGCCCGGGGTCTCGTTGGGGCTCGCCCCGCCGCCGCCCGGCAGGTACGGCTCGCGCAGGCTGTCGTAGACCGACCCCGGGTCTGTCAGGTCGTTGCGGTTCCAGCCGCCCACCGGAGAGCCGAAGCCGCCCCGCCCGCCGTGGGAGCCGCCGGCCCAAGCGGCCGAACGGGTCTCGCCGGGCAGCTCCAGAGCGCGGGTCGGGGTCGCCCCCAGAAGGCCGCGGCCGCTCATGTCGATCCGGCTCTCGTGGTCGACCGACAGGGCCTCGGTGACCGCCAGATCCAGGGGCTCGAAGGGGATCGCCGAGTCGTAGGTCGTGATCTCCGGCGCGGTCAGGACGCTCGGGTGCTCGACCAGGGCTCCGGCGTCGAGCTCCCCGCCGGCGTACAGGTGGACCGCCGGCAGGCTGCGCACCGAGCCGTCGGTCTGGGGCCGCAGGGAGAGGGTGGTGCCGTCGAGGAGGAAGACCGCACCCTGGGGATCGGCGCCGGGGGCGACCATCTGGTCGTCGGGGGCCACCGCGGTGATCACGCCCTCGTAGATCCGGCGCGCCGCCTCGACCGCCATCCGCACCTGCTCGATGGTGACCGTTCCGGCGCCGTCGATCAGCCGTGCCTCGAAGGGCACCTCGGTGCCCGCCGGCACCCCGTTGGGAACCTGCCAAAGGGCCTGGTAAGTGCCGCGGCCGGGGCCGTCGGTGCCGGCGACCAGGATGCCGTCGACCCAGTCGGGCGAAAGCTCGAGGGCTCCCGTGTCCGGGTTGCGCACGGGGCCGCGGAAGCTCACCGAGACCAGGTTGCCGGGCACGAGGTTTCCACTCGTGTCCTGGGAGGCGTCACTGGCGTCGACTCGCAGCAGGAGCTCCGCTCCGTCGGCCGCCAGGACGGAGGTGTAGTCGGCGGGCCACGGCGCGCCGTTCCACGGGCTCACCCAGGTGCCCACCGGCGCCGTCGGGTCCGCCTCCGGGGCCACCGTGAACGTCAGGGTGTCCTGGGCGTCGTTGCCCCCCACGTCCCGGGCGTCGAAGGTCACCACCACGGGGATCTGGCCGGTCACCCCCTGGATCGGGACGGTGAGGCTCGAGCTGCGGTAGAGGTCGGTGGTCCCCGCCACCTTCGAGACGGTCACCGGATCGGGGAACAGGTCGGTCCGGTCGAGGGCCGCGGTGACCGTGTCCACCGCCGTCTCGGCGTCGCTCGCGTGGAGCTCGAAGTAGAACGACTCGCCGATGAAGAACACGGTCTCCGGGCTACCGTCGGCGAGCTTCGCCACCAGGCCGGTGAGGCTCGGCGCCACGGCGTCGTCGGCCACCGGGAAGCGGGCGCTCTCGAGGGTGCCGGCGGTGCCCTGGGAGTCGATCGCCCGGGCGAGGAAGTAAAGGGGCGTGCCCTCGGGCAGGTCGATGGGAATCTGGAAGTCGAAGGTCTGGGGCGCGAGGTCGGCCCACAGTCCGGAGGCCGGCCGGGTGACCAGCCGGTCCGGGCTGTCGGCGATCGGATCGGCCATGCCGTCGGCTCGGAGCTCGACGGAGAGGGTGAGCTGCGAGCCGTCCACGTCGTCGAGGCCGCCGACGGTGGCGCGCACCGATGAGCCGGCGTAGAAGGTGCCCACCACCGGCGCCAGGGCCTCGGAGGTCACCGATCCCACCGTGGGCGCGGTGTTGGGCAGCACCACCATGTCGACCTCGACCACGTTGCTCTTGTTGGTGCTCGTGTCGACGGCCTGCACCCAGACCGGGAAGGGCCGCGGCGTCACTCCGTCGCCCGAGTAGGCGCCGATGAAGGGGTAGGTGAAGGGGTAGTCCACCGCCGAGAACGAGGGCGTCACCGGGTGGGTCGGATCGGTGGGGTCCTCGAAGTAGTAGTCGACCCGCGCCAGGTCGCCCCCCGGCATCTGGGTCGTCACGTCGTCGATGCCCGAGATCTGCGGTACCAGGAGGTAGTCGACCCCCTGGATGAGCTGGCCGTCGGGGGCGGCGGCCGGGAAGGGCACGGCGTCGAGCACCGGCGGGTTCGAGTCGTAGAGGCGGAAGGTGTGCTCGTAGACCGGCATCACGTTGCCGTAGACGTCGGTCAGGCGGGAGACCACGACTCTGCGCTGCAGGGTGTCTCCGGAGAGGGTCACGCCGGCCACCGCCTGGGCTTGGACCGAGTAGCCGCTCCGGGTCAGGAACAAAGTCACCGGAAGCTGGACCCACTCGCCGGTGTCGCGTTCGCCGTAGAGCTCCACGGCGTCGTCGACGCCATTGCCGTCGAACTGCGCGTCCGTCCCTTGGACCGCCTCGTTGAAGTCGAAGCGGATCGCCGCCGTGGGATCGACCGGCCGGTCGAGGGACGGAGTCGTCGCGATCACTTCGGGTCCGATGCCATCGGCGGTCTTGAAGTTCGAGCCCACGTTGCCGCTGGTAGTCAGAGGCCGGCCGATCCGGTCGCGCACGCCGTTCGGACCGCCGCTGATCGTCAGGGTGTAGGTGGTGAAGTTCTCGTACGGGGTGGACGGCGTGAAGCGGACCACCTGGTAGCCCTGGGAGTCGATCTCCGAGGTCCAGACCCCGGAGGCGGCCACGCCGTCGGCCGCGGTGAGGTGGAAGTAGGGGCTGCTCGACTGCCCGGTGGGCGCCACCCCGGCGAGGAGGGGCTCGGAGAAGACGATCTCCACCGCCGCCGTGCGCGAGACCCCCTCGAGGCCGGGCGGCGGCACGATCGAGACGATGCGCGGCGGCGAAGCGTCGAGCAGCAGCGCCGGGATCGTGTTGTCGAAGCCGTCGGGCCCGACCAGGGTGCCGCTGGTGGAGGCGATCTGGTCGCCGTTGGAGCTCTGCGCCGACACGGTGTAGCCGCCGGTGGGCAGCACGTCGAAGCGGTAGGTGCCGGCGTCGTCGGTCAGGACAAGCTGGTTGCCCCCCTTCGAGTCGTGGATCTGGACGATGATTCCGGGCGCCGCCACCAGGGTCGACGGATCGCCCTCGTAGCGGTCGTCGGGCACCGGCTGATAGACCACGCCGTGGGCCGACACCGCCGGCGCGAGCTGGACCGCGAGCTCCACCACCTCGTCGTCGTAGGTCAGGGTGCCGAAGGCGGTGCCACCTGTGCCAGTGGCGGGCGAGGTGGCGCTGGCGGTGAGCGGGCCTGCCGGCACGGCGGAGAAGCTCACCCGGCCGTCGTCCCCGGTGACCGACGGGAAGCGCACGCCCGAGGCGTTGAGGGTGACTTCGGCCCCGGGCACCGGCACCCCGTTGGCGTCCACCACCGACACCCCCACCGCCCCCTTGGGCCGGAGCACCAGCTCGAACGGGCTGCCGGCGCTGCCGTCGCCGGCCAGGGGCGCCGAGCCGAGGAAGTCGTGGAAGTATGCCGAGGCCGAGCGCTGCTCGCCGGAGATCTCCTGGGCCGAGAGGTTCGCCGAGCGCGAGGCGAGGAGGTCGGGGAAGAGGTAGACATCGGTACCCGCCTCGGGCTCGGCGCGGGTGAAGTCGTAGCCCGACTGGACGAAGCGCACGCTGAAGACCCCGGAGGCCGGGTCCACTGGCGAGACGCCGGCGGTCAGCTTCTCGAAGAGCTGCACGTAGGCGTCGGTGACCGGCTCGAGCACCATGACCACGTCGGCCACGGGCGAGGTCTCGGTGAGGGCCGCGGAGGCGCGAGCCCGGCGGGCCGAGGTCTGGACTGCGGCCTCCAGGGAGAAGCTGCCCTCCGGGATGCCCAGGAAGGAGAAGGTGCCCTCCTCGCCCGCGGTGCTGCTGGTGGTGGCCAGCGCCGTCACCCGGCCGCCGGCGGTCTCGCCGCTCAGGCGGACGATCCCCGCCGGCACCCCGACCGTCAGGGTGTCGTCGTCGTAGAGCGTGCCGCGCACCTCCCCGCGCTGATTCAGGTAGATGGTGCCGTGGACGTCCTGGCCGGGCGAGGTGAGGGACAGCCCTCCCAAGCGCCCGCTCCGGCCGGTGGGGGCGTGGAAGGCGTAGACGGAATAGTTGCCCAGAGCGAGGGCGTCGAAGACCACAACCCCCTGGGCATCGGCCACCGACCACTCGCCGTTCGACAGGCGCACCTGGGCGTCGGGCACCGGGCCGCCGGTCTCCGGGTCGCGCACCACCACTTCGAGGGAGCCGACGCTGGTCGACAGCACGATGTCCGGCAGGTCGACCACCTCCCAGTCGGCGGCGATGGTGCCGCGCGTCGAGCCGGTGCGGCTCACCTGGCCGCTGTCGCGGGCGACCACGGTCACGCCGCCGGCGTAGACGTGGGAGACCTGGTAGCGGCCGTCGGCGTCGGCGAGGAAGAAGGTTCCGGCGGCGGGAATCCGGCGGTACGGGAACGAGTTCTCGCGCAGGTAGTACTGGGCGAAGGCCAGGGGCTGCACGTCGCCGTTGTAGCGGTCCACGACCCGGCCCCGCACCGAGCCCTGGGCCTTCATCTGCACCTGGAGGTCGAGGACCTGCCCGCCCAAATTCACCGAGCCGTAGGTGCGGCCGATCCGCTCCACCGTCCCCACCAGTCCGGCGGCGGTCACCACCACGCTCCCCTTGGGCACCAGCTCGAAGCGGAAGTTGCCCTGGGCGTCGGTGCGCTGGGTCTGGGGCAGCAGGTGCGAGGTGGCGAGGGTCACCTCGATGTCGGGGACCGGCGTGTGGCCGTCCACGTCCACCACCTGGCCGGTGACCGTCGCGGCGTTCTCGAAGACGATCTCGTGGTGCACCGTCTGGCCGGCGTAGGTCAGCTTGTCGTCGATCGTCTTGATGCCGTAGAAGGGGTTGTAGGCAACGATCTCGTAGGCGCCCACCGGCAGCTCGAGCTCCAGGTCGCCGTTGGGGTCGGTGGTGGTCTCGATGTGGGAGCCCTTCAGCTTGATGGTCCGCGAGCCCGCGTGGTACCAGGTGGGCTTGTAGTAGATGGGGGTGAGCACCCCGGTCGAGGTCTGGGTGGTGGTGTGGATGGTGACCCGGCCGCTTCCCACCATGCGCAGGTTCACGAACGGCCGGTGGCCGCCGTAGACCACTGACGTCTCGACCTGCCCGAAGTACCCCACCCGCCCCGGCTGGAGACCGTCGTCGACGTGGGCGAGCACAGTCTGTTTGCCGATGCCCACGTCGTTGAACGAGAAGCTGCCGTCCGGCGCGCTCATCGTCGACTGGCTGGGATAGAGGATCACCTCGACGCCGCCCAGGGGGCGACCGAGGGGATCGAGCACCACGCCGTCGATGCCGCCGCTCATCTTCTCGAGGACCACGCGCTGGGCCTCGATCTCGTCGGCGGTGCTGTCGACGATGGGCTGCAGCAGGACCCGGCCCTCGAGGCCCCGGGAGTAGTCGATGGCGTCGACGCTGTACTGCGCCTCGCCGACGCCCTGAACGGGAACGCCCTCGATCCGGTAGCGGCCGGTCGAGTCGGTGTAGGCGAAGACCCCGGGGCCCGGGATGAAGGCCACGGCCCCAGCCACCGGCAGGTCGGTGTTGGTGACGGCGTCGTGGAAGACCACCAGGCCGGTGACCGTGCGGGTTGAGCTGTCGGCCAGTCGCAGGGTCAGGTCCTGGGTTTCGCCGGCCGCCAGGTCGACGGCGCTGACCACCGAGCTGCGGCTGATCTCCCAGGCCGCGGCCTGGACGTTGACCTGCCCCGCGGGCACGTCGTCGAAACGGAAGCGGCCGAAGGGATCGGTCGTCTTCTGGGCGATGCCGTGGCCGTTGCTGTAGACCGCGACGGTCGCCCCCTCGACCGGGTCACCGGTCGAGAAGCGCAGGACCCGGCCGGTGATCGTGCCCAGCGACGGCGGCGCGCGGGGGATCTCCAGGCGGACGTCGACGCCGGCGCCCGGCTCTTCGACGCCCACCGTGGCGTAGACCTTCCGCCCGTCCGCGTCGCTGCCGGTCAGGGTGATCGGGCCGACCGGCACGCCGCCGATCCGGAACGAGCCGTCGGCGCCCACGTCGACTCGCTTGAGCTCGTTGAACAGGGTGCTGGTGGCGGTCACCTTGCCCTTGGGCACCGGCGCGCCCGTGTCCTGATAGACCAGGGTGCCGGTGATCACACCCCGGCCGAGCAGCGCGATGTTGACGTGGGCGAGGCGGTTTTGGAGGCGGATCCGGGAGCCGATCTCCTGGACATCGGCGGGCTCGAGGTCGGGGTCGGAGCCCTCCGGCACGATCGCCCGCAGGCGGTACTGGCCGCTGACCTTGGGGTCCCAGTGCGGGCTCTCGACGAAATCGAAGCCGAAGTGGCCGTCGGCGTCGGTGGTCGTCTCCCCCGCGAGCTCGAGCACCGGCTTGGTGCCGAACGGGGTCTCCTTCAGCCAGATCCGGATGAGCTGGACCCGCGCACCCACCGCCGGTGCGCCGGTGCCCCGGATCACCCGGCCGTCGACCAGCGCGCCGACGTGGAGAGGAGCGGTCTCGAGGGTCGGGGGCGGCACGGCGGAGCTCAGCGATTCGCCCCAGGCGTCGACCAGGGCCGCGGTGTCGAGCAGGTGCTGCTGGTCGAGCAGCGGGCCTCCCGTCGAGGGATCGATCAGGGCGCTTACCGGCGAGGAGTAGCGCACCGCCACCACCCGCGGGTCGTCTTGCACGAAGGCCGCGGTGCCTACCGCCTCGGTGGTCAGGCTCGCCGGAGCGCCGCCGGTGTCGAGCCCCGAGAAGCTCGAGCGGATCTCGAAGCTCGCGGGGTCGAGGTCGGTGGCGTCGGGCGGCCGGTTGAACAGGTAGAGCAGTCCGTTGCCGTAGCGGTTCGGGCGGTAGATGTTGCCCAACAGGTCGGGCCCGCTCTCGTTGAGCCGGAAGTCCTGGACCGCGCCGATCAGCCGGAACGGCGGACGGGCGACCGCCGCCTGGGTAGCCGAACCGCCGGCCGGCGCCCCGCTCGCCAGGTCGTAGGTCGCGAATCCCCCCTGGGCCGGCGACGGCGTCGCGATCCCGGCGTGAAGGGCGACGGCGGCGCCCGCCGGCACCTCCACCCGCCCGAGGTCGACGCGCCGGAAGTCCCGCGGATCGCCGTCGTCGGGGAGCACCAGGACCAGGCGACCGGCCGCGGTCTCGGAGCCGTCATTGCGCAGCACGACCTCGAAGGTGTCGGTGGTCTCGACGTGGCCGACCACGGCCAGGGGCACCCGGGCGCCGCCGCTCGACGTCTCGTGGACCTCGTAGACCTCGCCGTAGGGGAGCGTCCGGGCGACCGGCACCGTGCCGTCGAGGCCGCCGGCCGGCCCGGAGAGCTCTCCCAGGCCCGCCTCGGTGGGGCGGCGGATCTCGAGCGCGGGCAGCGGCGACGAGCCGTCGGGCACCACGGTGGCGGCGAGCCAGGGGGCGGTGTAGGAGGCGGTCGCGGCGAGGTGGTCGAGCAGCGCGAGGGCACCGAGCCCCCGGCCCTCCTGCTCATGGCGCAGCAGGACGGCCATCTGCTCCGCGGCCGCTTCGCCCTTCTGGAGGCGACGGCGCAGCTCGTCGATCTCGGCCAGCGGGTCCCGGTTGCCGAGCTGGTCGAGAGCCAGGATCTCCAGGGACTCGAGCAGCGGCTCGCCCGCGAAGGCGCGCAATCCGGCTTCCCCGAGGTCGATCGCCCGCCGCTCGACGTCGGTGCGGATCACGTGCGGCAGGCCGGACGGGATGTAGGCCGCCGGCGCCACCGCCAGGCTGTAGGCCAGGCCGAGGAAGCGCACGTTGGCGCGCAGGAAGTCGCTGGTCGAGACGTAGGGGGTGTCGAGCCGGTCGCTGAACCGGGGGAGTACGAGCGACGCGGGCGACAGCGGAATGCCCAGCTCGCCGACGCCGGTGTACAGGCGGATCGTCCCCTGCCCCGCCGAGGAGCTCGACTGGAAGGTGGTGGCGACGACCTTGCCGTCGAGCTCCGCCACCAAGCGGTACTCCAGGGTCTCGGCCTGGCCCGGATCGAGGGTGTCGATGGTGCGGCGCAGGTCGTCGTTGGGGTCTTCCCGGTGGGCGCCCGAAAGGTGCTGCTCGTCGAGGTCGACGCTGATCAGGTTCTGGGTCGCGCGCGACAGGTTAGTGACCGTGACGTAGAGGGAGTAGGCCTCGCCCTCGCGCACCACGTCCGGGTGGCTGAAGGTGAGGTTGAAGCGCGCGTCGACCACCTCGACCGCCGCCTGGGTGCGCGAGAGCACGGGCAGTGGATCGCGGCCGGGGCGATCGATCTGCCCGGTGACGTCGATCGACAGGGTGTGGGTGCCGGCCTCGAGGCCCTCGATGGTCCAGGCGGCGCTCCCCTGCTCCCCGGGATCGAGCACCCTCCGTCCGTTCTGTTGCACGACCGGAACGAGCTGCCCGGCCGCCACCGAGGGGTCGCTCGCAACCACCCGCAGCACGCCACCCGAGGGCAAGCGCACCGAAGCGCCGAGATCGGAGAGCTGGACATCCGAGCTCGGCGCCGCCCCGTTGGCCACGATCAGCCGCGCCTCGAAGAACTGGTTCAGGTAGCTGACGCTGCCCGGCAGGACGATGGCCCCGAACAGCGGGAAGGTTAGCTCCTGGTCCTGCTCGGACTGGAGCTGGGGGCCCTCCGGCTCTTGGCGCTCCAGAGCGAACGGGACGATCCGCGGCGGCTGCCACCGCTTGACCAACTTCACCACGTTATCGGGCAGGCCGTCGAGGTTGACCTTCGGCGGAGTCAGGGCCTGCACCGGCTCGAAGCCGTTGTAGATGATCGGCAGCCGGATCTCCACCGTCTCGCTGCCGAAGGCGAAGCCGACGGCGAAGTCGAAGGCCTGGAAGTCCTGCTGGCCGATGGAGATGCCGCGCGCCTGGAGGTCGGCGAGCGACAGGGCCTTGACGGTAGCCGAGGTGAGGACGATCTCAGTGACGTGGAGCAGCGCGACCGAAGGCTCGGCGGCGCCCAGCACCCTGCCCGTGGCCTCCTCCACCAGCCGGATGTTCTCCAGCCGGTACTCGCCCTCCTGCTGGAACCCGGGCAGGACGAAGGTGCCCCCGGGGAGGGTCTCGAGAGGCTGCGGCGCAGCGACCTCGGGCCCGGTCAGCTCGGCCCGCACCACCAGGCCGGCGACCCGCGGGTCCCCGGGCAGCACCGAGCCGCAGGGGTCGTCGATCCCTCCGAAGCAGGTGCGCACCCGCGCCTGCTCGCCGACGTCGATCGTCTGGTCCGCGTCGGTGGTGAGGGCGTCGGAGTAGATCGTCAGCCGGCTGCCCTGGACCAGGAGCTGGCCGCTGGCGAGGGGGCCAGTGGCGGCCCGAGCCGCGGGGCTGACGAGCGCAGGGAGCAGGCTCAGACAGAGGAGGGCCGCCGTTCCGAGAGAACGCACGCGGGAGGGCGCGGGGCCGGATAGGGATCGGGCGTCCATTAGCACTCCGCGAAGAGCGCGCTGGCGCGCCCCGGCGGTCGAAGAACTACAGATCTGCGCGGAACCTACTGGCCCGTGTTTTCGCGTGTCAACCCGTCGACCAACTGCGCACGGGACTCCAGAAGACGACGCGCTCGCGCTGAACTATCGAAAGTCTTTGACGATCGGAACTTCGGCCGGAAATCCCAGGATTACCGCACTCTCGGCACTAGCAAAATGCTGATAACTCAATGGATTCGGAGGCAACCGGCGGGACGACGAGGCGGCGAGGCGGGGTATCCTGCGCCCCGATGGGCCGCCTGTCCCGCTCCGCGCTCGGGTTCCTCGCCCTGCTCGCCGTCCTGCTGCCCCCCAAGATGTGGCGCGCGAGCCTCGAGGGCACCCTCTGGATGGACGAGACCTACACCCTCGTGCTGGTGGAGCGCCCGACCTCCGGCATCGTCCGCCTGACCGCCCGGGACGCCCATCCGCCCCTCTATTACCTGGGTCTCGACGCCTGGCTCCGCGCCGCCCGGGCCCTGGGCTTCGAGCCCGGAGTCCTCTGGGCCCGCTCCTTGAATGTCGGCTTCTGGGCCCTCGCCGCCGCGGCGGCCTGGGCGCTCGGGCGCCGGAGCCTCGGGCCGACCGAGGGCACGCTCTTCGCCTGGTCGGTGGCGGGAGCGGCGGGGCTCGCCCAGATGGCCCAGGACCTCCGGAGCTACGGCTTCGCCTCCGCCGGGCTGGCGATCTGCTTCCTGTTGCTCCTGGAGCCGCCCGGAGAGCACGGGCCGCGCTGGGAGGCGGGCCGCTGGAGCCTCTACGCCGCGTCCGCCGCCTTCGCCCTCTGGTCTCACCTGCTCTCGGGCCTCGTCCTGGCCTGCCTGGGGCTGGTCTGGGCGGGCCTCGCCGTGCGCCGGACGGGCAGGCTCCGCTCCTTGGTGCCAGCGGTGGCCGCCCACGCCGCCGCCCTCCTCG
Source organism: uncultured Acidobacteriota bacterium (assembly GCA_963739795.1). GTDB lineage: Bacteria > Acidobacteriota > Thermoanaerobaculia > Multivoradales > DATKCC01 > CAVUBL01. Next base: position 320,808 of record CAVUBL010000021.1, on the reverse strand, counting down.
CCTTCCTCCCGTGGCTCGTCGACGTGCCGCGGCAGCTCGCGTACCTGGAGCGGGTGGGCACCGAGTGGATGACGCCGGCCACCGTGGGGAACCTCCTCCTCACCCTCGTCTGGTGGCTCCCCTTCGGCCGCCTCCACGCGCCAACCGTGCCAACCCTCGACAAGCTCTTGCCCCTGGGAATCGCCAGCGTGGCCCTGCCCGTGGCGGCCTGGTCTCTAACTCGGTGGATTCGGTGGGCGGTCCCCGAAGGCCGGAAGGTCGGCGAATCCGGCGGGGCCGCCGAGGCCGACGGAGAGGTGTCACGCCTCGAGCGAGGCGCGGTTCTGGGCCTCGGCGCCGGGCTCCTCTTCACCCTCCTCCTCTGGGGCCTCGCGCGGAGCGGGCTGGCACCGGTCTTCCACGGTCCGCGCTATCCCCTGATGGCCTCGGCGGCGTGGGGCGGCGGTCTCGCCTGCCTCGCCGCGGCGGCGACCCGCCGCGCGGCCGGCCACCGATGGCTGCGGAATCGACGGGCGGGCAAGGCCCTCGCCTGGGTCCTCATGGCGCCGTGGCTCGCCGCCGGCCTGATCGGGCCGATCTGGAGCGGCGTCTCCGAGAACCGGACCGGCCTGGCGAGCGCCCTCGCCCCCTTCGCGAAGGATCCGGCCCTGAACGATCTCTACGTCATGCCGCCGGAGATCCTCCCCTACTTCCGCGGCCAGCTCTCCCGCTTCCGGGTCCACCCGATCGAGGAGCTCCCCTGCGACACCGCGGCTCGGCCGGGCCTCCAGCTCAGAACCGCAGTCCTCGCCCTCAACCCGTGGCCCCAGATCGAGGCTCGCCGTGACCGCGTGGCCCGGCGGGTGATCGAGCGGGAAGCCCTCTCGCACCGGGTACAGGCCCACGAGCTCGAACGGGGCTCCCTCCGAGCCACCCTCTATGTGCTGGAGAACGTCCGCCCGGAAGCCGCCCGCTACCTCTGCCGCCACGGCTTCGCGCCGCGGGAACCGTGAGGAGAGGCCGGAGCGACCTCCATCCATCCGATCCCGAGCGGGCGGGGGTGGGAAGGGGATCAGAGGGGTTGCGGGGGGGATGCGGCGTAGGCGCCCGGGAACTCGTGCTCCGAGAAGACCCCCTCGGCGGGCTCCAGTCGCGCGGCGCAGACCTTGTACTCCCCGGTTCCGGTGACCTTGTCGCCGGCGTCGGTGGTCAGGCGGTTGGTGCGGGCCTCGGGGAAGTGGAAGGGCATCCAGATGACGTTCGCCTTGACCTGGCGCGAGAGGAGCGCCCGGGCGCGCACCCGGCCGCGGCGCGAGACCACGTCGACGAGCTGGCCGTCCTGGAGGCCCAGCTTCCTGGCGGTCCCGGGGTTGACCTCCACGTAGGCCTCGGGCTGCTTCGAGGAGAGGCCCGTCGAGCGCCGGGTCTGGGTGGCGGCGTTGTAGTGGTAGAGGGTGCGCCCGGTGGAGAGGACCAGGGGGTACTCCGGATCCTCGATCTCCGAGGGCGGACGGTACTCCACCGCCTCGAACAGCCCTTTGCCCCGCAGCACGCCTCCCTTGTGGAGGTACTCGGTCGAGGGGGACTCGGGGGTGAGGACCGGCCACTGGAGGCCGCCCTCGCGCTCGATCCGCTCGTGGGAGATCCCCGAGAACTTCGGCGCCAGCGCCGCCATCTCCGCGTAGACCTCCCGCGGGTGGGCGTAGGCCGGCTGCTCGAGGCCGGCCCGGCGGATCACCTCGGCGAGGATCTGCCAGTCGGCGCGCGCCTCACCGGGGGGCTCGACGGCCTTCCGCACCCGCTGGACGCGCCGGTCGGAGTTGGTGAAGACGCCCTCCTTCTCGGCGAAGCAGGCCGCCGGCAGGACGACGTCGGCGTAGCGGCAGCTCTCGTTGAAGAAGATGTCCTGGACCACCAGGAAGTCGATCTCGTTGAGCGCCTTCTCCACCCGGCAGACGTTGGGCTCGGAGATCACGATGTCCTCGCCCATCAGGTACATGCCCCGGATCTCGCCGGCGGTCATGGCCTTCATCATCTGGTTGAGGTTCAGGCCCGGCGTCTCCGGCTGGGGAACGCCCCAGGCGCTGGCGAACTTCTCCCGCACCCCCGGCTCGTCCCAGCGCTGGTAGCCGGGGTAGAAGATCGGCGAGGCGCCGGAGTCGTTGGCCCCCTGGACGTTGTTCTGGCCGCGCAGCGGGTTCATGCCCGCCGAGCGCACGCCCAGGTGGCCGGTCAGGAGCACCAGGTTCGACAGGGCGTAGACGTTGTCGGTGCCGGTGGTGTGCTCAGTGATCCCCAGGGTGTAGTAGATGCCCGCCTTGGGGGTCGTGGCGTAGGCCCGGGCGACCTCGCGGATCGCCTGGGCCGGCACGCCGGTCACCTTCTCCGCCTCCTCCGGCGAGTAGCGCAGCACCGCCTCGCGCATCGCCTCGTAGCCCTCGGTGTTGCGCTCGATGAACTCCCGGTTCTCGAGGCCCTCGGTGACGATCACGTTCGCCATGGCGTTCAGGAGCCAGACGTCGGTACCGGGCTGGATCTGGAGGTGCCAGTCGGCGATCTCGGTGAGCCAGATCTTCCGCGGATCGGAGACCGCGAGCTTGGCGCCACGGCGCACGGCCCGCTTCATCTCCATGGCGATGATCGGGTGCGCCTCGGTGGTGTTCGAGCCGGTGACGAAGAGGAAGTCCGCGTCCCGGATCTCGGGGATCGAGTTGGTCATCGCCCCCGCGCCGTACGTGGTCACCAGACCGGCGACCGTTGGGGCGTGTCAGGTGGCGGCGCATTGGTGGACGTTGTGCGTCCCGAATGCGCCCCTCGCCATCTTCTGAAGGAGGTAGTTTTCCTCGCCGGTGCAGCGCGAGGAGGAAATGAACGCCAGGGCGTCGTTGCCGTGGCGCTCGGCGACCGTCTGGAGGCCCCGGACAGTCCGGTCGAGGGCCTCGTCCCAGCTCGCCTCCCGGAGCTCCCCGGAGACCGGGTCGCGCACCAGCGGCACGGTCAGGCGGTCCGGGTGGTGGATGAAGTCGTTGGCGAAACGGCCCTTGACGCACATGTTGCCGTCGTTGACCGTGGTACCCGGCGGCGGGCTGGTGGCCTTGACCACCCGGTTGGCCGCCCGGTCGACGTTGAGGTCGATCTGGCAGCCGACGCCGCAGAAGTTGCACGTCGTGCGCACCTTCTCGAGCTCCCGCTCCGGCTTGCCGTAGGCCAGCGCCGGCCTCTCGGTGAGGGCGCCGGTCGGGCAGACGTCGATGCACCCGCCGCACAGCTCGCAGGTCGAGTGCTGGAGGGAGACCTCGTCGGCGGTGGAGATCGTGGTCCGGCCCCCGCGGCCCGCCAGGGTGATCGCCGAGACCGCCTCCACCTCGTCGCAGTAGCGCACGCAGGCCGCGCACAGGATGCAGCGGTCCGGGCGGAAGGCGACGAAGGGGTTGTTGTCACCGGGACGGCCTTTGCGGGGCGAGTCGACGGGCGTCCAGGTGCCGGCGGTGCCGTAGCGCTCGGCGTACTCGAAAAGCCTGTTGGGGTTGGCGTCGTCGGCGATCGCGCGGTCCTGGACCGTGTCGGCCATGTGGAGGGACAGGAGGAAGCGGCGGTTGCGCTCGATCCGCTCGGTCGCGGTGCGCACCACCATGCCCGGCGCGGTCTTGAAGGCGCAGGCCGGCTGCATGAGGCGCTGGCCCTCGACTTCCACAAGGCAGATGCGGCAGGCGCCGGCGGGCTCCAGGCGGTCGTCGTGGCACAGGACCGGGATCTCGGTGCCCAGGCGGCGCGCCGCCTGGAGGACGGTCTCGCCGGCCCGGAAGTCCACCTCCCGGTCGTCGATGGTCAGGGTGCTGGCAGAGGTGCCAGGCGATTCGGTGGCAGGCCGCTCGCCCGAGGTGCGGGGTTGGCTCATTGCGCGGCTCCAAACTCCTCCGGAAAGTGCTTCATGGCGGTGGTCAGGGGGAGCGACGCCGCCTGACCCAGGCCGCAGATGCTCGCTTCGGTCATCCCCCAGGAGACCTCGCCCAGGTCGGCCAGGACGGAGGGATCCCGGCCGGCGGCGAGATAGCGCTCGAGGGCCTGGCGGATCATCTGGGTTCCGATCCGGCAGGGCGAGCACTGTCCGCAGGACTCGTCCTCGAAGAAGACCGCCTGGGCGAGGGCGGCCTCGGCCATGTCGGCGGTATCGTTGAGGACCACGATACCGGCCGAACCGAGCATCGAGCCGGCGGCCTGGAGGCTCTTGAAGTCCAGGGGCAGGCCGGCCGCCGAGGCGGGCAGGAAGCCGCTCGAGGCGCCGCCGGGCGAGAACGCCTTCAGGGTCCCGACAGCGCCGCCTGCGAGCTCCAACAGCTCGGCGAGGCTCACCCCCAGGGGCGCCTCGTAGACCCCCGGGCGCACCACGTGCCCGGACAGGCAGTAGAGCTTCGAACCCGGCTGGGTGCGGCCGGCGCTCCGAAACCACTCGCCGCCCCGGGTCAGGATCGCCGGCACGCAGGCGATGGTCTCGACGTTCTGGACCAGGGTCGGCTTGCCCCGGAAGCCCTTCTCCACCGGAAACGGCGGCCGGAGGCGCGGCATCCCGCGCTTGCCCTCCAGGGACTCGAGGAGCGCGGACTCCTCGCCGCAGATGTACGCCCCGTGGCCGTCGGCGAAGTGCCAGCGGACCTCGCCCTGACCCGAGTCCGGGCCGGAGCCGTTCGACGACAGGTCGCCGCGCTCCCGGGCCTCGGCCAGCGCCGCCTCGAGGGAGGCCCGGCACATGCCGAACTCGCCCCGCACGTAGACGTAGACGTCCTGTGCTCCCAGAGTGACGGCGGCCACCGCCAGCCCCTCGATCACCAGGTGCGGCCGGCGAAGCATGACCTCGCGGTCCTTGAAGGTCCCGGGCTCGCCCTCGTCGGCGTTCAGGACCACGTAGCGCTCGGTCTCGGCCTGGCCGCGCACCCCGCGCCACTTGATGTGGGCCGGGAAGCCGGCGCCACCCCGGCCCTGGATTCCCGACGCCTCGAGCTCGCCGCACACCCACTCGGGGCCCCGCTTGCGGGCGGCGGCCAGGGCCGCGTAGCTCGCGTGCTCGGGGGCCGCCAGGTCGATGGCGTGGTCGGGCGAGGAGGGCGAGAGGTGGACCGGGAAGGTCTCGGCCCGCCCGCCCTGCCCGTGAGCCTCCCGGCGCCAGGTGGCGGGCGCCGCGTCGCAGCGTCCGAGACAGGAGACGAAGCGCGCCGCGCTGCCCCGGGACTCGAGCTCCGCCTTGGCCTCCGCACAGCCGGCGAGGCGGCAGGAGAGGCCCTGGCAGACGAAAGCGTCGGTGTCGGGGTCGGAGAGCAGGTGGTAGAAGGAGGCCACGCCGTAGACGTCCGCCTCGGGGACCCCGGTCGCCAGGTGGACCTTCCGGGCCACCCCGGGCTTCAGGCCACCTTCCTGGTCAAGGAGTTTCAGAACGTCTTCGCGGCGCGCTCGCTTGGATTCCATCGCCGTTGAAAATCCTAACACGGGGCATGGACGGTAGCCCCGGAAGCCACGTCTTCCCGTGCCCCGAAATCTCGACCTACACGACAAACTACATCTTCGCGCAGAGGCGCCGAGGCGCAGAGAACGGCGATCGATGGGCGGGGCCCAGGAGAACCGCGTCTACGGGGACGCTGTTGATGCGTCATACGAAGTCCACATGTGGCTCCTGAGCTCGGGTGCCGATTCCGATCAAGGATCAAGGACGGAAATCACGCGTTTCGGCGATCGATGTTTCAGTCGGAACTCCGCCTCTGCGTCTCTGCGCCTCTGCGCGAGACTTGCCCAAGGTTAGCGCGCCGAGCGCCTCGAGGTTCCGGGCGGCGTGCTCGGCCGAGCCCCGCTGCACCGCTTCCTCGAGGGCCTCGACCGGCACCAGACCGAGCTCCCGGACCGCCGCCGCCAGGGCGGCCAGGGCCAGGTGAGTCTTGGCCAGGCCCCGGGGCAGCGCCGCGGTGTCGAGGGAGCGGACCCGGGCGCGGGTCGCCAAGGCTCCACCGGCCGCCAGCTCGGGCAGGGTGAACACCACGCCCCCCTCGTCCATCCGGGCGAGATACGGCTCGGCCTTCTTGCGCCCGATCTCGGAGAGGACCAGCAGCACGTCCGGACGCTCGATGCCCGAGTACTCGATGGGCTCGGGCGCCAGGACCAGCTCCGAGAGGCTGTGCCCCGTCTTGACCGTCACCGGGTAGTCGTCGCGCTGGCTCGCCCAGAGACCGGAGAGCACGCCCGCCCGGGCCAGGTGGCGAACGGAAGAGCGCACCCGGGAGCCGGCCGAGCCGGCGACGACCAGGTGGAGGGGCCGGTCCAGGCCGGAGCGGTAGCGGGTCTCGAGGCCCTGCGAGGCGCCCAGGTCGTCGGTCAGGTCGCGCCCCAGCTCGGCCGCGTGGGCCCAGCGGTAGGCCTCCGCGAAGTCGTTCACCTCGTTCCGGGCGAGGACTCCGGTGGCGAAGCCTAGGCGTTCCAGGAGCTCGCCCAGGGTCTTCTTCGATGCCTTGTTGTTGGGCACGAAGAAGGCGGTGCAGAGCTCCCACACGTCCAGAAGGGCGAAGCCGGGGGTGCGGACGGCCTCGGCGATCCTCGTGGGCAGGTCTGCATCGAAGCTCGTTCCGCGCCACACGTACGCCGCGCCGTTGACCGCCGCCGTGCCGCACAGGTCGAGGGGGCGCTCGAGACTGCCGGCCGGCGTGGTGGAGGTGATGGCTCCCGTCGGCGTTGTGGGCGAGTGCTGCCCGCCCGTCATGCCGAAGTTGAGGTTGTTGAACACCAGGGTCTTGACGCCGACGTTGCGCCGGGCGGCGTTCAAGAAGTGGGCACCGCCGATCCCGGTGCCGCCGTCGCCCAGGAGGACGATCACCGTGAGCTCGGGGCGGGCGAGCTTGATCCCGGTGGCGTAGGTGAGGCTCCGGCCGTGGAGTCCGTGGAGCGCGTTGGTGGCGAAGTATTGGTCCGAGAGGCCGGAGCAGCCGATGTCGCTCACCAGCACCACCTGGCTCGGGTCGAGGGCCAGCTCGACCAGGGCGCGGTCGAGGGCGTCGAGGATCCCGTGGTGGCCGCAGCCTGGGCAGAATGGGTAGGGCCGTTCGTTGCGGAAGGTGGCCAGGGGCGTCACCGTGGTAGTCATGGCAGGGTCTCCAGGAGCTGGTCCGGGGTGATCAGCCCGCCGTCGAGGCGGTGGAGGCCGATCACCTCGGGCCGGAACGAGAGTCCACCGGCGAGGCGTTCGATCTCCCGCCGGTACTGGCCCGGGTTGAGCTCGGCCACCACCACGCGGCGCGCGCCCCGGAGAGCCGCACCGAGGGCGGTCTCGGGCACCGGCCAGAGGCTCTGGACGACGGCGGCGGAGACCTTCCGGCCCGCGCTCCGGGCCCGGGCGACGGCCTCGCGCATGGCGCCGGCCGTGATGCCGTAGGCCAGCCAGAGGGTCTCCGCCCCGGGCTCGAGGTCCGCCGTCACCATCTCGATCTCATCCCGGTGCTCCTCGATCTTGGCGATCAGGTGGCGGTTCAGGGCGTCGACCGTGGCCGGGTCCTTAGTGATCCAGGCGCCCTCGTCGTGGGTCGAGCCGGTGAAGCGGACGGCCCCCCCGTCGCCCCCGTACGGGCGAAGCGGCGGCACGCCGTCCGGAGGCTGGTACCGATAGGGCGGGCCGGCACTCTTCGCGGCGCCCTCGCCGGAGCCGTGTCCGGAGCCGTTCCCGGGTCTGGGCACCGGAGGCGGCCCCCAGCCCACCGAGTCCACGGTTCCCAGGGTCAGGCCCAGCTCCTTGTCGGCGAGCAGGAAGACCGGGCAGCGGAAGCGCTCGGCCAGCTCGAAGGCCCGGGCGGTGAGCCGGTAGCACTCGGGGATCGAGGACGGCGCCAGGACGATCACCGGGTAGCCGCCCGAGGTGCCCCAGCGCACGAACTGGACGTCGCCCTGGCCGACCGTGGTGGCACCGCCGGTCGACGGGCCGAGGCGCTGGACGTCCACGATCACCAGCGGCACCTCGCCCATGATCGCCAGGCCGATCTGTTCGCTGAACAGGCTGATTCCCGGGCCGCTGGTGGCGGTCATCGCCCGGGAGCCGGCGAGGGTCGCCCCGATGCACATGCCGATGGAGGCGATCTCGTCCTCGCCCTGGACCGCCACGCCGCCCCTCCGGGGCAGCTCCTGCATCATGGACATGAGAATGGAAGAGGCGGGGGTGATCGGGTAACCGGCGAAGAAGTCGCAACCGGCGGCCAGGGCCCCCCGGACGATAGCGGAACAGCCGTCGACGAGCTCGCGCATGATGGGATCTCCCGGGAGGGGTGAAGACACCCTCCGAGATCTCATCCTGGCGCCCGGCGTGGACCGCCGAAACACCCGCTGGGGTAGGAAAGGCAGGAAGGGGATCAGGAAAGGTTCATACCTGCCGCGTCACGGCCGGCGGTCGCCGGTTCGGCGGCCGGCGGCGCGGCGAGAGCCCCGGCGAGAACGAGGCAGGCGGCCGCGAGCGCCGGCGAGAGGACCTGTCTCGGGACGGGCCTCACTCCTTACCTCCTGAAGAGGGCGGGCTCGAGAGACCGGGCTCGGCGTCTGCGAGGTCGACGGCGTAGTTCGCGATCCCGGCCCACGGGTCCTCCTTCCGCGCCAGGCGACGGAAGAGGTTTCGCACCGTGTAGCGACGCGGGTCGAGGCCGTCGAGCTCGTCCCAGCCCACCGGCGTGGCGACCGGCGCCCCGGGGCGGGCCCGGACCGCGTACGGCGCCACGCTGGTCTGGGCGTAGCCGTTGCGCAGGTAGTCCAGGAACACGCGCCCGGCGCGCTGGGCCTTGCGCGGCTCCACCGTGAGGCGCTCGGGGTCGTCGGCCGCCAGGCGGCGGGAGAGGCCCCGGGCGAAGCTCCGGACCTGGTCGAAGCTCTCGCGGCGCCTCAGGGGGACGACGACGTGAAATCCCTTCGAGCCGGTGGTCATGAGAAAGGTCGGGAGGCCCAGGGCCTCCAGGGCGTCGCGGACCCGCCGGGCCGCGCGCCGCACTTCCGCGCCGGCACGCTCGGCGTCGTCGTCGGGCGGGTCCAGGTCAAAGATCATCCGATCGGGGTGGTCCAGGTCGTCGACCCGGGAGAGCCAGACGTGGGGGGTCAGGACCGCCTGGCCCGCCAGATAGACCAGGGTCGCCGCGTCGTCGCAGACCACGTGGTTCACCGAGCCGCCCTCCTTGGGCACCTCCTCGGTGTGGATCCAGTCCGGGAAGTAGTCGGGCGCGTCTTTCTGGAAGAACGACTTGCCTTCGATGCCGTCGGGGAAGCGCTGCATGGAGAGCGCCCGGCCGGCCAGATGCGGCAACATGATGCCGGCGACGCGCCGGTAGTAGTCGACGAGGTCTCCCTTGGTGATCCCCGCGTCGGGGAACATCACCTTCTCGGGATGGGAGATCTCCACGGTGTGGCCGTCGATCTCCAGGCGGTCAGCCATCGGCGGCGACCTCCGGACAGGAGTCGTAGTGGAGCGTGCTCTCGTCGTGCTTGTGGATAACGAAGTGCGGGGCCTCGCCGGCGGCTCGGCCCCCGCCGTCGCCCCCCCGAGGCTCTCCGGCGCTGCGAAAATCCCTCGTCTTCCGGTACTCTTGCAGCCTATCGCCCGTTGCCATCTTCAAGTCCCCTGGGATCGTCGACCGAGAAGGTACGTTTCCCAGGTGCAAAACCTGCGCCGTCTCCGGACCCACGGCGGAACCCGACCGGTGAGGCCCTCTCCCCGGTCTTTCCGCCGCCCGCGACACCGATCGCCCGGGGTCCACCGAGGCGACGCGCCGAGCCAACCCGGCGGGCGGGAGCGGCCGCTACGGTCGCCTTCGACCCGCCTCGAGAGGAGGAAAGTCATGAAACACCGTTTCTCAGCAATTCTCGTCGTGGTCTGTCTGGGACTGGCGCTCTGCGCTTCGGTGACGCCGGCTCACGCGCAAGGCCGGCCGGGACCCGCAAGACTGATCGATGAGGCAGGAGCATTCTTCGACTTCGTGCCGGCCAACCTGGGCGCAGTGTGGGGCTGGCTGCAGAACCTCTGGGCAGCGAACTACTCCTCGATCGACCCCAATGGGGCCTCTGTCTCCACCTCCTCGTCGTCGAGCTCGACACTGATCAGCCTGACGGAGAACAACTGCATCCCGACGACACAGAACAACGCGAGCTGCGATCCCAACGGATGAGGCCCGGTTCCGGCCGAGATCCTCTCTTCTCGGCGAGGGTCGACGCGAGTTGCGCCGGCCCTCGCCTTCACAGCTCTGTCTCCGAAGAGAGACAGAATTGTCTCCCCCTTGCACTCGCCAATGGGGACCGTGGTAGAGTCAACCCTCAGTTTGGCAAGTGCGAAGAAAGACCTCCTGCGGGGGGCGCTCTGGTGCCTGTGCGGCGAGTCCGCGGGCACACGGAGGACGCAGGGTTGATAGGCTGGCGCCATCCGGCTTGGCCCGATGCCATGGAGGAGATGGAGGATGACCAGGACTCCTGCTCACCGAGCTCATCCCGTGCCGCAGAGGCTCGCAGCCTTCCTTCGCGGGAGGCTCCCGCCTACGGACGCCGCCGCGGTCAGCGAGCACCTGAGGTCTCCCTGCCTCCCCTGTCTGCTCGCGGGACGAGGGGTGGTCCGGGACTGGGCGGCGGCGGTCGGAGGGGATCTGGCCAAAGCCCTCTTCAAGCAGAAGGACGAGAGTTCTCCTTCACGCGATGCCTTGGGAAATTACGCCGCTTGGATCGAGGGCAAGGCCGACCTGATCAAGGCGGAGGAAAGTGCCGCGCCGGCCCTCATGGCCGAGCTCATGCTCCGACCGCCCGCGGCCCGGCGAGAAGCCGTCCGTTCCAGCCAGCGCTATCAGCTTCTCGCGTTGGCTGAAGCGCTCCGGCACGAAAGTCGGCGAGAAGGCTTTCGAGACGTAGCGCGATCTTTGGAGCTTGCCGAGCTCGCAGTCGAAGTTGCCGATTGCCTCGAGACATCCTTCTACGGCGTGCGCCTGGTTTGCGACGCCCGGGCCCTGGGTAGTGCCATCGTAGGTAACGCCCGTCGAATTGGAGGCGATCTGTTCGCGGCGGAGCGTGCTCTACAGTCGGCGACCACTCTGCTGGATCGGGGGACCGGTGACGTCACCGTCGAGGCGGAGACCTTGAGCCTGCTCGCCTCCCTTCGCACGGAGCAGTCGAGATTCCTCGAGGCGGTGAAACTCCTCGAGCGAACTGTCGAGATTTACCGAGACTTGGATTTGCAAGATCTTCAGGCTCGAGCGCTCCTTCAGTTGGGCCGCGCCGCCGGGCACGCGGAGGAGCACGCGAAAGCGGTCGCGATCCTCGGCGAAGCGGTGGATCTCCTGGGCGGATCGGAAGAATCGGATCTGGTTCTCTGGGCTCGCCACAACATCGCGCTCTTCCTCAGCGCCGGGGGGCGGTATGAAGAGGCCGCGAGCTTCCTCAAGGAGATCCGGTCCCAATACGACCGATTCCCCGACGACCGCTCCACGCAAACCCGTCGGCGCTGGCTGGAGGGACGCATCCACGAGGGGCTGGGCGAGCTCGACGAGGCCGCGGCGGCGCTGCGCGAGGTGCGGACCATCTTCGCCGAGGAGGAGCGGGCCTTCGACAACGCCCTGGTCACCCTGGACCTGGCGGCGGTCTATCTCCAGATGGGCGACACGGCGGAGGTCCAGCGCCTGGCCGAGGAGATGTACCCGGTCTTCCGCTCCCAGGACGTCCACCGCCACGCCGTGGCGGCGCTGATCCTGTTCAAGCAGGCGGCCGCCACCGAGGTCGCGACCGTCGGCCTGGTTCGCGACCTGTCCCGCTACCTGACGCGGGCACGGAACAACCCGTACCTCAAGTACGAGCCGTCCGAGCCGGCGAACTGACTGGATCACCCCCCAATCCCCTCGCTCCCCTTCCCAGCCTCGAGGTGGGCAGGGGACGCCCCCTCCCGGCCGGTTCGGATCACCCCCCAATCCCCTCCATGCCCTGCCCGCCCTGGAGCGGTCCGGGGAGCTGGTAGCATCCCCAGTCCGGACGTCCCCGGCCGCTCGGCCGGCTCGGGCGCCCGCCCGTTTCGCCCATGGCCGTCGATCCTTCGAAGCTCTCCGTCGGTGAGATCCGCCGGCGGTTCGTCCAGGGCGACGAGCCCGCCTCGGGCCAGCTCCTGAACAAGCTCCGCCGCGATCCCCGCCGTGGGGCGCGGCAGGTCTACGAGCTGCTCCGGCGGCGCCAGGACCAGGAACGGGAGGAGCGACTGCGCCTGGACGCCATGCTCAACTTCGAGCGCGTCCTGTGGCGCTCCGGGCTCACCCGAATCGCCGGCGTCGACGAGGCCGGCGTCGGGCCCCTGGCCGGGCCGGTGGTAGCCGCCGCGGTCGTCTTCCCGCCCGGCACCGCGATCCCGAGAGTGGACGACTCCAAGCGCCTCGACCCGCGGCTCCGCGAGACCCTGGCGGCCCAGATCCGAGAGGTCGCCTCGGGGTTCGCCGTCGGCGTAGCGCAGGTGGCCGAGATCGACCGGATCAACGTCTACCACGCGGGGATCCTGGCCATGCGCCGGGCGGTCGAAGGCCTCCCGGAGCCCCCGGAGCACGTCCTCCTCGACGCCCGAGAGATCCCGGACCTCGCCATCCCCCAGAACCGGTTCGACAAGGGTGACGGCCTCGACTTCTCCATCGCCGCCGCGTCGATCCTCGCCAAGACCCACCGCGACCGGCTCATGTGCGAGCTCGACCGTCGCTACCCGGAGTACGGCTTCGCCCAGCACAAGGGCTACGGCACGGCCGAGCACCAGGCGGCGATCCGCGCCCACGGACCGTGCGAGATCCACCGCATGTCCTACCCGGTGATCGCCGAGCTGTGCGGCGAGTGCTCGGAGCTCTTCTACGAGCTGCGCGAACGCCTCGACGCGGTGGGCGACCGGGTCGCGCTCGCCGCCTTCGAGGACGCGCTCGCCGCCCGCCGCGAGCGCCTCGCCGAGGAGGAGCACCGCAAGCTCCGGGTAATGGTCGCCCGCCGCTGGAAGACGGTGTAGACGCCGCAGCTACCCGCATCTCCTTCGTTCCGCTCGCTCGCGCTCCTCAACGTACCCTCGAGTACGCCTGCGTCGCACTCGCTTCGCGCGCCTTGGATCTGCGAGCATCTGCGGCGTCTACACCATCGAGGCTCCGCTCTATACGTCACGCGGTTCGCCGGGCGCGAGCCCCCAGCGTCGCGAGACCCTGCCAGCGGCGCCACCCGGTACTCGAACCCCTCGAGCCCCGGGCCCTCCTCGGGATAGGGCGCGAGGCGAAAGCCGAGCTTCTCGTACAGCTCGACGGCGACGCGGTTCTCGGGAACCACGAAGAGGGAGCACTCGGTGAGACCGAGCCGGCGGCACCCGAGCTCGGCCAGCCCGCCCACCAGCCGATGCCCGAGGCCGCGACCCCGATGCGCCGGCGAGATCACCAGCCGCCCCAGGTGGCAGCGCCCCGCCCGAAGGTAGAACTGCCCGAAGCCCAGGAGCGCCCCGTCGTCCTTCACCAGCGCCCAGGACGCCAGCGACTCCCAGCGACAATCCTCCAGAAACGTCGCCTCGGTGAACGGAAAGCGGAACTCCGGCCCGCCCCACGCCCGGCACGCCGCCACGTCCGGAAACCAGCCCATCATCTCCCGCAGGTGCTCCAACGCCGCTTCGAGAAGCTTCATCTCCCAAAGCCTCCGCAGCTAAACGACCCCGCTCCTTCTCTCCGAAGTGCCGAGCACTCCGCCACCTTCGACTGCGTTGCCCCCAAAGCACCTCCCCGGCAGGCGACCCCGGCCCTCGCCTCGGCCTCATGGCTTCGGCGGATGCAGCACCTTCAGCGTCCCCTCCAGCCCGCTCGTCGTCTCCACCTTCCCGTGGTCGTCGACCAGCACCGCCTCCACGTTCTTCAGCCGCTCGGCCAGGGCCAGCCCCTTCTGGGGCCCCATCACCATGATCCCCGTCGACAGGGCATCGGCCAGGACCGCGTCGGGCGAGACCACCGTCACGCTCCGCAGCCCCTTCGACGGCCAGCCGGTCCGGGGGTCCAGGATGTGGTGATACCTCACCCCGTCGGAGATGAAGTACCTCTCGTAGTCGCCGCTGGTCGACACCGACTTATCCACCACGTCGAGCACGGCGAAAAAGTCCTTCGGGCCGCCCCGCGGATCCCGGATCCCCACCCGCCAGGGACGGCCGCCGTTCTCCCGGCGCTCCCCCGCGGCGAGCACCTGACCGCCCCCGAGGATCATGAAGCTCTGGAGCCCGCGGTCACGCAGCATCTGGGCGGCCCGGGACAGGGCGTACCCCTTGGCGATGCCACCGAGGCCGATCTTCATGCCCTTCTCCGGCAGGCGAACCGTCCCGGCGCCGTCGTCGATCTCCACCTTGCGGAAGTCGATGAGCTTCACGCGGCGAGCGATCTCCGCCGGATCGGGGACATGAGGCTCCGGGGCGCGGAAGTTCCAAAGCCCCCAGAGCGCGGCCCAGGTGACGTCGAAGGCGCCGCCGGTCAGGTTCCCGACTTCGATCCCCCGATGGAGGACCTTGCGCAGGTCCTCGGGCACCTCGACCGGGCCGTCGCCGGCGTGGCGGTTGACCGCCGACAACGGAGAGCTCTCCTTCCACTCGCTCATCCGCTCGTCGACCAGGTCGAAGACGTCGAAAACCGTCTCCGCCTGCTCCTGCGCCCCCTTCCCGGCGGGCACGACCACCCGCACCGTGGTCGCCATCACCTGGTGCTCGAAGCTCTTGTACGCGGTGTCCGGCCCCGGTGCCGCACCGTCCAGCTCGTGCCATCCGGGGCCGCCCACCGAGGTGAGCCGCCAGACGAGCACGGCCAGGAACGCGACGAGGAGAGCGAGACCGAGGAGGATGCGGGTGACGCGCGTCATGAGCGCGACGGTATCAGCCTAGCCTGGACTATTCACGAGACGGCGTAGCGAGAGCCGCAAGTGTGCGTGAGATCGGGGCAGCGCAGCGAGGAGCGACGCAGGCGTACTCGAACGTACGTTGAGGAGCGAAGAGCGAGTACGCCCTGAGATCGCGTGGAATTGCGGCTCGTAGTAGGTGACTCATGAATAGTCCAGGCTAGGAGTCTGCGCGGCAGAAACGCGCGGTCGCGTTGCGAGCGCCGTGGGGGCGGATACGAGGCACCGCGACGCAGGCGATGCCGAGCCATCGTCGAGGAGCGGGAACGAAGTAGACGGCCCCACGCCGCCGCAACCCTTCGGGCGCAAGGGGGTTACGGGGTGTCTCCGGCGTTGCTCGTCGTCTACGATGTCCCCGCATCGCCTCCTCCTCGCGCCTTGGATCCACCCCGTCAGACCCTTGCGCGCGGCTACGTGTTTCTGCCGCGCAGACTCCTAGGACTCTCATTGGCTCGTCATTGGACCCTCAGTTGAACGCTCCTGCGCTTCCAGTCGACGGCCAGGACGTCGATCGTCACGCGCCGCCCCGCCACCTTCACGTCGAGGGTCTCGGGCCCGGAGACGGCGCGCCGGACAACGGCCCCGCCGTCGGCGCCGACCGTGACCCGGACGATCGTCTGGCCGAATTCCGGGAGGAAGTCGACCGTCACGAACCCGGGGATCTCCGGCACCCGGACCGGCTCCCCCGCACGCAGCGTGTGGAAGGCGGGTGGCGACGGGGCGACCGCTTCCCGCCGCCCGGTCCCGGCCGACGGCTCCGCCGGCGAAGGCTCCGCGGGCACCGCTCTCGCGGCTCCCCCGACGGGCGCCTCCACGGCCACCGGCGGTCGCCCCCCCACTTCCCGGCGCCGGCCGCTGCCAGGCTCGCGGCCAGCGCGAGCGCCGCGGCGCCGGCAAGCAGACGTCGCCGGCGGCCCGGCAGGGCGCCGGTGAACAGACGGCCGTCGGGAGCGCGCAGGAACAGAACCGGCGTCGCCCACTCCGGAGAGCCCCGGAGCGTGCGATCGATGGCGAGGCGCCCCTCGGCAACCGCCGCCTCCACCGGCCGGCCGCGCGCCAGCTCCCGGTACACCGTTCTGCTGAGCTCGATGGCCGCCCGGTCGCTCACCGGGTACTGCATGGCGAGGATCGCCGGCACACCCACCTCGCTCAGGGCCGTCGCCACCCCGGAGAACGGCGCGCCCGGAGCCGCCGCGGCCGTGCGACAGGCGTTGAGGAAGACGAAGCGCAGCGGCGGAACGAAGCGGGCGAGCTGCCGGGCGAGGCGGGGGCCGCCCACCGGATCGGGTCGCCCGTGCTCGTCCTCGAAGACCAGCGCCCCCGCGCCCGACGCCTCGTCGAAGGTGCCGTGCCCCATGAAGTGGAGGACGTGAACCTCCTCCTCCCGACAGGCCTCGACCAGGGCCTCCAGGGTGGGCGGCTCGACGTGGCTCACCCGCACGCCGCGCCACCAGGACGGGGCCTCGGCCTGGAGCCGGCGACGCTCCGCGGCCAGGTCGAGGGGCGGCAGGCCCGCGGGCTCCGGGGCCACCGCCAGGACGTGCAGGCTCCGGGCCGGCGACGGCTCGACGCCACCCTCCCCTTCGAGCAGGCGCACTACCGGGGTGTGCGGATCGAGGGCCAGGAACCCGGTGGCGCCCGGCCGGTAGAGGAGCTCCCACGGCAGGCGGTGGAGCCGGAGGGCGAGCCCCGAGCGGTCCGCGCCCAGGTCCGATGCCCCCAGATCCAGCCGGAGCTCGATCCGGACCCCGCGGTCCCGCCCCTTCGGCTCCCGGATGAGGCTCTCGAGGAGCCGGTCCCGCACCGGCCCGGCGAAGAGGGCGTGGAAGAGGCGCGCTCCGGCCTCCTCGATCGGCCGCCGCGCCGGAGAGCGACCTGGATCCGGCCCCGGCCCCGAGACCGCCACCTCCAAATTCCGCTCCCACGGACCCTCCGGCTCGCGGGCCGCCGCCTCGAAGAGCGCGGCCAGGCGGCCGAGCTCCGCCTCGTCGAGCGGCCAGACGAAAGGCGCCCGCCCCCGCTGCCCGGCCGGCGAGTCGACCACGCGGACCTCGGGACCGCGAGGCCCGCCGGCCACTTCCACCGAGAACGTCCGGTACTCCACGTCCCGGCAAGACACCGGTTCCGTCCGCAAGGTTGGGAGCTGTCACCCCTTTCGCGCCGTCCGGGGTCTCTCCTCCCCGGAAGCAGTCCGACTCTCACCCCGACCCGGAGGCGCCATGGTCCCTCGTCGCCCGAATCGCCGCTCGCTCTCCGCCGCCGGCTCCGCGGCGGTCTTGGGTCTGGTCCTGGTCCTGGCCCTCGCCATCGTCCCGGCCGCCGCCTCGGGGGGTCTCACCCAGGCTCCCGAGATCACCTACCTCGCCCGCGACCTCGCCGGGAAGCTCGCTCAGCTCCAGGTGAACGAGGTGGCCGTCGTGGACTTCACCGACCTCGAGGGCCGCCCCACAGAGCTCGGTCGCTACGTGGCCACGGAGCTGGGCGCCGCCCTGGCCGACGCCGGACCCGAGCTGCGGTTGATCGACCGCACCCGCCTGGCCGCGCTCCTCGACGAGAAGCGCCTGACCGACAGCGGCCTCATCCCCCCCGAGGAGCTCCGCGCCGTCGCGAAGGTGGCCGGCGTCGACGCCCTGGTGACCGGGCGCACGACCCCGTTCGCCGACACCGTCCGGCTCCAGGCCGTGGTCCTGGCCGTCACCTCGGGCGAGCAGCTCGCTCACGCCGAGGCCGACCTGCCCCGGACTCCCACAGTCCAGGACCTCGAGGCCCAGGCCCTCCGGGTGGTGGCCAACGACGTGCCGGGCGGCGTGGAGCTGGAGTTCGACGGCCCGCCGCGCCAGACGGTCGAGACCCACGGCTTCGCCGTCGCCCTGCGCGGCTGCCTCCAGGTGACCGGAAAGCTCCACTGCGCGCTCGCGATCACCAACCGGGACCACGAGCGCAACCTCTACCTGATGGGCGACAGCCGCGTGCTCACCCCCGCCGGCGCGCAGTTGCCGGCGAGCCGGATCAGCTTGGGAGCCCACGTCGCCACGGGCTCCCTGTCCCGGGTCGGAGTCCACCTCCTCGAGGGCTTTCCGGTGGCGGCGACGGTGAGTTTCGACGGCGTCCCGGAGGCGGTCCGCACGCTCCGCCTCCTCGAGATCCGGGCCTGGGGCTTCCCGGTCCAGTTTGCCGACGTTCCCATCGAGCGGTAGCGGGGCTGCCGCCCCGGGGCGCCTACCCCTCGAGCACCCCCCGGATCGCCGCCTCGATCGCTCCGGGCTCGAGCTCCTCGAGCTCGTAGGTCACCCCGACGATGGGCTTCGACACCTGGAGCACGCGGGAGAGGGCGATCGGCGTGCCCTCCACCACCACGTCGGCCGGCGTCGCCTCGATGGTCTCCCGGAGCTCCTCGATCTGGCGCTCGCCGTACCCCATGGCCGGGAGGATCTTGCGGGCGTTGGGGTACTTGGCGTAAGTGTCGCGGATCGAGCCCACGGCGTAGGGCTCGGCCGACACCATCTCGGCCGCTCCCGCGCGCTCGGCGGCGATCCACCCGGCGCCGTAGCTCATGCCGCCGTGGGTGAGAGTCGGCCCGTCCTCCACCACCAGCGCCCGCTTGCCGCGGATCCGCTCCGGCTCGTCGACAGTGATCGCCGAGCGGCACTGGACGACCTGCGCCCCGGGGTTGTGGAGCCGGGCGCTCTCGAGGACCTGGGCCACGTTCTTCGGATCGGCGGTCTCGACCTTGTTGACGATCAGCAGGTCGGCCATGAGGAAGTTGGTCTCGCCCGGGTAGTAGGAGAGCTCGTGGCCCGGCCGGTGGGGATCGAGGAGGGTGATGTGGAGGTCCGGCCGGTAGAACGGCGTGTCGTTATTGCCACCGTCCCACAGGATGACCTCGGCCTCCTTCTCGGCCTCGCGCAGGATCCGCTCGTAGTCGATGCCGGCGTAGACCACGAAGCCGTGGTCGATGTGCGGCTCGTACTCCTCGCGCTCCTCGATGGTGCACTCGTGGCGGTCCAGGTCCTCGTACGTGGCGAAGCGCTGGACCGCCTGCTTCGCGAGGTCGCCGTAGGGCATCGGGTGGCGCACCGCGACCACCTTCTTGCCCAGGCGCTTCAGGATCTCCGCCACGTAGCGGGTCGTCATGCTCTTGCCCACGCCGGTGCGCACGGCGGTGACCGCGATCACCGGCCGGCTCGACGGGACCATGGTCCGGGTCGCCGAGCAGACCCCGAAGTGGGCGCCCCAGGAGATCACCCGGCTCGCCCGGTGCATCACGTAGGTGTGGGGCACGTCGGAGTACGAGAACCAGACCTCGTCGATCTCGTTCTCGCGCACCAGCGCCTCGAGCTCCTCCTCCGGCCGGATCGGGATGCCCTCCGGGTAGAGGTGGCCGGCGAGGGCCGGCGGATAGGACCGCCCCTCGATGTCGGGGATCTGGGTGGCGGTGAAGGCGACGACCTCGTAGCGGTCGTCGTCCCGGAACAGGGTGTTGAAGTTGTGGAAATCACGACCGGCCGCGCCCATGATGATTACGCGTTTCCGGACCATGTCTGCCTCCTGAGCTGTCGGATCGAGTGGATCCCCCGGGATGCGGGGGACGTCGAACGGCGGGAACACGATCGATCCTACGGCGGGGCGGCGGCACGGTCCCCGCGCGACGGGGTGGGGCGGCGACCCCGCCGGAGCGGGGCCGCCGGACTCAGGGCGTGCCTCAGGGCGTTGCGGGGTTGCCCGGGCTCTCCTCCACCGGCGGCTCCTCGAACACCTCGATCTGGTTGAGCTCCACGTCCACCGCGTCGACGTTGTCGCAGTGGTTCATGCCGAGCGACTTCGCCCGCAGGAACGGGCAGAAGGTGCCGCCGAAGTCGGTGACGAAGAGGTCCGCCGCCGAGGAGGTACCGAGGGACGGCGAGCCGCGGTCCAGGGAGAAGATGGCGTAGTCCGTCCCCGCGTCGGCCTTGCCGTTGCCGTTCGTGTCCCAGACCGCCAGCGCGTCGACGTTGTCCCGGTTGGTCAGGCCGAGTTGGGCGGCGCCGGCGAACACGGAGAAGATCGGGGCGCCCGGCGGCGAGTACAGGATGTCGGCGGGCCCACCCGGGTGGCTCGGGCCCACCTTGTCGACCGTGAAGTAGATGGGGAAGTCGTGGATCTGGTCGCCGTTGATGTCGAAGAGGCTGAGCTCCAGGGCGTCCAGGTTGTCCAGGTAACGAAGGCGGTTGAGGACGCTGGCGCCGATCGACGGGATCTCGTTGTAGCGGTCCTGGTTGACCGACAGGATGTTGATCGGGCGCGTGGGAAAGACTGGCGGGCCGATGGTGGTCGCGGTGCACGCCGCGAACGCCGCCGCCGGCGAGGCGACGGTGAAGCCGTTGACCACGAACCGGTCGCCGGCGGCCTGCAGGTTGTTCACCTCGGTGCGGTACTCGGTCCCGGTGACCCCCTGGGACGCCCGGTCGCCGGAGAAGTAGATTGCCTGAGGCGCGAACGGGTCCTGCTCACCCCGGGAGTGGCCGTCGTTCTCGTCCTGGGTGGTGAGGCCGTAGTTGACCGCCGGCACGTGGAGGATCGGCCCGGGACCAACGACGTCGCACCCCATACCGCCCACGCCGAGCAGGGCGTAGATGTCCGCGGCGTTCGTCGGCGGGCCGCAGAGGAAGTTCGAGGGCGAGTGGGCGTCGATCGAGATGGGATCGGGCGGTGGATCGGCCAGGGCCGCGCCGGCGGCGAGGACCAACGTCAGGCCCGCCACGAGAAGGGTGAGGGTACGGGGCACGCGCATGATGATCTCCTTGAAAGGGTCCGGCAGTTGATACGAAGCGACTCGGCGCCTCCAGGGCGTCCGGAGGGTCGGGGGCCGCTCGCCGCGTCTGGGGCGACGCGCGGTCGGACCGGATCGAGTCGCGCCTATAGTTTCTTAGTCTCTTGAATACGATGTAACGGGACAACTTCCGAAACTAGCCCTCGTAGGCTCCGGCGTGGAGGAGTATCGTTCTACCGCAATGACCGTCGACGAGAGGAGATCTCTGACCTGGACCCGCGAGCCGCCGAAGTCCTGGCCCGGCGACGCCCGCAGCCTGGCCCGGGACCTGAAGGCCGAGCTCGGCGGCGGCGTCCGTTTCGACGACAAGCACCGGGGCCTCTACGCCACCGACGCCTCGAACTACCGGCAGGTGCCCATCGGCGTCGTCTTCCCGCGAAACGCCGCCGACGTGGAGCGGACGGTGGCGATCTGTCGGCACCACGATGCGCCGATCCTCGGCCGCGGCGGCGGCACCAGCCTCGCCGGCCAGTGCTGCAACCTGGCCGTGATCCTGGACTTCTCGCGCCACATGAACCGTGTGCTCGAGATCGACCCCGACCGCCGCCTGGCGCGGGTCGAGCCGGGCGTGGTGCTCGACGGCCTCCGGGCGAAGACCCTCCCCCACGGCCTCTCGTTCGGCCCCGACCCGGCGACCCACGACCACTGCACCCTGGGCGGCATGATCGGCAACAACTCGTGCGGCGTCCACTCGGTGATGGCCGGGCGCACGGCCGACAACGTCCGCTCCCTCGAGGTCCTGACCTACGACGGCCTGCGCCTCGCCGTGGGGCCGACGAGCGAGGCGGAGCTCGCCGCCCTCGTCGCCGCCGGGGGCCGCCGCGGCGAGCTCTATCGCGGCATGGCGGAGCTGCGGGACCGCTACGGCGACGCGGTCCGCCGCGCCTTCCCCGACATCCCCCGCAGGGTCTCGGGCTACAACCTCGACGAGCTCCTCCCTGAGCGCGGCTTCCAGGTCGCCCGGGCCTTGGTGGGCAGCGAAGGCACCCTGGCGCTGACCCTGGAGGCCACCCTCGAGCTCGTCGAGTGGCCCGCCGAGCGGGTGCTCCTGGTGGCCGCCTTCGAGGACGTCTACACCGCCGCCGTCCACGTGCCCGAGATCCTGGAGCTTGCGCCCATCGGCCTCGAGGGGCTCGACGACGTGCTGATCCAGGACGGGACGAAGACGCGCAGGCACCCGGAGGCCCTACCCCGCCTGCCCGCCGGCGGAGGCTGGCTCCTGATCGAGATGGGGGGGGGCGGGCACGGCGAGGCCCGAGCCCGGGCCGAGGAGGCCGAGGGGCGCCTCCGGGCGACGGGGGTGGTCCTCCACACGGCGCTCGTCGAGGACCCCGCCGAGCAGAGGGCCGTCTGGGAGGTCCGCGAGTCCGGCCTGGCAGCCAGCGCCCGGGTGCCGGGGCAGGCCGACACCTGGCCGGGCTGGGAGGACTCGGCGGTGGCTCCCGAGGAGATGGGCACCTACCTGCGCGAGCTCCGCGCGTTGCTCGACCGCTACGGCTACCAGGGCGCCTTCTACGGCCACTTCGGCGACGGCTGCCTGCATACCCGGATCAGCTTCGACCTCACCTCGCGGCGCGGGATCGAGGCCTGGCACGAGTTCCTGGAGGAGGCGGCCGACCTGGCCCTCGCCCACCGGGGCGTGCCCTCGGGAGAGCACGGCGACGGCCAGGCGCGGGGCGAGCTCCTGCTCCGGGTCTACGGTCCCGAGGTCTGCCGGGCCTTCACCGAGCTCAAGGGCCTGTGGGACCCGGACGACCGGATGAACCCGGGCAAGGTCGCCCGCCCTTACCCCATCACCTCGAACCTGCGCCTCGGCGCCGGCTACCGCCCCTGGGAGCCCGCGACCCGCTTCGCCTACCCGGACGACGACGGCCGGTTCTCCCGGGCGGCGCTACGCTGCGTCGGGGTCGGCAAGTGCCGCCGCGAGTCCGGCGGCACCATGTGCCCGAGCTACCGGGTGACCCGGGAGGAGGAGCACTCGACCCGCGGCCGGGCGCGCCTGCTCTTCGAGATGCTCCGGGGCGAGGAGATCGCCGGCGGCTGGCGGAGCGAGGCCGTGGCCGAGGCCCTCGACCTGTGCCTGTCCTGCAAGGGCTGCAAGGGGGACTGCCCGGTGCAGGTCGACATGGCGACCTACAAGGCCGAGTTCCTCCACCACCACTACCGGCGACGCCTGCGCTCGCGGCCGGCCTACTCCATGGGGCGAATCGACCTCTGGGCCCGCCTCGCCGCCCGGGCTCCCCGGCTGGTCAACGCCGTCACCCAGGGGCGCCTGACCGGCCGCCTGGTCAAGGCCCTGGGCGGGATCGCCCCCCAGCGCCCGGTGCCCGCGTTCGCCCCGCAGACCTTCCGCAAGTGGTACGGCGAGCACCGCAGCGGCGTCTCCCGGATCGGCAGCGCCGAGCAGCGCATCCTCCTCTGGCCTGACACCTTCAACGACGCCTTCCATCCCGAGACCGCGGTCGCCGCCCTCGAGGTGCTCGAGGCCGCCGGCTTCCGGGTGGACCTGCCGCCCGCGGGGCTGTGCTGCGGCCGCCCCCTCTACGACTACGGCATGCTCGACCTCGCCGAGCGCCGGCTGCGCCGGATCCTGGACGCCCTGCGCGAGGACATCCGCGCCGGCGTGCCCATCGTCGGCCTCGAGCCGAGCTGCGTCGCCACCTTCCGCGACGAGCTGCCCAACCTCCTGCCCGACGACGAGGACGCCCGGCGCCTCTCGGAGCAGACCTACACTCTGGCCGAGCTCCTGACCGAGCGGGCGGCCGAGCTCGAGATCCCGCGCCTCGACCGCCGGGCGATCGTTCAGCGCCACTGCCATCACGCGGCGGTCATGGGCCACGAGGCCGACCGGGAGATCCTCGACCGCCTGGGCCTCGACGTCGAGGTCCTCGACTCGGGGTGCTGCGGCATGGCCGGCGCGTTCGGCTACGAGCGCGGCGAGAAGTACCGGGTCTCCGTCGCCGCCGGCGAGCAGGTGCTCCTCCCACGGATCCGGGAGGCGGACCCGCAGACCCTGATCCTGGCCGACGGCTTCTCCTGCCGGAGCCAGATCGAGCAGACCACGGAGCGCCGCGCCCTCCACCTGGCCCAGGTCCTCCAGATGGCCCTGCGCGAGGGCCGCACCGGCCCGCCGGGCGCCCTGCCCGAGCGCGACTACGTCGGGGACTACCGCGGCGAGCGCTCCCGCGGGCTCCTCGCCGGGCTGGTCGCCGGGCTGGGCGCGGCGGCCCTGGCCGCGGGCGGTACCGCCCTCTGGCTCTGGCGCCGACGCCGGCGCTGAAGAGTTTCCGACACCCCCTGTCGCGTTTCTCAGTTCCTCGGGCACTATGAGGACGTAGAACCATTTTTCGTTAGGACTGCAGGAAATTCGCAATGTCACTCAAACAGGAGGACGGAATGAGCCGTGTCGTCAGAAGCACTCTCGGCCTGTGCCTTGCGTTGGCGCTGGTCGCAACCCTCGTGGCCGCGCCCGCAGCGGCCCAGAAAGCACCCCCGAAGGCGGGCCAACAAGTGGTCCTATCCGGACCGATCCACCTCAAGGCCGTGCCCGAAGGCTTGAGGCAGGGCGCCGCTCCCATCACGCCCGCCCACGCGCGCGTGGAGCTCCGGCCGATCTACGACAGCCTGAAGATCGACGCCAAGTTCCAGCGGCTCGACAAGCAGCTCGCGGGCAACATGAACAACCCCAAGGTGGTCGACCAGTACCTCAAGTACATGCCGATCTCCCCCCTCGAGTACCTGCAGATCGACATGAAGACCCGCCACTACGAGATCGCGATCCCGCGCTTCCTCTTCGAGTGGCACCTTCGCTGGATCCACTTCCACGAGGCGGAGGCCCGCGCCATCTACGGCGACAACTACGTCGACGCCGCCCTCGCCGGCGTCCCGGTCGAGACCGACGGCGGTGACAACGGCCTCGCCACGCGGGTCACCGTGGGCACCAACCGGAACGTGGCCAGCACGTATAGCCCGGCGCCCGAAACCTACCAGGGCGAGATCCAGGTGGCGGTCAACCCGAACAACGCGAACCAGATCGTGGCCGCGGCCAACACCTGGGACACGATGGGCGGCGCCTGCGCCGGCGGCATCCAGGCGATCTTCTACTCCTCCGACGGCGGCGCCACCTGGGGCTACACCTGCGCGCCGGGCCAGAGCGCCTACTCCGGCCTGAGCTGCTCGGGCACCGTCTACGGCTCGGACCCGGCGCTCTACTGGGACAACAACAACAACATCTACATCAACCACATGCTGATCTGCGCCTCCGGCAGCAACAACTACACCTCCATGGTGGTCGCCCGCTCGACCGACGGCGGCGCCACCTGGAGCGGCCGGGGCGTGGTGAAGAACAGCTGGGGCACCTCGAACTTCGAGGACAAGAACTTCTTCATCATCGACGACAACCCGTCGAGCCCCTACTACGGCCGCCAGTACACCTGCTGGGACCGCAACAACAACGAGAAGAGCGCCTACTCGACCAATAGCGGCTCGAGCTGGACCGAGGTCGACCTGCCGACGGCCCCGACCGGCGGCGTGGATCTCGGCTGCGACCTGGCAGTCCAGAAGAACGGCACCGTGCACGTGATCTTCGACAGCCTGTCCTGTGGCTCGAACTGCACCGGCGAGCGCACGTACTACACGAAGTCGACCAACGGCGGCGCCTCCTGGTCGAGCCCGGTCCTGATCAAGAGCCACAACCTCGTCGGCTTCTCCACCAACAGCAACCCGAGCGCCCAGAACAACCGCGGCATCGGTGTGCTCGGCTCGGTCGACGTCGACAACTCGGGCGGCGCCTGTGACGGAACGATCTATGCCACCTTCGGCGATCTCACGTCGAGCTCGTCGAGCGTCAACACCGCCGACGTCTACGTGGCGCGCTCGACCAACGGCGGCGCGTCCTGGTCGACCCCGGTCAAGGTCAACGACGACGGCCTGTCCAACCGCATCCAGTTCCATCCGTTCCTGGTCGTCGACCAGTCGAACGGGCAGGTGGTCGTCGCCTGGCACGATGCCCGGAACGACTCCAGCAACAACAGGCTCGACTACTACGTGGCCCGTTCGACCGATTGCGGCCAGACCTTCTCGACCAACCAGAAGGCGTCGGCGGCCTCGTCCGAGTTCAACAACAGCGGCATCTCCTACTCCGACGAGAACTCCTCCGACAACCCGAACTACAACCCCAACCAGTACGGCGAGTACCTCGGCCTCGACGCCCAGAACTGCAAGGCGTACTTGAGCTGGACCGACACCCGCCACTTCTATCCGAGCTACACCAGCACGAGCCAGGCCGAGAACCTCGGCTTCGCCATCGTCGACTTCGAGTGCGGCACCAGCGGACCGGTGTGCGGCAACAACGTGACCGAGTCCCCCGAGGTCTGCGACGGCACCAGCCTGAACGGTCAGACCTGCCAGACCCAGGGCTTCGACACCGGCACCCTGGCCTGCCTGTCGGACTGCTCCGGCTACGACACCTCCGGGTGCTCGAACAACACCGGGCCGGTCTGCGGCAACGGCGTGATCGAGACCGGCGAGGTCTGCGACGGCTCGAACCTGGGCGGTCAGACCTGCAGCAGCCAGGGCTTCTCGGGCGGCACCCTCGCGTGCAACTCGACCTGCGACGGCTTCGACACCTCCGGGTGCACGAACGGTGGCGGCTGCACCACGCAGACCCTCTACTCGAACAACTTCGACTCCTCGTCGGGGCTGTCCGACTGGACCCGGGGTAGCTTCAACGGCTCGAGCACGAACGTATGGCGCGGCATTCAGACCTGCAGCGCGGCGAGCTCGCCGCACATCTTCCGCTTCGGCGGCACGAGCTGCACGCGCAACTACAGCTCGAACCGGTTCATCTACTCCGAGCCGGGCAGCGGGAGCGGCATCGCCGTGCCCACCGGCTCGACCGGCGCGGAGCTGTCGTTCGATCACCGGTACCAGTTCGAGTCCGGCTACGACGGCGGCCTGATCGCCCTGTCGCTCGACGGCACGAACTACACCGTGGTGCCGGCGGCGGACATCGCCGGCGCGGCGTACAACAACACCATCGCCGCGGCGTGCGAGCCGAGCGGTTCGGCGGGGCTGCCGGTCTTCTCCGGCACTCAGAGCGGATTCGTCAACTCGACGATCGACCTCGACGCCGCCTGCAACCTGGTGACCGGCGGCAGCGGCGGATGCGGTGGGCAGTCCCTCTACATCGCCTTCACCGGCATCAGCGACTGCTCCGTCACCTACGACGGGTGGTTCCTGGACAACGTCTCGGTCACGGCCTGCGTGCCCTGACCTAGGCGCTCCAGCAGTCAGCACCCAAGCGGCCGGTCCGATTCGTCGGGCCGGCCGCTTTCTTTATCGGGTCGCCCCCCTCACCCTCGATCCCTCTCCCACCCTCGCGGGGGGAGAGGGGCGCCCCCACCCGAACGATTGGACCGTCCCCGCTTCCCCTCGGTCCCCTCCCGATCCTTCGCCGAAGAGTCCGAGACCGCTGATTCACCCCCATCCCCAACCCCGGGCGGGGGCTGCCGGTCCAACCACCGAGGTGGCAGCCCGCGGGGCGCGGTGGTTTCTCGCCGGCGCAGTCCGCCGCCGAGAAAGCCACCCGGCCCACGGGCGTGTCTCCCCGCCACTTCGCCACAACGGCCACCCTTCCCGGCCTCACAACACCAGGGCGTAGCCGAGCTTGAGGAAGAGGGTGCGCCCGGTCTGATCGAGCTGGTCGAGGGAGCGGGCCTCGCCGGCGTAGTCGTCGGCGTAGCCCAGGAAGAGGACGGTCTGCGGGTTGACCTTGTAGGAGAAGAGGAGCTGGTTGAACAGGGTGCTCCTGCGCGCTGCGGTGGGGAAGGTGTAGAGAGCCGGGTCACGGTCGAGGTCGAAGTACTGGGTGACCAGCCGCACGAAGGTGCGCACGTTGAGCTGGTAGGTCGTCCGCAGGTCGGTGAGGTTGGCGGTGTAGAGGCGGCCTCCGTCGACGTTCAGGCTTTCGTAGTGGTGCTCCAGGGTCACCCGCAGGTGGCGGCCGATCTCGAACCGGGCGCCGGGCACGAGGCGCACGATGTCGCCTTCCCGGGCGTTGTCGTAGTCGATCTCCTGACCGATCCGGGTGTGGAGGCTCAGATAAACGGCGGGCGTCGCCTGGATCTCGCCGTCCACCAGGACGAAGCTGCGGTCGAAGACGTGGCCGTTGTAATAGCTCGGTCCGAGGCCGAGGTAGACGTGGAGCCACGACTGGCGCGGCCCCTTGATCTGGAAGTAGGGAGCGACCTGGCGCTGGAGCGGATGGCCCTCGGAGTCGTACGTCCAGGTCGACTCCGCGCCCAGGGTGAAGCGGCTCCACCGGTGGTGACCCTCGTCGGCGTACCAGTACCTCTCCACGATCCCGTACCCCGTCCGGTAGCCCGCCTGGGGGATGAAGCCCAGGTCGGCGCGAAAGTCGCTCGAGATGTCCTTGTACTGCAAGTAGCCCATCCACTGCTCGGTCTGGTGTTGGTAGGCGAGGCGCATCGCCGTGCCGCGGAGCTCGCCGTCGGGCTGGTCGAGGCTCCTCTGGACCTCCGCCGGGTAGGCGGTGTCCGAGCCCAGCAGCTCCACCCGGGCGGCGTCCCCCTCGTTCCACCGGAAGATGCCGTCGACCCCCAGCAGGTGGTTGTGGTACCCGTCGCCCTCCCGGCTGGTGGCCAGGACTCCGACGGCCGAGGAACCGGAGAGGTCGCGGCGGTAGCGAAGGATGGACGAGGTGTTCTCCCGGTGGAGGACGCCGAACCGGGAGCCCTGGCTTCCCGGGATGAGGAGATTGGTCAGGGCGTCCTGGGCGACGATCGCCCCGTAGGCGCTCTTGCCCGACTTGCCGGTCAGCTTGACGCCCCAGTCGGGGTCGGCGATGGTCCGGGTGTAGACCGCCGAGAGCTTGGTGTCGAAGAGGTCGGCGCCCTCGAGGAAGAAGGGGCGCTTCTCGGGGTAGAAGAGGGCGAACTGGGTGTTGACCTCGAGCTGGGCCGCGTCGGCCTCCACCTGGGAGAAGTCGGGGTTGAGAGCGCCGGAGAGCGTGGTGCCCGGGGTGACACCCCAGCGGGCCGTCAGGCCCACCTCCTGGCCGTCGCGGGTCCGAAACGGCACCGAGCCGTCGGGCCGGGTGGCGACGTCGTTGGCGGTCAGGGTCGGATCGAGCTCCACGTTGCGCCCGGGCGTGATGCCCTCGAAGCCGCGGAGCTTGGCGGAGTAGCACAGGTAGCAGTTGCGCCCCCGCGGCAAGGCGTTCAGCCCGATCCGGCGCCGCTGGTCCCGGGGCCAGTTGCGCACAGCGTCGATCCCCCAGGTCTTGGGCCCGGAGCCGTGGGCGAAGCGCAGCGACGAGAAGGGAATCGCCATCTCGACCTCGTAGCCCTTCCCGGTGAGGCGGCCGGCGGAGTCCCACAGGGTGTCCCAGGACTCGTCCTCGTTGCCGGTCACGTCGTTCTGGATCAGGTCCATCTGGACGCCGAGGGGGTTGACGAAGAACTCGAAGGCCCGGCGCTCGTCGTTGAACGTGTCCAGGACGACCCCCACGAAGTCGTCGTCGAACGCGGAGTCCCGGTCGCGCAGGTGGGCGCGGATCTTCGCCGGCTCCGGGTCGTGGGCGCGCACGGCGATGTAGAGGTCGTGGGCGCTGTAGGTGATCCAGACCTCGGTCCGGACCGGCGGCGCCACGTTGTCCCCCGGATAGGTCTCGTAGTCCAGGGTGAAGGTGGGCGGCCCCTGCCAGGCGGCCTCGGAGAGCTTGCCGTCGACGTGGATCGGCCCGCCCGCCGGGTCGAGGCGGTGCACGGCGAAGGTCTTCGGCGCCTCCTTCCCGGGCACCTCCTGCACCGCCCGGCCGGCCTGGGCCGCCACGGGGGCCCCACAGAGGGTCCCGGCGAGAGTCGAGATCAGGAGGGCGAGCACCGCCCGGGCCATTGTCCTGTCACTTCGCATGTACGCTCTCTTTCAGGGCTCGCCCCCAGGTGCCAGGCGATTCGTGCGGCCGGCCCCACCCCTTGTACTGGAGACGACGGGAAAGGTTTCGCCGCCGGCGGCGAGCCCGGCGGCTACTGGCTGCTACTGTTGCCCATCGAGCCCGGAGATCCCCTCCCATGCGCATCCTGATCGTCGAAGACGACCGCAAGATCCGCGAGTTCCTCGAACAGAGCCTGCGCGAGGCCGGCTTCGCCGCCGACGGCCTCAGTGACGCCGCCTCCGCCCTCGCCTCGGCCGTGGAGGGACCCTACGACGCTCTCGTGGTCGACCTCGGCCTCCCCGACATGGACGGCCTCGATCTCATCGACGGCCTGCGCCGCCGCGGCGTCGACACTCCGGTCCTCATCCTCTCGGCCCGCCGCTCCGTCGACGACCGTGTCCGGGGGCTCGAGCGGGGCGGCGACGACTACCTGCCCAAGCCCTTCGCCGTCGCCGAGCTCCTGGCCCGCCTGCGCGCCCTGATTCGCCGGTCCGCGGCCCGCGGCACCGAGACCGAGGCCACGGCGATCCGCGTCGCCGACCTCGAGATCGACCTGCTGCGCCACGAGGCGCGCCGCCGGGGCGAGCGCCTCCCCGTGTCCCCACGGGAGTTCCAGCTCCTCGAGTACCTCGCCCGAAACCCCGGGCGTGTCCTCACCCGCACCATGATCCTCGACCACGTCTGGCAGATGCGCTTCGACCCCTCCACCAACGTCGTCGACGTCCACATCCACCGCCTGCGGGCCAAGGTGGACCGCGGGGGCTGGCCGCCCCTGATCCACACGGTGCGGGCGGTCGGCTACGTGCTGCGCGCCGATGCCGAGTAGCCGCCGGAGTGCAACTCCACGCCGGAGTGCGGCTTGGCGCCTCACCGCCCCCGCCACCCTCGCCTTCGCCCTCGGGAGCGCTGCGGTCCTCTGGGTCGCCTACGGCGTCACGGCCTCCCAGGTCCGGCGGCAGATCGACGCCGCGCTCACCAGCGAGGCCGCCGACTTCGCGGCCGAGGCCCGGGCCCTCCCGCCCGAGAGGCTTCCGGGGTGGCTAGAGACGGAGCGCCGCGACCTTCTGCACTTCTTCGGCCTTTCGAGCACCCGGACCCTCGCCTCGGGTGTCGACGAAGCCGTCCTGGTGGTGGTCGCGCCAAACGGCTCGGCCCTCGCCTGGTCCGGGATCGGAGATCCGGCGCCGCTGTTGGAAGCGCTCCGATCCCGCGGGGCCCACCGGTTCCATCGATCCCGTCGGGCCGGGACTCCTCGTCCCACCACCCTCTCGGTCCGCGGGCTC
Organism: uncultured Acidobacteriota bacterium; assembly: GCA_963739795.1. Classification (GTDB taxonomy): domain Bacteria; phylum Acidobacteriota; class Thermoanaerobaculia; order Multivoradales; family DATKCC01; genus CAVUBL01. Next base: position 289,880 of record CAVUBL010000021.1, on the reverse strand, counting down.
TCCCGGCCGCTCCGCGTGGTCGCCTGGCATTCCCGGGGGGAGGTGGGCGTCGTCCTAGGTGTGACCCCGCCCTCCGCCCAACCGCTCCTCGCCCGCATCGCGACGATCCTCGCCATTCTCTGGGCCGTCGTGGTGGCGATCGGCGCCACCCTCGCCACCTGGAGCGTACGGCGCGCCCTGCGACGGGTGGAGACGATCACGCGGGCCGCCGCGGCCATCGACGCGCCGGAGACCGGCCGGCGCCTGGAAGGGGGCGAGGCCCGCGACGAGATCGGCGAGCTCGCCACGACCCTCAACGGCATGCTCGACCGCATCGCCGCCGGAGCCCGGGAGATCCGCCGCATGTCCCAGGACGCCGCCCACGACCTGCGAACGCCCCTCACGGTCATCCGCGGCCGGCTCGAGGTGGCGCTGGCCCGAGCCCCAGACGGCGCCCCGGACGGTGACTGGCAGGCGGACGTGGCGGAGGCGGTCGAGGGCCTGGACCGCTTGTCTTCGATGCTCGAGGCGATCCTGGATGTCGCCGAGGCCGAGGGCAGCGCCCTGCGGCTGCGGCGGGAGAGCGTCGACCTGGTAGAGCTGGCAGCCGAGCTGGTGGACCTCTACGCACCGGCCGCCGAGGAGCGGGGCCTCGAGCTCGCCCTCCACGCCTCGGGACCGGTGCCCCTGCGCGTCGACCCCCACCTGCTGCGCAGGGCCGTCGCCAACCTCCTCGACAACGCCCTCCACCATGCGCGAGGCGGGCGGCGGGTCGAGGTGCGGGTGGCGCGGACGAGCAGCGGCGAGGCGCTCCTCGAGGTCGCCGACGACGGCGCCGGGTTCTCCCCGGAGCTCGGCGAGGCGGTCTTCCAGCGCACCGTCCGGGGCCCGGAGTCCCCCGGGTTCGGGCTCGGCCTACCCCTCGTGCGAGCCGCGGCGCGGGCCCACGGCGGCGACGCCACGGCCGGAAGGAGCGACCTCGGCGGCGCCTCGGTGACGGTGCGCCTGCCCCTGGGAGATCGCTTCCTGACAGAGTCGTCATCGAGCTGAAAGAGAGGGTTCATGCTCGTGCGATCTGCTTGGCGGGTTGGCTGGCCCACGACGGCGTTTCCCGGGAGGGCTTCCCGGCCTTCCTCATCCGCTCAACCTAAGGAGTTGCCATGACACTTCGAGTCTGTAGCCTTCTCGTCTCGGCACCGCTCATCCTGCTGCTCGGCGCCTGCAACGGCAACCAGGCCGCAAGCCCGTCCGGATCCGGCACTCCCGGGGCCCAGACCGGCGGGCAGAGCTCGTCCCAGGCCAGCGAACCCGGCGCGGCGCTCGCGACCCCCGGGAAGAGCAACCTGCCGCCCGAGCTCGTGCGCCAGGCGAGCGTGTCGGTCGAGCAGGCCCGAGCGATCGCCCTCGCCAAGGTGCCCGGCGCCACCCTCGACTCCGAAGAGCTCGAGGAGGAGAACGGCTCCCTGATCTACTCCTTCGACCTGGTCGTGCCCGGCCGGGCGGGAATCGACGAAGTCAACGTCGACGCCAACGATGCCTCGAAGGTCGTCGTCCAGCACGAGGGGCCGGCCCAGGAGAAGGCCGAGAAGGCCGCCGACGCGAACCCCGGGAGCTGACGTGGCCCGCCGGCCACGATTCGCGTAAGCTCGGCCGGCGATGCAGCGCGGGTGACTCCGTCGTCGATGGATATGAGTGCGCTCCTCACATGGCTCCTGCTCGGCCTTTCGGCCGGCGCCGGTGGCGCCGCTACGCCCGGCCTGACCCTCGACCAGGCCCTCGCCCGGGCCCACGAGGCCAACGCCCTGCTGCCAGTGGCGGCGCTCGAGCCGCGGATCGCCGAGCAACGAGTGCGCGAGGCCCAGGCCCAGCGGCGCGTGATCCTGTCGGCCGACGGCGACCTGTGGGTGGCGCCGGGCAACGGCTACGATGTCGTCGTCAGCAACCGGGGAGAAGAGCGCCTCCAGGTCGTCGCCGAGAAGACGATCTACGACGGCGGCGGCCTCGGCGCGCAGGAGCGCAAGGCCCGGTCCGACGTGCGCGTGGCCCAGGCGCGCTACCGCCAGGCCGTGGCCGACGTCGATCAGGAGGTCCGCGACAGCTTCGCGCGCCTGCTCGCCGCGCAGCGCGAGGCCGAGGTGCGCGAGGAGGGCCTCGGCCGCCTGCGCCACTACGTCACCCAGCTCGAGCAGCGGGCCCGCGCCGGCCAGCCCTTGGCTCCCGACCTCCTGAGCGCCCGGGTCCGGATGGCGAGCGACTCCGCGGCGCTGGCCGACGCCCACGGCCGAATGGACGACGCCCGCGCCGCCCTCGACGTCCTGATGGGCGCGCCGCCCGACGCTCCGTTGGAGGTGGCGCCCCTCCCTCCGCCCGAGCCGCCCCTCGCTGCCGGCGAAGCGAAGCCCGGACCGGCCGCCGAGCCCGCCGGCGCGGCGGAGCTGGCGGACGTCGTCGCGGCCAGGGCGGCGGCCGAGTCGGCCGAGGCCGATCTGAGCGCCGCCAAGGCCGAGCGCTCTCCCGTCGTCACCCTCCAGGCCGACGCCGGCCTCTGGGGCTCCGACCCCCTCCAAGCCGTTCCCGACGACCTCGCCGCCCGGCAGCCGGATGCCAACTTCGCCGACCGCCTGAAGCGGGACGCGGGCTATTCGCTGATGCTCAATGTCCACCTGCCGCTCTTCGACACCGGCGGCGTCGCGGCTCGGATCGCCCAGGCCGAGCTCTCCCTGGAGCAGGCGCATCGCACCCTCGACCAGGCACGCGCCCAGGCCGGTCTCGAGCTCGCTCGGGCCCGCCGGGCGCTGACCAGCGCCTACGAGCAGTACCGGACGCTTTCGGCGGTGATCCCGGTGGCACGGGACGCCTATCTCGACGCCGAAAGCCGCTACTGGGGCGGCGCCGCGACCTATCTCGAGGTCTTGGACGCCTTCTCCACCGCGGTAGATACCGCCGTCCAGCGATCCCAGGCCGAGCTCGCCTACCGCGAGGCCGAGGCACGGGTCCTGCGCTGGGGAGGAACACCTTGAAGACCACCCTCTCTCTCTGGCTGCTCGTCCTCGCCGCGGCGCTCACCCTGGCCTGCGGCCACGGCGCCACCGGCTCGGACGACGAGGGCTCTGCCGGCGACGGCGGAGTCCAGGCGACCGGCGGCGGCTCGATGCCGGCGGGCACGCCGGTCCAGGTCGCCCCGGTCGAGCAAGCCACGATGCTCGACCGGGTCTCGGCTCCCGGCCAAACCGAGGCGCTGATCGAGCAGAAGGTCCGGGCGCCGTTCGACGGCACCCTCACCGAGCTCGACGTCGTGGAGGGCAGCCGGGTGACCAAGGGCCAACGGATCGGCGAGATCGTCGCCCGGGACAGCGCGGCGGCCCTCGAGGGCGCCCGCGAGATGCAGCGCCAGGCCCGCACGGACACCCAGCGCTCCGAGGCCGCACGGGCGATCGAGCTGGCCCGGGAGAACCTGGTCACGGCCCCCTTGACGACCTCGGTCGCCGGCCTGGTGACGATGCGCTCGGCCGCCGCCGGCGACCGCGTCACGGCGGACCAGGAGCTGGTGACCATCGCCGCCGCCGACTCCCTGATCTTCCGCGCCGACGTGCCCCAGAGCGAGCTGGGGAGAGTCGCGCCGGGCCAGCAGGCCGCGGTGGAGCTCGCGGGTGGAGCGAAGCCGCTGCCGGCGAGGGTCCACGGCCCCTTGACGCCCGAAACGAAGAGCGACCTGACCGCCCCCCTCCGCCTCGACTTCACCCATCGCCCGGCACCTCTCGATCGGACACCTCTGGTTCCGGGGCGCTTCGGCACCGCCCGGATCACCGTGGCCGAGCACCGCGACGTGCCCGTGGTGCCTCCCGCCGCCGTGCTCCGCGACGACGTGAGCGGCACGAGCCGGGTCGGCACCGTCGGCGACGACCAGAAGCTCCACTGGGTCGTGGTCGACACCGGCATCGAGGACGGAGATCGGGTCGAGATCCTCTCGCCGCCCCTCGCCCCGGGGACCCGGGTCGTGGTCTCGGGCCAGGTGGGTTTGGCCGAAGGCACTCCCCTGGCGATTCAGCCGTGAACGTCGTCGAGGGCGCACAGAGGCGGGCCACCGCCATCTTCCTGCTGCTCGTGGCGCTGGTCGCCGGCGGCGTGGTCTCGGCGCTCCACCTGCCGGCTTCGATCTTCCCGGCGGTCACTTTCCCCCTGGTCAAGATCATCGCGGACGTCGGTGACGAGCCCGCGGTGCGGATGATCCCCACCGTGACGCGGCCCCTCGAGGAGGCCGTGGGCCGGGTGCCCGGCATTCAGACCGTGCGCTCGATCACCTCCCGCGGCTCGACCGAGATGAGCGCCGAGTTCGCGTGGGGCAGCGACATGCAGGTGGCCCTCGACCGGGTCAACGCCGAGGTCGCCCGGGTGCGCCCCGATCTGCCCGCCGACACGCGGGTCGACGTCGAGTGGATGAACACCTCGATCTTCCCCATCCTGGGCTACGCCCTCACCTCGGATAGCGTTCCGCAGTGGCAGCTCTGGCAGCTCGCCGAGTACACGTTGAAGCCCGAGCTCATCCGGATCGACGGCGTCTCGAGCGTCCAGATCCAGGGTGGGCGCCAGCGCGAGATCCAGATCCGCCTCGACCCGAGCGCCCTCGCCGGCCGGCATCTGACCCCCAACGACGTGGTGGAAGCCCTCCAGAAGAACCACCAGATCCTCTCGGCGGGCCTGATCGAGCGCAACCACGAGCTCTACCTGGCCCTGGTCGACGGCCGCGCCGGCGGCCTCGCAGCCCTCGCCGACCTGGCGATCCCGGTGGCGGACGGCGTGCCGGTGCGCCTGGGCGACCTCGGAACCGTCGCTCCCGGCGACGCCGTCTCCTACATCCGGACCAACGCCAACGGCCATGAAGCGGTGCTCATCAACATCGTGCAGCAACCCTCGGCCAACACCGTGGCGATCGCCGAGGGGGTCCGAAACCTCCTCCACGACCACCCCGACCTGATCCCCGCCGGTGTCGAGTGGAGCAACTTCTACGACCAGGCGCGGTTCATCTCCAATTCGGTGCACGGCGTGCGCGACGCGATCCTGATCGGCGTCGTCCTGGCCGCCCTGGTGCTCCTCGCCTTCCTTCGGCGCTGGAAGCTGACCGTGGTGGCGGTGGCCTCCCTGCCGATCACCGTGGCCCTGGTGTTCCTGGGGCTGCAAGCCTTCGGCATGACCGTCAACTTGATGACCCTGGGAGGGATCGCGGCGGCGCTCGGCCTGGTGGCCGACGACGCCATCGTGGTGGTCGAGAACATCCATCGCCACCACGAAGAGGCCCTGTCGCTCCGCCCGGCGGTCAGCGCCACGCGGGAGCTGCTGCCCGCGCTGGTCGGCTCGAGCCTGTCGACGATCGTGGTCTTCGTCCCCTTCTCCCTCCTGTCCGGGGTCACCGGCGCCTTCTTCAAGCCCCTCGCCCTGACCATGGTGCTCGCCCTCGGCGCCTCGTTTCTGCTGGCCGCCTTCGCGATCCCCGCGGCCATGCGCCGCACCCGGGCCGCGATGCCCGAGGAGGACGAAGGGCCTCCGGAAGACGCAGGGCCCTGGAGCCGCCGGTTGATCCGCTGGTGGCCCCTGGCGCTGCTGCTGGTGGCCGGCCTCGGCGGCCTCGGGGTCGTGCTCTACCGGGCCGTCGACACCGACTTCCTGCCGGCCATGGACGAGGGCTCGATCATCCTCGACTACTGGACGCCGGCCGGCACCTCGCTCTCCGACACCGACGAAATGTTGCGCCAGGCGGAAAAGGTGATCCAGGGGCTCCCCGACGTCGCCGGCTACTCGCGCCGCACCGGCACCCAGCTCGGCTTCTTCGTCACCGAGCCCAACCGGGGCGACTACGTGATCCTGCTCAAGCCGCGCAGCCAGAGGCGGCCGGTGGACGAGGTGATCGACGCCCTGCGCACCGGCATCGCCCGGGTCGAGCCGGCGATCCATACCGATTTCGGACAGCTCATCGAGGACGACATCGGCGACCTCTCGGGCGGCGTGCCCCAGCCCATCGAGGTCAAGATCTTCGGCGAGGACCAGGCGGAGCTCCAAAAGACGGCGCGCCGGGTCGCCGACCTGGTCTCCGGCATCCAGGGGATCGAGGACGTCTTCGACGGCATCACCATCGCCGGGCCCGCCCTGGATCTCCAGGCCCGGAGCAGCGAGCTGGCCCGCCACGGCCTGACCACCGACGACCTCCAGGGACAGGTCGAGGCGGCGCTCGTCGGGACGGTCGCGAGCGACCTGCGGATCGGCGAGCGCGTCTACGACGTGCGGGTGTTCAGCGACCACCGCGGCGCGCTCCCCGACCTGCGCATCCTGGGCTCCGACGGCACCGCCACCCGCCTCGACGACCTGGCGAGGGTGACCACCGGCCCTCCCGAAGCGGAGATCGACCGCCAGGACCTGGCGACCTATCTCGGCGTCACCGCCCGACTGACCGGCCGCAGCCTGGGCAGCGCCGTGGCCGAGATCCAGCGCACCCTCCGCGGGAAGCTCCACCTGCCCGCCGGCATGTCCATCGAGTACGGAGGCCTCTACGCCCAGCAGCAGCAGTCGTTCAAAGCCCTCCTCGGAGTGCTGCTGGCGGGCCTGCTGCTGGTGGCGGTCATCCTGCTCTTCGAGTTCGGCGACTGGCGGGCGCCGCTCCTCACCGCGGCCATCGCCCTGGGCGTCCTGCCGGGAGTCTTCGCAGCCCTCCTCGTGACCGGGAAGACCCTCAATATCTCGAGCTTCGTCGGCGCCATCATGATGGTGGGGATCGTGGGCGAGAACGCGATCTTCGTGATCCACGAGGGCCGGCTCGAGCTGGCCCGAGGGCTCTCGGTGCGCGACGCGTGGGCCGTGGCCGCAAGGCGCCGCCTGCGGCCGGTGGCCATGACGATCCTCGCCACCGCCTGCGCCCTGGCGCCCCTGGCCCTCGCCTTGGGCCAAGGGTCGCAGCTCCTCCAGCCGCTGGCGATCGCAGTGATCGGCGGCTTCGTCCTCTCGGGGCCGCTCGTGCTGTGGGTCCTGCCGGCCCTCTACGCCCGCCTCGATCCGCACGGCAAGCTCGGCCGGCCGCTGGACCAACCCTCGTCCGAGGACTGATCCGGACGGCGATCGGCCCTTCCCGGGGTGCCCCACCCCCTTGGGCGGCATCGCGTCTCAACCAAATGCCCGCCCGAGTGTCTGATCCTTGCGAGGCGCCTGAGGGAAGGCCGTCCGAGCGTTCTCGCCCGGAGGGGGCTCCCTCCCTCGGGGCCCTCTCCCGGGCTGGCCGAGAAAGAGATCGTACTCATGAGATCGACCGATACGGAGGGACCGCGGCCCGATTCGATCGCCGAGCTCCTGTCTGAGCCGGAGCAGAGGCGGACAGCCGAGGCCCTGATCCGCGACGCCGTAGATAGGGTTCAGCCCGGCGAGGCGGCAGCAGCAGCCGATCTGATCGAACCCCTCATGGAGCAGATCGCCCGCGGCGAGGGAATCGAGCCGGGGCCAGGCGATGGTCCGGGTGGGTTCGGTGGTACCGAGCTGGTGGTTTGCGCTCTGACTCCGCTTGTGCTCCAGGCCCTCGCCAACCTCGTCCGCGAGCTGGGCCGGGGGTGGGCCCGACGGCTCGACATCGCTCCCTCCACGCTTCGGGCGAAGAACGGCGGATCCCCCGAGGATCCAAGCATCTTCGCTCTCTCGCTCGAGGAGGCCGGGGCCGTCCTGCGACTCACCGGCATCTCCTTCCGCCCCGATGATCTGCCGGAGCTCCTCCGCGCCGTCCACGAGGCCCTTCTCGCCTCCACCGTGCAGAGTTCTCAGCCTGCCCCAGGCCGGGCATCTCGCAAACGGCCGCGCTTCCGCGACCTCGCTCTCCGCTTCGAGCCGAATGGCGGCGGCGGCTTTCGGACGGAGATCCTCCCCACTACCGGCGGTGGCACCCCGGCGGACTTCGAGCCCCGATTCCCTATCGCGGACCTGCCCTGGATCGTTCAGGGGCTGGAGCGCTCCGCGTGCGGCACCATCCGGACCCTGCACGCCGCCGGCCACGCCCAAGCCCGCCGTGATCCGGCGAGATTCGGCGGAAAACTCTTCGACGCCTTGTTCACCGGCGGAGTCCGAGACGCCTATGAACGTAGCTCAGCGGCTGCCCGCGCACACGGAGAGGGCCTTCGGCTGCGTCTCGTCCTCGACCCAACCTACCCCGCCCTGTGCGCGTGCCCTTGGGAGCTGCTCTTCGATCGACGGCGCGGGCTCTTCCTCTGCCACGACCTCGCAACTCCCGTAGTGCGCCAGCTCGAGACCACCATGCCGGAGGCCCCGCACCTCGCTCCCCCGGACCCCAAGCTGCGCGTGCTGGTGGCTTCGGCACAGCCGGCCGGTACCCCGCCGGTGGCGGCGCAGGACGAGCTGATCGCGATCGTCGAGACTCTCCGGCGCCGCACGGGCGTCGAGGTGGTCGGCGTCCCCGAGGCGACGAGCATGGTCCTGCGCCGCGAGCTGCGTAGAGTCTCCCCTCACATCCTCCACTTCATCGGTCACGGCACGTTCGACGAGGCCTCGGGAGAGGGGCGTCTTCTCCTCACCGAGGCGGGCAATCACTCCGATGCGCTGAGCGGAAAGGAGCTCTCGGCCCTCTTCTGCGGCCTCGATGACCTCAGACTCGTCGTCCTCAACGCCTGCAATACCGCCAGGCTGCCACGCCGCGAGGGTTTCGACGTCTTCTCGGGTACCGCCGCCGCCCTGATCCAGGCCGGATTCCCGGCGGTGCTGGCCATGCAGTTCCCGATTTCCGACGACGCCTCCGTCCGCTTCGCCGAGGCCTTCTACGAGGCACTCGGCGAGGGCGACCCGGTGGAGGCGGCACTGGTGGAGGGGCGCCAAGCGATTCTCGACCTCGACCGACGTAGGGGAGGCTTCGAGTGGGCCACGCCCGTGCTCTACCTACGCGTTCAGGACGGGGACCTCTTCGGCTTCGGCGGCCGGACCGACGCACAAACCCGGGGAGACCGTCCATGAAGAGCGAACGAGGGCACGCCGCTCCGATCAGGGACCTCGATCCGTTCAGCCTCCCCACCGAGACGCGAGGCCGGTACTGGATGCTGATTACGGCCATGGTGCTGTTCGCTTGGGGCGCGGCCGGTCTCGTAGCGCCGAGCCTCAAGGTGACCGAGAAGGAGCTTCAGGAGGCTCGCCTCCCGGACGGCCTGAGCCGGGGGATCGAAGCGACGGACGGCCTGGAGGGCCTCACGACGCTGGACCTCCAGTACATCTCTGACCCTGGCCGGATCGGCCCTTCCCTCAAGCTGCTGGAGAAGTGGCTGGCCCGAATGGGTCTCTCGCTGATCTTGGTCCTCCTGGTGGCCGGCGCCGCCACGATCAGCTACCGGCTCCACCCCCGCTGGCGCGGCCTGGCCCGTCGAGCCCGCCCCCTGGAGCCGGACGAGGCACCGCGGGCGGTGGCCGAGCTCCGCACCCTTGTCGCCAGGGCCGGCCTGCCGGCCTCGATCGAGCTCGTCCACACACCCGGCCACTTCACCGGAATTGCCTTCGGGACACCGGGCAGCGAGCAGCTCGCGCTCGCCTACCCCCGTGGGCTTCTCGACGCCGCCTGGGACCGAACCCTCCGGCCCGTCGCGTACCATGAGCTCGGCCACTTCGCCAACCAGGACATCCGTCGCCAGGAGATCACGCGTGCGATGGGAATCTCGACCGTCCTGTTAGCGCTCGGCGTCTGGCTCCGGGAAGCCTTCGTCAACAGTGCTCCTGGCACTGCCGAGGCAATCCCGCGGCTGGCCATGGTGGCGGTCCGGAGCTTCGCCCTCTTGGGCGCCCTCTGGTGGATCTGGCTGGGGCTCGTCAGGGTCCGGGAGTTCTACGCCGACTGGCGGGCGGTCTCTTGGGGGGAAGGAGAAGCCCTCCGTGCCCGCCTCCGCCTGCGGCCCAGTCACCTGCCATGGTGGCAGCGCAGGAAGTCCGCCCGCCGCTTCCTCGCCCGGCACCCGCGCCTCGAGCGCGGACTCGAGGCACTCCGAGACCTCGGCGCCTACCACCATCCCTCCCAGGCGCGTCGGCTCGCGGTCCTCGACGACGCCGATCCCCTCTTCCGAGTCTCCCCCGCCCTCGCGTTCCTCACCGGGCTACTCGTGACCACGGTCCTGGCGAACGCAGGTGCCATGTTCTCCGATGTCGTCCGGGTCGCGCGCTCCGTGATGACCCTTCTCTTCTTCGCCATCGGCCCGCCCGCCGTGCTCGCGCTCCTGGGGATCGGCCTGGGAGCCTTGGGAAGCCTGGCCCTCTTGTTGACCAGTACCCTGGGAGTGCAGGTCCAGCGCGAGGCGGTGGCCGACCTGGCGACCGGCTCGCAGGCAGACTGGGGATACCTGCGCCAGGGACGCACCGCCCTGCGTTTCGCCCTCGGGCTCGAAGCCGGCCTGCTGGCGACGCGGGCGAGCTTTCTGCTGGTGCCGGTCCACCCGCTCTACGAGCTGGCCTGGCTCGCCGTCTTCACGCTTCTGACTTGGATGTGGCTCGTCTACTGCCGCGCGATGGCCCGGTTCGTCCTCGGTTCGGCCGGCGGCCCGCGGCCACCCCGCCGGCGCCAGACCCTTCTCACCTGGGCCTCGGCGTGCCTGATGGCCGTTCTGTACAGTCCCGCCCTGGCCCTTCGCGTGACTCTCGACAAGGCGGACGATCCGGAACTCCTGAGGCTCCTCTCCCGCGGCGGAGAGTCGCCTCACCGGAGCTTCGTCATCCTCTTCGTCTTGAGCAGCCTCATCCTCCTGGCACTCGCGCTGCTCGTCTACTTCCTGTTGGGCTTCGCCTCGGTGGGTGCCGCCGCGGCGTGGCTGGGGTTTCACCGTCAGACATGCGAGGTCTGCGGTACGCCGACGCCGGCGCGTCTGGTGCTCGGCCAGCGCTGCCCGAGCTGCGGCCGACACCTCGCCTCCTGGCCCTTTCTCGAGACCTCGGGGAGAGCGGAGACCGCCCGATGAGCCGTGCCAACCTGCTCGCCCTGGGGCTCGCCGTCGCCGGCCTGGGCTTCGTGCTCTTCGGCGTCCTGGCCTTCTCCGCTCCGCTCCTCGACGGGCCGGACGCGCTCCTTAGATTCATCGCGCAGACGTTCCCGCCCGGCCAGGGCCCGCCGCCGTTGCTCGCCGCCCTGCTGCGGCAAGCGCCCTACCTCTTCTGGTTGGTCGGCGTCGCGTTCTGCTCCGCGCCCGGCTTCCTCCTCATCTCGCTTGCTGCCCTCATCCGCCTGAAGGTGGCAAGGCCGCGCGAGTTGGAAGATCTCCGGCAGGCCGATGCCGGCTCCGCCCGCGAGGCGCTCCTCCAGTGGCTCGTCCGCGAGTGCGTGGAGGGCTCCGGCGAGGACGCCGCGGGCCGCGCCGCGAGGATCTACGGCGCGGCGACCCGAACCGTGGGCGATCTCGACCCGGAGCGACGTACCCGCTTTCGCCTCTTCCTCCGGGAAGCGGGCCTCGAGCCGGAGGGCTTCGAGGTGCCCCACGCCGAGCCGGCGCCGACGCCGTCGAACTTCGAGCTGCGCAGGCTCTGGGCGCGACTCCTCGTCCTCGCACTCTCGATCGCAGCCGTCTTGGTGGGTCTCTGGGGCCTCCTGGTCTTCGTCTTCCTGGACCGCATGGTGCCGGTCCTGCGGCTCTACGTGCCACCCCACCAGGACGCCATGATACTTGCCTTCGCCTGGCTCGTCGCGGCTCTTCTGGTGCTGGCGGCGGTGGGTGTATGGGGCCTGTCGCGCCTCGACCGAAAGGCGGAACGCCGCGGGGTCGCAGGATTCGCCGAATCCTGCGACCACTTGCTGGCGGGAACCCGAGAGTGCCTGGAGCGGATCGTCGCCCTCCACCGCGCGGAGCCGGCAGTCGCCGCGCGCCTCGTCCGCGGCTCGATCCTCGCGGGGTTGCGAGGGCTGGACGCCGGCCGCAAGCGCGCCCTCATCGAGGGGGCCCGCGAGGCCGGCGTCCTCGGAGCCGGCCTCGACTTGGGATCGGCGGATCTCCGGAGCGCCGACCTCTCTGGCCTTGACCTCCCGAACCTCGGGCTGCGAGCGGCCCATCTCTCGGGCGCTACGCTGGCCGAGGCAAACTTGGCTCAGTCCAACCTGGAAGAGGCCGACCTTCGGTCCGCGGACCTCCGCGGCGCCAACCTGCGCTTGACCGTCCTGCGGGGAGCGCGGATGGAGAGGTCCTGCCTCCACCACGCGTTCCTGGCGGGCGCGGACCTTTCCGGCGCCCACCTCGACGGGGCGAGCTTCTGGCACGCCGACCTGTCCCGCACCGACCTCTCGCGAGCCTCGGTCCTCGCCGCCCAGCTCGAGGAGGCCCGAAGCCTCGCCGGAGCCCTCCTGCCGGACGGCCTCGCCTCGGCCGCCGCCGCCCCGCGGACCGGAGCGTGACGGGATGCGCTCCGAATCCGCCGACCTGGTGCTCGAGATCGTCCTGCTGCTCGCCTTCTTCGCAGGGTTTCCGTTCGTCCTCGCGGGCGTCTACACCACCTGGGCCTTCATCGCCCAAGGGGTCTTCGAAACCGGCCCGCGGCCCTATGTCCTGGGCGACTGGGCCTACCTGATGATCTCTCTCGAGGCGACGATCCCGCTGGTGGGCCTCCTTCTATTCGGGTGGGGGCTCCGGCGCGCCTTTCGGGGAGCGCGAGAGCCGGATTCGACGGCGTAGCGGCCGGCACCCGCCCGCCTACGGCCCCTGGCGCCGGCGCCACCAGTCGGCGATCTGGTCCTCTCCGATGGGGCGGTCGCCCTGGGGGATCTTCAAGCTCTCGCGGACGGCGGCCCAGGTGTCCGGCTCGACCACCACCGCCACCGTGAAGGTGACGAGCATCGCCAACACCGCCCCGAGCCCGGCCATCAGCATGTCCTTCTGGGCGTCCCAGATGTCCCCCTGGGCACCGAGGAAGGCGAGACCTGCCTGGGAGCCCGAGCTCACCGCCGCGAGCCACTCGATGATCTCGTAGATCGCCGAAAAGGCGAGGGTGAGCTCGATGGGCAGGTAGTAGTTCCAGAAGCCCCGGGCGCGGGAGATGCGGATGAAGACCTCGCGGACCGGGTAGGCCACCAGGAACCCGAAGCAGAAGTGCACCAGCCGGTCGTACATGTTGCGCTGGGCCCCGATCCAGTGCTGCAGGGTGTCGCCGAACGGCACCTCGGCGTAGGTGTAGTGGGAGCCGATCACGTGGAGGACCATGAACACCGTGAGCAGTGTGTAGGAGATCAGCGACAGCCGGAACCAGCGCCCGAGAAGGAGGATCAGGGGCACCCCAATGAACACCAGGTAGTTCTCGAGCAGCCAGTCCTCGCGGTAGACCGGCCGCACCGCCGCCCAGATCCAGAAGCCCGCGAAGACCAGGAACAGACCGAGCAGATAGAGCTTTCGCTTCACCGGGACCCCCTTCCTGCGCACGGCCTCCGAGGCCGTTCGCTTCGCAATTCACCAGATGGTCCTGGCACTCTACCTCTCGAAAGAGGCCCGCACGCCGAGGCCGTCGAGGCGTGCGGACCCCCCGGAGCGCGTCAGGCGTTCGCGCAGGTCGTCGGATCGAAGTAGATCGTCCAGCCCTGGGGAACCGAGCACGGGTTGGCGAACTCCTGGCACTCCCCCGTGTCCGGATTCTTGGCCCAGACGGTGATCTCGATGCACTGGTTCGTCGGCTTCTGGATCAGGCCCGGCAGGGCATTGGGCTCGGCCTTGGCGGGCTGGACGGCACCCTGAGCCGGCGCGGGAGCACCCGGGAGCAACGGCCAGGCCCCGATTCCATGGTTCTCCTTCCGAAGGTGCGATACAACGAAGATGCGGGACGGGGCGGGCCTCGGCGGTAGACTCGGGAGCCGTCTCGACCCTGGAGCCGACCATGCCGCCGATCCGCCGCCTGCCCTTCCGACTCCCCGCTCTCGGCTTCGCCCTGGTCCTGGCCCTGGTCCTGGCCCTGGTCCCGGGGGTCGTCTTCGCCGGGAGCCCCGGAGCCTCCGCCGCGAACGCCCCGGCCCCGCCCGCGCCGCCTCCGAAGGCCACGCCGGGCAAGACCTCCGCCGAGGTCTTAGGCGCCGCGAGCCCCTCGGACTGGCGTCCCCTCGATCCGGCGAACAGCCTCTACGTGGAGCTTCCCGGCGGCCGGGTGGTGATCGAGCTCGCCCCCGCCTTCGCCCCGAAGACCGTCGCCAACGTGGAGCAGCTCGTCCGCCAGCACTACTTCGACGGCCTGGCGGTGACGCGCTCCCAGGACGACTACGTGGTCCAGTGGGGCGACCCGAACGCCGAAGACAAGGCCAAGCGCCGCTCCCTGGGGGACGCGAAAGCGAAGATCCCGGCGGAGCTCGACCGTCCCATCGCCCCCAACCTGCCCTTCACACCCCTGCCCGACGGCGACGTCTACGCCCCCGAGGTCGGCTTCACCCTGGGCTTCCCCGTGGCCCGCGACCCCGCGACCGGACGCACGTGGCTCACCCACTGCTACGGCATGGTGGGCGTGGGCCGGGACGTGGCCCGGGACTCGGGCAACGGCTCGGAGGTCTACGTGGTAATCGGCCACGCGCCGCGCCACCTGGACCGGAACGTCACCCTCATCGGCCGGGTGGTCCAGGGGATGGAGGTCCTCTCGACCCTGCCCCGCGGCACCGGGGACCTGGGCTTTTACACCGACCCGGCCCGGGACGTGCCGATCCGCTCGATCCGCCTGGGGAGCGACCTGAAACCGGCCGAGCGCGCCGACCTCGAGCTCTTGCGCACCGACACCGCCACCTTCCGCGCCTGGATCGACTCCCGTCGCTGGCGCCGCGAGGAGTGGTTCCTCGACCCGGTGGGCAAGGTCGGCCTGTGTAACGTGCCCCTGCCGGTGCGGGAGCGGAAGCCCGAGCCGGCGAAGAGCCGGTGGCGCTGAGCGGCTTCGTCCGCTGCCTGCGGACTTCTTCTAATATATCGACACTTCGAATTCGAGAGCATGTTATACTGAGGCTCTCTCCTCCCCGGTCGAGAAAGGTGAGTCCTCGATGCGCGAGATCAAGGACGTCGCGCTCTCGGAAGTGATCGTCCACATCCTGCCCAAGGAGGGCAATCCGGAGCTCTCCGAGCTGCCGATCCCCGCGGGGAGCGACCCACGGATCTTCCAGTACTTCGAGCGCCACATCCGAGCTTCGCTCGCGGACGGGGGCGCCCGGGCGGCGAAGTTCGAAGACCCGGCCGAAGAGCCGGCCTCGGGTTGTCAGGACATCCTCTCCGGCGGCGATCTGGTGGCCGGATCGCAGCAGCTCGCCCGCCGTCTCCACGGGATCATGAAGGAGGACGCCCGGATTTCGGCCGGTGACCTGGCCGTCTGCACCTTCGAAGGCAAGCTCGACGGGACGGAGCAGCTTTTCCTGGCGATCATGAAGATCGACCCTACGACCGCCTTGCGTCCCACGCGAGCCGAGGTCGACGGGCAGCTCCTTATCACCTTCGAGGTCGAGCAACAGATGTTGCCCACCCAGGGCGAGAAGCTCCAGAAGGCGGCATTCATCCGGACCCTGAAACCGCCCGCCGATTACGACATGCTGCTCATCGACCGGCAGGTCAAGCCGCCCGAGGGGCCGCAGATCGCCCAGTTCTTCTCCCAGCGCTTTCTCGGGGCGGTCGAGGCGATGAGCTCCGAAGAAGCCACACGGGCGCTCCTGCCCACGCTCCAGGTGCTCAAGGACGTCCTCAAGCAGGAGGTCGCGAAGAAGAAGCTCGAGCCGGAGGAGGCCGCGGGATTCGACCGGGCCGTCGATGGCCTGAAGAGCAGCAAGAGCGTCGACCTCGACACCTGGGTCGCGGCGTTGAAGGTCTCCGAGCCGGCGCGGGACCGCGTGGCGAGAGCCCTGGGCCCCGGGCGTTTTCCCAGCCGACAGATCCCGATTTCCTCCGAGGTGGTCGATGGCTGGGAGGCGAGGACGAGGGTCTTCGTCGGCGACTTCGGTCTCCGGGTCGAGATTCCACCGAATCTCCTGAAGCATCAGTTCGAGGTGAGCTCTCCGAAGAAGAAGGCGGCATGGTTCGGCGGCCGCGAGTACTACGAGGTGACCCTCCGGACCGAGACGTGGAAGAAGCGGTCCTGATGGCTCTCGACCTCAAGGCGCCTGCCGGGCCTCTCGAGAAGCTCGGCGCTTGCCTCCAGCCGTTCAAGAAGGCCCCTGACGAGAAATGGGACGAGGCGCTCTGGTACGACGAGGGGCTCGACGCGATCACCACGCCTCCGGATACCTGGATCGAGGCAGGTAAGCTCACCACCTGCTCTCAGCGCCTCCTCGACTTCGTAGAGGCCTACGGCGCCGCCCTGGGCTCGGGAGACGACGGGTCCAAGGTCGAGGTAGGAGCCGATCTCTTTCTCCAGTCGGGACTCACCCGCGCGAAGATCGACTCTTTCCTCGAGGAGCTCGGAAAGACGATCGACGATGAGGCGGAGCTTTCCGACTTCCCTCTGCGTCTCATTCTTCGGCTCAACAAGAGAAAGCTCCTCGAAGCCCAGCTGGAGAACCTTCCATTCGATGTGCGGCCGGCGCTCGTCTTCCGCCCGGGAGCGTTCGGCAAGCTCCTTAGCGGGGACTTCGAGAGCCTGGAGAGCTGGTGGGACGAGAAGGACCCCCGGCGGCTCGTGGTCTTCGTTCCGGCCTGGCCTCACTTCCTGGCCGGCCCCTTGCTGGCGGTCGTGGGAGGCGACCCGAGGGCGGGGCTCGCGCGCCTTGGTCTCGGCGGCGACGACCGGCCCGCTGCACCGCCGGCTCCCGGCGCCGGGAGCCCCCCGTGAGCCCTCTCTCGAACCGGCTGCGCGCGGCGTGGCAGGCGTTTCAGAGCGCCGAACAGGACCCGCACCCGGAGCCGACGCCCGAGCCAGTACCTCCCCTGACTCCCGAGGCGCTTTCCCGGTGGCGCGAAACCCGGGTCAACTGGAACTACCCCTGGACCGATCACCTGACCCCTCTTCATCTCTCGGTGCAGGGGGACGCCCCCGACGACGACCCCGTCGCCCGCCCGCTGAGGGTCCAGACCGCGAACCTCAGCATCTTGTTCCTGGCCGATCGAAGCTGGCTTTCCGGCGACAAGCCCATCGCGGCCTTCGCAGGGAAGGGCCGCGAGGTCCGCCTCGCCCTGCCCAAGGCCGGCGACGCCGCCGTGGTCGTGAGCGGCTCGGCCGCGAAGGCCCTGGTGGCCCTCGTCGAGTGGGCGTACACCAAGGACCGCGGCGGTGAGCGGCTGAGCGTCGTGCAGAACACGATTGCCAGGGAGCTCGAATCCTCCGACGATCCTCAAGTGGCTTATCGGTCGCTCGTCGCCGGAGTGGAGACGATGTTTGTCGCGGTCAAGGCGGAGTGGAAGTTCTTCCTCGACGGCGAGGTCAAAGAGTTCCTCCAGCAAGTGCAGGCCCTCGAGGACGAGGTCTCCTCCACGGTCCAGGCGTTTTCGGATCGCACCTCCGCCATGATCAAGAGCCTCTCGGAAACCGCGCTCGCGGCTGTGGCGGCGCTGATCGGATCGTTCATCGCGGCGCTGGTCAAGGGGGGAGCCGGGCGGTTCATTCTGTGGATCGGGGTCGCGACCTACTTGGTGTACCTCGTGCTCTTCCCCCTCGGCTACAACATGAGCCAACAGTTCCAGAGCTACAGGGCGCTCGTCAAGCAGTTCGCCGCCCGCCGGAAGCGGTTCGAACAGCGTCTCTCCGCGGACAAGGTCAAGGAAATCGTGGGAGAGCGTGTCGCTCAGAGCCAACGTAGCTACTGGACCTGGTTCTTGCTCACCCTCCTGGCGTACGTGTTCGTCATCGAAGCGATGATCGTGGTCGTCCTTTGGCTCGGGCCTCGCCTGCAAGCAGGCTGACTCACGATCTAGCCGCCCCGCCCACGGTCAGAGCCTCCGTCCCGCCCGCCGGGGCGGCGCGTCGTCGCGCATTCGGTGGCATCCTGAGACTCGACGCCGTCGAGCCTCCCCCGAGCGGCGACACCCCCCTTCGCACTCCCAGGAGGCCGTCATGGTTTCTCGGAGTGCTCGCTCCGCCCACCGCGTCCCCATTCTCACCCTGCTCACCCTCGCGGCCGCGCTGCTGCTGGCGAGCGCCCTCGCTCCGGCCGGGGCCCGCGCCGCCACGCCGCCCGCCCCAGGCGAGCCGGGGAGCGTGACGATCCCCGGCAGCTTCCAGGACGAGCTCGGCTGCCCCGGTGACTGGCAGCCCGACTGCGCCCTCACCCACCTCGTCTACGACGCCGAGGACGCCGTCTGGCAGGCCGTCTTCTCCATTCCGGCCGGCGCCTGGGAGTACAAGGCCGCCCTCGACGACTCCTGGACCGTGAGCTACGGCGCCCACGCCACCCTCAACGGCGCCAACATCCCCCTGGCCCTGGCCGACCCCACCGCCGTCAAGTTCTACTACTCCACCGCGACCCACTGGGTGACCGACGACGTCGGCTCGACCATCGCCGTCGCCCCCGGCAGCTTCCAGAGCGAGCTCGGCTGCGCCGGCGACTGGGATCCCGGGTGCCTGCGCTCCTGGCTCCAGGACCCCGACGGCGACGGCGTCTTCACCTTCACCACTCGCGCCCTGCCGGCCGGGAGCTACGAGGCGAAGGTGGCGATCGGCGAGAGCTGGGACGTGAACTACGGCGCCGGCGGCGTCCAGAACGGCGCCAACGTCCCGTTCACCGTGCCGGCCGACTGCCAGGCGATGCTCTTCTCCTTCGACTGGGGCCACCAAGATCCTCACCGTCGCCCCGGCGCCGGCCCCGGCCCAGCCGTCGAGCGTGACGATCCCCGGCAGCTTCCAGAGCGAGGTGGGTTGCCCCGGCGACTGGCAGCCCGACTGCGCCCTCACTCACCTGGCCTACGACGCCGAGGACGGCGTCTGGCAAGGGGTCTTCCCCGTCCCGGCGGGCGCCTGGGAGTACAAGGCGGCCCTCGACGACTCCTGGGACGTGAACTACGGCGCGAACGCCACCCAGAACGGCGCCAACATCGGCCTCACGCTCCCCGCGCCCACCGACGTCAAGTTCTACTACCCCCACGAGACCCACTGGGTGACCGACAGCGTCGGCTCGACGATCGCCGTCGCGCCGGGCAGCTTCCAGAGCGAGCTCGGCTGCGCCGGCGACTGGGACCCGGGGTGCCTGCGCTCCTGGCTCCAGGACCCGGACGGTGACGGCACCTACGCCTTCTCCGCCCGCCTGCCGGCGGGCAGCTACGAGGCCAAGGTGGCGATCGGCGAGAGCTGGGACGTGAACTACGGCGAGGGCGGCGTCCAGAACGGCCCCAACATCCCCTTCACCGTGCCCACCGCCTGCGCCGAGGTCTTCTTCACCTACGACGGCGCGAGCCACGTGCTCTCCGTCGGCACCGGACCCGGCGGCCCGGTGGGCAACCTCGACCAGGCCAAGGCCCACTGGGTGACGACGGACACCTTCGCCTGGAACGCCGGCGGCCCGGGCGACACCTTCGCCCTGCACTACGACCCGAACGGCGACCTGGCCCTCGACGCGACCGGCGTCACGGGCGGCTCAAGCCTGCCGCTCACCTACGATCCGGCGGGCCTGCCGGCCGCGGTGCTGGCGAAGTTCCCGCAGCTCGCCGGCTACCACGCTCTGAAGCTCGACCCAGCGGACCTCGCGCTCGTCCCGGACATCCTCCAGGACCAGCTCGCCCTCTCGGTCTCTGAAACGGCTGGCACCCCGCTCGACGCCACGTCGGTCCAGATCCCCGGCGTCCTCGACGACCTCTACACCTATGACGGCGATCTGGGCGTCGTCTGGAGCGGCGGCGTGCCGACCCTCGCGCTCTGGGCGCCCACCGCGCGCTCGGTGACCCTCCACTTGTTCGCCGACTCCGACCCGGCGACCCCGTCGGCCGCGGTCGCCATGAGCGAGGATCCGGCCACCGGCGTCTGGAGCGTGACCGGCGACGCGAGCTGGAACCGCAAGTTCTACCTCTACGAGGTGGAGGTCTACGCCCCCTCGGCCCACCAGGTGGAGCACAACCTGGTCACCGACCCGTACTCGCTGAGCCTCTCCAAGGACAGCCAGCGGAGCCAGATCGTCGATCTCTCCGATCCCGAACTCGAGCCGCCCGGCTGGAGCTCCCTCGCCAAGCCGCCGCTGGCGGCCCCCGAGGACATCGCCATCTACGAGCTCCACGTGCGCGACTTCTCGATCGCCGACGACACGGTGCCGGCCGCCTGGCGCGGGACCTTCCGGGCCTTCGCCGTCCCCGGCTCCGCGGGCATGGAGCACCTGGCGGCCCTGGCGGCTTCGGGCCTGACCCACGTCCACCTCCTGCCGGCCTTCGACTTCACCACCGTGCCCGAGGACCGGGCGGACCAGGAGACGGTGGACCCCGCCCTCCTCGCCTCCTATCCGCCGGACTCCGACCAGCCCCAGGCACTGATCGCCGCCATCGCGGACC
Source organism: uncultured Acidobacteriota bacterium (assembly GCA_963739795.1). GTDB lineage: Bacteria > Acidobacteriota > Thermoanaerobaculia > Multivoradales > DATKCC01 > CAVUBL01. The sequence goes on along the minus strand of CAVUBL010000021.1, from coordinate 269,505 downwards.
AGGACGGTTTCAACTGGGGCTACGACCCGTGGCACTGGACGGTGCCTGAGGGCAGCTACGCCACCGACCCGGACGGGCCGGAGCGGACGCTGGAGCTGCGGGAGGCGGTCCAGGGGCTCAACCAGGCGGGCCTGCGGGTGGTGATGGACGTGGTCTACAACCACACCAACGCCGCCGGGCAGAACGCCAAGGCGGTCCTCGACCGGATCGTCCCCGGCTATTACCACCGCCTGAGCCTGACCGGCGCCCTCGAGACCAGCTCGTGCTGCCCGAACACGGCTTCCGAGCACGCCATGATGGAGAAGCTCCTGATCGACTCGGTCGTCACCTGGGCCAAGGCCTACAAGATCGACGGCTTCCGCTTCGACCTCATGGGCCACCACATGAAGTCGAATCTCCTGAAGCTGCGCGCGGACCTCGACGCCCTGACGCCGGAGGCCGACGGCGTGGACGGCTCAGGCGTCTACCTCTACGGCGAGGGCTGGAACTTCGGCGAGGTGGCGAACAACGCCCGCGGGGTCAACGCCACGCAATTCAACATGGCGGGCACCGGGATCGGCACCTTCTCCGATCGCCTCCGCGACGCGGTGCGAGGCGGCGGCCCGTTCAACCCGATCACCGAGCAGGGGTTCATCAACGGCCTCTACTACGACTCGAACGGCACCTTCGGCGGCGACGAGCTGGCCGAGCTGCTCCACCGCTCCGACTGGGTCCGCGTGGGCCTGGCCGGCGGCCTGGCGGACTACTCGTTCGTGGACGCCGCCGGCGACCTGGTCCAGTCCTGGCAGGTGGACTACGCCGGCCAGCCGGCGGGCTACACCGCCGACCCGCAGGAGCAGATCACCTACATCGCCGCCCACGACAACGAGACCCTCTTCGATACGACCCAGCTCAAGGCGCCGGTGGCGACCTCCATGGCCGACCGGGTGCGCATCCAGAACCTGGGCGCGGACCTGGTGGGCCTGGCCCAGGGGATCCCGTTCTTCCACGCCGGCCAGGACATCCTGCGCTCGAAGTCCATGGACCGGGACAGCTACAACTCCGGCGACTGGTTCAACCAGATCGACTGGAGCCTGGACACGAGCGACTGGGGCCACGGCCTGCCGGTGGCGGACAAGAACCTCTCGAGCTGGCCGATCCAGCAGCCGCTCCTGGCGAACCCGGCCCTGGCGCCGGCGAAGGCGGATCGGGAGCGCGCCTTCGATCACTTCCGGGAGGTGCTGGAGATCCGCAAGAGCTCGCCGCTCTTCCGCCTCCGGACCGACACCGCGGTGACGGCGCATCTCGCGTTCCGCAACACCGGGCCGGCGCAGGTGCCCGGACTGGTGGTCATGGACCTCGCCGACACGGCGGGGACGATCGACAGGCACGTGGAGCGGATCGAGGTGCTGTTCAACGCCCGGACGACGGCGGAGGCGTTCGCCGTGCCGGCGCTCGCCGGCGCCGAGATGGAGCTGCACCCGGTGCAGGAGGCCTCGACCGATCCGATCGTCCGCCTGAGCGCCTACGATCCGGCAAACGGTACCTTCACCGTGCCGGCGCGGACGACGGCGGTCTTCCTCGCCCCCAGGCCGCTCGCCGATCAGATCGAGCTGCTCATGGACGACGTGGAGGCGCTGGTGAGCGCCGGGGTGCTGAACACCGGCCAGGGCACTGCGCTGACAGCGAAGCTGGCGGCGGCGATCGCGCAGCTACGGCAAGGCAACCCGAACGCCGCGGCGGGCACGCTGGGAGCCTTCCTCAACCAGGTCGCGGCCTTCGTCCAGGCCGGGATCCTGACGCCGGAGGAGGCCCAGGGGCTGCTCGACGAGGCGACGTACCTCCGGGGGCAAGTGATGGAAGGGTGAAGCCAGGAGCCGGCGCCGGCCTCCTCGCCTAACCGGGGAGGCCGGATCATCACCCGGCGGGCCGGTGCCGGTCCCCTACCCTGCCCGGGGGACCGGCCCGGCTCGCCGGTTTCGGCGCGCCCACCGGTCTCGCTAGGCTCACTGGCCCTGGAGCTGGCGGTCGAGCAGGTCCTTGAGGCCCTGGAGGTCGTGCTTCTGGCCGTCGAGCTCGTTCTGGAGGTCGAGGACCCGCTGGGTGGCTTGCTGGATCCGGAGGTCCGAGAGCCTGAGCTCGTTGGTCGCGTTCTGGATTCCGGCCTCGAGGTCGCTCTGGTTGGTGTCGTGCGGGTCCGAGGGCAAGACGTCCAGCTGCCTCCTCATGGCCTGGATCTGGAACTGTAGCCGGTAGCGCCCGTCTTCCACGCTCCGCTTTTCGCCCTCGGCGCGCTCGAGCTCCTGCTCGAGGGCGGTCACCCGGCGGTTGCCGATCTCGACCCGTCGGAGCAGGAGATCGAGCTTCTGGCCGTCGAGCTGGCGCTCCAGGAGCTGGGAGATGTGCTCGAGGGTGGCGTTGAGGTGGGCGAGCTGCTCGGGGATCGGGGCGGGGGGCGGGGCGGCCGCGGGCTGGGCCGTGGGCCGAGCGGGGACCGGAGCGGGTGGCTGGGCGGCGGCAAGGGGCACGGCCAGCAGGGCCGCGAGGGCGGCGAGTCGTAGCGTTCGCATGAGACCTCCTTCTGGCTCCATGCTACGTGAGGCGGACGCGCAATGTCGCTTTCTCCAACGAGCAGAGGCCCGAGACGGCTGAGAGGATCGGAGAGAGGCCGGGGCGGCGGGCTCCCGCTCCTCGGGGACGGCGAGCGCTGGTTGGACTTCGGAGCGCAAGGCGGTCGCCTCGGCACGGCCCGCACTTCGGCGGCGCCGGACTCCTGGAGGGCGTCGGGCGTGCGGTCCGTGACGCCCCGCGGAAGCGGGAGCCCGCCGCCCCGGTCCTTCGGCGTCTGGTGGTGGTTGGGGCTTCTCCTCCTCGGAAGTGGCTTGCTGCGACGTTGCGAGCCGCTGGCCATCGGCAAGCATGTGGGCGCTGTGCCCCACAGTTCCTGTGAAACTGTGCTAGCCTGGCGCCATGCGTAACCTGACTCTTTCCGTTCCCGACGAGGTCTACCGTAAAGCGCGAGTCAAGGCCGCGGAGCAGGGCCGATCGGTGAGCGCACTCGTGGCCGAGTTCCTCTCCTCACTCGACAAGGCGGACGCGGAGTTCGAGCGGTTGGTCTCGCAGGAAGAGGAAGTATTGGCGGAGATTGAGGATTTCCGCGCTGGGGACCGCCTGAGTCGTGACGAGGTGCACGAGCGTGGACTTCGTTGACACCAACGTCCTGCTTTACGAGGCCTCGAGAGCGCCGGACGAGCAGAGCAAGGCTGCCATCGCGAAGAGGATCCTCCGCCGGCGGGACCTTGCGCTCTCCGTCCAGGTGCTCCAGGAGTTCTACGTGCAGGCGACTCGCGAGAATCGAACCGGACGCCTTCGCCACGACCAGGCGGTTCGCCTGATCGAGTCTTACTGTCGGTACACGGTGCAGGAGCTCACGCTCCCCATCCTCAAGGCGGCTTTCGTTACCCGCAACCGGTGGAAGATCTCCTATTGGGACGCAGCCATCTTGGAGGCGGCTCGTTCCGCCGGTTGCGATGTCGTCCTGTCCGAGGATCTCTCGGACGGTGAGGACTACGACGGCATCCGTGTGGAGAACCCCTTCCGCCAACCCAACTGACGACTGGAGTCCAGGCACGCGTCAGTGATCCGTAGAGCCGGAAGAAGGCGCCAAGTCTCCTCCGGCCGCTGCAAGACGGCGTAGGGCGCGGAGCTCGGCGACCAGGGGGTGCTCGCCGACTTCGTGCTGGATGCGATCCACGAGGTCCTGGCGCTGCTCGAGCTCGGCCCCGGGGGGGCGGACCCCAGGGCCGGAAGCCGCCTGCCTCCCTACCGGATCAGGGCCTCGATGTGGCGGGCGTGCGGAAGGGTGCCACCCACTTTTCAGACCACGGCGGTCGAAGGGCACCTGGCGGCGAAGGCTACCGACCGGACTACCGCAACCGATCCCGCTCCTCCGGCTCCACATCCGGAAGCTGCGAAAGTGCACGCTCGAACTTCTCCCGGCTGCCCCGCTTCGCCCGCCTCTCCAGGTACTCCTCGGTCAGCAGCGCCGAGAGCTTCTCCGCGGCGGCGGTCGCGATAAACTGGTTGATCGAGATCCCCTCCCGCTTCGCCAGCTCACGAATCTGCTCATGCAGCGACTTCGGCAGTCTCACGCTCAAGGTACTCATGACAACTCTCCAATCCTCTCCAAGAACTGGCCGAAGAAGTGCCACTTCGCAGACCCCGTGCAGTCCGAGGTGGCAGGGCAGGGGCCGGGGGCTCCGAGCCGGTGATCGGCGGATGCGCCCGCTCGGCCGAGGCCGGTCGTGGCGACGGTGACCGCGAGGCGAGGCGGCCGGAGCTCGCCGCCGACGACCGCAAGCCTCAGAGCCCCGGACAGGCTCTCGGCGGTCGAAAGGCACCTGGAGGCCCGGTCCCCCGCCACCGGCCGCAGTGCACCCCCGCCGAGTGCGGGCTCAGGAGCCGACGACCGGGCGGAGCCCCCGGCCCCTGCCCGTCGGCGAAGGCACCGAGCCTGGCCGCCTGGCGACCTGCACGCCGCGGTCTGGCTCTCAGGAAGTCGAGGCAGGCTTCCCGGACCCTCGCTGCCCCTGGTACTCTCGCAGTTGAGGGGAATAGCCCATGGAACGCGTGCTCAGCCTTCACATCGAAAAGCTTCCCGAAGGCGTCTATCTGGCCACTTCAGAGGACATCCAGGGCTTGGTGGCGCAAGTCCGAACGATCACCGAGACCCTCGAGATCGCCCGGGACGTGGCCAAGAAGATCCTCGAGGCTCGCGCAGAGCGCAACGAGGCTCCTGTTCTCCGCCCGACGGCCGACGCCTTCGACTACCCTCTGATCGTCGGTGCCTGATGGGCCGGCTCGCCGGCTACCGATTTCGGCAAGTCGTCCAGAAGCTCAAGTTCCTCGGCTTCGAGTTCGACCGTCAGGCGACCGGTAGCCATGAGATCTGTTACAACCCCGCAGACTCATTACATCCTCAGAGCAGCTCAGCCCGGGGAGCCGTCCCCAGATCCCCGGCCCCCGCCACGAGACCGCGATCGAACGTCACGAACCGCTCCGCAGCCCCCGACGACGCCAGGTGCAACGCATCGGCCCAGTCCATCCCCGCCTCGAACCACTCGAGCGCCCGGAGCACCGCCACCCGATCCTCCACCTCCAGTGGCCCGTAGCCCAACAGTTTTCGAAACGTGCCGTAGATCGACTCCGGATCCAGACCGTAGCTATACCGCAGCACCCACTCCGTCTCCACGAGCACCGTCTTCGCGACCCACAAGCGGCCCGAGCGAAAGACCTCCGCCGCACGCTCCGCCTGCGCCGGATCGTCCGCCGTAACCAGCCGAACCAGCACATTCGTATCGAGCGCCGTCACCCGCGCTCCCTCGCCCCGCGGGCGACCGCCTCTTCCATCTCCTCCAGCGTCTTGGCCGGCCCCGAGTAGCCGGCGCAACCCACCAGATCCTCCAGGCGCGTGTCCGGAACCTGAGCCACCGCGCGGATGACGACCGACTCCCCGAGGTCCTCCACCTCGAGCTCGGTCCCCGGGCGCCAGCCGTGCCGATCCCTCACCTCCTTCGGGAGGATGAGTTGGCCTTTCGTCGAGAGGCGCGTGGTGAGCATGGGTTCCTTCCTCGAGAGTAAGACCCAAGTAAGACTACCCGAGCGGGCGGTTCCGGTCAAGCTCCACGACACCGTGGATTCCCCCCGGGCGAGGTGTCACCCTCTTTGCAGTGAGGCCAGGAGTCCGAGGGCAGGGGGCGGGCGACGCCAGGCGGAGCCCCCGGCCCCTGAGTGCGCCGGGAGCCCCGCCCCTCGCCATCAGGCCAGGTCGAAGCGATCGAGGTTCATGACCTTCGCCCAGGCGTCGACGAACTCGTGCACGAACTTCTCGTGCGCGTCGTCGGCGCCGTAGACCTCGGCGATCGCTCGAAGCTGCGAGCTCGAGCCGAAGACCAGGTCCGCACGCGTTCCGGTCCACTTGAGCTCGCCCGACGCGCGATCGCGCCCTTCGTAGACGCCCTCGCCATCTCCGTCGCTCGACTTCGTCCACTCCGTGCCCATGTCGAGCAGGTTGAGGAAGAAGTCGTTGGTCAGCGTTCCGGGGCGGTCGGTGAAGACGCCGTGCTCGGATTCCCCGGCGTTGGCGCCGAGGACGCGCAGGCCGCCGACGAGCACCGTCATCTCGGGAGCGGTCAGGGTCAGTAGCTGTGCCCGGTCCACCAGCAGGTGTTCCGCCACCGCGGCATGCCCGTTGCCCTCAGCGTGGCTCACGTAGTTCCGGAAGCCGTCCGCTCGAGGCTCGAGCGGGGCGAAGGAGTGGGCGTCGGTCTGCTCCTGCGAGGCGTCCGTGCGCCCCGGTGAGAAGGGAACCTCGACGTCCTGGCCGGCGTTCTTCGCCGCCTGCTCGACGGCGGCCGAGCCGCCGAGGACGATCAGGTCGGCCAGCGAGACCTTCTTGTCGCCGGATTTACCGGACTGGGCCCCGTTGAACTTCCGCTGGATCCCTTCGAGCTTGGCGAGCACCTTCGCCAACTGCTCCGGCTGATTGACCTCCCAGTCCTTCTGCGGCGCCAGGCAGATGCGCGCGCCGTTCGCCCCGCCGCGCCTGTCCGAGCCGCGGAAGGTCGACGCCGACGCCCAGGCGGTCGAGACCAGCTCCGGGATCGACAGCCCCGAATCGAGGATCTGGCGCTTGAGCTCGGCGATGTCGCCTGCTCCGATCAGCTCGTGGTCGACCGCCGGAACGGGGTCCTGCCAGATCAGTTCCTCCTTGGGGACCTCCGGTCCGAGATACCGCGAGATCGGCCCCATGTCGCGGTGGGTGAGCTTGAACCAGGCCCGGGCGAAGGCATCGGCGAGCTCGTCCGGGTGCTCGTGGAAGTGGCGCGAGATCGGCTCGAAGCTCGGGTCCATGCGCAGCGACATATCCGCCGTAGTCATCATCGGCGGATGCTTCTTGGACGGATCGTGCGGGTCCGGCACCATGTCCTTTTCGGCGACGTCCTTCGCCACCCACTGCCAGGCACCGGCGGGGCTCTTCACCAGCTCCCACTCGTAGCCGAAGAGCATGTCGAAGTAGCCGCTGTCCCACTGGGTGGGGTTCGGCGTCCACGCGCCTTCGATTCCGCTGGTGATCGTGTCGTCCCCCTTGCCGCTGCCGAAGCTGTTCTTCCAGCCCAGGCCCTGCTCTTCGATCGGCGCGCCTTCGGGCTCGCGGCCGAGGTACTGATCGGAGGGAGCCGCTCCATGGCACTTGCCGAAGGTGTGGCCGCCGGCGGCGAGCGCCACGGTCTCCTCGTCGTTCATCGCCATGCGCGCGAACGTCTCGCGCACGTCCCGCCCCGAGGCGACCGGATCGGGATTGCCGTTCGGCCCTTCCGGGTTGACGTAGATCAGGCCCATCTGCACGGCGCCGTAGGTGGTCGCGAGCTCGCGGTCGCCGCTGTAGCGCTCGTCGCCCAGCCAGTCGGTCTCTGCCCCCCAGTCGATGTCCTCCTCCGGCTCCCAGATGTCCTCGCGTCCGCCGCCGAAGCCGAACGTCTTCAATCCCATCGACTCGAGGGCGCAGTTGCCGGCCAGGATCATGAGGTCGGCCCAAGAGATCTTGCGGCCGTACTTCTGCTTGATCGGCCAGAGCAACCGGCGCGCCTTGTCGAGGTTGGCGTTGTCGGGCCAACTGTTGAGAGGCGCGAAGCGCTGGTTGCCGGTAGCGGCGCCGCCGCGGCCATCGCTGATCCGGTAGGTGCCGGCGCTGTGCCACGCCATGCGGATGAACAGCCCTCCGTAGTGCCCCCAGTCCGCCGGCCACCAGTCCTGCGAGGTCGTCATCAGCTCGTAGAGGTCCTTCTTGACCGCCGCCAGGTCGAGGCTCTCGAACTCCTTCGCGTAGTCGAAGCCCTCGCCCATCGGATTCGTCAGAGAGGAGTTTTGATGGAGGATCTTGAGGTTGAGCTGGTTCGGCCACCAGTCGCGGTTGGTCCGCGCGCGCCGACCGCGATCGGTGTCAGAGGCGTGGCCTTCATGAACCACCGGGCAGTTGTTCGTCTCGTCCGACATGTCGTTCTCCTTCTCGTTGCCTACTCGGCTGTGGTTCGTTCGCCGGGCCGGGCCCGCGGCGTTCGTCACTAGCAGGATGGACGGGGTCTGTCCCGTCTCAGGTCTTCAGTCTCGGATCGACTGTTCGGCTTTCGCGAGACAGTCCGGGCAGCGGCCCCAATACACCACCTCGGCCTCGTCGATCTCGTACCCCGCGTCGTCGGTGGGGGCGAGGCAGGGCGCCGCGCCGACCGCGCAGTCGACGTCGACCACTCGGCCGCAGCCGCGACAGATCAGGTGGTGATGGTTGTCACGGACTCGATCTTCATAGCGCGCTGGCGACCCGGCGGGCTGGATCCGGCGGATCATGCCCCTCTCGGCCAGGAGGCCGAGGGCGTTGTAGACCGCCTGACGGGAGATGGAGCCGATCTCCGCGCGGACGGCCTCGGCGACTTCGTCCGCTGTGCAGTGCGGACTTGCCGACACCGCGGTCAGCACCGCCAGACGTTGCGCAGTGACCTGGAGGCCGTGTCGACGAAGGAGATCTGCCGGGGCGTAGAGCACGGAAATAGTCTACGTCTAATTATAGACTTTGTCAAGCTCTCTGCCCGGCACATCTTCGCGATCATTGACTCAATATCGTTTGACGTCAACCGTTAAACATTCTAGGATACAGCCGTGATCCGGAGCTTCCGCGATCGAGGCACCGAGGCACTCTTTGCCGGCAGGTGTCCGCGGAAGTGGCTGGCGATCCGGGGGCAGGCGGAGAGGAAGCTGGCGATGCTCCACGCGGCGCGTACGCTCGATTTCCTGCGCTCCCCTCCAGGAAACCGGCTCGAAGCGCTACGTGGGAAGCGCACAGGTCAGCGCAGCATCCGGATCAACGACCGCTGGCGGGTCTGCTTCCGTTGGTCGGACGGAGAGGCTTCCGACGTGGAGATCGTGGGCTCTCACTAGCCTGGACTATTCACGAGACGGCGTAGCGAGAGCCGCAAGTGTGTGTGAGATCAGGGCGCACGTAGCGATGAGAGACGCAGGCGTACTGGACAGTACGTTGAGGAGCGAAGAGCGAGCACGCCCTGAGATCGCGTGCGATTGCGGCTCGTAGCAGGTGGCTCATGAATAGTCCAGGCTAGGGTCCGAAGACGATGACGAAGAACGGAATGCGGCCGATCCACCCCGGCGAGATCCTGCGCGAGGAGTTTCTGGCGCCGCTCGGTATGAGCGCGCACGCCCTGGCCTTGGCCCTGCGCGTGCCGGCGCCGCGCATCAACGACATCGTACGCGAGCGCCGCGGCGTGACGCCCGACACGGCGATGCGCCTCGCGCGCTACTTCGGCGGCGACGCCGAGAGCTGGCTGTCACTTCAAGTCGCCTACGACCTGCGCCTCGCCGAGATCGCTTCGGCGGACAAGATCGCGCGGGAGGTCGATCCGCGTGCCGCCTGAGTGAGCGTCGAGGCGATCTCCGGACCGGTCCGCTCCACGCCGACAAAGGCCGACCAAGGATAGGTTGAGGGCGTGAAGCGAGAAGCTCTGAAACGACCCGCAGGCGTCGCGCCGGCGCCGGGGGACGTCGACTGGCCTGCCTGGCTCGAACGTCAGACGGTCTCCCCGCAAGGCGTCGACCTCGCGCTCGGCCCCTGCCCGACGGCGGAGGCAACCAACCTTTCAGCCCGGGTGCCGGTAGCTTCGGGAGGGCAGGCGAAAGATTTCGCGTGGAGATTTCCACTGTATTCTGAAGAGTGCCCGTTCCCGAAGAATGATGTCGCGTCCCGGAAAGGCGTGATCTGCTTCGAGGAGGATGCCGTCTTGCCGTGTCGTCGAATCGTCCCTCAGGCCCTGGTCCGATCCGCGGTTGCGCTCGCCGCGCTCTTCCTCCCGGCTCCCACTCTGATCGCGGCTCCGTCCTTGGCCGCCCCCGCCGGCACGCCCGAGGTGCTGCTCGCGGAGATTCGCGGGACGACCCTCGATCCCGCGCACGCGGTGCACGTCGAGGGAGTCGAGCTGGATGCGGGGCCGGGCCGGCTGCTGCTCGTAAGCGGAGCTCTCATCCCGAGCACCGAGGTCGGCGGCTCGGTGGAGGAGCTGGTCTTTCTCGGCAGGGCGCGCCTTCAGATCGAGCCGCCGGACGACATCGAAGCCGGGCAGCTCGAGCTCTACACCGGCGGGAGGCGACTGAACGAGGCGATCACCGAGGCGGTGCTGGTGGTGGGCGACGACCGGGCGGTCGCCGCCCTCCTCGACCGCCCGGTCGTGGAGGCGCTCGACGCCGAGACCGTCCGCCGCGCGCGGGAGCTCTTCGCCTCCTGGAAGGACGGGGCCACGCGCCGGCACCTGGCGGTCGAGGCGTCGATCCTCCTAGACGCCCTCGGCGAACCTGGCTACGACGAGCTCTTCGTCGGGCAGCTCCGGAGCGAAAAGCTGGGAGAGTTTCTCTTTCGCATCGATCCGGACGAGGAGGAGCAGGTGATTCTGGGGCAGTTCGTGCCGCTCGAGGCGGAGGGCAAGGAGCGGCGCAAGCTGGAGCGGGAGCTCGACCGGCAGCGCCGCCGCGGGCGGATGATCGGGCTGGAGCTGGAGGACTTGGGTGAGTGGCAGACCTGGATGTCGACGGTCCACGGGGCGCCGGGCCACGGACCCTTCGAGCCTTCCAAGTACGAGATCGAAACCAGCCTGAAGGGCCACAAGCTCCTGCTCGACGGGCGTTGCCGGGTCACTCTCGATCCGCAGAGCGGGGAGCGCCGGAGCGTCCCGTTCACCGTCCGCCCGGACCTCACGGTCACCGCCGCCCGGGACTCCACCGGACGGGATCTCGTCTTCGTCCCCTCACCCGGAGCGGTGACCGTGCTCCTCGCCGAGCCGGCACCGCTCGGCCAGCCGGTGGTGGTCGAGCTGGACTACGAGGGCAACCCGACGGAGAAGCTCGACACCAAGAGCTTCGTCCTGCGCGACACTCTCGGCTGGTACCCCCACACGGGACTCCTCGACCGCGCCACCTACGACGTGACGCTCCATTGGCCCGACCAGCTCGACCTGGTCGCCCCGGGGCGGCGGCTGGACGGCGGCAAGGAGGGCGGCATGAGGTGGCAACGGCGCGTCCTCGAGTACCCGACCTTGGGCTACAGCTTCGAGATCGCGAGCTTCGATCGCACCACCGTCCAGGCCGGGAACGTGAAGGTCGATCTCTACATCGACTTCCTCTCCTCTCCCCTGGTCAGGAGCTGGCGCAAGGAGATCCTCCAGACGATCACCGAGGCTCTCGACTACTTCCAGGAGATCTTCGGCCCGTACCCGCTCGACCATCTGACCGTGGTCACCTCCCCGCGCACCTACTCCCAGTCCCTCCTCGGTTTCATGACCCTGTCGAGCGTCATGGTGGGAGACCTGGGCTTCGCCAGCTCGCTGCTCGAAGACCGCCGGGTGGTCATCGCCCACGAGCTCGCCCACCAGTGGTGGGGCCACAGGGTCGGCTGGGCGGGCTACCGGGACCAGTGGATCAGCGAGGCGATGGCCAACTACTCCGCCCTCCTCTTCGCCCGTAATCGCCTCGAGAAGAAGCCCTGGCGGGGGCCGACCTCCGGCTGGATCAGCGCGCTGACCAGCACCACGGAGGACGGGCGGGCGATCGAGTCCCTCGGCCCGGTGGTCCTGGGCGAACGCCTGAGCTCAAGCCGGTGGCCCGAAGCCTATGAAGCGATCGTCTACCGCAAGGGTGCGGTGGTCCTCGACATGATCGCGCGGCTGTTCGGGGAGGAGCGGTTCACCAAGATCCTCGGCGCCATCACGCGCGCCGCCGACTTCCGCCCGATCTCGACGGAGACCTTCCTGGCGCTGGTCGAGAAGGCCTCGGGCGGCGCCGTCGACCTGGACCCGTTCGCGCGAGAGTTCATCTACAGCACCGGGCTGCCGGAGGTCTATTACGACTACAGCTTCGAGAAGGCGCACGACGGCGGCTGGACGGTCACCGGCGTGGCCCGCCAGCAGGCGCCGTACCGGTACACGTACCGCGTGGTCCGCCGGCCGGGCGGCGGCTTCGACATCGCCCGCGAGGCGGTCCTGCAGATGAAGATGGACGACTCCCGGCTCGTGGTACCGGTCCGGATTGTCCTCGAGAAGGCGGACGGCGGGGGCCGGGTGACTCTCCAGGGCCATACCCTGCTCCAGGGACGGGAGACCCGATTTCACTTCGCGATGCCTTCCGAGCCAGTGGAGGTCCTCTTCGATCCCGATCACGAAGTCTTCGGCCTCTTCTTCAACCAGCGGCAGCGGCCGAAGCAGACCCTGTACTACCGCGGCCTGGACCTCGCCGCCGAGGGCGACCTGGACGGCGCCGAAGCGACCTACCGAGAGGCTCTCGACGCCGAAACCTACGCCGGCGCGGCGCGCGATGAGGAGGCCGATGCCGGGGCCCGCGAGACGATCGCCCGCCGCCTGGACGTTCGGATCCTCCTCCGTCTCAGCCGGCTCTCCCTGGACCGGGACCACGACCAGGAGGCCGTGGAGTTTCTCGACCGCGCCGAGCGGCTCCTCGACCGGAACGATCCGGCCTGGATCCGTGAGGATCTGAAAGTGCTCAGAGCGCGGGCCGCCCTCCGCCGTGGGGACTACCAGGCGGCCTACGACCAGGTTCGCCACAGAGCCTTCCACAACGACGTGGAGGACCCCGACGGCCTGGCCATCCTCGCCGTCGCCGCCCGGCAAGTTGGCGACGAGGAGGAGGCAGACCGCGGCTACAGCGCCGCCCAGGAGGCCGGCGTGGATCTTTCCGCGCTCGACGAGAGAAGCGCCGGACCCGAGTCAGAGTGAAACGGCGTCGCCCACTTGGCACACGCGATGCGCCCTGGAAACCGAGCTCGATGCGGGCGGTCCGGATGCGCCACGCGTCGCCGCGGCTGTCCGCCCACACCGGATGAAACACCCCGTCGCCGCCCACCACCAGGCCCGCGTAGTCGCCGCCACCCGGCCAGCGGTGAAGCAACGGGATGCCGCTCCTGGGGAGTGCCAGCCAGTTCTGAGGCAGGCCGCTAGAGACAGTGCGGGCAACCCTTCACCCGGCGAGCTTCCCGCCTCTTGCTCGCAACATCATGATCGCAAACAGGGCCAGGGTGGCGGCGAGTACCGAGAGGGCGAGCGGCGAGAGCGTGGGCACCTCGGTCACTGCCTGCGACTCGAAGGAGATCGCTCCACTGTAGGGGGTCCAGTTGGTATCCCTGCGGAAGATCCTCACGCCTCCCGCGCCACCGTCCGCATAATAACCACTCGTCTGCGTGTTCCAGTACGCGGTATCCGGGAACGGATTGCTCCCCACCGTGGGCGGCTGGTCGCTCAGACCGAAATTCAGCGATACGTACGGCCCCGGCGTTCCGATCGGGGAATACCCCCAGGTTTGCGTGTTGAATGCCAAGCCGTAGATGACCTGGCTCGGCACGGAGGTTCCGGTAAAATCGAACGTTACCGTGAACGCCAGCCCGCTGTAACAGTTCCCATCGCTGGCGCGCCACCCTGTTCCGCCGGGACACGTCGGGTCTGCCGGTGGCCGCCACGGGATGGCGACCATCTGCGTCCGGGTGGCGATCAGCGTGCCCGGAACCGGGTTGGCTCCGCTGTTGTCCACGTTGTAGAGGTTGAGCGTGAGCGGATGGCTCCACGTCGGACCGGTGGAGCCGGGGAACGTCGGGTAGTCCGAGGCCAGGGCCCAATCGCTCATCACCAGCGTCACGTGCTTCAGCACTTGGAGTGTACCGGCGAACTCGATGAGATCACCGAACTCGGAGGTCTGAGTCGCCTGGTAGCCCAGGCTCACCACATTCGGAGGAAGCGGGCCGGGGATACTGTCGTAGAGGGTCGTCGCGCCCGCGGCGAGGGGAAAGCACGCGGCCAGGAGCGTGAGCGCGAGGCGCGTGACGATTCTCGTACAGGCTTTCTCGGCGGCATGACTGCCCGTGGCGGGTGTACGGCCTTGCGCTCTGGGACGTGCCGCAGTCGAGGTCGCGCCACGGGGTGTCCAGCGAGCGGGGTACAGATCACGGGTCAGTTTGGTTGGCATGCAGGCTCCTTGTCGGCGACTTGGGTCCGAGGGGGTACAAGCTGGTCACGAGCTAAGGGGTTTTCGAGTGTATAAAGTGTATCAGGTCGGTGGTGGCGCGGATGTCGCGAAACCTATTGATCTAATCCACGAATCCCTTGTCTTTCGAAAAGGTCCCGGCCACTTCTCATCCCAGCCCGCGGGTTCGCCCAGCAAACCCTGGGGCTCCGAGGCGGCGACCGGACAAACACCCCCCTCCCTGCCCGGCATCGGGGGGGAGGCCCGCGATGACAACGCCCTCCGGCCGGTAGACTCTGGTGAGATGGGAAGCTGCCCTTCACCCAGGACCGATCCCTGATGCACGCACACCGACTGAAGCCCTTCCGATGACGAACGACCCCTCCGAGTCCCCACTCATCCTCCTGACCGGTGCGACGGGCTACATCGGCGGGCGCTTGCTGCAGGTGCTCGAGCAGCGGGGGTACCGCGTGCGCTGTCTGGCCCGACGGCCCGACTTCCTCGCGCCCCGGGTGGCCGCCTCGACGCAAGTCGTCCCAGGAGACGTTCTCGATCGCGAGAGCCTCCGGCCTGCGCTCGAAGGAGTCGACGTCGCCTACTACCTGGTCCACTCGATGGGCTCGAAGGGGTCCTTCGAGGAGGACGACCGGCAGGCGGCCCGCAACTTCGCCGAGACGGCGAAGGCGGCGGGTGTCGAGCGCATCGTCTACCTCGGGGGCTTGGGGCCCGACGAGGAGAGCCTCTCGCCGCACCTACGCAGCCGCCAGGAAGTGGGACGGATCTTGCGCGAGTCCGGGGTGCCCACGATCGAGCTCCGGGCCTCCATCGTCATCGGCTCCGGAAGTCTGTCGTTCGAGATGATCCGCTCGCTGGTGGAGCGATTGCCCCTCATGATCACGCCGAAGTGGACCTCGATGGCCGCGCAGCCGATCGCCATCGAAGACCTCATCGAGTACCTCACGGCGGCCCTCGCCTTGCCGATCGCCGGCTCCGCCGTCTACGAGATCGGCGGTGCGGACCGGGTGTCCTACGCCGACATCATGCGGGTCTACGCACGCTGCCGCGGAGTGCGCCTGCGCATGATCCCGGTGCCGGTGCTGACTCCCTATCTCTCGAGCCTGTGGCTGGGACTGGTCACGCCCCTCTACGCGCGCGTCGGCCGGAAGCTGATCGAGAGCATCGTCCACCCGACGGTCGTGCGCGACGACGCCGCGTTGGAGATCTTCGACGTCCGGCCGATGGGTATCGAAGCCGCCATTCGCCACGCACTCGCCAAGGAGGACCAGGAGATCGCGGCGACGCGCTGGTCGGATGCCCTCTCGTCCTCCGGGCCGACGCCCTCCTGGTCCGACGTGCAGTTCAAGGCGCGCCTCATCGACTCGCGAACGACGCGGATCGCGGCACCGCCCGCCCTGGCTTTCGAACCCATTCAGCGGATCGGCGGCCAGACGGGTTGGTACGCCTGGAACGGCTTGTGGCGGCTCCGCGGCTTCCTCGACTTGCTCGTGGGGGGCGTGGGGATGCGCCGCGGGCGCCGCGACCCCGAGACCCTGCGCGTCGGCGATCCGGTCGACTTCTGGCGGGTCGAAGCGTTCGAGCCCGACCGCCACCTGCGCCTCGCCGCCGAGATGAAGCTGCCCGGGCGGGCCTGGCTGGAGTTCGAGGTCTCCGGCGACGACTCGTCGTCGACGATTCGGCAAACCGCCCTCTTCGATCCGGTCGGGCTGCCCGGGCGGCTCTACTGGTACGCGCTGTATCCGTTCCATCAGTGGGTGTTCGCGGGGATGCTCCGCGGGATCGCGACGGCGGCCGTGCGCCCGCCCCAGGGCGAGTGAGCTCGCGATGTGAGAGGGCGGGAAGGTGCCGGCCACCTTTCACCGGGAAGGCGGGAAGGTGCCAGCCACCTTGCGCCAGGGGCGGGAAGGTGCCAGCCACCTTTCACACCTTGCGCAGGAGCGGGCCTTTCCCTCCCGGTAGAATCTCCCCCCGTTCCTTCCGAGCGGGCCGCAACCCGAGGAGGTCTCGATGCCCGCCAGCACCCTGGAGCCGTTCAAGGTCGCCGCCGTCCAAGCCGCGCCGGTGTTTCTCGACCGCGACGCGACGATCGACAAGGCCTGCCGGCTGATCGCCGAGGCGGGGGCCGCGGGCGCTCGGCTCGCCGTCTTCCCGGAGGCGTTCGTCCCCGGCTACCCGCTCTGGGTCTGGTTCGTTCCGGCGGGAAAGACGCCGGTGCTGCGCGAGCTCTACGCCGAGCTGCTCGAGAACTCGGTCAGCGTCCCGAGCGAGGCGACCGAGCGGCTCGCGGCGGCCGCCCGGGAGGCGAACGTGGCGGTGGCGATCGGGATCAACGAGCTGAACTCGGAAGCCAGCGGCACCACGCTCTACAACTCGCTCCTCTACATCGACGGCGAAGGCCGCGTCCTCGGAACCCATCGCAAGCTCGTGCCCACCGTCGGCGAGCGCATGGTCTGGGGGCAGGGCGACGGCAGCACGCTCGGGGTCCACCAGCTGCCCTTCGGCCGCGTCGGCGGCCTCCTTTGCTGGGAGAACTACATGCCGCTCGCCCGCTACGCCCTCTACGCGTGGGGAGTCGAGCTCTACGCGGCGCCCACCTGGGACCGCGGCGAGCCCTGGCTCTCGACCCTGCGCCACATCGCCAAGGAGGGGCGTTGCGTGGTGATCGGGTGCTGCAGCGCGATGAGGCGGAGCGATCTTCCGGATCGTCTGGCCTTCAAGGAGGAGTTCCTGCCTCCGTCGCTCGAGTGGATCAATCCCGGTGACAGCGCGATCGTGGATCCCGACGGGAAGTTCCTGGCCGGACCGGTCCAGGAGCGCGAGGAGATCCTGGTGGCGGAGATCGACCCCGCGAGTCTCCGCGGCCCCCGGTTCCAGCTCGACGTGGCCGGACACTATGCTCGCCCCGACGTCTTCGAGCTCACCGTCCACCGGGCACCACGGCCGCTGGTGCGAGTCGTGGAAGAGGAGCGGGAGGCCGGGCCGGAGACCGAGTGATCCGAGGAGGAGCCCACCCACAGCTCACACTCATCGAGGTTCTCCTCGAGCCAGCGCCGGAAGTCGGCGGGTGTCGGGAAGAAGGTCGGTTCCATCCCGGGTCCGAGTCTAGCCCGGCGCCGAGACCGCCGCTGCGGACCCCTCAGCCCGGCGCCGACCGCAAGAAGATCCCCTCCTCCGCCCAGTGAAGAATCGCGCGCCGCGCTTCTCCCTCCGACCACCCCGGCTCCCCAGCCGCGAGAGGTTCCTGCACCGCCTTTCCCTCCGAAAGGCCGACCAGCAGAGCCGCCTCCGCCTCCGACAGCCTGAGCAGCCGCACCACGTACTCCCGGCGGAACACCGCCAGCGCCACCTCCCCGGCCGGCGGCAAGGGCACCTCCTCCGTCTCCCCCCGGCGTACGGCGAAGAAGTACTCGTCCACCGCCGAGCGAAGCCCCAGGACCCGTAGCCCCCGAACCGGCCGCAACCGCAGCGCCCGGAGCGCTGGCGGCGGCATCCCCAGGAGGTCCTCCGGGCTCAGCAGCGCCTCCCCCTCGCTCCCCTCCCCGTCGTACACCTCCAGGTAAGTCCGCTCGAGGGTCGCCAGGTCCACAAGGAAGCTCGCCCAGCCCTCCCGCGCCTCGGCCGGCGCTGCCGCGTCCGGCCGCGTCCATTCGAGAAACGTCGCGAGCTCCGCTCCCAGGCGCCCCAGCGTGTACCCCCGGGGCGGGTGTGCCTCCAGGTACTCCCCCACGAACAGGGTGAACAGCTCGTCGCCCAGCGCGTGGCGCAGGCACGGAAACTCCACCCGGAAGCACTCCAGCAGCCGCGCCCGGTAGGCCCGGTTGTAGATCGCCAGCCGCTCGAGCCCCGAGAGCGAGTGGGACGGAGTCACGACCGCCTCCACCCCCTCCGGAGTCACCTCCAGATGCCGGCGCGCCTGCTCCCCCGCCACCCCGGCCTGCGCGCCGCCCGGCTCCGTCACCACCGCCTGCATCCACGACTGGAGCGTCGCGAGCTTCGCCGGTCGGTCGCTCATCGCACCTCCGGCGCCACCACGTGCAGCGGATGGAACACGCCGGCTTCCGTCTCCGCCTGCGGCTCGGCCCCCTCGGGCGCCCCCTCCGGTGCCATCCCCTCCCACCCCTCGGCAACGAACCGCTCGGCCCGCAGCACCTCCGCGTGCAGCTCCTCGAACGGCGGGATCCGTGCGTCCCACTCGAGCAGGGTCGAGACCCCGCCGGTGAGCTCCCAGGCTAGGCGGTAGAGACGCCAGACCGCGTCCACCACCCGTCCGTCGTGGGTGTCGATCAGGTGCGTGCCGCAGTCGGTGTGGCCGGCCAGGTGGAACTGCACCACGCGCTCGAGAGGCAGCGAGCGGATGTAGCGCTCCGGATCGAAGCCGTGGTTGAAGCCCGACACGTAGACGTTGTTCACGTCCAGGAGCAGCCCACAGTCCGCCGCCTCCGCCATCCGCGCCAGAAACTCCCACTCCTCGAGGGTGTTCTCCGTGAAGGTCACGTAGCTCGATGGGTTCTCGAGCACCAGCGGCCGCTCCAGGACGTCCTGGACGATCTTCACCCGCTCCACGACGTGGGCGAGGCTCGCCTCGTCGAGGGGGAGCGGCAGCAGGTCGTGAGTGTTCCGGCCGAGGACCCCCGTCCAGCAGAGATGGTCCGACACCCAGGCCGCGCCCACCTCGCCCGCCAGGCGGCGGAGCTTCGCCAGGTAGTCGCGGTCCAGGGGATCGGTGCTGCCGATGGAGAGCGAGACGCCGTGGAGGACCACCGGGTAGCGCTCGGCCACCCGGTCGAGGACGTAGCGCGGGCGGCCCCGCGAGTCGAGGAAGTTCTCGCTGATCGCCTCGAACCAGTCGACCTTCGGCCAGTGCTCCAGGATGTGCTCGAAGTGGACGCTCCGGAGCCCCACGCCGAACCCCAGATTGGGGTGCCCGAGCCGCGGCGTCTCCGACCGACTCGGGGCGCTCATCGGTAGCGCCCGATTCCCCGGCCGTCCTCGCCGCGGAACGGACCGGGGTCGAGCCCGGCGTGCTTCCTCTCGAAGAGGAGTCGGGCGAAGTCCCAGACGTATCCCTTCGCCTTGCCATAGACCGCGGAGTCGCCGCCGCGATTCACTCCCGGCTCGGTGTTTTCGCCATAGGTGTTTTCGAGGCTCGGCAGGATCGGGCTGCCGCAGGCCGAGTCGCCGTCCGGGTTGCTCACGAAGTAGATCTGGTCCGGGAAGGCTTTCGGGTCCGGCTCCAGAAGACCTGGCTCGCAGTTGAAGCCCGGGTGGTTCTGGCGATCCTCGCGGGCCGACTCCGTGCTGTCCGGCGAGAAGCCGCAGCCTCCCTGCGCCTTGCAGTGGTTCTGGCCGGAGCACACGTGCGGGTCGGCGGTGGCGCACAGGCCCTCGCCGGCGCGCGCCGCCCGCCCCGTGATGTCCTGGCCCTTGCAGGCGTTCAAGCCCTGGCAAACGTGCTGCTCGTAGAGCTCGCCGCGGGCGTCCACCGGCGGCTTGTGGCCGCGCACGCGCCGGAGCCGGTCCGACATGAAGAAGAGGTCGGGAGCGAGCATGTTGGAGAGGAGGTCCCGGAGCGTGGCTCGCGGGTAGGCGTGGCCGGCGGGCGGCACTGCGAGGAAGGACGGCGTCAGCCAGAGCTCGAGGTCGGGGGCCAGCGTGCCCAGCTCTTTCGCCCGCCGGGCGAGCTGCTCGAGGCTCGACTCCACGGCCTGCCAGGTGGCGTGGTGCTCGAAATCGATGAAGCCCGGTCCGGCGCCCATCTGGCTGAGGGCGTTGCCCAGCGGCGCCATGAGGTAGTCCATGGCCCGCACCGAGGCCTGGATCAGGGTCGCCTTCTCATAGCCCTGGACGCCCAGGTCGCCCGAGTCCGAGTCGTAGGTGTAGCCCAGGGCCAGGATGTCGATCAGGGTGTTGTAGAAGGCGTCGAAGAAGCCCGCGAGCTGGCCGGTGAAGCCGTGGAGCACATGGACGTGGCGCTCGCACACCGGGTTGCCACGGCAGGTGTCCCGCGACAGGGGGTTCTCCGGCACGTCGCGCACCGGGTTGAACTTCGGGTACTTCTTCGCCAGCTCGCGGTAGCCGGGGATCCGCGCGGTCGTCTGGGTCGCCGGCGTGCCGTCGAGCACCTCGAGGAAGGTCTTGTGGTGGGGCGACGAGTTGATCGTGGGGAAGGTCTTGGCCGCCTCCGGGTCCAGCTCGTGGAGGAACTCCTGCCAGTTCTCCGTGTCGCCTTCACCCTGCATGATGATGGTGTTGACCGCCATCAGGGCCGTCGTCACGTCGTGGGCGGTGATCAGCAGAGGGGCCGGGAGGGTCTGGCCGTCGCGCACCACGGTGGCCGGCGGGAAGTTGAACAGGCCGGTCACCTCCTGTTCGGTGATCTGGCGGTGGGGATCGCCGCAGAAGAGGCCCTTGGGGCCGAGCTTCTCGTTCAGGTTCACGAAGCCCGCCGCGATGGCCTTGTAGAGGTCGACCAGGGTGCTGATCTCCATCTCCTCGAGGCCCGCCAGGTACGGGTTGTCGCCGGCGACCTCCGGCTCGGCACCCCAGGGCGGGCCCGGGAAGCTCATCCCCGGATCCTCCTCGTAAGACTCGAACCAGACGAAGCGCTCGATGGCGAGCGCCTGGCGGTCCTCGTCGGCGAAGGGCCACAGGCCGAGCCAGGCGCCGCTGTCCCGCGGGTAGCCGAAGGCGCGGCTCATCTGGCGCGGGGAGATCGGGAACTCGAGGTCGAGGTCCATCCCCAGCATCCTCCCGGCTCTCCTCCGGCGGCAGGGCCCGGCGGCTGAAGGTCGGCCGGCCGCCGATGGCCGTCAGCAGGTTCGAGGCGAGGGCGAGGTGCAGCATCTCCTGGACGGCGACTCCGAGGACCATGCTCCGCCACGCCTGGGTGGCCGTGAGCTGCTCGCCCGGCTCGACGCCCCCCTCGGAAGGGTCCTGCTTGAGGGAGTACCCGGTGAACAGGTAGGCGCAGAGCAGGACGTGCTCGAGCTGCCCGGCGCGAATCAGCAGGCGCCGGAGCTGGTCGAGATCCTGGGGTACCTGCGCGTCGGAAAGTCCGTGGAACTTCATGGCGGCGGCTCCTTCGCCTCTCTAGGTTGAGCCGGAGACGCGTCGGCGGCCGGACCCGGAGAGCGCGTGCTGTGCGGCCACCGAGAGGAGCCGCGGGTCAGTCGGATTCCTGCGAGCCTTTTGTTGCTAAGTATACAAGTCGCGCGATCGACGGAGTCCACGGCCTCGAGGGGGTTCTCGCAGGGGCCTGGAGAACGGCGGGAAGAGAGCGCGGGCCCTGGTGCTCGAGAGCCACACATTGTAGAATTGCCATGTCTCTTCCCTTGGTTTGCACCTCGGAGCCTACGCCTCCCATGATCCGATGATCCGATGATCCGATGATCCGACGCCCCGCTGCTCTCGCCCTCGCGGCGGTGCTGACTCTGGCTGCCGCCGCGGCGGCCAAGAGCCCTCCGCGGAGAATCTCTCTGGCCACGGCCACCGGCGGCGCCCCGGTCATCGTCGGCGAGCAGGTTCAGTTCCTGGACGCCTCCGCCGGCAACCCGACATCCTGGAGCTGGGACTTCGATTACACCGGCGACCCGGCCGCGATCGACAGCACCGACCAGAACCCGCTCTGGGTCTTCGCGGCGGCCGGAACACCGGCAATCCGCTTGGAGGTGTGCAACACGGGCGGCTGTAACTCGGCGGTCAAGCAGATTCAGGTGGTGGCGCAGTGCACGGACACGCTCGACCTCGTCCTGCCGCCCCCCACGACCGTGAACGCGACCGGGACGACGACCTTCGAGGCCTGCCACACCATCACCGCCGGATCGGGCTTCGCCGTCACGGGCCCGGCGGCCGTCGTCCTCCGCGCCGGCACCCGCGTCGTCCTGACGAGCGGCTTCTCCGTGGGGAGCGGCGCCAAGCTCACGGTCGAGATCGATCCCAACCTGGCGCTGGGGGTGCCATGAGCACCCGAGCCCTCTCGGGGTATCGTCCGGCACCGTGATCCGGCGCTGGCTCGTTCGACTTCTGCGGCTCTACCCGCCCTACCTGGGTGCCGGCATCCAGGCCCGGACGGCGAAGGACCTCCGCACCTACGAGGTCCGGATGAAGCTCCGCTTCTACAACCGCAACTACGTCGGCACCCACTTCGGCGGGTCGCTCTACTCCATGTGCGACCCCTTCTTCATGCTCATCCTCATCGAGGCCCTCGGCCCCGGCTACCAGGTGTGGGACAAGGCCGCCTCGATCCGCTTCCGCCGCCCCGGCCGCTCGACGGTCACCGCCCGCTTCCACATCCCGGACGAGGAGATCGAGGCGATCCGCCGCCAGGCCGACACCGAGGGCAAGGCCGAGCCCCGCTTCACCGTCGGGGTCAAGGACCAGGCCGGCGAGGTGGTCGCCGAGGTCGAGAAGGTGCTGTCGGTGAAGCGGAGGGAGCGAAGCACGGCCGGCTGACAGGATCGGCCTCGAACCCGAGCGAGTAGGATCGGCTCATGGCGTGGATCCGCATCATCGACGAGGAGGAGGCGGCGTCCTCGTCCGAGCACCGGAAGCTAGGAGTCTGCGCGGCAGAAACGCGCAGTCGCGTTGCGAGCGCCGTGGGGTCGGATACGAGGCACCGCGACGCAGGCGATGCCGAGCCATCGTCGAGGAGCGGGAACGAAGTAGACGGCCGCACGCCCTCATCGGGCTCGCCGCCACCCTCCACGGCTGGCCGATCCCCGAGGACGAGGTGAGGCGGCGCGAGACCGAGCACGCCCCGAGATTGCGTGCGATTGCGGCTCGCAGTAGCCGGATCATGAATAGTTCAGGCTAGGAGTCTGCGCGCCAGGTGGGTGGTACCTGCTTGCTCATGAGCTCATGAGCATGCCCAGCTCTCACCCTCTGTCGAGCCAGTGGACGCGCACCAGGTCCTCGACCTTCTCGAACTCCGGATCCCCGGTCACGACCCGGCCGCCGAGCTCCTCGGTGAGTGCCACCGCGAAGGCGTCGGCGTAGGAGACCGCGCGGTTCGCCTTGACGTGCGCAGCCGCGAACGTGCGCTCCCGGTCGGCGCCCGCGACCCGGATGGGAAGCTGGTCGACAAGGGCCACAGCCTTCTGGGCCGCCTGGACTCCGCGCTCCCGCTCCGTGATGTACAGCAGCTCACCGAAGTTGACGATCGACAACCAGCTCTCGGCCTCTCCCCGAGCACACGCAGCCAGGATGGCCTCGACCGCCGCCGCGCCCGGCTCCTCCCCCAGGTAGGCCAGGAGCGCGAACGAGTCCAGGACGTGACGCTCAGTGATCTTCGCGCTCCCGCTCACGGCGCCGCTCCTCCAGGAGAACCCGCGTCAATGAGCCTCCCCCAGCGAGAAGCCCCCGGCCTTGCCCCACGGGATCACGAACCGCCGGCACCAGGCTGAGCACGCCTCCGTAGTCGACGATCCGGATCTCCTGGCCGGGCTCGATGTGGTACCGGCGGCGCATAGGTGCCGGGATGACGATCCAACCCTTGGAGGAGACTCGTGCGGTGGCGGTGTCGGTTGTCATCTTCGCTCCCTGGGCGTTATACCTTTCGTGGCACAAGTATAACACCCCATTCCTTCGGAAGTGGCTCGTCTCCCCTGCCGGATCCCGATAGGGACGGCTGGCATCCTCCGTCGCAGGCCGGGCGGACGGTTCGAGCCCCCCACGAAGAAGTCCGCCGGGCTCGCTCATCGAGGACCGGGCCGGGGCGTCCGTCCCGTAGGGCTCAGGGCCCGCGCATCCACGTCGGCGGTGGGAGGGCGACGATCGGGCCGGCGCGAGGCCATGCGAGGCGGGGACGGGCCGTGGGAGTCTTTCGGATCCCCGCCGTCCCGGAGGGACGGACGCCCCGGCCCGGCCCGGATCGTAGGCAACCCCGGCCCGGAGGGCACCCGCCCTGCTCAGAAGCGAGCTACGAACGCCCCGGTTTCACCACCGGCGCCGCGCAGGCCCCCGTCCCGCAGCTCGCGCCCTTCGCCCCGTCCACCGGACAGCCCGAGCAACTTCGCTTGATCCCGGGGAGCTCGGCGTCCATGTGGGCGATCCAGCGTTGGAAGAGCACCCAGCCGACACACAACAACGGCACAACGGCGATCGAGACCAGGTCCGTGATCATCGCGCTCGCCCCTTCCCCACCCTCACGACGCCGCCGAGAACAACCCGGCGAACCCCATGAACGCCATCGAGAGAATCCCCGCGATCAAGAGGCTCATGGCCGTCCCCCGGAGCATCGACGGGATATCCGACAGCTCCGCCTCCTCCCGCAGGCCCGCCATCAACACCAGCGCCAACGTCAGACCGCCGCCGGCCCCCACCGCGAACACCAGCCCCTCCACGAAGCCGTACGCCCGACTCGTCTGGAACAGCGCCAGCGCCAGGATCGCGCAGTTCGTCGTGATCAGCGGCAGGTAAATCCCCAGCGCCCGGAACAGCGCCGGCGAAAGCTTCCGGATCACCATCTCCACAAACTGCACCGTCGAGGCGATCACCACGATGAAGCTGATCAGGCGCAGGTACGGCGCGTAGACCAGCACAAACGTGTTGAGCGCCCACGCCGCGATCGACGTGATCACCATCACGAAAATGTTGGCGAGCCCCAGCCGGAACGCCGTCTGGAGGCGGCTCGAGACCCCGAAGAACGGGCACAGCCCGAGGAAGTACGACAGCGTAAAGTTGTTGACCAGCAGCGCCGAGATGAAGATCCACGCCAAGTTCGACATCAGGCTGCCTCCTCCTCCGCCCGCTCGGCCGCCCGCCGCCGCGCCTTGGCCACCCAGGAGAAGACCAGGAGGATCGTCCCCAGCATCAGGAACCCGCCCGGCGGCAGGATCATGATCACCCAGGGCTCATAGCTCGGGCCGAAGAGCGAGATCCCGAAGATCGACCCCTTGCCCAGAATCTCCCGGAGGCCGCCCAGGACCAGGAGCGCCAAGGCGAACCCGCCACCCATTCCCAGGGCGTCGGCCACCGCCAGGGTCACGCGGTTCTTGGCCGCGAACGCCTCGGCGCGGCCGAGGATGATGCAGTTGACCACGATCAGCGGGATGAACGCGCCCAGCTCCCGGTGCACCCCGGGCGAGAGCGCCTGGAGGGTGTAGTCGGCCACCGTCACGAAGGTCGCGATCACAATGATGTAGGTCGAGATGCGCACCGCCTTGGGGATCAGCTTGCGGAGGCTCGAGATCATCAGGCTCGACATGACCAGGACGAAGAGCGTCGCCCCGCCCATGGCGAGGCCGTTGACCGCCGTGTTGGTCACCGCCAGGCTCGGGCACATGCCCAGCACCTGGACGAAGACCGGGTTCTCCTTCCACAAGCCCTTGACGAACTCGGCGTAGGCCTGGCCGGGATCCGTTCCCGGAGCCTGATCGGATTTGGAACCGGATGGGCTCACTGCTTGCCTCCCGGAATCGGGCCGCCCTTGGGGGTCGGCACCGGCGGTTGCTTGCCCTCGGCCTCCAGCGGCGGCACGGCGTCCGCCTTCGGCAGCCGTGCCAGCCACTCCTGGTTGCCGGAGTTGACGATCTTGACCACCGCCGTCGACGAGATGGTGGCGCCGGTGATGGCGTCGACCTGGTTGGGGGCGGTGCGCTCCTCTTTGACCAGCTCCACCTTCGGCTCGACCGCGAGGTCGAGGAACTGCTGGTGGAACTGCTGGTCGTCGTAGATCCGGTCTCCGAGGCCGGGCGTCTCGCGGCTCTCGAGGACCTCCATGCCGACGATCCGCTCCTTGGTCGGGTCGAAGCCGTAGATCAGGCGGATCGTGTCCTGGAAGCCCGCCCCGGCCGCGGGGATGGCGTAGCCCACGAACTTGCCGGCCGTCGTGTAGCCGGCGTAGACCGAGGGCTCGTCGGCGGAGACTCCCTGGGCCGGCACCATGTGGCCACCCTTCCAGACCAGTCGCTGCATGCGCTCGGCCCCGGGGACCACCTTGAAGACCGCCTCGCGGAGCGCCTGGGCGTTGTTCGCCTCGATAGTGGGCAAGGTCAGCCGGTAGGCGCTGACGATGGCGAGCCCCGAGAGCAGGCCGGCGAGCCCCAGGGTGAGGACCAGGCGCGGCGTCTCGGGCAGGCGCGAGCGCTTCGGGAGCTGGACCAGGTCGTCGCTCATGGCGTCCCCTCCCTAGGAGTCTGCGCGGCCGGGCGCCCGTACCCGAAGGCCCGCGGCTGGGTGATGCGGTCGATGAGCGGGCTCACGGCGTTCATCAGGAGGATCGCGTACATGACCCCCTCCGGCAGGCCGCCCCAGACCCGGATCAGCACCACCAGCACGCCGATGCCGGCGCCGAAGATCCAGGCTCCGCGGGGCGCCAGCGGCGAGGTCACCGGGTCGGTCGCCATGTAGACGGCGCCGAAGAGCAGGCCCCCCGAGAGGAGCATGAACGAGGCCGAAGCGAAGCGCTCGGGCGAGATCAGGTGGAGCACCCCGGCGAAGGCCCCCACCGTCACCAGGATCGCCGTGGGAATCCGCCAGTCGCAGGCCCGGCGCGCCAGCAACCACACGAGACCCAGGAGGATCGCGGCGGCGCTCGTCTCGCCCAGGGAACCGGCGACGTGACCACCGAAGAGGGCGGCGAAGCCGGTCGCCTGGTGCTGGAACTTCATCAGATTGAGAGGCGTCGCCGTCGTCACCACGTCGGCCGCCGAGTGGGTGAAGGGGATGGCGAAGTTGGTGGCGCGCAGAGCCAGCGGGCCGGCGGGCACCGCCCAGGTGGTGATGGCGAGGGGGAACGCCGCCTGGAGGAAGGCGCGGCCGACGAGGGCCGGGTTGAACAAGTTGTGGCCCAGGCCGCCCCAGATGAGCTTGCCCAGGGCGACCGCCACGAAGCCGCCGAGGGCCGCCATCCAGAGGGCGATGCCGGGCGGCAGGGTGAGGCCGAGGAGGACACCGGTCAGGGCCGCGCTGCCGTCGCCGAGGGAGGTGTCCGGGCGGCCGCGGGTGAAGATCCACTCCGTGCCCATGGCGCCGGCGGTGGCCGCCAGGACCACCAGGATGGCCGACAGCCCGAAGACCCAGACCGAGACCGCCAGGACGGGGGCCAGGGCGATCAGGACGTCGACCATGAGCCCGGGCGTGGTGACGCCCTGGCGCAGGAAGGGAGAGGTCGTGACCAACAGCATCCCCCCGCTGCTCCCCCGTCCCCTCTCCCCACCCCGAGGGGGGAGAGGGGCGCCACCACCCGAGCTTCGCCGTGTCATCCCGCCTTCACCTTCTCTTGCGCTTGTTTTTTGGCCTTCTGCCCGCGAATCGTGGACTTGGCGACGCGGATGAGCTGGACGATGGGGATTCCCGACGGACAGGAGAAGCTGCACGAGCCGCACTCGACACAGTCGAGGACGTGGTACTTCTCCAGGTCCTCCAGGCGCCCGGCGCGGGCCAGCTTGCCGAGGCGCGAGGGGTTCAGGAACTGGGGGCAGGCCTCGACGCACCGGCCGCAGCGGATGCAGGTGTACTCCCGCGGCAGGCGGGTCTCGGCCTCCGTGAAGGCGAGCAGGCCGGAGGTGCCCTTGAGCACCGGCACGTCGAGGCTCGCCAGGGGCATGCCCATCATCGGACCGCCCATCACGACCTCCCGCGTGTCGGGGTCGAGCCCGCCGCAGTGGTCGAGGACGGCCTGAACCGGCGTGCCCACCGGCACCAGGAGGTTCGCCGGGCGGCGCACGCCGGGGCCGGCGACGGTGACCAGGCGCTCGATGAGCGGCTCGCCGCGATCGAAGGCGTCGGCGATGGCGGCCATGGTGCCCACGTTGTTGACCAGGCACTCCACGTCCAGGGGGAGCTTGCCGGACGGCACCTCGAGCCCGTAGATCGCCCGGATGAGCATCTTCTCGGCGCCCTGGGGGTACTTGACCCGCAGGGGGACCACGCGAATGGGGGCGGGGCCCCCACCCGCACCGTCCGCGGCGGGCTCCGGGCGGCGGGCGAGGGCGTCCTCCAGTGCCTCGATGGCGTCGGGTTTGTTGAGCTCGACGCCGATGGCGATCTCCTCGACCCCGAGGCGGGCGCCGACGATCTCGGCGCCGCGCAACACCGCCTCCGGCCGCTCCACCATCACCCGGTGGTCGGAGGTCAGGAAGGGCTCGCACTCGCAGCCGTTGACCACCAGGCGCCGGATGCGCTTGCCCTCGGGGAGCTTGTACTTGACGTGGGTCGGAAAGGCGGCGCCGCCCATCCCCACGAGGCCCGCGCTCTGGACCCGGGCGACGAACTCCTCGTCGGTGAGCGACGCCGGATCGACCGGGCCCAGGCCCTCGCCGCCCGGCCCCAACCGCAGGCGGTCGAGGTCGAACTCCTGCGTCGAGAACGGGTCGGCCTCGATCTCGATCGACTCCACCAGCCGGCCGTTGGGGTGGAGGCGCGGGGCGATGGCCGCGACGCGGCCGGTCACCGGGCTGTGGAGCGCCATGGAGACGAAGCCGCCGGGCGCCGCTACGAGCTGACCCCGGGCCACTTGCTCGCCCGGGCGCACCACGGGCTTGGCGGGGGCGCCGGTGTGCTGGGAGAGGGGCAGGACGTAGCGCTCGACGAAGGGCATCCGGGCAACGGGCAGGTGCTCGGTCGCCTCTTTGTGCTCCGCCGGGTGGACGCCGTGCCGGAACGAGGCCCGACCTGTCGAGGCGCCGCCGCTCATGCGCCCTCCCCTTGGCCGTTCGGGGCGGCCTCGACGGCCGGCGTCGCGGGGCGCTGGGCGAGTGCCAGGAGGCGCGAGCGCACCTGGCGGGCCAGCTCGATCCGGCCGCCCAGCTCGAGCTGCTGGATGCGGGCCTCGTAGCCGGCCCGGAGCTCGGCCACCTCGCGCCGATGATCTTCTTCGAGCCGCTCGACCCGCCCCTCCTCGGCTCGGGCCGCCGCCTCGGCGGCGAAGGCCTCGCCCGCCGAGGCGGCGCGCTCGAGGGCGCTCCACAGGGCTGGGGACGCTTCGGGGGCCTCGGCGGGCTCCGCCGGCGGGTTGCCCGAGAGGTCGAGGCCGGCCGGGCTGCCGTCCTCGTCGGCCGCGGGCCGGAGGAACAGGGGGAAGCGCCGGGAGGCGACCGCGGCGCGCGCCCGCTCCACCGTCTCGGACGGCGAGAAGCCGCCCGCGCCCGGGCTGGGTGCGAGCACCCGCAGGAGAGCCGGGCCGCAGGCGGCCAGAGCCGCGGCGACCGCGCCGTCCAGGAGGTCCGGGTGGCCGACCGAGCCCTGGGCGAGGGTCGCCCCGGGCAGGGACCGGGAGATCGCCCAGGCGGGCAGGACCGCCTCCAGGGGGCTCCCGGCGCCCTCTTCCGTCGCCTCCACGGTCAAGGCGAGTACCGCGATCGGTCGGTCGGCGGCCAGGAGCCCGGTCAGCTCGCCCAGCTCGCCGGCCAGCTCGGCCTCGGAGACGACGAGGACCAGGGGTCCGGGGACCCGCCGCTCGTCGGCGGTGAGATCCTCCCAGGAGAGCCCCGCCAGGGCCTCGACCTGGGCGTCCGCCCGGGCCCGCTCCGCGGGACCCTTGGCGCCGAGCTCGATGCGGGCCCGCCGGGTCACCCGGGCGGCGGCCAGGGCCTCCCGCACCCGGCCCTCGGCCAGGCCCCGTGCCAGGGCCACGGCGTCGCCGGTGGCGTCGGCGGTTACGGGCACGGAGAAGGCGTCGTACGGGAACCAGGCGCCCCAGGCGGCGGCGCGGGGACCGAGCACGACGCCCAAGCCCAGATTCGGGCCGATCGCGGTCTCCGGCAGCGCCTCTCCGGCGGCGTCCGGGCCTCCCAGGCGGAGGCGCAGGTCGGCCACCGCGCGGGCGGCGTCCACCAGGCGGCGGAGTCGGGCCACGTCCACCCGCTCGTCGCCGGCCGCCGCGTCCTCCGGCCGGAGAACGCCCTCGACCCGGCGGGTCAGCTCGGCGAGGTCGGCGTCCGGGCGTTCGAGGGCGCCAAGACCCTGGGCCAGGGCTGCCAGGTCGCGGTCGGGAAGCGCCCGGGCGAGGCCGCCGTGGATCGCCTCGGCGAGCTCCTCGCGGAGGGCGTCGAGGCCGGCGATCACGGCTTGCGCCTCGGGTGCGCGGTGGAAGGCGACGGCGCCCAGGGCCTGGCGCACGGCGATCGCCTCCCCCGAGCCGGCCTCGGCGCCGTGGCTCGCGCCGAGGGGCGCCCGGGAGGCCGCAGGCAGAAGGGCACCGGCCAGGGCGCCGACGTCCGCGTGGCCGCGCGCCCGCTCCACGGTCTCCGCCGATGGCGCCGGGAGCTCGGCCGCGAGGCGCCAGAGGCGGCGGGCGTCGCGGGAGCGGACCGGCGAGTCGGCCGCCATGGAGAGGGCCCCCGGCTCGCACTCGGCGACGCACAGGCCGCACCCCTTGCAGGCGTCCGGATCGACCGCCAGCACGAAGAGCTCGCCGCTCCCGCCGTCCTCGGCCTCCGGGAGGTCGAAGAACGGGGCCGTGCGGGCGACGGGAATCTCGCCGATCTCGGTCACGACCGCCTCGAAGGCTTCGGCGACGGCCACCTTGCGCTCCTCGGGGAGCGGCATCTTGGCCATCGTCGTCTCGAACGCGGCGCGGAGGAAGGGACCGACCGGGCCGCCGCCGGTCCCGGAGGCCGCGACCTCCTTGCCCAGAAGTCGATTCAGCTCGGCGGCCAGCTTGCCGGCGGCCATGCGCAGGGCGTCGGGCGAGGCGCCGCGGCGCTTGGCCAGGGCCATCCCCTGGTCGAGGAGGGCGGAGGCGCCGATCACCACCGGCGCCAGCGCGCCGTCGGGGCAGCCGGTCCAGCAGGCGCCGCAGCCGGTGCAGGCCTCCGGCTGGAAGACGGGGAGCTCGGCGCGGGCCGGTGCGACCTCCCGGAGGGCCCCCGAGAGAGCGGGCAGGGCTCCGGCGGCCAGGTACGGGTCCGGCGTCAGCTCGTCCTGGCGGTTCCGCCGATAGAGAACGCCGACGTGGTCCCAGAAGCGGGGCAGGCTGTCGACGGTGGCGGCGGCCGAGGCGCTCCCCCGGCGGCGGACCGCCGCGGGGATCTCGTCGGCCTCGGGGGCCGGCCGGCGCCGGACGGAGAGGCCGGCCACGGGCACCGGGTGCACCCGGTCGAGGCCCGCCTGGAAGGCGCTGAGGCGCCGCTCGACCATCGGGGTTTCGGCGCCGGCCTCGAGCGCGGACTCGAGGAAGCCCCGGTAGGCGTCGAGGAGCTTGCGCGCCCGCACGCTCAGGCGCTCCTGCGCGCCGAGCACGCCGAAGAGGGCGCCGCCGAGGAGATCCTCGAGGTCGGGGAAGTCGCCCCGGTCGTCGTCGGACGGCTCGATCTCCAGGGAGTAGAGGGTCGCGCTCCCCGCCTCGGCCGCCTCGCGCAGGGCCGGCGGCAGGGCGGTCCACCAGTCGATCCGGTCGCCGCCGGTCGAGGGGACCAGGACCGCGGCGCCGGTCGCCAGGCGAGCCGCGAGCTCGGGGCCCGGGGGCCGTCCCGGAGCGCCCCAGATCGCGACGTCCACGGGTGCGCCTTCGCCCAAATCGGGCGGGCCGTCGCTCCCCTGCCCCGGATCGCCCGGCACCCAGAGGAGGCGCTCGGAAGTCCTTTCTCCCCATGTCGTTGCACCGGCGTCGGCCGTGTGGAGCCCGGCGAGATCCCGTGTCCGCACGCGCCCTCCGGCGACCTCGTGGAGGAGGATCGCCGCGGCGGTGGCGAGGCCGGAGCCGCCCTTCGCCGGCGGTACTGCCTGCCCGGCGAAGCGATGGAAGGCGACGGAGATCGCGCCCTCGGGCCGCAGGTCGGCCGCCGTCCCGGCGAGCTCGGGAGCGCACACGCCCCGGGCCGCTTCGGGATGGGCCTCCCGCAGGGGCCGCAGCCCGTCCAGGAGCACCTGGCGCTTGGGGAAGGAGCCCGCGCCATGTCCTACAGGAGCGTCGAAAGAGACGCCCAGGAAGACGGTCGAGCCGGCGCCGGCGCCCTCGGGGCGCGCGAGCTCCCGGCAGGCGGCCGCCAGGTCGGCCGGCGCCAGGGCGGCGCCTCCGAGCCCGTAGACCAGGCTCGTGATGCGCGGCGCGGCGGCGCGCCCTTCCAGGGCCCGTCGCACCGCCGTCGCCAGGGGGCCGTCTCCGTCCCCGCCGCCGGCCAGCCGGGCCTCGTCGCGCTCGAGCACGGCCACCGATTCGGCACGCTCCAGGAGGGCGGCGAGGCGCTCGGCCGGGAAGGGCCGGAGAGCCCGGACGCCGATCACTCCGGTCTTGGGATCGCCCTTCCCGAAGCCGGCGGCCACCGCCGCGGCGGTGGCGATCGCCGCCCCCTGGGCGACGAGGACCAGACCTCCGCTCCGGGCCTTTTCGCTGCCCCGGAGCGAGACGGCGTCGAGGCGCCGGCCGGTCTCGGAGGCCCAGGTCTCACAGGCGGCCTCGAGGAGCTCCGCGACCGGTGCGTCCAGGTAGGCCCGGCGGCCGGCCGCGGCCAGGGCCTCGACCGCACCGGAGCGCGGGCCGCCGGTCGCCATGGGCCGCTCCGGGTCGTGCCAGCGCGCCAGGCGCCGGCGGTGCCGGCCGAAGAGCATCTCCTGGGCGGCCGTCCGGGGGTGGACGCGGTCACCGGGCCGCCCGAGGAAGCGGGCGATCGTCGCCTCCGACGGGAGCAGCAGATCCTGGACCGAGGCGGCGGTCTCGGCCGCATCGACCGCCACGACGGCGGGCAGCAGGGCGTCCTCGGCCACCCGGCGGGCGATCAAGGTGAGGTCGGCCGCCTCCTGCACGTCCCCGGCCACCAGGACCAGGGCGCCGGCGGTGCGCGCCGCCTCCAGGGCCCGGTGGTCGGCGAGGGTGGCGTGGACGACCAGGGCGATGCGGTCCCGGCCGGCCCGGGCCAGGAGGTCGCCCGAGCGGGCCAGGGAGGCGCCGTCGAGGAAGGCCGCCGCCCGCTCGCCGCCGGCAGCGAGGCCCAGGGCCGTCGCCAGGCCGGAGCGGCCGGTGAGGGCGAGACCGGCGGAATCCGCGGGAAGGGGGCCGGCGATCTTCTGCTCCAGCAGGACCAGGACCGCGGCGCCTTCGGCCGCCGCCGGCGTGCCGGGATGGGCCTCGGGAGGACGGGCGCCGATCAGGCGCCGGTAGAGGGCGCGCGCCGACTGGGTGACGTCAGGCATGAATTCTCCCCTCGCCGGCTCCGGCGTCGGACCGGGCCGGCAACGACTCTCCCGCCGCGAGGTCGAAGCCCTGGTGGCTCTCGACCCACTGGATGGCGCCGGTCGGGCAGCGCCAGGTGGCGGCCGGCTCCGCGGGGCCCTGGGACGCCGCGTAGTCGACCACCGGCAGGTTGTTCTCCATCCGGATCAGGCCCGGCGCCCCGTCGGCGGCGCACCGGCCGCAGGCGTCGCACGCCACCCGGCAGATGCGCCGGGCCTCGTCGGCCGCCAGCGGCGCCTTGCACTGCACCACCAGGTGCTGGGAGACGGGCAGGATTTCGAACAGGTCCCGGGGGCAGGCGTCGACGCAGTCGCCGCAGGCGGTGCACAGGTCGACCGCCACCTCCGGGAGCTTCAGGGCGTTCATCTCGATGGCGTCGAAGGTGCACGCCAGGGCGCAATCCGCGAGCCCCAGGCAGCCCCACGAGCACTCGAGGCCGCCGCCGCCCACCAGGTGGGCGGCCCGGCAGTTCTCGAAACCCTCGTAGGAGGCCACGCGGAAGGCCCGGCCCACGCCGCCGCCGCAGTGCAGACGGGCGACGCGTTTGGCCTCCGAGCCGGCGTCGACCCCCAGGAAGTCGGCGATCGAGTCGATTCGCTCGGGGCTCGAGACGGTGCACTTGGAGGGCGCGACCACGCCGCCCACGATCTTCTCCGCCAGGGCGCGGCAGCCCGGCTCACCGCAGGCGCCGCAGTTCGAGCCGGGGAGCATCCCCTCGACCTGCTCGATCCGCGGATCTTCCTCCACCTTGAGGAAACGGTAAGCCAGGGCGAGGACCGTCCCGAAGACCAAGCCCAGCCCGGCCATGATGGCCGCAGCGGTGAGAATCTCGTTCATGGTTGCTCCGCCTACGAGACCCCTACTGGTAGGACTCGGCCCGCTGGATCCACTTGTCGAGGTCGGGCTCCTTGGGGTTGAGAGGCGAGCCCGGGTGGATGATCTTCGCCGTGCAGCGCTCGGCGGCCTTCACGATGTCGGAGAACGGGCCGCCCTTGGGGTTCTTGATGTAGGCCTGCTTGTCCTCGTTGTAGGCGAAGATCTTCGGGTTGATCTGGGTGCACTCGTTGCAGGTGGTGCAGAGCGCGGTTTCGATCCAGGGATCGAGGCCCTCCACTTCGGTAGGGGCCTCGGCGACGGCTTCCGGCTCGGCCGCCGCCACCGGCGCGACCGGGGCCGGAGCGGAGGCCGGGACGGCCACGGGGCGGGGCGCCGCGGGCCGCTCCGGCGCGAAGGCCGGGGCCGCCGCGGAACCGCCGAGAAGGGCGGCGAGGCGGCCGCCTCCGGCCTGACCTCCCACCAGGGCCTCCGCGATCCGCCGGGTGATCCGGGCCGGGTACTGCTCCTTGAGCTGGGCGAGCTTCATCTCGTACTCCTCTTTCAGTTGTGCCAGCTCCCGCTCGAGCCTCTCCTCGAGCGGCGCTTCGATCCGCACCCTGACGCGCTCGGGCACCTTGACGCCGGCGAGCTCCCGGAGCTCGTCCCACAGGTCGAGGCGTTCCTCGGCGAGGGTCGCCATCTCCGGGGCCACGGCGACGCGCCCCAGCTTCTCGCCCTCCTCCTTGACCCACAGGAAGGCGGTCTTGCCCCGCCGCTCCTCCGCGCTCAGCTCCAGGTACTCGGCGAAGGGCACCTGATCCGATCCCGGGCCGTCGGTCCACTCGAGGCGCGGGATGCGCCGGAAGTGCTTGGCGAACCGGGGCTCGGTCGCCGCCCAGTCGGCGGTGGTGAGGGGCACGGTCAGGCTCTGCGGCGCCCCGTCGTCGTCCACGTAGTCCAGCTCGTAGGTGGGCCAGGTCTCCTCCGGCGCCGGGTTGCCCTCCAGGGACAGGCGCTCGGAGACCGTGGTGCCGGCGTCCGGGTCGTAGGTCAGGAAGGGGAAGGCCCGGCCTTCGAGCGCCAGCTTGGCGGCGTGGGCCGAGGCCGAGTCGGGCAGGCCGTGCTCGGCCTGGCACGGGGTGTAGATGTTGATCACCGCCGGCCGGCGCGAGACGAGTGCCCGGAGGACGCCGCCCACCAGGTGGGCGGGCAGGGCCTGGGAGGTCTGCACCACGAAGGCGCCGCGGTGGGCCATGGCGATCAGGCCCATCTCCTTGCGGTTCTCCTCCTTGCCGTGGTGGGCGTGGCCGTAGGCCGCCATGTCCGAGACCTGCCCCTTGAAGCCGCTGGTGCAGGCCTGGCCGCCGGTGTTGGAGTAGACCTGGGTGTCGAGCACCACCACCCGCAGCGGCTTGCCCGAGGCGAGGAGGCGCGAGACGTTCTGGAAGCCGATGTCGAGCATGGCGCCGTCGCCGCCCACCACCAGTATCGGCGGGCAGAGCCGGAACTCCTCGTCGGAGAGGGCGTGCCAGTCGAAGGCCTGGAAGAAGGGGCCGTGGACCTCCGAATCGTAGGCGTCATCCAGCTCCAGCTCGGCCACCCGCACGGCGGCGAAGCCGTCGGCCATCTTTCGCATGATCCCCTCGAACAGGCCGATCGCCACCGAGGGCGCGTCCTGGAAGAGGTGGTTGGTCCAGGGGTACGGGTACGGGTTGTACGGGTAGGTGCTCCCCCAGACCGACGAGCAGCCGGTGGAGTTGGAGATCCCGAGGGCCGCCCGGCCGCGTCCGGTGGGTCCTTCGGTGTAGCGCCAGTGGAGGTCCTTGACGGTCTTCAGCGCCTTCGAGATCCGCTCCAGGCGCCCCCGGTTTTCCTCGGTGACCGCGAGGTCCAAACTCAGATCCAGGTGGAGCTCACCGGCCTCGGCGACATCACTCAGGTCGGCAGACATCGTAAGGAGCTCGTTCCCCTTGTCCTCGAGGCGGCCGATCAGGCCCTCGAGCTTGGCGACGAAGGCGGCCACCCGCGGGGCGATCGCCGCCTCGACCGTGGCCACGACCAGGTGCATGCCGGTCTTCTCGCCGCAGCCCATGCACGAGCCGTCGCCGCCCACCATGGAGTGGTAGGTCTTCTTCTTCAGGAGCAGCGTGTGGAGCACGCCCACGCCCTCCTCCAGGTCGCTCACCTGGAGGAAGCGGTCGGGCGTGTCGGGCAGGGCCTCCCAGCGCTTCCAGTTGCGGCGCAGCGTGTCGACCAGCGAGTCGGTCTGCGTCGCCGAGTAGAGGGCGTCGTCCGGGCAGACCTCGACGCACAGGTTGCAGCCCTTGCAGGCGTAGGGGTTGACGGTGATGGCGAGCAGGCCGCCGCTCCCTTCCTGGCGCCGCTCGGGAACCGTGAAGAAGGGCGCCGTGCGGGCGAGGGGGAACTCGGCCAGGCGCTCGACGACGCCGTCGAGCTCGCCCTCCAGGGCCGCGCGCTCGGGCGCCGAGAGCTCGAGCTTCGGGGTCAGGGCGCGGTAGGCGCGGGCGACGGTGGCGCCGAAGGAGGAGTAGTCCTCCTCGCGCAGCAGGCGCCGCGCCTCCTTGGCGAGAGGGGCGACGAGCTTGCGCATCGCCTCGCTCGGGCCGCCGTTGGCGCCCCAGTCCTCCACCGCCGAGCGGATCATCTGCTCCACCTCCACCACCAGGCCGGGGATGGCGGCGTCGGGGCACTGGGTCCAGCACTGGCCGCAGCCGGTGCACTTGTCGGCCAGGAGCTGCGGCGCCTCGAAGCGGATGTTGGTCATGTCCCGGAAGATGCCGGTCGCCGCCGGGATTGCCGAGAGGGCGGCGAAGGGGTCGGCGATGGGGTCGGCGCCCTCGCGGTAGAGGGAGCAGACCTGGTGCATGAAGCGGTAGGGGTCGGCGATGGGATGGGCCGCGGCCAGGGCTTCGGCACGCTCGGCCACCACCGGGTCGAGGTACCAGGGGGGCTCGATCTCGTGCGCCGCGGCGGTCTCGGCGCGGCCGTCCTCGAGGGCGCGCCAGTCGAGCTCCGAGACCTCTTCGAAGCCGCGCCGGATGACCCGGAAGTTGTCCTCCACGATGTCCTTGCCCCGGCGGCCGAACTTCTTCTCGAGTTGGGCGTGGATGGTGGCGAAGAGCACCTTCTCGTCCAGGCTCTCGCGCTCCATGACCGGCGAGGCCTCGAAGAAGGCGCCCTGGAACGCCGCCCCCTGCATGCGGAACTGGAGGTCCGGGGCGTCGGTCTCGTCGCGGGCGATCTTGAAACCGTCCAGGTGGAAGACCCGCAGCCCGCGGTCGCGGACGATCTTCTGGGCCCAGGCCGGGAAGGTCTCCCACAGCGTCTGGCCGCCCTCGGTCGCCTGAATGACGAAGGTGCCGCCGGGGGCGAGGCCGGCCAGGGGGTTCGAGTGACGGAAGACGTTGGGGTCGGGAGAGAGCACCACGTCGACGTGGCGCAGCTCGCAGTTGACCCGCACCGGCTCGTGGGCGAAGACGCCGTAGAAGGTAGTGGGCTGGCCCTTCTTCTCCGAGCCGTACTTTGGGTTCGACTTGACGTTCATCCCCAGGAGCTCGAACAGGGTCATGGTGAGGTTCTTGCCCATGGTGATGGCGCCCCAGCCGCCCACCGAGTGGATGCGCACGGCGAGGGAGCCCTCGGGCAGCAGGCTCAAGGGCCCGGCCTCACCCTCCCCGGAGTCGGGTTCAGCGGCGGGCTCCAGGGCCAGGTCGGCGACGCCGGGGTAGGCCTCGAGCACCTTCTCCTGCCACTCGGCGAGGCGCTCGGGCACCCGGCCCTTGCGCACGAACTCCACTCCCAGGTAGAAGCGGCGGCGGTGGTGGCCCGCCGGCAGCATGTTCTCGACCGCGGCGATCAGGTCGCCGGGCTGGAGGTCGCGGCTGCCCATGCCGAAGGACCCGGAGTAGAAGTCGGGCACCGCGGCGGGGGCGACCGCCGGGATTCCCGGGTGCGGCACCGCGGCCACGCCGTCGTCCCCCTCGCGGTCAGCGCGCTGGTTCTCCACCGCCCGCCCCAGGGCGGAGCGGATCTCGCGCAGGAGCGGCGCGTCGGCAGCTAGCGGCTGGTCGAGGCGCTCGAGCACCACGACCGCCTTCTTGCCGGCCAGGAGCGGGACCAGCAGGTCCGCCGGGAAGGGCCGGAACATGGTCACGTCGACCACGCCCACCGCCAGGCCGCGCGTCTCGTGCAGGTAATCGGCCACCGCCTCGGCGTTCTCCACCACCGAGCCCTGTCCCACGATCAGGTACTCGGCGTCGGCGGCGCGGTAGCCCAGGGCCCGGCGGTAGCACCGGCCGGTGAGCTCGGCGTACTCGGCCATCGCCTGATCCGCGATCGCCGCGATGTGGTCGAAGAAGAAGGGGCGCTGGGAGGCCACGCCCTGGGCGTAGCTGTCCTGGTTCTGGACCACCCCGAGCATCGCCGGGTTGTCCAGGTCGAACATCTCGGGGATCCGGCGCCGCTTCTCCCCGAAGACCAGGCGCTGGGCCGGCGTCGGCGAGTCGATCAGGTCGTCGGGCGAGCCCAGGTACTCCCGGATCAGATCGCGCTCGGGCAGGAGGACCGACTCGATGACGTGGCTGGTCAGGAACCCGTCCTGGGCGCAGATGCCGGGGTTCAGGGCCAGCTCGGCGATGCGGTGGGCGATCAGGTTCAGGTCGGCCGCCCCTTGAGCGTTCTTGGCGAAGAGCTGGAAGAAGCCGGTGTCGTCGATGGCGTGATAGTCGTCGTGGCCGGCGTGGACGTTCAGGGCGTGCTTGGTCATGGCCCGGCAGGCCATGTTGAGGACATAGGTCAGGCGCTTGCCCACGGCCGCGTAGAGCGACTCGTGCATATAGGCGATGCCCTGACCCGAGGAGAAGTTGGTCGAGCGCAGGCCGACCATGGACAGGCCTGCGGTGACGCCCGCGGCGGCGTGCTCGCCCTCGGGCTCGAAGAAGATCAGGCGCCGGCCGTTGACGTTCGGCCGGCCCTCGGCCGCGGCCAGGGCCCAGCCCTCCCCCATCTGGGTCGAGGGGGTGATCGGATAGGCGCCGGCCGCCTCTCCGGCGGCGGTCTCCATGGCGACCACGGCGGCGGTGCCGTCCATGGCGGCGGGGACTCCGGGGTAGCGCGCGGTGGCTGCGGTGGCGTTCTGCTCTTCGGTGACCTTCATGGCTGATGACTCCTCGCGGCGGAGACGCTTCTCGGAAGAAGCGCCGGCGGCCGCGGCAACGTGCTAGTTGTGCCGCTCCTCCAGGGTGTCGAGATCGCCTTCGCCCTCGAGCAGGGCGAGAAGCTCGGTGGCCACCTGCGCCACCGGAGAGTCGAGGGAAGGCGGGGCGGCCGTCTCCGCGGATTCGCCCAAGGCAGCGCCAGAGCCGTCCGGCCCCAGGGCCTCGAGCAGGGCGGCCGAGACCTCGCCCACGTCGCGGCCGGCGAGGGCCGCGAGGGGGCCGGGACCAGAGGAGAAGGCGCGCGGGTCGAGATCGAGAAGCGCAGCGGTCAGGCGGTCGGCCACCTCCTCGGCGGCCTCGCGGCGGACCCGCTCGAGCTCGGCGGCGTGGGCCGTCTCCAGGCGCTCACGCTCGGCGGCGATGCGAGCCGTGGCCTCCTCCTCGATGGCGGCCCGGGCCCGCCGCACGTACTCGCTCTTGACGCCGGCGAGCTCCTGAAGAGTGCGCCAGTACGCGAGGCGGTCGCGGCAGGCGAGCGCCAGGGCTCGCGAGATCACCAGGCGAACCATGCGGCCGGAGCCGTCGACCGCCCACACGAAGGGCACGGCCTCGAGGGCCGCCTCGGAGCCCCCCTTGGAATCCCTCCGGGAGTCAAGGCCCAGCCAATCGGGCACCGTCACCAGGCGGTCGGTGGGGGCGCCGTCGGGAACCGGCAGGAAGGCTCCGGCCAGCTCCCCCGAGAGAAGTGCGAAGTCGGCAAAGGTGAAGGCGAGGGACAGGGTCTCGGGAGCGCCGTCGGCGCCCTCGGCCTCGAGCTCGAGGACCGGCCAGTCCTCGGCCGGCTCCGGGTTGTCGTCGAAGCTCATGCGCTCGGCCCACGAGAGGCCGGCCTCCGGGTCGTAGGCGAAGAGGGGATGGGCCCGGGAGTCGACTGCGGCGCCGGCGGCTACCGACGGGTCGAGCTCGGAGCGGGCGGCGCCGCCGGCTCCGGCGATCACGTGGAGGCCGCTCCGCGTGCCCTGGGCCGCCCCGGCCAGGCCGGCGGCCAGGTGCAGGGGCCGCGAGACCGAGCTCTGGGCGACGAAGGCCTCGCGCAGCGAGACTCCCAGGAAGCCGGGCTCGAAGCGGAAGCCTCCCAGAGGATCGTCCTCCGCCTCGGGGCTGCCCGCCGGATCGAGCTCGACCAGGACCTGAACCGGGCGTCCCGAGAGCAGGAGCTTCGAGAGGCTCACCAGGCCCCGGCCGGCGAGCTCGCCGGCCGACTCCACGGCCAGGACCGGCGGCAGCAGGGCGAGCTCGTCGCGGGAGAGGGCCTGCCAGTCCAGGCCGGCGAGCTGGGCCTCGAGGGCCTCCCGGGCTCCGCCCTCCCGCCCGCTCTCGGTCTCGAGGCGCACCCGACGGGCGGCGCGCAGGGCCTCGATCACCGTCTCGGACTCGCGGTCGAAGACCTCGGCCGCGACCCGGCACGGGTCGGCGCAGCCGACCAGAGACCAGCCCGACTCGCCTGCGACCTCCCCCGGGGCCACCTCTCCTTCGTCGGGGAGCTGCCAGGAGACCGACCCGTCGTGGACCACGTGGACCGTCGGCGACACCATCTCCACCGAGGCCCGCCGAAGGGCCGCGAGGCTCGTCTCCAGGGCCTTCCGGCGCGCCGGCGCGAAGCCCTCCGAGCCGCGGCGCTCGCCGAGCACATCGGCCAGGGCCGTGGGATCGAAGAACCGGCCTCCGGGGCGGCCCATGGTGGTCTCCGGGCTCTCGGCCCTACGCCTCTCCGGGTCGTTCAGGCGGTCGGCCTCGAGGATCGCCTCGGCTCGGGCGGCCAGGTCCCGCGCCTCGCGGGCGAAGGCCTCGCGCGGGCCGCGCTGGCGGCCGAGGATCGCCTGGCGCGCCAGGGCCAGGGGGACTCCCGGCTCGGCGCCCAGGAAGCGGCCGCCCTCGGGCAGGGCCGCCGCCATCCGCTCGAGATCGGCCTCGAGGGTTTCGCGGTCGGCCTCGGCGAGGCCCAGCTCGGAGACCATGGCGGCGCCTGCCTCGGAGAGGAGCTGGCGGGCGTCGACGGGCGCCCCGATCGGATTCGGGGCCTGGGCGGCGAGCTCGGCGGCGTGGCGCTCGAGGCGGCGGAGGTTGTCGCGAAGGAGCGATCCCATGGGCTGTCCTTCGCCCTCCAGGGTCCGCCCGACCCGCTCGAGAAGCGCCGAGAAACCGAGGAACAGGCCTGTGGCCCCCGCCTCGACCGGGGCCTCTCCCGGCACCGCGGCCGGGCCGCCGACCGGGGCCAGGAAGACGGGATAGTCCGAGCGCACCCGACGAGCGCCACGGAACGGGTGGAGGAGGGCGGGCAGGAGGCCCTCCCCCACCCTGGAGCTTTCGGTTCTGGAGCCCGACGGGGTGCCGGGCGCGCCGAGGTGGAAGCGGCGAAGCTCGGCAAAGCCTTCGCCGCCGGCGCCGGACGCGGAGGAGCGGGGCAGCCGGGGGCGCGGAGGAGTCTGCGGGGAAGTCTTCATCGTCGGGTTCCTTCGCGCGCTAGATGGCGAAGCGGTCGAGCTCCCGGTCCAGGGCCGCCGCCTTCTCCTCCACCGGCATCCCCAGGCCGACCTCGGTGTAGTCCTCGTAGCGGGGGGCGTCGGGGTTGCGGTAGAAGAGGCCGATGGGCAGGCGCTCGGTCTCGGCGGCGAGGGCGCGGGCGGCGACCAGGTCGGACGGGTCGTGCTCGAGGTGGTTCTTGTACATGCGGGCCACCGGCGGGTCGGACGGAATGCCGTTCTCGTGGGTCAGGAGCAGAGTGAGGTCCGGGTTGCTCCGCTGCTCCTCGAAGATGCCCTCGGTGTAGGTGGGGCAGCGCTGGAGGATGTGGACGAACGCCAGGCCCTTGTGCTCGTAGGCCGCGCGCAGGGTCTGGTAGAGGTGCATCGGGTTCCAGTCCACGGTGCGGGCGATCCAGGAGATGTTGGTGAAGCCCAGGGTCGTCTGGAGCACGTTGATGGGCGGCAGCCAGGCGCCTCCGGGATGGGTGTTGGTGGCGAGGCCCTGGGGAGTGGTGGGCGAGGTCTGCTTCTTGGTCAGGCCGTAGACGTTGTTGTCGAACAGCATCACGGTCATGTCCATGTTGTAGCGCAGGGCGTGGACCCAGTGGCCGGCGCCGATCGAGCAGCAGTCGCCGTCGCCGGTCGCCACCCAGACGTGGAGGTCGGGACGCCGCGACTTGACCCCGCAGGCCACCGGCAGGGCCCGGCCGTGGAGACCGTGGAACCCGTAGGTGTGCATGTAGTGCGGGAAGCGCGACGAGCAGCCGATGCCCGACACCGCCACCACCTTCTCCGGCGGGAGCTGCTCGTCGCGGCAGATCTTCTGCACCGCCGAGAGTACCGCGTGGTCGCCGCACGAAGGGCACCAGCGGGCCACGCCGCCGGCGTAATTTTCGAGCGTGAAGTAGCGCTCGGGAACGTCCAGGGACCAGTCCGTCTTCAGACCGAACATGCCAGCTCTCCTTCCACCTCGTCGCCGGCCTCGTCGCTCGCCGCCGCCGGCCGGGCCGGCGCGGGGCGCCCTTCGAGGCGTCGCGTGAGCTCCTCGGCGATGGTGCCGGGGGGAATCGGTTGCCCGTGGACCACGGACCAGCAGTCGATGTCGAGCAGGGTGCGCTCGCGCAGCAGGGTCGCGAGCTGTCCGTAGCGCCGGGTCTCGGGAGTGATGAGGGGATCGCCGAGGCGATCGCTGTAGTTGATCTCCACGGTGATCACCTGCTTGAAGCGCCGGAAGATCTCGGCGAGTCCGGGCTCGAGCGGCGAAAGGAAGCGCAGGTGGATCGAGGAGACCTTGTGGCCCGCGTCCCGCACCCGGTCGATCGCCTCGTCGATGGCTCCCAGGGTCGAGCCCCAGCCCACCACCAGGAGATCGCCCTCGGGATCGCCGTGGATCTCGGGCGGCATCAGGCTGGCCGACAGGGCCGCGAGCTTGCGGCTCCTCATGGTGCAGCCGGTCTCGTTCGACACCGGGTCGTAGGCGACCTTCGAAGCGCGGGTGTGGGCGAGGCCGGTCAGGGTGTACTCGCCCCCCGCCTGGCCCGGCACCGGCCGCGG
The DNA here is from genome assembly GCA_963739795.1 of uncultured Acidobacteriota bacterium. Taxonomy (GTDB): domain Bacteria; phylum Acidobacteriota; class Thermoanaerobaculia; order Multivoradales; family DATKCC01; genus CAVUBL01. Next base: position 226,246 of record CAVUBL010000021.1, on the reverse strand, counting down.
AGACAGGCCGGTGGTCTCGTCCCAGTCGTAGGGCAGGAGGCCTTCCTTCCACGGCGCCTGGTCGACGGGCGGTGACATCGCCTCGGGTCGCGCCTCAGGCCGCGGGAAGGGGGAGACGCCGGTCGCCAGGTTGGCGTCGGTGAGGATCAGGACCGGGGTGCGGAAGTCCTCGGCGAGGCGCCGGGCCATGGGCACGAAGTGATAGCACTCTTCGATCGTCGCCGGGGCGATTACCACCTTCGGGGCGTCGCCGGGGGAGGCGTAGAGGGCGGCCAAGAGGTCCCCCTGCTCGACCTTGGTGGGCAGGCCCGTCGATGGGCCGCCGCGCTGGACGACCACCACCACCAGCGGTATCTCGGCCATCACGGCCAGGCCCAGGAACTCGGTCTTCAGGGCCAGGCCCGGACCGGAGGTGACGGTGCAGGAGGTCTTGCCGGCGTAGCTCGCTCCGATCGCGAAGCCCACCGCCGCGATCTCGTCCTCGGCCTGGTGGACCACTCCGCCGACGCGGGGGAACGAGCGCGCCAGGAAGTGGGAGACCGAGGTCGCCGGCGTGATGGGATACATGGAGACCAGCTCCATGCCCGCGGCCATGATGCCCAGCCCGGTGGCCTGGTTGCCGTTCATCACCACCAGCGGCTTGTCGTTCTCCCAGGGCAGGATCTCAAAGGCCAGGGGAACGCGCTCGGCGGCGAACTTGTAGCCGGCCTCGACCAGCTTCTGGTTGATCGCCACCACCGCCTCGCCCTTCCGTTTGAAGACGAAGGCGACCTCCTCCAGGGCCTTGTCCAGGTCGCGGCCGTAGATCTCGCACAGCATGCCGAGGACGAACATGTTCTTGCCCAGGCGCGGGTTGTCGACCACCTCCATGCACGCCGACTCGAGGGGGACCTCGATCACGTCGAGGCCGTGGGCGCGGAACTCCTCGAGCGCCTCGGCGTACTGGCGACGGATCTCCTCCTGGGGGTCCTCGGCCCACTTGGACTCGAGGAGCACCACGGTGCCCTCGCGGTAGGCGTCTTGGGCGATCCGTCCGTAGAGCACCTGCTCGTTGAACGCCACCACCAGGTCGGCCTCGTCGCCCATGTTGGTGATCGGGCGCGATCCCAGGCGCACGCGGATGCCGCTCGCGCCGGCTCGGGAACGGGCCGGCGGCCTGATCTCGGCCGGGATGATCTCCACGGTCCAGACGCCGTTGCCCATCTTGGCGCTCACCGTGCCGAAGGTCTGGCCGGCCTTCTGGGCGCCCTCGCCGGAGTCGCTCAAGATCTCGACGATCTGCTGGTCGACCCGGACGCGTTTGTCATCGGTCTTCTTCTTGCTCATGTCATCCTCGTTCAAGTGGTTCGGAGGGCCAGGGTCAGCCGCTCCCTCCCAGCTCCTCGTACAGGGCGTTCGAGAGGAGCTCGGTCTCGGCCGCCTCGTGGCGGTGGAGGCTCCCGCACAGCTCGGCCACCTCGCTCCGGAGCGCGGCCACGGGGCCGGCGATCAGCTCGGCGAGGGTGTCGCACAGCCGGTCGATGGTCGCGAGGCACTCGCGGTGCTCGGCGAACAGCTCGTGGACCTCGGCGATGCGGTGCGGCGCCGTGGCGTCGATCACCCGGTGCAGGCCGTCGGCGGCCTCCTCCCCGGCGAAGTGCTCGGCGAGAAGGGGCCTCAGGGCCCGCAGCTCGCGGAGCAGGGCCCCCGGCTCGTCCAACGTCTCGATTCGCGCCAGGGTCAGGCGAAGAACGCGATGCTCCTCGGCGATCCGGCTGCGAGGAGTGTCCGGGACCGGAGCGGCTTGGGGCACGCCGCCGCGGTCCGACGGTTCGGGCACGTTCGGTCTCATGAGGCTCCTCCTGTTTCGAGGCCTCGCTTCGAGGCAATGCCGGCCTGGGGATTGGAGAAAGGCCAGGGCGCAATGGGAGTGCTCGACGTCATCGTCTGCCCGGAACCGCCGGAGGGGTCGCTTCCGCGCTGACTTAGATCCTGCCAAGTAAGCGACCTGCTCACGAATACCCGCAGGGGTGGTTGTGGGGGTGGAGATGGGCCACCCCGGAGGGTGGGACTAGTGTACACTTGCGCAAGCGCCGAAGCGGGTGGCCGACGGGCCGCGCGCCCCCGGGGGTACGGAGGCGAGGGAGCGCGCCCGGAAGAACTCCTGTCCCGAACGTGTTCCTAGTCTGCACAGACGTTTCTAAGACGATCCGACGACGCCATCCTTCACCCTTTCCGAAAGTACCTGTTCAGGAGCCGAAGATGAGAAAGCTCTCGACCCTCGTTTTGTTCGCTCTACTCCTGCTGCCGCTCGCGGCCGTCGCCCAGAAGGACTCGGGCTCGATGGCCAAGAACGACCAGGAAGCTCGCAAGGAGCGGATCCTCGCCAACCTGACGCTCAAGTTCCCGCCCCTGGCCCAGGCCAAGGTGGTGATGGGCGACATCGAGCCGAGCGGCTTCGCGGGTCTCGATCACGGTTCCTTCCAGATCAACACCCAGACCCAGCAGTTCCTGGTCTCCAAGGACGACAAGCAGCTCTTCCTGATCGCCGGCGAGCCCATCGACGTGAGCCGCTCGAAGGACGAGATCGAGGCCGAGCAGGCCAAGCAGGCCGCCGACCGCCAGAAGCAGCTCGGCCAGGCCGTCCAGGGCATGCCGGTGCGGGGCAAGGCGGACGCCCCGGTGACCATCGTGGAGTTCTCGGACTTCGAGTGCCCCTACTGCGAGCGCGGCTTCAAGACCGTCGAGCAGATCCTCGACAAGTACCCGAACGACGTGAAGTTCATCTTCAAGCACTTCCCGCTGGTCCAGATCCACCCTTGGGCGAAGTCGGCCGCCATCGCCGCCGTCTGCGCCACCGAGCAGGACCCCAAGGCCTTCTGGAAGCTGCACGACAGCTTCTTCGAGAACCAGAAGCAGATCAACCCGGGCAACGTGATGGATCAGGCCAAGGGCTTCCTGGCCGACACCGGCATCGACATGGACAAGTGGTCGACCTGCGCCACGGACACCAGCTCGGAGGCCCACAAGGCCGCCGAGAAGACCGTCGACGACTCCATCAAGACCGGCCAGAGCCTGGGTGTCCAGGGCACCCCGGGCTTCTTCGTCAACGGCAAGTTCATCAACGGCGCCCAGCCGATCACGGCCTTCGAGCCTCTGATCGAGCAGGCCAAGGCCGCCGCCGCCAAGGGCATGGACTCGGGCAAGGGCTCGAAGTAGCCACCTCCGCCTCACCGCGCTCCCACCGGGGCGCTCGAGCCCTGACGAGTCCCCGTGGCCGGACCCTTCCGGCGCGGGGATTCGTCGCGTCTGGAGGAGGACGGCAAACGGCGGGTGGCGCGGCGCCGTAAGCTCGGGCGAACCGGACGGGAGACCCACCCGATGAGCGACCTCCGCCACGCGCTACGCTCGCTGGCCGCGAGGCCGGGCTGGACGGCCACTATCGTCCTCACCCTGGCCCTCGGGATCGGCGCCGACACGACCCTGTTCACCAATCTCTGCGCCACAGTCTGGCCGACCCTCGACGCTCCCCACCCGGAGCGGATGGTCTACCTCTTCAGCGGCACCGACGAGGACCCGGAAGACCTGCCCTCGTACCCGGACTGGCTGGACTACCGGGACCGCGCCGAGGTCTTCGAACGCTTCGCGGCCTCCCGGCTGTTCGCGGCCTCGGTGGTCGACCGCGGGGCCAGTGCCTTCGCCTGGGGCACGCTGGTCACCGGCGACTACTTCCCGTTGTTCGACGCGCCGCCGCTGCTCGGCCGCTGGCTCGGTCCGGAGGACGACCGGCCCGGGGCGCCGCGGGTGATGGTCCTCGGGAATCCCTTCTGGCGGCACCAATTCGGCGCCGACCCGGCGATCGTCGGCAAAACGGTCTCCCTCGACGGCCGCCACGCCTACACGGTGGTCGGCGTGATGCCCGCCGGATTCCAGGCCGACGGCCTCCCCTTCTCCGTCTACCTGCCCATGGCGCAGTGGCGCGACGTCGTCCAGCGGCTCGACGCTCGCGACGGCGGGCGGGTCACGCCCATCGGCCGCCTGCGCGCCGGAGTCTCCCGCGAAGCCGCCGAGCAGGTTCTGGTGGGCCTCGCCCGCCACCTGGACGAGAGCGCTCCCATCGGCCGGCCGCGCCGGATCGCGCTGCGCGCCGCGACCTCCGCCGACGCGCGGCTTGGCGAAGCCGCCGACCCCGCGGTGCGCCGAGCCGCGATCCTCATGGTAGTCGTGGGGCTGCTGCTCCTGCTCGCCGCGGCCAACGTCGCCAACCTGCTCCTCGCCCGGGTGCTCGCCCGGCGGCGCGAGATCGGAGTACGCGCTGCTCTCGGCGCGAGCCGCTGGCGCCTCGTTCGGGAGACGGTCCTCGAGAGCCTGGTCTTGACCCTCGCCGGGGGCGCGGTCGGCGCCGGCCTCGCCCGGCTGGCGATCGGTTGGCTCGAGCCGCTCCTCCACGAGGGCAGTCCGGTGGGGTTCGGGAGCTGGGGCGAGGGCGCGACCGTGCTCGTCTTCGACCGCCGGATGGTCGTCTTCGCCCTCGTCCTGGCGGTCGCGACGGCGCTCCTCGTCTCGCTCGCACCGGTCCTCGAGCTGCTGCGCGACGGGCCCCTCGAGGCGCTCGGGTCGGGCCGCGACGGCCGGCGGACCGAGCGCGGCGGTGGCTCTGGATCTCGGCGCGCCCTGGTGGTGGCCCAGGTCGCCCTCGCCATGGTCCTGCTGGTGGCCGCCGGTTTGCTGCTTCGCTCCCTCGAGACGATCGGCCGGGTCGACCCGGGGTTCGACCTCCGTGGCCTCTTCTTGGCCTCCCTCTATCTACCGGAGGATGCGCCGGCGACCGGGGGGAACGCCTCGGCCGCCCGGCCCGAGCCGGCACGGCAGACCGAGCTCTACTCCCAGCTCACCCAGCGCCTGCGCGCCCTCCCCGATGTCCGGAGCGCCGGGCTGGTCGCCCGGCCGCCCCTCTTCGGCGGCGCCTACCCGGACCGCGTGACTCTGGACGGCGGCGGCCCGGGCACCGAGCCGTTCGCGGCCCACGGCGACATGGTCGGCCCGGGCTACTTCGAGACCTTGGGCCTCCCCATCCTCCGGGGCCGGGGTTTCACCGCCGAGGACGACGCCGGGGCCCCCGGCGTGGCAGTGGTGAACCAGACCTTCGCCCGCCGCCACCTGGCCGACGAGAACCCCCTCGGGCACCGGGTCACTCTCGGCCCCGAAGCTCCGCCCGGCGACCGCGGGCGGAGCTTCGAGATCGTGGGCCTGGTGGCCGACAGCCGCTACAGCTCGTTGATGGACCCGCCGGGCTCGATGGTCTACTACCCCGCCGCCCAGCGCCCGAGGAAGCGGATGACCATCGTCCTGCGCTCCGCGGCGGCGCCGGGTGGCGGCCTGGGCCTCGGCCAGACGGTCCGCCGGGTCCTCCACCGGGAGCACCCGGAGGTCTCGGTGGTCGAGCTCGTGCCGTTCTCCGACCAGGTCCGGCGCTCGCTCTTCGAGCAGCGCCTCCAGGTGCGGATCGCCTCGGCGGTCGGCGTCCTCGGCCTGCTCCTGGCGTCGGTGGGCCTGGCGGCGGTCGTCGCCTACTCGGTGCGGCGGCGCCGGCGGGAGATCGCCGTCCGGATGGCCCTGGGCGCTCGCCTCGGCGACGCCGTCGGCCTGATCCTCCGCGAGTCCTCACGGCTCGTCGCCATGGGTTTGGGGCTCGGGCTGGTCGGGGCCCTCGCCTTCGGCCGCCTGCTCCGGAGCTTCCTGTTCGGGATCGGCCCGTGGGACCCGGCGAGCCTGGCGGCCGGCGCCGCCCTCCTGGCGGTGACCGCCCTCGCGGCCAGCTACCTGCCGGCCCGGCGGGCCGCCCAGGTCGATCCCGCGAGCGTCCTCAAGGAGGACTGAGGCTCTGTCAGGGCTGCAGGTTCCTGAGCCGCTCGGACGTCACCTCGTTCACGTATGCCCCCAGCTCCTCCCGGCTCCACCAGCGCCCGGTCTTCCGCAGCGTCCGGAGGTCGGTGAACGTGTAGTCGTAGAGCCGGGCCCGCAGGTAGCGCGGCGGAGCGTCGGGGAACGGATTCGCGGCCAGGAGGCCCAGGACCGGTGGCGAGCCCTCCGCGAGGCGGGTGAGGAAGGCCACGAACCAGGGGTCCCGCGCCGGGTTGCCGCCCAGGGCGGCGAACCACATCTGCCAGTCGAGACGGGGCATGTAGGGCTCGCAGAAGCGCGGGCGGCGGTCGAGGGGGCCGGGCTTCCAGCGGAACGCGTAGGGCCGCCAGGTCGTCCCGTCGTCGCTCCCCTCGACCACGATCTCGGGGCGCTCCGTGGTCATCACCGCGAACAGGCCGTAGCCGTTGACCGAGCGCAGCGGAGAGATCGCCCGGCGCAGAGCGTAGATCGGCTGCGGCCACGGGCTCGGCAGGCCGGTGGCGCCGGTCACCTCGACCAGCGAGACCAGGAGGACCGCCGCGGCGAACGGCACCGCCAGCCAGCGCCCCCAGGGGCGGCGTGCCCGCTCTCCCGCCTCCGGGGCCTTCGGCTCCCTGTTGGGCTCCAGGGGGCCGGCGAGCCACCGGCCGAGCCGGCCGAGCCGGCGCCCCACCCCGGACCCCAACCGAGTCAGGGCGTCATCGTCCAGCACCAGCAGGCAGAGGGCGATCGTCAGGAGGTTGAAGAAGCCGTAGTTGCCGGTGGCGGCGATCAGGAGCTGGAGGGCGACCAAGGGGAGGAAGGCGATCCGCCGGCTGCGCCGGGTGCCCAGGATCAGCCAGGGCACGGCCAGCTCGATCACGAACATCAACACCACCGAGAGCACCTGGAACCAGCCCGGGAGCTGGTGGGCGAACCAGCCGATCCAGGTGGGTAGGGGCTGGGTCTCGTAGTGGAACTTCAGGGCGTCGAGGCTGCGCCAGGTGGGGTCGCCGCTCGCCAACTTGACCGCTCCGGAGCTGAACATCAAGCGGAACAGGAGCCACCAGAGGAGCAGGAGCGCCAGCGGCCGGGGCGGCGCCGCCCGGACCCGGGCCGTGCGCCACGAGAGGCGCGGCAGGAACACGGCCAGGGCGCCGGCCTCGAGGAGCAGGGCGTCCCACTGGAACGACAGGAAGTCCCGTCCGACGGTGACCAGCGAGAGGTAGAGGACCCAGAGGCCGACCAGCGCCGGCACCTCCACCACTCCGGCGATCACCAGAAGCGCCAGCACCACTCCGGCGGCGCAGGCGGCGTGGAGGGCCCCGTCCCCGGAGCCGAACCAGAACAGGGTGGGCAGAAGGCGATAGCGCTCCGGCCCCAGGACCCGGGTGGCGGTGTCGAGGTACCGCGCCGCTGGGAGGATCCCCCGGCTCCCCAGGAGGCCGTCGATCTGCACCCAGAGCGAGGCGAAGGCGATCAGGTAGACCAGGCCCAGGAGGCGCAGGAACAGCCACCCCGCCAGCCGGTACCGGCTCGCCAACCGGTCCAGGCGGCCGTCGAGCCTCCCCATCCAACCGGGATGGCTCGAGCCTCCGCCATCTGCCACGCTTCCGCTCTTCGTACTCACGGTCACCATCGTATCGGGCTACGAACGACCATGGCGTAGCAGCCCGTGGTGAAAGTCCACACGGTCGCGTTGCGCGCGCCGTGGGGCCGGATACGAGACGCCACGACGCAGGCGATGCCGAGCCATCGTCGAGGAGCGGGAACGACGTAGACGGCCCCACGCCGCCGCAACCCTTTGGGCGCATGGGTGTTGCGGCCGGCTTCTGCGTTACTCGTCGTCAACGATGACACCGCATCGCCTCCTCCTCGCGCCTTCAATCCGTCTCGCAAGACCCATGCGCGCGACCCTGTGGACTTTCACCACGGGCTGGTAAACTCCAGCGGCGAATGGCCCTTGATCCACGTCGGGCGGCGTTTCCCATTCGTCGCGACCGCAGTGCACTCCTGCGTGTCGCCGGCGGTCTCCTCGTTCTGCTCGGCGTCTTCGTCTTGTTGATCGGTAGTCTGGGCCTCGCGAGACTGGTTCTCGGGAGCCTCGGACACGGCGTCGGCTCCGCCGCGGCTCTGTCCCGCGTTCTGGCCTCCCTCGGCCTGGGAGCCGGCCTGGCGGCTCTCGGGGTCGGGTCGATCCGCCGTCGCCGGTGGGCTCACCTCTTGACTCTCTTGGTCGGTTGGGGCTGGCTGATCTCCGGGAGCCTCATGACGATTGCGGCTCTCGTGTACCTCTCGAGGGCGCTGGACGCGGCGGACCCGAGCCAGCCGCGGGCCGTCTGGCAGATCTACGGGCTCCTCGGGGGAGCGTTCACCTTCGTGGGCTTCCTGGTTCCTCTCGCCCTGATCCTCCTCTACCGTCGCGAGGACGTGGAGGCGACCTTCGAGACCCACGACCCGTCGCCCGGATGGACCGACCGCCTCCCCAAGCCGCTCCTCGGCCTCTGCCTGTGGATGGCTCTCTCGGCGGCCGGCACTGTGCTGGCGAGCCCCACCGCCGTGTTCTCGACCGGCTCGACCTTGATCACCGGCGCACCGGCGACGCTGATCGATCTGGCCCTGGCCAGCGCTTGGGCTTACCTCGCCTTCCGCCTCGCGCACCGGGACCTCCTCGCCTGGTCGCTGACGTTTCTCCTGACCATCGCCCTGGGCATCTGGACACTGATCACCGTCTCGTCGATGGGCGATCTGTCGGGCGAGGAGGCGTTGACCTTGCGCGGTGGGCCGGGCCCGCCGGACTTTGCCGCCGTCTACCACTCCCTCCCGTTCGTGGCGGCTCTGGTGGCCGTCTGGCTGGCGGCGCTCGGCTATCTGATCTACGTCCGGCGCTACGTGCTTTCGGAGTCTGCGGAGTAGAAGCGCCCGGGCCACCACCGCCGATGAAGTACACTCGGGATCACCCGCTCAGCTTCGAGCTCTGTCGTGATCCCCGAACGGCCCCACAACGAGCCCCCGGCGCACCGGGACCGCCGCACCCGCCTGCTGGTCCTCGGAGCGCTCCTGGTTCTCCTCGGCTGCGGCGCCGTCCTGCTCGGCGGGCTCGTCGCGGTCAGCCTCGTCCTCTCTCGCCATCTCCCCGCGGGCTCCCAGCTCCACCCCGCCCAGATGGTGCCGAGCCTCCTCGTCTACCCCCTGTCGGGAGCCGGTCTGATCACCCTGGGGATCGGGTCCATCCGCTGCCGCCGCTGGGCGCGGCCCCTCGTCCTGATCCTGGGCTGGTCCTGGCTGGTCATGGGCCTGGCGACCGGGGCCCTGGTCTTCGGCCTGCTGCCGACACTCTTCCGATCGATGCCGTCGGCGGACCCCCGGGTGACTCACGTGATGGTCGGCTGCATGGCGGTGGTCGACGTCCTCCTGGGGATCGCGGTGCCGACCCTCCTCGTCACCCTGTACAGAGGCCGTGACGTCCGGGCCACGTTCGAGACCCTCGACCCGACGCCGCGATGGACCGACCGGGTGCCCACGCCGCTTCTCGGGCTCAGCTTGTGGATGGCCTTCGCCGCCCTCGGCATGCTGGCCACCACCGCCTACGGCGTCTTCCCCGCCGGGCCGGTCCTGCTCACCGGGGCGCCGGCGGTGGCCATCGACCTCGCCCTGGCAGCCCTCTGGGCCTACTTCGCCATCGGGCTCGCCCGGCGCAGCCGCGGCGCCTGGTGGGCGGCCGTGGTGACCAGCGTCGTCACCGCCGTCTGGGCCCTTTTCGCCTTCCCTCGCACCGACTTCGCCGCCATGCAGCGGGCCATGGGGGTGGTCGCACAACCGGGCGTGCCCGACTTCGTCAACATGTACCGCTCGCCCTGGTTCCTGGGCTTCATGGCGTTCGCCTGGGTGTCGATGCTCGGCTACCTTCTGTTCGTCCGCCGCTACCTGAAGTAGCCTGGACTCTCCATGATCCGGCTCTCGCTACGCCGTCTCATGAATAGGCCAGGCTAACGCTCCGCGATCAGCCCCCGGTCCACCTCCGCCGGGCTCCGGCATCCGCAGAGGGCCAGGGCGACGTCGAGCTCGCTCCGGAGCAGGTCGAGGACCCGCTCGACGCCCGCCTGACCGCCCGCCGCCAGGCCCCACAGCACCGGCCGGCCCACCGCCACGGCGCGGGCGCCCAGGGCCAGGGCCTTGACCACGTCGGTCCCTCGCCGCAGACCGCCGTCGAGGAGCACTTCGAGGCGCCCGTCCACCGCCTCGGCGACCGCCGGCAGGGCGTCGAGGGTGGCCACCGAGGTGTCGAGCTGGCGTCCGCCGTGGTTCGAGACGAGGATCGCCGCCGCCCCGTTCTCGACCGCGAGGCGGGCGTCCTCCGGGTGGACCAGCCCCTTCACCACCACCGGCAGCCGGGAGATCGAGGCGAGCCAGTCCAGGTCCTTCCAGGAGAGGGACGTGTCGAAGAGCGAGGTGACGTAGGCCGCCAGGCCGGAGCCCTGGGCTCCTTCCGGAAAGCGGCTCATCCCGGCGCCGCCGGCCGCCTCCAGGTTGGCGAGGACGAGGCCGGGCGGCAGCGAGAAGCGGTTTCGCATGTCCCGCTCCCGGTGGCTCCAGACCTGGGCGTCCACGGTCAGCACCAGGGCGCGGCAACCGGCCGCCTCGGCGCGTTCCACCAGGGCGCGGGTGGCGCCCCGGTCCCGGTAGACGTAGAGCTGGAACCAGGCCGTGCCGCCGCAGGCGCAGACCTCCTCGACCGGGCGGGTCGAGAGCGTGCTCAGGATCATCACCGTGCCGCGGGCGGCGGCGGCCCGGGCGGTCGCCACCTCGCCCTCCGGATCGGCCAGGCGGTGGAAGGCGGTGGGAGCCACCAGGACCGGCATGGCGACCGGCGTGCCCAGCACCTCGGTGGCCAGGCTCCGCTCGGAGACGTCCCGCAGCACGCGGTAGACGAGCCGCCTACGCCGGAACGCCGCCGCGTTGTCGGCCAGGGTGAGCTCGTCGCCCGCGCCCCCGGCGTAGTAGTCGTACGCGGAGGGTGTCAGGCGCTCGCGGGCCGCCACCTCGAAGTCGGCGAGGCTCGCCAGGCCCGCCAGCGGATCGAGCTCCTCGGTCACGGCGCGCCCCCTATCCGCGCGGGGAGTGGCCGCTGAAACCGAGGCGCAGGGCCAGGCCGGCGCTCCGGTGCGGGCCGACCAGGGGCAGGACCGCGAAGTGCTCGCCCCGGCGCAGCTCGTTGTGGCGAGCCACCTCGCGGCCCACCAGGGTGCCGATCAACGCTCCGGCGAGGACGTCCGATCCGTAGTGCCGGTCGTGGAGCACACGGGCGTAGCCGACCAGGGCGGCGCTGCCGTAGGAGGCCACCTCCACCCACGGCCGCGGGTACTCGGTGGCGATGACCGAGGCGATGGCGAACGCCTGGGTGGTGTGGCCGGAGGGGAACGAGGCGTTGCCGCTGAACGGCTTGAAGTCGGTGGCGGAGGCACTGTCGTGGGGCCGGTGGCGGCCCACGGATTCCTTGAGGATCGGGCTGATCAGGCCGGCGGCGATCAGGCTCGAGATGGCGCCGTCGATGGCCACGTCCTCGGCGTGGCGGTCGTGGCCGACGGCGCCGGCGAGGGCGAAGGCGCCGAGGACCGCGAACGAGGCCTCGGCACCGAGGGGCTCGAAGGCGCTCGCGACGTGGCGCTCGAACGAGCTGCCCTCGGGGCTCTCCGCGTCCACGTCGCCCTTCTCCGATCCCATGAGGGCGGCGAGACCGCCGACCGCGAGGGCCGTCGCCGCCCAGCCGCGCCCGCGAAGGCGCGCCGGGGAGGTGAAGACCCGCCCCAGGTCCTCGCGCAGGAGGCGTCCGAACGAGGGCCGGGAGGCGGCCTCGGCGGAGGCGGCGGCGGGCACGGGGGCGCCGGCGAGCCCGCCGAGGCGGCCGGCGGTCACGGCGCGGGCCGGGCGGGAGGGCTCGGAGCCGGTGAACAGGTGGTAGGTCTCGGCGTCGGCGCCCGGCGTGGTCGCCAGGAAGGTCGACAGGAGCAGGACGGCGGCGAGGGCGCGGGCGGAAGGACGAACGTTCATGCAGGTCTCCAGGGAAGGTGGTCTCGGAGCATCCCACACTTCCGCGAGCGTTCGGCGGTACAGTACGGGGAGCGCGGACCCGGCGCCCGGGAGTGAACCGGCACGCGGGGGGTCTCCGTACCCTGGGACGTAGGGTCGCGCGCCGCCCTCGGCGCGGTGCCGGTCCGCCACGAACCTGTCAGACGCACGTCCACTGGAACGAAAGGATCGACGTATGCGGAAGATCGCTGCATGGAGTCTCGTGACCTGTTCTCTCCTCGCCCTGGCGCTGCCGGCCTTCGCCGGCGAGAAGGTCACCAAGACCGGCGAGGTCATCGACTCGGCCTGCTACATCTCCAAGGGCGCCAAGGGTGAGGGCCACCGCGGCTGCGCCCAGAAGTGCGCCGACAAGGGCATCCCCCTGGCGCTCCTCGAGGACGGCACCGACCAGGTCATCTGGCTGCTCTCGGCCGACCACAGCTCCGCCAACGCCCAGCTCAAGCCCTACGCCGACCAGAAGGTCAAGATCACCGGCGAAATGAGCGAGCGGGCCGGCGAGAAGCTCCTCGTCATCGACAAGATCGAACCCGCCTCCTGACCCGGAGCGGACCGACTCCCGCCCGGGGAGGCCGCCGCCGGCCTCCCCGGGCGAGGCTCCTCCCCGGGCCCTCGAGCCCACCTTCACTCACCCGATGAAGCGCAGCCGCTGGTGGATCGCCGGGCTCGCCGCCCTGGCCCTCGCCGAGGGGCTTGCGCTGGCGGCCCTCGCGGTCCGCAGCCACTGGCAGAGGAGCGCCGGCGACTCGGCCGTCGTCCGCGGCCGGCACGTCGCCGAGCGCATGGGCTGCTTCGGCTGCCACGGTCCCGGCGGCGAGCGCCCGATCCCCAACCCGGGCGCCGACGGCGGCGCGGTGCCCCGCTGGGACGGCGGGGTGTCCATGATGTACGCCGACGACGAGGACGACGTGCGGGACTGGATCGCCCACGGTCACCCGGCGCATCGCAAGCCCGACGCCGGCGCCCTCATCGCCATGCCCGCCTTCGGCGACCGGCTGAGCCCGACCGAGCTCTCGGACCTCACCGCCTACGTCCTGGCCGTCTCCCAGTTCGGCTGGCCCGACGACGCCAAGGTCGTCGAGGGCCGCGACGTGGCGGTGCGCTTCGGCTGCTTCGGCTGCCACGGGCCGGAGGGGCGTGGGTTGGTGGCGAACCCGGGCTCGCTCAAGGGCTACGTTCCGCCCTGGACCGGCGACGACTACCCCGACCTGGTGCGCGGCGGCGACGAGCTCCGCGAGTGGGTACGCGACGGCATCACGGCGCGCTTCCGGGCGAACCCCGCGGCCAAGAAGATCCTCGAGACCCAGGCGATCCGAATGCCGGCCTACGGCGAGCGGATCTCCGACCAGGAGCTCGACGCCCTCGCGGCCTATATCGCGTGGGCACGGGCCCACCCGAGGTAGCCCTGCTCGCCGAGGCGGCCCGGGGTCCGCTACGCGGTCGCGTGGGCCAGCTCGCGCAGCGCCGCGATCTCCTTCTCGAACCCCTCCACCACGCCCTCCGGGTCCGGCACCAGGCCTGCGTCGGTGCCCACGCCGAGGCGCACCTGGCCGGCGTAGCTGCAGATGCTCAAGCCCAGCCCGACCTTGCCCGCCTGGGGCACCCAGAAGAAGAGCTCCTGGATCGTCTTGCCCCCCAGGTAGAGGGTCTCGGTCGGCCCCGGGACGTTGGTCATCACCACCGTGGTCTTGCCCGCCAGGAGCTGGACCACGACCCGCTGGACCCAGTGGGGAGAGAGCCCCAGGAGCTTCAGGATCCAAAAGGTCACCAGCGGCTCGGCCGACGAGCGGAGCGCGCGCATTCTGCTCCGGACCGCGGCGAGGCGCGCCACCGGCTCGACGATCCCCACCGGAAGCGACATGAAGACCAGGCCGAACTGGTTGCCCAGGCGGTCCATCAGGTGGAGCGGCCTCAAGTTGACCGGCACCGCCGCGCGGAAGGTAAGGCGGCGGCGCACCGTCTGGCCCCGGCCCTCGAGGTAGCGGCGCAGGCCGCCGGCGACCGCGGTCAGCAGCACGTCGTTGATCGTGCCGCCGAGCGCGCCCTGGATCTCCTTGATCTCAGAGAGGGGGACCGGCCCGGACCAGGCGGCCCGCTTGCCGGGCGTGAGCCGGCCCTTGAGCACCGTCCGGGGATCGCGCGAGCGGAAGGCGAGGCGCCCGAGCGAGCCGGTCATGGCGATGCCCTTCAGCCAGCGGCTCGCCTTGCGAAAGGCGTCGGCCGGGTGCAGCATGAGGCGCATGCCCTCGGGCATGAAGCGCTCGGCGAGCTTGCGCACGCGGCCCATGTCCGGGCTGCCGCCGCCGAACAGGGTGCGGAACGGGTTCTCGCCCGGCTGCGAACCTTCCAGGAGCGCGCCGTCCTCGAGCTCGGTGAGCGAGAGGAGCACCAGCGTCAGGGCGATGCCGTCGCCCAGGCAGTGGTGGAGCCGACACATCAGGACCGAGGCCCCGTCCTCGAGCCCCTGGAGCAGGTGGAAGCGCCAGGGCGGGTGCTCGGGATCGAGGGACGCTCCCAGGCGCTCGCTGATGGCGTCGCGTAAGGTCGCCTGGTCGGCCGGCTGGGGGAGCTGCTCGACCACCATGTGGCGGTCCAGGTCGAAGTCCGGATCCTCCTGCCAGACGGGGCGGCCCCGGCGCCGGCGGACCACCCGCTGGCGGAAGCGGGGGATGGTGAGAAAGCGCTCCTCGAGCACCCGGCGCAGCGTCTCCGGCTCCAGCTCCTCGCCGAAGACGAGCACACCGTTGATCACCATCAGGTTGGCGGGCTCGTCCATCCGCAACCAGGCGTAGTCGACGCTCGAGAGGGTCTCTTCGGCAAGTACGGTCGTCATCGTGGGGGCTCCCGCCCCAGCATACGTCACCCGGCGGTCGGTTCCGCGCCGAGGCGGGGCGATTCGGTATCATCCTGCGACTCGCCCCTCCCTGGCCTCGCCCCACTCGAAACTGGGGAGGAGATCGAGGGGATCGAGGGGTTCCGAGGGGGATCCAATCGGAATGGCCGACGCGACGCGCACCGAGCTTTCCCGCGACCTGGGCCTGTTCACCATCACCATGGTGGGCGTCGGGGCCATGATCGGCGCCGGGATCTTCGTGCTCACCGGCATCGCCGCCGGCACCGCGGGCCCCGGCCTGATCCTGGCCTTCGCCGCCAACGGGGTGGTCACCTTCCTGACCGCCCTGGCCTACGCCGAGCTCGGCTCGGCGATCCCCGAGGCCGGCGGCGGCTACCTCTGGGTGAAGGAAGGGCTGCCCGGGCCCAACGCTTTCCTGGCCGGCTGGATGAGCTGGTTCGCCCACGCCGTGGCCGGAAGCCTCTACGCCCTCGGCTTCGGCTCCTACCTGGGGCTGGTCCTCGCCGAGCTCGGCTGGCTGCCCGCCGGTGTCGACCCCCACGTGCTGGAGAAGCCCCTGGCGGTGGCCGTGGCGCTCCTGTTCGTGGCGATCAACTTCAAGGGGGTCTCGGAGACCGGCCTCGCCGGCAACGTCGTCACCGTCGCCAAGGTGGGGATCATCGGCGTGTTCGTGGTCACCGGCCTGTGGAAGATGGGCCACCACGCGGAGTCGTGGCAGCGGTTCACCCCGTTCACCCCCCAGGGGCTGGGCGGAGTGCTCGCCGCCATGGGGTTGACCTACATCGCCTTCGAGGGCTACGAGATCATCGTCCAGGCCGGCGAGGAGGTGAAGGACCCCAAGCGCAACATCCCCCGGGCGGTCTTCTGGTCGCTGGCCATCGTGATCCCGATCTACATCCTGGTGGCGGTGGCGGCGGTGGGGGCGGTAGACACCGGCAGCGCCCAGCCCTCGTGGCAGTGGCTCGGAGAGCACCAGGAGCTCGGCCTGGCGGCGGCGGCGCGCCAGTTCATGCCCATGGGCAGCACACTGCTGCTCGTGGGCGGTCTGCTGTCGACCATGTCGGCGCTCAACGCCACGACCTTCAGCTCGACCCGCGTCTCCTTCGCCATGGGCCGGGACCGCAACCTCCCCGACCTCTTCGCCCGCGTCCACACCCGCACCCGCACCCCCTACCTGGCGCTCGTCGCCTCCGGGACGCTGATCATCGCCATGGCCCTGACCCTGCCGATCCAGGACGTGGCGGCCGCCGCCGACGTGATGTTCCTGCTGCTGTTCCTGCAGGTGAACGTGGCCATCATCACGATCCGCCGCAAGTACGGCGACAAGCTCGACTACGGCTTCCTGATCCCGTTCTTCCCGGTGGTGCCGGTCCTGGCAATCGTCCTGATGCTGGGGATCGCCGCCTTCATGTTCCATTTCTCCCCGGTCGCCTGGTACTTCGTGGCCGGCTGGACGGGGGTGGGGCTGGTCCTCTACTACGCCTACGCCCGGAAGCGCGAGCGCGAGAAGCGGGTAACGCCGGTCGTCCTGCGCCAGGAGCTCGAGCGCGAGGACCGCTACCGGGTGCTGGTGCCGGTGGCCAAGCCGGCCACCGCCCGCGGCCTGATCAAGCTCGCCGCCCTTCTCGCCCGCGAGCACCAAGGCGAGATCACCCTGCTCCACGTGATCCCGGTGCCCCCGCAGACTCCTCTGCGCGTGGGGCGCCAGTTCGTCCAGGGCGCTCGCGAGGAGATCCTCGACCAGGCCGAGGAGATGGTCGCCGCCGAGGGGGCGCCGTTCAACTCGGTGATCCGGATCGCCCACAAGCCGGCCCAGGCGATCCTGGACGAGGTCGAGGAGCGGCGGGTCGACATGGTGGTCATGGGCTGGCGGGGGCCGACCCGCCACCGGCGCACGGCCATCGGCTCGAACATCGACATGGTGCTGCGCCACGCCGACTGCCACGTGCTGGTGCTCAGGGCGCCGGACCTGGACGGGATCCGGTCGATCCTGCTGCCGGTGGCCGATCCGGTCCAGGCCCACCTGATGCTCGAGCTGGCGAACCTCCTGGCGCGGGAGAAGGGGGCGGCCATCGACCTCTACCACGCCTTGCCCCCCGGCCTCGAGGAGCGACCCCGCCAGGAACGCCTGGACGAGCTCTACGACGCCCTCGGCGATCTCGAGGTCGGGGCCACCGGCGCCCGGGCCGAGCTCGACCTGGACGAGACGACGAACGTGGTGTCCGGCGTCGTGGCACGCTCGCGCCGGTACGACCTGACGATGGTCGGAGCGAGCCGCGAGGGGCTGTGGCGCAAGCTGGTGGCGGGCAACGTGCCGGAGCGGATCCTGCGCCGCGCCAGCGGCCGGCTGCTCCTGGTCAAGCACCGCCGGCGGGTGGTCCACTCGTGGCTCCTCGACGTGGTGGACTTCTTCCGCTCCACCGAGACCGTGGGCTCGGGAGGCGAGAGCGGAGAAAAGGGGGAGGCCGTCCGATGAGCCTCGAGGACCTGCGCAACCAGGGCGTCCTGTTGCCGGAGAGGGAGTGGGGCACGCACCGGCTGAAGACTACCCTCCACATCGTGCCCCTGGTCGCCGCCTTCGCCGGCGCGCTGGCCGGCCTGGGGCTCACCTGGGCCGGCGACGGCGCAGGCCTGACCTGGGCCGGGGTGGGGCTGTTCCTGGTGTCGCTCTTCGCCCTCATCCTCACCTGCGACCGGGCGGTCCTCGCCCAGCGCCGGCGGGTCCGGCGGGAGCGGAAAGGAGGATCGGCGGGGCGAGGCTGAGCTGGCTCTCGCCCGGGCCCGGCCCTCCGAAGCGAGGTCGGCAGCCTTTTTGCTGGAGAGTAGGGAGCGATGCACGACCACGGCTACCGCGACCGGCTCGAACGCCTCCTCGCCCGGGCCGACGTCGCGATCGACGGCTCGCGGCCCTGGGACCTCCAGGTCCACCGCCCGGAGCTCTTCGCCCGCCTCTTCGCCGAAGGCTCTCTCGGCCTCGGCGAGAGCTATATGGACGGCTGGTGGGACTGCGAGCGGCTCGATGAGCTGTTCGCCCGGATGCTCGCCGCGCGGCTCGACCGCGAGGTGCGCTCGTGGCGCCAGGCGATCCCCTACCTGCGCGCCCGGCTTTCGAACCGCCAGCGGCGACGGCGGGCGTTCCGGATCGGCCGCCACCACTACGACATCGGCAACGACCTCTACCGCCGCATGCTCGACCGGCGGATGATCTATAGCTGCGGCTACTGGCGCGAGGCCGAGACCCTCGACGCCGCCCAGGAGGCGAAGCTGGACCTGGTCTGCCGCAAGCTCGGCCTCAAACCCGGCATGCGGGTGCTCGACGTCGGCTGCGGCTGGGGCGGCGCCGCCCGCTTCGCCGCCGAGCGCTACAGCGTGAGCGTGCTGGGGATCACGGTCTCGGAGGAGCAGGCGCGGCTGGCGCGGGAAACGGTGACGGGCTTGCCGGTGGAGATCCGCCTCGAGGACTACCGCTCCCTCACCCCGGAGCGCGACGGCACCTTCGATCGCATCTACTCCCTCGGCATGTTCGAGCACGTGGGAGTCAAGAACTACCGGACCTTCTTCGCGGCCGTCCGCCTCCTCCTCGCCGACGACGGCCTCTTCCTCCTCCACACGATCGGGGGCAACCGCTCGGTCCGCAACACCGAGGCCTGGATCGACCGCTACATCTTCCCCGACTCCATGCTGCCTTCGGCGCGCCAGATCACCGCCGCCGCCGAAGGGCTCTGGGTGCTCGAGGACTGGCACGGCTTCGGCGCCGACTACGACCGCACCCTGATGGCCTGGCACGAGAGCTTCGAGCGCTCCTGGGAGGAGATCTCCGGGAGCTACGGCGAGCGCTTCCACCGCATGTGGCGCTACTACCTGCTCTCGTGCGCCGGCTCGTTCCGCGCCCGCCGCAACCAGCTCTGGCAGGTAGTGCTGTCCCCGCGGGGCGTCCCGGGAGGCTACGTCGCGCCGCGCTGAGGACGCCGAGCCCAGGCCGCCTCCTCGGCCACGTCGTCCCCATCTCCCACGTCGAGCTCCACCAGCGGCAGGTACTCCCGCTCGCCGCGGAAGCCCTTGATCGACTCGCCGATGGCGGCCGAGAGGTACCGCTCCGCCCACCAGAAGACGTCTTGGCGCGCGGTGCGCCTCTGCATGCGCCCCATCCGCTCGGCGCGCTCCTCCGGCGGCAGATCGAGGGCGACCTTCAAGGTGTCGGCCACCCCCTCGACGTCGTAGGGGTTGACCAGCAGGGCACCCCCTCGGAGCTGGGCGGCGGCGCCGGCGAACTCCGAGAGCACCAGCACCCCGTCGCGGTCGGTCTGGCAGGCACAATACTCCTTCGCCACCAGGTTCATGCCGTCCTTCAGGGGGGTGACGAATGCCACGTCCGCCATGCGGTAGAGGGCGAGGAGGGTGCGGCGGGCGACGCTCCGGTAGTAGTAGTGCACCGGCACCCAGCCGACGGTGCCGAAGCGCCCGTTGATCTCCCCCACCATCCGCTCGATCTCCATCTTCAGGTGCTGGTACTCGGAGACCCCCTCCCGACTCGGCACGCTGACCTGGAAGAAGACCACCTTCTCGCGCAGCTCGGGATAGCGCTCGAGGGCGGTGCGGAAGGCCCGCAGGCGCTGCGGGATGCCCTTGGTGTAGTCCTGCCGGTCGACCCCCAGGATCAGCCGGGCGTCCCCCAGGTCGGCGCGCAGCTCGGCGAGGCGGGAGACGACCTCTTCCGAGGCCGCCGCCTTGGAGAAGGCCTGGTAAGGGATGCCCACCGGAAAGCTCGCCACCGACAAGGTCCGCTCGCCGATCTGGGCCTCGACCAGGGAGCCGCGGCCCTGGATGTGCACCTCGGGCAGGAGCCGGCGAAGACAGCTCAGGAAGTTGCGCCGGTCGCGGACGGTCTGGAACCCCAGGATGTCGTAGGCGATGAGGCCGCGCAGGATCGACGCCCGCCAGGGCAGCTTGATGAAGATGTCCAGGGGCGGAAACGGGGTGTGGAGGAAGAACCCGATCCGGCGCCCGCCGCGGGCCGCTTCGCGGATGAATTGGCCGACGTGGATGAGCTGGTAGTCCTGCACCCAGACGAAGTCACCGGGCCGGGAGTTGCCGACCACGGCCCGGGCGAACTTCCGATTCACCTCGCGATAGCTGCGCCAGTAGTCCGGCTCGAACTCGCAGGCGTCGAGGAAGTCGTGGAACAGGGGCCAGAGCACCGAGTTCGAGAACCCGAAGTAGAACTGGTCCACCTCTTCCTCCGACAGCGGCACCGGCACCAGCTCGTAGCCGGTCTTGGCAACGGCCTCGGCGGCGACCTCGCGCCAGCCCTCGTCATCGCCGGAGACCCCGGGCCAGCCGATCCACAGCCCCCCCTTCCGCTTGAGGATCGGGGCGACGGCCTGCACCAGCCCCCCCGAGCCGGGATGGACCTCCCAGCCCGAGCCCGTCTTCTCGAGGACGATGGGGAGGCGGTTCGAAACGATGATGAACTTACCGAGATCCATGGAAGTCATCGCATCTCCCCCCTCACCCTCGATCCCTCTCCCACCCTCCAGGGGGCGAGGGACGCCCCCTCCCGCGGAGCACTGGAGGCGCAAGGAGTCAGGCAGAAGGTATCTCGATCAGGCACTGGATCCCTCCGGCGCACCGGCCAGCCGGTCGAGGAGCTCGCGAACCTCCTCGGGGTCGCTCACGCGGTAGTTGGCGGCGGTCGCACGCGGCGCCTCGGTGACCAGGATCCCCACCCCGCCGGCGGGCCGGGCGGCCAGGGCGCGGAAGGCGTCCTCGTCGGTCGTGTCGTCCCCCAGGTACATGGGCAGGGAGTCGGGACCGTCGAGCCCCAGGGCGCCGAGCAGCCAGAGGACCGCCCGCCCCTTGTCCCACTCGATCGCCGGGCGCAGCTCGAAGACCTTCTTGCCGTGGGTCTTGGCGAGCTCCGGATGAGCCGCGACCACGCGGTCGACCACCGCTTCCACCTCGGCCGCCCGCACCGGGGCAACCCGCCGGTAGTGGACCGCAACCGTCAAGCCCTTGGGCTCGACCTGGGCGCCGGGCACCCCACCGGGACCTTCGAGCGCCGCTTCGAGCTCCCGGGCCGCCGCCGCCACCGCGGGCCGCGCCTCCCGGCCGGCCCGGAGCTCGAGGCCGGTGTCCGGCCCGGCGATGTCGAAGCCGTGACTGCCGGCGTAGACGAGCCCCGGCAGGCTCACGCGGGAGGCCACGTCCTCGCGCCCGCGGCCACTCACCACCACCACCGGGAAGCTCGCCGCCAGGCGCTCGAGCACCCGCCGCATGGGCGCCGCGAGCACCGCCGCCTCCGGCCGCTCGACGATGGGCGTGAGCGTTCCGTCGTAGTCGAGAAAGACCACCGGCCGCCGTCCCTCGAGAGCGGCCGCCAGCTCACCGAAGCACTCGAGGGCCGAGGGCAGCTCGACCCCCGGAGCGGGGCCGCTACGCGTCACGGGGCCCCTCCTCCACCCGGAACCGGGGCAGGGCCTGCGGGTGCTCGCGCTGCAGGTAGTCGATGAGCTTCTCCCGGACCTCGCACCGCAGGTCCCAGGCCGACGCCGAGTCGGCCGCGCTCATCAGGGCCCGCAGCTCCAGCGTGCGGTCGGTGGCGTCGGTCACCTGAAGCCCCCAGCTCTCCCCGTCCCAGCGGTCGGACGCCCGGACGATCCGCCCCACCTCCTTGCGCACCTCGGCCACCGGCACCGAGTAGTCCACGTACAGGAAGACGGTCCCCAGGAGGCTCGCCGAGGTGCGGGTCCAGTTCTCGAACGGCTTCTCGAGGAAGTAGCCGATGGGCACCACCAGGCGCCGGAGGTCCCAGATCCGCACCACCACGTAGGTCAGGGTGATCTCCTCGACCCGCCCCCACTGCCCCTCGACGATGACCACGTCGTCGATCCGGATCGGCTGGGTGATGGCGATCTGGATGCCGGCCAGGAGATTGCTCAGAGTCTTCTGGGCCGCGAAGCCCACGATGATCCCGGCGATGCCGGCCGAGGCCAGGAGCCCCGCGCCGAGCTGGCGCAGGCGCTCGTAGCTCATGAGGACGACCGCCAGGGTCAGCACCACGATGAGCACGATGGCGATGCGCTCGAGGATGCGCGCCTGGGTGTAGAGCTTGCGGGCGTGGAGGTTGTCCTTCGCCTGGAGGTCGAGGCGGGAGAGGACGAAGTCCTGGGCCACCCGGACGGCGGCGATCAGGGACCAGCCGAAGAGGACCGGCAGGGCGACGCGCAGAGCGAGGCCGAGCCAGTGGGCGAGGTCGAAGGGCAGGTTCGCGGCGACGCCGGGGAGGACCAGCTCGACGAGGAGCACGGGCGCCAGCCAGCGCAGAGGCCAGCGGCCGTGGCGGACCACCGCGTCGTCCAGGCGGGTCGCGGTGCGCCGGGCGAGGCGCCGGACCAGGCGGAAGGCGAGCCACTGGATCACCAGGCCCGCGACCACGGCGCCGGCCAGGACGGCGAGGGCCGTGAGGGACGCCGCGTCGACGGAGAGCGCCTTCATTCTGGCCTCCCGGAGAGCGCAGCCGTGCCGGCGGGCTGCACTTGCCACAGGATCTTGCAATATTTACAGTTCATATCGCCTCGTGGGCCATGGTGCCGGGCTCCCCGTTCCGGGAGGCCCTCGGGACGCGTCTCGTTCCCATCATGACCGCTCCGGGAGAAGGGTGCAACGCCCGTTCCCGGTCTCCCTCCGGGTAATGGCGCCGACCTTGCACGCTCTCGAGAGGGACGCCACACCTCGACGAGAACCGGTATCCACGAAGGAAGGCAGACACCTTATGGCGAAGATCAAAGTGGGGATCAACGGCTTCGGCCGCATCGGCCGTTGCCTGTTCAAGCAGCTCTTCACCGACGACCGCTTCGAGATCGTGGGGGTCAACGACCTGGCGGCCCTCGACGACCTGGCGTACCTGCTCAAGTACGACTCGGTCCACGGCTGGTACTCCCAGAAGGTGGGCTACGAGGAGCAGGCGATCCTGGTGGGCGGCGAGTCGATCCCCTTCTTCGCAGCCGAGAGCCCCGCCGAGATCCCCTGGGACGACGTGGGGGCCGAGGTGGTGGTCGAATCGAGCGGCGTCTTCCGGACTCGCGACACGGCCGCCGGCCACCTGGACGCCGGCGCCCGGCGGGTGGTCATTTCGGCGCCCTCGGACGACGCGGACGGCACGTTCGTGCACGGGGTCAACCACGAGACCTACGACCCGGACGACCACGTGATCGTGTCGCTCGCGTCCTGCACCACGAACTGCCTCGCCCCCATCGCCAAGGTGCTCGACGAGACCTTCGGCATCGAGTCTCTGATGATGACCACGGTCCACGCCTACACCGCCAGCCAGTCCCTCATGGACAAGCCGGTGCGCAAGCGTCGCCGGGGCCGGGCGGCGGCGGTGTCGATCATCCCCACCTCCACCGGCGCCGCCAAGGCGACCGAGAAGGTGCTCCCCCAACTCGCGGGGCGGGTGGACGGCGTCGCCATGCGCGTGCCGGTGGTGGACGGCTCGATCACCGACGCGGTCGCGGTCCTGGAGCGGGAGGTCACCGTCGAGGAGGTCCACGGCGCGTTCGAGGAGGCTTCGTCGAAGCCGCCGCTCCGGGGCATCTTGCGGGTCACCGACGAGGCCCTGGTCTCCCGCGACATCATCGGCGACACGCACTCGTCGGTGGTCTCCGCCCGGGACACCATGGTGGTCGGGCGCATGGTGAAGGTGCTGGCCTGGTACGACAACGAGTGGGGGTACTCGGCTCGCATCAAGGACTTCTGCGCCTACATGGCCGAGCAAGGGATTTGACTTGAGGATTGGATGAACGGGAAGAGGGTAGTGCTTCCGCATCGTGTGGTGATCGAGGGAGTGTCGCCGGAGATCGACTGCGGGCGGTTTCCGATCAAGCGCGTGGTGGGCGAGGCCGTGGTGGTGGAGGCCGACGTCTTCGCCGACGGCCACGACGTCCTGGCGGCGGCGCTCCTCCATCGCCGGGAGGGCGAGGAGGCCTGGAGCGAGCGGCCCATGGCCCCCCTGGGCAACGATCGCTGGCGCGCGGCCTTCCCGGTGACCGACCTGGGCCGCTACCGCTACACCGTCGCCGGCTGGGTGGACCGCTTCGCCTCGTGGCGCCGTGACCTCGAAAAGCGCCTCGCGGCCGGGCAGGAGGTGGCGGTCGACCTCGCGATCGGTGCCGAGCTCCTGCGCCGGGCCGCCGGCCGGGCCTCCGAGCGGGGCGAGGCGGCGGACGCCAAGGTCCTGGCCGGGCTCGCCGCGAGCCTCGCCGAGACGGGCGGGAAGGGCGGAAAGGCCAAGAAACCGATCGCCCTCGCCCTGGACCCCGAGACCGCGGCCCTCGCCGCCCGCTACGCCGACCGGTCGGCGGCCACCCGCTACGGGCGCGAGCTCCAGGTGGTGGTCGACCCGGAGCGGGCGCGGTTCTCCGCCTGGTACGAGATGTTCCCGCGCTCGGCGGCGCCGGCGGCGGGCGCTTCCGCGGAGCGGCCCGCACCCGCGCCACGGCACCTTCCGGGACGTCGAGGCGCGCCTGCCCTACGTCGCGGAGATGGGCTTCGACGTCCTCTACCTGCCGCCCATCCACCCCGTCGGCACCACCCACCGCAAGGGCAGGAACAACGCCCCGGAGGCCGCCCCGGGGGACGTGGGCAGCCCGTGGGCGATCGGTTCGGACGACGGCGGCCACACGGCGATCCATCCCGAGCTCGGGACGACCGCGGACTTCCGGCGCCTGGTCGAGCGCGCCCGCCAGATGGGCCTCGAGGTCGCCATCGACATCGCCTTCCAGTGCTCCCCCGACCACCCCTGGGTCCGCGAGCACCCGGAGTGGTTCCGGCACCGGCCCGACGGCAGCATCCAGTATGCCGAGAACCCGCCCAAGAAGTACGAGGACATCGTGCCCTTCGACTTCGAAACCGGCGACCGGGCGGGGCTGTGGGAGGCCCTCGAAGGGGTGGTGGAGCACTGGATCGGGGAGGGAGTGCGGATCTTCCGAGTCGACAATCCCCACACCAAGCCCCTCGCCTTCTGGGAGTGGCTCCTGGGCCGGATCAAGGCGCGCCATCCCGAGACGATCTTCCTCTCCGAGGCCTTCACCCGCCCCAAGGTCATGTACCGCCTGGCGAAGCTCGGCTTCACCCAGTCGTACAACTACTTCCCGTGGAGACACGGCAAGCACGAGCTCACCGAGTACTTCACCGAGCTCACCCGCACCGAGTTGGCCGAGTACTTCCGCCCCAACCTCTGGCCCAACACGCCGGACATTCTGACCGAGGCGCTCCAGGTGGGCGGCCGGCCGGCCTTCGTCCAGCGCCTGGTCCTGGCGGCGACCCTGGGCGCGAGCTACGGCATCTACGGCCCGCCCTTCGAGCTGTGCGAGGCGGCCCCTCGGGAGCGAGGCACCGAGGAGTACCTGGATTCGGAGAAGTACCAGCTCCGGAGCTGGGACCTCGGGCAGCCGGAAAGCCTCGCCGAGCTCATCGGCCGGGTCAATCGCATCCGGCGCGCGAACTGCGCCCTCCAGTCGAACGCCTCGCTCACCTTCCACCCGGTGGACAACGATCAGCTCCTCGTCTACTCCAAGAGCGCCGGGGACGGGGCCGAGGCGACGGGCGAGACGGGCCAGGCGGCCTCGAAAGATGCGATCCTCGTCGTGGTCAACCTCGACCCCCACCACCGCCAGTCCGGCTGGACCGGCCTCGACCTCGCCGCCCTGGGCGTGGAGGATGCCGAGCACCCCTATCAAGTCCACGACCTCCTGACCGGCGCCCGCTACCTCTGGCACGGCCCGAGGAACTACGTGGAGCTCGACCCCCACGTCGTCCCCGCCCACATCTTCCAGGTCCGCCCCCAGGCACGGCGCGAGGACGACTTCGACTACTTCGCGTAGGAATCAGGAGCTGGGGCTTCGCCGCCCGCCGCGAGCGGAGGCCAAGAGCTCCCTTGACGGAGCGGTACGTTCGGAGTATGTTTTTCGGTATGAGAGTGAAGACATCCGTCACGCTCGCCGAGGAGACGCTCCAGGCGGTAGACCAGCTCGCGGGACCCGAGGTCTCCCGGTCGCGAGTCATCGAAGAGGCGGTCCTCGAGTACGTGGAGCAGAGGCGCCGGGAGCTTCGGGACCGGAGAGATCTCGAGATCCTCAATCGGCACGCGGAGCGCCTGAACCGCGAAGTCGAGGACGTTCTGGCCTACCAAGCTGAGCCGTGAAGCGTGGCGAGATCTATCGCGTTCGGCGGCCCGGTGGCGGCGACCCCAGGAAAAGCCGAGTCTTCGTGGTGGTCAGCCGCGACGCCCTGGTGGAGTCCCGCTTCTCGACGGTGGTCTGCGCACCCGTGTTCAGCCGTCACGACGGCCTCGCGACCCAAGTCGAGATCGGCCCAGAGGACGGGCTGAGGCATCCCTCGAGCATCCACTGCGACGCCTTGGTGAGCCTCCCCAAGTCCGCCCTCACGGGGTACGTCGGTGCCCTCGCTCCCGACCGGGTCGATGCCCTGAACGAGGCGCTGCGCATCGCCCTTGCCGTGGAGTAGAGGGGGTTCCGCCGAATCGTTTGGCGCTTGGGAGCGGCGGTCTGAACCCATCGCGGCGCTGCCAGCCGGCCTCGTCGAGCCGGAGCGTGGTAGTTTCTCTACCATGAAATCTGCCACCAAGACTTCTATCGACGGCTCCGGACGCCTGGTCATCCCGAAGCGCGTCCGGGAGGCGGCGGGCCTCGAGCCGGGAGTTGCCTTGGAAGTCCGCTACCGGGACGGGCGGGTCGAGATCGAGCCGGCACCCCTCGAGATCGAGGTCGTCCAGGCCCTGGACGGGCTGCCCGTCGCCGCGACCCACCGCCCCGTCCCGACGCTGGAAGCGGACACGGTGCGCGAGGTCCTGGACCGGGTCCGCGATCCCCGGAAGCGCGGGTCCTGACCCGTGGCAGCCGCCCTCGATTCCTCGGTCCTGATCGCCGGCCTCCTGCCCTGGCACGAGCATCACGACCGGGCCCGGGCCGTGCTTCGGAACCTGCTCCTCGACCCGAGGCACGACGCCCGAGCGATCCTGCCCGTCCACGCCCTCATCGAGACCTACTCCGTGCTGACCCGGCTGCCGGCGCCGTATCGGCTTCAGGCGAGCTCGGCCTTCGAGCTCATCGAAGGGCTCGTGCGGGGAAGACTCGAGCTCGCCCAGCTCGAGGCAGACGCGGTGTGGCCCCTCCTCGAACGGCTGCGCGACGACGAGGTCATCGGTGGCGCGGTCTACGACGCCTTGATCGTCGAGACCGCCCGCGCCGCAGGCGCCGACCACCTGGTCACCCTGAACCGGAGCGATTTCGAGCGCGTGGCACCGTCGGCTCTGGCCGTCACGGAGCCGGACGCGCTCCCGTAGCCTGGGGCGAAAGCCTCCCCTGGAGCCTCGCGATGCCCCCTCTCCTCCGCGCCACCCGACTCGAGTTCCGGCTTCGCTTCTGGATCATCGCGGCGATCTTCTTCCTCGGCTTCTCGCTCCGCGCCCTCGATCCGGTGAACGCCGCGGTCGCCCTGGTCCGCCTCCTCGCCCCGGCCGGCTTCGCCGCCGGCGCCGACCGTGACCTGCTCGCCCTGCACGGGGTCTTCGCCTTCGGGGCTCTCCTCGCCTTCGCCGCGGCGGCCCTTCGTACCTGGGCCGCCGCGTACCTCGACAGCTCCGTGGTCCACGACGGAAGCCTCCACGCCGAAGGGGTGGTGGCGGACGGCCCGTTCCGCTTCGTGCGCAACCCGCTCTATCTGGGGACCGTGCTCCTCGCCGCCGGCATGGCCCTTCTCGCCAGCCGGCTGGGATGGGTCGTCATCGTGGGCGCCATGGTCTTGTTCACGCTGCGTCTGATCGGCCGCGAGGAGGCGGAGCTCACCGCCTCCCAGGGCGAGAGCTACGCCGCGTACAAGGCGGCCGTGCCCCGCGTCCTCCCCGCCCTCCTGCCTCGGGTGCCGAGGAGCAGCGCCCGCCCGCGCTGGGGACAGGCCTTCCTCGGCGAGAGCTTCATGTGGTCGTTCGCCCTGGCTCTCGCCGCCTTCGCGGCGACCTACGACCCGCGGTGGTTCTTCCTCTTCCTCGCCCTCGGATTTCTCGCGACGTTCCTGTTCAAGCTTCGGGGGCGGTCGAGCCGGCCCCCGGCCGCCGGTACGTAGTGGCCTGTCGCCCGGCATGGTTCCTGCTCGCCTGTACCGGCATCCGCGGTCCGGAGCCGCTCGCCCCTTACAATCGGGGTTCCGGATCGGCCTCCGCACGGCGCGACCCGGCGACACTCCACCGAAAGGACTCCGGACGACCCTCGTATGCCCACGAAGCGCATCCAGCCCTCGAAGCCCCGGCGAGCCCCCCGCAACCGCTCCCTCCTGCCCCAGGATCCGCTCTGGTACAAGGACGCGGTCATCTACCAGCTCCACGTGCGGACCTTCGCCGACTCCGACGGTGACGGCATCGGCGACTTCCCGGGCCTGACCTCGAAGCTCGACTACCTCCAGGAGCTGGGCGTCACCGCCGTCTGGCTGCTCCCCTTCTACCCCTCGCCGCTCAAGGACGAGGGCTACGACATCGCCGACTACCGCGGGGTCAACCCGATGTACGGCGACCTCGCCGACTTCCGCCGCTTCCTGCGCGAGGCCCACCGCCGGGGCCTGCGGGTGATCACCGAGCTGGTGATCAACCACACCTCGGACCAGCACCCCTGGTTCCAACGGGCCCGGCGCGCGAAGCCGGGCAGCCGCTACCGGGACTACTACGTGTGGAGCGAGACCGCCCAGCGCTACCAGGACGCGCGCATCATCTTCCAGGACTTCGAGACCTCGAACTGGACCTGGGACTCGGTGGCCGGGGCTTACTACTGGCACCGCTTCTATCACCACCAGCCGGACCTGAACTTCGCCTCGCCCCAGGTGCGCCGCGAGGTGCTCCGGGCCCTCGACTTCTGGCTCGACATGGGAGTGGACGGCATGCGCCTGGACGCCATCCCCTACCTGTTCGAGCGCGAGGGCACGAACTGCGAGAACCTGCCCGAGACCCACGCCTTCCTCAAGGAGCTCCGGGCCCACGTCGACGGCCGCTACGAGAACCGGATGCTCCTCGCCGAGGCCAACCAGTGGCCCGAGGACGCGGTGGAGTACTTCGGCGCCGGCGACGAGTGCCACATGTCGTTCCACTTCCCGGTCATGCCGCGCCTGTTCATGGCAGTGCGCATGGAGGACCGTTTCCCCATCATCGACATCCTGGAGCAGACCCCGGAGATTCCCGAGGCCTGCCAGTGGGCGATCTTCCTGCGCAACCACGACGAGCTCACCCTGGAGATGGTGACCGACGAGGACCGCGACTACATGTACCGGGTCTATGCCGCCGAGCCCCAGGCGCGGATCAACCTGGGGATCCGCCGCCGCCTGGCGCCCCTGCTGGGCAACGACCGGCGCCGGATCGAGCTGATGAACGCCCTCCTGATGGCCCTGCCCGGCACGCCCATCGTCTACTACGGCGACGAGATCGGCATGGGCGACAACTACTACCTGGGCGACCGAAACGGCGTGCGCACCCCCATGCAGTGGAGCCCGGACCGAAACGCCGGCTTCTCCGACGCCAACCCCCACAAGCTCTACCTACCGGTGATCATCGACCCCGAGTACCACTACGAGGCGGTCAACGTCGAGACCCAGCAGGCGAACCCCCACTCCCAGCTCTGGTGGATGCGCCGGATGATCGCCCTGCGCAAGCGCTACCGGGCCTTCGGCCGCGGCACGATCGAGTTCCTCCAGCCGGAGAACCCCCGCGTGCTGGCCTTCCTCCGGCGCCACGACGGCGAGCGCCTCCTGATGGTCGCCAACCTCTCGCGCTTCGTGCAGCACGTGGAGCTCGACCTCTCGGCACTGCGGGGGGTGGTGCCCATGGAGCTCTTCGGACGGACCCCGTTCCCCGAAATCGGCGAGTTGCCCTACCTGCTCACCCTGGGCCCCCACGGCTTCTACTGGTTCTCCCTCGGCGAGGAGCCGGCCGGCCCGCGCCAGCGCCCTCGCCCGTCTGGCCGGAAGCGGCCGGCGCCCGGCGAGTCGCCGGAGCTGCCGGAGCTCGCCGTCCACGGGAGCTGGCTCGACATCCTCGCGGGCCCCACCCGCCGGAGCTTCGAGGCGCTCCTGCCCGGCGTCCTCGCGGGGCGCCGCTGGTTCGGTGGCAAGAGCCGCGCCATCCGGGGCGTCGAGGTGATCGCCACCGTCCCGATCCAGGCCAACGGCGGTGGGCCCTCGGCCGAGAGCACCGTCCTCGCCTTCGTCCGCGTCGACTACCTGGAGACCGAGCCGGAGACCTACGCCCTGCCCCTGGCCTTCGCCGTCGGCGAGGACGGCGAGAGACTGGTCCGCGAGCGCCCGGGGGCGGGCCTGGTCCGCATCCGGACGGCCACCGGCCCGGCGGGCCCGGGCGGCGGCGTGCTCTACGACGCGGTGACCGACCCCGGCTTCTGCAGCGCCCTCCTCGACGCCATCGGCAAGCGCCGGACCTTCCGGGCCGAGGCCGAGGCGGGCGTCCAGCTCGCGGCATCGCGGAGCCGCATCTACCGCGAGCTCCGGGGCCCGGCGGGAGAGGAGCTCCCGGTGCGCCCGATGGGCGCCGAGCAGAGCAACTCCTCGGTGGTCTTCGGCGACCGGCTGGTGCTCAAGCTGTTCCGGAAGCTCGAGCCGGGGACCAATCCGGACCTCGAGATCGGGCGGTTCCTGACCGAGAAGACGTCGTACCACCACGTGCCGCCGGTGGGCGGGGCATTGGAGCTCGTCCGGCGCAACCGGCCGCCCCTGACCGTCGCCATCCTCCAGGGCTACGTGGAGAGCTCGGGGGACGCCTGGCGCTTCACCCTGAGCTTCCTGGGGCGCTTCTTCGAGCGGGTCCTCTCGCGCCCCGTGGCGGGCCCGCCGCCGGGCCTTACCGAGAGAGCTGATCGGGCCGGCCGCGAGGAGGGCATCCGGCCGCCGGAGCTCGGCTGGGCCCGGGCCCGGGAGCAGGATCGCCGCGACCACGGCCCCGACGCCGGCCCCCTCCCCGCCGAGCCCGCCGACGAGGCGACGGAGATCATCGGCCTCTACCCGACGACCGTGGCGCTCCTGGGCCGGCGCACCGCCGAGCTCCACCTGGCCCTGGCCTCGGACCGGGAGGATCCGGCCTTCGTTCCCGAGCCTTTCTCCGAGCTCTACCAGCGCTCCCTGTACCAGTCGCTGCGCTCGTCGGTGGGGCGCACCTTCCGCCAGCTCGGGACGGCCGTCGGCCGCCTGCCGGAGGGCGCGGCCCGACAGGGGGCCGAGCGCCTGCTGGTGAGCCGCGAGGCCCTGCTCGCCCGCTTCGAGCCGCTCCTCGAGGGCAAGATCGAGGCCGACCGCATCCGCTGCCACGGCGACTACCACCTGGGCCAGGTGCTTCACACCGGCAAGGACTTCGTGGTCCTCGACTTCGAGGGCGAGCCCGCCCGGCCGCTCTCGGAGCGGCGGATCAAGCGCTCCCCCCTGCGCGACGTGGCCGGCATGCTGCGCTCTTTCGACTACGCCGTCCACGCCTCGCTCCAGGAGCAACAGGCCCGGGCCCTCCTCGGCCCGGAGCAGGTGGGCTCCCTCGAGAGCTGGGGCCGGCGGTGGTATCTCGAGAGCGCCGGGGCCTTCCTGGCGGCGTACCTCGAGACGGTGCGGGGCGCCGCCTCCACCGAGGGCGCCCGCATCGTGCCGCCCGACGAGGGCTCACTCGGCCTGCTGCTGGAGGTCTATCTGCTCGACAAGGCGATCTACGAGCTGCGCTACGAGCTCGACAACCGGCCCGACTGGGCACGAATCCCACTGGCCGGCATCCTCGGGCTCCTCGGCCCGATCGAAGGAGGAGGCGCCGGATGACCCGATCCCCCCGACGAGACGACCCCGACGACCGCGGCGGCGGGAGGGCGAAAGGCACCTCCCCGAGCCCGCCCCCAGGCTCTCCCGTGGGACGCGACCTCGCGGAGCTGGCGCGCCTGTGGGGCGTCCAGAGCTCCTACACCGACGCTTCCGGCACCCGGCGCCAGGCTCCGGCCGAAACCGTCCTCGCCCTGATCCGGAGCCTCGGTCGCGGTCGCCCGGACGAGGTGACCGAGGGCGCCGACCTCGGCGCCGCCGTCGCCGCTCGGCGACGCGAGCTGGCCGCCCACCTCGCCGAGCCGGTGGCCGTGGCGTGGGAAGGGCGTCTCAAGCTGCCGGTGCGCCCGGCACGGACGCTCGGACCCGCCGGCCCCATCGACTGCCACCTGACCCTGGAGGGGGGCGAGGACCGGCGCTGGCGCCTGGAGCCCGAGGCGACCGGCAATGAGGCCGGCGAGGCCGGCGAGGCCGGCGCCGCGGACCAGGTGCTCCGCCTCCCCGAGACCCTGCCCCGGGGCTACCACCGCCTGGAGCTCGACGCCGGCGGCACCCGGGCCTCGGTCCTGGTGGTCTCGGCGCCGCGGCGCGCCTACGGCTCCGGCCTCGACCGACGCGGCGAGTGGGGGGTCTTCCTGCCTCTCTACGCCCTGAACCGCGCGGCCGGCGGCTGGGGTACCGGCGACTTCGGCGACCTCGCGCGACTGGTGGACTGGACCGCCGGCCTGGGAGGCTCGCTGGTGGGCACGCTCCCCCTCCACGCCGCCTTCCTCGACCCGGCCGAAGGGGTGTTCGACCCCAGCCCCTACGCGCCGGCGAGCCGGCTGTTCTGGAACGAGGTCTTCCTGGAGCTCGGGGCGGGGGCCGATCTCGGGGCGGCCGCCTCCGCGGCGGTTCGCAAGCTCCTGGCCTCGGCGCAGCTCCGCAAGGCCCGCGAGGCCCTCGCCGCCGCGCCCGAGGTCGACTACCGCGAAGTCATGAGGGCGAAACGCCCGGTGCTCGAGGCGCTGGCCCGGGAGCTGTTCGGCGGGGCGGACGGGGGCGATCCCCGGCGCGCCGAGCTCGCCGCCTTCCGCCGCCGCAGGACGGAGGTGGAGTCCTACGCCGCCTTCCGGGCGGTGGGGTCGCGACGGGCCAAGCCCTGGCAGGCCTGGGAGCCACGCCTCGCGGCGGGGGATCCGGAGGCCTTCGTGCCCGGGGAGGACTACGACGAGGACGTGCGGCGCTACCACCTCTACGTCCAGTTCCTGGCCGACGCCCAGTTGCGGAGCGTCGCCGCCAGCGCCCGGGAGGCCGGCACCGGCCTCTACCTGGACCTGCCCCTGGGGGTCCACTCGAGCTCCTACGACCTGTGGCGCCACCAAGACCTCTTCGCCCGCGGGGCGGCCGTGGGCGCGCCTCCCGACGCCTTCTTCATCCGGGGCCAGAACTGGGGCTTCCCGCCGCCCCACCCGGAGCGCCAGAGGGAGAGCGGCTACGCCTACCTGCGGGCGGTCCTCGGCGCCCTGTTCGAGGCGGCCGGCATGCTCCGGATCGACCACGTCATGAGCCTCCACCGCCTGTACTGGATCCCCGACGGAGCGGAGGCGACCGACGGCGCCTACGTGCGCTACCCGGCCGAGGAGCTGTACGCGATCCTCTGCCTCGAGTCCCACCGCCATCGGACCGTGTTGGTAGGCGAGAACCTGGGCACCGTGCCGCCGGTGGTCGACGAGTCCCTGGCCGAGCACGGCATCGGCCGCATGTGGGTCGCCCAGTTCGCGCTCTCGGGCGACCCCGAGGCGCCGTTCACCCTGCCACCTGCCGACGCCCTGGCCTGCCTCGACACCCACGACACTCCCACCTTCCCGGGCTTCCTCGAGGGCCGGGACCTGGCGCGGCGGATCGAGCGCGGCCTCCTCGCTCCGGCGGACGCCGAGGCCGAGCGGGAAGGCCGGGCGGCCGGGCGGCAGGCCCTCGAGGAGCACCTGGCGGCGGGGCCGCCGCTCGAGCCGAAGGCTTCCAAGACCCGAAAACCACTCGATCCAGCGGCTCTCACCCGAGGTGCCACCCGATTGGTGGCAGCGAGCGCGGCGCGCACCGTGCTGGTCAATCTCGAGGACCTGTGGGGCGAGCCTGAGCCCCAGAACGAGCCCGGCACCGGCCCCGAGCGCCCCAACTGGCGCCGCAAGGCCGCCCTCACCTTCGAGGAGCTGAGCACCGACCCCCGGGTGGTGGAGACTCTCCGCCAGGTGGACGCCGCCCGGCGCCGTCCGGTGAGCGCGACGGGCTCGGCTCCGGCCGACGCTCCGGCCGAGTCACCCCGGCGCCACCCTTCCCGGATCGAGGCGCCGATCACCGGCGAGGAGCTCGCGCAAGTGAGCCCCCTCTCCGAGGACGATCTCTACCTGTTCAACGAGGGCCGCCACTTCCGCCTGCACGAGAAGCTCGGCGCCCGCCCCCTCGAGGTCGGCGGCGAGGCCGGCGTCTACTTCGCGGTCTGGGCGCCCTCGGCCTCGGCCGTCTCTGTGGTGGGCGACTTCAACGACTGGCACGGAGGCGCCCATCCGCTGGCGCCCCGCGGCGGCTCGGGGCTCTGGGAGGGGTTCCTGCCCGGCCTCGGTGAGGGGACGCTCTACAAGTACCACGTGGTCTCGGGCGACGGTGCCTACCGGGTGGACAAGGCCGACCCCTTCGCCACCCGCGCGGAGGTGCCACCCAAGACCGCTTCGGTGGTCTGCGCCCTGGACGGCAGGGCGGCGTACTCCTGGGGCGACGGCGAGTGGATGGCCGGGCGCGCCGAGCGCAACGCCCTCGACGCTCCGATCTCGATCTACGAGGTGCACCTGGGCTCGTGGCGGCGCAAGCCCGAGGAGGGCGACCGGCCCCTCACCTACCGGGAGGTCGCCCCGCTCCTCGCCGAGCACGCCGTCCGCCAGGGCTACACCCACGTGGAGCTCCTGCCGGTCATGGAGCACCCCTTCTACGGCTCCTGGGGCTACCAGACGACCGGCTACTTCGCCCCCACCAGCCGCTACGGCTCGCCACAGGACTTCATGTACCTGGTGGACCTGCTCCACCAGGCCGGCATCGGGGTGATCCTCGACTGGGTGCCGTCGCACTTCCCCACCGACGAGCACGGCCTCTCCTACTTCGACGGCACCCACCTCTACGAGCACGCCGACCCGCGTCAGGGCTTCCACCCGGACTGGGGAAGCCTGATCTTCAACTACGGCCGCAACGAGGTTCGGAGCTTCCTCGTCTCCTCGGCCATCCACTGGCTCGATCGCTACCACGCGGACGGCCTGCGCGTGGACGCCGTCGCCTCCATGCTCTACCTCGACTACTCGCGGAAGGCCGGCGAGTGGATTCCGAACGAGCACGGCGGACGGGAGAATCTGGAGGCCCTGTCGTTCCTGCGCCAGCTCAACGAGGAGGTCTACCGCTCGTTCCCCGACGTCCAGACCTTCGCCGAGGAGTCGACCGCCTGGCCCATGGTCTCGCGCCCCACCTACCTGGGCGGCCTGGGCTTCGGCTTCAAGTGGGACATGGGCTGGATGCACGACACCCTCCAGTTCTTCGCCCACGAGCCGATCCACCGCAAGTACCACCTCGGCGAGCTGACCTTTCGCATGGTCTACGCCTTCACCGAAAACTTCTGCCTGCCCCTCTCGCACGACGAGGTGGTCCACGGCAAGGGCTCGCTGCTCGGCAAGATGCCGGGGCCCGACTGGGAGAAGTTCGCCAACCTGCGCCTGCTCTACGGCTACTTGACGGCGCAACCGGGCAAGAAGCTCCTGTTCATGGGCGAGGAGCTCGCCCCGTGGCGCGAGTGGTCGCACGAGACGAGCCTGGACTGGAACCTGCTCACGGGCGGCGAAGGCCTGACACCCCACGAGGGCATGCGCCGGCTGGTCGCGGACCTGAACGGCCTCTACCGGGGTGAGCCGGCGCTCCACGAGATCGATCTCGCGCCCGAGGGCTTCGAGTGGCTCGAGGCCTCGGACGCCGAGGCGAGCGTGCTCGCCTTCCTGAGGAAGGGCCGCTCGACCGGAGACCTGGTGGCCTGCGTCTTCAACTTCACCCCCGTGGTGCGCCACAACTACCGCCTCGGCGTGCCCCGGGGCGGCGTCTGGCAGGAGCTGCTCAACACCGACGCCGAGTGCTACTGGGGCAGCGGCCAGGGCAACCTGGGAGGGGTCGAGGCCTCGCCGGTGGGCGCCCACGGCCGCAGCCACAGCCTCAACCTGACGCTGCCGCCCCTCGCCGCGGTGTTCCTCAAGAGCCCGGATCCCCAGAACGGGTAACTACAAGCTCTGGAGCCCGAGAGGGATCAGCGGGTGAGGGGGGCGACCCGGTCAACCGTGGGAAGGGGACCGAGGGGTTGCTTGGGGGAACGAAGTCAGCCGACGGGCAGCTCGGCGAGGAGGGCTTCGAGTGTCGCTCGCTCGCGCTCCGGATCGGCGAGGCCGGCGAGGCGGCGGCAGCGCTCGGTGAGCTCGGCGAGAAAGACGGGGTCGGTCTCGGCCCGGCGGAGGAGCCCGGCCAGCGCCTCCGCGTCGCCCACCGGGAAGTAGCCCGGGTAGTCCTCCCCCAGCATCCCCACCGAGCCGGGGATGCGGGTGGAGGCGACCGGCACGCCGGCGGCCAGGGCCTCGGAGACGACGTTGGCGCCGCCCTCCATGCGCGAGGTGACGAGGAGCAGCCGGCTCCCGGCGAGGAGCTCCAGGGCCGCGGGGCGGGGAAGAGGCCCCAGCCAACGGTAACGGGAGCTCTCGGCTTCCGACCGCCGCCCGGCCTCCGCCGCCAGCTGATCGTCCAGGCTCTGGCCGGCGTGGAGGATCTCGATCCGGGACTTCGCGGGCAGGAGCTCCGCGGCGCGGGCAGCGAGGAGCGGGTCCTTGACCGCGCGGAGGTGGGCGAGGAGGCAGACCTGGAAGGCGTCTTCCCGAGGCTCGCGGCGGGGAGCCGCCTTTGCCGACTGGAGGATCACCCGGACCTTCGCCCGGAGCGCCTCCGGCAGCTCGTCGGCCGCTTTGGGCTGCAAGGCCACCAGGCGGTCCGCCAGCTCCAGGGCGCGGCGCGCCTCGGCCGAGGTCCCCAGGTCGCCGTAGAGGTCGGTGCCGGTGAGGACGACGACCAGGGGTCCCGCGGGCCGTTCCCTGCGGTAGCGCTCTATCGAATCGAAGCT
Source organism: uncultured Acidobacteriota bacterium (assembly GCA_963739795.1). Taxonomy (GTDB): domain Bacteria; phylum Acidobacteriota; class Thermoanaerobaculia; order Multivoradales; family DATKCC01; genus CAVUBL01. The sequence continues at coordinate 189,416 of CAVUBL010000021.1, read as the reverse complement.
CTTCCGGGCGTGGAGGGCCAGGAGCGCGTCGCACGGCTCACCCTGCCAGGACTCGGCGACCCGCACCTCGTGACCCGCCGCCGCCAGCAGCCGTCGCCAGCGCTCGGCGGTCACCCGGTTGCCCGCCAGTGAGCCGGGGGGCGCAGGGGTGACGACGAAGACGTTCACTGGATCACCCCCGCATCCCCTCGATCCCCTTCCCTCCCTCGCGGGGGGAAGGGGACGGTTGACCGGATCACCCCCGCATCCCCTCGATCCCCTTCCCTCCCTCGCGGGGGGAAGGGGACGCTCCCACCCGAGTCACTCCTCTTCAAGGTGCTTTGTCATCCAGGGCGCAGGTGCGGAAGCCGGACCAGATGTCGCGGCGGTCGGGGGTGTAGTAGTTGCGCCAGGTGGTGCGGAGCATGCGGCCTCGAGTCGGCCAGGCGCCGCCTCGGAGCACCATGTGGTTCCCGAACCAGGGCGCCGAGTAGTCCCGGTACATGTCGCGGGTGAAGCCCGGGTAGGGCCCGAAGGTGCTCGCCGTCCACTCCCAGACGTTGCCCAGCATCTGGCGGCAGCCGCAGGCGCTGTCGCCGGCGGGGAGCGCCGCCACGTCCACGCAGCCCATGCGGAGGGCGTCGAGGTTCGCCTGGCCGGGCGCCGGCGGCTCCTCGCCCCAGCGCGCCGACGGGTCCCACGGGTAGGTCCGCTTGGTCCGCTTGCCGGGGTCCGCCCCACCCGCGGTCGCCGCGGTCGCCGCCGAGGCCGCCGCCTCCCACTCCGCCTCGGTGGGCAGGCGCCGCCCGGCCCAGCGGCAGTACGCCTCCGCCTCGTGCCAGGAGACGTGGACGACCGGCCGGTGGGGCTCCAGGAGCACCCAGCGGTCGAACTCCCGCCGCAGCCAGCCGCTCCCCTCGCGAGCCCAGTAGACCGGGTGCTCGGCACCGATCCCCACGCGCCACCGCCAGCCCTCCTCGCTCCACAGCTCCTCGCGCCGGTAGCCGCCGCCCTCGACGAAGGCGGCCATCTCCTCCTGGGTCACTGGCGCCCGGGCGATTCGGAACGGCTCCACGGTCACCGGGTGGGCCCACTTCTCGTTGTCGAAGGCGAACGGCGCGTCGGGCGACGTCCCCAGGTGGAACGTGCCGCCCGGCACCTCCACGTCCCCGGGCAGAGGGCCGGACGCCTCGAGGTCGGGGACCGTCTCCGCCGGTGCCTCGCCCGGCCCGCCCGGCCGTCCCAGCTCGGGCGCCGGGTCGGCCAGGGTCTGGCGGGTGTAGAGAAACGCCTCGCCGTGCATGTCCTCGTGGAAGGTCGCGTAGGTGGCCCGGTAGGCGAGCAGGTCGGAGGCGCCCGGCTCCGCCAGGGCCTCGAGCAGCCGCTCCTTGACCGCCCAGAGGTAGAGGTAGGTCTCCTCCCGAGTGGGCAGCGGCAGGTCCCAGCGGGTGTCGTGGGCGACGGCCGAGGAGTCGTAGAGGGCGTCGCCGTCCGACCGCACCGGCTCGCGGCCCAGCACGTCCCGGAGCGTCCAGCGTTCCTGGAACCAGGCCACGTGGCCGATCTCCCAGAGGAGTGGGTTGACGATGGAGAGCCGCGGCCCGAGAAGCTGCTCGTCGGTGAGGTCCTCCACCAGGGCGAGGGTGCGCAGGCGGGCGTCCTCGATCCAGGCGGCGAGACGCTCGGGCGAGGTGGGGCGCGGGGGCTGGTAGCTCGGAACGGCCATCGCCGTCCATTCTATGCAGAAGCGACGAACTGGGCAGGGAAGAGGCTGGACGGGCGGTAGAATGAGGTTGATGGAGCCAATCCGAGACCCCGACGTCCTCCAGCGCATGGAGCTAGCCTTCGACCTGTACGAGGCGGCAGAGCAGATCATGCGCCAGAACCTCCGGCGGCGGAACCCGAACGCTTCCGGCGACGAGATCGAAGAGGGCATCCGAGAGTGGCTCCGCCGCCGCCCGGGCGCGGAGCTCGGCGACGGGGAAGGCCGCCCCGCCCACCGCTTCGAGGACACGGAGTGCAGCGCCTCCGCCAAGCGCTGATTCGGCTGCGGACCGATCTCCTCGCGTCCAGAGCGAAGTGGGCCGTGATCGGCGGACTCGCGGTGTCCGCCCGCGCAGAGCCCCGCACGACCAGAGACCTCGACGTGGCGGTCTCCGTGTCGGGCGACTCGGAGGCCGAAGGCGTTGTTCGCTTCTTCCTCAACCGCGGGTACCAGATCGAAACACAGCTCGAGCAGGCAGCCACCGGCCGCTTGGCGACCCTGCGGTTGCGCGTACCGGGAGAGGAGGGCAGCGGCGTGGTGGCGGACCTTCTCTTCGCCTCCTCAGGCATCGAGCCGGAGCTGGTCTCGGCCGCTGAAATGCTCGAAGTCATGCCGGATCTCTTTCTGCCAGTGGCTCGTACCGGTCACCTCCTGGCCCTCAAAGTCCTCGCCCTCGACCTGGAGCACCCGGAGTGGCGCCCCCAAGATCTTGGCGATATCCGGGAGCTCTTGCGAGTCGCGGATTCCGAAGAGATCCACCTGGCGCGCCGCGCGCTGGACCTGATCGCCCGGCGCGGCTTCGCCCGCAAGCGCGACGACCGGCCCCGGGACCTTCGAGTAGAGCTCGAGGATCTGCTGCGGAGGTTCGGGATAGAAGGAGACCGCGGCCGGTGACCTCGGCCGGGCTCGAGATGAGCCCTTCCCTGAAGTCACATCTGGGTGCCGTGTCTCTGGGCGACGGCCGGACCTCGTTCCGGGTCTGGGCGCCGTACGCCCGAGCGGTGGAGCTGGTGATCGAAGGGGCGGAGGGCGGCGGGCGGGCGGTGCCCATGGCGGCCGAGGAGCGGGGCTACTTCGCGGCGGCGGTGGACGGCGCCGGACCCGGCACCCGCTACCGCTACCGCCTCGACCCGGCGGGAGGCAGAGACGCGCTCGCCGACCCGGCCTCCCGCTGGCAGCCGGAAGGAGTCTTCGGCCCCTCGGCGGTCCCGCCGGCCCATCTCTTCCACGAAGAACCGATCCGGGTGGGGGCGTCCCCTTCCCCCCGCGAGGGTGGGAAGGGGATCGAGGGGTTGCGGGGGCGATCCGATAGAAGGGTCTTCTATGAACTGCATGTCGGCACCTTCACCCCCGAGGGCACCTTCGACGCCGTCCTCCCCCAACTGCCCCGCCTGGCCGACCTCGGCGTCACCGCCCTCGAGCTCCTGCCGATCGCCCAGTTCTCCGGCGCCCGCAACTGGGGTTACGACGGCGTCTTCCCGTTCGCCGCCCAGAGCTCCTACGGCGGGCCCGACGGCCTGCGGCGCCTGACCGACGCCTGCCACCGGGCCGGCCTCGCCTGCTTCCTCGACGTGGTCTACAACCACCTGGGACCCGAGGGCTCCGTCCACCACCGCTTCGGCCCCTACACCACCGACCGCTCCCGGACCCCCTGGGGGCCGGCCCTCAACTTCGACGGTCCGGGCTCGGACGAGGTGCGCCGCCACTTCGTCGAGAGCGCCCTCTGGTGGCTGGTGGACCTGGGCCTCGACGGCCTGCGCCTGGACGCGGTCCACGCCATCTCGGACCTCTCCGAGCGCCCCTTCCTGGCCGAGCTCGGAGGCGCCGTGGAGCGGGCGGCGGCGGAGACCGGCCGGCCCCTCACCCTGATCGCCGAGTCAGCCACCAACACCCTGCGCTTCCTCCGGCCCCGGGAGGAGGGCGGCGCGGGCTGCGCCGGCCAGTGGTCCGACGACCTCCACCACGCTCTCCACGCCCACTTGACCGGCGAGCGCGACGGCTTCTACCAGGACTTCGGGCGCCTGGAGGACGTCGCCACCGCCTACCGCCGCGGCTGGGTCTTCACCGGGCAACACTCGGCCTACCGCGGCCGGCGCCACGGCGTGCCCTTCCGCGGCGTCGCCGGCATGACGCCGGACCGGCTGGTGGTCTTCGCCCAGAATCACGACCTCGCCGGCAACCGCGCCCGGGGCGAGCGGCTGAGCGCCCTTCTGCCACCGCCGCCGTTCGAGGCGGCCAAGCTCGCCGCCGCCGCGGTGCTCCTCTCACCCTTCGTGCCGCTCCTCTTCATGGGCGAGGAGTACGGCGAGACGGCGCCCTTCCTCTTCTTCACCGACCACCAGAGCGAGGAGCTCGGCGCGGCGGTGCGCGAGGGCCGGCGGCGGGACTTCGCCGGATTGGACCTCGGCTGGGGCCGGGGCGAGGAGGTACCCGACCCTCAAAACCCGGTGACCTTCGAGCGCTCGAAGCTCGACGCCTCGCTCCGCACCGCGCCCGGCCACCGGGAGCTCGAGGCGTGCTACCGAGAGCTCCTCCGCCTGCGCCGGGAGCTCCCGGGCCTGGGCGCGGCGGCCACCTGGGACGGGATCGAGGCCGCGGCGGACGAGGCGAGCGGCGTCCTCACCCTGCACCGGGGCGACGCCCTGGTCGTTGTCCTCAACGCCTCCCCGGAACCGCGCACCGCGGCGCTCCCGCCGGCACCGTCCTGGCATAAGCTCTTCGACTCGTCCGCGGTAACCTGGGGCGGGCCCGACGAGACGGCGCCCCCCGAGGCCGCGGGCGGCGCCGAGATCCCCCTGCCGCCCTACTGCGCCGTCCTCTACGCCCGCGAGCCCACGTCCAGCGCACCCCGATGACCGAGCGCTTCGTCACCGTCCACGGCCACTTCTACCAACCGCCGCGGGAGAACCCGTGGCTCGAGGCGGTGGAGGTCCAGGATTCGGCCTACCCGTTCCACGACTGGAACGAGCGGGTGACCGCCGAGTGCTACGCGCCCAACGCCGCCGCGCGCATCCTCGACGGCGAGGGGCGAATCGCCCGGATCGTCAACAACTACTCCCGGATCAGCTTCGACTTCGGGCCGACCCTGCTGGCCTGGCTCGAGAGCGCCCGCCCCCGGGTCTACCAGGCGATCCTGAATGCCGACCGCCTCTCGGCCGAGCGCTTCTCCGGCCACGGCTCCGCCCTCGCCCAGGCCCACAGCCACCTGATCCTGCCCCTCGCCAACCGGCGCGACAAGGAGACCCAGGTGATCTGGGGCGTGCGGGACTTCCGGCACCGGTTCGGCCGGGACCCGGAGGGGATGTGGCTGCCCGAAACGGCGGTGGACGTCGAGACCCTCGAGGTCCTGGCGGGCCAGGGCCTGCGCTTCACCGTCCTGGCCCCACACCAGGCGGCCCGCGTCCGGCCCCTGGTCGCCGACGGGCAGCCGCGAGGCGAGTGGATCGAGCTGGACGGCGGCCGGAGCGCCCAGATCGACACCACCCGCCCCTACCTCTGCCGGCTGCCCTCGGGGCGCTCGATCGCCCTCTTCTTCTACGACGGCCCGACCTCGCGGGCGGTGGCGTTCGAGGATCTCCTCGAGGACGGCGAACGCTTCGCCCGGCGCCTGGTGGCCGGCTTCTGGGGAGGGCCCCACCCCGGACCCGACTCCGGTCCGAGCGCCCGGCTCGCCCACATCGCCACCGACGGCGAGACCTACGGCCACCACCACCGCTACGGCGAGATGGCCCTCGCCTACGCCCTCGATCGCCTGGCGGCCGAGGACGGCGTGGCCCTCACCAACTACGGCGAGCACCTGGCGCGCCGGCCGCCGACCGACGAGGTGGAGATCCGCGAGCGGACCTCCTGGAGCTGCGTCCACGGCGTCGAGCGCTGGCGCGGCGACTGCGGCTGCCACACCGGCGGAGCCCCGGGCTGGAACCAGCGCTGGCGCGGCCCCCTGCGCGCCGCCCTCGACTGGCTGCGCGACCAGCTCGCCCCGAAGTACGAGCAGGCTGCCGGGGAGCTCCTCTCCGACCCCTGGGCGGCGCGCGACGCGTACGTCGACGTGATGCTCGAGCGCAGCGACGAGGCCCTGGGGCGCTTCTTCGCCGCCCACGCGGCGCGCGAGCTCTCGGCCGCCGACCGCATCCGCGCCCGCAAGCTCCTCGAGCTCCAGCGCCACGCCCTCTACATGTACACGAGCTGCGGCTGGTTCTTCAACGACCTCTCGGGAATCGAGACGGTGCAGATCCTCCAGTACGCCGGCCGCGCCCTCCAGATCGCCCAGGACGAGCTCGGCGACGCCCTGGAGGCGGGCTTCGTGGAGCGTCTGGCCGAGGCCCGGAGCAACCTGACGGCCGAACAGGGGGGCGGCGACGGCCGCCGCATCTACGAGCGCAAGGTCCTCCCGGCACGCGTGACGCTCGCCCGGGTGGGGGCCCACTACGCCCTCTCGTCGCTGTTCGAGGAGTACCCCCATGAGGCCCGGATCTTCAGCTTCCGGGCCGAGCAGAAGGAGGTCCAGACCTACCGCTCCGGCCGCGCGCGCCTGGCGGTCGGCCGCTTCCGGATCGAGTCCACCATCACCGGTACCTCGGACGAGCTCTCGTTCGCCGTCCTCCATTTCGGCGACCACCACCTCAACGGCGGCGTGCGCCACCTGCGGAGCCCGGAGGCATTCGAGGCGATGGCGGCCGATGTCTCCGAGGCCTTCGAGCACGCCGACTTCGCCCGCGTGCTGCGCCACCTCGACCACCACTTCCTGGAGGTGAACTACTCGCTCGACTCCCTGTTCCGCGACGAGCAGCGGGCGGTCCTGGACCTGATCCTCGAGTCGACCCGCGCCGACGCCGAGGCGCACCACCGGAGGGTCTACGAGGACTACGGCTCCCTCATGCAGTACCTGGGCGACCTGGGCACGCCGCTGCCCCTGGCCCTCAAGGCCGCCGCCGAGGTGGTTCTGAACCTCGACCTGCGCCGCCTGTTCGAGGACCCCCGCTCGGACCTCGACGCTGCCGAGCGCCTGTTCCGCGAAACCCGCTCCTGGAAGCTCGAGCTGGACACGGCGGGCCTGTCCCTCGCCGTCGCGACCGCCCTCGAGGAGCACGCCGAGCGCCTGGCGGCCGAGCCCGGCGACCTGGCCCTCCTCCAGCGCCTCGAGCACATGGCCCGCCTCGCCCGCACCCTCCCCTTCGAGGTCGACCTGGCGGCCACCCAGAACGCCTACTACGGCGTCCTCCAGAGCGAGTCCCCCCCACGCCGCGCCGCCGCCGCGGCCGGCGACGACGCCGCCACCGCCTGGACCGAGCGCTTCCGCGCCCTGGGCGGCGAGCTCAACGTGCGCGTCGACTGAGCCGGCGGAGACCACGGGCAGCTCCATTCACCGTGCCGGTGAAACACCGGCCGGCGCCCTCGCCGACCTGCCCTTCGACCACGCCGACCGCCCCCTGCACCTGGAGAGGAACAAGCCGTCGGAGGGGATCGACAGCATGGAGGTGACCCTCCACGACTTCATCGACTGGCGCGCCCAGCAGACCTCCTTCGAGGACCTCGCGGCCTTCTATGACGGCACCGTCAACCTGGCGGCCGAGGGCACCACCCCCGAGCGCTACGACGGCGCCTTCATGACCGCTAACGCCTTCGACCTGATCGGCGCCAAGCCGCTCCTGGGCCGGACGGTGCGGATCAACGGCCAGCCGACCGTGATCATCGGCGTCATGCCCGAGGGCTTCCGGTTCCCGGTCGACAAGACCTCTGGGTGCCCCTCGGCCTCGACCCGTCGAAGCTCAGTCGACGAGAGGGGGGCGAAGGCCAGACGCTGGAGGTCTACCGGCGCCTGAAGCCCGGCGCGACCCTCGAGGGCGCGCGCGCCGAGATGTCGTCGATCGCCGCGCGCCTCGCCCAGGAGTACCCGGAGACCAACGCCGGGGTGGGCGCCGTGGTCAAGCCGTACACCGAGGAGTTCGTGGGCACCGACGCGATCCACCTCCTCTACACCATGCTGGTGGCGGTCCTGGGCGTGCTACTGATCGCTTGCGCCAACGTCACCAATCTCCTGCTGGCGCGGACAGCGCTCCGGAGCCGCGAGGTCGCCGTGCGCTCGGCCCTGGGCGCCGGCCGGCTGCGAGTGATCGCGGGCGTCCTGGGCGAGGCCTTCGTCCTGGGGCTCGGCCTGGCCGCCGTCGGCCTGCGCTACTTCGACTAGGCGATCCGGGCCACCGACCCGCCCTACTGGCTCCACTTCGGGATCGACCTAGGAGTCTGCGCGGCAGAAATCCAGGGCCGCGCAGGCTCCTAGACATCACCACCGAACTGTTCGAGGCCAACCGAAGCGGGAGGGTGACGGCAAGCCTCAGCCACTTTTCAGGGCGCAAGGCTTCCCGTTCCTCACACCGGCCGCTTGGGGTAACCCATGCCCTGGAGGTGCTCCTTGATGTCGTCGAGGATCGTCGGGTCGTCGATGGTCGAGGGCACGCGGTAGTCCTTGGCGTCGGAGATCTGGCGCATGGTGGCCCGCAGGATCTTCCCCGAGCGGGTCTTGGGCAGGCGCTCGACCACCGCCACGTCGTGGAACGAGGCCACGGCGCCGATCTCCTCGCGCACCATCTTCTTGAGCTCGGCCCGGATCTCCTCCGGGTCCCGGTCGACTCCGGCCTTGAGCACCACGAAGCCCACCGGGAGCTGGCCCTTGAGGGAGTCGGCGGCGCCGATCACGGCGCACTCGGCCACGTCTTGGTGCTTGGCCACGACCTCCTCGATCGCGCCGGTCGACAGGCGGTGCCCGGCGACGTTGATCACGTCGTCGATCCGCCCCATGACGTACAGGTAGCCGTCCTCGTCCCGGTAGCCGCCGTCGCTGGTCAGGTAGTAGCCGGGGTACTCCTTCATGTACGAGTCGACGAAGCGCTCGTCGTCCTTCCAGAGCGTGGTCAGGCAGCCGGGCGGCAGGGGCAGTCGGATCACCACCGAGCCCTCCTCGTGGGGCTCGAGCTCCCGGCCCTTCGGGCCCACGATCTTCACGTCGTAGCCGGGCACCGCCACGGTGGGCGAGCCCGGCTTGATGATGAGCTGCTCGATCCCCATGCAGTTGGCGGCGATCGGCCAGCCGGTCTCGGTCTGCCACCAGTGGTCGACGACCGGGCGCTTCAGGATCTTGCGCGCCCAGTGATAGGTGTCCGGGTCGAGGCGCTCGCCGGCCAGGAAGAGGTACTTGAAGTCCAGCAGGTCGTACTTGGCGCAGAAGGCGCCCTCCGGGTCCTCCTTCTTGATCGCACGGAGCGCCGTGGGCGCCGTGAACAGCACCCGCACGCCGTGCTGCTCGATCACCCTCCAGAAGGCGCCGGGGTCGGGTGTGCCCACGGGCTTGCCCTCGTAGAGCACCGTCGTGCAGCCGGTCAGGAGGGGCCCGTAGACGATGTAGGAGTGGCCCACCACCCAGCCCACGTCCGAGGCGGCCCAGAACACGTCCCGGGCGCGCACGTCGTAGATGTTCTCCATGCTCCAGTGGAGCGCCACCGCGTGGCCGCCGTGGTCCCGCACCACCCCCTTGGGCCGGCCGGTGGTGCCCGAGGTGTAGAGGATGTAGAGGGGGTCGGTGGCCGCCACCGGCACGCAGTCGGCCGGCGTCGCCCGGGCCACGAGCTCGCGCCAATCGCGGTCGCGGCTGGAGGAGAGCGGCGCCCTCACCTGGGGGCGCTGGTAGACGATGCAGTGCTCGGGCGGGTGCTCGGCGAGCTCGCAGGCGCGGTCGACCAGGGGCTTGTACTCCAGCAGCTTCTGCCCCTCGATGGCGCCCGAGGCGGTGATCAGCACCTTCGGCCGGGCGTCGTCGATGCGGATCGCCAGCTCGTGGGGTGCGAAGCCGCCGAAGACCACCGAGTGGACGGCGCCGATCCGGGCGCAGGCGAGCATGGCGATGACCGCCTGCGGGATCATCGGCATGTAGATGATCACCGTGTCGCCCTTGCCCACCCCCAGGTCCACCAGCACGCCGGCGAAGGCGGCCACCCGGTCGCGGAGCTCGCGGTAGGTGAGCTTCTGGATGGTGGCGGTGACCGGGCTGTCGTAGATCAGCGCGACCACGTCCGCGCGGCCCAGCTCCACGTGGCGGTCGAGGGCGTTGTAGCAGGTGTTGAGGCCACCGCCCGGGAACCAGCGGTAGAAGGGGGGATTCGAGTCGTCGAGCACCCGGTCCCAGCGCTTGGTCCAGGTGATGCGCTCCGCCGCCCTCTCCCAGAACTCCTCCGGCGCCTCGATGCTGCGGGTGAAGGTGTCTTCGTAGCGGCCCATGGGTCTCTCCTCGCTAACCGGTGAGCGAGTGCCCCACGAGCTTCGATTCCACCTGCGTCCTCAGGTGCCGCCGGGAGCGCGACGCTCGGTTCGAAGAACGCTGATGCCGACGCTACCACCGCCGTCGGGGGGGCGCGCCCTCTCTACGGAGGGGCTCGCCCGCCCCCATCGGGCGGGGCGTTCCGGGAACCATCACTCTCAACTCGCGCCCACCGCCTTCACCCGGGCGACCGCCGGGCCGCCCGCGGCCGCCTCGGTCACGAAGCGCGGATCCTCCTCCAGAGCAGCGAGCAGCTCCGCCGGCTCGAAGGTGACGTAGGCCTCGTTGGCCAAGCTGTAGTAGATAGCGAGCAGGTCGCGAGTCTCGTCGCGGGCCTCGGGGCTCAGGTACTCGTCCCCTTCGACCCTGGCGAGATAGGCCGACACCTCTTCGAGGCAGCTCCCGTCGAGGCGCTGGACCGGCGGCGTCTCGCCCGCCCACGGGTAGTCGTCTTCGGTGCAGCCGAGGGCAAAGAGGGCGTCGAGCACGGTGTCCTCGATCCACGGGTCGTCGGGCCGCTCTCGGTGGCAGGAGCCGGCGATCTCGAGGGCGCGCTCGGGCTCGGCGGCCAGCAGGTGGGCTTGAGCCAGGGAGTGGCGGAAGTCCACGTCGTCGGGATGGCGCTCGAGCGCCCGCGTCCGAAGGCGTACGAGGCCCTGCCAATCCTCGGCATCGTAGAGCTCCTGCTCCTTGACGATCGCCGGGACGCCGTCGTCGCGGTCCGCGGAGAGCTTGCAGCAGGGACAGTCGAAGTCGTGGTCGGAATGCATCGGTTCCTCCTCCTGGGGGGTGGGTCGTCGATCTCCCGACGGGCGCCGCCACGCCGGCGGGCCCGCCATGGAGATAGGACGCACACGGCGCGCTGAATCGCTCGGGTGGGATCGCGCCCGCCCCCAGGGCGGTCCGGGCGAGAAAGACGGCAAGAGCGGAGACGAGGGCGGCGCGGCGGGAGATTCCGCCGCTGGTGCGCGCCTGAAGAGGAGCCGGGAGAACCCGAGAGAGCCACGCCTCCGGCGGATCGCGAGAGGCGACTCAGTCGCCGATCTCGACTCCGAGGGCGGTGATCCGATGGGGGCCGGCGGGCTCGATCTTCACGGTGATCTCCATCGGCGGTCGCTTCCGGCGCTCGAGCACCACGGTGACCTCGCCCGGGCCGCCCGAGCGCGTGCCACGGACCTCGAAGCCGTCTCCCTGAGCGTCCTCGGGCACCAGGTCGCCGCGCATGCGGGCGAGGAGCCCTACGAGCCCGTCCACGCCGCGCCGCTCGAGCATCGCCGGGGCAAAGCCGCTCTCGGCGAAGCTCCGGCGCGCCGCGAGGTCGGTGGTGGTGACGGCCGAGAGGAGCTCGCCCGCCCGCAGACCGGCCGGCGTTCCGGGCAAGCGCCAGCGGGCGGCGGGGCTGCCCGCCGGCGGCGCGGGGCCCTCGCCGGGGGCGACCAGCGGCGGCGGCGGCGGCTCGAGCTCCGGCGCCTCGCCGGTGAAGACGATCTGCGCGAGAGGCCGGGCGAGGCGCCACATCCGGTGGTCCCGGCTGGAGGTCGCGTAGTAGACGACCACGTTGTCGTGGAGGAAGCGCAGGAAATCCGCGAAGAAGTACGGGTTGCCCCCGTTGTGGGTGACCATCTCACCCCAGGGCGTGTCCTCGATCGACCAGCCGTAGCCGTACCAGGTGCCGCCCGGCTCCTTCGCGTGCTTGGCGTAGAGCTTCGCCTTCGAGGCCGCGGTGAGGATCGCGTCGCCCATCAGCGCCCGGTGCCACCGGAGCATGTCGCCGACCGTCGAGTGGAGGCCGCCGTTGCCCACCAGGTTCCAGCCGGGTCCGCCGCCGCGGAAGGCTCGTCCGACCAGAGTCCCCCAGTCGCCACCGTCGTCGTCGACGCCGTGGGCGAGGCGCGACGGGTCCCAGTGCGGCATCAGGTAGCCGGTGTCCTTCATGCCGGCCGGCGCGAAGAGCCGCTCGTGGAGAAACCGCTCGTAGGGCTCGCCCGAGACCTTCTCGACGATCGCCGCCGCCAGGCTGTAACCGACGTTCGAGTAGCGATAGCCCGTGCCCGGGCGGAAGAGAAGCGGTGTCGCCATCGCCCGGCGGACGAACGCGTCCCGGCCGATGCGCTCGAAGTCGTCGCCGATCGCGTCGGGGAACCCGGCCCGGTGCGAGAGGAGGAGGTCGATGGTGATGCCTCGCTTGTCGGCGGGCACACCGTCGAAGTACTTGGTGATGGGGTCGTCAACCGAGAGCTTGCCCATCTGCTCGAGCACCAGCACCGCCGCCGCAGTGAACTGCTTGGTGATCGAGCCCACCGTGAACACCGTCTCCGGGGTCACCGGGGCGTCGCTGCCCGGGGCGATCTTTCCGTAGCCCTTCTCGAGGAACACCTCGCCGCCGCGGGCCACGACCACGGCGCCGGTGAACCCCTGGGCCGCGGCCTCATCCATGTATGCGGCGAGCTTCGCCCGGATCTGCTCGGCGGGAGGCGGCGCAACCCCGGCCCGCGCCGGCCGGGCGGCAAGGCCGGCGATCGACGTCGCGAGGGCGACGGCTGCCAGGACGGCGACGCGGGCCCTCGCCGAGCGGCTCGGGCGGACGGGATCAGGGCTCCAGGACTTGGGCGTGGTCTCTCGAATCGCGGTCATCTCGCCTCTCCTAACGCTCGGACGGCTGTGGGGGTTCCATGAAGCCGCCGCCGAGTCTTGCCTGGCGTGGCGGAGGGATTGCATCGGTTCCTCCACGCCGGCGGACCTGCCATAGTGAAAGGACGAGAACGGCTCGCCGAATCGCGCGGGTGGGGCTCGCGCCCGCCCTTGGGGGCGGTGTGCTAGGGCACTCGGCCGAGAAAGAATCAGGCAGATCTCGGGTGAAGATAGGGCATTTACCCGAGTGACGCCGGGAGCCCAGGGGCCCATCATGGGGTCGTAGAGGAAAGGAGACCACCAAATGACCCGCTACCATGGCAACCAGAACGTCGATCCCGGCATCTACCTCAATCTCAGAGAGCTGTCCTTCAAGTCCCTCGACGACGAGGGGCGTCTCCCCGGCAAGGAGACGAACGTCTACTACCGGGTGCCAGCCCTGGTGCTGCTCGTCGCGGCGCCGCTGCTCGGCCTGGTGTACGCGATCTTCCTGCCCCTCATCGGCTTCATGATGCTCGGCGCCTTCCTGGCCAGCAAGGTGTACGGCCTGGCCAAGCAGGCGGCGGACGCCGCCGTGCTGGTGCTGCGTCCCGCCTGGCAGCCCGCCCGCGCCTTCCTGACCCGCGGCAAGCGGTCCAAGGACGACGAGGCGAAGGCGAAGGACGCCTGGGCCGAGAAGGCCCGCGCCGAGGCGCGCGACGAGCAGGAGAGCGACGACCGGGAGGAGGACGCCTGAGCCGTCAACCTCGACCCGGTACCCGGAGGGGGCCCCGAATGGTTCGGGGCCCCCTTCCGTGTCCGAACGAGCGCGTTCCAGACCTACCCAAGACTCAATATGAGGAGAGACACACCATGTCTCGATCGAACACCCTCTGCCACGGGGAGGCCGGGGAGCGAGTCGCGCGGAGGGCCCTCGTCGTGGTCTTCGGCCTGCTGCTCCTGCTGCCGGCCGTGGCCGCCCGGGGGAGCCAAGACACTCCCGAGGCCGTCGAGTACTGCCTGGGGTGCCACGAGGACGACTCCCTGACCCTCCAGCTCGGCGACGGCAGCGAGATGAGCCTGACCGTCGACGGCTCCGAGTTCGCCAAGTCGGTCCACGGCGGCGAGCTCCTGTGCACCGACTGCCACGAAGGCTACGACAACGAAGACAAGCACCCCGGCGACGCCAGCTTCGAGAGCCGGCGCCAGTACGTGCTCGCCTCCTACGAGATCTGCAAGCAGTGTCACTTCGACACCTACACGCGGTCCCTCGAGAGCATCCACTACACCTACTTGAAGGAGGGCGTCGAGGACGTGCCCGTGTGCACCGACTGCCACGGCGACCACAACATCGCCGACCCGCACCAGAAGCAGGCGATGATCTCCAGGAGCTGCGCCACCTGCCACAACGACGTCTACAAGCAGTACGCCCAGAGCGTCCACGGGCGGGCGCTGGTCGAGGAGCACAACCAGGACGTGCCGGGCTGCGCCGACTGCCACACCGCCCACTCCATCGCCGACCCGACGAGCGTGGCGTTCCACATCCGCTCGCCGGAGATCTGCGTGCGCTGCCACGGTGACGCGAAGCTGATGGCGAAGTACAACATCCCGACCCAGGCGGCCGAGACCTATCTGGCGGACTTCCACGGCGTCACCGCCACCCTCGCCGATCCGGCGAAGGTCAAGGAGCGCCAGCTCGTGGTGACCTGCATCGACTGCCACGGCGTGCACGACATCGCCTCGCCCGAGCTGGTGGGCGAGGCCGCGATGAAGAAGCGCGTCGCCGGGGTGTGCGCCGGTTGCCACAAGGACGCGGCGAAGGACTTCCCCGCCGCCTGGCTATCGCATTACCAGCCATCGCTCCACCACGCACCGCTGGTGTTCCTGGTGAATCTCTTCTACAAGATCCTGATCCCGTTCATGATCCTGGGGCTGGCTCTGCAGGTGGGGCTCCACCTGTACCGTGTGGCCGTCAGGCGTTAGGAGCAGTGATGAGCCACGACTCCCGAGACACCGAGAAGGTCCGGCGCTTCTCCGGCTGGGCCCGCTTCCAGCACTTCTCCATCATCGTGCTGTTCATCCTGCTGCTCGCCACCGGGCTGCCCCAGAAGTGGCCCCAGAATCCGCTGAGCGCCTGGCTGGTGGACGCCATGGGCGGCATCTTCGCGGCGCGGTGGATCCACCGGGTCTCGGGGCTGGCCTTCGCCCTCCTGACGGTAGCCCACCTGGTGGTGGCCTCGGTCGGAGTGGCGACGCGGCGGCTCAAGCCGACCATGATGCTCACCCGCCAGGACTTCCGGGACACGGTCGATAACCTGCGCTACTATCTGGGCCGCACGGACACCGCCCCCCGCTTCGGCCGCTTCGACTACCGGCAGAAGTTCGAGTACTGGGGCCTCATCTTCGGCAGCGCCATCATGGTCCTGACCGGGTTCATCCTGTTCTACCCCATCGTGGTCTCGCACCTCCTGCCCGCCGAGCTCATCCCGGCGGCCAAGGCGATGCACTCGAACGAGGCCATGCTGGCCCTGCTGACCATCCTGGTGTGGCACCTTTACGGCGCGCACCTCAACCCCGACGTCTTCCCCTTCGACTCCAGCATCTTCACCGGCAAGATCAGCAAGGAGCGCCTGCACCACGAGCATCCGCTCGAGTACGAAGAGCTCCTCGCAGAGGAGCCGAAGGGCGACGACGGCCCGGAGCACGAGACGCGTGACGTGACGGCGCCCTCCGAGCGAAGGACCGCCGAGGAGAGGTGACCTCCCAGCTCTGGCAGCTCCCCGGGGCCACCTACCTCTGGCAGGTGGCCCTCCACTCGGCGGTGGCGGGGGCCATCCTCTTCACCTGGTCCCGCCACCTGGAGCTACCCGCGGGGCGCGGCCGGCGCCTGCTGCTGGCCGTGGTGCTGGTGGTTCCCCTCATCACGGCGGCGGTGCCCGGGCGCCGGTCCACCACCTTCGAAGAGCAGGTCGCCTGGTTCGACAGCGAGCGGGTGCTCGAGCTGCCCGTCTTCGGGGCGCTCCGGGTGGGGCACCTGGCGGTGGGGCTCGGGGCCGCGACCCTGCTCGTCGCCATCGGCCAGGAGCTGCTGCCCGCGCTCCAGCGGGTGCGCTGGTCGGGAGAGGCGCTGCCCGCCGGGCTGGGGCGCCAGGTCCGAGCGCTCCCCGGCTGGGAGCGGGTGACCATCCAGGCGGTCACCGGCCGCCCGTTCTACGTGGCGACCACGGGAGTGCCCGGGCGGGTTCCGAGCCTGTTGATCTCTCACGACGTCCTCGCGGCCCTGGACGCCGAGGAGCTCGCGGCGGTGCTGCGCCACGAGAACGCCCACTGGCAGAGGCGGCGCTGGCTGCCGCTCCACCTCCTGTTCGCCGTGCGCTTCGTCCAGCTCTACAACCCGGTCGCCCTCTGGGTCTTCCGGGCGTACCTGCTGGAGCTCGAGATCGCCTGCGACGGCGATGCTGTGGCGGGCACGGACCGCAGAGCCCTGGCCCGGGCCCTCCTCGCCTTCTACGACCGCACCGACCCGGGCGACCTCGCCGCCCGCGGCACGCTGAGGCGCCGCGTCGACATCCTCCTGGGCCGCCGCCCCCACGACGACCAGTCCCTCCCGGTCCCCGCCGTGGCCGCGGCCGTAGCCCTCCTCCTGGTCACCTTGCCATGGATCGTCTGAAAGGCCTGGTCAGCCTGCTAGTGGTCGCCGGGGTCGTCCTGGTGATCCTGAGGGTGATCCACCTCGGCCTCCCCCTCGTGTACCCCCAGGTCCTCCGCGGCCCCTTCAGCCTGGACACCATCGCCGACGTCAAGGACTACTCCGGCTTCTCCCCCCTGGTCCCCTTCTACCGCCCCCAGGTGCTGGGCGAAAAGCCCATCAACATCACCGTCAAGAGGGGCCTCGAGCCCGAGGTCACCATCTTCTGGCAAGGCGAGCACTTCCTCTACCTCAGAGAGCGCCGAGGCGGTCCAAGCCCCCCGGTCCCAGAAACCGCCCGCCCCGTAGAAGGCGCCCCAGACCACGACACAGTAGCCTGGCGCCAAGGCCGCACCACCTACGCCCAGACGAAGCGGGGCGAGATCTGGGTGGAGCTGCGGACGGATCTCGGGGAGAACGACGTGCGGCGGATCCTGGATACTTTGCGGGCTTATGAGGATCAGACGAGACGAGGCGAGATCTGGCTGGAGCTCCGGACGGATCTCGGGGCGAACGACGTGAGGAGGATCCTGGATACTCTACGGGCTTATGAGGAGCTTCTCTAGGGCCAAGGAGCGGCCGGGCGCCGACAATCCAGCAAGAAAGACGCCCTATGAACGCCAGAACTTGAACACCGCGAGCGATGCTGATATGCTCAGTTTAATCGCCGCCACTCACTTCGAATCTTCAGCCCCCTTCCTATCCCAGTCCCTCATGCCGCGACAACCATCAGCGCCCTCTCAGCAGGTTGCTGAGCCGAGTCCTACCGCGCGGCAACCAACCGGTTGCTACCTCGTCGGCGGCGCCCTGCTCCTCTACCTCCTCCTCTCTGTTCTCATCCTCTTCACAGCGTACCTTACTCCCTGGGCCCTGCTCGGCAGCGACCGCCTTCTGACTGCGCATCTCCTCTGTGCAGGCCTAGGTATGCTAGGCGCTACGCTGTCCGCCACCCGGAAGTACTACCGAGCGCTCATCACAGAACGCACCACACGCCACAAGAACCCCTCTGCCCCTCGCCTCGATTGGTCCCTTGGTTGGGTCTACTATTACCTAACCCGACCGATTCTTGGCGCAGTTCTTGGCGCCCTCGCATACACGCTCTCATTCGTTGGCGTCCAAGTCCTTACCAGCCCGTCCGAAGTGGGCATCGGCCAAGGAGGGAAGTATCTTCTCTACGCGACAGCCTTCTTCTTCGGCTTCGCTACCAGCCACGTTCTGGACCTCCTCGAGGCAGTTGCCCGCCGGCTCCTCCAACCACCCTCTAGCACGAGTTGACCTTCCCTTATGTCAACACGCGAGTTTGGCTGCTTCTTTTGCGCCGGAAAGGCTCAAACCTCCGACGCCAATTGCCCGCTGTGCAACCGCCCTCTGGACATCGGCGGCGAGCTCCTCACGAATACAGCTGGCGATTACAAGCTCGAGGAGGTCCTCGGCCGCGGGTTCTATGGGTGGACCTGCCGCGCATCGGACCGCTTTCAGCCCTTCGCCCTAAAGATAATCCCCGCGCATCGCCTCGGGGAAAACGTATTCTCCGAGGCAGAAGCGCGAGCCCTAGCGACATGTGCCGTTCACCGCAATATAGCACGTTTCTATAGGTCGTTCCGCCATACCTTCACGATTCTCAGCGAAGAAGTTCCGGCCTTAGTGTTAGTCTTCGAGTTCATTGAGAACGCCCGAACTCTAAAGCAGTTCTTGACCGAGCCACACGCTGACCTTTCAAGATCCAACATCACTGGAATCATAGCGGGTATCGCAAGCGGGCTCGGCAGGATGCACGCACGACGCCTCTGGCACCGCGACGCTCATGACACTAATATTCTGATCCGCGAGGTGAGTCCGGACGAGAACCTACCGGAGCGCTTCGAACCGAAGCTTATCGATTTCGGCTCTGCTCAGCTCTATGATAGTGCTTCGCAAGAGGAGTCCGGGCGCACAGACTATGAGTATCTGGCTCGTCACATCTACACTCTTGTAGCAAAGTTTGAGGCGGAAAGGCTCCCGTCACTGACCCCTGTGGATCGATCCTACTCAAGGGGGCTTCGCCGCCTCGCTCACCGCCTCTCAGATCGCGACATCTCCAGAAGAAATTTCAGCCCGCAGGGAATCCTCAAAGAAGTCGAAATGATCGGCGCCTCGTGCAGCACAGGAATCCGGTTTCCTACTTTCGAGGAGATGCGGCGCGACGCTAAGGTGTCCATCAGTGAGCCCCTTGAAAACTCAAACGCACTCGCTCTCGCCCCGCAGGACATCCTTCTCTTGTTTCGAGACTCCCTCAAGTGGGAGGCTCAGCTGAAGAAGTCCGAGTCCGTAATCGTTGTCGGCCCGCGCGGTTGCGGCAAAACCATGCTTCTGAGATACTTCTCCCTTCAAACTCAAGCTCGCCCCCTCAAGACCGAGAGCAAGCCGGACCAAGTAAGGAGGCGGCTCGGCAGGCTTCCTCGTATCGCTTTCTTGATTACATGCGGAGAGCTGCGGACACCCTTTCTTAGGACTACCTACAAGCGCCTTGAGAGCACTGACAAGAATCTCGCTGAGGAGTTTTGTCGGGAGTTTATTAATCTACATTTCGCCTTGGAGGTTGCAAGGACCTTTGAATGGCTAAAGGCCGAGAATCTCGCGGATCTTGGCGACGAGGATTGCGCGAGCATTGCCACCGCGATTTTCGGACTCCTGACACCTCATCCAGTACCCGTCGCAGGCAACGGGATTCTCCCTGAACTCGTCGAGATTCTGGAACGCCGCATCTCTGCGCTCTCGAACCTCTCAACCTCGGAAGAATATAGCCCACGGAATCTCTCCCGAGACGACGTCCTCGAGACACTCGCAAGGGTGGTGTCCCGGACCCAAATAGCTCAAAGCAAAGAGGTCTGGTTCATGCTGGATGACTATAGTGCTACGGTCCTCCCGCCCTTCGCGCAGATGGCCTATAACCCTGTGCTCTTCCGCCTCAGCAAGGACACTCGTATCAAGGTCAGCAGCGAAGGTACGGGCCCTGTCCTTTCAGATCACCTTGGGAGAAGGTATAAGGAAGGCAGAGAACTCACAAGGGTTAACCTCGGCGAAATCTATTTCCGCTCCCGAGAGGCCGATTGCCGGCGGTTCTTCGAGGACATTCTCAAGGCGCGCTTTTCGGAGGTGGGAAAGGGATCTCTTCAGATGCTCCACAAGTTACTGGGGGAGCACCCAGAGGAGCAGGGTTTCGGGCGCTACATTCTGTCTCTGAAGCGACCAGGTGATGCTAGATTTTACGGCTTTGGACTTCTTTGCAAACTGTGCTCTGGGGACGTGAGCTTTATTCTCGAGCTTCTGCACGCCATTACAAAGGGAAGATGGGAGGAAGAACCGAGCGAGATCTCCGCCAAAGACCAGGATTCAGTTGTAAAGGAGTTTGCCCAGCGCCAGCTCGCCGGACTTCGCCAGATCGCGGACGATGGACCCACGATTCATGAGTTCGCCATCAAGGTCGGGGACGTCCTGAAAGAGTATCTTCTCCAGTCCGCAGGCAGCTCAACCGCCGACGAAAGGCTCCGGATCGAGGTTGAGGGTTCCGGCGAATTGAGCGCTACGGCGGAACTAATCCACACCGCCCTCCTTCGTCATACGGTCTTAGTGGAAGGCGGCTCGGGAAAAAGTAGGCAAGGGCTACCAACCAGACGCCTCTTCTTCCGCCGTCTCTTCTCGCCATGCTTCCCCTTCAGCCCTGCCCGCAAGGGCTGCATCACCCTGCCAAAGCAGCGGTACGAGGAGTGGCTTCTGCACCCTGGCTCTATCAGGATGCCCGATGGCGATGGCGGGCAGTCGAACCTAACGCTTTTCGAGGAGCCACCCGGTGAACACCCTTAGCGCAGAAGAGGAGCTTTGCGATCTCATCCTCGGCGCGGTAACTGGGGAGCAGCCAATCTCTCGCTTCGCACCTCCGCCTCTGAAGAAAGCCTGGCTCCTGCTGTCTGATGGTTTTGAGGAGAGGTCGCTGGGGATTGCGGAGGCTCTGGCAGGGCGGGGACTTAAGTTCACGGGCGTGGCTCTCGGAATGTACTCCGAGAAGAGGGGGCTCAACGAGCGCTTCGCCGAACGACTAAGATCAGCGTGCAGCAGTCTATGCGCTGACAAGCCGCTCTTATTCGAGAACCGGAACGACGGTAGGTGGGTCGCTGAGGCCTTGGAGCGCCTTCGGGGCTTGGATGTGAGCCTGCTACTCGATATTACTGCCCTCTCGGGAAGGGGTATCTTTGGAGCCCTAGACTCGCTTGCATCCTGGCGTGAAGGTGAGGTCGTTTTGGGCTACTCCGAGGCCCGAGAATACTGGCCAACAAGAACTGAGTGGACCCGGCTGAAGAGGGAGCTTGGCGACGAGCGCTTACTACCTGCGGCAGTTGACGCCAAGCCTTGGCTCTTTGGATTCCAGCACTCGGTCGAGCTCATCGCAGAGCACGAGGGGTTCAGCACCGGAACCGGTATGCAGGCCCTCGTTGCGTTTCTTCCCTTCAAGTGTGCGCGCCTAGGCGCAATACTGGGTGCAGGCGAGTATGGGAGAGTAGTATTGATTGCCGGCAAGCCCCGCCTCAAGAAGAACGTTTGGCGCCTTCAGGCGCTGAAGGAGATTAACTCCTCTCTTATTCGCACTTGGCCTGTGGCGGCCATGAGCACCTTCGGGTATAGAACCTCTCTAAAGGAACTTTTCAACCTCCTCTTCCGAGACCGTCGACTCATGGACTGCTGTGATGTCCACTTGGCGGTGACGGGCTCAAAGCTCCAGACCGTGGCTTCCTGGCTCTTTTCTACGATAGTTCGCTCAGTGGCGGTGATCAGTAGTACGCCAGTGCTTTACTATCCTGAATCCTTCAGTGAGGGGGTCGGACACAGCTGGTTCTTTCAACTCACTCCATCAAAGGTTGTTGAGCTCGCAGAAGGCTTCACCGCCCACAGTGAACAGCACCTTGGAGGCGCTTAGTGCCAAGCGAGGCGCCTGGAGCGCCGGAGAGTCCAGCGTTACCAAAAGAGCTCCCTCCGTCTCTAGTCATTTCTCTTAGGGAACGCATTCGGGCGGAGCTTATTAGCGCCGGCTACAGTGCTGGCTCTGCTGGCGAAACGCGAAAGGATCTCATTCGGCTCCAATACCGAGAAAGGCGAAGGAAAGTGCTACTCGCCGCTCGGCCTGCACTCGATCGCCAAGCTGGCCGGCTTCTTAAGTTCTTCGCTGATGGAAGTGAAGTTGTTCCCCAGCAGATATGCCCGAGGCTCCAGCTGGTTAAGTCTAAGAGTGAGACGGCGGCTTTGTTTCGGATGGCAACGCTCTCATGGAGTATTCCCGTATCCCAAGGGTTTGGTCGACGAATGCGGTTCCTTGTTTGGGATAGTCACGCTGGGAAGCTTATGGGAGTGATCGGGCTTGGCGACCCAGTGTTCAATCTGAATGCGAGGGACAGCCATATCGGCTGGAACTCCGCTACTCGGAAGGGACGTCTGGTCAATGTGATGGACGCCTTCGCACTTGGTGCTGTCCCGCCCTATAGCTTCCTGCTCGGCGGAAAGCTGATCGCATGTCTGGCTTCTTCTCGTGAAGTTCAAGACTACTTTGACGAGCGCTATAGCCACACAAGAGGCATTATCTCCGGGCTGAAGAAGCGAGCCCGGCTCGCGATGATCACGACTTGTTCCGCGCTTGGCCGTTCCTCTGTGTACAATCGGCTGAAGCTCGATGGGAAATGGTATCTTCGGTCGGTTGGCTTTACTCAGGGTTATGGCCACTTCCACGTGACGGACGAACTTTTCACAGCACTTCGGTCCTGCTTGGAGAGAGTGGGGCACCCCTATTCACATGGATATCGATTCGGGCAGGGTCCGAATTGGAGGTTTAGAGTCGTCAGGGCTGGGTTAGAGCTACTCGGAATGGATCGAGAGCTCGCAAGACATGGCATAAAGAGAGAGGTCTTTGTTTGCTCTATTGCTGGAAATGCCATCCGGTACCTCCGCGGAGAGGATGATTTTGCTGACTTAAGAGGCGTTGAACCCGCGCGCAATATTGGTTCCCGAGCAGTAACACGGTGGGCTGTCCCCCGGGCGGAGAGGCGTCAGGAGTTTAGGCTATGGAGGCGAGACCAAATGCTCGAGCTACTGGAGACCAACTAACTGTCGTGTATGACGTTCAGCTCTTTGCCAGCTGGTCAGTGCTAGGTATTCGTGCCCTATCCATCGAGAATTTCGCTTTTCAGCTGCGCCGACGGTCCAAGAAGCAACTGGCGACTAACTCTACTCTGTCACTTTCCCCAACCCATTGATTTCAGTCATCTTAGCTCATAGAATCTGGGTCAACGAAGCCCGGAGCGAACGACGGATGCGCTACCGAACCCTGAAAGAGCCGTAAAGCGAAGGAGGTCGAGGATGCCCCAGTCACCCTGCAAGGGTTGGGGCGTCGCTTCCTGGGCCTGGCCCGGGGCTACGCCCCGTGGTTTCGGCTGCGGACCCGGAGCGTGTTGAGGCAGGCTCAGCAGTACCTGTGCGGCCTGGTGCAGGCGACGCGGCGCAACGTCGAGCGGATGGCCGAGGCAGTCCCGGGCACCGATACCCAGGCGCTGCATCACTTCCTGTCGCACTCGCCGTGGGATGCCCGAGGCGTGATGGACCAGGTGGCGGGAGATCTGGACGCGGTCTTGGGGGGCGACCAGGACACGTGCCTCCTGCTCGACGAGACCTGCTTTCGGAAGAAGGGAACGAAGTCGGTCGGCGTGGCGCGGCAGTGGATGGGCCTCGAGGGCAAGACGGACAATTGCCAGGTCGCCGTGTTCGCGGCTCTGGTGCGCGGCCGGTGGGTGGGTCTTCTCGATGCCGAGCTCTACTTGCCGAAAGAGTGGACGGACGACCCGGAGCGCTGCGCGGCGGCGGGAGTGCCCGAAGCGCGGCGGACGCTGCGGACGAAGCCTTCCCTGGCTCTCGAGATGGTGCGACGGGCGCGCACGAACGGCGTGCGCTTCGACTGGGTGGCGGCCGATGGCACGTACGGGCAGGACCGCGCCCTGTTGCGAGCGCTCGACGACGACGGTGAGACCTTCGTCATCGACGTCCACCGAGACCAGCGGGTGTTTCTCGAGGAGCCGTTGGCCGGCACGGGCACGCGGAACGAAGCGCAGGCGCCGACGAGCGTGCGGGTCGACGCCTGGCCGGAGATCGAACCGGCGAGCTGGACGAAGGTCTGGGTCCGCCACGCCACGCGCGGAGAGCTGCGCGTCGAGGCGCTCCACCGCCGGGTCTGGGTCCGCGAAGGCAAGGCCCCGAGCCCTCGCTGCTGGCACCTGATCGCGACCCGCGAGACGGGCGCCCCGGAGACGACGAAGTACAGCTTCAGCAACGCCCCGGCCGACACGCCGCTCCAGCGGCTCGCCTCGATGCAGCGCCAGCGCTTCTGGGTCGAACGGGTCTTCCAGGACGCCAAGAACGAGGCCGGCCTCGACGAGTACCAGGCCCGCAGCTGGCAAGCCTGGTATCACCACGTCGCTCTCGTCATGATGGCGATGCTCTTTCTCCTTCAAGAGCGCCTCGAACAGGCCGAGAACCTGCCCCTGCTGAGCACCCGAGACGTCAAGATCCTCCTCGCTCGCTTCCTCCCTCGCCGCGATGCCGACCTCGACGAAGTCGTCCGCCAGATGCACGCGAGGCACCGACAACGACAGGCCGCCATCGACTCCGCGTACCGCACTCAGAGGCGTCGCTCCAGGGCGGCCGGGGGAAACTGACAAAGTAGAGCTAACTAGCATCCTTTCACGTCCTTGCCGCTGGGGACTCTCCCTGTTCTTCGCCCACGGTGCCTTCCAGATAGACGAACGCCCTAAAGACGAACTTGGTGAAGTATGCCACATAAAGATAGTAATACCTAATAAGCATGATCATCGCGAGTAGGAGGCAGCACGCTGGGCCTACAATTAGAATCTCTACTCGATATGATGCCCAATCCGACACTCGGGCCTGATTGAGAACCAACCAGCCATATCCATAAACGAACACAAGGTAGAACGCTGCCGAGAGATTTCTGGCAAACGAATACAACCTGAGCCAGTCCAACAGGGAAAAACTCAGTTCCGGAGCGCTCGACCGCAAGTGGATATATGGCAACCAGAAATTGTTTGTCCCGGACTGGTCTGGCTCCAGTGAAAATCTCTCTCTGAACGCTTTGCGGTAGTGCTCTCGAAACGCCCCATCAAAAGGCTCGCGAGTAAAGATGTACTTCGACAAGGTCGAAGCGACTAGATCGTAAGGAATCGGCCAGAGTCTTCCCAGTAGGAAATGTGGAATCCACCTCAGCGCTCGCTTGACGCCACGACGTGGGATCTTCCGCAGCCACAAGGCGGACTTGAGGCCTCCTCTTCCTTCCACGAGCCAGCCAACTAGAAGCTTCAGGAGTAACCCCGCTACCAGCCACCATGCCAATATCCTTGCCGCAAGGCCGAGCCACCCAGCTGCCACGATTGCGTGCTTCGGCCCTGCAAGGAAGCTCTGAACGTACCGCAGAAGAAGATATACGTTAAACCAGACGAAGATGCCGCGGTAGAACTGCGGCCCAAGATAGGTAGCTCTGTAGGGATCTTCCGGAAGCGCCAGCAGGCGAACGTATGGATATCCATGCCCTTTTGCGACCAAGACGCGGTCGATTACGAGAGACGATAGAGACGCGATTATGTGTCCAGCAACATAGAAGGGGACCAGCATCGAGACGATGAAGAATACTGATGTGACCCAGTCCTCTTTGGCGGGCCTCAGCACCTGAAAGCCAGTCCAGACCGGCGTATGGAGGCGCGCTTGGTCGATAGAGCCGGACTCCTGAGTTCTCCCCCAAAGCTCGAAGAGATAGACGAGGATGAAGAAGATCCCCCCAGGCACAAGGTATCCAAGCACATCGTACGGAGTCAGGGGAACTCGGAAGGAGGCCAGCTCTTTCCCCAGTGTTTCGGTCACAATGGCAACCCCCTAATAACTCTCTGCGCCGTCCGCAAGCATGCAGAGCTTGCCGAGTCGAGCCCCACAAAGGCAGTGGTGGTCG
Organism: uncultured Acidobacteriota bacterium; assembly: GCA_963739795.1. Lineage (GTDB taxonomy): Bacteria > Acidobacteriota > Thermoanaerobaculia > Multivoradales > DATKCC01 > CAVUBL01. The sequence continues at coordinate 164,032 of CAVUBL010000021.1, read as the reverse complement.
AACTACGGCAGATTGACTTCGCCCAACAGACTCACTCTGAGGAGTAAGCTTCTAAGCAAGGAACCTAGCAGAGCACCAGGGCCATGTCAAGGTGGAGGTGCCTCGAATTCGTGGACGGCAACTGAAGCCTCAGAATGAGGTAGGAGGAGTTCACGAATGGTCGAGAAACGACGTCGGTTCAGCGAGGAGTTCAAGCGGGAGGCGGTGCGGATGGCGTTGGCCGGGGATCGGCCGGTGGCGGAGGTTGCCCGGGAGCTGGAGGTTCGGCCGGACATGGTGCGCCGGTGGCGGCGCAACCTTGCGGGCGAGACGGCGGCGCCGAGTGAGCTGGAGGTGGAGAACCGCCAGCTGCGGCGTGAGCTGCGGGATGTCCGCGAGGAGCGGGACATCCTAAGAAAAGCGTTGGCGATCTTCTCGGATCGGCGCCCCTGAGGCATCAGTCGGCGGCGAAACCGCCGTCGTCCTCGGAATCACCAACGCCCGGGCCGAAGGCCTCAACGCCAAGATCCAATGGATCAAAGCCACCGCCCGCGGCCTCCGCAACCGCGCCCGCTTCCGCGACGCCATCAACTTCCATTGCGGCGGCCTCGACTTCTATCCCGCCACCGTTACGCGATGACTACCCTCACAACTTACGGTAGAGCCAGCGGCGCTATCCTCGACGGCGGATTGGGCGTCGCTCCTCGTCGCACATGCTCTCGCTCAAGAGTAGCAGTACGTCAACCAACCACCAGATACCGAAGCCACCAAATGTGAATAGCTTTAACATCCCGAGCGTTGGTGTACCAGCGTAGAATCTGTCCAACCCCAGCCAACCCGCAGCTGCAGACAACACGAAGGCGGTAGACCACTCTCGGTCACTCCGCCGCTGACGAGAGCTGAGCGTCCTTAACCAACGTTCGTGCTCCTGTGACCCGGAATCCATCGGCTAGGTCGATTCCTCAATTAGGGGCATGCTCTCGGTGAACTTGGTGACGACGTTTGCAGCGAAGGATGGGTAGTTAATTACAACCTCCGAACCGTTGGTAAGTGGACTGGCCGTTACGACGAGGTTTTGAAATTTTCTGGCCTTCTGCACAATGTATATATAGTAGATTATCCCGGGAACGATGCACGCCATGAACGCGATTACCATCAGCGTGATATGTACCCATGGGATTGGGGGCATGCCCTGAAATGTGGCAGTGCGCGACGATTGTCCGCTCGGTCGCCACTTGGTCCCACTGAAGAACTGCACGGCTCGGACTACTACATCTTCAGGACTCAGTGTGGTCTTGAACGAATAGACGAGATCGGCCATCGCTGTTTGCCCTCCCAGGCTTCCTGAACGCTGACTTGCGGCTCAAGATTTGGTTAAAGGGACGTCATGGGCCTGAAGGCAGCTCCGACAGGCGATAGCAACGGGGCTGACGCGCCACGCGCCACTGGACTCAGAGCCTCCAGATGCCCTCTGCCCCAAGGTCGACTGATTCTTTAGTGCCTTCCCATCCCAAGCTATCGGGATGCCACTTAAAGTAGCAGAGACGCAATCTGGAGTCAATAGGAGCGGCTTGAGGACAGCCATTTCGGAACTTGGTCCCACGAGGGCGAGGGAGACGGCCTGCGGGCGGGGTGTTCAGGAGGTTCTGGTGGGTTCAGGTACGGCGGGTATCGTCGCGAAGGGCGATCAGGGGCCTGTTTGGGAGGTGAGGCGAGACGTCCCCCCGGAGGCGCGAGGCCTGTCAGAAGGGGGGTCAGCCCGTGGGCAGGCTCAGCTCGTGTCGACCGGAGGCGGCGAGGCCAGGCTCCACCGCAGGCGGCGCAGGAGCTCGATGGCAGTGCGGGGAGGATGGGTGCCGCGGTGCAGGTAGCGCAGTCGCCAGAGGCGTTCGAGGGTCATGGCGAAGACCAAGAGCAGCCAGTAGATCTCGAGGCTCCTGGCGTGGTGGTGACAAACCCCTCCCCTTCGCCCACTTCCTCCTCTCCGTTCCCGACGAGACCCTCCGCCGAAGCGGTCGCATCCTGATGGACCTCCTCCGGGAGTCCCGGCGATGAGCGCCGCCTCGCCGACTACCTCCGGATGATCGCCGACCAGCCCGCCGACCTCGGGGTCGCGCGAGAGGACCTCGTCGGCTCCGGCCGGGCGTTCGGTGCCTGTAGTACCGATCGGCCGGCCGAGACGGAGTTCGGCCGCTTCCAGAAGCGGGAGGTGCCTGGGGACGGGGAGGAGCCCGGGGGAGGCGACGCCGCCGAAGAACCGGAGGGCGACGAGCGCGGATAACGGCGGCGGGCCCGGCTCGCCGACCAGCCCGCCGAGCTCGGGGTCGCGCGGGAGGACCTCGGCGGCGCCGGCCGGGCGTTCGGTGCCCGTAGTACCGCTCGGCCGGCCGAGACGGAGCTCGGCCGCTTCACGCGAGGTCGGACTCCTCGTCGCCATCGGTGAGCGATTGGGGTGCCCGAACTGCGTCCTCATGAGGTGAAGGCCTCGGATCGACCGGGGCCCGTCTCGCCAACCCACAGAATCGGAGGGATGGAGTGCATGACCAGCTCTTCAAAGAGCTCCTCCAGGCGTTCTTCGCCGACTTCGTCCGGATCGTCTTGCCGGATGTCGCGGCGAGGCTCCGCATGGAGGAGCCGCGCTTCCGCGACAAGGAGCGCTTCACCGACACGACCGAGGGAGAGCACCGCTACCTCGATCTCCTGGCGGAGGTGGAGGCACTAGATGGCGAGGAGGAGCTCGTCCTCGTTCACGTGGAAATCGAAGCGGATGCCAGGGGGAGCGACGCCATGGGCCACCGCATGTGGCGCTACGCCATGCAGCTCTGGCTTCGCGACCACGAGCCGGTCGTACCGATCGTGCTCTATCTGCGCGGCGGCGAGCCCGATGTCACAAAGTCCACGGTCGAGCATCGCTTCGCTAGCCACCAGCTCGCCAGCTTCACGTACTGGGCCTTCGGGCTCTCGCGGAGCCGGGCGGCCGAGTATCTGGATCGTCCGGAAGCCCTCACGGCGGCGCTTTCCGCCCTCATGGACCGCGGCGAGCTCTCGGTCCCCGAGCATCGGATCGAGTGCCTGCGGCGTGTCGGACGCGCCGCCGTCGACGACGCCCGGAAGTTCCTGCTGATGAACATCGTGGAGACTTACGTACAATTGGACGAAGCCGCGCAGGGGGAGTACGAGACACTCCTCGCCGCCGAGCCGAACCGGGAGGTGCAAGCCATGGAGATGACCTGGGCCGATACTCTAGAAGCCAGAGGGATGGAGAAGGGCATGGAGAAGGGCCGGCTCGAGGGGATGCGTGCCCTGGTGGCCGATCTTCTCGAGCGCCAATTCGGGCCGCTCTCCGAGGAGACGAAGGGCCGCCTCGATGCCATTGCCTCCGCCGAGGAGCTCTTCCGCCTGAACCAGCGCGCCCTCGAGGTCCGGAGCCTCGACGAGCTGGGGCTGTAGAGGCCGGCGCTCGGGCTCGAGCCTGGACGCCTTCAGCGCCGCTGCTTGTAAGCCAACACCACCTGGGCGACCATCGCGAGGAAGAGAAGCGTGGCGAGCCACCGAGAGTAGAGCACCGACGGGGCTGCCAGGCTCGCGCAGAACGCGATCCCGGCGAGGCAGAAGAGCGCGGCCGCCAGGACGCTCCAGACCGGCGCCCGCTGGGCGAGGTCGGCCCAGGCGATCCCCAGGCACAGCGGCCCGAGCGTGAGCCACTTGAGACGGGACCAGCTCGACATCCGGCGTAGAGCGGACACCGAGTCGTCTCCGAGGGCATGGCTCAGGACGGCGAGCCCGTTGACGTTCTCGAGGACGTCGAACAGGCCCACCGCGAGAGCCAGGGCCACGATCACCCACCCGAGCCAGGGGCTGAGACGCTGGACGCCCAGCCCGACGGCGGCGAAGAAGCCCGCGTAGCCGAGAATGAACAGGAAATCCCGCTGGAACGTCGCCCGCATGCGCTTCCACTGGACGCCATCGAGCTCTCCGAGAAGTGGCCGGGCCTCATCCACCGACCTCGCCAGCTCGAACCGCACCGTGTTCTGGTCGTCGGGCTTAACCGGCGTCATCCAGGCGATCGCCGCGGCAGTGACCAGGAGGAACAGAACCAGCAGGTAGAAGCTCGACATGAGCCCTCTCCCAGGTAGATGAGCCACTACGGTGTTTCTGAATCATAGAGCCGGACCAGATAAGCCGCAAGGCTGCCTACGACAACTCGACCCTCTCCATCGTCCTCTATCTCCTGGGCGGCGATCCCGACGTGTCCGAGGTCACCGTGGAGCGAAGGGCCAAAGGCAGTCTGGTCTCAACTTTCACGCACTGGGCGTTCGGGCTCTCGAGAAGCCAGGCAGCCGAGTACCTCGAGCGACCGGAGGCGATCGCCTCGGCGCTGGCGGCCCTCATGGACCCGGGAGACCTGTCCTCTCCCCAGCACAAGCTCGAGTGCCTCCGGCGCGTCGGGCGCGCCGAAGTCGACGACGCCCGAAGGTTCCTCTTGGCGAACATCAGGGCATGCGCGCCTTGGTGACCGATCTCTTGGAGCGCCGGTTCGGCCCGCTGGCGCAGGAAACCGAGGAGCACCTCGCCGCCATCGCCTCCGCCGACGAGCTCTTCCACCTCCATCAGCGCGCCTTCGTGGTCGAAAGCCTGGGCGAGCTCGGGCTGTAGCAGGTCGAGCTGGGTCCCGGCCGGTCGGCACCCGCGAACGGCAAGACAGGTCCGCCGGGCTCGTGTGGCCCGGCGGACCGAAGACGGACGCCACCCTACGGCACGCGATCGATCCGCGAGCGCACGGCATCCGCGGTAACCGTGCACGTGCCGTCGCTCGAGAACAACACGAAGCTCCCGGCCCCGAACACATCGACTCCGTCCAGGTAGGTGCACTGGACGTAGGCGTCGATGTGCTTGGGGTTGTTCGGCGTGCCCCCGTAGTTGTACACGCGGCCCGCGACGCCGTACTGGTTCGCCGGCCCCGGCGAGGTGGTCACCGCTTCGTTGGGCGCGCGGTCCCAGTTCTTGCCCTTGAGCTGCCAGTGGTCGCCGGGAATGCAGCAGTCGGCGATCTGGAAGTCCAGGAACGAAGCACTCGAGCACCGGACCCGGAACCCCTGGACCTCGGCGGGCCCGTTGAGGCTGCATACGCCGAGCTGACGCCAGATCTTGCCGCCGGGAACCTGGCGGAGGGCCTCCGGCACGCCCGGGGCGCCGAGCTCCAGGACCGCTCCCGGGCGCATCTCCGCCGGCGTGTTGCTCTGCGGGGCTCGAGGTCGCACCTTCTGGGCCGCCGCTCGCGGGGCCTGACAGATGCCCGAATCCGGCGCGACGAGCCCGAGGCCCAGTGCACACGCGAAGATGATCATCGTTGCTCTCATCACAGCTCCTTTCCCAAGGAGTTCGCACAGGTCCCGAAGGTGAGACCCGGCCCTGCAATGAGCCAGAAGTCCCGAAGATGTCGCGAATGTTTAGGGCTCGTGCAGAAATAACTGCGAAATTCGGGCGGCACTGCCGCCCTCTTGGGCCCGAAGGGTCCGGCGGGTGGTGGTGGAGATGCGGGAGATGGTTGGAGAGGCGGAGGAAGAGCCCGAGGAAGGCGATGCCGCCGAAGAAGCAGAGGGCGACGAGAGTGGATGAAGGTGAGCGATTGGAGTGCCCGAGCTGCGTCTTGATGAGGTGAAGGCCTCGGATCGGCCGGGGCCCGCCTCGCCCACCCACCGAATCGGAAGGATGGAGTGCACGACCAGCTCTTCAAAGAGCTCCTCCAGGCGTTCTTCGCCGACTTCGTCCGGATCGTCCTGCCGGACGTGGCGGAGCGGCTCCGACTGGAGGAGCCGCGCTTCCGCGACCAGGAGCGCTTCACTGACACGACCGAGGGCGAGCACCGCTTCCTCGACCTCCTGGCGGAGGTGGAGGCGTTGGACGGCGAGGAGGAGCTCGTCCTCGTTCACGTGGAAATCGAAGCGGAGGCCAGAGGAAGCGACGCCATGGGCCATCGCATGTGGCGCTACGCCATGCAGCTCTGGCTGCGAGACGATCGGCCGCTCGTCCCCATCGTCCTCTACCTCCGGGGTGGCGAGGCGGACGTCCGCGAGGAGAGCGTGGCGCGCAGGTTGTTCGACAAGCCGGTCGCCACGTTCACTTACTGGACCTTCGGCTTGTCGCGGAGTCGGGCGGCTGAATATCTCCAGCGACCGGAGGCGCTCCCGGCGGCGCTCGCGGCCCTCATGGACCCGGGAGACCTGTCCGCTCCCCAGCACAAGCTCGAGTGCCTCCGGCGCGTCGGGCGTGCCGAGGTCGACGACGCCCGGAGGTTCCTGCTGGCGAACATCGTAGAGACTTACGTAGAATTGGACGAGACGGCACAAGAGGAGTACCAGAGGCTCCTCGCCGCGGAGCCGAACCGGGAGGTGCAAGCCATGGAGATGACCTGGGCCGAGACGCTCGAAGCCAAGGGGGAAGCCAGAGGGATAGAGAAGGGAATGGAGAAAGGGATGGAGGAGGGGCTGGAGAAAGGCCGGCTGGAGGGCATGCGCGCCTTGGTGACCGATCTCTTGGAGCGCCGGTTCGGACCGCTGGCGCAGGAAACCGAGGAGCACCTCGCCGCCATCGCCTCCGCCGACGAGCTCTTCCACCTCCATCAGCGCGCCTTCGTGGTCGAAAGCCTGGGCGAGCTCGGGCTGTAGAGGCCGGCGCCGAGGGCGGTGCGCACGCCACGTTCGGGTTGGTAGCCCACGGAGCCTACGGCAGTCGCCAGATGTTCAGCACCCCCTTCGTGCGATGCCCGTTCGCGTTGCCCTCTGGGAGCGCGATCATGCCGTCGACCACGATCGGACTGTTCCAGTGGCCGCTCCCGCAGTCGAGCGTCGTCACCTGGTTGCCCGTCGTGGCGTCGTAGACCCGCAGCCCGCCTCGACGGTCGTACACGAACGCCATCCCGTCGACCACCACCGGGCTCGTGCCGGCGTGGCCCGTGTGCCACTGGAGAGCGAGCCGCTGTCCCTGGAGCGTCCAGGCCGAGGTGCCGCCATTGTCGGCGGCGAGTAGCCAGGTGGCGCCGCCCATCCGGAACACCGCCGGCGCCGTGAACAGGCGATCCCCCGACGGGGTGGCAACGTGCGAGGACTCGCCGTCCCGATGCGGGGAGGTGCCGGTCATCCGGCTCCAGTCGAGCACGCGGAGGATCGCGTCCTTGCCGCCCTGCGCCACGAGCCCACCGCCCAGCAGCACGGGGGAGGTCGAGCCGAGGTCGAGGTCCTCCGAGTCGAGTTGCTCGGTGTTGGCCGGGGTGAAGTTGCCGAGGACGCGGGTCGCGTCGGGATCCAGCTCGATGACGGCATCGCCCCAGTGGGTCACGCCGTCCCACGCACCATTGCCCGTGGCGACGTAGATGTTCCCGGTGGTCGAGTCGATCACGGCGCCGGCCCGTCCCCAGATGGCCGAGTCGCTTTCGGGGCAGGAGGCCGGATCGATGAGGCCCGCCCGTCCGCTGCACAGCGAGTTCCAGACGTGCAGCAGGGAGCCGGTCGCGCCGTCCAGGATGGCCACGTGGCCCTGGTACGGCGGTGCATCGCCGATGTACCCACCGGTCACGGCCACCACCCGCCCGTCGAAGAGGTTCAGAGCCGAGGCGATCTTCTCCCGGGTGGGAAGCCGCGTGATCGAGGTCCGCCACGCCAGGCTCCCGTCCGCGACCGCGAGCTTCTGGATGAAACCGTCCGGTGACGCGGCGTAGAGGAACTCGCGTCCCGGGTCCGCCACCGGCGTCGCCGTGGTGATCTGCGGCGAGCCCTCGAGCCCTGCCGTGCTGGCCGGCGTGTACTCCCAGAGGATCGTCCCCGTGCCGGCGTCGATGGCGATCGTCTTGCCGTAGGTGGTGGTGACGAAAAAGGCGTCGTGCGCGGCGCCCTTGATCTCAACGCCGTGCAGGTAGATCGCGGAGGCATCGACGGTCCCGTCCAGTGTGACCTGCCGTCGAACCATCGTGCCCACGTTGGCAGCAGTGACGCCCATCGAGGCGGAGGGAGCGCCGGATGCCGCGACGTCCCAGCCGAAGCGCATCCAGTCGTGGGTGCTCGTCGAGAGGTGCGATGGCGCGCTGCCAGATGGCGCGCTCTCGGTGGTGTCGGTGGGTGGCGGCGTAGCGTCCGCCGTGCACGCCAGCATGCAGAGACACACCAAGCCGATCAGCAGTCGCCGACCCGCGCGGGGCCGATCGAGCCCTCGAATTCTTCGCATGGCTTCGTCCTCCACGACGGTGGGGCCGGCAGGGGGCCGCGTCCGGCCGCCTGCAACGCCGCGCTCATGGCCGTGACGATCCGGTTCCAGTCGCCCATGGCCCGCTCGAGCTCACGCCGCCCGGCTCTCACCAGCCATCGCGTACACCTTCTAAAGCGCGTCGACATGACGGTACCACCATCAGATCGAGCGTCAATAGGAACGGATGAGGAGTTTCCCCGCAGGCGACGTGAAGCCCAGCGAGCCCCACTCCAGCCGGCCCCTCCGCCCTCCCCGGGTCGAGCGCATGGACCCGGAGAGGGTCGAGGTGCTGCGCGGCGAGAGCGGTGCCGAGCGACTCGCCATGGCCTTCGGGATGTTCCGCTCCGCGCGGCGGATGATCGCGAGCCAGCTCCGGGCCGAGCACCCGAAGTGGGAGGAGGACAGGCTCCAGCGCGAGGTCGCCCGGAGGATCGCCGGTGGATCAGGGTAGGTTGGCGTCCGGGCCTCGAGGCCGTCTTCGCGTTCCCCGAGGACGTGATCGTCAAGAAGATGGCGTTCTACAAGGAGGGCAGCTCCGAAAAGCACCGCCGCGACATCACCGAGTGGGCCGAGCGGCTGGACCTGGCGGACTTGTGGACCGAGATTCTCGAGAGAATCGCGGAGTAGGCCGGTACTCGGGCTCGAGCCGGGCGAGCCCTCAGACCCGCTGCCGGCAGGCCACCACCAGTTGGGCGAGCATTGCGAGGAAGAGAAGCAGCAGGAACCAACGAGAGTAGAGCACGGAACGGGCTGCGCGACTCGCGACGAACGCGATGACCACGACCCGGCTCAGGGCTCCGAATCCCCTTGCGGCTTGGGCGGCATGCCTAGCATCTTCATTCGGTGTCTCAGGGTCGACAGGGGCAGACCCAAGATCCTCGCCGCCTGGCTCTGGTTGTGCCCGGCAGCTTCCAGCACCCGTTTGATGTGACTCCGAACCACGTCGTCCAGCTTCATCGACTGGAGCCCGGGGTTCGGCCGATCGGAGTCCCGGAGCCGAATATGGTCGGGGAGGTCTCTTACGCCCAAGACGCCATCGGGGGCCCTGACCGAGGTCGAGATGATCAGGTGCTTCAGCTCCCGGATGTTCCCGGGCCAATCGTAGTCCTGGAGGGCAGCGAAGAACTCCGGGCTGGCACAGCGCACCCCCGAATCCGAGCTGCACTGCTGGCAAAGGATCTCCGAGCCCATCAGCGTCTGCCGCTCGAATCGGTCACAGCTCTTGCGGAGAAAGAACGCCGCCAGTTTCGGGATGTCCTCCCTGCGCGCCCGCAGTGGCGGCACCTCGAGGCGCAGGGAGCCCAGGCGGTCGAAGAGATCCCGGCGGAACTCCCCCTCCTCCATCAATCGATCCAGGTCCTTGTTCGTCGCCGCGATCACCCGAACGTCGACCCGCAACGGCTGATCCCGCCCCAGACGCGACAGCTCCCCGCTCTCCAGGACCCGGAGTAGCGCCGACTGGACCGCGAGAGGCAGGTCGCCCACCTCGTCGAGAAACACACTGCCACCCTCGGCGGCCCCGAGCCGGCCGTCACGGGAGGTTGCCGCCCCGGTATAGGCGTTCTTTTCGTGGCCGAAGAGATCATCGGCGACCAATGTCTCGGTGAGGGCCGAGGCGAGAACCGGCACGAAGGGACGGTCCCTCCGCTGGCTCCAGCAGTGGATCCCACGCGCCACCAACTCCTTGCCGGTGCCGCGCTCTCCTCCGACGATGACCGGCTCGTCGCAGAGGCGTGCCATGTTCTTGAGCTCCCGCTCCAGCTTCAGCAAGGCCGGGCTCGTGCCGATGAGGGTCTCTGTCAGGCCCGAGGCTCGGAATCTATCGAGGAGGATCGCCCGATTGATCGCCGGAGTGCACAACGCGAGCAGGGAAGCCACTGCTGCAACATGTCGATCTCCGATCCGTCGTCCGCCGGACGCGCAGACCTGCAAGAAGCCGAGCTTCTGGCGCGTTCCCTCGACCACCGGGACGAGAACGGTCGAGGACGCGCCCGGCGCCGGGTGAGACCCCGATGCAGGGCTTAGGCAGTAGTCGAGCCGTACGGGGAGACAGGTGTCGTACAGCGCGCGAATCGGCTGCATCGCCTCTAGCCACCTTCCGGCCCACTGGTCGAGCTCAACTGCGGGCGCTCCACGCGAAGCGCTCGCAAGGGGGTGGCGGGGGTGAGTCGAGGAGTCGAAGAGCACAAGGGTACCGGCACCTTCGACCTGAGCGACCGCCATCGCTCGGTCCAAGACTCGCTGGAGAACGTGCTCTAGCTTGAGCCGGGCTGTCGCGGTGTCGTCCAGGAGCGCACGAGCGAACGCCACCTCATCCATAGCCGTAAATCACCATACTCGCATGATCGACTTCTTGCAAGTTCTTTCATGATGGCGGCACGCATGGAACGACTCAGGCCCAGATCGGGTGAGCCGCCCGAGACCCCGAACACCCGGTGAGCTGTGCCGGACCGACCCCCTCGTCGAATGGCCGCGGTTGCAGCTTGAGCACTCGATCCGCAAGCTCCAGCGTCGATGCGCGGTGGGAGACGCAGATCACTGCTCCCCGGCCGGCGAGTGTCTCTCGCAGGTTGAGCAGAACGGCCCGTTCTAGGCCTTCTTCGAGAAACGATGTCGCCTCGTCCAGAATCAGAGCCTCGGGTTTGCGGATAATCGCCCGCGCGATGAGCAGGCGCTGACGCTGACCAGCGGAGAGATTCAGCGCATTGCTCCCCAGGGGAGTTTCGATGCCCAGGGGAAGGCTCTCGACGAACTCCGCGGCGCATGCAGAGTCGAGCGCTTCCCAAAGGCATTGGACCTCTTCGCCTCGGTCCGTACACGAGATCGCGTCGCGGACCGTCGCCCCGAAGAGGTCGGTCTCGAGCGACACGAGAGCCACGCGGTGCCGGAGCTCCGAAAGCGACAGGCTGCGGCAATCGGCCCCACGCAGGACGACCTTCCCCTCGCCAGGCTCGAGAAGCCTGGGAATCAGGTTCAGGAGCGTCGTCTTCCCCACACCGCTCGGGCCCTCCACGGCCAGGACTTCCCCGGTGCGCACTCCAAAGGAGATGTCTCTGAAGAGCCACCCTGGAGAGTCCGGGTAGCGGAAGCCGACACCACGGAATTCGAGGCAGGTTGAAGATGTCTCGACCAGCCGGATTCCCTCCGGCGCCGAGAGGAGGGCTTGATCGGGCTCGGCCTCCGTGCCGAGGACTTCGAGAACTCTTTCCACCGCGGACAGGCTGCCTTGCATCGAAAGGAGCGCGATCACGATTCCTTCGGCCGGCCGATACAGATACGCCAGAAAACCGTTGAAGGCGATAAACTCTCCGACCGTGAGCCGATGCGCCAGGATCTCGTGAGCGCCGAGGCCGAGAATGACGATCGGAACGAGCCCCGTAACGACTCCGATCATGCCCTCGTAGAGAAGCCGCCGTCTAAGCAGGTGGAACCGTTGGCGCACCCGGGCGGCGACGACCCGCACGAATCGCCGTTTCGCAAGAGCATTCAAGTCGAGCGCCTTGATCGTGAAGGCTTTCGACAGGGCGTCTCCGAGGGCGCGGTTGACCTGCGCCGCCAATTCCTGGCTCTTACGAAAATCACCGCGCAGGCTGACGCGGAGCCGGACGAACAGAGCCACCAGAATCGGAAGCGCCACGAGCGACACTACCGTGAGCATCCAGTGGATCGAGATCAGGAAGACGACCCCAACGATAAGAGTGATCGCGTCGCTCAGGATCGAAAGGACCGAGTCCGCCATGATGCCCTGTAGCCTCTGCGGATCCTCGTGGACGCGGGACATCAGGTAGCCGTGGCGGTGCCGGAGATGGTATGAAAGCGGAAGCTTCAGGACATGACCGAAGAGTAGGCGTTCCAGCCGGAAGGTCACGCGGTACCGAAACTTCTCCAGGGTGACGCGCTGGATGACGCTCACCGCCCTCGAGGCGACCAGAGCGCCAGCGAGCAGGAGGCAGGCCCCCGCGATGTGGTACGCCGAGATGGCGGCGCCTGTCGTTGAAACGCCGTCGATGACACGCATGGTCAGGAGAGGGGCCGGGAGCCGCAGGAGAGCGGTGGCGATCATGGCCGCCACGATGAGCGAGAAGAGCCTCCACTCCCCTCCGACCAATCGGACGCAGCGCCGGAGAAGCTCTCGGTCCGAAGGGGGGCTCGACGAGCCCTGGCGGGGTGCCTCCTCGTCAATCGGGCTCTGCGGCCCTCCGCTTCCGGCCCCCGGAGGTACCAGGCCCCCGGCAAGCCGCTTTCCAGCCTTTCCAGGATTTCTCGACCTGAGATTGCCCACGATTGCCTCCGCAGCTCGGTCGTCTCCGCCATGCCCGACGAAGGAGACGGACGAGTGAAGGCCGACGAACCGACGCTTCGCTCGCCCGTCTCCGGGATCACATGGCCTGCTTGTCGCAGCCGCAGCAGCAGGTCCCTCGGCTGCCCCCTTCCGTGTAGTAGTTCGAGTTGGTCTCGCAGCCATCAGCGATGATGACCGGGTCGGTCGGCTCGGTGCCGGCGCTGAAGCTCGGAACCGCCACGCTGAAGAAATCTCCGTTGATCATGGCTTCTCCTTTCCAGGTTGGTGAGAAATCCGTTCGAGCACTGCGCTCGGACGGGGAAGGCATTAGAACCAGAACGCTCCGACTCCGGCCCCCACTCCGGCCGAAGACTCGTCTGTCAGCTCGCGGTAGACCAGCTTCCTGAGCAGCTCCTCCCGCTTCTCCGCGGTGCAGCTCGGGGTCCTCAGGTCGCCGTTCCGGAAGAGGTTGACCAGGCGGCAACCTCCGTTGCACAGGTATCGCAGGCTGCACACGGCGCATTGGGGGATGCTGTCGACCTCGGTGTCCTTGCTCAGGTCCCAGGCACGCCGAGCGATCTCTTTGAGAGACTGCTCCTTCACGTTCCCGATCGGGTGTTCCTCGATGGCGCAGGCATAGACCGTACCGTCGCTCCCGACGTTCAGAGTCCGGCTGTACCCGCAGGTCACGGCCCGGAAGTTCGCGATGATCTTCCGATTCTTCTTGACGCCCTGCTCCGACAAGGCGGCCAGCACCTTTCTCAGGGCGCCCTCACCCTCGACGGAGTCCGAGAAGCGTACCCAGGAGTCCGCCCGACCTTGAACGTTGGCAAGCCCCATGCGGATCTCGATACTTCCGGCCGGGAACTCCTCGACCAGGTCCGCCAGGTTCTCGGTGATGTCCGCGGCGTTAGCCGGCATGAGAGTCACGGCCAACCGGACCCGCAGCCCCGCCTCGGTGATCAGTCGCAACGCCCGGACGACACGGCCATGGACACCGCGACCTCGAATCGGGTCGTTGACTCCCTGCGTGGCGCCGTCGAGGCTGATCTGAATCGAGTCGAAGGTGTCGGCGATTCGCCTAGCGATCTCTTCGTTGCGAATCAGCGTCCCGTTGGAGAACAGCTCGAGATGGACGCCCAGCCCGCGCGCGAAGTCGGCGAGGTCGAAGAAGTCGCGCCGTATCAGAGCCTCCCCTCCAGAAAGAGTGATCTTTCCAGCGAGCTCCGGGCGTTCTCGGAGAACCTCCCTGTAATCGGAGAAGACCTCTCGCCACTCCTGGCCCGAGAGGTCGCTCGCCGTGGAGACCTCCGGCCCAGCCGCCATGTAGCAGTGAGCACACTTCAGGTTGCAGAGCCGTGTCAGGTAGCAGAGCATGGGGAAGTAGTCAGGTACGTCTTCGACGACGGAAGAGTCGTTGTAGAAACCATTCTTTTCGATTTGCCGGAGCACCTGGCTCAGGACCGTCGACGCCTCGTCCTGCGAGAGCCCCATCTGCGGGGGCGCCACAGCGAGCACCTCTCGCAGCGTCTGGCCACCCCGGAGCAGCTCGATGATCTGAGCTCCGGAAGGAGACGTCACGACGTAGCTCGCGGACTTTACAGAGGTGAAGACATGGTGTTCGGAGTCGACGATCCGGTGCTCGGCGTCGCAAGGAAGGCGTAGCCCTTCGTCGAGAGGAAAATCCCTGGTCTCGCAAACGCTCGGAATCATGGCGTTCTCCCGTTGGGTCGTGTACCGATGACATCTAATCGATTAAGCAAGATTGCATGATCTCTGCCAGGGTCATATCCCTCGGAAAGTCGGGGCTGAGCGACGCCGCAACCCGGTCGATCGATGCCGGGGCTTGCGACATATGGCAAGGCTTTGCCATATGTCGCAAGCCCCGGCCGGACGGGATGGCGGCACGGCAACGCACCGCGTCGCCAGTTTGGGAGTCTTCCGAAGTTTGCCGGTTGCGCATCATCTGATTTGGTGCTAGCCTCGCTCCAGGAGATCGAAGATGCCAGGTCGGCTGCTGAGCGACGCCTTTCGAGACTTGCGCCACACAGCCCGGACACTCGCTAGAAGCGCAGTCCCGTCCGTGGCCGCGATCCTCGCGCTCGGCCTGGGTCTCGGCGCCACCACCACCGTTTTCAGCGTGGTCGAAGGGGTGCTGCTCTCGCCGCTTCCCTATCCCGAGCCGGAGCGGCTGGTCGTCCTATGGGAGGCGCAACAGGAACGGGGGTTGTCCGAACGCCGAGTGGCCCCCGCCGAGGTCGTCGACCTGCGGAACAGCAAGATTTTCGAGAGCGTCTGCGCCTGGGCGCCGGCGAAGCTCGCCCTCACGGGGAGCGGCGAGCCGCTCGAGGTCCACGCGCTACGGGTCACCCCAAACTTCTTCGCGACGCTGGGCATCCAGGTCGCCGAGGGGCGCGGTTTCCGAGACGAGGAAGCCACCCCCGGGCGCTCGGACGTCGTCATCTTGAGCGATGGGCTCTGGCGCCAGCGCTTCGGCGCCGACCCCGCCGTGCTGGGCAAGACGATGACCCTCGATGGCCGACCCTTCGAGGTGATTGGGGTTGCCTCGAAGCGGGTGGGGCCCTTCTCTCGTGGCGATTTCTGGATCCCGCTGGCTCTCGATACCTGGCAGAGCCGCGTCGCGAGGTTCCTGCACGTCATCGCGCGGCTCCCGAAGGGGCGAAGCTTCGAGGCGGCGCGGGCGGGGATCCAGAGGCTCAGCGCGGCCCTGGCCTCGGAGCACCCGGAGACCGATCGGGGCTGGTCGCTCCGGATCGTTGGGGCCAAGGACCAGCTCGTCTCCGAGGCCCGCCCCACCTTGTGGGTCCTGTTCGCCGCGGTGGTCCTGGTCCTGGGGATCGCCTGCGCCAACGTCGCCACCCTGCTGCTGGCCCGCGGCGTGGCGCGAAGCCGGGAGCTCGCCATTCGCAAGACCCTCGGAGCCGGCCGCGGCGCGCTCGCGCGGCTCGTGGTTCTCGAGGCGATCAGCCTGGCCGTGGTGAGCGGGGCGCTCGGGGTTCTCCTCGCCGCCTGGGGGGTCAAGATCGTCCTCGCCCTGGCGCCCCGGGAGCTCCCGGGCCTCGAGAACGTCTCCGTGCATCTCGGCACAGTCGCCTTCGCAGTGGCCGCCGCGGTCCTCGCCGGGCTCCTGAGCGCCGTGTGGCCCGCGCTCCAGAGTTGGCGAATCGAGGTGCGGGCCGCCCTGCAACCGGTGCCCTCCGGCTCGGGAGGTCGGGGATGGCGCGCCGCGAGCTTCGGCCGCCTGGTCTCTGTCCAGATCGCGCTCGCGCTGTTGCTGCTGGTGGGTACCGGCCTGATGCTCGAGAGCTTCCTCCGGCTGCAGCACGTCGACCTCGGTTTCGCGCCCCGCGGCCTGGTCGCGGCTCCCCTGACGTTGCCGCGCAACGCCTACGGCAGGGGAGCCGATATTGCCGGGTTCTACCAGAGAGTTCTGGATCGTCTCGGACGCAACCCCGCGGTGGCGGCCCGAGCGGCGACCTCGAAGCTCCCTCTCTCGGGCGAGACGGCCAGCTTCCGTTTCGCCATCGAAGGTGAACCGCCTCGCCCTTCGGCCGAGCAGCCCACCGCCGACTACGAGGTTGTCAGCCCCGGCTACTTCCGGACGATGCACATTCCCCTGGTGCTGGGGCGCAACCTGGCGGAGGCCTGGTCCCCCGGGGCGCCGGGCATCCTCGTCATCAACCGCGCGATGGCCCGGCGCTACTGGCCCGAACAGCCGTTCGGCCCGGACCATCCGGGAGCCGAAGGGCCGGTAGGGAAACGGATCAGCGTGGAAGGCCCCAGCGGTCCCTGGCTGACCATCGTGGGGATCGTCGAAGACGTCCGGCGAAACGGCCCCGCGGCGAGCGCCGCGCCCGCCTTCTACGCCCCCTTCGGGCAGGACCCCTGGCCCTCCATGACCGTCGTCGTGCGGGGTGCCTCGGAGCAAGCGGACCTCGGCGCGGCCATCAAGGACGCCGTCTGGGCGAGTGATCCCGACCTGCCGGTCCCACAGATCTTCAAGGTCGAGGATCGTCTCTCGGAGCTGGTGGCGCGACCGCGCTTCCTCCTCGTCCTGCTGACCGTCTTCGGGATCGCCGCCGTGCTCCTCGCGAGCGTCGGCCTCTACGGAGTCATGGCGTACACCGTGGGGTTGAAGCGGTCCGAGATCGCCATCCGGATGAGCCTGGGAGCCGAGCGGAGAGCCGTCATCCGGGGAGTGCTGGCCGACGCGATGAAGCTTGTGGCCGTGGGCATCGGTGTCGGGCTGGTGGCTTCGCTGGCCACCACCCGACTGCTGAAGAGCCTGCTCTTCGGGGTCGGCGGCACCGAGCCCGTGGTGTTCGGCGCCGTCGCGGTGCTGCTCGCCGCGACCGCCCTGGTCGCGACGGCCCTGCCGGCGATCCGGGCAAGTCATGTGAACCCGGCGGAGATTTTGAAAGGGTAGGACCCCCGCCCCTCACGCCTCGATGATCCCCTTTCGGATGGCGTACTTGATGAGGTCGCCGCGGGAGTGGACGGCGAGCTTCCCCATCACGTTCGTGCGGTGGGTCATGGCGGTCTTGAGGCTCACCCCCAGGTACTTGGCGATGTCGCGGCTCGTCTTGCCCTCGGCCAGCAGCTTGAAGACCTGGCGCTCGCGCTGGGTGAGCCTCTCGTAGTCCTCCTCCTCGAGGTTCCCCCCCGTGGTCACCAGCTCCACCAGCTCGTCGGCTGCCGCCGGGTGGAGGTAGCGCTGCCCCTGGAAGACCGTGCGGATCGCCTCCTTGAGCTGGCGCGAGACCGAGCGCTTGAGCAGGTACCCCTGAGCGCCGATCCGCAACGCCCGGCGGATGTACTCCCCCTGCTCGTACTGGGTGAGGATGATGACCTTCGTCTCCGGGCGCTGGGCGACGATTGCCTCCGTCGCCTCGAGGCCACCCAGGCCGCCCGGGAGGTTCACGTCCATCAGCACCACGTCCGGCTCGAGCTCGAGGACCTTCCGGATCGCCTCCTGGCCGTCGCCCACCTCCCCCACCACCTCGAAACCGCTCTCCTGCTCGAGCATGGCGCGGATGCCCTCGCGCACCAGGTCGTGGTCGTCGACGATCAGGATTCGGATCACGCCTCACCTCCCGTGCTGGTGGTCAGTGCCGGCTCTGTCGGGGCTTTCTCCGAGCCGGGCTCGGAGCCGGTCGCCGCGCCAGCTTCTCCCACCGACTCCAGATCCAGAGGAATCTCGAGCGCCACGTGCGCTCCCATCCCGGGCTCGCTGTCGAAGTCGAGGCGCCCGCCCACGAGCGACGCCCGCTCCCGCATGCCCAGAAGCCCCGCCCCCTCGACCCTCTCCTCCGGGTCGAAGCCCACGCCGTCGTCCTCCACCGCCAGCACCAGCCGGCCGCCCCGGGCGTAGAGCTCGATCGACACACGCTCGGCCCGGGCGTGGCGCAGGATGTTGGTGATGATCTCCTGGTAGATGCGGAAGGTCGTGATCTCCACCTCGGCCGGTAGCTCGAGATCGTCCTCGACCTCGAGCGACACCTGAAGCCCCGCCGGCTCCAGGTAGCTCGACGCATACCACTTGACCGCCGCCGCCAGCCCCAGGTCGTCCAGGAGCGACGGCCGCAGGTCGTAGATGATGCGGTGGATCTCCTTCTGGGTCGTGGAGAGGAGCTCTTTCACGCGGTCCAGCTTGCCGCCCGCCTGCTCGGCCACCGGCTCGAGGGAGAGCTGGATCACGGTCAGGAGCTGGGAGATCTCGTCGTGGAGCTCGCGCGCGATGCGCCGGCGCTCCTCCTCGCCGGCGGCCAGGAGGCGGCGCACCAGGACCTTGCGCTGGGCGTCCTGCACCAGCACGCGACGGAGCATGGAGGCGCCGTGGAGCGAGAGGGCGAGCTCGTGCTGGAGGGCGTCCATCACCGGCTGCTCCTCGTCCCCCGGCCAGCGGTAGAAGAGGGCGCCCTGGCTCTCCCCGTGGTGCACCAGGTCGCGCCGCTGCCAGCCGGGGGCCGGCTCCGCGCCCTCGCCCTCCTCGAGCCAGGGCAGCGAGACCTCCTCCGGGTAGACGTAGCGCCGGCGTGGGCCGTCGGTCGACGTGGTGACGAGGGCGACGGCGTGGAAGGAGTAGCGGCGCGAGACCAGGCGCAGGACCTCGGGCAGGAAGCGCTCCGGCTCCCGCTCCCGGGCGGCCAGCGCCGAGACGTCGTGGAGGAGCTTCAGGTCCTCGAAGCGCGAGCGCAGCACCCGGGTGCGGTCCGCCACCAGCTCCTCGAGGTGGAGGTTGACCGAGGTGAGCTCGCCGAGCACGGTGGCGATCTGGCTCCGGGCCTCGTTGAGGGTGTTGGCGAGCACCTGGATCTCGCGGTCCCCCTCCACTGCCACCGGCGTCTCGAGATCGCCTTGGCGGAGCTGCTCGGCCTGGGCCGAGAGCTGCTGGATGGGTTCGACGACCGAGCGCACGAGCCCGCGCGAGAGGAGGAGGCCCATCACCGCCACCAGGAGAAGGCTGGCCAGCAGCCCGGCCTGGGACGGGCGGAGCACCGCGAACGCCGCGCCCTGGTCCTGCTGGATCACCACGCCCCAGGGGGCGATGCGCAGCGGCACCATGACGGTCAGGAACGTGCCCTTCCGGGGCGCGTCCAGGCAGATGGTGCAGGTCGAGGTGCGGGCCACCAGGGGGCGACGGGCGAGGACCCGCTCGCCCAGCTCGGGCCCGGGGGCGACGTCGCGGAAGAGCTGCTCGTGGTCGGGGGCGGCGATCACCCGGGACGAGGCGTCGATCACCACCACGTGGAAGTCCGGCTCGGCGGCCAGGTTCTGGAGGTAGATGCTCAGAGTCGAGCCCCGGGGCTTCATCTCGCCCACCAGGTAGTAGGCCTTGCCGCCCCGCTCGAAGGGCACCACCATGGCGAGCACCGGTCGGGAGTCCGGCGCGGCCCCCGAGGGGATGAGGCCGGTCACCCCCACGCGGGTCTCGAAGTGGTCCCAATCGATGACGGGCAAGCGGGCGAACGGCGGGTCGGAGATCACCGGCCGGCCCTTGGCGTCGAGAATGTGGATCGCGTCGCGGAAGAGGCTCTGGAAGCGGAAGGAGCGGAGCTGCGGGACGGCGGCCTCGTCGAGGGACGGGAGCTCGGCGGTCAGGCGGCTGGCGCTCCGGAGAGTGCCCATCACCGTGGCACTCAAGGAGTGGGCGACGGTGCGGGCGAGGAGCAGGCGGTCCTGCTCGACGTGGGCGCGGAAGTGCCGGAGGGCGAGGACGCCGATCAGGCCGGAGACCGCCAGGTAGACGACCATCCACTGGACGAGGAGTAGGGAGAGCCGCTCCCGCAGGCTGCGGTCTCGCATCATTCGTGCACCTCACGCGCGCGGCCCGACCGTCGCTCCGGAGCTCGGACGCTCGGTGGCGCCCAGCCGAAGCCCGACTGGGGCCCAGCCAAAACCTGGCCAGAGCCCGGCCAGAACTCCACCGGGTCTGGGAGGCTCGGGAGTCGGACCGCGCTCCGTTCATTGCACAACTTGTTCCAAGTGCCCGCGGGCCGCAACCCCTGGCCGGGGAGGGTCTGGCCACCCCGGCGGGTGGACCTGTCGGGGCGGGAACAGATACTTGACATGTCAACTATTGATGAGTAATGTAGCACCCATGCCGACCACCGAGAGCTCGCTCCAGAAGGAGATTCGCCAGTCGAAGCCGTTCCGCAGCCGTGGCCACGAGGCCCTGCTGGGCCTGCTGCGCACGGCGAGCCTCCTGCGCCAGAGCGTGGCGCGCACGGTCGACCCGCACGGGATCACGCCGCAGCAGTACAACGTGCTGCGCATCCTCCGGGGCGCGGGCGACGAGGCCCTGCCCACCCTGGAGATTGCCGAGCGGCTCATCGAGCCGTCTCCCGGCGTGACCCGGCTCCTCGACCGACTGGAAGCGCGCGGCCTCGCCTCCCGGCAACGCTGTCCGGAGGACCGGCGACAGGTCCTGTGCCGGATCACCGAGGAGGGGCTGGCGCTGCTCGATCTCATGGGCAGCGAGGTCGACGCCATGGAGGCGTCGGCCCTCGACATGCTGGCGCCCACGGAGGTCGACCGGCTGATCGAGCTGCTCGATCGCATCCGTGTCGACCTGGGCTCGGAGCGGGGCCGAGAGGCTTCCGCGACGGGCCCGCCGGAAACCCCTTGAACCCAGCCGAATCCGAAAAAGACAACCGTGGACCGGCGGCAGACGTACGCCGGCCCGCGAAGACCGAAGGAGAACGCGAACAATGGACGTGAAGAGAACCGTATCCACCCTGGCCGTGGCGCTCGTCCTGGCCGCGGCGGGAGTCGCCGCGGCGCCCCTGAACGCCGCCCAGTCCTACAAGATCGATCCGGTGCACTCGGAGGTCTCGTTCCAGGTGCGCCACCTGGTGAGCACCGTGACCGGCAAGTTCGACAAGTTCCAGGGCACCGTGGTCATGGATCCCCAGGACCCGGCGGCCTCGAACGTGAGCTTCCAGATCGACGCCTCGTCCATCGACACCGGAGTCGACAAGCGCGACAACCACCTGCGCTCGCAGGACTTCTTCTACGTCGAGAAGTACCCCGAGATCACCTTCAAGAGCGAGAAGGTCGCGGCCACCGGCAAGGACAGCTACGACGTGACCGGCACCCTGACCATGCGCGGTGTGGCCAAGGAGGTCACGCTGCCGGTGAAGTTCCTGGGCACGGCCGGCGACCCGTGGGGCAACACCCGGGCCGGCTTCTCCACGACCACCACCCTCGATCGCCAGGACTACGGGATCAACTGGAACCAGGCCCTCGACCAGGGTGGCTTCCTCCTGGGCGACGACGTGACGGTGTCGATCAACCTGGAAGCGGTCCAGCAGAAAGACGCCGGGCAGGCCCCGGCGAAGTAACCCCCCTCACGGCCGCGGCGGGGCAGGTACCTCGGTTCGGCGGAGATCGCGGGAGGCCTCGCGGAGCCCGGGCCGTCACTCCGCGGGAGCCACCCACTCCCAGGGGTTGACGGTCCCGGCGCCGGTGGACTGGAAGTCCGCCACGTTCCGCGTCACCACCGTCAGCCCGTGGACCCGCGCCGTGGCGGCGATCAACGCATCGCGAACGGGCCGGGGGTCCGGTACGTGGAGAGCCGCGCTGCGTCGGGCGACGGGCGTGTCGACGGGGAGGATGCGGCTCTCGAAGGTCGGCAGCACGTGCCCCTCCAGCCAGGCACGGAGGATCGCCCCTTTCGGCGCGTCGTTCCTCTCGGCGAGCAGAACGCCGATCTCCAGCTCCTGGACGGTGATGACCGACAGGAAGAGGCTCGCCGGAACGACCTCGCCCGCCCAGGCGGTCACGTTCGGATGGGCCTTGCCGGCTCGCGCTTTCCGCAGCTCCGAGACGACGTTGGTGTCGAGGAGGTACATCAATCGAGATCCGCCGGCCGAGCGAAATCCCGGAGCGGCGGAATCTCCAGCTCCACGTCCTCCACGCCCGGAGGCAAGCCCAGCAGGTCGATGAGGCTTCCCTTCGAGCTGGTGAGCCGCTCATACTCCTCGATGCTCAGCAGCACGTGCGCGGGGCGACCGCGCTCGGTGATGATGACCGGCCCGCTCCGGGCCGCCTTCTTGGCGCGGCTCGTGTGTTGATTGAACTCACGGCTGGAGACCTTGCTGATTGGCATGGGCGAGCCCTCCTCGATGTAGTCATGTTACTACATCGTCGGGGCGCGAGGCGAGCACAAAAGGCGAGGCCCCCGCGGGGCCCGGGCGGGCCCGATGCGGTCCACACGGCGTGAAAAGATACCGCGGTGAACCCGGCCCTCGCGCTCCTCGTCGGCCTGTCGCTCCTCGGGCTGGCCGCCCGCCGGCTGCGCCAACCGCATCCCGATGGGAGCGGTCGGTGGAGGACTTTTCTGCGCGAGGCGGGCGTGCCGTGGGCGGTCTGTGGTCTGGCGGCGACCCTGCTCCTGGCACCCGCCCTGGCCATCTCCGACGGCGTGCCCAGCCCGGCGGCGGGCCTCGCCTCGCTCCCTCCGTGGCAGGGGGTGGCCGATCCCGCCGCCGGCAACCCCCACCTCCGGGACGTGACCCTCCAGATCCGCCCCTGGCTCCTCTTCCTGCGCCACGAGCTCCGCCACGGGCGGATGCCTTACTGGAACCCCCACCAGCTCGCGGGCACGCCGTTCTGGTCCAACGGCCAGTCGGCGCCCCTCTTCCCCCTGCACCTGCTCTTCGCCCTGCTGCCGGTCCAGCTCGGCCTCGTGCTCCTGCCCTGGCTCCGGCTGGTCCTGGGCGGCTGCGGCGCCTGGGCCCTGGCCCGGGAGCTGGGCACGAGTCGCACCGCCGCCCTGGTGGCCGCGGTCGCCTTCCCTCTCTCGGGCACCCTCAGCTCCTTCGTCCTCTTCCCCATGGGCAACGCCCTGGCCCTGGTGCCGTGGGTCTTCTGGGCGACGGAGCGCCTGGCCGCGGGGCGTTCCGGGTGGGTGCCCCTGGCCGTCGCGGGCGGCCTCCAGCTCCTGGGGGGGCACCCGGAGACACCGATCTTCACCGGCCTGCTGGCGGCGATCTACCTGCTGGTCCGGGGGAGCGAGCACCCGCGGCGCGCCTGGGCCGGGTTCTCGGGCGCCTGGGTCGTCGCCGCCGCCCTCTCGGCGGTGGAGACCCTTCCCTTCGCAGCGACTCTCATGGCGAGCAGCCGCTGGCTCGCCGCCGCCGCGCCCCAGCCGGTCCCCCTCGCCGCGATCGGGGAGCTGCTCCTGCGCCTGGTGCTCCCGGAGCTCCACGGCAACCCAGCGCTGGGCACCTGGTGGGGCCCCTTCAACTACCCGGCGACCGCGGTCTACGCCGGGGCCGTGACCCTGCCCCTGGCGGTCCTGGGCGCGGCGGCCGGCCTCCGGGCGCTCCGGCGCCGGAGCTCGGAGGCCGGCCGGGACCGGCGCTGGGCCGGGCTGGTGGCCGTCACCCTCTTCGCCCTCCTCGCCGCCTACCAGGTGCCGGGGGTGCGCGGTCTCCTCCTCGCCCTGCCCTTCTTCGACAAGAGCCTCACCCACTACCTGAAGCTAGGGGTGGAGCTGGGCCTCGCCCTGCTGGCGGCGCGCGGCCTCGACGACTGGCTCGCCGGGCAGGGCCGGCGGGTCCTGGGGGCGGCAACGGGGGCGGTCCTTGCCCTCCTCGCCCTGGCCTGGGGGCTCTTCGGCGGCCTTGACGGTGGAGGCGGGCCGTGGCGCGCCCACGGGCTCCTCGCCACCGAGGCGGCCTGGAGCGCCGGGGTCGCGGCGATGGTCCTGGCCCTGGCGGCCTGCGCCTTCCTCGCCCCGGGGCGGCGCCGGGCCCTGGCCATGGCGCTTCCGGCCCTCCTCGCCGCCGACCTCGCCCTGGCCCACGCCTGGACCAACCCAGGCCTATCCCTGGCCAAGCTCTATCCCCCGACCGGGGGCACCCGCTTTCTCGCCCACCGGCCGGGACGCGTGGCGGCCACGGGATTCGCCCTCCACCCCGACGCGGCCACGGTCTACGGCCTCGACGACATCCGCGGCGACACCCCGATCGAGCTCCATCGCTACCAGGTGGTCTACGCCCGCCTGGCGGCCGACGATCCCCTCTTCTTCCGCCCGATCGAGCGCTGGCGAAGCCCCTGGCTCGACCGGCTCGGCGTGCGGTGGGTGATGACCGCGCCCGGCGACCCTGCGCCGGTCGCCGGCTGGCGACTGGCCTACGACGGCAAGGACGCCCGGGTCTTCGAGCGCCCCGGGGCGCCGCCCCTGGTGCGCTGGGCGGGCGGCGGGCGGAGGAGCAAGGGAGACGAGCCGACGGTGAGGCACCGCGCCCCCGGAAGCTGGCTCGTCGCCTGGCGCACCCACGAGCGCCGCACCCTCGTGGTGGCCGAGACCTGGGACCCGGGCTGGCACGCGCGGATCGATGGCCGCTCTGTGCCGATCCGACAGGTCGACGACATACTGATGGGAGTCGAGGTAGGCCCGGGCCAGGGCACCCTAGAGCTCACCTACCGCCCGGTGGGAATCGTCTGGGGAGCGGCCCTAAGTCTCCTAGGCGCAGCCGCTTGCGCCGCCGGAGCATGGGCGTCGAAGCCCCATTGAGAGGCGCCACCACCATGAGGGTGGCACTTGGTGGTGGCCCCCCGCGCCTTCTCTCCGCCGCGCGCGCCTCCTGCGGGAAGGATCGCATCAGAGGCTCAGAACCTTGACCGGGGCGTTGAACACGTAGAGGTCGTGGACCGGCCGGCCGTGGGTGGTCATCCCGTTGTGCACCATGCAGCTTCTGGTGCCGCCGTCGGCGATGACCAAGGGGACGTCCCGCGGGAGCTCACCGAAGTCCGAGACGCCCAGATTCATCGAGACCACCAGCCGGAGCGCCGTGGGGTAGGTGACGGGCTTCATGGTGTCCTTGCAGATCTGGAGCGCGCAAGTGAGCCGACCCAGCTCGATCCTGAGGTCGGACCGCCCTCCCTGCCCCCAGTTGAACTCGTCGAGCGTCAAGGCCTCGAATCCGCCCGTCGTGGCCTTGTCGTACCGCATTCCCTCCGGCTGAGTGATGGGCTTGCCATCGAGGTAGACGAGAGCGGTGTTGAAGAGCTCCTTCGTCAGCTTGCGGGGATCTCGGATCACCGTCCCCGCCACGACCAGCATCTCGCGGAAGGTACGGCTCTGCTCGGCGAGAAACGCCTCGATCTCGTCAAGCTCATTCTCCGTGAAGGGCCTTACCGTCCAGCCACATCCCGTATGGCTCGAAGGGCGATCGTCCGGCAAATAGCTCAGGTAGTACTCGGGAGCCAGGAAGGCGTCGGCCCGCAGAAACCGCCGGGCCGCGATCATCGCACCGGCGAGAGTCTCGAGGCGCTCGCGGAGGGTCCAACGACCCACGGTCGCAGCGGGCGGCGTGAAGGCCGCGACGCGGAGGATCTCCGTGCGAGCTGTGAGGGGTTTGAGATAGAGGTCCGCAGCGACGTCGTAGAAGAAGTTCTTGTCGCCCTCGATCTCATGGCGCGGCTTCTTGGCGAGCCGGAGACCACCGATCACCTCTCCGCCGGACTCCACACGGAGGTAGACGTCGTGAGTCTTGAAGAGCTCCTTGAGCTTTGGCTCAAGCCTGAACTTGCTCGTCGGCAGGTCGGTGGCTCGGACCCAGTGGCCTGTCCACAGGTAGACGTCTGGCATTGAGAGCGCGTCCCGAATCCAATCGGGAGAATGCTGGGGAACCGGTCAACGCCTTGCCCCAGGGTCGAGAGCAAGGTGTCGCATTCGCGAAGTCATTCTACGACAGCAACGCCACCCGCCCCCACCACCATGAGGGCACCACCATGAGGGTGACACTTGGTAGAAGGGACCCACCACCATGAGGGTGGCACTTGGTGGGGAGAAACGTTCCGCAGTTCGACAACGCCGATTCCCCCCACCTCCCCACCCCGCGGCGAAGGGCCGGCCTCAACCACCCAGGGGGCAGCTCGCGGGGCGCGGTGGTTTCTCGCCGGCGCAGTCTGCCGCCGAGAAAGCCACCCACCCCGCGGGCGTGTGATCCCACCTCCGCCCCAGCCGCCTCAGCCCTTCCCCGGCCCTCAGCCTCCTTCGCCGCCCTCCAACTCCACCCCGACCGGCTCCAGCCGCCAGATGTCGCGGTTGTACTCCCGGATCGTCCGATCCGAGGAAAACTCCCCGCTCGCCGCCGAGTTCAGGATGCTCGACCGCGTCCAGCGCTCCACGTCCTGAAACGCCTGCGCCGCGCGCTCCTGGGTGTCCACGTACGAGCGGAAGTCCGCGGTCACCATCCACGGATCCCCGCCGGTCGTGAGCTGCGCCAGGATGGGGTCGAAGATCCCCGGCTCGTTCCGCTGGAACAGCCCGCTCCCCAGGAGCTCCATCACCCGCCCCAGGTCCGGGTCCGCCTCGATCACCGCCCTCGGGTCGTGCCGCGGTCGGCGCTCAACCACTTCGGCCACCGACAGACCGAAACGGAAGAAATGCTCCTCCCCCACGGCCTCGCAGATCTCGATGTTGGCTCCATCCATGGTCCCCAGGGTGAGGGCGCCCTGGATCATGAGCTTCATGTTGCCCGTACCCGACGCCTCCTTGCCGGCCAGCGAGATCTGCTCCGAGAGATCGGTGCCGGGGCAGATCACCTCCATAACCGACACCCGGAAGTTGGGCACGAAGACCACCTTCAGCAGGTCGCCCACGGCCGGGTCCTCATTCACCACCCGGGCGATGTTGCCGATCAGCTTGATGATCAGCTTGGCCATCCGGTAGCCGGGGGCCGCCTTGCCGGCGAAGAGCTTCAGCCGCGGCGTCCAGCCCGCGGTCTCGCCGCGCCGGATCCGGTCGTAGAGGTGGACCACGTGGAGGGCGTTCAGGAGCTGGCGCTTGTACTCGTGGATCCGCTTGACCTGCACGTCGAACATGGCCGCCGGGTCGACCGTCAGGCCGCAGCTCTCGTCGACCAGGCGGGCCAGGCGCTCCTTGTTCGCGCGGCGAATCGCCCGCCAGCGGTCCCGGAAGGCGCCGTCCTCGGCGAAGGGCACGAGCTTGGCGAGGCGGGGCAGGTCGGTCCTCCAGCCCGCGCCGATCGTCTCGTCGAGGAGGGCGCTCAGGGCGGGGTTGCACACCCCCAGCCAACGCCGCGGCGTGACCCCGTTGGTCTTGTTGTTGAAGCGCTCCGGCCACATCTCGTGGAAGTCGGCGAGGAGCTCGCGCTCGAGGAGCTCGGTGTGGAGTCGGGCCACCCCGTTGACCGAGAAGCTCCCCACCACCGCCAGATGGGCCATCCGGACCTGACCTTGTGCGGGCGCCCCCGGCCCTTCCACCACGATGCTCATGCGCCGGGCCCGCTCCTCGTCGCCGGGGAAGCGCTCGGCCACCTGGGCCAGGAACCGGGCGTTGATCTCGTAGATGATCTCCAGCGGCCGGGGCAGGAGCTGGCGGAACATCTCGAGCGGCCAGCGCTCGAGCGACTCCGGCAGCAGCGTGTGGTTGGTGTAGGCCATGGTCGAGCGCGTGATCCGCCAGGCCGCGTCCCAGCCCAGTCGGTGCTCGTCCATGAGCAGGCGCATCAGCTCGGCGATCGCCACCGTCGGGTGGGTGTCGTTGAGCTGGAAGCAGTTCTTCTCGGCGAAGAGGCGGAAGTCCGAGCCGTGGACGCGGGTCCAGCGCCGGAGGGCGTCCTGGAGGCTGGCGCTCGCCAGAAAGTACTGCTGTCGCAGGCGCAGGCGCTTGCCGGCCTCGCTCTCGTCGTTGGGGTAGAGCACCATGGAGATGTTCTCGGCCCGGGTCTTCGAGGTCACGGCCGCCGAGTAGTCGCCGGCGTTGAACTCGGCGAGGCTGAACTTGTCCGTGCCGGTCGCCTTCCACAGGCGTAGCGTGTTCACCACGTCGTTACGGAAGCCGGGAATCGGGAGATCGAAGGGCAGGGCCACCACGTTCTCGGTCTCGACCCAGCGCACCCGGAGCTCGCCGTTGGCGTCGGTCACCTTCTCAGTGCGCCCCCCGAAGCGCACCCGCTGCTCGTACTCCGGCCGCATGACCTCCCACGGGTAGCCGTAGACCAGCCAGTGCTCCGGCTCCTCGACCTGCCAGCCGTCCTGGATCCGCTGCCGGAAGACGCCGAACTCGTAGCGAATGCCGTAGCCGGTGACCGGGAGCTCGAGGGTGGCACAGCTATCGAGGAAGCAGGCGGCAAGGCGCCCAAGGCCGCCGTTGCCCAGGGCCGGGTCGCGCTCGACCTCGGCCAGCGCCTCGAGCTCGAGCCCCGCCTCGTGGAGCAGTGAGCGAACGGGCTCCTCCACGTCCAGGTTCACCAGGGCGTTGGTGAGGGCCCGCCCCATGAGGAACTCCATGGAGAGGTAGTAGGCGCGGCGGCTGTCCCGGGCGTAGTAGGCGCGGCTGGTCGCCTGCCAGCGCTCCATGAGCCGGTCGCGCAGGGCAAGGACCAGCGCCAGGTGGTGGTAGTGGTCGTTCTGGGACCACCGGTCCCGGCCCACGTGGAAGGCCAGGTAGTGCCAGAAATCGTGGCCGATCGCGGGGCCGTCGAGCCCCAGCCGAGGGACCTCGTGCGTGGTGGTAGACCGCTCGCTCATGCCGTTCTCCTAGCCTGGACTATTCATGAGGCGCCGTAGCGAGAGGCGCAAGTGTGTGTGAGATCAGGGCGCACGTAGCGATGAGAGACGCAGGCGTACTGGACAGTACGTTGAGGAGCGAAGAGCGAGTACGCCCTGAGATCGCGTGCAATTGCGGCTCGTAGTAGGTGGCTCACGACTAGTCCAGGCTAGGACGTCTGCGCGACAGAAACGCGCAGTCGTGCTTCTGTCGCGCAGACTCCTACCCCCCGACGCGAATCGAGGAAATCTACCACGCCGGAACGGCGCTCCCCGTCCGCCGTCACGGTGCTGCTGCCCCCGCGCCATGTCGCCGTGACGAGCCCGCGGTATACTGGGAATGAAACGGTGTGGTTTTTGCAGGCGCCACCGACGTGGAGAACCCGATGCCCGCACCGCCGCCGACCAGCCCATCGCTGCCCAAGACCCGAGTCCAGCCCATCGCCGAGGAGACCGCCACGCCGTTCCGTCGCCTGGTCGTCGCCTCGAGCTTCCTCCCCGTCCACCTCACGCGCACCGGGCCTTCGGCGCCTTGGGAGGCACGCACCACCATCGGCGGCCTCGTGACCGCCCTGCGCGCGGTGCTCAAGTCCCGGGGCGGGGTCTGGGTGGGCTGGACCGGCGCCACCGCCGAGAAGGGCGCGCCGGAAGGAGAGCTTAGCACCGAGACCGCGGGACAGGCCGCCTACGATCTGCGAGCCGTGAGCCTGACCGCCCGCGAGGAGCGCGACTTTTACTGCGGCTTTTGCAACCAGGTGCTCTGGCCCCTCTTCCACGGGCTGCCCGACCACAGCCTGATCGAGCCCCCGTACTGGCCCTCGTACCAGCGGGCGAACCGGAAGTTCGCCGAGGAGATCGCGGCGGTCCACCGCAGCGGCGACCTGGTATGGGTCCACGACTACCAGCTCCTCCTGGTGGGGGAAGAGCTCGCCCGGCTCGGGGTGTCGCGGGGGGTCTCCTTCTTCCTCCACACCCCGTTCCCGCCGCCCGAGCTCTTCTTCCGGCTGCCCTGGGCCGAGCGCCTGCTCACCGCCCTGGCCTCCTACGACCTGATCGGGTTCCAGACCGACCGCCACATGGCCAACTTCATGGCCTGCGTCCGCCGCCTCGATCCGGAGCCGGTCTTCCGCTCGGGGCACCCGGCCCTCACCGTCGAAGCGACCCTCGGCGGCGAGCCCCGCCGCTTCCAGGTGGGCGCCTTCCCCACGGGCGTCGACTACTACGCCCTGGCCGCCGAGGCCAAGAGCGACGAGGTCGAAGCCCTGACCGAGAAGCTCCGCCACCGTCTGGGCGGCTGCCGGATGCTCCTCGGGATCGACCGCCTCGACTACACCAAGGGCGTCCGGCACAAGCTCAAGGCCTTCGCCAACCTGCTCGAGACCCATCCCGAGTGGCTGGGCAAGGTAGTGCTGCTCCAGGTGGTGATCCCGAGCCGCGAGACGATCCCCGCCTACGCCGCCCTCAAGCAGGAGATCGACGGGCTGGTGGGCGAGATCAACGGCCTCTTCTCGCGCCCCGGCTGGATTCCGATCCAATACCACAACCGGCGGATCACCGAGACCGAGCTGCTCGCCTTCTACCGCGCCGCCGACGGCGCGGTGGTCGTGCCCCTCGAGGACGGCATGAACCTGGTGGCCAAGGAGTACTGCGCCGCCAACGTCCAGGAGTCGGGAGTGCTGGTGCTCTCGCGCTTTGCGGGCGCCGCGGCTCAGCTCGCCGACGGCTCCCTGC
This sequence comes from uncultured Acidobacteriota bacterium, assembly GCA_963739795.1. Classification (GTDB taxonomy): domain Bacteria; phylum Acidobacteriota; class Thermoanaerobaculia; order Multivoradales; family DATKCC01; genus CAVUBL01. Next base: position 133,749 of record CAVUBL010000021.1, on the reverse strand, counting down.
TGGTCAACCCGTGGGACGAGGTCGAGCTCGCCGAGACCCTCCACCGGGCGCTGACCATGTCGCCCGACACGCGCCGTGAGCACATGGCAACCCTGCGGGCGACGGTGCGCAACGAGGACATCTTCCACTGGGCCGGCTCGTTCCTGAAGGCCGCGATCCGGGCCCAGGGAGGCGACGCCCAGTCCCTCTCGCTCCCCTTCTCCCATTGACGGACGGGGCGCGGCGCGGGGGCGGCCTCGGAGGTCGGCTTCGAGGGCCTGCGGGCGATTCCTGAGATCGACGGCCGCGCTGCCGGGGCGCGGGGTCTACGCCTTGACGTTGGCCGTCTCGTGGTCCAGGCCCGTCGCGCCGCTGGGCCTTTGGGCGTGGGGGGTGGCGATCTGGGGCGTGCCGTCACCGTCGTAGCAGCGCACCGTGAAGTTGTGATGGCCCGCCTCCAGCGGCCAGTCGTAGCGCCACATCACCCACGTGGTGTCGGACAGCGGCTTACGCAGCTTGGCCTCCGTCCAGGGCCCGTCGTCGACCTTCACTTCCACCTTCGAGATCCCCTTGGCGCCGGAGAAGGCGATGCCGCCCACCGGCACCAGCATCCGCCCGCCCTCCCGGTGGGCCGACTTGACCGCCACCGTGTCGATCACCGAGGTGGCCTTGACCCGCGCCACCCGGTCCCAGCCCCGCTTCACCCAGTAGCCGGGCACGTAGTCGGCCGAGACCTCGATGGCGGTGATCCACTTCGGCTGCTTCATGCCGTAGCGGTCCGGAATCCAGATGCGCAGGGGGAAGCCGTGGCGTACGGGCAGGGGCTTGCCGTCCCAGGCGTGGCAGAGCAGGATCCGCGGGTCCTGGGCCACTAGGTCGAGATCGACGGTCTCGTAGTAGCCGTCGCCCGAGTGGATGTGGAGGAACTTGGCTCCGGCCTGGACGCCGGCCTCGTCGAGCACGGTCTGGAGCGGCACGCCGGTCCACATCGTGGTGCTGATGAGCCCGGTGCCGATCCGCCCGGAGATGCAGGAGATCGTCACGTACTGGTCCCGGGAGGGGTAGCGGTTGCGGAAATCGTCGAGCTCGAGGTGGAGGGGGTTGTCCACCAGACCGGTCACCGCCAGCTCCCAGGAGTCGCCGTCGATCACCGTCGGCTCGGTGCGGATGAAGACGTTGTAGAAGTCATCGAGGGGCGTGTACTCGGGGCGCGTGCCGGGCGCCGGCACCACCGGGTCGCCGGCGTTCGGGAAGGGCTCGCCCCTGCCGTTGACCGTCGCCTGCGCGCCGCCTCGCGAGCCGCCGCCCCCGCCGCCCTCGCGCAGGTTCAGGAGCTCGGCCACGCCGGCCCCGGCGACCGTCACCACGGCGCTCGCCGCCCCCAGGCGGATCAGGAAGCGCCGCCGGTCGAGGGACTGGACCTCGGCGCTCTCCACGACCTCCGGAGCCCCGGCCGGTACCGTCCGCCGGAATCCCCAGGACAGAGCCCACCCCCACGCCAGGTAGAGGACCGCCAGCCAGAGGATCGAGAGCGCCGGTGCGACCGGCGACTGGCCGATGGTGACGGCGAGGACCGCCATGGGCGCGCCGAGGAGGATGCCCACCACCAGGCCGGCTACCGCGCCGGGGCGGCTGCGGCGCCTGGCCAGGACGGCGAAGAACAGCGCCGCCACCACCACCCCCACCACGAAGAACTGGATCACGGCCACAGAGCGCTCGGCGGTCTTGGCCGAGTCGGCGACGTTGAGGCCGACCTTCTGCATCGTCCAGAGCATGGAGTCGATGCCGAAGGTCACCAGCTTGCCGGGAAGCACCCGGGTGACCCAGTCGAAGAAGTCGAAGGGGGAGAACGGGAGCCTCGCCAGCCGGTAGGCCAGCGCCATGACCGCGATCAGGGGGGCGGTGACGAGAGCTCCCACCAGCGCCCCCGTACCGAGTCTCAACCTACGCATCGCACGCCTCCTCTATCGGGGAAGAGCTGCCAGGGAAGGATCCCAGGGGGGAGCCACTCGGTGATCGTTCTTGCGCGAGTGTACACCCCGGCCGCCGGGCGCCGCCCGCCTAACCCGCCAGGTGGTAGAACGCCCCCATCACCACACCGTAGAGCACGTGGGCGAGAAGGGTGACGAGGGGCGTGCGCCGGCCGTAGTTCAGGGCCATGAAGCCCGGGGGCTCGAGGGCGCGGGTGGGCTCGGGACCGGTCGTCTCGCTCGCCATCCGCGGGTGGAGGCCGGGGATCAACGGCACGACGAGCAGGAGGGTCGCCAGGCCGTGGAGGCCCCCGAGGATCGCTCCGATCCACCAGCTCGCCTGCCCGAGGCTCTCGAAGACCAGGGCGTAGACGAAGGCGAAGGCCCAGCCGTTGACCAGGTGCACCACGAAGCCGTAGATCGGCGCCCGGCGGCGGTCGGCGGTGAACATGGTGCCGAGGATGACCGGCATGCTCATCCGCGAGAGGCCCAGCCCCTGGCTCGCCTCCATGGTGATCGCCATCACGACGGTGGCCAGGAATCCCCAGAGCAGCGTGCTTCCCACGTTCATTCGAGCTCCTCTCTTGCGCCGGAGCCGCCCGTGCCGGTGGCGGCCGGCCCGACCCCGGAGTCCTCGCGCGCCGCGGGCCCCTGGCCGCGAGACGCTTCGAGGGTCAAGGCCGCGTCGATCAGGCCGGCGTGGGTGAACGCCTGGGGGAAGTTGCCCAGGCATTCGCCGGACTCCGGGTCGATCTCCTCGCCGTAGAGACCCACGTCGTTCGCCCGTTCGCACAGGCGGTCGAAGATCGCCTCGGCCTCGTCGCGACGCCCCTCTCGGCACAGGCAGTCCACGTGCCAGAAGCTGGCGATGCCGAAGGCCCCTTCGCCGCCCGCGAGCCCGTCGTCGAGGCTCCGGTAGCGGTACAGGAGGCCGGAGGTGCCCAGCCGCTCCTCGATCCGGCGGGTGGTTCCGCGCATGCGCTCCGAGGTGGCGTCGGCGTACCCGTAGCGGGCCAGGAGCAGGAGGCTCGCGTCCACCTGATCGCCCCCGAAGGTGCTCGTGTAACAGCCCAGCTCCTCGTTGAAGCCGCGGCGCTCGACCTCTTCGCGGATCGCCCGGCACTCGGATTCGTAGCTCCCCCGCGGGGCCTCGATCTCGCCCGCCTCGTCGAGCTCCAGCAGGCGGTCCAGGGCGACCCAGCACATGACCTTCGAGTACGTGTGGTGGCGGCGGCCGGAGCGGACCTCCCAGATCCCCTCGTCCGGCTCGCGCCAGCGGCGGACCACCGTCCGGCCCAGGCTGGCGAGCGCCTCGGCGGTCGCCGAGTTGAGGTGGAAGCCGCGGCGCACGTACTGGGCCGCCGCATCGATCACCTCGCCGTAGACGTCGAGCTGGAGCTGGTTCTTGGCGGCGTTTCCCACCCGCACCGGCCGCGACCCCCGGTACCCCTCTAAGTGGCCGAGCTCGCGCTCGTCGATCCGGGTCTCGCCGTGGACGTCGTAGAGGATCTGGAGCTCGGGGCGGGTGAGCCGGGTCGAGTGGACGATCCAGGACAGGAAGGCGTCCGCCTCCTCGTGGAGCCGCAGATCGAGGAACGCCTGGAGGGTCACTGAGGCGTCGCGCAGCCAGCAGTAGCGGTAGTCCCAGTTGCGCGGGCCGCCGATCGCCTCGGGCAGCGAGGTGGTCGGCGCCGCCACCACGGCCCCCGACGGGGCGAAGGTGAGGAGCTTGAGGGCGAGGGCGCTACGCACCACGTGGTCGCGGTGCGGGCCGTCGTAGCGGCAGGTCGCCGCCCACCGGCGCCACCACTCGAGGCTCGACTCGATCCGGCGTTCGGCCTCCTCCCCGAACGTCGGCAGGACCGCCGGCTCCCCGTCGGTGAAGGTGATGGAGACGTAGCGCCGCTCGCCGGCCCGGAGGGTCTCGGAGCCCCGGACGCCGGGTAGGCCCTCGCGCTCGGCGACGGGGATCTCGCTGCGCAGGCACAGGGCCGCGGCGGCGTGCTCGTACCAGAAGCCGAGGGCTCCCCGGTCGGTGAGGCGCGGGATCTCCAGGCCGTACTCGGGACGCGGATCGCACACTACTTCCACCTCCACCTCGCCGTCGAGGCACTCGACCGCGCGCAGCACCTGGCGCTCGGGCAGGAGCACCCGCTCCTTCTCCTCCTCCGAGGCCACCGGAAAGAGATCGAGCAGGCGGACCCGCCCGGTCTCGGTGGTGAAGGTGGTCTCGAGGACGTTGGTGTCGGGCACGTAGCGCCGGGTCGCCTCGAACCCGGCCGCGGGCCGGACGGCGAAGCGCCCACCCTTCTCCCGGTCGAGGATGGCGGCGAACAGCGACGGCGAGTCGAAGCGCGGCAGGCAGAGCCAGTCGATCGAGCCCCGGTTCGAGACCAGGGCGGCGCTCCGGCAGTCCCCGATGAGGGCGTAGTCGCCGATGGGCGCGTAGCCGGGCTCGCTCTGGGTGTCGCGGTTCGACATGTTGGAAGCTGGAGATGGAAGCTGGACTCGTGCCAGCCCTGCCCGCCCAAGATGGTACCGCACCCGGCAAGACGCTGATGACAAACGACTTACTACCCGCCACTCAGCAGCGCCCGGGCGGCGTGGTACCCGCACATGCCGTGGACGCCGCCGCCGGGAGGGGTCGCCGAGGAGCAGATCCAGAGGCTCGGGTTGGGCGTGGAGTACGGGATCCGCCGGGCCACGGGGCGGGTGAAGAGCTGCCCCAGGTCCTGGACCCCACCGTTGATGTCGCCGCCCACGTAGTTGGGATCGTAGGTCTCCATGGCGGCGGCGGTGAAGGTGTGGCGAGCCAGGACGAGATCGCGGAATCCGGGGGCGAACCGCTCCACCTGGGCCTCGATGGCGGCGGTGCGGTCCTCGGTGGAGCCGGCCGGAACGTGGCAGTAGGCCCAGGCCACATGGCGGCCGGCGGGGGCGCGTTCGGGGTCGACGACGGTCGGCTGGGCGAGGAGCACGTAGGGGCGCTCGGCGGCCGTGCCCCGCCACACCTCGGCCTCGGCGGCAGCAATCTCCCTCCACGTGCCACCCAAATGGAGGGTCCCCGCCCGGCGGCACGCCTCGGCCCGCCAGGGGATCGGTCCGGAGAGGGCCCAGTCCACCTTGAACACCCCCGGCCCGTAGCGGTATCCGGCGAGGCGGCGCCGATAGCCGGCGGGCAGGTCCGAGCCGGCGATCGCCAGGAGCTGTCGGGGCGTGAGGTCGAAAAGGTAGGCCCGGGCTGGAGGGAGGTCCGACATCGCCTTCACCCAGCGCCCGGTCTCGACCTCTCCGCCCAGCGCTTCGAGGACGCCCACCAGGGCCCGGGAGATGGCCCGCGAGCCGCCCCGGGGAATCGGCCAGCCGACGGCGTGGCCCGCCGCACCCAGCACCAGGGCGATGGCCGCCGACGGGGAGCGCTCGAGAGGGAGCATCGAGTGGCCTCCGAGCCCGGCGAAGAGCGCCCGCGCCGCCTCGCCCCGAAAGGCCGAGCGGGCGAGGCCGGCCGCCGACCGCACCGCCCGCAGACCGAAGCGCGCCAGGGCGAGGGGCGAGCGCGGCCAGTGGAACGGGGCCAGGAGCTCCGGCGCCAGGAGCTCCCAGCCCTCGGCCAGGGGTGCCATCAGGCGGCGCCAGGCGGCGCCGTCGCCGGTGCCGGAGGCATCGAGACCGCGGGCGGTGGCTTCGAGGGAGCGCTCGAGGACCGCCGCGGAGCCGTCGTCCAGAGGATGGGCCAGAGGGATCTCCGGCTGGAGGAAGGTCAGACCGTGCTCGGCCAGGGGCAGCTCCCGGAAGAAGGGGGAACCGGCGGCCATGGGATGGACCGCCGAGCAGACGTCGTGGAGGAAGCCCGGGAGGGTGAGCTCGGCGCTCCGGGTGCCGCCCCCCGGCTCGGCCGCGCCCTCGATCACCCGCACCGAGCGCCCGGCCCGCGCCAGGGCGACGGCCGCGGCCAGCCCGTTCGGCCCGGAGCCCACGACGACGGCGTCCCATCCCCCGGCCATGGAACCGACGATGTCACACCTGTGAAGTCGCCGGCGGCGGCACGGTCGCGTCCCGGTCCATCAGATACTTGCCCTGCCGGGCGATCTTGTCGTACTGCTTCGAGGCCAGGCTCCGCCACGCCCGCTGCGAACCCCAGGCCAGGAGCAGACACCCCGCGGTACCGAAGAGCGAGAGGCGACACGCGACGGCCCCGGCGCTCAGCTTGACCCAGATGAAGACGTTCAGCGCGACGGCGGCGAGTGCGGCGTCGAGCGTCCACCCCCGGCAGATCCTCAATCGGCTCCTGCCGTACTCAAGCTCCTTCGCCAGGGCCGGGGAGTGATTCAGGATGTAACGTCGGCATTCGTAGTACTCCTCCACGCTCGAGAATAGCTTCCCTCCCGTCTTTGCCGCGAGCAGCTTCTCCTCCCAGAGCTTCTCGAAGGTCCAGTCGGCGGCCCGGTCCATCAAGATCCCCAGCAGGTAGACGAGAGGCGTCGCCGCCACGAGGGCCTCGGCGGAGAGAGCGACCGACAACGGCGGCACGCCGAAGAGCGCCATCGCGAGAAGGCCGACCCACGAGGCCGCTCCGAACCCGATGACCAGGAGCTCTACGAACAGGTTGGTGGTCCTCACCGCGCCCCCTCGGCCGAGGGGCGCGAGCCGGGCAGCGGCGCCGTCATCCCGGGCTCGCCCTCTCGGCCGGGCACCAGCTCGTCCCCTCGAAACCAGCCCCAGAACTCCGGCCAGGGCCCGTCACCCTCCATGCGCCGCTGGAGGCTCCGCCGCTGCCTCTGGAGCGCGCGCAGCACCTCCTTGACCCGGGGATCCCGGGCCTCCGGGAGAATACGCACGAAGGTGTAGTCGTTGCCGTTGCGCCGGAGCCAGTCCAGCCAGTTGACGACCTCGGCCTCCGGCACTCCCCGGCGGAGCTGGATCTCGCCCAGCAGGTAGTACTCGTGGGCGAGGGAGGTGTTGAACACGCCGGGATCGTCCGTGTTCACGGTCACCCGCACGCGCCGCGCGAGGTGGTTCTCCTCGTCGAGGGTCAGGTGGAAGATCGGATGGTCCTCGTAGCTCGGCATGGGCCCGATCAGCCGGTTCGACGACGGGTTGACTTCGATGACGAGCTGCCGCTCTTCGACCGTGCGCACCATTTTCTCCTGAACCTCGCGGCACAGATCGAGCCACAGCTCCGCCCGCTCCTGCATGTCCACCGTGATCACCCGCTCGCCCCGGCGTCGGGCCTGCTCGTCGTACCAGTACCAACCCAGCAGCCGGTACGCCGCGCTCGACCCGACGTGGCGCTGGCACTCCCTCAGGACCCGGGTCTGGATATACGCCCAACGCCAGCGCTCCGGGCCGAAGCGCTGCAGGGGCCGCAACTGGCACTCGCCGCGTTCGAGGCAACCCAGGTCGATCGAATAGGGATCGAGCTGCCGCAGCCGCCAGGCGTCGAACAGCGTGAGGGGGGACCAGCTCCGGTCGCTGCGGCCGGCCTGGCGAGCGCTCACCCCGTAGATCTCCCAGCTCAGCCGCTGGATCGAGTCCTCCACCTGGAGCTCACCCAGCACGTCGTGACCGGGCCCCAGGAAGTGGTGCACCCAAACCAACGTGTCGAGCCACTCCTGGATCGAGACCACCGCCTGGAAGCCGGTCTGGCCGGCCCAGACTCCCGGATCCAGGCCCAAAACCAGGGCGTGCCCCAGCCGGTCGCCCGGCGCCGGCCGGAGGAACTGCATGGTCTCGGCGACCGCGCGCAGGCCGGAGAGCAGGTGCCGGAAGTCCTCGCCCACGTGGTACGTCATCCCAAGGCGCCGGTCTTCGACCAAGGACCGAACCGCCGCCTGGGTGCCGTAGCGGTCGGTGCGGGCCGAGGCCCGCTGGAGCTCGATCGGGTACTCCCGCAGGAAGCGGAAGGCTGGGGCGAAGACCTCCGGAGGTGTGGTGAGCTCCAGGTTGGCGGCGTCGATGCCCACCAGGAAGGGGACCACCGGGTGGGGCTCCGCTAGGAGCCGGAAGAGCTGGAACGCCGCGCGGCGGGTGCGCCGGCGAGCTCGCCCGTTGCGCACGGTGAAGCGGTCGAAGCCGTGGCGTCTCGAGCTCCCCGTCGGCTGGGCGTCCTTGATGAAGTGGATCACGAGCCCGAAGCGCTCGAGCTGCTCGTTCTGCGCCGCCCGGGCATAGCCCAGCACCCAGGGCACCAAGTCCCGGTGACCCCGTCTCGGAGGGCTCAGGCGACCCTCGACCGTGCGCAGCGAGCTCGAGCGGCGCAGGCGGTCGACGATCAGCCCCTGCACCCCAATGCCCTTACGGTCGAAAGGCGCTCGCTGCGAGGCGCCGTAGAAGCGCCGAAACTGACGCAGACCGGTGGTCCGGCCGCTCTGGGTGGCGAGCTGCCAGTGCTGGGTCTGGAAAATCAGATACCGGAAGAGCGCTTGGTGGAGGAAATCCCAGAGCAGGCGCCCCTCGCCCCGTGTCTCGTGGCTCCACACGACATCCTCGACCTCGCGGGGCCGGGCTCCCCGGCCCGGTCGCTGCGTCGTCCCGGTCGGCGGCTCCTCTCGCAGCCGCGGCCCGAGGGTCAGTAGGGCCCACTGGACCTCGAAGTGGAGCCGCTCGACCAGGAAGACCCGCTCGCGCACCCCCTCCACGGGCAGCTTGGGAAGGGCCGAGCGCCGCCGCCACAGGCGCTGCGCCGCCCGGCTCAGAAGGCGCAGGATCCACTCGATCTCCGGGTCGGAGTGGGCCGCCTCGGCCTCCCACAGGACTCGCTTGAGGGCGTGCTGGAAGTCCCGGCGCAGCTCCTGTTGCGCGGGCCACTCCTCGATCGACCCGAGCCGGCAGAGGTAGAGGCGGTCGAGGCGCTCGAGGAGGGAGAAGAGGAGCTGCGGCTCCACTGCCAGCCCCAGTCGCACGTGGAGGAGTCCGAGAGCCAGCAGGCGGGCCCCGTAGCGGCTCAGAGTGAGGAGGCGGAGCTCGGCTGGGCTGAACCGCTCGAAGATGCCAGTGCCGAGCTCCTGGAGGAGATGGTCCGCCCAGGCCTCGTCAGCGCTCGTCACCCCCCAGAAGTGGAGGTGCCCCTCGCTGACCCCCCGGTCGACGACGGTCTTGAGCCCGCGCGAGGTGGTGTGGAGCGCGCTGAGCTGCTCGGGAAGATCGAGCGCCCGTTCCGCCCGCAGGAAGCCGGCGGCCACGGCTCGCGCGTGGGCGTGGCGGACGAGGTGGCCAACGGGGAACCGCAGGGAGAGCTCGTGGACCTCCTCCATGAGGCCCGCCCGGACACGGAGGTCGCTCCCGCTCCACCGGAAGTATCGCTTCGCGAGGCGCCGAAAGACATCGGGTAGGAAGTAGTCCTCGGGGGGCTCCAGCCGCCACCGGGGGCGGGAGCTGGTCCAAGCCCTGGGCCTCGATGGCGCCGCCCGGCCACGGCGGGCCATGCGCACCACCTCGTCGACCGTGTCGTAGGAGTAGGTGGGCAGCTCGCGGATCAGCCAGGCCCGTTCCCGGGCGGCGGGCGCCAGGCCCCCGCCGATCCACTGCTTCGGCAAGCGCAGCTCCTCTCCACCTTCGACCCAGGACAGGATCGGCCCCATGAGCCCGAGGACCTCCAGGGGGAGCTGAGGCCTCACGAGCCGTCCTCCGGCACCTCTTCGCCTTTGCCCTCCTTCGCCTCCCGCACCTTCTCGAAAAGCTCCAAGGCGCCGATCTTCCCTTCGAGGCTCTTCCAGCGCTTCACCAGCGGACAGTCGCGGAAGAAATCGCCGAGACGGCCCTCGCCCTCCACCGTCACCCGCCTGCCGTCGGGCATCCACAGCGGCGTCCCGTCGAAGTAGCGCTCAATGACCGCCATCCATTTCTCGATGGCCGTCGAGGCGTTCCAGGACTCGCGCTCCGCGTCGGTCCCTTCCCCGTCGGGAGCGAATCGCAGAGCGGACCAGACCGGCGCTTGGTCCTCCTCGCCCGGCGGCTCCAGGTACGCGGTGCCCAGGTCCCGCCACAGCTCGCCGAGGATCTGGTCGCCGTGGAGGCGGCGGACGAAGCAGCCTTTCCAGTCCTCCTCCTCGGGCTTGTCTTCCCGGGTGATCGCTGGTGACGTGGGGTGGATGCGGCGACCGGCGTAGCGCTGGAGCCAGGCTTCCAGCTCCTTCACCAGCTTCGAGACGCCGTGCGTCTCGACCTTCGTCGACTCCCTCGACCTCTCTTCCTCCGGATCCCACCGCATGAACGAAGAGGCCGTCCCCGAGCCGCGGACTCCGGGCTCCCGGGCGGCGCGACAGGCGTTGACCACGAGCCGGTCGGCCCGTTCTCTGAAGCAGTCCTCACCACCTCGTCCCTGACCCTGACAGAACAGATACTCTTGGAGGAGCGCGCCCATGAGGCCGAGGCCCTTCCACAAGGACAGCGCGGCCCAGCCACCCTTTCCGCTGTCGCCGTAGAAACACCACAGGTGCAGCAGGAGGTTCAGGTTCTCCCAGGGGCCGGAGGTCTTCTTCTTCCTTCCCTTGGAGCCCGTGGCCTCTTCTGCTTGGGCCTTCCGGAGCAGCTCCTCGAAGCCCTCGGCCCTGAGGAGGAGCATCCCAGTGCCCGAGGACTGTCCTATCCGGAGGAGATCGAGGAACTCGCGCACGGCATGACTCGGACCACTTCCGAGGCCCCAGCCCGCCGCGATCATCGATCGGGAAAGGGCGGGGCCCCTCTCGGAAACGGCGCTCTTGGGAAGCTCCGATCCCTCGCCGAGGGTCGTCGTCCCGTGCCGCGCGAGGATCTGGGGTAGATAGAACCCGATCCAGAGCTCGAGGAACCAGATCACCCCGAGCATTGCGTCGATTCCGAGAAGCTCCTTCGGTGGCGGGAACCCCTCGGCCTCCCGCTGGAAGACCCACCACTCCCGTGGATCGTCGCCTCCCGGCTCCTCGCCGGGCATCCGCGGGCGGAAGGCGTTCAGGGCGACGAGCGAGAGGAGCTGGCTGCGTCGATCCTCGCTCCGGTAGCGCCAGCTCTTGAGGAGCTGCCGACGCTGCGCAAGGGGGCGGCTGAGAAGCGTCCCGAGCAGAGCGCGCCGCAAGCCAAGGGGGCTCCAGCTCTGGAGGTCCTCCACGTGGAGATCGAACTCCGCCAAGGCATCACGGTGAGCGTTGAGAACCGCCCAGCAGGAGTCGTCGAAGGCCCGGACCCACCGGCCGACGGGCACCGGCGACGGAGCTCCTCCCCCCGGCAAGGAGCCTCGGAGCTCCTCGATGCGGGACTCGAACATGGCGTCGACGACCTGGATCTGCCGGCGCAACGTCGACGGCCGCAGGGCCGCCCGCACCTCCGGCACGACCGGCCACGCGGAGCATCCGAAGAGCAGGACGCTCGCGGCCCGCAGCAGGTCGACGGCAAGACCGCAGGCGCCGTCCGCCGTCTTGAACTCGGAGGCCTGGACCCGCGAGGCCGCGGGTCCCAGGCGGACCCGGTTCCTCACCGGGAAGAGCTTTGCCAGGTACTGGAACCCGAGGTTCTGGGTGAGGCTGGCGACACCCGAGGTCTCATTCCGCCCCTTGGAGATCTCAGCGCTCTCGGCGAGGCTGAGCTTGCGGGCGAAGTGGACTTGGAGGAGCTCGTCGGCGAGGCGATCAGTGAAGGTGAACACCGGCACCAGCCGGGGATGCATCAGATAGCGTCGGTAGCTGTCCAGGGTCTCCACCAGGTTCTCCTGGGCCATGTCGGCGTCGTCGACCGGCAGCAGGAGCAGCGAGGGCGCCGGACCGGCCAGCCGCTCGGCGAGCTGGACGATGAGGTCGGCGAGGGACTCCTTGAGGCGCAGGCCGCTCGTGTGGCGCTCAAGACGCTCCAGGCTGAGGCCCAGCGGGTCGTATTCCTCCGCCCCGTGGCTCTCGTCCACCACCTGCAGGTACTCGCTTACTTCCTGGAAGGCCCTCTGAACGGGCGAGAGAAATTGCGCGGTCTCCGGCCGCTGCTCGAGGCGCCAGTCCTCGCCGTCGGCGCGCAGGCCAGGGCCTCGACCCGAGGGACCATGGAGCCTCTTGGGGGCCCGCGGATGGAGGTCTTCCTCGAGAGCGGCGGCGAGGAAGGCGTACAGGAAGTGGTCGTCCTTCGCCATGAGGTTCGGCTGGATCTCGGGGAGGGCGTAGATCCTGTCGTCGAGGAGGCTCAGCTCCTTCCTGTCGAGCTTCGCCACCAGCTCGCCGCCGTTGGCGAGCCGGGCGAAGGTCTTGAGAAGGCTCGTCTTGCCGGAGCCGTAGGTGCCGAAGATGGCGATCGAGAGGCGGGGCTGTCGATCGACCGGTTGATCGCGCATCTCGTGGAGAGCCTGGAGATGGCGCAGGACGAGCTCGAACATGTGCTCGAGCTCGTTCTCCCAGAGGCTTTCTTCCAGATCGAAGGCCCGGGGCGTACGGGACCGGTCGAGATGGATCGTGGCGAGGGGCTCGAGGGACGGGCGGGCGGCCGCGGACTCCACCATGGCTGCACCTCCGGAGATGGTGAGATTCGCCGAAAGTATTTCGCTAGCTATACAACTAAAACGTTATCAGGAATCTCCACCCGACGGCAACCCTCCCCCGCCCCGAACGAATCGGGCGCCGGAACCGGTCGGAGGGCGGCGGGCGCCGCCGGGGTCAGCCGCGCCCCGGCCAGCTCTCGAGCGCCGCGAGGACTTCGTCGATGTCGGCCGCGGTGTGCTCGGCCGAGATCTGGAACCGGATCTCTTCGTCGCCCCGGGGCACGACCGGGAACTTGAGACCGGTGGCGAGGACGCCGTTCTCCTTGAGGTGCGCCACCAGGTCGGCGGTGCGCGCCGTGTCGCGAACCATGAGGGGGGAGACCGGGTGGTCGCCGGGGAGGGTCTCGTAGCCCAGGGCGATGACGCCGGCCTCGAAGCGCCGGGTCATCTCCCGCAGGTGGGCGAGGAGGCCACGCCCACGCTCGCCGTCCAGCAGCTCGAGCGCCTTGCCGGCCGCCGCCGCCTCGGCCGGGGTGATGGGGTTCGAGTAGATGTAGAAGGGCGAGGTCTCGCGCAGGAACGAGAGGATCGTCTTCGATCCCACGACGTAGCCGCCGTTGACCCCCAGCGCCTTGCCCAGCGTGGCCACCAGCAGGTCGACGCGGGCGCCGGTGTACTCCTCGGTGCCGCGCCCGGTCTCGCCGAAGGCCCCGACGCCGTGGGAGTCGTCCGCCACCACCAGGACGTTCTCCGGGAACTCGGCGTCGAAGCGGTGGGCCAGGTCCATGACCTGGGCCAGCGGCGCGTGGTCGCCGCGCATGGAGAAGATGCCGTCGGTGACCACGATCGCCCGGCGGGCCGTGCCCACCGCCTCGGTGAGCGCCTGCTCGAGCCGGCCCATGTCGTTGTGGGCGTACACCTTCTTGTCCTTGGGCCGGGCGAGGCGCATGGCGTTGATGATGCAGTTGTGGTTGAGCTCGTCGCTGATCAGGACGGTCTCGTCGGTGACCAGAGGCGGCACCACCCCCATCACCGTGGCGTAGGCCGAGCTGTAGACCATCCCCGCCTCGCGGCCGTGGAACGCGGCCAGCCGCTCCTCGAGCTCGGTGTGGAGGCGGTAGGTGCCGCTGATGAAGCGCACCGCCCCGGGGCCGGTGCCGAAGGCCCGGGCGGCCTCTTCCTCGGCGGCGATGACCTCCTGGCGCAGCCCCATCCCCAGGTAGCCGTTGGAGTTCATCTTGAGGAACGGCCGCTCGCCGAAGCCGGCGAGCAGGTAGCGCGGCCCGCGCTCGCCCTGGGCGGAAAGGACCCTCGTGATGACGTCCTCGACGCCCTTGAGGGTGCCTTTCGCCTCGAGATCGTCCAGGTGACGGGTGAGCGCTTCGTGAAGTCGGTCGACAGGCATGGGGTTCGGTCTCCTGCGGTGGCTCGGTGGCGGGGGTTCGCGGGTTCTGACGGGTTGTGGGCGGATTCCGCGCGGGCGCCGGGCCGGTTTGGGCCGGCGCCCGGCGTCCCGGTCAGTCGGCGGTCTGGAGCTTGCGGCGCAGGTTGTCCAGCATGTCGGTCGTCATCGCCGAGAGGTCGTAGTGCGGCGACCAGCCCCACTCCTCGCGCGCCGCGTCGTCGTCGAGGGAGTCGGGCCACGAGTCGGCGATGGCCTGGCGCCCGGGGTCGACTCGGTAGTCGATCTCGAAGCCTTCCACGTGCTTGGCAATCTCGGCTGCCAGCAGCTCGGGGGTGAACTGCATGGCGGTGACGTTGAAGGCGTTGCGATGGGCCAGGCGCGCCGGATCGGCCGCCATGAGGTCGATGATCGCCCGGACGGCGTCGGGCATGTACATCATGTCGAGGCTCGTGTCGCCGCGCAGGAAGCAGGTGTAGCGGCCGTGGCGCACCGCGTCGTAGAAGATCTCCACCGCGTAGTCGGTGGTGCCGCCGCCGGGCGGCGCCGTCCAGGAGATGATGCCTGGAAAGCGCACGCCCCGGGTGTCGAGCCCGAAGCGGTGGTGGTAGTAGTCGCACAGCAGCTCGCCCGCGACCTTGGTGACGCCGTACATGGTGGTGGGCCGCTGGATCGTGTCCTGGGGGGTGTGGACCCGCGGCGTCGACGGCCCGAAGGCGCCGATCGAGCTGGGCACGAACACGGCGCAGCGGTTCTGCCGCGCCACCTCGAGCACCCGGTAGAGCCCCCCCATGTTGATGTCCCAGGCCACCTGCGGCTTCTGCTCGGCGACCGCCGAGAGCAAGGCCGCCAGGTGGTAGATGGTCCCCACGTCGTGACGCCGCACCACGTCCTGGATCTGCTTGACGTTGGTGCAGTCGACGAACTCGAAGGGACCGGGGGCGAAGAGCTCGCCCTTGGCCATCATGCGGATGTCGGAAGCGACCACCTGCTCGGGACCGAAGCGCTCGCGCAGGGCGGGGACGAGCTCCGAGCCGATTTGACCGAGGGCTCCGGTGACCAGAATGCGTCGCGCCATGGCGGGTGTGAGTTTACCTTGAGGAGGGTGGCTTCAGAGCAGCGGGCTGAGCCAGCGGGCGGCGCGGTCGCCGGCTTTGTGAAGGGGTGCCCGGCGGGCCCACGCCTCGGGAGTGATCTCCTCGGAGTGGGCGAGGTCCTCCTCGAAGGCCTCCTCCAGGCGGCGGCCGGTCTCCCGGTCCAGCACCACCAGGTTGCACTCGGCGTTGAAGTGGAAAGAGCGGAAGTCGAGGTTGGTCGAGCCGACCACCGCGGCCCGGCCGTCGGCGACCATGGACTTGGCGTGGAGGATGGCCGCCTGGTACTCGAAGATCCGCACCCCCCGAGCCAGGAGCTCCCGGAAGTAGCCGTGGCCGGCGTGGCGCACGAGGGGAACGTCGCTGTGCCCCGGCAGCAGGAGGCGCACGTCGACCCCCCGGGCCACCGCCTCGCCCAGGATCGGCACCGCGCCGGGACGCGGCGCGAAGTAGGAGTTGGTGATCCAGACCCGCTCGCGGGCGGCGGCCACGATGGCCGCAAGCACCGCCGCCGCCTCGCCGTAGCCCCGGTTGGGCCGGGCGTCGAGCACCAGCACCCGGGCACCTTCGCCGGCCTCGCGCGCGGTGTCCAGGGGATCGATCCGGAAGGGCTCGCCGCCGGCCCGCAGCCACCCTTCGGAGAAGACCAGCGCCATCTCCCAGGCGACCGGGCCGGTGACCTGCAGGTGGGTGTCGCGCCACGACTTGCGCAGCCGGCGCATGCGCCGGCTCACCGAGGGCAGGGGGTACGAGCCGTACTCCTCGGCGATGTTCATACCGCCGGTGAAGGCCACGCGCCGGTCGACCACCAGAATCTTGCGATGGTCCCGGTAGAGCTGGAGCCAGATCTTGGCGAGGAGTGGATGGAACAGGCGGGCCTCGATCCCCCGGCGCTCCATGTCGGCCCAGAGCTCGCCGCGGGTGGCGAAGGAGCCCAGGGCGTCGGCGAGGGCGCGGACCCGCACCCCTCGGGCGGCGGCGGCGGCCAGGTCGTCGAGGAAGGCCCGGCCGGTGGCGTCGTCGCGCCAGATGTAGGACTCGACCAGCACCTCCTCGCGGGCCTCGGCGATGGCCCGGCGCATGGCGGCGAAGGCGTTCTCGCCGCGGGTGAACAGCTCCACCTGGTTGCCCCGGTGGACCGGCCCTTCGTCGATCCGGCGCAGGAGCACCTCGAACCCCGGGTCGTCGAGGCCGCCGGGAAGCTCCCGGGCCAGGCGCCCGACCCGCGCGGCCCGCAGCTCCCGGGGCAGGCGGCGGCCGGCGGGCGGGCGCAGGACCGGCTTCCACCGGCGCGTCCTCCGCGCGGTCATCGGAGACCGTACTGCCGCAGCCGGTTGTAGAGGGTGCGGACCGAGATCCCCAGGAGGCCGGCCGCGCGCTCGCGGTGGCCGCCCGTGCGCTCCAGGGCCTCGAGGATGGCCTGGCGCTCGCGCTCCTCGAGGGAGAGCCCGGCGGCGGCGGGCGGCGCTCCGGCCGCGGCACCGGAGAAGGCCGCGGCGGCGGTCCCGGCGGCGGTTAGGAGGGGCAGATCCGCCGGGCCGACCTCCGGTCCGCTGGCGGCGATCAGGGCCCGCTCCAGGGCGTTCCGCAGCTCCCGGACGTTGCCCGGCCACGAGTGGGCAGCGAGGCGTTCCATGGCCGCCGCGGAGACCGGGCGCGCCGGCACGCCCAGCCGCTCCGCCAGGGACTCGGCGAGGCGCGGCACCAGGAGCTCGAGGTCGCCCGGCCGCTCGCGCAGCGGGGCCAGGACCAGGTGGACCACGTTCAGGCGGTAGAAGAGATCGGCGCGGAAGCGGCCTTCGGCGACCTCCCGCTCGAGATCGCGGTGGGTGGCGGCCACCAGGCGCAGGTCGACGGGGATCGGGCGCGAGCCGCCGACGCGCTCGATCACCCGCCCCTCGAGGGCGCGCAGGAGCTTGGCCTGGAGCGCCTCGGTGAGCTCGCCCACCTCGTCGAGGAAGAGGGTGCCGCCGTGGGCCTGCTCGAAGCGCCCGCGGTGGAGGGAGTCGGCACCGGTGAACGCCCCCTTCTCGTGGCCGAAGAGCTCGCTCTCGGCCAGGCTCTCGGGAAGGGCCGCGGCGTTGACCACCACGAGCGGCCCGGCCGAGCGCGGCGAGAGCTCGTGGATGCGCCGGGCCAGGAGCTCCTTGCCGGTGCCCGACTCGCCGCCGATGAGCACCGTGGCGTCGGTGGCGGCGGCCCGGTCGGCCAGGGCCAGGACCTCGAGGACCGCCGGGTCCCGGGTGAGGAGGTGGCGCTCGCGGCGCCGGCCCTCGCGGCGCCGACCGAGCAGCGAGCGCACCATCCGGCGCAGGGCCCCGGGGCTCTCCAGGGGCTTGGTGAGGTAGTCGGCCGCTCCGGAGCGGACCGCGTCCACCGCCTGGGGGATCGTGCCGTAGGCGGTCATCAGGATCACCACCGGCGGATCGGAGCCGGCGCGCAGCCTGCGGGTGAGCTCGAGGCCGTCGAGCCCCGGCATGCGCTGGTCGCTGAGCACCAGGTCGACGGTCTCCGAGGCCGCCGTGCGCAGGGCCTCCTCCGCGCTGCCCGCGGCCAGCAGGCGGTAGCCCTCCGGGCGGAGGATGTCCAGGACCAGCTCGCGAAACGCGCGGTCGTCGTCCACCACTAGGACGGTGGCGCTCATCGCGCCGCCTCCGCGGCTGGGAGGCTCACGAGAGCCACGCCGCCGCCGCCGGGACCGGCCGCGAGCTCCACCTCGCCGCCGTTGGCGCGGGCGAGGGAGCGGGCGATGGGCAGGCCCAGGCCGGTCCCGCCGGCGCGGGTGGTGACGTAGGGCTCGAACAGCCCCTCCGGGTCGGCGCCGGACTCGGTTCTTGGGCCGGGCCCGCGGTCGGCGATCCGGATCTCGATCCGGCCGCCGCGGCGGCGGGCAGCGACCTCCACCGGAGCGCCCTCGGGGCTCGCCTCGTGGGCGTTGGCCACGAGGTTCGCCAGAATCTGGTGCAGGTGCTCGGGGTCGGCCCGCAGCCGCAGCTCGCCGCCCGCGGCCAACCGCAGCTCGGGGTCCTGCCGGGCGAGCTCGCCGATCGCCTCGGCGACGCTCAGGTCCGCCGGCTCGGCGTGGGCGGGCCGAGCGTAGTCCAGGAGCTCGCCCAGGAGGCGGTCCATGCGCGCACTCTGCTCGAGGACGGCGGCCAGGCGCCGGTCGCCGGCGAGGGGGCCGCCCTCCTCCATCAGGAGCTGGCACGAGCCCTTGACCGTGGCCAGGGGCGTGCGGAGCTGGTGGGCGAGCCCGGCGCCGGCCCGGGCGAGCGCCTCCAGGCCCTGGCGCTCGGCGGCGTCGCGCTCCTCCTGCTGGCGGCGCACGAAGAGCCGCCCGCCGGCCCAGGCCAGGAGCACCAGGAAGACCGCCACCAACGCCACCGTGGGCATCAGCAGTACCTGGCTCCAAGGGCGGCGGGCCGCCTCGGCCGCCGGCACCAGGCGGAGCACCCGTCGGCCACCGCCGAAGCCCGGGAGGCCGCCCCGGCCCGGGCCTCCTCCGGCGCCCCGCCAGGCCGGCCCGAGAAAGAGGTCGACCTGCCGCGAGGTGCCGTCGCCGGGGACGCCCACCGTCACCTCCACCGTGCCGTCCAGGTCCACGAGCTCGAGCCCCCGGACGAGGCTCCGCGCCTCCTCGAGGTGGCGGTCGAGCACCGCCCGGGCCGTCTCGGGACCTCGCTCGCGAAGGTCGATCTCCACCTCGTGGGCGACCCGGAACAAGGCGCCATCGAGGGCGAGGGCATCGCGCTGGCGGGAGGCGCGCTCGGTCGAGCCGGCCAGGAGGGTCAGCAGAGCCGCTACCACGATCGCGGCGGCCGGCAGCCAGAGGTCCCATCGAGCGGGGTATCGCCTCATGGTGCCGACTGTAAACCACGGCGGCTGCACGGTCTGCAGACGCCTGCACGGCCTGCAGGCACGGTGTGCAGGCCGTGAGACCAATAATTCTTCAAGTCACTGACTTCAATCCACTTACGACTCATCGCCCGGCGGGCACGCCCCTTGCCCTTGCCAAGGTCGGCCGGACGCGATGCGCGGTCGGCCGAACGAAAACCCGACAACGAAGGAGACTCGCAATGTGGCGCAAGACGATGGTTTGGACGCTCTCCCTGCTGGTCGCGCTGGCCGCCCTTCCTCTGCTCGCCCAAGGAGGCCAGGGAGGTCAGGCGCACGGGTACGGACCCGGTGATGGCACCGGCACCGGTCAGGCTCCCCAGAACGGAACCGACTACGGGCCGGGCGACGGTACGGGCACCGGGGTCGGCGTCGGCCCGGGGCACGGTCACGGACCGGGGCACGGACGGGGACGCGGTGACTGCCTGGCGCTGGGGCTGGGCCCCGATCCGGCCACCCTCACGACGGCGACCGGCTGGGTCGTCGGCTTGACCGGCGGTCCGGGACAGGG
Source organism: uncultured Acidobacteriota bacterium (assembly GCA_963739795.1). Taxonomy (GTDB): domain Bacteria; phylum Acidobacteriota; class Thermoanaerobaculia; order Multivoradales; family DATKCC01; genus CAVUBL01. The sequence goes on along the minus strand of CAVUBL010000021.1, from coordinate 114,467 downwards.
CTTCCCCACGCTGGTCCTGGACCTGGGCGGCGAGGAGCTCGCGCTGGTGGTCTCGCCCTACCGCACCTGGAGGCTTTCGGGCTTCGAGACGGCCCCCGACCAGAAGCTCGAGGTCAGCTACATGAAGGCCGAGCGCGACGGGGTCACCCACTGGGTGGCGGTGTCGGTGAGCGACCCGGCGACGGGCGCCACGGTCCAGCTCCGGGACCCCGAGACCGGCCTCCCGGTGGTGGGTCCGTAGAGCAGCGGCAGCACCCTTCGTGGCCGTCGGCGATCCTTCCTCCACTCCGGTCGCCGGCGGCCACGCCGCGTCAAGCGGACGGCGGCGGGGCGCCCTCTTGCTGGGCGCCCTCGTCCATCGAGGGGGGCGGCGCTTCCGGCTGCGCCTCTTCGCCCATCCCACTCGTCGCGCCCCCGGCGGTGGGGCTCGCCGCGGCCGCGGCCGACGCGTGGGACGCCGCCGACTCGTCGATGTGCTTCTTGCGCACCGCCAGGATGGGCGGATTGTCGGCGAAGGGCTCGTACCCCGGCAAGCCCAGGGTCACCAGGTCACCGTCGTCGACCAGGAGGTCGATCTCGGGGACCTTCTGGGTGAAGGTCGCGAGCACGGCGCCCTCGGAGGCGTCGACGGTCAGCAGAAGCCGGTCGCCCTGGAGCCGCTTGGCCACCACCCGCCCGTCGGTGGCCTTGTCCTTGCCCCTGAGGGCCTCCGGCATGAGCGGCAGCAGGTACGGCTTGGCCACCACCGCCAGGACGACCCCCAGGACCAGTCCCACCACGAAAAAAACGAGCTTCCCCTTCATCCCGACCTCTCCTTTCCCTCGACTTTCCCTCGACTGGGGCGCCTCGTGGCCCCCGGCCGGCCCCGAGTCTATGACGAAGAGGGAAGGTGCGAACCCCAGGAGACCTCGAAGACGAGGGGATCGGCCGCCGTCTCGCCCTCAGCGAAGGCCCGCTCCCGGACCCGGACGTGCTTGGCGCCGACCTTCTGGAAGCCGACCTCGGTCCAGCCACAGGCGACCGGCGCGAGGTACTGGACGTCGCCCAGGCCGTAGACCCGCGTGACGCCGCGGCCCGCCGCCAGGTCCGACACGTCGTTCTCGACGCGGACGCCCTGCCAGTACTGGGCCCAGAACTGGCCGATCTTCCGGAACATCTCCTCCGGGGAGGGGGTGAAGGCGACGAGGACCCGGAAGACGGCGCTCAGGTTGTCCTTCGCCAGGAAGTGGCCCAGGTCCCGGAGGGCGCGCTCGAAGCCGCGCGGGTCACCCGGGTGGGCGGTCTCGCGGATGGCGAGGTAGATCTCGGAGACGAGTGGGGCCGGGTACCACTCGGTGGGGCGGGGGCTCGCCAGGGCCTCGGCGGCCGCCGGCGGGAGCGACCGGACAAGCTCCTTGAACGTGGCCTCGCCGTACGTCTCCCGAATCCAACGGCTGGTGCTCATGAGCCCGGCGCCGCGGACCATCACCTGGATCGGAGCCGGGACCGGAGCCGGAGCTGGGGCTGTGTCGACCGCCATGAAATCCTCCCGACGGGAACGGTAGAGGAGCCGGCATCGGGCGTCAAACGATTGAAAATGAAAGTGTTGCGCTCAAGTGAACGCAGCGCGCCACCAAGTGCCACCCCAATGGTGGTGAACTGCGCCACCAAGTGCCACCCCAATAGTGGTGAGGCGCCACGGAACGCTCTCGAAGGCGCCGCTCGCATGCGCGACGCCGGCCCGCCACCGAGCGGCGCCACCGAGTGCCACCCTCTTGGTGGTCGGAGCCTCCTCCCCCTCCCGGGTGGTCTCGCGGCGAGGCCGTTCGTGTACTCTGAGGCGGGTTCTGGAGGGAGAAGGGTGAGCTACGAGGCCGAAGCCACGACAGGGCATCGGAGGCTCGGAGGCTGGGGCTTCGAGCACCGGACCTTCTCGCCCTCGGGCGAGCTGCTCTCCTGGCTGGAGCAGCATCTGGGCGCCCCGCGCTACCCGGTGCCCGCGTTCGATCCGGAGCGCGCCCTCGCCGGTCTCGAGAGCCGCCGCGGCCGGACGCCTCCCTCCCTTCCCGACCTACCCGATTTGGGCACCCCGGCCTCCGGCGACCCCCTGGACCGTCTGGCCCACGCCCGTGGCCAGGGCCTGACCGACCTGCTCCGGCTCCGTACCGGCACGGTGCCCGCGCTGCCCGACGCCGTCGTCCGCCCCTCCGACGACCGCGAGATCGAGGGTCTGCTCCACACCGCCTCCCGCGAGGGCCTTCGGATTGTCCCCTGGGGCGGCGGAACCTCGGTCACCGGAGGCGTGAATCCGCCGCCGGGCGACGCTCCCGTGGTCACCGTCGACCTGGAGCGCCTGGCCGGGCTCGAGGCCTTCGACGCCGTCTCCGGCCTCGCCACCTTCGGCGCCGGCACCACCGGCCCGGCGATCGAGGCGGCCCTCGCCGCCCGCCGCGAGGCCGGTGGGCGCAGCTTCACCCTCGGCCACTTCCCCCAGTCCTGGGAGCTCTCGACCCTGGGCGGCTGGGCCGCCACTCGCGCCTCGGGCCAGGAGTCCCTCGCCTACGGCGGCATCCAGGAGATGGTGGCGGGCCTCGACCTGGTGGCCCCGGCGGGGCGCCTGGCACTCCCCGCCCTACCCGGCTCGGCCGCGGGGCCGGATCTGCGCCAGCTCGTCCTGGGGAGCGAGGGGCGCTTCGGAATCATCACCCGGGCGACCGTGCGGGTCCGCCGCCGGCCGGAAGCCCTCCGGGTCATCGGCGCCCTGATGCCCACGTGGCCGGACGGTCTCGAGGCCTCTCGCGCGCTCCTCCAGAACGGCGTGCCACTCCAGCTCCTCCGCCTCTCGGACGAGCCCGAGACCGAGGTTGCCCTCGCCGTCGGCCTGGCCGGCCGCTCCTGGGCGCAGCCGCTCCTCGGCGCCTGGCTCCGGCTGCGGGGTATCCGGGGACGCGGCTGCCTGATGCTCACCGGCGCCGCCGGCACCCCTCGCCGCATCGACGAGACCCTGGAGCGGGCGGGCGCCGTCCTCCGCCGCCACGGCGGCGTCTCCCTGGGCTCCGCGCCCGGCCGCACCTGGCTCCGCGACCGCTTCCGCCACCCGTACCTGCGCGACGCCCTCCTCGACCGGGGTCTCGCCACCGACACCCTCGAGACCGCGGCCCCCTGGTCGCGCCTCCCCGCCCTCGCAGCCTCGGTGCGCCGGGCCCTGGAGACCGCCCTCGAGGACGAGCACGAGCGGGTCGCCGTGCTGTGCCACGTCTCCCACCCCTACCGGGACGGCTCGTCCCTCTACTTCACCTTCTTCTTCCGCTGCGCCGCCGACCCCGAGGAGACCGTCGAGCGCTGGGCCCGGGCCAAGCGCGCCGCCACCGAGGCGATCGTCGCCGGCGGTGGCACCCTGTCCCACCACCACGGGATCGGCGCCTGGCACGCCCCCTGGTACGAGCGCGAGGCGGGGCCGAAAGGCGTCGAGCTGGTCGCCCGCGCGGCCACCGTCCTCGACCCGAAGGGCGTTCTCAACCCGGGCGTCCTCCTCGACCCCACCGACCGGTTGACGCGATGAGCTACTTCGATCCCTACTGGCGCGAGCGCGCCCTCGACGCCCTCGAGCCACCGGGCGAGACGTTCGACCTGATCGTGGTGGGCGGCGGTATCACCGGCTGCGGCATCTTCCTCGACGCCTCCCAGCGCGGGCTCCGGGTGCTCCTTCTCGAGCGGGCGGACATCGCCTCGGGGACCTCGTCGCGCTCGTCGAAGCTCATCCACGGCGGCCTGCGCTACCTCAAGCAGATGCAGTTCCGGATCACCCGCCTGGCCTGCCGCGAGCGCGACCGGATGCTCGCCCTGAACCCGGGCCTGGTCCGCCCGGTCCGTTTCCTCTACCCCGCCTACGCCGGGGACAAACCGCCCGGGTGGAAGGTGGACTTAGGGCTTTGGATGTACGACCAGCTCACCCGCCGCCCGGAGAAGCACGCGCGGCTCGAGGCCCGGGAGGCTCGCGACCTGGCGCCCGGTCTGGTGATCGAGGACCTGGACCGCGCTCTCGCCTACACCGACGCCATGGCCGACGACGCCGCCCTCACGCTGGCGGTGGCGGCCACCGGCTACGCCTACGGCGGGCTGCTCCTCACCCGGGTCGAGGTGGTCGAGGCGGTGGTCGGCGCCGCCGGCCGGGTCGCCGGCGTGGTCGTGCGGGACCTCGAGACCGGCCTCGCCCACCGCGCGCGGGGGCACCTGGTAGTCAACGCCACCGGCGTCTGGGTGGATCGACTGCGAGCGGCCTGCGGCCTGGACGGCGAGCGCCTCCGCCCGTCGCGGGGCTCGCACGTGGTCCTGGCCACCGAGCGCCTGCCGGTCGAGGCGGCGGTGACCGTACCCTCGCCCGACGACGGCCGCCCGGTCTTCTTCATCCCCCACCCCGAGGGAATCCTCGTCGGGACCACTGACCTGTTCCACGAGGGCTCCCTGGACGACCCCCGGCCGACCCGCGCCGAAGTCGACTACCTGCTGCGGGCGGTCCAGGCGCACTTCCCGGGGCGGGGGATCGGCGCGGACGACGTGGTGGGCGCCTTCGCGGGTCTCCGGCCGATCCTCTCGGCCGACGTCGACGACCCCTCCGAGGCGAGCCGGGAGGAGGACGTGTGGGAGGAACAGGGCCTGCTCTCGGTGGCCGGGGGCAAGCTCACCACCTGGCGCCAGATGGCCGAGGAGACGGTGGACAAGGCCCTCGGGCTGCTCCCCGAGGACCGGGCCGGACGGGCGGCCCCCTGCCACACCTCGGGAACGCCCCTCGCCGGGCTCGCACCCCTGGACCTGGACGAGCGCCTGGTGGCGGGAGCCGGCATCGAGCCGGACGTGGCCCGAGCCCTGGCCCGGCGGCTTCGAGCCGGCGCTTGGTGGGCCCCGGAGCTCGCCCGGAGCCCGGAGGAGCTCCAACCCCTGATCGAAGGCTCCGACCTCACCGCCGCCGAGGTCCGGACCCATCTACGCGGCGGCGCCGTCGTCCGCCTCGAAGACCTGCTCCTGCGCCGCGCCCGCCTCGGCCTCTGGCAGCCGGCCCTCGCCCGGGAGGTAGTGGGGCGGCTGAGGCCGCTGTTCGAGGAGGAGCTGGGCTGGAGCCACGAGCGCTGGGACCGGGAGCGCGAGCGCCTCGAGCCGGCGCTCCGCGCCTGGTCGCCGGAGGGGATCGAGCCCGGGCCCCCCTCGGGAAGAGCCTCGGGCAACGGGCCCGAGGGGCCGGAGGGGAGAGGCCGGCCGTGAGTGCCGCGAGCCAGCGCCTCGTCGTGCTGGTCAACCCGACGGCAGGCGGCGGCCGGGCGGGCGAGACCTGGAAGGCGCTCCGTCAGGCCGAGCCCCGGCTCGCCGGCGCCCGGGTCGTCGCCGCGGGCGACGCGGACGCGGCCCTGGCCGAGCTCGAGGAGGTCCTCCGCTCGGCACCGGCCGACCGCCTGCTGGTCGTGGGAGGCGACGGCACGCTCTCGCGACTGGGCGACTTCCTCCTCAAGCGGCAGGAGCCCGCGCCCCCCGTGGGCCTGGTCCCGGCCGGCACCGGCTCGGACCTCGCCCGCGCCCTGGACCTGCCGAGAGAGCCCGAGACCGCCCTCGCCCTCGCGCTCACCGCCGCGCCGCGGCCGATCGACGCCCTCGAGCTCCGCGCCGCCGATGGCCGCTGGCGCTTCGCCCTCAACATCGCCTCGGCCGGGATCTCCGGCGAGGTGGACCAGGCCGTAGGCGCCCTCGTCCACCGGGGCAAGACGGCCTACCTGGGCGCCACCCTGAGCGCTCTCGTCCGCTACCGACCGGCCCCGTGCCGGATCGCCCTCGACGGCGAGGCCTGGCACGAGGGAGAGATCCTGCTCCTCGCCGTGGCCAACGGCACCACCTTCGGCCGCGGCATGAGGATCGCCCCCGAGGCGAAGCTCGACGACGGCCTGGCCGACGTGATCCTGGTCCGGCGACTCCCGGGCTGGCAGGTGCCGATCCAGCTCCCCCGCCTCTACCTGGGTACCCACCTGGGGAGCCGCTACGTCCAGCATCGCCGGGCCGAGCGGGTGACGATCGAGCCTCTCGGCCCCATGCCCCCGTTCGACATCGACGGCGACCCGTGGCTGGCGTCGAAGGCCGAGATCGCGGTGGTGCCGGCCGCCCTCGAGCTGCTCTTCTGACCCCTTCACCACCAAGTGCCACCCCAAATGGTGGTGAAGCCAGGGCGAGAGTCCCTACGGATTTTTGAATGTATAGTCGATCGATGAAATGTAGAGGGTGCACTCCATGGAGCTCGTCGTCTTGAGCCGCTGAGGCGATGCTTCGCGCCGGCGACATCCTGTTCAGGAAGAAGCCCTTCCATCACACGATGATGGTCACCGATCCCTTGGACTTCGGAAAGGGCGACTGGTACGAGAACGCGGAGAAGTTGGAGATCGTCCACGCTGCGACGATCGACACGCACGTCTATCGGGAGGTGATCAATCTGGTCTCGCTCGACCCGGATCAGCTCTTCACCGGCTACCGCATGATGAATTCCGACGTGGCGAAGATCGCCAAGGACTACGCCTGCGTTTGGGCATGGATGCGCATCGACGGTGGAAAGAAGTGGCCTCCCAAGACGGAGAGGCTCGAGAGGATCGGACAAGCGAAGACCTTCTACTCCTACGTGAACCCGAATGACGAGGAGGGCAACATCGCCCGCAGCCGGTACTACGGCGTCCAGGAAGAGCGCGCCTCGGCTGGCTGCCCCCCGTTCGAGTTCGACGCCCTCTACCGGGCCGTCAAGTGGGCCAGCCGGGGTAGAAGCCCATTCAGCCGAAACCGTGGCACCACGTGCTGCGCGTTTGTAACCGCCTGCCACCAGGCGGCCGTGATCGACCACCTCGCCTCCGGAGATTGGAAGAAGGTCTTGAAGGCGCTCAAGTTCTTGGTCGAGGCTCGGGGCATCAAGGATCCGGAGCGCTGGACGAAGTACGAGAAGCTCGGCCCGAAGGAGCAGAAGGTGGCCCTCGGTGCTCGGCGCCTGGCGAACCCGGGCCCGATGTGGCGCGAGTACTCCATCGACGCCTACTTCTCCGAGGTGAGCTTCATCCTCTGCGGCAAGCGCCTCGCGGTGCGCGACGTATTTCCCCCGGGCCTGATCGTCGACGCCAAATTCAACTACAGCGCCAACTTCGAGAAGATGCTGGCGAGCGCTCGAAGCAGCTACCAGCGCCTGTTCTAGTCGGATGTGCGCGGAGCCGCCAGCGGCGCCCCCTGCCTGCTATCCTCCCGCGCCATGGCCGAGGTGATGCGCTGCGAGCTTCGCTCCTGGCAGGAGGTCTACGACCTGGCCCTCGCCCTCGCCTTCCGGATCCGCGACGAGGGCTTCGACTCGGACCTGATCCTGGCCATCGGCCGCGGCGGATACACCCCTGGGCGCCTGCTGGCCGACTTCCTCCACAAGAAGGCCCTCGCCTCCTTCCGGGTCCGGCACTACACCGAGGGCGCCCACCGCGAGCCGGAGGCCCGGGTGGTGGGCGCGCCCGACGCCGACGTCTCGGGCGCCCGGGTGCTCGTGGCCGACGACGTCAACGACACGGGCGGGACCCTGGAGGCCGCCACGGCGTACCTCCGCGGGCGCGGCGCGGCCGAGGTGCGCACCGCGGTGCTCCAGGAGAAGGAGACCACCTCGTGCCCGGCCGACTACGTGGGCGGCCGGGTCGAGAGCTGGCGCTGGATCATCTATCCGTGGGCGGTGATCGAGGACCTGACCGGCTTCCTCGGCCGGATGGACCCGCGGCCCTCGGGCGTCGCGGAGGCGGCCCGTGCCCTCGAAGAGAGCTACGGGATCCGACCCACCGGCCAAATCCTCGAGGCCGTGTTACGGCTCTGGCCCTCCGAGCCCACCGAGCCCGCCGAGCCGAATCGCGGAGCCGGCGCGGCTCGCTGAGCGCCCACCGCACCGACTTCAGACCCGCCCGACCTCTGGCCGATGGCCCCTCCTCAGAACGCCGTCACCAGGCCCAGGCTCGCCTGGGTGCGGTTCCCGTCCAGGTCGCGGGCGACCTCGGTGAGCACCCGGATGTTTCGGGCGAGGAGGTAGTTGAGGGTCAGCGAGCCCACTTCCACCACCGCCCCCGGGTCGTCGGACTCGACCCGGTTGTAGAGGGCGCTCAGCGCCCAGCGGCCGTCCTCGCCCTGGGGGAAGAAGTTGAGCTCGGCGAACCCGCCGTCGGTCTTCACCTTGTCCCGGGGATCGGCCACGAAGAACGGGTTGTCGTCCTCCCGGTGGAGGTACTGGAAGTTGAACGCCCAGTTCCCGCCCAGGGCCACCGAGAAGTCGGGCCCGAGGTAGGTCGTCTCGTTGGTCGGCAGGCCCTCGGGCGACTCCTTGCCCCAGTAGCCGAAGACGCCGGCGCGGACCGGCCCCCAGGTGCCCCCCACGCGCAGGGCGAGGTTCTTCTTGGTGTCGTTGTCGAACTCGCCCTTCGGAATGCCGTTGCCGTTGACCACCTCGAACGCCGCCTCCCAGCCTCCCGGGAGGCTCTTGAGGAGGATGATCCCCCGGTCGTAGGTCAGGTTCGGGCTCGCGTTTCCGACCCGCACTTGGTAGATCGCGTAGTCCGTGCGCTCGAGGCGCAGCTCCCTCTTGAACAGGATGTCGGAGATCTGGAACTGGCCGAATTGCAGGTCGACGCCGGATCCGAAGAGGTCGTTGATCTGGACCCAGGCGTCCTCGAGGCTCTCGGTCTCGTTCTTCTCGACGATGAAGTAGAGGTAGTACGACACCCGGTCGCTCAGCGGGCCGCCCGAGAGGATCTTGAACACCCACGGGGTTTCGAAGTCGGTCTCGGCCTGGGCATCCTGGTTGTAGGAGCCGTACCCCTCCAGACGGATGGCCAGGGGCAGGTTGCGGGGAAGCTTCAGGAGCGGGTCGCCCACGTCGTAGTCGGCCCGCGTCGGCTCTTGCGTCGGGTCGGCCAGGCGGAAGCCACGGGCCGCGAACTCCTCGCCGAAGGGCTTGAGGCGCGGGAAGGGCGCGTGGCAGGTGGAGCACGAGAACTGGTACTTGCGGGCGAAGGCCGGAATCGCCCTGGCCTCCTCCGGCAACACGGCGAGCACCGCCACCAGCGTGGCGAGCCCGATCCAGGTGAATCTCCATCCGATCCTCGGCGAACGTCGCATCACACACCCTCCCTCACGGTAGGACCGTCAACGTGGTCTGGTGGCTGTTGATCCGGACCGGCTGCCACTCCTCCTCGGGCACGTGCATGTAGCGGCCCACCGAGGGGACGAGGCGCGAGTACCAGATCGTGGCGGTGACCGTCACCGGCCCCGCCGGCAGGTCCGGCACCGTCCAGGTGTAGGTCTCGTTCTTCGCCTGGAGAGGCGCCAGGCGGTAGTCGGTGCCGAGGCTCGCCGTGTGCCACTGGGCGATGGTCATGCGGCCGTCGGGATCGAAGTAGGGCAGGCGGAAGATCCGGTCGCCCGCCGGCGCGTCGCCGTCCCGCTTCAGGCCCGGGAAGCCCTCGATTCCCTGGATGTCGCCGATGTCCTGGTAGGCCATCGCCGAATCCGAGGCGATCGTGTACTCCTCGCCCTCGAACCCCTTGGGATCGACCGGCAGGGCGTAGACCTTGCCGTCCGGCCCCTGGACCTCGACGTGGAGCCAGAGCATCCGGTCCTCGACCGAGCCCGAAGGGACCTTGTGACCCGCCTTGGCGTTGACCACGGTGGCGGTGAGCTTGACCTTGTCGCCCGGCTCGACCTCGCGGATGTCGGGGTGGATGCGTACCTCGATCACGCCGGCGAGCTTGCCCGGGTCGTGGGCGCCGTGGAACAGGTGCTGACGCACGTCGGGCAGCTCACTCCCCATGCGGGCGCTGCGCCCCGCCGCCGGCGGCATGTGGCAGTCCTGGCACACGATCCCCGCCTTGCCGTGGGGCCCGTCCTTCCACTCGAGGTAAGTGGACTTCACCCAGATCCCGTAGGGGCTCTTCTCGTTGTGGCAGGTACCGCACAGCTCCGCGGTCCGGTGGAAGGCGCTCTCCACCGTGGCGTGGTGCGGGCTCTCGAGACCCGGCCGCGGGCCGCGCTTGGTCCGGCCCGGGTCGAGGATGAAGTTGAAGTTGTACGGGGTGTCCCCCTCGAAGCCCACCATGGTGTGGCACAGGTCGCACGAGACCGCCTCGTTGGCCCGGGTGCCGGCGGCCGGGCGCTGGGGTGGGATCTCGCCCGCCATGAGGGCGAAGGGGGCGTGGCAGCCGTTGCACCCCGCCTTGACCCCGGCCACCTTGGGCTCCTTCTCGGCGTGGGGAACGGCCAGCTCGAAGTACTCGATCTCGTCCCACGCATGGGTGAAGGCCTGGGACATCATCGCCTGCTCGTGCTGGCGGGCGATGTCCACGTGGCACGTGGCGCAGGCCTGGGGGCGCTCGAAGCTCTCGTACGGGTAGGCGCCTTGCAGGGCGTCGCCCGACGGCGACTGATCCGCCAGGACCGACGGGGCGCCGAGCACGGAGATGGACAGGACGAGCAGAGCGGCTCCCGACCCGCGAAGGAGCGCCACGACGGTCGCATAGCTCATTGCGAAACCTCCCGTCGCCTGCCGGGTCAAGCGAGCCTTGTTGGCAACTCTAGGGGGCAGGGTCTCCGGCCCCCATCTTCATCGCCTCCCATTGAATACCGCGCGGCGGTTCCCGTCCACAGGCCGATGGGCAGGCCGCCCGCCCGCCTGGCAGGGCGGGGCGGTAAGCTCTCGCCATGGTCGGACCGAAGCCCTCCCAGCGCATCGAGGGGCTCGAGGCGCTGCTCGCCGGCAGCGCCGAGCCCGGCGAGGTCCTCCTCGCCGGCCCGAGCGGCGCGCCGAGGGTGGCAGTGACCCCGCTCTCGACCCCCCTGGGAACGATGATCGCCGGCACCTCGGAGGATGCGGTCCACCTGCTCGAGTACACCGAGCCCCGGAGGCTCGAGGGTCAGCTCCGCCGCCTCGGCGCGCGCCACCGGTGCACCCTGGTGTCCGGATCGAACGGGATGACCGAGCACCTCGCCGGCGAGCTGGAGGCGTACTTCGCCGGCCGCCTCGAAGGGTTCACCGTGCCCCTCGCAACGTGGGGAACGCCGTTCCAGGAGCAGGTCTGGAACCGCCTGATCGAGGTGCCCTACGGAACGACGGCGACCTACGGCGAGCTCGCCCGCCGCATCGGCCGCCCGAAGGCAGTGCGGGCGGTGGCGCGGGCGAACGGCGACAACCGGCTGGCGATCCTCATCCCCTGCCACCGGATCATCGGCAGCGACGGCAGCCTGACCGGGTACGGCGGCGGCCTGTGGCGCAAGCAGCGCCTCCTCGAGCTCGAAGGCGCCCGGCTCGATTTCGGCGCGTAGATCCGAGGCCGCGCCCTCCCGATCCCCACCCATTCCTCTATGTGCCACCCGAATGGTGGCGGAGCCGAGGAAGTGGCCGCGGCCTACCAGCCCGAGCGTTCGGCCAAGGCGGTGACGTGGGCGGTGTGGTGGCGGCCGTGCCAGGCGTAGAGGGCGAGCATCCGGCCCAGCGGAATGCGGCCGATCTCCGGGTGGACCAGGGCGCGGTCGAAGTCGGCCGTCGTCATGGCGCGCAGGAGATCCACCCAGCGCTCGTGGAGCGCCGCGAGCAGACGCAGCGAGGGCTCGATCGGGGCGCTCCGGGCGTCGGGCAGCTCGGCCCACAGCGTCTCGTCGTAGGCCTTGATCGCCGGCTCGTCCTCGGTGAGGGCGAGGCGAAAGCGAATGTTGGCGTTGAGGTGGCTGTCGGGCAGGTGGTGCACGACCTGACGCACCGTCCAGCCGCCGGGCCGATACGGCGTGTCGAGCTGCTCCTCGCTCAGCCCGGAGACGGCCGAGGCGAGCGCGGCGGGCGCCGCGGCGACCTGGTCGATCCAGCCCGCGAGATCCTCCGCGGACCACTCCGCGGGAGCCTGGAACTTGCCGATGGGATAGCGCAGGTCCATGGTCCGTGCCTCCTCGAGACCTCTCATAAGGAGCCCGCCGTCGCGGCGGGCAAGGCGAAGTGTACCCAACTCCACCAGGTGCCGCCCTCATAGTGGTCGCGCCGAGGAGTGCCACCTCTCGGGTCGTCGGCGCGCCCCGGCGTCCTCCCCCGGGTCTCCTGTGAGAGGCTCGGGCCACCATGAAGGTTGTGCTCCTTCCGGGCCTCGACGGAACCGGCGAGCTGTTCGCGGGCCTTCTCCGGACCGCCCCGCCGGGGATCGAGGTCTCGATCGTCCGCTACCCGGGCCGCGAGATCCTCGACTACGACGGCCACCTCGAGGTCGCGCGCCGTCATCTGCCCGCCACGGGGCCCTTCTTGCTCGTCGCCGAGTCATTCTCCGGCCCGATCGGCATCCGGCTGGCGGCGGAGGCGCCCCCGGGGCTCGTAGGACTTGTCCTCTGCAACACCTTCGCCCGGAGGCCGTCCTGGCGCGGCTTCCGACACCTGCCCTGGGAGCTCTTCTTCCGGCGACCGGTTCCTCGCTTCACCGTGCGCCGGAGGCTCGCCGGCCGCTGGACGAGCCCGGAGTGGGTGCGGGTCGTGCGCCGGGCGACCGCCGACGTGGACCCCGCGGTCCTGGCGGCGCGCATGCGCTCGGTCCTCTCCGTCGACGTGAGCGAGGAGCTCCGGCGCGTGGCGGTCCCCCTTCTCTACCTGCACGGTACGCGCGACGGCCTCGTTCCCAGGAGGTCCCTGGAACACATCCGCGCCGTGAAGCCGTCGGTCGAGGTCGTCGAGCTCGACGCACCACACATGCTTCTCGAGGTGGTGCCCGAGGAGGCTTGGGGCGCGATCGTCACCTTCCTCACCACCAGGTGCCACCCTCGTAGTGGTGAGGGCCCCGACGAAGGGTTGATCTCTTCGAGGTGACTTCGAAACCGCTCCGAAGACTTGCGCGATCTCGGGGAGTGGAGTACTCTTTCATAGACATACTTCGATATCCAAGATGATCCGGAAGCGCCGTGAACTCGCCTGCCGGGGCTTCACACTGATCGAGGCCCTGGTCACCCTCGCGATCCTCGCGATCGCCTTCGTCATCGGCATTCCCGCACTCGCCAACCTGATCTCCCGGAGCCGTCTGCAAAGCGCCGCCCAGGAGCTGGCCGTGCTCACTCAGCGGGCACGGCTCGAGGCGATCAAGCGCCGGGTCCAGACCGTCGTGCAGGTCGATCCCGCCACCGGGGCCGTCCTCGCCTTCGCGGACGTCGACGGCGTCAGCGCTTCCGACCCGCCCGACCTGGTCTTCAACCCCGTGGCCGGGGCCCTGAGCTTCGACACCGACTACCGGATCGGCCAGCTCGAGCCGCGCAACGGCGTCGAGGTCGGGGCGCCGACCGGCGGCGGACCGGCCATCGACGGCTTGACCGACGCGGGGGGAGTGCGCGTGGCGGTCTTCCGGCCCACCGGCGCCGCCGAGGCGGCCGGCGGCTTCCGCCTCGGCGACGCGGCGGGTCTGAATTTCCTCGAGGTGCGCCTCGAGCCGGCGGGCACCGGCCGTATCGAGCTGCGCAAGTGGGATCGCGACAAGAACGAATGGTATGCCCACCGGGAGGGAGGGAGGCCATGGACCTGGTACACCGGGCCGTAACGGCTCGAAGACCCCGCCCCGCCGAACGGGGTTTCTCGCTGATCGAGGTGATGATCGCTTCGGTGATCCTGCTGATCCTCCTCCTCGGCATCATCCCCCTCTTCTTGCGTTCGAGCGTCAACCGCCTGCACGGCCGCGAGTCGAGCATGGTGTCGAGCTTCGCCCGCAGCCGGGCCGAGGAGCTGCTCCAGCTTCCCTTCGACCACAAGGAGCTCACCGTTCCCTCCGGCTCGACCGAGCTCGACGTCGTGGAGTACCAGACGCCGGGGAGCACCGAGTGGAGCCAAGATCCTTCCCTCGCCACCAAAGCCCTCTGGGTCCGTACGACCCGCGTACGCCAGTTCGGCGCCGGCGACCTCCTCGACGGCGACACGAACGGGGACGGCAACGACCTCGACACCCCGTTGCCCGGCGGCACCAACCCGCGCTCGGTTCAGCTCAAAGAGATCCAGGTCGAGGTCACCTCGCCGCGCAAGGCCGGCCCCCTGGGCGCCGCCAAGGAGCTGTCGATCCGCGTGCTGAAGGCCTTCTGATGGAGAGGCGGAGAGGAGCCGAGAGTATGGAGAGCACCGTATCCACGGGTGGAGCGCTCCGGCCTCGTCGGCGCGAGGCCGGCTTCACCCTGATCGAGACCCTGGTCGCCCTGGCGATCGCCGTCGGTCTGATCGTCGTCACCCTGACGGTCTTCTCCGTGAACCGCCGCGTCTCGCGCCTCGAGACCGAGGTCACCATGATGCAGCAGTCGGTCCGCGCCGTGCACCTCGAGGTGGCCCGAGAGATCCGGATGGCGGGCCGCGGCGGACTGGTCGAGAACACCCCCACCAAGCGGTTCCCCAACCTGGGCACGATGGTCGAGGTGGCGCCCAACGTGGAGGGCGCCGCGCGCACCGTCGTTCCCGCTTTGGGCTCGGATTCGCCCAAGGCTCTGGCCGACACCGACATCCTCACTCTCCGCGGCGTGTTCACCGGCACGGTCTACTACGCAAACCAGAACTCCGACACCCGCACCTACCTGGTACTGCGCAACGGGTCGGGCTCGGTGGTGGGTGATCCGGCCCAGGCGGTGTCCGGCGAAGTCCACGTGTGCACGCCCAGCCCCGCCGGGCTCGCCCAGTCTCTCGAACCGTTGCGCGAGGCCATCCAGTCGGGCTCGGAGGAAGCGCTGGTGCTGGGCGGCTCCTCCGGCGGCGGCGACTACGGCGTGGTCAAGCTCGACCCCGGCAACTCGGCGACCACCTCGACGGTTTGCAACCCCCTCGACTCGAGCGCCGGCGTGAAGCTGGCGTTCGTCGTCTCCGGGGACGCCGGCCGAGCCGACGAGTATCACCAGCTCTCCACCGCCGCCGCCGGCCTGCCCGCGAGCCTGACCAGCGTCTCGTACGTCGGGATCCTCGAGGAGTACAAGTACTACGTCCGGGAGGTCCGCGAGGACCCGACCGACGCCGCCTCGCCCATCATCCCGCGCTTCTCACGGGCCCGCCTCTATCCCAACACCGGCGCCGCCTGGGGCACTGACGCCACCGCCCAGGCGGAGAACGCGGCCTTGGCTGTGGCGGACGACGTGATTGACTTCCAGGTCAGCCTCGGGCTCGACACCAGCCAGGGGGGCGGTGCCCTCGAGGACGGCTCGCTCCCCGCCGACGGCGCGCCGGTCTACGAGAGCGCGGACGGCGACGCCGACGACTGGTTGTTCAACAGCCCGAACGACGATCCGACCGACCCGGTGTGGGCCCTGCCCGGCCCCCGCGCCGCAACCAAGCCCTGGGAGCGCGCCCACCTCTTCTACGTCCGACTGACCACCGTCGGACGGGCCGGCAGCGCGGTGACCTCGTACCGGGCGCCGACGCTCGGACGGATCGAAGACCGGGTGTACGACCCTTCGGTCAACGACGACCCCGACTCCTCCTTCGAGCGGCACTTCCACCGCTGGGTCCTGACCACCACCATCGACCTGAGGAACCTGTGATGGCAACCCCGTCCCATTCCCCTCGCCAGCCGCGGACGCGGCGTACGGAGTCGCTCGGCGCCGAGGCCGGCAGCGCCTACCTGACCGTCCTCCTCGTCATGGTGGTGCTTTCGATTCTCGCCCTCTCCCTGGTGCTGGTGACGCAGATCGAGTCCGACATCGGCACCAACGAGCGCATCGTCCACCGCACCTTCTACTCTGCCGACAGCGGCATCTCCGCCGCCGTCGCCCGCAAGATGAGCGGCGGCAGCGGGCCGTTCCGGTTCGACATGAACGCCAGCGGGGCCGGCTCGCTTCAGCGAGGCGATCAGGTCCAAGTAGGCAACTTCTTCCCCGTCGGCATCGGCTTCTGCCCCTTGAGCACGGCCAACGTCGGCAGCGAATACCACCGGATCGACTACCTCGCTTTCTCCCAGGCCGAGCGCTTCGTCGCCACCTCTCCGACCGGTGGTGACCGGCACCCCATCGCGCTCCAGACGGTCACCGCCGACGTCGCGATCGAGTGCGAGAAGGGCCCCTCGGACTTCCTCGGCCTCGACAAAAAGAGCGGGCAGCGACTGGGCGACGTGATCGCCAAGAGCCGCGGCGATCAGGTCCCGTAGCTACAACCGAGATCCCCAAGAAGGGGGACGCCTCATGAGATCTGCTATTTCTCTCCCGAATCCGACCCGCCGGCGGGCTCCTGCGCGCCGGTCCCGAGCCGCCGGAGTCCTGCTCCTCGCCAGCCTCGTCGCCCTCGTCGCCGCCGTGCGACCGGCGGCCGGCGACGACCGGGAGCTGCTGCGCAAGGCCTCCGGAAAGCCCTACGTGTTCATCCTGCTCGACACCTCCGGCTCCATGCACTGGAGCCCGAAGTGCACGGCGGCGGACGCCGCCGCGGGCAACTGCGACTTCATCTGTCCCACCGGCGACTGCTTCACGCGGCTCAACGGTGACGACCCGGCCTCGAAGCTCTACCAGGCGAAAGAGGCCCTCTACGACGTGATCGAGGCGGTGGACAACGTCGACTTCGGCTTCGCCACCTACAACCAGGACCAGCTCCGCGTCGGCCACAAGCACTGGCTGTACCGGGCGCGGAGCAACGGCGTGGACCTGGGGAGCGGTGCCTACCTGCCGGTCCCCGGCGCGCCCGAGGTCTTTGGCGAGGAGTGGAACTGCGGTTACGGCTACGGCGGCGACTACCGGATCGGCTGCGCCGACAGCACCCCGGCCAACCTCTCCGACCCCTGGGAGCTCGACCGGGTGCGGCGCCTGCCCAAAGGCGGCGACAACTTCAAGCAGGACCAGAGCTTCTACGTGAGCACGGGGGGGACGACCTTCGAGATCGTCTACCACCCGGTCAGCGGCGCCCTGGGGGACGCCTCCGTCGACGTCCAGGTCACGGCGTACCGCTGCACCGGCGGCCGTTTCGGCGGCTGCACCCAGAACGCCGGCAGCCAGCTCGTGACCTTCGACCGGGTTCAGCAGTTCATCTCGTGGGACAACGTGGCCGCCCGCACCTCGCCCCAGCCCGGTTACTTCTACCAGGGGGACGCCTCCGACGCCTCGGCGACCGCCACCTGCAACGGCTGGGAGGGCAACGCGGACACCAACGCCGACACCTACTGTTCCCGCCGCAACGGTTGCGTCGATCTCAAGCTCGCCACCCAGAACCTGGGCGGCAGCCCGCTTCTCGACCGCGGCGACATGGTGCCCCTGTCCTGGACCAGTGACAACCGCGACCGGATCCTGGCTCGACTGGCCCCGAACCGCGCCCTCGGCGAGTCGATCCCGGACTTCACCGTCTCGCGCTACCTCACCGACCATCCAGGCCCGAGCGGGGCCCTCGACGTCAAGGACGATGCAGCCCGCCCCTTGATCGCCACCGGCGCCACGCCGCTGGGCAACTCGGTGCGGGACTTCCGCACCTGGTACGCAGGCTGCGCCCAGGGCGCGTGCCCCAATTCCACGGGTTGGAAGGACCTGGCGGCGGCCAGCGATCCGGACTGGGGATGCCGGCAAACCTACTTGCTGGTGATCACCGACGGCGACGACACCTGCGGCGGCGCCGACGCCTGCTCGGCGACGGCGAGTCTCTACTCCCAGGAGTCGGTCAAGACCTACGTGGTCGCCTTCGGCGTCGAGAACACCGCGGGGAACCGCCTCAACTGCATGGCGGCCAACGGCGGGTCCGGCAACCCGATCTACCCGCAGAACAAGCAGCAGCTCGTCGACGCCCTGACCCAGATCTTCAGCGAGATCAGCGAGGACGCCCGCTCCTTCGCCTCCGCCGCGGTGCCCGCGGTCCAGGCGGCGGTCCAGGACAAGATCTACCTGAGCCAGTTCACCCCCCTCAACCGCTCCCCGATCTGGGACGGTCACCTCGACGCCTTCCTCGAGCCCCTGCCCCTGGTCCAGTCGGGCCGGGACGCCGGCAAGCCCGACCGCAGCAAGCGCTGCTCCGGGGCGCTGTTGTCCGGCTGCCTGGTCTGGGACGCCGGTGAGCAGCTCCTCGCTCAGGCCCAGGGCGTCGACTTCACGACCGATCCGCCCCAGTACGGCATGGGCACCGGTCAGCTCGAGCGGAGGGTCTTCTACGGTCAGGCCACGGCGCCGGGCATGGTGCCCGAGGCGCGGCGGCTGTGGGTGCCGCCGGCCGACCCCTCGGATCCCAGCAACCCCGCCACCTTCAGCGCCGACTGGCTCGACCTGCTCTCCGGCTTCGGCATCTCGCCGGTCACACCCGGCGCGATCGACAAGACGAAGACCACGATCCAGTACGTCCTCGAGCCCAAGACGGTGCTCGCCAAGAACCCGGACTCCAATACCCCGCCGGAGATCAACATCGATGTCCTGCTGGGCGATATCTTCCACTCCAGCCCGGTCGCCGTGGGCAGCCCGGACAATCTCGTCTACTTCCTCCACGACGTCGGGGCGAAGACCGTCACCGTGGCCGGGCAGCCCAGCGAGGTCGGCGGCTACCAGGCCTTCGCCCTCCGCAACCGGGTGCGTCGCAAGATGATCCTCGTCGGCGCCGACGATGGTCAGCTCCACGTCTTCGACGCCGGCCGCTATAGCGCCACGGTCGACAACCTGACCCGTTCGGACCCCAAGTACTTCTCGTGCGTCGACGACCAGGGCCAGCAGGTCACCCCGGTGCCGGTGATCGCTTCCGAGAGCTTCGACAACGGCACCGGCCACGAGCTCTTCTCCTTCGTCCCCCGCGGGAGTATGGACGAGCTACCCAAGCTGCCGGGGAGCACCACGCAGCGCTACACGGTCGACAACTCGGTGACGGTGGCCGACGCCAACATCGGGCCGGAAAACGTGATCACCCGGCCGGACGGCTCCGAATACCGCAGCTCCTGGCGGACCGTGGCGATCGGCGGGTTGCGCCGAGGCGGGAGGAGCTACTACGCCCTGGACGTCACCCAGCCCGACCCCATCACCGAGACCTCCATCTGCACCGCCGACGGCGTCGAGCGCGCGACGAGCATCGCGGCGCCGGCCGGCGACGGCTACGTGCCCGCGTGCCTCGGGGACCTCTCGACCGGCGCGCCGCCGGCGGCCGGGTGCGGGCCCCGCGCCTTCCCCACCATCCTGTGGGAGCTCAAGGACGCCTGGGACGAGAACCTCGACGGCTTCCCGGATCTGGGCGAGACCTGGTCGACGCCGGTCGTCGGGCGGATTCGGGTGTGTGACGGTTCCGACTGCGACCCGACGAGCCCCACCAACTCCATCCAGGACCGCTGGGTCGCCATCTTCGGCGGCGGCTTCGATCCGGACGCCGCCTTCACCGGCCCGGGCGCCGGCACGTTCCTCTACATGGTCGACGTCGCCACCGGCGAGATCCTGTACAAGGCGGAGCTCTCGGGCATGGCGCCGAGCGACCCGGCGGTGGTCGACGCCGACCAGGACGGCTACCTGGACCGGGTCTACATCGGCACCACGGCGGGCCATCTCTACAAGGTCGACATGCGCACGGTCCCGAAGCTCCGCGATGTCCAGGTCCCGCAAGGGGGCGGGCTTCCCATGGCCACCGTCCACCGGATCAGCACCGCCGACAGTGCGGACCCGGCGTGGAGACCGTTCGAGATCTTCGACACCGGGGGCCGGCCGATCTTCTACCCGCCGTCGGCGATCTACGTCTCCGACGTCTCGCGCTTCGCCGTCGCTTTCGGCACCGGCGACCGCGACAACCTGTGGTCCAACGACCCCCAGGCCGGTCGCTTCTACGTCTTCCTCGACAACGATTTCACCCGCAACACCGCCGGCCTGCCGGTGACCGTGGCGGCGCTCCAGCAGATCCAGGTCGACGACCTCAACCTGACCATGACCGACAACCTCCTGCTGCCGTCGGGCGCCCAGGTCACCGCCGGCTGGTACCTGGAGCTCGATCCCCAGGAGCGCCTGATCACCAAGCCCTTCGCGCTCTCGGGAGTGCTCTTCTTCACCTCCTACCAGCCCGACCTCTCGACGTCGGGCGGCTCGACCGGTAACAACGGTCAGGGCGGAGGAAGAAACGACGCGCCGGTTTGCGCCCGCACCGGCACGAGCCGGGTGTTCGTGGTCTTCGCCACCAACGCCAACGCCCTCGCGGACGTCGACGGCATCAAGAGCCGCTACCGGCCGGTCGCCGAGTTCGTGACCGACCCGTTCACCACGCCGAGCTCGACCAAGAACGCACCGGTCGACGGTACCGGAGGCGGGGACGGCGGCACGCCGGGGCACGCCGACGACCTGTGCCGGAACCTGGACCAGCTCAGCCAGCAGCTCCAGCTCCTCTTCCCGGAGAGCTGCCGCTTCGCCACCTACACGCTGGACATCCAGACGATCCGCTCCGACCGCGGCCTGGTGTGTATCGCACCGGTGCCGGTCTGCTTCCAGCAGCAGAACTGGTCGCAGAACTAGCCGATCGAGAAGCCGACCGAGAAAAGGACGGCGGGCCTCGGCCCGCCGTCCAGGGTGCTCCCCTCCGCACCACCATTCCCCTGACACCTGTGTTGGGCACCTGTGTTGTCTCCACCTCTATTCGGCTGACACTTGTGTGGGCACCTGCGTCCGGCTCGTCGCCCACCCGGTCGCGGGCCGGCCGCCACCCTCTGGGACGGTGCGGTGTTCCGTCCCTCGGGGCAGACTGAACGTCGAAGCTGCAGACCCGTTCCGGGAGCTTCGAAGCCCTCCCCCCCTGGAAGGCCGCGCCCCATGACCGCGAAGAACTTGTGCCTCGGAGCCGGAGCCTTGGCCGCCTCGGCCGCGGGTTTCCTCGCCGGTATGCGCTATGCCGACGAGCGCCGGCTGCGCCGCACGTGGAACCTCCTCGACGCCGCCGGATCTCGTGGCGCACCTCGCTTCACCGTCGACCGGGTCGCCGGCCTGCCTGAGCCCGCACGGCGCTACCTGTGCCGGGCGATTCACCGGGGGGCGTGCCTCTCGCGTGTCGGCGTCTACCGGATGAGCGGCGAGATCCGCCTCGGTCCGGACGAAGCCTGGTATCCCATGGAGGCCCGGGAGATCCTCGCCCCGGGGCTCGGCTTCCTCTGGGAGCCGGTGGTGCACGCCGGGCGCCTGACCCTGAGCGGCGGCGACTTCTACCTGGCCGGCGACGGCGGCCAGCGGTTCCATCTCTGGGGGTTACTGCCCTTCCTGCGCTCGGGCGGCCCGCACGTGGCCCGCTCTCAGCGCGGCAGGCTGGTCGCGGAGACGATCCTCCTTCCGGCGGCGACGCTTCCGTGCCTCGCCGGTGACGCGAGCTGCTGGACGGCGATCGACGAGCACCGTGTGCTCTGGCGCACCCAGGTCGACGGCGAGGAGGTCGAGCTCGTCCTAACGGTGGACGACGACGGAGCGCTACGCTCTGCGACGGTGGAGCGTTGGACCGACCGGACACCGGACGGCGGGTACTCCCGCGTACCGTTCGGCGTGGAGATCCTCTCCGACGCCCAGTTCGGGGACTTCGTCCTCCCCGAGCGTCTCCGCGCCGGATGGGAGCTGGGCACCGATCGGGAGTTCGATTTCTTCCACGCCACGGTCGAGGACGCCGTGTTTTACTAGGAAGACTCCGCTTCAAGCCGACGAGGCGCCTGAAGCGTCCCAGGCTTCACGGACCGCTGCTCCGGGCATAATGCCCCCGGAGGACGACTCGTCATGGCTTCCCACGGCTCCACGCTCCCGGCCGCCGGCCCTCGCCCCGGTCCCGTCTACCGGGTACGTGATCTGACCAAGGTCTACCGGATGGGCGAGGTGGAGGTGCACGCCCTGCGCGGCGTCGACCTGGACGTCTGTGACGGCGAGTTCCTCGTGCTCCTCGGCCACTCGGGTAGCGGCAAGTCCACGCTCCTGAACATCCTCGGCGGGCTCGATGTCCCCACCTCGGGAACCGTGGTCTACGAAGACCACGACCTGACCGCCGCCGATCAGCGCGCTCTCACCCGCTACCGGCGAGAGCATGTGGGCTTCGTCTTCCAGTTCTACAACCTCGTGGCCAGTCTCACGGCGCGAGAGAACGTGGAGCTGGTCACCGAGATCTCGCCCCACCCCATGTCCGCCCTCGAGGCCCTGGAGCTGGTCGGGCTCGGCGCCCGGGCCGACCACTTCCCCGCCCAGATGTCCGGCGGCGAGCAGCAGCGGGTCGCCATCGCCCGGGCGATCGCCAAGCGCCCCTCGGTGCTCCTGTGCGACGAGCCGACCGGGGCCCTCGACATCGAGACCGGCATCCGGGTGCTCCAGGCGATCGAACGGGTTCACGACGAGCTGGGTACGACGGTGGTGGTGATCACCCACAACGCGGTGATCGGCGAGATGGCCGATCGCGTGCTGACTCTCGCCGACGGCCGGATCGGCTCCGAGCGGACCAACGCCTCGAAGACACCGGTCGAAGAGCTGAAGTGGTGAGGCGGTGCGGGCGCTCAACCACAAGCTCGTCCGCGACCTGTGGCGCATGCGCGCCCAGATGCTCGCCATCGCCTTGGTCATCGGGGCCGGCGTGGCCCTCTTCATCACCCTGAAGAGCGCCTTCGACTCCCTCGACCTCACGCGCCGCACCTACTACGAACGCTTCCGGTTCGCCCAGGTCTTCGCTTCCCTGGAACGGGCGCCGGAGAGCCTGAGCAGTCGGATCGCCGAGATCCCCGGGGTGGCCGCGGTCCAGACCCGGGTCGCCTCGGACGTGACCTTGGACCTGCCCGACGTGTCCGAGCCCGTGGTCGGCCGCTTGATCTCGATCCCCGGGGACCGGCGTCCGGCCTTGAACGATCTCTACCTGCGTACCGGGCGCTGGATCGAGCCCGGCCACCGGGAGGAAGTGCTGGTGGCCGAGAACTTCGCCCGAGCCCACCACCTGGCGCCCGGCGACTCGCTCGCGGCCATCCTCAACGGCCGCCGGCGCGAGCTCCAAATCGTCGGCCTCGCCATGAGCCCCGAGTACGTCTACACCATCCGCCCGGGGGAGATCTTCCCCGACGCCAAGCGCTTCGGCGTGATCTGGATGGGCGAGAAGCCCCTGGCCTCGGCCTTCGACATGCGCGGCGCGTTCAACGACCTGACCCTCGCCCTTTCGGCGGGCGCCGACGTCGGCGAGGTGATCAGCCGACTGGACACACTGCTCCGCCCCTACGGCGGCCTCGGTGCCGTCCCCCGGGCCCGCCAGACCTCCCACTGGTACCTCGAGAGCGAGCTCCAGTCTCTGCGCGGGATGGGCGCGATCGTGCCGGTCATCTTCCTCGGGGTGGCTGCGTTCCTGCTCAACGTGGTGCTCTCGCGGATCGTGGCGCTCGAGCGCGAGCAGATCGCGGCCCTGAAGGCCCTCGGCTACCGCGACCGAACGATCGCCGGCCACTACGTGCTCTGGGGGCTGGCGGTGGCGGCGGTGGGGATCGTCCTGGGCACCCTCGCCGGGACCTGGCTGGGCGTCGGGATGACCCGGATCTACACGCAGTTCTTCCAGTTCCCGATCCTGCGCTACCGGTTGCTGCCAGGGACCGTGGTCACGGCGGCCCTGGTGAGCCTGGCGGCCGCGGTGGTCGGTGCCCTGGGGGCGGTGCGCCGGGCCGTGCGGCTGCCGCCGGCCGAGGCCATGCGCCCCGAGCCGCCGGCCCGCTTCCGGAGGAGCTGGGTCGAGCGGGCGGGCCTTGGGCGGTTCCTTTCGCAGCCGGCGCGGATCATCTTCCGCAACCTGGAGCGTCGGCCCGGGAGGGCCTTCCTCTCGATCGTGGGAATCGCCTTCGGCGGCGCCATGATCATCGTCGGAAATTTCAGCTACGACGCCATCGACCGGATGATCGAGCTGCAGTTCGAGCTGGCCCAGCGCTATGACGCCCTGGTGACCTTCGTGCGGCCGGCCTCGCCCGCCGCGCTCCACGAGCTCCAGCGCCTGCCCGGGGTCCTCGACGTCGAGCCCTTCCGCGCCGTGCCCGTGCGCCTGCGGGTGGGGTATCGCTCGCACGAAGGCTCGATCCAGGGCCTGCAGTCGGCGGGGCGCCTCAACCGGCTCATCGACGCCTCGGGGCGGGTGGTCACGCTGCCCCCCGGCGGCCTGGTGATGTCGGCGAAGCTCGCGGAGATCCTCCACGTGGCACCGGGAGACGACGTGACCGTGGAGGTGCTCGAGGGGCGGCGACCGACGGCCCGGGTGCGCCTCGCACGGGTAGTCGAGGACTACATCGGCACCTCCGCCTACATGGAGACGGGCGCACTCCACCGGCTGATGCATGAGGCACCAACCCTCTCCGGGGCCTTCCTGGAGATCGATTCGAGCGCCGTCGACGAGCTCTTCCGCCGCCTCAAGGCGACGCCGGCGGTCGCCGGGGTGATGCTCGAACGAGCCGCCCTGGAGAGCTTCCGGGAAACCCTGGCCGAGAACGTCGGCATCGTGCGCACGATCAACGTGGTCTTCGCCATCATCATCGCCTTCGGCGTGATCTACAACAACGCGCGGACGGCTCTGTCCGAGCGGGCGCGCGAGCTCGCCACCCTGCGGGTGATCGGATTCACGCAGGGGGAGATCGCCTACATCCTGCTGGGCGAGCTGGCCGTGCTCACTCTGGTGGCCACGGTGGTCGGGCTGGGGCTCGGGTACCTCCTGGCATACTACACGGCTCAGGCGTACGACACAGAGGTCTACCGGATCCCCCTGGTCGTGGCTCGGGGCACCTACGCACTGTCCGCCGCCACCGTGCTGGTGGCCTCGCTGCTGTCGGCGCTCGCCGTGCTGCGGCGGCTCCACCGGCTGGACCTGATCGCCGTCTTGAAGACGAGGGAGTGATCGAGATGGGAGCCCAAGTGAAATGAAGCCCGGAACGAAGCGCTTGGTGGTGTGGGGGTCGGTCGCCGTCGTGGCGGTCGTCCTGTTCGGGGTCGCCCTCATGCCGCGGGCCGAGCCGGTGGACATCGCCCGTGTCGGGCGCGGGCCGCTCCAGGTCACGCTCGGGGAGGAGGGAAAGACCCGGGTGCGCCATCGCTACCTGGTTTCGGCACCCGTCGCCGGCCGGTTGCTCCGGATCGAGCTCGAGCCCGGGGACCCGGTCGAAGCCGGGAAGACCGTCCTCGCCGTCTTCGCGCCGGCCGAGCCGCCACTGCTCGACGAGCGCACCCGCCGGGAGGCCGAGGCGAGGGTCCGGACGGCTCGCGCGGCGGTTGGGCAGGCTCGCTCCGGCGAGCAACGCGTACGTTCCGAGCTCGCCCTGGCGGACAAAGAGCTCGCCCGCACGCGGGAGCTTTTCACGGGCGGCGCGGTGCCGCAGCAGACCCTCGACCAGTCCGAGACGCAGGTGCGGACCCTCGGCGAATCGGCCGCGGCCGCCGGGTCCGCGGTCGAGGGCGCCCGGCACGAGCTCGAGCAGGCCCAAGCGACCCTCGACGTGCGCAGCGGCGAGGGCGGGCAACGGCGGGCGACAGAGATCGTCCTCCACTCGCCGGTCGACGGCGTAGTGCTCCAGCGACTC
Source organism: uncultured Acidobacteriota bacterium (assembly GCA_963739795.1). GTDB lineage: Bacteria > Acidobacteriota > Thermoanaerobaculia > Multivoradales > DATKCC01 > CAVUBL01. Next base: position 89,016 of record CAVUBL010000021.1, on the reverse strand, counting down.
CACGAGAGCTCTGCGGTGGTGCCGGCGGGCGAGCCGCTCCTGGAGGTCGCCGACCCCGGCGACCTCGAGATCGTGGCCGACTATCTGTCGACGGACGCAGTGCGCATTCGCCCGGGCGATCCGGCGCGCGTCGAGCGCTGGGGCGGTGAGAAGCCGCTCGAAGCCCGCGTGCGGCGGGTCGAGCCCTACGGGTTCACCAAGGTCTCGGCCCTCGGAGTGGAGGAGCAGCGGGTCAACGTGATCCTCGACTTTGCCGACCCCCGTCAAGCGAGAAGCGCGCTGGGGGACGGCTACCGGGTAGAGACGCGGGTCATCGTCTGGCAGGCCGACGATGTCCTCAAGGTGCCGGTGAGCGCGCTGTTCCGGCCGCCCAACTCGGACGACGCTGCGGAGGGCTCGGGCACCGGGCAGGCCGGAGAGGGCGGCGGCGAGGACGGGGGCGCGGCGGAAGGTTGGGCGGTCTTCGCGGTCCGGGACGGAAAGGCCGTAGAGACACCGGTGCGGATCGGCCACCGATCGGAGCTCGAGGCCGAGGTGCTCGAGGGCCTCGAGGCGGGCCAGCAGGTCATCATCCACCCCGGCGAGGGGATCGAGGACGGAGCGCGGGTCGAGCCCGCGTCCCACTAGTCCCCCGCCCCCTCCACCAGCCCCCTCGCCCCCTCCACTAAGTGCCACCCCAATGGTGGCGACGCCACCAGCGATACCACCAAGTGCCGCCCCAATGGTGGCCTGGTGGTCCGGCGAGAATGTGCACAGCGGGAGATTCCCGTCCGGTCTTGCGTCCTAGATCATGTGATGGCACGACCACTACGCCACGTACCGCCAGGATTGCCGATCGAAGTGACGAACCGCACCTTCCAGGGGCGCTACCTCCTGCGTCCCTGCGAGGAGCTGCGTGCGATCGTCTTGGGGGCCTTGGGCCGAGCGCAACGCAAGTTCGGCATGTTGCTCCACGCCTTCACGTTTGCCTCGAACCACTTCCATCTCCTTCTCTCCCCGCGGGATGCGGGACAGTTGGCCGCGTTCATGGAGTACTTCGAATCCAAGCTGTCGCGGGAGGTCAATCGCCTATACGACTGGTCCGGTTCCGTCTGGGCACAGCGCTACAGCGCCATACCGATCGAAGACGACGAGGAGGCCCTCCTCGAGCGATTTCGCTACGTCCTGGCGCACGGGGTCAAGGAGAACCTCGTCGAGCGAGCCTCGGATTGGCCGGGCGCAAACTGCGTCCGGGCTCTGACCGAGGGTGAGCGGCTCCTCGGAAAATGGCCCGACCGAACGGCTCAGTACCACGCCTCCCGCTGGGGCCGAAAGGTCGACGAGGACGACTTCGCCCAGAACGAGGAGGTATCCCTCACGCCTCTGCCTTGCTGGCTTCACCTCTCGACGGCCGAGCGTCAGGACGCGGTTCGATCGATGATCCGAGCCATCGAGGAACAAGCCGCACTGCGACACCGAGACGCCGGCACTCGTCCGGCCGGAGTCCCTGCCATCTTGCGGCACCACCCCCATGAGCGGCCTGAGAAGCTCGCACGCTCTCCGCGACCTTGGTTCCATACGAGGACCTCCGCCGGATGGAAGAACCTCCGCGAGGCGTACCGCCTCTTCGAGGACGCGTTTCGGTACGCTGCGGAGCTCCTTCGCGCCGGGATCCCCGATCCACCCTTCCCCGAGGGCAGCTTCCCGCCAGGCAGGCCCTTCGTTCCCCATCACGCTCCCGGATAACCTCGCAGGGGTCCGAAAGCTCGGCGCCATCTCGATCCTTCCCGTTTCTCGGCCGAAGGTCCGGGCCGATGTGTATCGGCCCACGCGCTCGTCTCGAGTCTGGGCGGGATCCTCCTCGCCTCGTCCTGGCTCGGCGCAATCTTCCCCGCCCTCTGGGGTCGGGATCACAGAACTGAGTGAGCGGATGGGCATGGAAGTCGCGTCGAATCTCGACTCCAGCCGCCGAAAGCCTCCATAGGGTTGACACCTAGAGCAGCAGAGGCCGAGTGCTGCCCGGAGACCTCGACAGCGCTCGATGGGGAGCGTAGGGGATATGAACCCGATGACCCATCCTCTCGCTGCCGATCTTGACAGCCCGCCGAGAAGCCCTTACGCTGCAAGATCTTTCGCGGCTCTTAGGAACTATGACCTCGCTTCGCCTCCTCCGGCGTCCCCCGTCCGAGATCCAGGTCAGCGGCCTACTCCTGGCGATCCTTCTGACGGTCAACGGCGTCGCCGTCTGGGGCATCCTCGCGGCGCGAGACGAGGCCCGGCGCCTAGCCCTGCAGGAGCTCGAGCTCCAGACCGGCGCCCACGCCCGCGCCCTGGAGGCGGCTCTGGCCACTCTGCGCGGGGACTTCATCTTCCTCTCCTACTCACCGCCCCTCTCTCGGGCTCCCGCAGCCCTCTCCACCTCCGATCCGGTGACCCGCCGCTGGAGCCGCCTGGCCATCGAGGGCTCGATCATCCTCTTCCTCGAGGCCCATCCGTCCGTCGAGCGGGTCCAGGTGGAGGCATCCTCCGGCCGAGCCGTGGTCTCGGCGGGCCGCCGCCAGGGGATGCCGGTGCTCCTGCCACCGGACGGACCGCTGAGCGCCGACTCCGTCGGTGCCGGGCGCCTCGTGCGAGTCACCTGGCCCCTGGGCTCGGCGACCACCAAGAAGAAGGGCGAATCCATCGAAGCCCTGATCGACCCGGTGCGCCTCCTGGAGAGCGCCGCCCCCGGGCTGGGGGGGCGCCTCACCCTCGAAACCGCGGCCAGTGCCCGCCCGACTTCGAGCCGCGACGGCGATCGACTCACCGTGCGGGTCCCGGTCTCCGATCCGCGCTGGACGCCCCCGATCCACTGGACCCTGGTGCGCCGCGAGGACGGCGGCCGCCTGGTGCGTTCTCTCGAGCGCCTCGCAGGTCGCTATCGGACGACCGTCGTCCTCAACCTCGCGGTCATGAGCCTAACCCTCATCCTCGGCCTCCTCGCCTTCCGCCAGGTCCGGCGGGCCGCGCGCGCCGAAGCCGAAAGCCGCCACCAGGCCCAGGTCCGCGAGCTCGAGCGACAGGTACGCCACAGTGAGCGCCTGGCGAGCGTCGGGCGCCTGGCAGCGGGCATAGCGCACGAGGTGAACAACCCCCTCGAAGGGATGCGCAACTACCTGGCGTTGCTCGACGAGGATCTCGCCCGGGGGGACTCGCGGGACGCCCGATCCCTGGTGCCCAAGGTCCGCGAGGGCCTCGAGCGTGTGGCCGGGATCGTCCGTCAGATCTTGCGGTTCGGCGAGCCCGGTCGGGCCGCCAGCCAACCCGTCGACCTCGACGCGGTGGTCGCCGACACCCTCGGCCTGGTCCGCGCCGACAAGAGGTACGACAGCGTCGCCCTCCGGCCCGAGCTGGGCCTGGGAACCGACCATCCGGTCCAGGGCAACCCGACGACCCTCCGCCAGCTCGCCCTGAATCTGGTGCTCAACGCCTGCCAGGCGCAGCCTACGGGCGGCGAGGTCCTCGTGGTCACAGCGCTCGCCGACGGTGGAGCCCTCCTCGAGGTCGCCGACGGCGGTCCGGGCTTCTCGACCGAAGCCCTCGAGCACCTCTTCGAGCCGTTCTTCTCCACCCGCGGCTCGACGGGCCTGGGGCTCGCCGTCTGCCACGGCATCGTCGCCGAGCACGAGGGCACCATCGAAGGTGTCAACCGAAAGGAGGGCGGAGCCTCAGTCACCATTCGGCTGCCACTTGCCGAGCCGGCAGAGTCGGCCGAGCCGGCGGGCGCCGAGGCCGCCCCGTCACCGACCCAAGAATCCTGACCGACCGGACGAGACGCCATGCCCCGATCCCCCCGCGCCACCGTTCTCGTCGTCGACGACGAGCCCTATGTTCGCGACTCCCTGGCGACCCTCCTGGGGCGCCGCGGCTACGAGGTGCGCACCGCCGGCGGCGCCGAGGAGGCCCTGCGCACAGAGAATCTTGACGGCGCCGACCTGGTGATCAGCGACCTCAAGATGCCCGGCGAGGACGGCGTCTCTCTCCTCGGCCGCCTCGGCGCCAAGGAGCCGGAGCTGCCGGTCATCGTCCTGACCGGTCACGGAACGGTGTCGTCGGCCGTCGAGTGCCTGAAGCTCGGCGCCGTCGATTACCTGCTCAAGCCCGTGGACCCCGAGGAGCTGATGGTCGTCCTGGATAGGGCCCTCGGCCAGACTGGCATCAAACGCGAGCTCGCCTTCCTACGCAGCCATGACCGCAGCCGCGCCGCAGGCCCCGACCGCGACCGCCCCCTCGGCTGCAGCGAGGGCTGGCTCCAGGTCCTCGAGATGGCCGAGATGGTGGCCCCCACCGACACCTCGGTGCTCTTGATGGGCGAGTCGGGCACCGGCAAGGAGGAGGTGGCCAAGCACATCCACCGGCGGAGCCGCCGCGCCTCGGGCCCCTTCGTGCCGGTCAACTGCGCCGCGATCCCCACCGACCTCTTCGAGAGCGAGTTCTTCGGCCACCGCCGCGGCGCCTTCACCGGCGCCCTCGAGGACCGGGTCGGGCGCTTCAAGATCGCCCACGAGGGCACGCTGCTCCTCGACGAGGTCGACGCCCTGCCCGCCGTGGCGCAGGCCAAGGTGCTCCGGGTGCTCCAGGACGGCCGCTTCGAGCGCGTCGGCGACAGCCGGCCGACCAGCGTGGACGTCCGCCTGATCTCGGCCTCGAACTCCGACCTCGCCGCCGAGGTCGAAGCGGGCCGCTTCCGAGCCGACCTCTTCTACCGCCTCAACGTGATGACCATCTACATCCCCCCCTTGCGCGAACGCCCCGAGGACGTGAGCGTCCTCGCCCGGGCGTTCTTGGCGGAAGCGACGGCACAGGTGGGCAAGACCCTCCACGAGATCGAGCCCGAGGCCCTTCGGGCGCTCGAGGCCTACCCTTGGCCCGGGAACGTGCGCGAGCTCCGGAACGTCATCGAACGGGGAGTCGTCCTCGAGCAGGGGGAGCGGCTGAGCCCGTCGAGCCTCCCGGCCGACGTGCGCTCCCTGCGCGGCGAGTCGCCGGAGCTGAATCTCCGCGCCTCGCTTCTGGCCGAGGAGCGCCGCCTGCTCGAGACCGCCCTCAAGCGAGCCGGCGGCGTGCGCCGGCGGGCGGCCGAGCTCCTGGGCATCGACGAGCGCAACATCTCCTACTTCCTCAAGAAGCACGGCCTGGGTAACAAGCGGTAAGCTCCTGGCATCGCCACTGCATCTTGAACGGGACGCCGACGCACCGACGCGTCCCGTCGATCAACCGATCCCCGGAAGGAGAGCCATGCGAGTCATCGTCACCGTCGTCGCGGTCTTCGTCGTCCTGGCCGCGATCTGCCTCGCCGTCGTTTATACCGGTGCCTACAACGTGGCGGCGGACGCGCCCCACACCCACCTGGTGCGCTGGGCCCTGCACACCACCATGGACAACTCGGTCGAACGCCAAGCCGCGGGAATCCAGGCACCGGATCTCTCCGACCCCGCGATGCTCGCCACGGGCGCCGCCCACTACAAGGAGAACTGCCAGGTCTGCCACGTGGGGCCCGGCGTCGAGGAGTCGGAGATCCACAAGGGCCTCAACCCCCACGCCCCCGAGCTGGTGCGATCGGTCCGTGACATGAGCGCCGCGGAGATCTTTTGGATCACCAAGCACGGCGTCAAGATGACCGGGATGCCCTCCTTCGGCCGCACCCACACCGACCAGGAGATCTGGGACATCGTGGCCTTCGTCCAGGCTCTCCCGACGATGACACCGGCGCGCTACGCCGAGCTGACCGCGGGCGCCGAAGAGCACCATCACGAGGGGACCGGCGAGGGCATGGAGCCGGGCGGCGACGAGCCTCACGCGACGGACCACGACACCGGAGGCACCGAGGCTGGAGCACACTAGGCGGCCACCGGCGGAGGGGGACGCACTCCTCTCCGCCCTGCCCACCCCCGCGCTGCTGGTCGACCTCGACCGCCTCGAGCGCAACCTCTCGGCCATGGCCTCACGGGCGCGCGCCCTCGGCGTCGCCCTCCGCCCCCACGTCAAAACGCACAAGTGCGTCGAGATCGCCCGCCGGCAGCGCACCCTCGGGGCCCGGGGCCTGACCGTGTCGACCCTGGCCGAGGCCCGGGTCTTCGCGGACCACGGCTTCGACGACCTGACCTGGGCGTTCCCGGTGGTCCCGAGCCACCTGGCCGAAGCCCTGGAGCTCGCTCGGCGAGTCACGCTGCGCCTGGTCGTCGACTCTCCGGAGGCCGTCGGCTGGGTCGAAGAGGCGGCTCGCGGCAGCCGGAGCCCGGTCCACCTGTGGATCAAGGTGGACGCCGGTTACCACCGGGCAGGGGTCGACCCGGCGTCGGACCGTGCCGAGCGCCTCGTCCGGGCGATCCAGGCCTCGCCTCGCCTGATCTTCGACGGCCTCCTCAGCCACTCGGGCCAGGCCTACGAAGCGCGCTCGCGCCTCGAGGCGGCGCGGGCCGCCGAGGAGGAGCGGGAGACCATGGCCGGACTCGCCGAGAGGCTCCGGGCCGCGGGGCTGGAGGTGCCCGAGGTGAGCGTGGGCTCGACCCCAGGGATGGCCGCCGCCGAGGGCCTCGACGGGGTCACCGAGACCCGGCCGGGCAACTACGTGTACTACGACCTCACGCAGGTCGCGATCGGCTCGTGTGCTCCGGCCGACTGCGCCTTGAGCGTCCTCGCGACCGTCGTCTCCTGCCAGCCGGGGGCGGACCACGCGGTGATCGACGCTGGCGCTCTCGCCCTCTCCAAAGACCCGGGACCGGAGTGGGTCGAGCCGCGCACGTTCGGCCGGATCTTCGATCACGAGGAGGGCGACCACCAAGAGGGTGGCACTTGGAGGAGCGACGTCTGGATCAAGTCGCTCTCTCAAGAGCACGGCGTTCTCAACGCGCCGCTCCCACTGGGCTCGCGCCTTCGCATCCTGCCCAATCACGCTTGCCTCGCCGCGGCCTGCTTCGACACCCTCCACGCGGTGCGCGGAGATCGCGTGGTCGCGCGCTGGCGCATCCGTCGCAGCCGCTGACCGCGCCCACGTGGCGCTCTGGTAGCATGCCCGCGAACCCTGCACTCCCAGCCGCTCCTCGTGGCGAAGACCCTAGCCTGGACTATTCACGAGACGGCGTAGCGAGAGCCGCAAGTGTGCGTGAGATCGGGGCAGCGCAGCGATGAGCGACGCAGGCGTACTCGAACGTACGTTGAGGAGCGAAGAGCGAGCACGACTCGAGATTGCGTGCAATTGCGGCTCGCAGTAGCCGGATCATGAATTTTCCAGGCTAGGAGAGCCCTCGCCGCCACCGGCCTGGCGGGTGCGTGGCCAATCCACCGATCCGGAAAGGAGCAACTCCCATGAACAAGTGGTTGGGGAAGTATTCGGACCCGCTCTACGCCCTCATGCGGTTCATCGTGGGCCTTCTTTTCGCCTGTCACGGCGCCCAGAAGCTCTTCGGCCTCCTCGGTGGCATCGACGGCCACGGCGCCAGCGTGTCGTGGGACCAGGCTCATCTTCTCTTTGCGCTGGCCGGCCTGATCGAGCTCTTCGGCGGGCTCCTCATCGCCCTCGGGCTCTTCGCGAGCTGGGCCGCCTTCATCGCCTCGGGCGAGATGGCCGTCGCCTACTTCATGCAGCACGCTTCCGGCGGGTTCTGGCCCATCGTCAACCGCGGCGAGCTGGCCGTCGTCTACTGCTTCGTCTTCCTGTTCATCGCCGCCCACGGCGCCGGCAAGTGGAGCCTCGCGGCGGGCAAGCCGAGTCTCGAATGATCCGCGGGAGGGCGCCATCGAGCTCGGGGACCTGATCGAGGCCCTGACCGACCCGGCGGCCTATCCCCATGGCGCCGGGGAGATCACCGTGGTGCAAACCCACATCTCGGTGGTCTTCCTGGCGGGCGAGCGCGCTTACAAGGTCAAGAAGCCGGTCGACCTGGGGTTCCTCGACTTCACCACCCTCAAGCTCCGCCGGATCGACTGCGAGGAGGAGGTGCGCCTGAACCGGCGCCTCGCGCCGTCGGTCTACCTCGGCGTGGTGCCGATCGTGCGGCGGCGCGGAGGCCTCAAGGTTGGAGGCGACGGCCCGGCCATCGAGTACGCGGTCGAGATGAGACGCCTCCCCGACGAGGCGACCCTTCGCTCCCGGCTCGGGCGCGGCAAGCTCGAGCCGGGCCTCCTCGGGACCCTCGCGCGCCGCCTGGCCGACTTCCACCAGCGCGCGGCGAGCGGCCCCGAGGTCGCGCGCTGGGCCCGCTTCGAGGTGGTCGCCGGCAACGCGCGCGAGAACTTCGACCAGACCCGCCCCTTCCGGGGGCAGACGATGAGCGAGGCGGTCTGGAACCGCCTGCGCGATCTCACCGAGGCCGAGCTCTCCCGCCACCGCGGGTTGATCGACGCCCGGGCCCGCCCCGGCGTGGCCCGGGACACCCACGGCGATCTTCACCTCGACCACGTCTACGCCTTCCCCGGACGCACACCTCCCGACGATCTCGTCATCGTCGACTGCATCGAGTTCAACGTCCGCCTGCGCTATGCGGACCCGGTCTCGGACCTGGCCTTCCTCGCCATGGACCTGCTCTTCCATCACCGCAGCGACCTGTCGGAGGTCCTCGTCGACGCCTATTTCGACGCCGCGAACGACGACGCCGGCCGGCCGCTCCTGCCCTACTACACCGCCTACCGCGCCGTGGTCCGGGGCAAGGTCGAGAGCCTCGCCCTCGGCGCCTCCGAGATCCCTGCGGGGCAGCGCTGGCAGGATCTGCAGCGAGCCCGCGCCCACTTCCTCCTGGCCCTGGGCGAGCTCGCGGACCCCGGCGAGCGTCCTTGCCTCGTCCTCGCGGCCGGCCTCCCGGGCACCGGCAAGAGCCACCTCGCCGCGGGGCTCGCGGGCGCAGCGGGCTTCGAGGTGGTGCGCTCGGACGCGGTGCGCAAAGAGCTGGCAGGCGTCGCTCCCGAGGAGAGCGCCGCCGCGGCGGTGGACCGGGGGATCTACTCCCCCGAATGGACCGAGCGAACGTACGCCGTCTGCCTGGAGCGCGCCGAGGAGCTCTTGTTCCGCGGGCGACGCGTCGTGGTGGACGCGGGATTCCGGGAGGAGGCCCGGCGTCGGGAGTATCTGGCGGCGGCCCGAGCCTGGGGTGTTCCCGCCCGCATTCTGGTCTGCGAAGCGCCCGCGGAAGAGATCTTCCGGCGCCTCGGTGAGCGCGGAGAGTCCCGCCGTCACCACCAAGAGGGTGGCACTCGGGGGAGTCACCTCCAAGAGGGTGGCACTCCGATGGGAGTGGGGGCGGGATTCGACGTCTCCGACGCCGACTGGGCGGTCTACCAGGCCCTCGCCGGGCGCTGGGAGCCGTCGTCGGCCGAGACCGCCGCCGTCCTCGACCGGATCGACACCTCCGGTCCTCCCGAGACCTCCCTCGCCCAGGCCCTCGCGGTCCTCCGAGCGGCCCACCTCGCCTGATCCAGTGCTCGCGGAGTCGCGCAACGTCCCCCACCGAGCGGCGGAACCCGCAGCCACCACCAAGAGGGTGGCACTTGGAGGAGGGGTCACCACCACGAGGGTGGCACCTGGAGAGAGACAGGCAATTGACTCTCGCGGCGGAATTCTCCACGGCCGCGCGGGAAGGGGATCGGGGCGCTGCTAGGGTAATCACCGGGAATCCAGGGCGGAAGCGGGCGTCCCTCGCCCCCCGCGAGGGAGGGAAAGGGTGAGGTAGGTAATCCAATCAAAACAGCCCGAGCTGCTCGCCCCGGCCGGTCAGGGCGTCGAAGCCCACCCCCACCAGCTCGAGAACCGGCTCCGCGACCGGACGGATCTGCTTCTCCACGTAGTGCCCGTAGTCGAACGCGTGGTCGCGCTCGGCGGCCGGCTCGGGGCCCGCCACCGTCACGACATAGGCCATCACGTCCGGGACCGGACCCCGAGAGCTTCCTCGCCGCGGCCACGTGGGGCGGGGTGGTCGACGTGTACTCCTTCGGGTCCTTGCGCAGCCCTTTGTAGTAGACCAGGAGGTCGTCCAGCTCGCCGGCCTCGAGCTCGGCCAGCACCCGGCGCAGGTACGGCTCCACCTCCCCGCCTCCGAACAGGCGCTCGTAGAGCTCCTGCTGGACCCGCCGCGCGAGCTCGGTCCAGTCCCGCCGCACCACCTCCATGCCGGTGAAGACCGTGCGCCGCTCGCCCCCCTCCTCGACCAGCCCCACGTATCGCTTGCGGGCGCCCCGGCCGCCGTGACGCCGCGAAGGTAGCAGGAGCTTCAGGTACAGCCGCTCGAACCGCAGCTCCAGGCGGCTCTCCACGCGCCAGCGCCCGGCGATCCACTCGGCGAGCTCCCGGTTGAGGTCGGCGGCGAGTCCCTCGGCGAAGGCCCGCGCCGTGTCCACCCCCGCGAGATCGGACTCGACGAAGAGGCTGTCGGTGTCGCCGTAGAGCACCCGGTGGCCACGGGCGGCGATCCGGTCCCGGGTCCAGAGCAGGACCTCCCGGCCGAAGCCCGTGATGGCGTTGGCGATCTGGGGGCTGTGGAATCGGCAGGCCGAGGTCGCCAGCACACCGTAGAAGGAGTTCATCAGGATCTTGATGGCGTAGCTCGTCACCGGGTCCCCGGCACGCCGGGCGGCCTCGCGACGCGGGAACAGCTCGTCCAGCATCGCCGGCAGGATCCCCGCCCGGCGCCGGAAGGCGGCGCCGTTGGGGGCAACCACCAGGTCCTCGTCTCCGTCCCCCTCTCCCCGGCCCGCATTCGCCTTCGCCACGTGGTTCAGCGGATCGATCCCGAAGGTCCGGATCAGGCTCGGGTACAGGCTCCGAAAGTCGAACACCGGCACGTTCTCGTAGAGGCCGGGCCGCGGCTCGAGGACGTGTCCCCCCGCTGTCTCGCCGGGCTCCTCGCCCCCGGAGCCCACCGTGGGCGCGACCACCCCCCGGCGCCCGAGCTCCGAGAGATAGAGGAAGTCGAACGCCGCGATCGAGGCCCCCAACCGCTCCGGCGGCAGACCGGTCAGACGGCTCCTCTCGACCGCCAGCTCCACGAGCTGGAAGTGCTCCAGGATCTCGAGCGCCAGCCGCGCGTCGGTCAGGTTGTACTCGGCGAGCGCCGGCCGGTCCTCCTCGAAGAGCCGGAGGATCTCCCGCCCGCCCTCGCCCGCCGAGTGGGTCTTGCCCTCGCCCAGGACCTTTCGGGCCACGGCGTCCAGGGCGTAGCTCTCCATCCGGATGGAGGCGCCGCGCAGGAGCTGGATGCCGTCGAGGACAATCCGGCCCGGCACCGACGCGTGGGACGGCCCGCGCCGGAACCCCCGCGCAAGCCGGACCGTGCCCGGCCCGCGGCCGAGCTCGAGCACCCCGCCCCAGCGCTCGGAGAGGCGGGCCAGCACCGCCAGGTCGAAGTCGATCACGTTCCAGCCCGTCAGGACGTCCGGATCGATCTCGCGCACCCGGTGGGCGAAGCCGGCCAGCAGCTCGGCCTCGGTTCCGAAGCCCGCCACCCGCACCGACCCGGCCGGCCGCGACGCCCCCTCCGGGCAAAGCATCAGCACCTCCGCCGCGCCGCAGCCCCAGAGCGCGATCGACAGCAGCCGCTCCGCCTCCGGGTCGGTCTCGATGTCGAAGGAGAGCACGCCGAGCCGGGGCACCCAGTCGGCCGGCGCCACGTCCGGGTCCTCGAACACCCGGTCCACCCCCGACCCGGGCCGGGACTCGCCCCGAATCTCGAGCGACCCCCGGATCCCCCGGTCGATGAGATACCGCACGGCGAAGCGCACGTCGGCCTCGAAGGTCACCAGGCCCCTCTTGTGGAGGCGGTCCCGGACCCGGGGGGCATCGGACGGCTTGGCAACCTCCACCCGGGTCACCGGCTCGCCCCGCAAGCTCACGCGATCGCTTTCCACCAGCCGGAACGGGCCCACCCCCTGGGCCGTCTCGACGACGCGCTCCCGGTCCCGCTCCAGCACATAGAACGCCGGCACCTGGCGCCGGTCGCGCACGAGAAAGCTCTCGCCGGTCTCCAGGAGACCGTAGAGATGCACCACCGGCCGCCCCCGCTCGATGCGATAGGTCGGCTGGAGGATGAAGCCGCGCACGGGCGCTTGCGCATCCATGAGAAGAGGCAGTCTACCCGGGCCGGCGGCCCCACGCGGCCGCCGGCCCTTGACAACGGAACTCGGCTATACTTCTATGTTCATACGCAGATCTCAAGAAGCCGGAGACAGACGCTCATGCCCTATCGACAGAAGCGACGCTACCCCAGAGTCCCCATCGACCGGCCTTCGCTGGTGCGCGTGCTCGACCCCGAGCCCTTCCAGCGTCAGTTCGAAGACTTCACCCGCACCCAGGTCCTGGGCTCCGGCGGCTGCATGTTCCTGAGCCCTGAGCCGGTGGGCTTCGGCTCCCTGATGGAGATGTTGATCGCCCTCGGCGAGCGGGTGGTCCGGGCCGACAGCCGAGTGGTCTACGAGCGCGAGCGCGAGCGCGGCGAGCACGAGGTCGGAGTGGAGTTCCTGCGCATGAGCCCCGCCGACCGAGCGTACGTCGAGTCGGTGGTCGCTGCGCAAGCCGGCGCTTGAGCGCCCTCGCCGGTTCGAGGAGGTCATCCCCGGTGTCCACCTGGTCTTCGGCGGGCTCTGCGCCCTCCTCACGGCGGTCTGGTACGGGCCGCTGGCCGGCGGTCTCGTCGGCTTCCTCGCCGCCCTTCCCACCTGTTCCCCGGTAGCACCGCTCCCCCTGAGCGCCCTGCCCTACGGCCTGGAGGGCGTCTGGGTGACGGGGCACCGGACCTTCGACCTGGTGCTCTCCGATCTCGCCATCCCCGGTGCCGACGGCCTGGTCCCGGCGCGGACCCCGGCCCTCGGCGGCGCGCGGCCATCTCGTCGCGTCGAGATCCCTGACGAGGCGATAAAGTCTCTGCTACAGATCCCGTCTCGACGAATCTATTTGCGTTAGAAGATGTATTTGTTCTAGACTCGGACATCGTCGACGGGAGGCCAAGAGGCCGGGATCGGGCCGAGCAGCGTAGAATGAAGGCCCATGACCCCCGGAGATGCGCGAGACGGGAACCTGGCGGAGCTGCTGCGGCGCCTCGCTCCCCGCCTCGAAGCCCTCTTCCGTCGTTTCGGCGTGAGCCCGGACGACGCCGTGCCGATCCTCGACGAAGCGGTGCTGGAGGTCCAGCTCCGCTGCAGCCGCCCGCCAGACATGGAGGGGCGGCTGCTCCGAGCGGTGGAACGGGGTTGCGCGACGCTCCTGGCCGAGCGTCGGCGCCAGGCCCTGGCCGCCCTCGACGAAACGACCGAGCCGATCGAGACGGACGGAGAGGAGGATCGGGAGGATCATGAGCGACGACCACCTTGAGCGAGAGACCCTCGCCCGCTGGGCCGACCGGAACCTCTCCCGCGAGGAGACGTTCGAGGTCGCCTGGCACCTGTTCCTGTGCGCCGAGTGCCGGGCGAAGCTGGCGGAGCTCGGGCCCGAGGCCCAGTCCCTTTACGACACGATGTTCGGCACCCGCCGCTTCGAGGTGCCCCCCGGCGCCTACGAGGGCGTGACCCGGGCGGTCGCCGAGAAGCTCCGCACCACCGGCCTCGCCATCGAGCGCGAGCGGGCCGGCGCCCCGGCCCTGTGGGCCGAGCTCGAGGACCACCCGCCCGGCCGGCGGGCGATCCTGGTGGACAACTCCCCGCGCTACCAGACCTACGGCCTCGCCGAGCTCCTGCTGGCCGAGTGCCGGCGGATCTGGTCCGAGGAGCCGGCCCGGGCCGAGGAGCTCGCCGAGCTCGCCCTCGCCGTCACCTACCGGCTGGACCGCGCGACCCACGGCCCGGCCCTGCTCAACGACCTCAAGGCCGAGGCCTGGGCCTACATCGCCAACTGCCGGCGGATCCGCTCCGACCTGCGGAGCGTCTCCGAGGCCTTCGAGATCGCCGAAGGGTTCCACGCCCGGGGCACGGGCGATCCGAGCGAGGCGGCGACCCTCTTCCACCTCAAGGCCTCGTACCTTCGGGACCAACGCCGCTTCGAGGAAGCAGTCGCGGCGATCGACTGGGCGCTCGAGCTGTACCGGGCGACCGGGGACGACCACCAGCAGGGTCGGGCCTTGATCAGCAAGTCTCTGGTGTACCGGGAAATGGACCACCTCGAGGAGGCGATCGCTCTCCTCCAGGAGGCCGCGACCCGGGTCGACGCCGAGCGCGAGCCCCGGGCTTTGCTCTGCCTCAAGAACAACCTGGCCCTCTACCTGGGCGAGGCCGGCAATCCCCTGGAGGCGCGCAAGATGCTCCGTGAGGTGCGCAAGCTCGCGGTGCGGACCGGGGCACCCATCGACCGCCTCCGGCTCCTCTGGACCGAGGGCCTGATCAGCCGTCAGCTCCGCCAGGACTCGGTGGCGGAGGCCGCCCTCCAGCGCGCGATAGAGGGCTTCGTCGAAGCCGGGACCGGCTATGACGCCGCCCTCGTAGCCCTCGACCTCGCCGAGCTCTACCTCGCCACCGAGCGCTTCGGGGAGGCCCGCGAGCTCGCCGGCCGGATGGTGCAGATCTTCGCCTCCCGCGACGTCCACCGCGAGGCCCTCGCCGCACTGGCCATCGTGCAGCAAGCGATCGAACGGGACGCGGCCACCGTCTCCCTGGTGCAGCAGGTCGCCCGCTACCTCCACCACGCCCGCCGCAACCCGGCCCTGCGCTTCGAGTCCGACGCGTAGGGGCCGCCGCGACGGTCCCCGGACCGAGTTGACCGAGGCGGGCGAACCGGCCTCGGAGGCCGGCCGACGACCCGCCTCTTACAGGAGGCGAACATGAGTCGTAGCCATCTCAGGCATTCCGCGTGCGTCGTGGTGGTCACCATCCTGCTGCTCGCGCCCGCTGTGCTCCATGCGCAGCCGGCCGGGCCGATGTCGGGCCCACCCGTCGCGAGCTCGTTCTGGTCCGTGGTCTGGCACTGGGTCGACGATTTCCTGGGTCTACCCTTGCCGGGAGGCCCGGCGATGGTCGTCCACTCGCGAACGGCACCCGCCCAGGTGAGCACCGGGAGCAAGCCGGCGCCGGGCGACTGGCAGTGCACCGCCTGCGCGGACGCCGGTCCCGGGATGGATCCCAACGGCTAGCCTGGACTGTTCACGAGACGGCTCGCAGTAGCCGGATCTTGAATTTTCCAGGCTAGGCAGTCGCGATTTGCCGAGGGGGAAGGGCGACCGCCCTTCCCCTTCCTTTCTCTCCCTCGTATCGATCCCACCCTTCCGGGTAGTTGTGAACGAACGATCGTTCACCTAAACTTTCCCCATCGGACTTCCAAACCCCCGAAAAGGAGGGCGGTTGCGGATGATGGCGGAAGGCTACTTCCTGGAGACGCCGGACCGGCCCCTGGTGAAGCGGAGCCTGGAGCTGTCGGAGCCCGGCCCCGGCGAGGCGCTGGTCGAGGTCTCGGCCTGCGGCCTGTGCCACACCGACCTGGGGTTCGCCGACGGCTCGGTGCCGCCGCGCCACCCCTTGCCCCTGGTGTTGGGCCACGAGATCACCGGCACCGTGATCGGGGCCGGCGCGGGCGCCGGCCACCTGCTCGGCAAGCCGGTGCTGGTGCCGGCGGTGCTGCCGTGTGGCGAGTGCGAGTTCTGCCGCGCCGGGCGGGGCAACGCCTGCCCCGACCAGCGGATGCCCGGAAACGACATCCACGGCGGCTTCGCGAGCCATCTGCTGGTGCCGGCGGGCCCCCTGGTGTCCCTCGACCAGGCGCCGGCGGGCTTCGCCCTGGACGAGCTCTCGGTGGTGGCCGACGCCGTCTCCACCGCCTACCAGGCGACGGTGCGCGCCGACCTCGCCGCCGGCGACCTGGCCGTCGTGGTGGGCACCGGCGGAGTGGGCGGCTTCCTGGTGCAGATCGCCCGCGCCCTGGGCGCCCGGGTGGTGGCCTGCGACGTAGCGCCCGCGGCCCTCGAGCGCTCCCGCGAGCTGGGGGCCGAGCACGCCGTCGGCGTCGCCGACCGGCCGGCCAAGGAGGTGCGCAAGGAGATCCGCAGCCTGGCCCGCGAGTGGCAGATCCCGTCGCTGCGCCTGCGGATCTTCGAGGCGAGCGGCACGGCCGCCGGCCAGGCTCTGGCCTTCGCCCTCCTCGACCGGGCGGCGACCCTGGTGCAGGTGGGCTACACGCCGGAGTCGCTTTCGGTCCGCCTGTCGAATCTCATGGCGTTCGACGCCACCGTCCACGGCACCTGGGGCTGCCCGCCCGAGGCGTACCCGGCGGTGCTCGACCTGATCTACGACGGCCGGGTGAGCCTCTCGCCGATGCTCGACCACGCCCCCATGTCCGAGCTCAACCGCCTCCTGGACGACATGGCGAACCACCGCCTCGCCCGCCGGATGGTGCTCCATCCGGAGACCTGACATGGAGCACCCCCGCAACCCCTCGTTCCCCTTCCCACCCTCGCGCGGGAGAGCTCTGCCGCTTCGAAAGGAACTTGCCAGATCATGACCGACCTCAAGAACCACGACCTCGACCCCGGCTACGTCTTCGAGCACGTCCGCTACGAGACGCGCCCCGTCCTCGGCCGCGACGGCGCCCCCGTCCGCGACCTCCATCAGGTCTGGATCCACCTCGACAACCCGCGCCAGCTCAACTCCTACACCACCGACATGGCGCGCGAGGTGATCCTCGCCTTCCGCCGCGCGAGCGCCGATCGCCGCGCCGTGGCGGTGGTCTTCACCGGTACCGGCGAGCGCTCCTTCTGCACCGGCGGCAACACCGAGGAGTACGCCACCTACTACGCCGGACGGCCCCACGAGTACCTCCAGTACATGCGCCTGTTCAACGACATGGTGACCTCGATCCTCCTGTGCGACAAGCCGGTGGTCTGCCGAGTCAACGGGCTCCGGATCGCCGGCGGCCAGGAAATCGGCATGGCGTGCGACTTCACCCTCGCCGCCGACACCGCCTCCTTCGGCCAGGCCGGCCCCGTTCACGGCTCGGCCCCGGACGGCGGCTCGACCGACTTCCTGCACCTCTACGTCGGCTTCGGCCATGCCGCCGAGAGCCTGGTGCTCTGCGAGCCCTGGTCGGCCTACAAGGCCCATCGCCTCGGCCTGGTCAACGAGGTGGTGGCGGTGTACCGCTCACCGGAGGGTGCTTTCGTCCCCAACCCGCTGGTGGTGACCGACCGCTGGATCGACGGCTCGGGGCAGATCGTCTACGGCGAGTGGAAGACGGGGGTCGCGCGGCAGGCGGCCAAGGAGCTGGCGGCCGGCCTCACCGTCGACCTCGCGCCCCTCGACGCGGCGGTCGATCGCATGGTCACCCGCCTTCTCCACACCTTCCCGGACTGCACTCGCAAGACCCTCGAGAGCCTGCGCAAGAAGAAGCTCGAGCACTGGTACGCCAACAGCGAGACCAACCGCTCCTGGCTGTCGCTCAACATGACGACCGAGGCCGCCGCCGGCTTCGCGGCGTTCCACTACGGCGACAAGGGCGCGCGGGAGATCGACTTCGCCGCCCTGCGCCGGGCGGTGGCCGAGGGCCGCCGGTTCGATCCCGCCCTGGTCCGCGAAGTCCTGCCCGAGGGCGCCCGCACCCGGCTGGCGGCCGAAGAGCGCTCCGAGGCCGAGCCGGCGCTGACCGTCGAGATCGAGGGGAGTCGATGAGCCCGGCCGCCACCGCGGAGCGCCACCGAACGATCCGGGTCGCTTCGCTCGAGGAGGGCACGGTCCTGCGCCTCCTCCTCGACCGCCCG
Source organism: uncultured Acidobacteriota bacterium (assembly GCA_963739795.1). Taxonomy (GTDB): domain Bacteria; phylum Acidobacteriota; class Thermoanaerobaculia; order Multivoradales; family DATKCC01; genus CAVUBL01. The sequence goes on along the minus strand of CAVUBL010000021.1, from coordinate 71,344 downwards.
AAGGGGAACGTGCTGACCTCCGAGATGATGGGCGAGCTCGCCGCGGCCCTGGAGGAGCACGAGGCCCGGCCCGAGCTGCGGCTCGTCGTGCTCCGGGGTGCCGGCGGCAACTTCTCCTACGGCGCCTCGGTCGAGGAGCACCGGAAGGACCAGGCTCCCGGCATGCTCGCCGCCTTCCACCGCCTGATCCGGCAACTGGCGGACTACCCGGTGCCGGTGGCGGCCCTGATCGAGGGACAGTGCCTGGGCGGCGGCTTCGAGCTCACCCTGCCCTGCCACTTCCTGTTCGCCACCCCGGGCGCCCGGCTCGGCTGCCCCGAGATCAAGCTCGGCGTCTTCCCGCCCGTGCTCGCCGCCGTCGGAGCCTGGCGGATGGGGGCCTCCGCCGCCGAGCGCATCCTGCTGACCGGCCGGCCCATGAGCGCCGCCGACGCCTCGCGTCTCGGCCTCCTGACCGAGGTCTTCGAGGGCGAAGGCGACCCGGAGGAAGCCCTCCTCGCCTGGTACCGGGAGACCCTGCGGCCCCTCTCGGCCTTCGCCCTGCGCCAGGGCACCCGGGCCCTGCGCCGGGCGAGCGGTTTCCTCGACGGGCTCGACGGCGCCCTCGAGGCGGCCGAAGCCCAGTACGTCGACCAGGTGCTCCCGAGCCACGACGGCAACGAGGGGGTCGAGGCGTTCCTCGCCCGGCGCCCGGCCGAGTGGAGGAACCGTTGAGCGTCGCCGGCACCTCCCGGCCGGCCCGCGCCGCTCACGCCATAGAGCCCCGCGAGCGCATCCTCCAGGCCGCGGCCCGGGAGATCGCCGACCGCGGCTTCCACGGCATGTCCATGCGCGAGCTCGCCCGCTCCGCCGAGATGAGCCTCTCGAACCTCTACAACTACTTCACCTCGAAGGAGGAGATCCTCTTCGCCCTTCAGAGGGAGGCCTTCGAGGTGCTGGTGGCCTCGGCGGAGGAGGCCCTCGTCGGGGTCCCGAACGCCGACGCCCGGCTCTACGTCTTCATCTCCCACCACGTGCGCTACGTCTCGGAGCACCCCGAGGTGATGCGGGTGCTGGTCCACGAGGCAGCCTCCCTGCCCACCCCCCGCCGGCGGGCCGTGCGCCGCCTCAAGGAGCGCTACTTCGGGATCGCGCGCTCCATCGTCGGCGGCCTGGTGGCCGGCGGCTGCGGCCGGGTCGACTCGTCGAGCGAGCCCTGCGAGGCGGCCGACGCCGCCGAGCTCGACCGCATCACCTACAACCTGTTCGGAATGCTCAACTGGATCTACGGCTGGTACGAGCCCGAGGCCCACGGCGGGCCCCACGAGCTCGCCCGCACGATCCACCGCATCGCCCTGTGCGGCGTCGTGGCCCAGTGTCCGTACCGCGAGCTTCAGGAGAGCCTCGACCTGCACCTGGACTCGGTGGCGGCGCCGCCGCTGCTCGGCCTCGGAGGAAAAACCCCATGACCCAGACCCAACCCGCCTCCCGCAGCTCCCTTCCGCCGCCGCCGGGGGCCGATCCCGCCGCCCCGGTGCTCGCGCGCTGCCGCGCCCTGGTCGAGGACCTCACCCTCGGCGCGGTTCGGAGCTGGAAGGACGAGCACCCCGGCGCCCTCGCCGTCGGCTACCTCCCCATCTACGTGCCGCGCCCCCTCCTCGAGGCCATGGGCTGCCTGCCGGTGGCCCTGTTCGGCGGCGGCGACCAGATGGAGATCATCCGGGGCGACTCGTACTTCCAGAGCTACATCTGTCACATGCCCCGGAGCCTGGTCGAGCTCGCCCTGCGCGGCGACCTGGACGTCCTGGACGCCCTGCTCTTCCCGTCGATCTGCGACGTGGTGAGGAACCTCGGGGGCATCTTCAACCTGCTCCGGCCCGACACGCTGACCTACTACGTCGACCTGCCCCAGAACTTCGATCCCGAGGTCGGGGGCAAGTTCTACGAGTCCCAGATGCGGGCGATCGCCAGGCTCCTCGAGGAGCGGGGCGCCCGGCCCCTGGAAGACGAGGCCCTGCTCGCGGCCATCGAGGCCGAGAACCGGCGGCGGACGGCCCTCGACGAGCTCGACGCCCTCCGCCGGGCCGAGCCCTGGCGGGCGCCGGCCTCGGAGGTCTACCTGGCCGCGCGCGCCGGCGCGGTGCTGCCCACGGGCGAGCACACGGCGCTCCTCGCCGAGGTCACCGAGGCGCTCCGCACCCGCGAGGCCCGGCCCTACGACAACGTCCGGGTGGTGGTGGCCGGCTCGTTCTGCGAGCAGCCGCCGCTGGCCCTCATCAAGACCCTCGAGAAGGCCGGCTGCGACATCGTCGACGACGACTTCCAGCTCGGCATGAAGTTCTTCGACGGGCCCATCGAGGTCGCCGGCGGCGAGGATCCGGTGCACGCCCTGGCCCGGGCCTACCTGGAGCTGGGCACGGCGACCGCCAGCCGCTACATCGCCGACGGCGAGAAGGGTGCCCACCTGATCGAGAAGGTAGCCACTGCGGACGCCGACGGCGTGATCTTCGCCGCCGCCTCGTTCTGCGACCCGGCGCTCCTCGACCAGCCGATGCTCGAGGCCGCCCTCGACCGGGCGGAGATTCCGCACACCAGCCTCAAGTTCTCCGAGAACACCGGCCAGCTCGGCCCGATCCGCGAGCAGGCCGGCGCGTTCTCCGACGCCGTCAAGCTCTGGGGGAAAAGCGCATGAGCGAACCCACGACCCGTCCCGCCGAAACCACCCAGGCCCCGCCGGCCCCGACCCCGGTCAAGGACGCCTCTCAGCTCCGCCAGAAGCGCATGATCGCGGACCACTTCGACCGCCTGGCGGCGGCGAAGGAGAACGGCGACAAGGTCGTCTACACCTTCGTCCCCGGCAACCTGACCGAGCTCGCCGGCGCCCTGGACATGCTGCCCGTGCTCCCGGAGATCAACGCCCTCCAGTCCGGCATGCGGAACCTCTCCGGCGGCTACATCGGCGAAGCCGAAAAAGCGGGCCACTCCGAGGACGTCTGCACCTACGTCAAGTGCGACCTCGGGATGATGCGCTCGGGCAACATCGGGCCCACCGGCAAGAAGCTCCCGGAGCCGGACCTGCTGCTGCTCTCCTACACCGGCTGCTTCACCTTCCTGAAGTGGTTCGAGCTGCTGCGCCAGGAATACAAGTGCCCGGTGGTAATGCTCCACGTGCCCTACCAGGCCGACGGCGTCATCACCGAGGAGATGCGCCGCTACGTCGTCGAGCAGCTCGAGCGCGAGGTGATCCCGGCCATGGAAAAGGCCGCGGGCAAGCGGCTCGACCTCGACGAGCTCGCCCACCACCTGGAGCTCTCGCGCCAGGCCGAGGACGACCTGGTGGCGGTCTGGGAGTCGGCCAAGCACCGGCCGTCGCCCATCGACGGCTACTTCGGCGGCGTCTACTACGTGGGACCGATCTTCTCCGCCTTCCGGGGCACCGAAGGGGCCCGGGAGTACTACCGCGAGCTCCGCGCCGAGGTCGAGGAGCGGATCGAGCGCGGCGAGGGGCCCATGACCCCCGACGGTCCCCTCGGCGAGGAGCGCTACCGCCTGGTGGTCGAGGGGCCGCCCAACTGGACCAGCTTCAACGACTTCTGGCGCATGTTCTCGCGCGAGGGGGCGGTGGTCGTGGCCTCCACCTACACCAAGGTGGGCGGCCTCTACGACGAGGGCTTCCGCCACGATCCGAGCAATCCCCTGCGCAGCCTCGCCGAGTACTGCCTGACCTGCTACACGAACCGCTGCCTGCCGAGCCGGGTCGACCTGCTGGAGCGCTACCTGCGCGAGTACCAGGCCGACGGGTTCCTGATCAACTCGGTCAAGTCGTGCAACTCGTTCAGCGTCGGCCAGCTCCTGATGCTCCGCACCCTCGAGGAGCGCACCGGCCTGCCCGGCGGGTTCATCGAGTCGGACCTGGTGGACCCGCGCTACTTCGGCAAGGCCAACATCGAGAACCGCGTGCAGAGCTATCTCCAGGTGCTCGAGTCGCGCCGGCACGGGAGGTACGCATGAGGTGCGTCGTAGGAATCGACCTGGGGTCGACCACCACCAAAGCCCTCCTCCTGGGCGAGGACGGCCGGGTGCTCGGCCGCGGGATCACCAACAGCCGCTCGAGCTACGACGTGGCCTGCGCCGTGGCCCGGGAGGAGGCCCTGACCGCGGCCCGCTTCTCGCTCCTCGAGGAGCACCTGGCCGAGACCGCCCCCTCCGGCCGCCCGTCGGAGTACGGCGGCGGGGGTGAAGCCGCCCAGGAGCTCGGGCACCGCCTCAAGGAGGCCTTCCGCCTGGAGATCTACCTGGGCGAGCTCGGCCGCCTGAACCAGGAGATCCAGGCCGTCCTCGACATGCCGGGCCACGAGGAGTGGCGCCCGATCCTGGCACCGGCGGTCGAGGAGATCCTCGGCCGCATCGAGGCGGCGGCGCCGGCCCTCTTCTCGGGCTCGGGCCGGAGGAAGAGTGACTTCTTCCGGGACCTGGCGGGCGCCGCCTACGTGGAGACCGCCGAGGAGATCGCCGGCCGTGGGGAGCTTCCCTTCGAGCGCCTCCTCGCCCTCTACGACCGGGCGATCCTGGCCGTGGAGACCCGGGTCGCACCCCTGGACTTCTCAGGGCTCCTGCGCCGGGCCGCCGACCGCCTCGGGAACGGGAACGGCAGCGGGACTCGCCGCGCCGACCTCGCCCGGGTGGTGGAGGCGGTGGCCTCCGAGCCCATCGAGGAGCTCGCGTTCGTCGGCACCGGCTACGGCCGCCAGACTCTGCCCTTCCCCAAGGAGTCGGTCCGGAGCGAGATCCTCTGCCACGGCCGGGGCGCCCACCGCTTCTTCCCGGGCACCCGCACGGTGCTCGACATCGGCGGCCAGGACACCAAGGCGATCCAGGTCGACGGTCACGGCGTCGTCACCTCGTTCCAGATGAACGACCGCTGCGCCGCCGGCTCCGGGCGCTACCTGGGCTACCTCGCCGACGAGCTCAACCTGGGGCTCCACGAGCTGGGGCCCCTGGCGCTGCGAGCCACGCGCACCGTGCGGGTCAACTCCACCTGCACAGTCTTCGCCGGGGCCGAGCTCCGGGAGCGCCTGGCCCTGGGCGAGAAGCGCGAGGACGTCCTCGCCGGGCTCCACCGGGCGATGATGCTCCGGGCGCTTTCGCTCCTCGCCCGCTCGGGCGGGATCTTTGACCAGTTCACCTTCACCGGCGGCGTGGCCAAGAACCCCATGGCGACCCGCGTGCTCTCCGACCTGGTGGCGGAGAACTACCCCGAAGGGATCACCCTCAACATCCACCCCGACTCGATCTACATGGGCGCCATGGGCGCGGCGCTCTTCGCCCTGGAAGACCTGGAGGCCGGCAAGGGCGGCATCCTCCCGACCTTCGTCGAGAAGCCGGACACTGTGGAGGCCCTGGCATGAAGCGCAAGACCGCGAAGCTGAAGACCCACCTCACCGCCGGCATCGACCCGGGCGCGAGCTCGGTCAAGATCGTCATCCTCAGGAGCCGCGCCGGTGAAGGCGGCGAGCTCCTGGCCAGCGAGGTCCAGCGCATTCGCCGCCGCGACGTGCGCGAGGTGGTGAGCACCGCCTTCGCCGCCGCCTGCGAGGCGGCCGGTCTGGCGCCGGAGGAGCTGGACTACGTGGCCTCCACCGGCGACGGCGATGCCGTCGACCCACGGGTGCCGGTCACGGGCCACTTCTACTCCATGACCACCCACGCCCGGGGAGCCCTCTTCCTCGCCCCCGAGGCCCGCGCCGCCCTGGACGTGGGCGCCCTCCACGCCCGAGCCATCGTCTTCGACGGCCGCGGCAAGGTGGGCAAGGTGCGCATGACCAGCCAGTGCGCCTCGGGCTCCGGGCAGTTCGTGGAGAACATCACCCGCTACCTGGGCGTGCCCCTGGAGGACGTGGGCGAGCTCTCGCTCCGCTCCGAGGCGCCCGAGAAGTGCTCGGGGGTCTGCGCGGTCCTGGCCGAGACCGACGTCATCAACATGGTGAGCCGGGGGATCACGACCCCCGACATCCTCAAGGGCATCCACCTGTCGATCGCCTCGAAGCTGTCCCGCCTGGTGCGCTCCATCGGCGCCACGGGCGAGGTGTTGATCACCGGCGGCATGGCCCACGACGTGGGGTTCCTGGCCTCGCTCCGCGAGATCGTGGCCGAGAAGCAGGCCGCCGGGACCCCCGAGATCGAGATCGCCGCCGACCCGCGGTCGATCCTGGCCGGCGCGGTGGGCGCGGCCCTGCTCGGCGCCTACCGGCACCGTCAGCTCGAAGAGATGGGGCGCCTGGGCGCCCTCGCGGCCTGACGGCCCGGCCGACCTGACAACGGTCATACCCGGCTCCGGCCGATGGCGAGATCTTCAGCGGGCGACGTCATGACGAACCGAGACCCCCTGTCTTCTCCCCGCTTCCGAACGGGCTGGCACGCCGTCCTCACCAAGGTGAGCCTGGCGGCCCTGCTCTTCGAGACCTTCTCCGGCCTCACCATCACCCTGGCCCCGTTCGGCGCCACGAACGAGTGGAACGTGCTGCTCCACACGGCGGTGGGCCTCGCCACGGTCGTCCCGCTCACCTGGTACTTCGCCGTCCACTGGCTCGACTACAAGCGCTTCGCCCTGTCGGACGTGGTGCTACTGGGCTACGTGGCGGTGGCGGCCCTGCTGGTGACCTCGGTCTCCGGCCTGGTGGTGACCTGGCAGGGGCTCTTCGCACTCAAGATGTCCCCGGTCTGGCGCAACGTCCACCTGGTCTCCACCCTCGTCGCCCTGGCCTCGGCCCTGCCCCACGTGGTGATCGTCTACGTGCGCGTGCGGCAGAAGGAGAAGACCGCCCGGCCCGCGCGGCGGCTCCTGCTCCAGAGCCTCGCCCCGTCGGTGGCCGGCCTGCTGGCGGTCGCCGGCCTCGCCCTCGTCTACTCCGGCCCCACCTACGTCAACCGCTTCCCGGACGACTACCAGCTCGTCTACGGCCCGGACCGACCGTTCGCGCCCAGCCTGGCCCGCACCGCCTCCGGCGGCGCCTACGACGCCAGGTCTCTGGGCGGCTCGGAGAGCTGCGGCACCTCCGGGTGCCACGAGCAGATCGTCGCCGAGTGGCAGCCCTCGGCTCACCGCTACGCCGCCATGGACACCTTCTTCCAGGGGGTCCAGAAGGTCATGGCGAAGCAGAACGGCCCCGAGTCGACGCGTTACTGCGGCGGCTGCCACGACCCGATCTCCCTCTTCTCCGGCGCCAAGAACGTCTTCGCCAAGAACCTCACCGGCCAGATCGGCTACCAGGAGGGCATCTCCTGCCTGGTCTGCCACGGCGTGCGCAAGACCGACCTCCAGGGCAACGCCAACTACGTCCTGACACAGCCGCCGGCCTATCTCTACCAATGGGCCACCCGCGGGCCGGCGCGCGTGGCGCGGGACTTCCTCATCCGCACCTACCCGGACCAGCACGACCAGCTCTCCAAGCGCGCCTACAAGTCGCCCGAGTACTGCGCCGCCTGCCACAAGCAGTTCATCGACCAGGAGGTCAACCGGGTCGGCTGGGTGCAGCTCCAGAACCAGTACGACAACTGGAAGGCGAGCTACTGGTACGTCAAAGGCCACCCCGAGCGCACCATCGAGTGCCGCGAGTGCCACATGCCGCTGGTCGCCTCCCACGACCCGGCGGCCGGCGACGCGGCGGACTACAACCGCTCGCCCGACGACGGCAAGCACCGCAGCCACCGGTTCATCGCCGCCAACAGCATGATGCCGAAGATGCTCGACCTGCCCGGCTGGCAGAAGCAGGCCCGGATGACTCGCTCCTGGCTCCACGGCGACACCGACATCCCCGAGATTCGGGACAAGTGGACCGACGGGCCGGTGATCGAGATGGACCTGCGCATGCCCGACGAGGTCCGGGCCGGCGGCAAGCTCCCGATCCGCCTGGTGCTCACCGCCAACAAAGTGGGCCACGACTTCCCCACCGGCCCCCTCGACATCATCCAGAGCTGGGTCGAGCTCCACGTGACCGACGCAAACGGCCACGAGATCTTCACCTCCGGCACCCGCGACACCAAGAACTTCATCGCCCCGGGGAGCTTCCTGTTCAAGGCCGAGCCTGTCGACCAGTACGGCAACCTGATCGACAGGCACAACCTCTGGGAGATGGTAGGCGTGCGCTACCGCCGTGCCCTCTTCCCCGGCTACTCCGACACCGTCGAGTACATGGTCGACTGCCCGGGAACCACCGGCGGCGTGCCGGACGAGGAGGCGAAGAAGGCCTCCCGGCCGGTCCAGGACTACGCGGTGCCGGCGGCGACCCCCGGCCGCTACACGGTGACCGCCATCCTCCAGTACCGCAAGGTCGACCAGTACCTCCTGAACTTCCTCCTGGGCGAGGATTCCGGCGTCACCTCGCCGGTGATCGAGATGAACCGGGTGACCAAGACCGTGGAGGTGGACCCGGCCGCGAAGACCGCCGGCCGGGCGCCGGCCAGAGGCGCCGAGCAGCTCGGGGCCGGCGGCTGATGGCCGAGCCGGTTCTCACGGAGGGCGAGGGGGAGACCGGGCAGGAGCACCCACCAGCCGAACCCAGCGCGAGGCGAACGCCTTCGAAGCACCACCGCCACTGGGGGCGGCGCAAGCGGCGCCTGCGCCGGGCCGCCCTGTGGCTCGCGGTGGTGGGGGTCGTCGGCACTCTTGCGGTGCTCGTGGTCTCTTATCGCCACCGGCCCGAGGAGTGGCGGCCCGGCGAGGAGGACCTCCCGGAGATCACCCAGAACCTCGCCCGGGGGCTGCCCGCCGAAGCGCCCGCGCCGGCCTTCACCGACGTCACCGCCGAAGCGGGACTCGCCGGCTTTCGCGCCTTCGCCGGGAGCCGCTCCTCACAGCTCCCCGAAGACATGGGCTCAGGGCTCGCCTGGGGCGATTTCGACAACGACGGCGACGACGACCTGTTCGTGGTGGCCGCCGGGGGCGCCCTCGACGCCGATCCCGCCACCTGGGCTCCCTCGAAGCTCTACGAGAACCTCGCCGCGGACGGCCAGCCCGGCCGTTTCCGGGAGGTCGCGGACTTCCCCGACACCCGGATCGTGGGGATGGGAGCCGCCTGGGGAGACGCCGACGGGGACGGCTGGCTCGACCTCGCGGTCACCGGCTACAACGCCCTGCTGCTCTTCCACAACGACCACGGGCACTTCACCCTCGACCGGAGCTTCAGGTCACCCGGTAAGGGGTTCTGGACCGGCGTCGCCTGGGGAGACTTCGACGGCGACCGCGATCTCGACCTCTACGTGGCCGGCTACGTGCGCTACCTCGAGAACCCGGCGGCCCGGGAGAAGGTCTCCCGCCAGTACGGCCACGCCGTGCCCTACACCCTGAACCCGGTCTCCTACGAGCCGGAGCGGAACCTCCTGTTCGAGAACGACGGCCACGGCCGGTTCACCGAGGTGGCGAAGAAGCTCGGCGTCGACAACCCCGAGGGAAGGAGCCTCTCGGTCCTGTGGCGCGACTTCGACGACGACGGCCGCCTCGACCTCTACGTGGCCAACGATGTCTCGGACAACGCCTTCTACCTGAACCGCTCCGACACCAAGCACGCCGCCTTCGAGAACGCCGGCCTCTCCGCCTGGGTGGCCGACTACCGGGGCGCCATGGGCCTCGCCGCCGGTGACTACAACCGGGACGGCGACGACGACCTGTTCGTGACCCACTGGATCGCCCAGGAGAACGCCCTCTACGACTCCCTCCTGGCCGACGTCCGGGAGCGCGACGCCAAGGCGAAGGCGGAGGGCAAGCGCCCCGGCCCCGCCCTTCCCGCGGGCGTCGCCTTCTCCGACATGGCCGCGCCCCTGGGGCTCGGGCAGGTGGCGCTGCGCTTCGTCGGCTGGGGCGCCCAGCTCGTCGACCTGGACTCCGACGGCTGGCCCGACCTGGTGGTGGCCGACGGCTCGACCTTCGAGCGCCAGGACGACCCGACGAAGCTCGAGCCCCAGGTGCCCATGGTCCTGTGGAACCAGCGCGGCAAGCACTTCTACGATCTGGCGCCCTCTTCCAAGCTCCTCTCGGTGCCCCACGTGGGCCGCGGCCTGGCGGTGGCCGACTACGACCTCGACGGCGACCCGGACGTGGCGATCGTCGACCTCGACGGCGGCGTCCAGCTCCTGCGCAACGACATGACGCCCCACCCGGGATCGAAGACTCCCGCCGCCCACTCGCTGGAGATCCGCCTGCGCAGCCGGACGCCCGACGGCGCGCTCCACGGCTTCGGCGACGGGGCGACAGTAGTGGCCCGGGCCGGTGGCGCGATTCTCCGGCGCGAGGTGACCAGTGCCTCCTATCTCTCCCAGTCGAGCCGCACCCTCCACCTCGGCCTGGGCGCCGCCCGCGGCGTGGACTCGGTGGAGGTCCACTGGCTGGGCGGCGGCGTGGAGACCTACCCGGCCCTCGCCGCCGGCGTTCTCTGGGAGCTCGATGAAGGCGACCCGACGCCGCGGCGGGTGCGAAGCTTCGGGGAAACCGGCGCGGATGAGAGCGAGGCGTCGGCCGGCGCCTTCCGGGTGCCCGACGACCCGAAGGCACGGACGCTCCTCTTCTGGCGCACCGAGCGCGCCGCCATGGATGCCATCAAGCGGGAGAACGACCTTCCCAAGGCCACCCGCCTCTTCCGCCAGGCCCTCGCCCTCGACCCGAAGCACGAGGACTCCCACTACTACCTAGCCGCCTGCCTCGCTGCCCAGGGCCAGACCGACGAGGCCCTGAAGCACCTCCGCGAGCTGGCCCGCATCGACCCTCAGAGCCACCGGGCCTACAAGCGCTGGGGCACCCTCGAGGCCGAGATGGCCCGCACCCCGGCCGAGCTCGAGGAAGCAAGCCGCGCCCTCGAGAAGGCGCTGGCGCTCAACCAGGAGGAGACGGGCACCCTCCTGGTCCTGGGCCAGGTCGCTTTGATGCAGGGCAAGCCCGATCTCGCCCGCCAGCGCCTCGAGTGGGCCACCACCACCAACCCGAAGGCGACCGGCGGCTTCTTCCTGCGCGGCTACATCGCCTGGAAGCGGGGCGACACGAAGGCCGCCGCGGACCTCCTACGCCAGGCCCGCAGCGCCCTCGGCCCGGAGTGGAAGCCCGCCGGCGTGACGGCCGAGGGGGACGTCCAGAAGACCATGCACGTCGAGGAGACGCCGCTGGCCCGCTTCTGGAAGGCCTGGGACGGCGAGCCCGACCCGGCCGCGGCCTACGCTCCTCTCGATGCCTACCTCAGACGCTAGGAGTCTGCGCGGCAGAAACGCGTAGCCGCGCAGACTCCTAGCCCTGCCCGTACCCCACAACCCCGAGCCGGACAGGTCTCGCGCAAAGAAACTAGCCTGCCAGTCCGACGTCATCTCGCCGTTTCCGGCCGACGGGACGCAGATCGGCAACCCGTCCTGGGGCTTTTCGTGGGGTAACGCCTTCTACGCGTGGGGCACGCCCGCCAATGGAGGGGCGCCGACCTGCACGGGAGGTGAGTGGAATGGCTACCAGTGATCGGTGGTGCTGGAGCTTGGCCGGGTTGAAGGCAAGGAGGCGCTAGGCGACTCGGCGCCGAGATGGGAGAGCTCACGGAGGGCATCCTCTGAGACGAAGCGGGTGCCCTCCCTGTTCCCAAGCCGACGAGAGCCAGGCATAGAGACCGGACCACGACGACAAGGTCATTACCACCCCCTCTTGAACTGACCAAGAGCGCTTCGCGAATCCTCCAGGAAATCTGATGCACGAAGTGCCGACCGCTTAGTGAGTGGCCGGTCGAAGTGACGCGGCTGAAAAGTGGCTGGCACCTTTCCGCCCCGGTGCCGCCGACGTCACCGAGGCGACGATCGCCGACACCTTTCCGCCGATCCTCACCTGCACCTGGACCTGCTCGGCTTCCGGTGGATCGAGCTGTACCGCGGGCGGGATGGGGAGCATCAACGACTCGGCCAACCTGCTCAACGGCGGCTCGGCCGTCTACACCGCCACGTGCACCATCGATCCGTCGGCGACGGGCAGCCTCATCAACACGGCGACCGTCTCTTCCGGGGTCACCGACCCCAACATGGCCGACAACTCCGCGACGGATACCGACACCCTGACGCCCTCCGCCGACCTCGTGATCTCGGCCGTCGTCAGCCCCAATCCCGTCCAGGTCGGCGACCCGCTCACCATCGACGTGACCGTGACCAACAACGGACCGTCCGACGCCACGGGCGTGGTGGTGACCACGACCCTGCCGGCCTTCGCCACCTTCGTCTCGACCACCGGTTGCGCCGAGGATCCGAACGGCAATCCGACCTGCACCCTCGGGACCATTCCGGCCGGTCAGATGGCCGCGTTCTCCATGACCGCCACGGCATCGAGCGGAGGGACCGGTCCGATCGTCGTCTCCGTCGCCTCGAACGTGTCCGACCCGAACGGCGGCAACAACGCGAGTGCGGTGACCGTCATGGCCCAGGCGAACGTGCTGACGATCCCGACCACGAGCGAGGCCGGGCTCGTCCTGATGGCTCTGCTGCTGGTCGGCGCCGCCTACTGGGCGTTGCGGCGCTAGTGGTCTCCGGTTTGCCAGGCAGGACGTAGAGATGCGAGAGCTGGGCGGGGCCTGGATCCGAACGACTCGTCCCACTCGCCCTCGATGTTGGTCCCTTAGGCGTGGAGCCGATAGGACCGTCCGGCCCGCGCGAGGGCCTTCTCGCAGGCCGTCACGTACGCGCTCACGGACACCCCGACGCCCACGGGGAGGACGCATAGATCGGCGATCACTCTCAAGACGGCAGCCTCCTTTCGCACCGATCCCACCGCCGGTCCACACCCACCCGGCACGGCTCCGGAGCAGATCGGCTGGCACCTCCCGCCGCCGCCCGTGCCGACGACGCTCTGATCTCCGCCACCGCGATCGCGAACGGTCTGCCCATCTACACGGCCAACCCCAGAGAGTACCTGGGGATCGACGACCTCGAGGTGGCCGCCGTCCCCATCCCGACGCCCCGAAGCCCTGACGGCTCAGAGCTTGTGCATAGGTCTCCGGCCGTCGCGAGGGCGTCCCCGCGCGCCCCGCGCAAGGCGCGCCGACGCAGGCGCCTGCAACTCGGCTTCAGGGTGGCGAAAGTTTGCGCCACGACATCACTCATCATGCTCGGGTCCCGGCTTCGAGCACGAGGTGGTCTACCCCTACTTTCCGCGCAATGTCCTCAACAACTGCTCCAACGGGATCGCGTTCTCTTTCGGTCCCCCCGCAGAAACGGCCGAAACCTTACTGAGAATCATGGCGCCCTTGATAGTGTCGGGATTGGTGCAGCCGAGCGTTGACAGTCTGCTCGGGCCCCGCATGCTCGCGCCGCTGACAGCCATACTGCCGGTCCACGATCCGCACCCACCATCAGTGACCTCCCAAACAAACGTTCCATTACCGTACGACTCGAAGTTGGTGGTGCCGCGAATCGTGAGCGTATAGCCGAGCGCAGAGATAGTTCCGGTCACATCTCGCGATCCCGGTGGCTGATCGAGGCGCATGGAAACCGTTACGGGAGGTACCCAGATACCCTCCCAAGATCCCTGCACATTGAGCGTGGGAGGTGGAGGACTCGTGGGAGAGCTACCGCCTCCGCCACCCCCACAAGAGATGATAATTCCCGCCAAGAGAATTATTGAGATGGTGCGATACATGGTCGCCTCCCTGGTATGTTGAGAGAGAAGATATCGCATCTGCGGTAGATGTCAACCCCCGCCGGTCCGCCTCGTTCGCGCAAGGCTCATCGAGCGTCAACCACTGGCTCTGGTCATCGAACGTCTCGGCAATGGGCAGAGCCTTGACGCGTAGGACGTGAGGCCGCATGGTTCGGGCTCGAGGTCTTCGCGGCGCGGGTGTCCACCCCCTGTCCACAGCTCGTGGGCTGCGTATCGATGGCGACCCGTGAGGGGTCGCTTGACTCCCGGTTGGGGGTATTGACGCGTAAGTGTCGTCGAACGAACCGGAGAGAGGAGGAGGACGACCTCTTCTTGGCGGCTCTGCGCGAGACCTTTCCCGACGGGTTCGTGATGCACCAGGGCTTCCTGGTGGCCCCAGAGGCGCGAGAATCTAAGTACCGGATCCCGGAGCTCCCCGGCTTCCGCGTAGCTCCCGGCCTTCGAGATCGGCGCTCTACCCTTGCTCATGTCGCTTGCAACACAGAATGGCCGCCTTGCGACTTGATCACGGCAGCGGTGAGGGGTCGAAGGTCCTACAGCCCGAGCTCGCCGAGGCTCTCTGCCTCCAGGGCGCGCTGATGGAGTCGGAAAAGCTCGTCGGCGGAGGCGATGGCGAGGAGGGCGGGAAGGTGCCAGCCGAGTTGCAGACAGAGTTGCAGACAGGCGGGGAAGAAGGCGGCGGCGAAACGGGGTGTGGGCCTGCTCCGATCCCCACGAGGGCGGTCGGCGAGTGAATAATGGTCCCGCGGTCCGTCGAGACTCGTAGGGAAACGGATCATCCGATCGACCTTTCGAGGGAAGGAGCCCACCCACCATGCCGCGCCCCGTCGTCTTCGTTCCAGGCTTTCCCGCCAGCGAGCTGTTTCGCGAAAGGCCGGACCGCCGGCAGCGGGTGTTCGTCAAGCTGCCTCCCAACGTGGCCAGCCTCTCAGGGCCCGACGATCTGGACGCCGGCGACGACGTGGTGGCGGGGCGGCCGCTGCCCAAGGTGAAGATCGGCTTCCTGGACCTGGCCAAGTTCGCCCAGGCCCTCTACGACCGACTGAAGCCTCTCGGGGTGACCGGGCCCCTGCTGGAGCGGGTCGGTTGGGACTGGCGGAGGCCGGTCTGGGACGGCCGCCCGGGGCAGGTGCTGGAGCGGATCGAGCAGGCGATCGACCGGGCGTTCGAAGCCGGCGGGCCCGTGGTCTTGATCTGCCACTCGACCGGAGGGCTGGCCGTCCGGTGGTTTCTCGAGAACGCTCCCGACCGGATGCGCGACAGGATCAGCGCCCTGGTCGCCTTCGGCGTGCCGTGGCTCGGCACCCTCAATGCGCTCGCGCCGCTGATCGGAGAGACCGGCTTTCCGTTCGCCTCGAAGCAGGACGTGCAGCGGATCGTCGGTCACGCGTGGGCCGCGTTCGACCTGCTGCCGCCCGATCCGGAGTCCACCGTGGACGCCACGTACCACCGGGCGCGCCTGGTGGTGGGGCCCGACCAGGACGGGAACGGCGAGCTCGAGGTGTCGAGCCCTCTGACCCGTTCGGGGTGGATCGACCGGTTGGCGCCGTCGGCCGCGCTGCGGGACGCCATGAAGCTCCGGAGGGATGCCTCGATCGACAAGCTCGGATCGCGGTCACCGACCCTGGGCGGTGTCGGGGCCGACCTGCCTCTGATCGCGGTCTTCGCGGGCTGGGGGACGGACACCCTGCGGCAGGCCGTCCTCGACCCGCAGGGCGGAGTGAAGATCCACCGAACGATCGACGGCCTGGACCCGGGCATGGACGACGGCGACGGGACGGTCCCCCGTGTTTCTGCGGCCTGGCTCAAGGGGGGCAACGTCCGTCGCTTCCACGTTCCGATCGGCCGCTACCCGGACGCCGGAATCGAGCCGCATGCCCGGCTCTGGGACAACCCCGGGGCGGCCGCCGCGCTGGCGGCGATCGTCGAGGATCGTCCCCTGCCGATCCAGGCGGTGGCGGCGATGGACTGGAGCGACTTCGTCGAGACCAGCAACGAGAACGTCACGGTCCGTTGCCAGGTCTCCGATTCCCTCGGCCGGGTGCCGGACGGAGCGCGTGTCCGTCTCCGCCTCGGACCGACGGTCACGCCCTGGAAGGGTGTCGATCCAGCCTTCGGAGGCCGCTACCGAATCCTGGTCGAACGCGAGGCCGTGCCCCTCTTCGGCGACAAGTATCGGCGGCTGGAGGTGGAGATCGACCCGGGCCTCGGTGGAGCGGCCGAGCCGATCGCGCTGCTCTGCCGGAGGTGAACGATCCAGCCAGGTCGATGGCGTAGAGTCCGCGGCGCGGACCAGGGACCGCCGACGGGCGGCGTCACGGAAAGGAGCCCGTCGATCGATCGGGCTGTCCGAAATCGTGGCGTCGTGCGCACCATGACATCAAGAGTCTTGCGCAGTTTCTATGGTGTACGAACCCTGAAGGAGACGCCATGTCGAAGTCGACGCTCTGGACGACCGTTCTCGCACTGTTCGCCACGTTGGCCCTGACCGCCCTCCCGGCTACGGCCCAGACGCCGAACCCGCCGGTCGCGGAGTCGTCCGCCGTCGCGCCGCAGAGCGTACCAGCGGCCGCGCCGATCCAGCTGGAACCCGCGCCGATCGAACAGGCCAAGCCGCTCAAGTGCGGGCCAGGCGAGCACGAGTTCTCTACGACCTACCTCATCTTCCCGATCGCCGAGGACTGCGAGGCCGCGTGCACCGGCTACTGCCAGGACAACGGCGGGTACCTGCTCTCCTGGTACTTCGACCTGCGGGGCCTGTCCTGTCGCTGCACCTGCTGCCACTGACGAGTTGGCCCGCGGACTAGGCTGGATACCTTCGGCCTGATCGTCGCGGGTGGACCTGCTACGGCCCATGGGACGGCGCCCGCACCCTTCCGCCATTTCCACAGGGAGTGGAAGGGGCGCTCCTCAGGCTCTCGCTAGTGGTCTGTCAAGCTTCAAGTGACAGCGGAGAGGTGCCACTCATTTGCGGAGAGGTGCCACCCGAGTTGCAGACAGGCACCAAGCGGGAGGGGCGGGGCCGGGGCGTTCGCGCGGAGGTGTGAGCCTCGGTTCAGGTGTAAGGGCCGTAGGGGGTCAGATGGGATGCGGAGAGGCGCGGAGCTCCAGAGCCGCCCTTACGCGGCCGAGCGAGCTTTCACCGCGGGACCGACAGCCGCCACCACCCCAGGGTCCCGAGCGCACCGGCCAGGAGGATCAGGGCGAGGGGCGTGTCGACCGGAATCTCCACGGGGCTCTTCGCGGGCGCCAGCAGCTCCGTGTCCCGGTCGGTGGCGACGTTGTTCGTCGGATCGGGGTCCGGCCGACTGCCCGCCACGCGGGCCGAGTTGGCGAGCCGTCCGGAAGCGGTCGGGTCGACGTCGCAGGTCAGCGTGTAGACGACGGACGCTCCGGCCGGCATGGAGAGAGCCTCCTCGATGCTTCCGCTCCCGGCGCCGGCCGATCCCGCCGCGCCGCCGGAGGCGACGCTCTCCCAGGTGCACTGGAGGGCGCCGCTGAGGCTGTCGGTCACGCGGACGGCAGGGTCGCCGTCGGGTCCGTTGTTGCGCACCTCGATCGTGTAGTGGACGGGTGATCCCGCGACGATCTGGCTGAGCCCGTCGGTCTTGGTGATCGCGAGGTCGGCCTCGGGCGAGACCGCCGTGTCGTCGTCGGTCGCCGTGTTGTTGGCGGACTCGGGGTCCGGGATCGACGCGGTGACCCAGGCGGTGTTCACCAGCGTGCCGTCGGCGCTCGGGTCGACGGCACAGGTGATCGTGTAGTAGACCGCGCTCCCCGCCGGCATGGAGACGCTCTCGTCGAGCGAACCGCTGCCGCTCCCGGCCCCGGAGGCGCCGCCGGTGGCCTGGCTCGTCCAGGAGCAGGTGAGGCCCGTTCCCATGGGGTCCTGGATCCGAGCGGCCGGATCGGCGCTCGGGCCGGCGTTGGCCACGGCGACGGCGTAGGTCACGCTGCCCCCGGGGTCCGCCGCAGAGACGTGGTCGGTCTTGGTCACCGAGAGGTCGGCCGTCGGCCCGAGGTCGACCGTGGCCGTGTCCGTATCGTTGCCGGGCTCGGGGTCGTACACGAGCGGGTCCACGGACGCGGTGTTGACCAGGGCGGCGCCGGCGGTGGGGGCGATGGGGCAGGTCAGGCTGTAGGTCATCGAGGCGCCGGCCGGCAGGTCGATCACCTGGTTCAGGGGAGCGCTGCCCGACAGAGCACCGGAGGCACCGCCCTGGGCCGCGGCGGTCCAGGTGCAGGAGCTGCTCCCCGGGGGCGTGTCGAGCACCCGCGCCCCGGGATCTCCGTCCGGGCCGTGGTTGGTCACGACCACGGTGTAGACGACAGACTCTCCCGGCGTGGCGGCGGCCGGTGCGGTCTTCTCGACCTCCAGGTCGGCGGTGAGGATGCGAGTGGTGTCGGTGGCCTGGTCGTTGCCCGGCTCCGGGTCGGTCGCGGCGCTCGAGACCGAGGCGGTGTGGATGAGGGTGCCCGTGGCGTCGGCGGCCACCGTGCAGACGACGGTGTAGAGCATCTGCGCTCCGGCCGGCAGGTCGACGACCTCCGCGAGGTTCCCGGAGCCGGTCGTCGCTCCCTGGGCCCCACCGCTCGGGGCGGCGGTCCAGGTACAGGTCAGCTCCGCGGGAAGGGTGTCGGTCACCGTGGCGCCGTAGGCCGGATCGGGGCCCAGGTTCCGCGCCACGATGAAGTAGGTCGCGGAGGCGCCCGGGTACGCGGTGGTCCGGTGGTCCGAGTTGGTGATCGTCAGATCGGCCACGGGGTCGAGGACCGTGTCGTCGTCGGTGGCGGTGTTGTTGGCCTCGTCGCCTTCGCCGACGGTGCCGGTGATCGTCGCGGTGTTGACCAGCGTGCCGGTGGCGGCGGGGTCGATGGTGCAGTCCACCGTGTACGTGACCGAGCTGCCAGCCGGCAGGGCCAGGGACTCGTTCAGGCTCCCGGAGCCGCTCGCGTTGCCGCTGGCGCCGCCGGCGAACGCGGCGGTCCACGTGCAGCCGGTCAGCTCGCCCGGCAGGGTGTCCACCAGGGTCGCCGTGTCGGCGCTCGGCCCGGCGTTGGCGGCGACGAGGGTGTAGGCGATCGGATCTCCGGCGTGGGCGGCGGTCAGGCCGTCGGACTTGGTGATCGAGAGCTCGGCCACCGGGCTGAGCACGGTGTCGTCGTCGGTGGCGCTGTCGTTGGTCGGGTCGGGATCCCCTCCGGAACCCGAGATCGTCGCGGTGTTCGCCAACGTACCGGAAGCGGCACCGTCGATGGTGCACACGATCGTGTAGGTGACCCAGCTGCCGGCCGGCATCACCAGCGCGTCGGCGAGGTCCCCGGAGCCGTTCGTGTTGCCGGTGGCGCCGCCGGCGGCGACGCTGGTCCGGGCGCAGGAGGTGAGGGCCGAGGGCAGCGTGTCCGTCACGGCCACGGCCGGGTCCAGGTGCGGGCCCTGGTTGGTGGCGACGATCATGTAGGTCACCGAGTCGCCCGGCTGGGCCCGGGTCACGCCGTCGGTCTTGGTGATGGAGAGATCGGCGGTGGGGGGCTCGATGACATCGGTGTCCGAGGCGCTGTCGTTGGCCGAGCTCGGATCGGTGACGCCGCCGTGGACCGCGGCGCTCAGCGTGACCGATCCGGAAGCGTCCGCGCCGACCGCGCAGGTGAGCGTGTAGGTCACGGAGGAGCCGGGTGGCAAGTTCAGGGTGTCGGCCAAGTTGCCGGAGCCGGTCGAGCCGCCACTCGCCCCTCCGGACGCGACGCTGAACCAGGAGCAGGAGAGGTCCGCCGGCGGCGCAGCGGCGACGACGGCGGCCGGGTCAGTGCCCGGGCCGGCGTTCGCCACCACGAGGGTGTAGGTGACGCCGCCACCGGCGGGCGCCGAGGCCGCACCGTCGTCGAGGGTCACCGAGAGGTCCGCCTGCGGCGCGATGGCGGCGGAGGCCGAGGTCTTGTCGTTCGTGGGATCGCCGTCCTCGACGAGAGCGTCGCCGATCGACGCGGAGTAGGTGAGCGTGCCGGTCGCGGAAGGGTCGAGCCGGCAGGTCAGCCGGTACGTCGCCATGGCCAGGGGCCCGGCCGGGAACTCCACGTGCAGGGTCTCGTCGATGGGTCCGGTCCCCGCCATCGTCCCCGTCACCCCCGGTTGCGGCTCGAGAGCCCAGGTGCACTGCAGGGAGCTTGGATAGCTGTCGGTGACTGTGGGATCGATCGGGAGCTCGTCGACGTCGGCCACGAGGACGTCGAAGGCGATCTCGAACGCCTGCCCGGGGCTCACCGGGTCGGACGAGATCGCCGCGTTGTTCGCCGCCAGGTCGACCGGGATCTTCCGGACGACGATCGGCACCGTGACCATGTTGTTCGACGGCACCGGGTCGGTGACCGGTCCGCTCGCCGCGGCCGAGAGGTCGACGGTCGTCGCCGGCTGGGTGGACCCGAAGGTGCAGGTGGTGGAGACGGTGATGCGGGCGCCCGCGGGGAGGTTCACGGTCTCCATGACGGCGCCGGTACCCGTCGCGGAGAATCCGCTGGCGCCGCCCTGCCCCGTGGCCGTCCACTCGCAGTCGACGGTGCCCCCCAGGGACGCGTCGATCGTGGACCCGGGCGAGTCGTCGGGACCGGTGTTCTCGAAGACCACTTGATAGGTGAAGGGGACCTCGGGCGGCAGGCTCGTGGCCTCGAGGCCCTCGACCCGGGCGGAGAGATCGGCCAGGGACGACACGATGGTGTCGCTGTCCTGGAGAACCCCCTCCCCGTCGAAGCCCGCCGCGGAGAACATGAAGAAGTGGTCCAGGGTGCCGGAGGCGCCGACGTCGACCTCGCAGGTGGCCACGTAGGTCACCGAGGCACCGACGGGCAGGCTGACGACTTGGTTGAGCGCGAAGAACCCGTCCGAGAACCCCGTGGCGCCTCCGGTGCCCTGGCTGGTCCAACTGCAGTCGGCCTGCACGGGGAAGTCATCCATGATCAAGGTCTGGGAAGAAGGACTGGGACCCGGATTGGTCACCGACATCGTGTAGACCACGTCCTCCCCGGGCTCGACCGCGGTCACTCCGTCGTCCAGGCTCCCCACCAGGCCCGCCTTGGGCTCCAGCATCACGGTCGCGCTGCTCGCGTGGTCGTCCGGGCTGGGGTCCTCCGAGAGGGGGGAGATGGTGGCCGTGTTGGTTAGCGGACCGGGGGGAGCGGTGGGATCGATCGTGCACTGGGCCTGGAACGTGACGCTCGAGGCGACGGGGAGGAACAAGGCCTCGTCGATGGGGCCGGTCCCCTGGGCGGTGTCCTCGCCGTCGAGCAGCGCGCCATGCTGGGCCTGCGCGGTCCACGCGCAGTCGAGGACGGCCGGGAACGGATCGGAGAACGGCACCAGTG
This sequence comes from uncultured Acidobacteriota bacterium, assembly GCA_963739795.1. Classification (GTDB taxonomy): domain Bacteria; phylum Acidobacteriota; class Thermoanaerobaculia; order Multivoradales; family DATKCC01; genus CAVUBL01. The sequence goes on along the minus strand of CAVUBL010000021.1, from coordinate 50,346 downwards.
GATCGTCCTCGGGACCGTCGTTGTCGACCGTGACCTGGTAGGTGATGGTGTCCTCGCCCGGGACCGCGGTCGGCCCCGAGGTCACTTCCTTGTCCACCGACAGCTCGGCGATGCGCACGATGGTGGTGCTGTCGGAGGCGGTGTTGTTGCTCGGGTCGGGGTCGGGGATCGTGTTGCCCAGCAAGGCCCGGTTGACGATCGTCTCGGCCGTTTCGGGAATGGACGCGAAGCCGCAGTCGAGGGTGTAGGTGACCGACGAGCTCACGGGCAGGTTCACAAGGTCCGAGATCAGCCCGCTGCCGGACGGCTCGTTGTCCGAGGCCCCGCCCGAGGAGACGCTGGTCCAGGTGCAGGTCAGGTAGTCCGGGAACGTGTCCTCCACCAGGACGTTCTTCGCGTCCATCGGGCCCTGGTTGCTCGCCACCAGGGTGTAGGTCAGGGAGCCGCCGGGGTGCACCTCGGCCACTCCGTCGTCCACGCTCACCTGGAGATCCGCCTTGAAGGTCGGAGAGACGATGATGGACACTACGACGGAGCCGCTGAACCCGTTGACGTGCAGTTGCCCGTACTGACCCAGCAGGCCGTAGTCCTTGTCGCTCACGGTGGCCTGGCGGGCCCAGCTCCCGCCGCCGCCGCCGCCGCTGGCAAAGGCCGGGCTGCAGTCTCCGTCGCGGAGCTGCCAGCAGGGTTGGCCCCCCAGGGTGTCGTAGCTCCCGCCGCCGCCGCCCCCTCCGTAGCCTCCGCCTCCGCCTCCGCCCAGCGGCCAGCCGTAGTCGCCCCCGTGCCCGTACAGATAGCCGAGGAGCGGATCGAACGAGGTGTCGAACCAGCGGGCCGAATCGTCCGGGAAGAAGTACCCTCCCCAGCCGCCCACGCCGTCATAGCCCGCGGCGCATCCGTCGTATTCGGTCCCGCGATCCGAAGGGCTGCAGCGGGAGCCCCTGCTGCCGCCGGTCCCCGCGAGATCGCCGTTGCCCCCTTCGCCGAAATGCCCCCGGTCCGAGGTGCCGATGATGTCGGGTGGTGTGCTTCCGTCCTCTCCGGTGGCGCTCACGTCTCCGAGGACCGTGGGGATGGCAACGGCGCCCATGCCTCCGTCCCCGGAGTCCGCCAGTTTCTTGACGCACCCCCCGCCACCCCCGCCGCCCCCGGCGATGACGAACGCCTGCATCGAGGCCGGATCGGGGATCCCGGGAATCTCGTCGAACGGCAGGGGCTGGCCCAGCACCAGGGTCGCCGCTCCGCCCCCGCCCCCCTCACTGTCCACCCCAGTTCCACCTCTCTGCCCGACGTAGATGAAGAGATCGGGAGCAGTCGCCTTCAGCTCGCCCAGGGTGGTCGCGGTCCGGGCGTAGCCTCCGGAACCGCCAACGCCGGAATCACAGAGGGGGACGACGAAATGCTTCTCGTGGCCCGAGCCTCCATAGCCGCCCCAGGCCTCGATGATCGCCGGCGTGTCGTCGGCGACGGGGCGCCCGGGCGTCGAGGACGCGGCGACGATCTGCTTCGCCAGCTCCTCCAGGTAGTCGGTCGAGAGGTACAGGTCGCTGCTCAGGAAGGTGCAGCGGATCACCGCCCCGGTGTCAACGCAGGCGTCGTTGAGATCGACGTCCGCGGCCGCCGGTGCGACGGCGAACAGAGCGAGGCCGAGAAGGCTCGCAGGACCGAGCCACCGCCGAGACTGTCTGGGCATGATGCGGCGATTCTACTCCCGCGAAAAAGAGCTCGGGATCGGGCACCAAGGCCACAACTCGATTTATTTCTTTAGCTTACGATCGCTGTCCAGCGGGCGGAATGCCGAGGCTGACGCACGGGCGGGCAGGTGCCACCTTCTTTTCCGGGCAGGTGCCACCCTCTCTTCTGGCGCTCTTCCGGGGGCACTGCCTCGTCGAGCCCGGTCCGTGCCGGTCGGTTCCGGCCCGGCGGTAGGATCGGCGCGGAAGGAGGGTGGCGTCTTGAGAGTGATCGCCGATCTGTGCGTCGTCCCCGTGGGGGTCGGGGTGTCCGTGAGCGAGTACGTGACCGCCTGCGAGAAGGTGCTCGCGGAGGCCGGGCTGTCCCACCGGCTCCACGCCTACGGGACCAACATCGAGGGCGAGTGGGAGGAGGTGTTCTCCGCGGTCAGGCGCTGCCACGAGGTGGTCCACGCCATGGGCGCGCCACGGATCAGCTCCACGATGCGCTTCGGCACCCGGACCGACCGGGACCAGACCATGGCCGACAAGCTCGAGAGCGTCGAGCGCCGCCTCCAAGACGCCTGACCGGGTTCGGATCGGCGGCGGGGCGGCCTCCAAGGTGTTCGTGAGGGTGGCCGTGGCCTCCGGAGGTTCTACGCCGACCGCCGAATTTCGCTCGGCGCGATTGGAGCGGCCGGAGCGCCGAAAACGAACGACGAAGGAGCGAGCACCGATCCGTCGCTCCCAGAGAAGGAGACCGGACCATGGCCACCGAACGACCGCGTACCACGACCCGCCCCGCGGCACCGCGGCGCCCGATCGACCGGGTGCTGGCGCCCTTCGAGCAGTTCACGGCGCTCGAGGCCTCGGGCGGGATTTTGCTGTTGGCGGCCGCGGCGCTCGCCCTGGTGTGGGCCAATTCGCCGTGGCGTGAGTCCTACTTCGCCCTCTGGCAGACCGAGATCCGCGTGGGCGCGGCCGGCTTCGAGCTCGCCAAGCCGTTGATTCTCTGGATCAACGACGGGCTGATGGCGGTCTTCTTCTTCGTCGTCGGGCTCGAGATCAAGCGTGAGCTCCTGGTGGGCGAGCTGGCGTCTCCGGGCAAGGCGGCACTGCCGATCGCGGCGGCGGTCGGCGGCATGGCGGTGCCGGCCGGAATCTACGCCCTGCTCAATGGCCTGATCGGGAGCGGCGAAGCCGCTGCCGGCTGGGGTATCCCGATGGCGACCGACATCGCCTTCGTCCTCGGCATTGTCGCGCTGCTGGGCTCCAAGGTGCCGCCGGCGCTCAAAGTCTTCCTGACCGCTCTCGCCATCGTCGACGACCTGGGGGCGGTGCTGGTGATCGCCCTCTTCTACACCGAGAAGATCTCGTGGATCGCCCTGGGGCTCGCGGCCGCCCTGCTGGTGGTGCTCGCCGTCGCCAACCGGCTCGGCGTCCGCAGCCTCCCGGTCTACGCCATCGTAGGCGCCGCCGTCTGGGTGGCGGTTTTGAAGTCCGGCGTCCACGCGACCGTGGCCGGCGTGCTGCTCGCGGTGACCATCCCGGTCCGCACCCGCATCCCGGTGGAGGACTTCCTCGCCCGCGGGCGCGCCCTTCTCGACCGGCTGGAGGCGAGCGTCACGGGCCAGCCGATGGTCAGCTACGACCGGCTGGCGGCGGTGATCGCCCTCGAGGACGCGTGCGAGAAAGTCGAGTCTCCGCTCCACCGCCTCGAGCATGCTCTCCACGGCTGGGTGAGCTACCTCATCATGCCGCTCTTCGCCCTGGCCAACGCCGGCGTGGTGCTCGGCGCCGGTCTCTCCGGCCTGGCCGCCCCCGTGGGCCTCGGCGCCTTCCTCGGCCTGGTCCTCGGCAAGCAGATCGGCGTCGCCAGCTTCTCCTGGCTCGCCGTCCGGAGCGGTCTCGCCCGCCTTCCGGGCGGCGTCACCTGGCGCCACGTCTACGGCGGCGCCTGGCTCGCCGGCATCGGCTTCACCATGTCCCTGTTCATCGCCAACCTGGCCTTCGGCCCCGGTGCGCTCCTCGACGGCTCGAAGCTCGCCATCCTCTGCGCCTCGGTGAGCGCCGCGCTCGGTGGCTGGCTGGTGCTCCGCGGGACCGGCCGGGAGACCGCGGACGGCTGACCGGCCGTGCGGTCCAGGCGTTTGGAACGGCGTGGGCTTGGTGAGACGCAGGTTCCCCAACCACGGGAACCCGAGCGGCGAGAACCTGACGGCCCGGGCCTTCCGGGGCGCAGAGAGCTGCCGGATCTCCCCCCCTCACCCTTCCATCTCGATCCCTCTCCCGGTCTTGCCGTGTCCGAAGACTCGGCTCGTTTGTCACGATTCCGGCCTGATCAGACCTCTCGAGTCACGGCCTGTCCGTCGACGGTCCGCCCGGGCTCTTGCTCCTGGCCTTGCTTCCCGCTCCGGTCGGCGCAACGGCCGATCCCTGATCTAGGACCGATGTCCGGCGGGTTTTCGAGTCCTGCCGATGGCTCGACGAGTCCTGGCGTGACGAGGGCTCGGAACCACTGAATGGGTCCTGAGGCGGCGGCAGCCCGGACTTGTGTCAGTACGTCGTATTGACGCTCGCGAGATCCGCTGCCATACTCCTTGTCATGACCACGAAGTCCCGCCAGATTCAGTTGCGCGTTTCACGGGAGGAGAAGACGAAGATCGAGGAGCTGGCGAAGCGGGCGGGTCAGAGCGTCTCCGCCTACCTATTGTCCCGCGCTCTTCCCCCCACCAAGGTCCGGTTCGAGGAGCTCATCCGGGCGCTCGCCGCGGAGGAGACTCGGCGGTTTGTCCTGGCGGAGCTCAACGACCTGCTCACGGCCCTGTCTCCGATGGAGTTGCGGGAGGCAGTGGGGGAACCGCCGCTCCAAGGTCTGTCGCCGTATCTCCAGAACTACGTCGCCGCCATGGTGGAGCTGGCGGCGCAACGGCAGGGCGTGGCGCCTCCTGATTGGGCTTCCGAGGTGTCTCCGCTCGACGAGCCGGTCTTCGCCACGAATCTCGGCGGGCTGAGGCTCCATCTGCTCCGTTCGGCTCCGGTCGCCTTCAAGCGGCGCAACATTTTCGTCGACGCGAGCCTCGGGGACCGGGTTTGAGAGGGCCGTCCCGCCACAGCCTCACGAAGGCGGACATCCGGCGGCTCTTCGAGCTGCTCGACGCGGAGCTGGCGGAGGCAGGGGCGCAAGGCGAGCTGTATCTGGTTGGTGGTGCGGTCATGTGTCTCGCTCTCGATGCCCGGGGCTCGACCCGTGACGTCGACGGCTTCTTCCGTCCGACCCGGCTCGTCCGCGAGGCGGCCTACCGGGTGGCGGCCAGGGCGGGTGTTCCGGACGCCTGGCTCAACGACGCGGTGAAAGGGTTCCTGAGCCCGCGGGGCTCGTTCGATCCCTACCTCGAGCTGCCACATCTCAAGGTCTTCGTCGCGCAGCCCGAGTACTTGTTTGCCATGAAGTGCGCAGCCTTGCGCCTCGGCGAGGAGTTCCACGACCTCGACGATGTGCGATTCCTTCTGCGGTACCTGGACATCTCGACCGCCGACGAGGCGCTGGCGATCGTCACCCGCTATTTCGACGAGCGTCAGCTTCAGCCGAAGACCCGCCTGGCCCTCGAAGAGCTCCTGGGCTGAGCGGCGGGAGGAGAATCGAAGACGACAGGCGAGGGGACGGCGAGCACGGCTGGCCGGAGAAGTGTAGGCGGGCCGATCACGGGTTGTCTGTTTTGGAAATGGAGTGGCAGTTTAGCGGCTTGGCCTGATCATACGGTGCATGATCCGTCCGGCGGAGCAGTGGCCCCGCCCGGTCCGACAGAATCGGGCGGTCCAGACTCTCGACCATGACGGACATCGCTTCGTCTCTTCGCCGCGGGGGCCCGGTCTTCGTGATGGTCACCGTGGGAAGAACCCGCTTTTCAGGTGTCCCGCAGGGCCGCAGCGAGGCAAACGCCTTGCCCCCCTTTTCCCAGCCCAGGAGCGGCGCCGCCACGATCGCCGAGGGGGCAGCCTGCGGCGAGTGGTGGTTTCTCGCCGGCGCAGTCCGCCGCCGAGAAAGCCACCCGACCCGCCGGCGTGTGCTCCCGCCACCTTCCCAACTGCCTGGGAGCTCGGTCGTACCTTCCCGGACCCCGCTCGCGAAGAAACTCGACGTCCAGCCGGGCCCTCTGGTGGTGCTGGTCTGCCTCAAAGGCTGACGAGCCGCGCGCTGGCAAGGTGCCAGCCGAGTTGCAGAAAGGCACCGAACGGTAGGGGCGTGGCCGGGGCGCGTCCGCCCGGAGGTGTCAGCGCCCGCGCAGCGAGCACGAGTGGCTGGAGGGCACGGGCGGTGCCGCGCGGTGGCGATTCAGGCGAGGGCCACATCCGCCGGATGGAAGTGCCGGGGGCTTCGAGAGGGGCTTAACCGGACCGCCTCGCCTGATCCCGATTGACAGGCTACATCGAATACACTATATTTTGCGAACACTCTAACTTGGAGCCGACGAAAGGAGCTTGGCCGTGCCAAGAAGCCGCGCGCTGGTATTGGCGACCGCAGCCATTACGCTGGTTGCAGTCCTGTTTCTCGCTGTCCCGCGCCTCGAGGCAATCTGTGGCGACTGCGCCATAGTTGACAACGATCCTTTCTGCGTTTCGCCGCCACCTGACTTCGTGCTCTGCACGACCGGTCCAGGCTGGATCATCGTCGTAGTCATGGGCAGGTTCATGAAGGTCTGGGGCGAAACCTGCACGGTAGATGTTCCCTGTGCCATCTAGTGGTCTGATTCACAAATCCCCTACCTTTCGCGCAGGGGTCTTGGGGAGTGGATCCAAGGCGCGAGGAGGAGGCGATGCCGTAGCATCGTCAACGACGAGAAACGCAGGAGACACCCGCAACCCCCCTGCACCCTTCGGGTTGCGGCGGCCCCTTCTCGGTCAGGCGCCGTCTACGGCGTTGCCGCTCCTCGACGATGGCTCGGCATCGCCTGCGTCGCGGCACCTGGTATCCGGCTCCGCGGTGCCACAACGAAAGACAAGGGATTCGTGAATCAGACCACTAGTGGCCGGTCTATCGTCACGGCCATCTGGCCGTTCTGGGGCTTCGCGGCTCTCTCTGGGGTGCTGGCGCTCGGAGCTCCGGCGTCGGGTCTGGCAGCGGCCATGCCCGCCGCGTCGTATCGGTGCGCAACTGCGAAGGGTGGAAGGGTGCGCGTGGCCGACGTGGGCCCGAATGCGCTCTCCTCGTGCCGGGGCGAAATCTTCGCCCACGGGCGGGGCTTGTGGGGGCACACCCCCGCCCCGCCGAAGGGGGCCGGTCCGGGCGCGGCGGGCAGGCATCCCCCGGAGCTCGTCCCCGGCGGCACCCTCGAGCTTACCCTCGAGCCGCCCAGGTCATCTTCGGCGAGCTTGCCCGATGCGTTCATCGCTCCGGCCCTCCACGACGAGGGCGAGGAGTCCTCGCCGAACCGGATCCTCTGTGAGCGGGAGGCGTCGGCTGGTCCGACGAGGACGGCGGGACCCGTAACCTTCGCCTGCGCTGCTCCGGCGGGGGACCTGAGCGTGAAGATCGGGCTCTCGCCCTTCGGCCAGTCGTTTCTCTGGGATCTCCAGGTCCCCGAGAAGGGAACGGTGCACAAGACCGTGAGGTTGCCCGCCGCCGTCGCCCTCTCCGGCGAGGTCTCCGACGGCGACGTCGTCGCGCGGCTGGTCCCTCGCGGTCTCCGCGATTCCGCCATCCGCACCGCCTTCGCCAGCCAGGTCGTCGAGCTTCCCCGTGGCGGCAGCGTGCGCTTCGAGGACGTGGCGCCGGGGGCGTACGTTTACCGGCTGGAGGGCCAGCGCGGAACGGCCGCTCACGCATCCCTCGTGGTGCCGGAGAGCGCAACCGACATGCGGTTGCCCGACCTTTCGCTGCCTCGGGTCGCGACCCTCGACATCCAGGTTGCACCCGCCGCGGACGGCAAGGGCCGGCCCTGGACGCTGCGGCTCATCCCCCGGGCCACGAACGAGGACAAGACCAAGATCGTCAGCGCCCGGACCGACCCGACCGGCTGGCAGTCCATCGGCGGGGTGGTGGCGGGCGACTACCTCCTCTTCATCGAGGACTCCGGCGGCTCGCGCTGGCTCGACAAGCCGCTTCAGGTGGACGGCGATCAAGCCCTGACCCTGAACCTCCAGCTGGTGGCGGTCAAGGGCACGGCGAACCGGGGCGACGACCCGTTCGTGGGCAAGCTGATCTTCGGCGGGCTCTACGGCACGAGGACGCTCACCTTCACCACCGACGAGGACGGCCACTTCGAGGGGTTTCTCCCGAAGGAAGGGAAGTGGGAGGTCGAGATCTCCTCGAAGGACCTGGGATGCGCCCCCTGTGACGGCACGGGGGGGAGCCTCCGCATCCCGCCGGTCGAGGTCCACGAGGGGCCTTCCGGCAAGGCCTTGCTCGACATCGAAATCCCCGACACGAAGCTCGCCGGCCGCGTGGTGGTCGAGCAGACGACGCCTGACGGAGAGGCGATCCGTCGCCTCCAGCCCGGAGCCACCGTGGTCGTGGTGCGGACTTCGGGCTCCGCCGAGGACCGCGGACGGCAGGCCCAGATCTGGACCGAAGACGGCGGGTTCGAGCTTGAGGGCCTGGAGCCGGGAGACGTCCGCGTGGGCGCCATGCTCGCGGATCCCCCCTACGAGTCGGACTGGGCCACAGTCCACATCGAAGAGGGTGATCACTCGCCAGAGCCCCTCGAGTTGGTGCTCCACGCGAAGACCCACCTCCTCGTGAGCGTCTCCTCGGCCGCCGGCCCCGTGGGAGGAGCCTCGGTGACCGCCCTCGTGACCGACGGCAAGTCGGCCCGGGGCGTCTCCGGGGCCGACGGCGCAATGAGCCTCGAGCTTCCTCCCGGCGCGACGGGCACGCTGCTGGTCGAAGCGGCCGGCTACGGGATGGCCTTCGCGCCCTTCCGGGTCCGGTCCGGCCAGACTGTCCAGGCCGTGCCGCTGGCGCCGGCAGCCGGCAGCCTGGTCCTCTCCGACCTCCCCTACGACGTCTACAGCGAGGGCTCCCTGATCTCGGAGCAGGGGGGTACGATCGCTCTACGGCTCCTCCCGACCCTCGCGCCCGGGGCGATCTCCTTCGGCGAGAGCATCACGATCTCGGATCTCGCGCCCGGCACCTACGAGCTCTGCACCCGAAGGGGTGATTGCTGGCAAGGGAAGGTGTTCGCCGGCGGAAGCTCGGAGCTGAAGCTCTCGGAGGCGAAATGACTGCACGATCCAAGATCTTCCCGCCGGGAGCGCCGGCCAAGCTCTTCGTCCTCGCGCTCCTCGTCGTGCTGACGGTGCCCGCGGCCCACGCCGAGAGGGCGGAGCCGGCCCGCGGCTTTTTCGGCATCATTCCCCGAGTGACAGGTGACGGGGTGAAGGTGGCCGGCCTCACACCCGGCGGGCCGGCGCAGGAGGCCGGCATCCAGGAGGGCGACATCCTCGTGCTGGTAAACGGAAAGCCCCCCACACCCACGGCCAAGGAGGGTGTGTTTGCGCCCTTCATCCACTTCAACGTGGGAGACCAGGTGGAGATTTTGGTGCGGCGCAGCGGAGAGCTGAAGACGTTCCACCTCACTCTCGCCGCCGTGCCTCCCCTCACCCTCGAGCAGCAGGAGCGCATCGCGGCGGCCAAGCGGAAGGCCTACGCCTCCAGGGTCGCCAACACGCTGATAGGGAACGCCGACGAGTTCGAGCTGTCATACTCGAAGGAGGAACGGCTCCGGTTCCGGACGTCGCCGAAGGACGACTGGCAAGTCCTCGAGCCGGAGGTCGCCGAGCTCTTCGAACCTCTGGTGCAGCACTTCCTGAAGGATGCAAGGAGAGCGACAGTCTGGGTCCAGATGATTCATCACGACAACGGCGATGTCGAGTTCGTCAGAGCCGGCAACGCCGACGACCCAGGCGATTCGAAGTAGACGACCCTTTCCGGAGAACGTGCCAGCGGCTTCCGGACAAAGTTCTACTCTCTGGGGGCGGTGCCCGGCAAGGTGCCAGCCGCGGCAAGGTGCCAGCCGAGTTGCAGCAAGGCACCGAACGGTAGAGGCGGGTCCGGGGCGTCCGCCCGGAGGTGTCAGCGCTCGCGCAGCAAGCGTGAGCTCTTGGAGGGCACAGACGACGCCGCGCGGTGGCGCTGCCAGGCGAGGGCTACGCCTGGAGTGATCTCCTCGCGAGCCGTGCCGGAGGGCGGACGCCCCGGCTCCGTCCCGGCGGTCTCGGCATCAAGCAGAAAAGGTGGGTAGCACCTTTCCGGACCCCGCTTGCGATGAAGCTCGACGTCCAGCCGGGCCCTCTGGTGGTGCGGGTCTGCTTCAAAGGCTGACGAGCCGAAGCCCCGAGATCCGGTCGAAGTGATCGCGGTTCCGGGTGAGGAGCGGCAAAGCGCGGCTGAGGCACACGCCTGCGATCAGGTAATCCGCCATGCCGATCGTCTCCTCTCGCCCCTCGAGCTCTCGGCGAGCGCTCACGGCGGCGCGGGACGCGTCCCCGTCGAAGGGCAGGACGCCGAGAGGCGTCAGAAGGGCCTCGATGTCCTCTTCCTGCTTCGGAGTCCGCGCCCCCGAGCGCAGCTCGAAGGCAGTGATCGCAGTGGTCACTGGCGTTCCCGCCTCCAGCCCTTCGGCAATCCTCGATCGGGCCGGCTCTCGGCCCCTCAAGGCGTCGATGAGGACATCACTGTCGACGAGGATCATCGCCAGCTCCGCCGCAGCCCCTCGACCTCCCTCTCGAGGCGATCCGCCTCCTCCGGCGAGAAACTCCCCAGCGCCGCCAAGGCCCGGTCCACCGCCTCCCGCCGTCGGTCCTCCCGTTCGAAGTACCGCCCCAGAGCCTCCTCGACAATCGATGAGAACCCCTTCTCCCCGCGGCGCGCGGCCAGATCCAGGAGCCGGGCCCGGTGCGTGTCACTCAACTGGATGGTCGTGCGCATGCATTCATGCCTAGGTTGCATGCACATGCATGTCAATCCTGGCCGGACTGAAACGGTCCACCCGCTCTTCAGGTGCGCCACAACCGCCGAGGGGGCAGCCCGCGGGGCGCGGTGGTTTCTCGCCGGCGCAGTCCGCCGCCGAGCAAGCCACCCAACCCGCGGGCGTGTGCAACCCTCCCGGCGGCCCGGCTTCAGCTCAGATCAGACCGGCGGAGGGCCGTAGGTCTGCCCCTCGTTCCGTCGCCGCTACAGCGCGCGAGCACCGCGCCGAGGAAGACGATGGTGGCTCTCATGGGTGAATCTCCTCGTCTTGGGATCGGCGTCCTGGACGCTGGGTTTCGACGGGGCATCGATCACGTCCCCGCCCTCATTGGTAGGTCACGACGAGCTGCGGCCGGTTGGCCGAGCTGGAGTTGTCTCCCGAGTAGTAACCGAGGTAGTCGTTGCCCCGGTCGTCGTTGTCGTCGAGGGCAAAGTAGATGCGGAGCTGGGTGGTCCCGACCTTGTCGATGGCCGCCAGGCCCGCGGCGTCGAGGTTGCCCTCCGACCAGTCGCCGTTGGACGCGGCGTTGGACAAGCTCGCCGCCTGCACCGCGGTCGCCGTGGCCTGGAAGTCGCTGCTTTGGAGCGCCGTCGAGCCCGAGAAGCCGCCGCTCTGGACGTCCGCCCAGCAGGTGCCGTGGATGGTGAACGGGTTGGTGCCGGACAGGGTGCCGCGGCGCAGCCGCAGGGTCGCCGAGAGGATCGTCGCGCCGTCGGGGATCGACGACGTGTCGAAGGAAACCACCGTCTTGTACTGCCGGTCCTTCCTGTCGTCACCCACCCGCAGGGCGCTGGTGGTGCTCGACGTCGAGTTGATCGAGCCGCCGGCGTCCGAGCTCTCGCGCGACTCCAGCACGTACCCATCGTCAGCCGCGATGGAGGTGAAGGTCACCTCGGTGGGAGCGGCGAAACAGGTGTCGTTCACCTCGTCGCAGGCGAGCGGCGCGCACGGGTCGGTCCCCGCTTGGCAGAAGCCGCCGGCGCAGGTTTCGGCGCCGTTGCAGTAGAGGCCGTCGTCGCAGTCGGCGGGGACGCTGCACTGCGCCGCCGTCGGGCAGATCCACAGGTCGTCGACGCCGGCTTCGACCAGGTCGCCGGTCGCCGTGCCGTCGGCCACGTCCACGCGCAGCTTCACCTCCGCGCCCGCCGGCACGTCGGCCGTCGCCTCGGTCCACGCGGCGTTCACCGTCTCGTCACCGTAGGCGGCCAGCGGCGTCCAGCTCGCGCCGCCGTTGGTCGACAGCTCGAGCAGGAAGTGGTCCCCGGAGTCGCCGCCGGCATCGCGCTGGCCGTGGAAGTACCAGATGGAGAGCGAGGACGGCGCGGCCACCGAGTAGACCGGCGACTCGACGATGCAGGCGCCGCCGTCCACGTCGTCCGTCCCGGCGGCGGTGTTCACGCCTGAGAAGAAGGCGTTGCCGGTGCCGCTGGTGTGGTCGCCGCCGACCTGGGTGACCACGCCGCCATCCACCACCTCGGTCGGGGTGGCGACGACGAAGCTCCCGGTGGTGCAGGTCGAGGCTGGGCTGTTGGACCAGCCGGCGGCGCTGCCGTCGTCGAAGTCGACGGTCGTGCAGGCCGACAGCGGGATCAGGTCGAAGTCCTGGGTCACCACGTCGAGCTCGTCCGCCACCACGCCCGGCGCGGTGGCCGGAAGGTAGCCCGCCGCCGACGCGGTGACGTCGTAAGTGCCGGCCGGCACCTGCAGCGAGTAGCCGCCGGTCTCGGAGTCGGTGGCGGTGACGTAGCTACCGATCGTCACGGTGGCGGCCAGGGGCGCCAGCGTCCCGACGTCGCGCACCGTGCCCTGGAGGGTGGGCGCCGTCGCCGGGTCGACCACGTCCAGGAAGGCCGCGCCGACGGGCCCCCAGTTGCCCGCGGCGTCCTGGCCGCGCACGAAGAGCAGGTGGCGGCCCGGGGCGAGGGCGGTGGTGTCGATCGTCGTGGCCACCGCCTCGGAGACCTCGTCGAAGGTGCCGTCGCCAGCGGAGGCCGGCAGCGCCATCGCGGAGCCGTCCCAGGGGGGCAGGTCGACATACGCCTCGGCGTCGGCGACGGTCTGCGTCGGCTCGGTGCCGTTGGTGTTGTTGTAGCGGCCGTCGTCGAGGACGGCGGTCAAGCTCACCGGGGTGCCGGCCACCACCGGCTGCGGCGACGCCACGACGCTCAGCGCCTCAGGACCGGCCGGCGTCAGGTACGGCGTGCGCGCCACCTTGGCGGCGTAGAGCAGAGCGGCGAGGTTGCCGGGCAGGATGCTCGACTCGAAGTAGCTGCAGCTCTCGAAGAAGGCGGTGCCGAGCTCGAAGGCGTAGCCGGCCACCCCCAGCTCGCCGTAGTAGAAGTCGTCGGTCGTGCCGTCGGTCGGGTAGAGCTCGATCGCCTCCTGCGGCGTGTGGCCGTTGAAGTAGGCGAACTTGCGGCCGAGGGTCTGGAGCGCAATGCCGTTGGGTGCCACAGAGGAGGTGAAGCCCCACGGCCACAGCACGAGCTGGCCGTGGCTGTGGATGTCGAGGGCGACGCCGGTGGCGTCGTCCGGCGCCGGCGTCACCAGGTCGTCCGTTCGCTGGTCGGGGAAGATCGACGCGACGTACGCTTCAACGGCCTGCGTCTCCGGCTCCGAGTCCGGCAGCGGACCGCGGTAAGTGACGTCGCACTGGTTGCCGCTCGAGCCGCCGCAGCAGCCCCACTCGAAGTCGAAGTTGCGGTTGAGGTCGACGCCCCGGTTGTTGGTGTTCGAGCAGAAGTCGTTGTCGGTGTTCTTGCGCCACGACAGGCCGGTCTCGGCCAGCTTGCGGCCATCCGGGTTGGTCTGCAGCAATAGCTGGACCTCGTGGTAGTCGAGGATCCAGGTCACGTCCGGGTCGACCCCGTAGTTGTCCACCAGGTACTCGGCGAACCGGGTGCCGAGCTCGGCGGTGGTGTACTCGCGGGCGTGGATCGCGAAGTTGGCGAACAGGATCGGCTTCGGCCCCGGCACCGCCGAGTTGGTCAGCCGCAGCACCATCAGGTCATAGCCGGCGGTCGGGTTCTGGGTCTTCTCCCACGAGTCGCCGATGTCGATCCAGGTCGCGAGATCCGGGTGCGCCGCCACGATCGCCTGCGCGGTGGCGTAGGTCTCCTCGACGGTGCGGTAGCAGGGGTAACCGGGGATGCCGGTGGCCTGGGCCTCGAGCGGGATCCCCAGGCGGCTGAGACGACCGGTCTCGACCACGTCGAGCTCGACCGTCAGGCCCAGGCCCAGGAGCCGCTTCAGCTCCTCGGCGCGAGAGAGCTGGACCACCACGTAGCCCGCCTCGCGGTCCACCGACCAGATGTCGGCCCAGGACGCGAGAGCCTCGATCATCCCGCGGTCGACGGTGTGGACCCGCACCACCCAGGGTCCGTCGCCGGCGAGGTCCTTGGCGGCGGTGAGCGGCAGGCCCGCCGGCGGGCCGTCGGCGAGGGGGTCGCCGGCCGGGGGAGGTTGTGCCGCGCCGAGCGGCGTTGCCGTCGCCAGGACGGCGAGCGGAAGACAGACGCACAGCACGAAGGTGCGGACAGCTCGGATTGCGTACATCGCCTGGATCCTCCTGGTCGGCGGGCGTCCGGCCCGGTCGTACCGCCGCCACGGGCGACGGCGGGCAGCGAGCCGGTCAGAATCCCGAGAGCACCGTGACGCTAGCGAAGTGAAGCCGCCGTCGTCGTCAGCGATGCGCTGATTTCGTTCTCAACGGAGCGATGAGACGCGCCACCCCGCGGGGTGGCGCCCAAGAGACTCTTTACCGTATACTTGATAACGGAGACGTGTGAACGTAGGCTTTGTGCGTTCACTCATGGGAAGGGACTCGATGAGGAGCAAAGACACAGCGGGTCCGATCCGGGTGCTCGTCGTCGACGACCACCCCGTCGTCCGGGCCGGCGTGCGCTCCTTGCTGTCGGGCGCCTCCGACGTCGAGGTGGTGGGCGAGGCCGAGGACGGCCACCAAGCGGTCGAGCAGGCGAAGCGCCGCACCCCGAACGTGATCCTGATGGACCTGAGGCTCCCCGGGCTCGCCGGCGTCGAAGCGACCCGGAGGATCCTCGCCAAGCAGCGGGAGATCGGGATCGTGGCTCTCACCAGCCCCGACGCGGAGCCGGAGATCCTGTCGGCGATCGAGGCCGGTGCCCTGGGCTTCCTCTCCAAGACGTCGCCGAAGTCGGACTTCCTCGAAGCCATCCGCCGGGTGGCCCGCGGCGAGGCCTGGCTGCCTCCGCGCCTCACCCGCCGGCTCCTCAGTCACTTCCAGCCGGGCGCGGCCTCGGTCACCATGGACGCCTTGACGCCCAGGGAGCACGAGGTCCTCGAGCAGGTCGCCCGCGGGATGAGCAACCGCGAGATCGCCGGCAAGCTCTGCGTGGCCGAGATCACGGTCCGCACCCACGTCGCCCACATCCTCGACAAGCTGGGCGCGAGCAACCGGGTGGAGGCGGCGCTGCACGCCTTGCAGACGGGACTGGTTCCGCTGGACGCCCTGGAGCCGGCCGCACGGGACGGGGACCGTGTCGCGAGACCCGCATGAGCGCCCATGGGGCCGAAGGTTTCACCGGCTGGCGGCGCGGGGGCACAGGCCCGGCGGCGATGAGCTGCGCCGGCTCGACCGGTTGGGGCTCGCCGGCCTCCTGCTCTCGCTGGCAGCCCTGAGCGGTCTCGCCCTCTCCGCACCGGCGCTTCGCCTCCCCGACCGCCTCGTCGCCCTGGGCATCCTCGTCCTCGGGGGGGTCACCGCCCTCCTGCTGCGGCAGCGCTTCTGGACCGCTCTCGAAGCCGAGCTCGAACGACGCAAACTGGCGGAGCAGAGCGCCCGGGCCGCCGAGAGTGCCAAGAGCGGCCTCCTGGCCAGGGTGAGCCACGAGATCCGCTCCCCGATGCACGGCATCCTCGCCCTGACCGATCTGCTGCTCCGGAGCCGCCTGGCGGCGGACCAGCGCCGGCAGGCGGAGCTGCTCAGGACGTCGGCCGAATCTCTTCTCGCCCTGGCCGAAGACATCCTCGAGGCGTCGCGGATCGACGCCCGGCACCTGCGGCTTCGGCCGCGGGACTTCGACCTGCGGGAGCTCGCCGGCGAGGTGGTGCGGCTGTCGGCGCCGCGCGCCGCCGAGCGCGAGCTGGACCTGCGCCTGCATGTCGACGCCGCCGTTCCGGACGCCCTCCACGGCGACCCGGTGCGACTGCGGCAGGTACTCCTCAACCTGGTGGGCAACGCGGTCCGCTTCACGCGCCGGGGCTCGGTGACGTTGAACGTAACACCGGCGGAAGACGGCGAGGCCAAGGCAGCGATCCGCTTCGAGGTGCGCGACACCGGCGTCGGCATCCGGCCGGAGCACCGGGCCAGGCTCTTCGAGCCGTTCAGCCAGGTGGGCAGCTCGGGCTCCGGCGTTCTCTCCGGCACCGGCCTGGGCCTGGCCATCTCCAAGAGCATCGTCGAGCTGATGGGCGGCGAGATCGGTTTTGAGAGCACGCGGGGCGTCGGATCGACGTTCTGGTTTCGGCTGCCCCTGGAACGGGCCCGGGGCGGCGGCATCGCCCCCCTCACGCCCCCGCCGGATCCCGTCGATCCCGCTCGGCGGAATCGCCGGATCCTGGTGGTGGACGACCGCGGCGTCAACCGCTCGGTGGGCCTGGCCCTCCTGGCCGAGCTCGGGTTCGCCGCCGAGGCGGTGGCCGGCGGCGAGGAGGCTCTGGCGAGGCTCGAGGAGCGCCGCTTCGACGCCGTGCTGCTCGACTGCGAGATGCCCGGCGTCGACGGATTCGAGACCTGCCACCGGCTGCGCCGGCACGAAGGGGCGGAAGCGGCCGAGCGGCGAGTCCCGGTGATCGCCGTCACCGGCCGCAACGGGCCGGACGACCTCCAGCGCTGCCTCGCCGCCGGCATGGACGACCGCCTGGTCAAGCCGTTCGGCAGCGTTGAGCTGGCCGCGGTGCTCGACCACCGCCTGGGGATCGATGGGTCGGCGCCCGCCGGCGACGACCTCGCGGCGCGCCTCGCGGCCCTCGAGCGCCTGGACGAGACGACGGGAGAGTCGACGGTGGCGGCCTTTCTCCGGCAGGGCGAAAGCGACCTGGCGACCGTCCGGCGCGCCCTCCCCGAAGCCGACCGCGAGGCGCTGGCGGCGGCATCTCATGCCCTGGCCGGGAGCGCCGGCCTCCTCGGTGCCGCCGACCTGGCCGCCCGGGCCGCCGACGTCGCCACCGCGGCACGGCAAGGGGACCTCGCGGGCTGCTCGGAGCGCGTTCCGGCCCTGGAGCGAGCCTGGACCGAGACCGTGAAGCAATGGCAGGGATGACTCATCCAGGGGACCGCATCGGCCACATTCGGATCACCGGCGAGATCGCCGAGGGGGGAATGGGCGCCGTCTTCGTCGGCTTCGACGAAAAGCTCGAGCGCGAGGTGGCGCTGAAGACGATCCGGAGCGACCTCTCGAGCGCCGGAGCCCGCGAGCGCTTCCTCGAGGAAGCCCGGCTCCTCTCCCAGCTCGATCATCCCAACGTCTGCCGCATCCACGGGTATCTGGAGAGCGCGAGCGAGGACTTTCTCGTCCTCGAGCTGATCCGTGGCCGCACCCTGCGCCGCGCCCTCGCCGACGGGCTGGAGCCCGCCGCTCGGCTCACCGTCGCCGAGGCCGTGGCCCGGGCCCTCGAGGCGGCCCACGAGAAGGGCATCGTCCATCGGGATCTCAAGCCCGACAACGTGATGATCACCGCCCAGGGCGAGGTCAAGGTGCTGGACTTCGGCCTCGCCCTCTCGGCGGTCGAGGGCGGCCGCGAGCCCGCCGCGGCCCCGGCGGACCCCCCGCAGCCGGTGGCGCCGGGCCCCGGCTCCTCCTGGTGGGTCCCCGCGCCGGTCGCCCGGACCGGGCTCGGCAGCCTGGTGGGAACCCCCGCCAACATGAGCCCGGAGCAGGCGCGCGGCGAGCCGGCGACCGCGGCGAGCGACGCCTTCGCCCTCGGCCTGCTGCTCCAGGAGCTGTTCACCGGCCGGCCGGCCTACCCCACCGACGTGCCGGAGCCGCTCCTGCTGGTTAAAGCCGCCGACGGCGACACCCTCCCCCTCGACGAAGTCGCGGACCCGAGCCTCGCGGCGCTGATCCGGCGTCTGGAGGCCGTCGCCCCGGAGGCCCGGCCCACCGTCGCCGAGGCCGCCGAGCGCCTCACCTGGATCCGCGGCAAGCCCCGGCGGCGGCGCCTGCGCCTCCTCGCGGCGGCGGTGGCGGTGCTGTTCGTCCTGGGCGGCCTCAAGTACACCCTCGACCTGAGGGGAGAGCGCCAGAGGGCTCTCGAGGCCCGCCGCGAAGCGGAGCAGGAGACCGCTCGGGCCGACGCGGTGGTGGAGTACCTGGAGGGCCTGTTCGAGGCCTCGGACCCGCGCCAGGCCCGGGGCCGCGTACCGGACGTCCACGAGCTCCTGGCTCGGGGAATCGAGCGCCTGGGCAAGGACCGGGATCTCAAAAATCAACCCCTCGTGCGCGCCCAGCTCCTCGACACCCTGGGTGGCATTCACACCGCTCTCGGCCTGTACGACGAGGCCCGGCCGCTGCTCGAGCAGGCGCTCGAGATCCGCCGGCGGCTCCGCGGAGCCGGGCATCCGGAAGTCGCCGAGACCCTGGTGCGTCTCGGCTCGCTCGATCAGCTCTCGGGCCGGGGAGACCCGGTGGCGCTGTTCCGCCGGGCCCTTGCGATCTACGCGGCACAGCCCGGACCTGCGCACCCCCAGGAGGCCGACGTCCTCAATAAGCTGGGCACCACCCTCGCCGCCCACGGCCGCTTCGACGAGGCCGAGACCACCCTGCGGCGCTCCCTGGTCCTCGACGAGCGCCTCTGGGGGGACAACGACCCGCGAGTGGCGAAGGTCCTGCACAACCTGTCCGGGATCGCCTACTACCGCGGCCACACCGAGGAGAGCGAGAAGCTCCTGAGACGCGCCCTGGCGATTCGCGAGGCCCTGCCCGACGACGACCCGGAGCTCGCCGGCAGTCGCGAAGCGCTGGCCCTTCTGCTCCTCGATCGCGGCGAAGCGGCCGAGGCCGCCGAGATCCTGGAGCCCCTCGCGGCAACCGTCGAGAAGATCTACGGCGGCGACCACCCGGAGCTGGCGCGGACACTCCTCAACCTCGGCCTCGCCCGCTCCCGCCTCGGCCAGGACGCCGTCGCGCGGCGGCTCTTCGAGCGGGCCCTGTCCATCGCCGAGCAGACCCTCGAGCCCGGTCAACCGCTGCTCGTTCGCGCGCGCCAGATGCTCGCGGAACACTGCGCGCGGGTTCGGGACCTACCCGACACCGCGTCCCGCGAGCTGTGCCGCCGGCACGGACTGTGAGGTGATCTGCGACGCCGTACGGGACGAAGGGCCGCTGACAGAAGATCTTGTGAGGGACTCGCGTCGCTGGCCAGGCGCTCCGACGCAGACGTGGCAGGGCCTACGTCGAGGTGGCAGGGCCTACGTCGAGGAGGAGCTACGCCGCCAGCGCAGTGAAAGACCGCGTGGACACGTCAATTGAAGGTGAACCGAGGTGTCGGCACGGGGGGGTGAGGAGCCACGGGGTCTCGGGAATTGGTTGGCCGGGGGTCTGCGCAGCGGTTAACATCAGGCCCAAGAGATACGAATGCTGACTCGCCTCCAGATCTCGGGCTTCAAGAACCTTGTCGACGTGGACGTGCGGTTCGGACCGTTCACATGCGTTGCGGGGCCCAACGGCGTCGGTAAATCCAACCTCTTCGACGCTATCCAGTTCCTCGGCTTGCTCGCGGACCGTCCGCTGATCGAGGCGGCTCTCGGGGTGCGCGGGGGGAGGACGGCGGGTGTCCAAAGCCTGTTCCACCGGTTCGGCCGGCATACGGACGCGACCATGAGCCTCACGGCCGAGATGATCGTGCCGATGGAAGGACAGGACGACTATGGCCAGGAGGCACGAGCGACCAGCACGTTCTTGAAGTACCACCTGGAGCTGGGCTATCGCGCGGACGAGGTGCACGCGCCGCTGGGAGCGCTGGAGATCCTGGGAGAGCGGCTGGACTACATCGCCAAGGGCAAGGCGCACAGCCACCTGCTCTTTCCACATCTTGCGCGGAGGTGGCGCGACTCGGTCGTCGACAGCAATCGCTCCGGTTCGCCCTTCATCTCCACTGCGGATGTGGGGGGCGAGCGCATGATCCAGATGCACCAGGACGGAGGCAGCCGAGGGCAGCCCCTGAAGTACGCCGCCGCGCGGTTGCCGAGGACGGTGCTTTCGGGATCGAACGCTGCCGAAAGCCCGACGGCTCTCCTGGCTCGGCGGGAGATGCAGTCCTGGCGCCTGCTCCAGCTCGAGCCCTCGGCGTTGCGCCGTCCGGATTCCTTCACGGCACCGACCAAGCTCGGAGTGGACGGCTCGCACTTGGCGGCGACCCTCTATCGCCTGGCGCACCGGAATCGTGGTCGCGGACAGGGCGAGGATGGCGGCGTGGACAGCGAACGGATCTACACGGAGGTCGCGAACCGCCTGGCGGAGCTCTACGAGAATGTCCAGGAGCTGTGGGTCGACCGGGACGAGAAGCGTGAGTTGCTGACGATCCACGTGCTGTCGCGGGACCAGACCGACTACTCCGCTCCCTCGCTCTCGGACGGCAGCTTGCGCTTCCTGGCGTTGGCGGTCTTGGAGCTCGACGCTGAGGACAGAGGACTCCTGTGCCTGGAGGAACCAGAAAACGGTGTCCATCCGGAGCGCCTCCCGGCCATGTTGCGTCTGCTTCGGGACATCACGACGGACGTCGAGGAGCCCGTGGGGGACGACAATCCGCTCCGGCAGGTGATCGTCAACACCCACTCCCCGGCCGTGGTCCAGCAGGTGCCCGAGGAAAGCCTCCTCGTGGCGGCCGAGAGGGAGATGCTGTGGAAGGAAGGAAGGACCAAGGGCGTGACGTTCAGGGCTCTCCCCGGCACGTGGAGAACCAAAGGCGAGGACGCTCCGCGGCCGGTCTCTCTGGGGACACTACTGAGCTACCTCAACCCTGTGGTCATCGACCGCCTTCGTCTGGAAGCGCGCGAGGGGGCAAAGGACAGCACCTCTGTCATCGGGCGGCCTGACGTCCAGAACCTCATGCCGCAGATGAGCCTGTTCAGTAGGAGATGAGAGAGCTCAGCTTTACGTTCCTTTCCGACGGGAGCTCGGATCGGGCGATCATGCCCCTCTTGAGGCGGCTCCTCGAAGAGCACTGCCAGGACGTGTCCCTTCGCGGTGAATGGGCTGACCTGGCTCGGTTGCCAAGGCCCCCTGTCGAGCTGAAGGATCGGATCGCCACAACCCTTAGCCTGTACCCCTGCGAGCTCCTCTTCGTCCACAGAGACGCAGAGGCTCAGTCGATTGAGAAGAGGGAGCGGGAAGTGGCTGAAGCGGTCCGGGCGATCTCCGATGGTTTCCAGTCCCTGCCCCCTGCCGTCGAGGTGATCCCTGTTCGAATGTCAGAAGCGTGGTTGCTGGTCGACGAGCGTGCCATTCGCCGGGCGGCAGGGAATCCCAACGGAACAGAGCCCCTAGAGATCCCACCGATCGATCGGCTGGAGAGTCTTCCGGATCCGAAGTCGACCCTTTACGATGCTCTCAGAGTCGCAAGTGGCCTCACGGGCGCGCGACGAAAGAAGTTTTCCGCCCATGGCCGAGCCCATCGCGTCGCGGACTATTTCGGAGACCTGACGTCGCATCGTGAGCTGTCGGCGTTCGAATACCTGGAAAGCAAGCTCCTGGCACAGCTCCCCGATCTCGGGCTGCCGTCTGTAGCCCGGACCAAGCAATGACGTGGTGTCTGGTGCCAGGGGAATGGTGGCGGGAAAGGTGGAAAGGCGCCACCCGCTTCTTAAGTGACCCGCAGCAGGTCGAGCGCCTCGCCCCCTTCCGAAGCGCGGAGAGCCTCAGCCACAACCGCCGAGGGGGCAGCCCGCAGGGCGCGGTGGTTTCTCGCCGGCGCAGTTTGCCGCCGAGAAAGCCATCCGATCCGCGGGCGTGTGCTCCCGCCATCGGCCCAACCACCTGCGCACTACCGGTCCGCGGGCCTCGGAGGGCAGTCAGGGTCGGCCGACCGAGCCCCCGCCCCGCGGCGCGTAGAGGTCGATCACCCGCTCGAGGGCCCGCTGGCAGACGGTGCAGAAGGGCACGTCGTCGCGGCTGAACATGATGCAGTCGTCCTGTGGGCGGTAGAAGGCCTGAGCGTCGTAGTTGGCGCCCTGGAAGGCGCCCACCTGGCCGGCGTGCTCGGCCCCGCCCAGGAGCTGGGTGGCGAAGGCCTGCTCCTCCCGGAACAGGGCCGACATCACCGACTCCGGCTGGTTCTTCGCCCGGATCTCCTTGCGCCGGGCCTGGAAGCCCTTCTCCGCCGTCTCGTACTGCTCCTTGGGCCAGGGCGTGGGGATCGGCGCTCCGGGAGTCACCAGGTCACCCCACTTGAGGTGCGTCGGATCGAGGAGCGCCGTGACGTTGGGCTCCCACGGCTCGACGATCTTCGCCGGCGCCTCGTAGGCCACCGGCGAGGTGTAGTACTCGTCGGCCAGGCCGGCGAACTGGTGGCCGAGCTCGTGGATGAAGATGTAGTCGGCCCAGTCGCTGCCGACCGCCACGGTGGAATAGAGGTTGTAGATGCCGCCGCCGCCGTAGACATCGTTGTTGGCCAGGATCTCCACGAACTCGTAGGGCGCCCAGGCGGCGACGTCGCGCCAGGCCCGGTTGTCGAAGGTGAGCACGTAGCGCTCCGAGCCGAAGGCGTCGTAGGTGGCGCCCAGAGGCGAGCGGTGGTGGACGCCGGTCGACGGGCGGGAGATGCCGGATTCGGCCGCCGGCGGGCAGATCCCCCAGACGTTGAAGTCGCTGCGCCGGTGGTGGAAGGGCTCGTGGGCGAAGAGCACCTCGGTCAGGTGGCGGGCGTCGGCCGCGAACTTCTCACGGCACTCGGAGGCGGTGTAGCCGTCGCCCAGCAGGAGCAGGTCCACCTTGTCGGCCGGGTCGCCGTGGCGCTCGATCTCCAGGAGCTCCTGCTTCGGGGGCGGCGACGGGTCTACGAACATGTCCTTCGGGTCGAGGCTGAAGCGCCACACCTGGGCGAAGGCACCGTCCGCGCCCCGCTTGTCGACCTCGATCGCGAGCGGCGAGTCGGCCGCGCTCGGCGCCGGGAAGCGGAGCGACTCCTGGAACGTCCGGTGGCGGGTGGCAGCCTCCGCCGTCGTCTGCCATTCGCCGAAGATCGACGAGAAGCCGCGCGAGAAGAGCAGCTCGCCGGCGGCGTTTCGCACCTGGAAGCGGTAGAGGCCGGAGTCGCTCGGGTCCACGTTGCCCGAGGGGCTCCCGGGCCACGGGAGCGGCTCGACCACCACCCGGTCGAGGCTGAAGACCTCGGAGCCGAGGCCACCGGTGTGGTAGTAGTCCACCCGCCAGGTGGCCGGGGCCTGGCTCGAATCGTCCGGCGCCGCCGCCGCGGGCGCGGCGAGGCCGGCAATCAGGAGGACGAGAGTTGGGAGGAGGAGGACGTGGCGGCGCGAAGCGGCGTGGCGCGGACGTGGCGATCGAACCATGACGGATCTCCTGGAATCGGCTCGGGCAGGGGAGGATCGGGACGTCTCGGACGATACCGCATCGAGGGCCAAGCGGGCCTGCGCGGGCGATACTGTTAGATTCGTGACTCGATCTCTCTCCTGGAGGTGACGATCGTGGCCATCGAGCACATCTCCGACACGGCGGCGTGGGTCGCCATGTACCGGGCCCTCGAGAGCGAGCGGCCCGACGCCATCTTCCACGACCCCTACGCCCGGCGCCTGGCCGGCGAGCGCGGCGAGACCATCCTCGAGACCATGCCCAAGGCCCGCTCCTGGGGCTGGCCCATGGTGGTGCGCACCGCCGTCATGGACGAGATGACAGAGCACCTGATCTGGGAGGAGCGGGCCGACCTGGTGGTCAACCTCGCCGCCGGCCTCGACGCTCGCCCCTACCGCCTGCGCCTGCCCGCCGAGCTCACCTGGGTGGAGGTGGACTTCCCCGACGTCATCGCCTACAAGGAGGAGATCCTCCAGGGCGAGAGCCCGCGCTGTCGGCTGGAGCGGGTCCCCCTCGACCTCGCGGACCGGGAGGCGCGCCGGGCCCTTCTCGAACGCCTCGCCGCCGGGAAGCAGCGGGCTTTGGTCATCGCCGAGGGCCTGCTCGTCTACCTCGGGCCCGAGGGGGTCGAAGCCCTCGCCGCGGACCTTCGCGCCGTCCCGGCCGTCGAGTGGTGGCTCATCGACCTCGCCTCGCCCAAGGTCCTGACCTGGATGGAGCGTTCCTGGGGCAAGCAGGTGGCCGCCGGCGGCGCCCCGTTCCGCTTCGCGCCCGCCGAGGGCACCGCGTTCTTCGCGCGCCTCGGCTGGCGCGAGGAGGCCTACCGCTCCATGGGCGAGGAGGCCGAGCGCCTGGGCCGGGCGCCCTGGTGGTGGCCGATCCCCAAGCTCCTCGGCCACTTCACCTCGGCCAAGAAGCGCGAGGAGGCCCGCCGCATGTCCGGCTGCGTCCTTTTGTCCGTCGACGGCGAGCGCTAGTGGACTGATTCACGAATCCCTTGTCTCTCGTTACGGCGCCGCGCGGACGGATACCAGGCGCCGCGACGCAGGCGATGCCGAGCCATCGGTGAGGAGCGGCAACGCCGTAGCCCGCTCTGCGCCGCCACAACCCGAAGGGCGCAGGGGGGGTTGCGGGCGCCTCCTGCGTTGCTCGTCGTCGACGATGGCACCGCATCGCCTCCTCCTCGCGCCTTGGATCCGGCCCGCAAGACCCCTGCGCGCGGCCCTGGATTTCTGCCGCGCAGACTCCTGGGAGCTTGTGAGTGAATCTCCGACCTACTACGGGCGCCCTCGCGACGGCCGGAGATTGATTCACAAGCGCTGAGCGGCATCGGATTCCGCGCCCCCTACTCCTCGCGCAGGAGCTGAGCGGGGTCGACGCGTGTTCCGACGTACGCCGGAAGGCCGTTGGCGAGAACGGCGAGACCGGCCATGGCGCCGAGGACCGTCACCAGGACATAGAGATCGTCTGGGCTCACGCCAAAGAGAAAGCTCGCCAGAGCCCTCGACAAGGCCAGGGCACCTGCCCCACCCAGTAGGAGCCCGACGGCGGCCGTGGCGAGACCGCGCCGGAGGAAGAGCCAGATCAGTTCGAACCGGCTGGCGCCCATTGCCATCCGGATGCCGGTCTCGCGGAGCCTCGCAACCGCCGTTTTGTACATCACCCCGCCCACCCCGATGAGGCTCAGAAGAAGGCCGAGAAAGGCGGCCAGACCGACGAACCCCACGGCCAAACGAGGCTTGGCGAAGGAGACCTCGATCTGCTGGGACAGGCGCCCCTCGGCAAACAGTGGAATGTGTGGATCCAGCTCGTGGACCAGGCGCACCATCTGGGGTAGAACCGCCGCCGCATCGAGGCCCGATCGCGTGTGAAGCGTCACGACCGGCCGATACTCCTGGAACAGTGGCAGATAGAAGTGGGGCTCCACCGGCTTGGTGAGGCTATCGGTCCTCGTATCGACGGTCACGCCGACGACTCGGACCCTCCGGTCACCGAAGCTCAGCCACTGCCCCAGAGGGTCTTCGTTCGGCCAGAACCTGGTCGCGAACGTCTGGTTCACGAGAGCGACCCCAGGGGCTCCGCGGTCGTCGCGGTCGGAGAAGCCCCGACCTCGGATCAGGCGGATACCCAGGGTGGGAAGGTAGCCAGGCCCCACGCAGTCGTAGCCGACCCAGGCGGCCGCCTCGCCGGCTCCGCCACCGCTCTCGGGCGCCACCTGCGCCACATCCCTGCCCGCTCCGTGCGTCAAGGGAACCGCCGATGCGAGGCTTGCGCTCTCGACGCCCGGCATCGCCCTCGCGCGTTCGAGGACGCGTTTCAGGAAGGCTCGACCGGCGGCTTGAGAATACCCCTGGCGCTCGAGATCGAACCGGACGTCGAAGACCTTCTCCGGCTTGAAGCCAAGAGGAACGCTCTGGTAGTTGACCAGGCTTCGCGTCAGTAGCCCGGTACCAACGAGGAGCGTGACGGACAGCGTGAGCTCGACCACTACTGCCAAGCGCTGGAGACGGTCCCCGATAGGCCCTCCCGAGCCATATCGCTTGAGGGCCGCGGCCAGCTCGACGCGAGAGGCCCGCAGGGCTGGAACCAGGCCAAAGACGATCACGCTCAGGATTCCGGCTCCGAGCGCGAAGCCCAAAACTCGCAGGTCCATGCCAATCCGTTCCACGGTGGGCAGGAACCCCGCCCAGTCCAGCTGAGACAGGAGCCGCGCCCCGAGAAACGCCCCGAGGAAGCCGCCGAGAGCTCCGCCCAGCCCGAGCACGAGACTCTCGATGAGCAACTCACCCACGAGATCCGTTCTTCGGGCTCCCAGAGCTAGACGCAGGCTCATCTCCGCCCGCTGTCGCGGTAGCCGGCTCAAGAGCAGAATTGAGGTGTTGAGACACGCGATCAGAAGCAGAAAGACGACCGCTGCCATCAACATCTTCAGAGCCGTCGACGCGGACTTCCGCTCGGCTGGGTGAAGGCCGATGCCAGGGGTGACGATGAGGCCTGCCGCCTGCTCGTCGCCGAAGCCTCGAGCTCCCAGGCCGGCCGCCACCGCGTTGACGTGCTCCTGGGCCGCTTGCGGCCCGACTCCGGGGCGGAGGCGACCGACGAACCAGAAGAGCCATCCATGCTCCGGATCGCGCAGCGCCTTCTCGTCCATTCCTGGAACGAGCCTCGGAGCCGCAGCGAGGGGGATCCAGAGCTGGGGCTTTGCGTCGACCTGTGTGCCGTGAAAGCCCTTGTGGGCCACGCCGAGCACGGTGAGAGGAGCTCCGTCCAGACGAATGACCCTGCCGAGGAGACCGCGATCGCCTCCCCAGGCCTTCCAGAGGCTGTAGCCGAGAACGACCACGTCGGGCCGGCCAGCTGGCTTGCCCGAATCTGCGAGCACGAGGCGACCCGCTGCGGCCGAGACACCGAGCAAGGAAAAGTAGTTGGGAGACACGAGCTCCGCGTCCAGTCGCTGAACCCTGTCACCCGCGACGGCGTGAACCACCACAGGCTGGTGGACGGCGAGCTCCAGAGACGCCCTCGCCCCCTCCAAGTAGGCCTGAAATGTCGGATAGGCGAGGGGGGCGTGAAACGACGCGCCCGGGAGGCCCGGAACCTGAACCGGGCGCGGAGTCAGACTCACGAGGTTTCGTGGGTTCACGACGCCCGGGAGCGGCCGAATAAACAGGGCGTCGACCAGACTGAAGATCGTCGTCGTTGCTCCGATCCCAAGGCTCAGGCTGAGCAAGACGGAGATCGTGAACCCGGGGTCCCGCCCGAGCTTTCGAAGAGCAACCTTCCATGTCTGAGTGAGTCCTCGCATCCGCAACCGCGTCTTCCCGTCCTATCTCGCGTCAGCTCGACCTTCCCTAAACCTTAGAATATATTACAAAATCTACCATGCGAGAGTTCCGTAACGCCCTCGATACAAGCCACGCAACCGCTCCCCACTCGCTCCCGAGACTCTGCTTCCACGTTAGCCTGCGATGCGGGACCGTAATCCTGGGTCTGCTCCTAACCTGCGTCTCGCTCTCCTCTGGGCTGTCGGCCGCTGGCGAACCCAAACTATCGCCGATCCTGATCCTTCCAGGAGAGCTGTCCAGTCAGAGAGGCCGAGCCGATTTCACCGTCGCTGATGTCCGCTCCGCAGTCGCATTTTCCCAGGGCCACCTGCCGGGTGCGCGCCGTCTTCCCGAGGCCATCACCTCCGGCCTTCCCGACCCAGCCCAGCTCCGGCGCCAGCTCGGCCGATTCGGGCTGAGCGGTTCTGAAACGGTCGTTCTCTACGGTAACCCGGCAAGCCGGACCGCGCTGACCAACGCGTTCCTGGCTCTGCAGGTGGCGGGAGTTCGCCAAGTTCGCATCCTACAGGGAGGAATTTTCACGTGGCGCAACCAGGGAAGGAGGATCGAGCGGGGCCCTCCGCCCTCGAAGGCGGAGGCACGGTTCGAGCCGAGAGGTGGAGACAACCCCGCTATCGGGGCGGATGAGATGGTCCGCAGGCTTGGTACCGAGGGAATCACGATCGTCGACACTCGGGCCGGAATCGGCTGGAAGCTCTACGCTCCGACACCTGACTTCGCCGCCGGACACGTGCCGCTGGCGCTTCCCTACGACTTCTCGCGCCTCTGGGGAGAAGGAAGCTCCTGGCCGCTCATCGATGACGCGAGGAAGGAGCTCGCGAAGCTCGGCCCCAGGGCCGGCTCTAGCGTAAGCTTGGACGATCTGTTCGTCGTCTACGGCACCGACCGAAGCGACCCGCGGCCGGCTCTCGCCTATACCGTGCTGCGACTCCTCGGCCTGAGGGTCCGTGTGTACACAGGTGGCTGGGCTGGATGGAGCGCCGACCGCTCCGATCCCATCGTGAAGATCATCAGCGCCCAAGACCTTCACGACCTCGAGGAGCAGGCCGGGAGCCGCCGCAAGAGCCTCTCTTACCCTCGCCTCCCGATCTTCGACCTTCGGGAGTTGCGAGACTGGGAGGTGGGCCACGTCCCAGGTGCATTCCCCCTCAGCGCCGTCGAGTTCGCCCGCTTCTTCGGCTTGGTTGTCGAGAAGTACTGGCCGGCAGCGGATCCGGCCAGGGACCCTCTCATAGTGTACTGCTACGGGCCGGGCTGCACTCGGAGCCGCCAGGGAATTGCGGTCGCCGTGAAATCGGGCTGGCGCACGATCTATTGGTTCCGACAAGGTCTGGCCGGGTGGTTTCAGGCTGGCTATCAGCCCGAACGGCTAGCTTCAGACCAAGTGCCGTGGGCGGAGGAGGGCGGAGGATAGGCAGCCCGGTATCTCACCGTTCCGGCTTCAGTTAGCGGGCTTGACGCGGACGTTCAGTCGCTTGTCTACGATGGTCTCATCGCGACCATCCACCTCGATGGTGTCTCCGACGCTCAACGCACCGTCGTGGTCCAGATCCTGCCAGGCTGCCTGAAGATTCCCTCCGTCGGGGCGGAGCTGGAGGAGGTTCAACACACCGTGAGCAGCTTTCCCGTTGGTCTGGACCAATCGACCGGACGCCGTGTAGTACCCTGCGCCCATCCACTCGATCACGTAGGGCTTGTCGTTGAGGAAGACTGTCTGCCCTGGTTCAGCCGCCACCTTCTTCTTCGTGAAGTGGAACGTCGTGCACGCGTCGACACCCGTGATGGCGTGAAGATAGTCGCACGTAGCGAGAACGAAGACCCGGTCTCCCGAGACCTTCTCGAGGGTCATCTCCTGCGCCGCGCTGAAGCACGGCAAGACTACGGCGATCACCGCCGCTGTCAATGCAACAAAGTAGAGCTTTTCATCAGGTTCTCCTCTCTGGAATCGTCCTTCAAGGGCTGAAAGCGCCCAGGCTGCCGACCCTCCGACCTGTATCAACTACCTCGCGTATATCATTACTCGCTACCTAACGCAACTACAGATATGGAGCACAGCAGGACTTCTCCATCTCGCGGAGACAACCTCCTGGAGCCTGGCGGTCCGACCTCTGAGGACAGACAAGAGGCTTCCGCTCGAGCGCCGTCCGCTGTCCTCACTCGCCGCTGCCGGGCTCACTCCTCGCGCAGGGTGCGAGCAGGGTCGAGCTCGAGCACCCGGAGGCCGGGGGCGAGGGTGGCGGCCGCGGCGACCAGGGCCAGGAGCAGGGCGCCGGCGGCGAAGGTCCAGGGATCGGTGGCGCTCACCCCGAAGAGGAAGTGCTCCAGCAGATGCCCGGCGGCCAGGGCCAGGGCCCACCCGGCGGCGATCCCGGCCGCGGTGAGGGCGGCCACGGGCGCCGCGATCGCCCGCAGAACCTGCCCCGCGGTGGCGCCCAGGGCGAGACGGATGCCCAGCTCCCGGGTCCGCTCGACCACGGCGTTGGCCACCAGCCCCTGGATGCCGAGGGCGGCGAGGAGGGCAGCGACGGCGCCCAGGGCCGCGACCAACGCCATCAGGAAGCGCTGCTCGGCCAGGGCCGCGGCCTCGACGTCGCCCAGCCGTCGGAAGGCCGTGAAGGGCAGCCCGGGATCGACCTCGGCCACCGCCTTGCGGAGGCCGGCGACGGTGGCCGCCGCGGGCAGATCCGAGCGCACGATCCAGCTCGGCTGGAACCAGGTGTGGATCAGGGTGAAGGTGGCGTCCGAGAGCTGGGCGGCCGGGAAGTAGACCACCGGCACACGGGCGACCGGCGCGTCGCCGCCCAACCCCGCGGGGCTCTCCAAGACGTCGCCCACCACACCCACGATGCGGCGCTCCTCGCCGGAGATCGCCACCCGGCTGGCGAGGGGATCGGCGTCCGGCAGGAACTTCTCGACGAATCGGCGGTTGACCACCACGACCGGCCGGGCCCCGGGCCCGTCCGAGTCCCGCAGGGCTCGGCCGCGAAGGAGCGGCACGCCGAGGGTGGCAAAGTAGCCCGGGGTCACGTAGGTGGACGAGACCGCGGTCATCTCGGTGGGCTCGCGCCCGGGCGCGATCACTCTCGCCCCCAGGTTGAGGAGGCGCTCGTAGGGCAGGCCGAGGCCGACCGCGGCCGACTCGACGCCGGGCAGGCGGCGAATCCGGCGCAGGCTCTCACCCAGCAGCCCGTCGATCTGTTCCCGGGTGGTGTAGCGGGCGTCCTCGAGGGAGACGGTGCCGGTCACCACACCCGCCGGGTCGAAGCCGGGGTCGAGGCTCCGCAGGTGGAGGAAGGTGCGCACCAGGAGGCCCGCGAAGACCACCAGCACCACGCCGACCGCCACCTCGGCGGCCACCAGTAGACGCCGCGACCACCGGCTCGAGCCCCCGCCGGCCCGCCCGCTCTCGGAGAGGGCCAGGCGGGGATCGAGGCGGGCGGCGTGGAGCGCGGGACCGAGGCCGAAGGCCAGGCTGGTGGCGAGAGACAGCAGGGCGGTGGCCGCGACCACGCGCCCGTCGAGGGCCACGGGCTGCCAGACGCCGAGAGCGTCGCGGGCCATGGCGGAGAGAGCCTGCAGGCCGAAGACCCCGAGGACGAGCCCCAGGGCGCCGCCCGCCAGGGCGAGCACCAGGCACTCGGCCAGGACCTGGCGCGCCACACCCCAGCGCCCACAGCCGAGGGCCATGCGGGCCGCGATCCCCCGCCGGCGCTCGCTCCCGCGGGCGAGCATCAGGCTCGCCAGGTTGGCGCAGACGATGGCCCAGACCAGCCCGACCGCGCCCCAGAGGAGAAAGACCGCGTTGCGCGTGGTCTCGTCCACGAGCCCGGCGCGCAGGGGCTCGACCGAGAAGCGCGCCTCGACCCCGGGGCCACCGTTGCGCTCCTGCCAGTCCGGCCCGGCGATCGCCGCCACCTCGGAGCTCGCCTCGGCCCAGGAGGTACCGGGCGGCAGGCGCGCGACGATCCGATAGTTGGTACCGCCGCCCTCGCCGGTCGTCGAGGGGCGCAGCGGGGTCCAGAGGTCGGCCGCGGCGGTCGACCGGAAACCCTCGGGCATCACCCCGACGACGGTATGGGGCTCTCCCCGGAGCAGGATCGAGCGGCCCAGGACCCGCGGATCGGCGTGGAAGGCGCGCCGCCACAGGCCGTAGGAGAGGACCGCCACCCGCGATCCGTCGGGCACGTCTTCCGCCGCGCTGAACCCGCGACCCAGGGCGGGCGCCACGCCCAGGACCCGGAAGAAGCCCGCCCCCACGCGCTGCTGTTCTACGTTGACCGCCCGCTCGCCGACGAGAAGGTTGACCCCGGTCACCCAGTCCGAGTAGGGCGCCAGGTCGACGGACTCGGCGTGGTCCCGGAGCAGCTCCCAGGTCTTGCCGTCCTGGGAGAGATCCTCCTCCTCGACTCCCCGGGAGCGCACGTGGTCGGCGACCAGGGCAAGGCGGCCGGGGTCGGGATACGGCAGAGCGCGCAGGAGAAGGGCATCGACCATGCTGAAGATGGCGGCGTTGGCGCCGAGACCTATGGCCAGCGTGGCGATGGCGGTCAAAGTGAACGCCGGGCTCTTGGCGAGGGCGCGCACGGCATGCCGCGCGTCCCGCAAGAGGGTGTCGAGGAGCTCGAGCGGACGATGCATGGGAGTGTCTCTCCTTAGCCTGAAGTACTCATGATCCGGCTACTGCGAGCCGCAACTGCATGCAATCTCGGGGCGTGCTCGCTCTTCGCTCCTCGACGTACGTTCGCGTACGCCTGTGGTGCTCCTCGCTGCGCCGCCCCGATCTCACGCGCACTTGCGGCTCTCGCTACGCCGTCTCATGAATAGGTCAGGTTAGGGGCGCCGGAGCGGTGGCGGCCGCCTCCCCTTGAGACGAGCGCCCGCCGCGATCTGTTTCACCCCGCCCACCACCAGGTGCCACCCTCTTAGTGGTCGGCGGCTCCCGCAACCTTTCGCCGCCCGTTACGGAGGCGCCGTGCCGCCGTCCTTCGCCGCCCCCCGGTGGACGCTCAAGCGGACGTGAGCGGGCTCGACGGCCAGCACCGCCACGCCCGTCGGGGAAGCCACCTGCCGGGGGGCGACCTCGAACGTGCGCCGGCCCTCGGAGACGAGGTGGGCGTCGACGTGGACCCGCAGGTCGGAGAGGTCGCCGAAGTAGAGGGTTCGGCGCGGCCCGGTGAGGGTCACGCGTACCTCGGACGGCTCGACGTCGTCGAGCGCGTAGCCCGCGGGCAGGTTTTCGACCACCACCGGCGCCGAGCGCACCGACGCGGCCATGTCGAGGCCCGAGGCGGTGAGCAGCCACGCGCTCGAAGCGAGGAGCAGGGCGAGGAGCGCCTCGGGCCAGCGCCTCGCCAGCCAGCGCCGGCGGGCTGCGGGCGGCTGCGGCGCGACCCGTTCGGCGAAGCGGCGCAGGCGGAACGCCAGGTGCTCGGCGTCGGGCACCTCAACCAAGTGGCCGTCCTCGGCGATCGAGATCGTGCCCCGCTCCTCCGAGACCACCAGGCACAGGGCATCGGTCCGCTCGGCGAGACCCAGGGCGGCGGCGTGGCGGGTGCCGCCGGGGCCGAGATCCGCCTGGCGGGTCGACAGGGGCAGGTGGACGGCGAACCGGGTGATCACGTCGCCCTGGACGATCACCGCGCCGTCGTGGCCCGGTGAGTGGGGATCGAACAGGCTCAGGAGCAGCGCCTCGCTCATCAGGCCCTGGAGGGCGACCCCTCCCTGGAGGTGACGCTCCAACACCTCGCGGCCGGGCAGCACGAGGATGGCGCCCGTGCGGATCCGCGCGAGGTGCAGGACGCTACGGGCGAGGACTTCGATGGAGTCCGGCGGCGGGGCCGGCCGCCGGCGCCGGAGGCCGAGCACGCCGATCCGCTCGAAGATCCGTCGCAGCTCCTCCTGGAAGACCACCACCAGGATCAGCACCAGAACCGCGAAGAAGCCCTGGAGGATGAAGGCGGTCAGGCGGAGGTCGAGCTGGCGGGCGGCGAAGTAGACGAGGCCGAGAATCGCGAGGCCGGCGAGGGCCGCCCGAGCCCGGGTGCGGCGCAGCCAGAGCATCGCCGCCCACAGGAAGAGCGACACCACGAGGATGTCCACGACGTCGGTCCAGCTCAGGCTCGGCAGGCTGCTCATGAGATCCGCCCGAGATCGTAACCCACCGCCTCTCTGGTAGAGTCCCTCTGCCCCCTCGTCCCACGCTCTCCGGCGCCGCCATGTCCCGCCAGCTCTACCTCATCCGCCTCTCGGGCGAGGTCACCACCAAGGCCCCGCGCACCCGTGCCCGCTTCACCCGGCGCCTCACCCAGAACCTCGAGGACGGCCTGACCGCGGCCGGGCTCGACTTCCGGATCGACCGCCAGTGGAGCCGGATCTACGTGGAGTGCGAGGAGCCCGACCGCCCGAGCGGCCTGCCGGGCGGCGCGGCCGAGGTGATCCGGCACACCTTCGGCATCCACTCGGTCTCGGCCGTCGAGCGCCGCTCCTGGGGGGACCTGGCCGACCTCGTCGCCGCCGGCCACGAGCTCTTCGCCGGCGCCGTCGCCGGCCGGAGCTTCGCCGTGCGCGCTCGCCGCACCGGCGACCGCTCGAAGATCCGGGTGCGCTCGAAGGAGCTGGAGGTGGAGCTCGGAGCGGCGCTCCTGCCCCACGCCCGCAAGGTGGACCTGGATCACCCGGAGGTCACCGTCTCGGTCGAGATCCACGCCCGCGAGGCCTACTTCTTCCGCGGGCGACAGATGGGCCCCTCGGGCCTGCCGCTGGGCACCGAGGACCGGGCCCTCGCCCTGGTCTCCGGCGGGTTCGACTCGGCCGTGGCCTCCTGGATGATGCTCCGGCGCGGAGTGGCCCTCGACTACGTCTTCTTCAACCTGGGCGGCGCCGCCCACGAGCTCGGCGTGCTGCGGGTCATGAAGGTGATCGCGGAGCAGTGGAGCCACGGCGAGCACCCGAGGCTCTACTCCGTGGACTTCCGTCCTGTGGTCGTCAAGCTCCAGGAGACCGTGACGCCGCGTTACTGGCAGGTGATCCTCAAGCGCCTCATGCTGCGCGCCGCCCAGACCCTGGCCCACCGCCAACGCGCCGGCGCCCTGGTCACCGGCGAGGCGATCGGCCAGGTCTCTTCCCAAACCCCCCAGAACCTGGCGGTGATCTCCCGCCCCATCGACCTGCCGATCCTGCGCCCGCTCCTCGCCTTCAACAAGGGGGAGATCATCGACCGCGCCCGGGAAATCGGAACCTACGAGCTCTCCTCGGCGGTGGACGAGTACTGCGCCATCCTGCCGAAGAAGCCCGCGACCCGCGCCTCCCTTGGAACCGTCGATCGGGAGGAGGCGGCCCTCGACCTCTCGATCCTGGATGCGGCCGTCCGAGAACGGACGGTGCGCGATCTGCGCCGCCTCGACCCGGCCGAGCTGGGCGGCGGCGAGCTCGAGATCGATCGCATCCCCGAGGGGGCGCGGGCCCTCGACCTGCGCTCGAAGGCCGCCTACGACGCCTGGCACCCCGCCGGGGCCGAGTACCTGGACTTTTTCCGGGCGCTCAAGACCTACAGCTCGTTCGATCGCGCCCCGACCTACGTGCTCTACTGCGAGGTGGGCCTGAAGAGCGCCCACCTGGCCGAGCTCATGCAGCAGGCGGGCTTCAAGGCCTATCACGTGCCCGGCGGCGCCCGTACGCTCCTGCGCCGGGAGACCGAGCGCGACCCCGCCGCGGCCAGTCTCCTGGCCCCCGCCCTCCGTTAGGAATCTGCGCGACAGGTGCCACCCGCCCTCCAACGAGCTCTACCTACGGGAGGGGGCGTCCCCCTCCCCCCCGCGAGGGTGGGAAGGGGATCGAGGGGTTGCGGGGGAGACCTGATTTGATCTCCTTCGAGCCGATCGTCCGGCGACGCTGGCTGGTGATCGCCGTCTTCGGGGTCCTCGTCGCCGCGACGATTCCGGGCTGGCTCCGCCTCAGAACCGACAACTCACCCGACGGCTTCTTCGTCGAGGACCATGTCGAGCTCACGCGCTTCGCCCAGCTCGAGCGGGACTTCGGCCGGGACCGCGGCGTGCGCCTGGTGGTCGAGGGCGACGGACTCTGGACCCGCCGGGGGCTCGCCTGGCTCGGCGCCCTCGAATCGTCGGCAGCGGTCACCGGCGGCGGACCCGGTGGGGTCTACGGCGCCGCCGGGCCGGTGCGCTACCACCGCTCGCAGCAGCCGGAGTGGCCTCCGGCCGATCCGCAGGCCTTCCGCCGCCTCCTGCTCTCGGACCCCGTCGACCGGAACACCGGCTGGATGGGGCGCGAGGGCGAGCTCGTCACGGTGATCGCCGGACTCTTCAAGCTCTCGCCCGAGCGGCAGGAGCAGACCCTGGAGGCCCTCGACGCGATGCTCGCTCCCGGGCCGGCCTCCCGGGGCGCCGCAGCGCCGGCGGGCGACGACCGGAGCCCGGCGGAGGCGATCTCCGCCGGCCCGCCGCCCGGGGTGCACGGCTTTCTGGCCGGCCTGCCGGTCGTGGGCCGCGCTCTCGACCACGCCGAGCAGGTCCTGCTCTGGCGCCTGGTCCCGGCCCTCCTGCTGGTCGCGGCGCTGCTCCTGGCGGCGATCTTCCGGAGCGTCTCCGGCGTCGCCTTGCCTCTCCTCCTGGTGGCCGTCTCCCTCGCGGTCACCCTGGGATCCATGGGCTACTCCGGCGCCCGCCTGGACTTCGTCGGGGTTCTCCTCGTGCCGATGGTGTTCGTGATCGCCCTCGCGACCGCGGTGCACGTGCTCGCCTACCACCGGCGCCTCCTCGCCGCCGGCGACGCGCCCTCCTCGGCCGCCGCCCGGACCTACCGGATCAAGGCCTGGCCGGTTCTCTGGACCGGCATGACGACCTGCGTAGGGTTCGCCTCTCTCGGCGTGAGCCCGGTGCCCCCGGTGCGCGCCCTCGGGCTCTGGACGGCGTTCGGGATCGCCTTCATGACCCTGGCCGCCCTGTCCCTCTTCCCGGCGCTCCTCGCCGCCTTCACCGGCTCCCGGCCCGCCCGCCCTCGCTCGGCGGCTCCCCGCCCCGCACCCACCGGCCTCGAAGCCTGGATGGGCCGCCGTGGCCGCTCCTGGGCGGGCTCGGCGGTGGCCCGGTCGGGGCTCGTCTACGCGCTCTTCGGAGCCGTAGCCCTCCTCGCCGCCGCGGGCCTCCCCCGGATGAGCGTGGACACCAACATTCTGGGCTACTTCCCGCCCGACCACCCCGTCGTGCGCCGGATGCACCGGCTGGAGCGCGCCGGCCTCGGGCCGGTCTCGGCGAGCCTGGTGATCGACGCCGGCGACGAGAGCCCCGAGCTCGACCGGCCACAGGCCCTGCGGCGCCTCGCCTCCCTGGCCGCCGAGATCCGCCGGGAGCCCCTGGTCGCGGGAGTGGTTTCCGCCGGCGACCTGGTGGCGGACCAGGCGCGCCTCGGGCCGGCGCCGCCTCCCGGCACCGATCCCCTCGCCCTCGCCCATGCCCGCATGGCGCAGGTGCCCGAGCACTCACTGCTCCTCCGCTTCGTGCTCACCGGAGACGCCCACCGCACGCGCCTGCTCCTCTTCACCCCCATGCGCGGCTACACCGAGCTCGAGCCCGTCTACCGCCGCGCCGTGGCCGCCGCCCGCCGCGCCATCCCCGCGGCCCGCGCCTGGGTCACCGGCGAGTACCCGCTGATCGTCGCCTACCAGCGCACCCTGCTCCGGACCATCGTGGTCTCGCTGTCGGCAACCTTCCTGGTGATCGCCGCCCTGCTGGCGCTCCTCCTGCGGAGCCTCTCGCTCGCGATCCGGGCCCTGGTGCCCAACCTCTGGCCGGTGCTCCTGGTCCTGGGGGCCATGGGCTGGCTCGGCGTGCCGGTGGACAGCACGACCGTGATGGTCGCCGCGGTGGCCCTGGGGCTGGCGGTGGACGACACCCTCCACACCCTGGGGCACCTCCGGCTGCAGGTCGTCCGGGAGGGCGCGGCAGCGCCCGGCAAGGCGCGTGGAGAGCTGGTGAGCGAATGCCTGGGCGAGGTGGCCGGCGGCCACGTCACCTCGTCGGTACTCCTATGCCTGGGCTTCGCGGTCGCAGCGAGCTCGGAGCTTCTGCCGGTGGCCCGCTTCGGTGCGCTCGCGGCCCTCGCCGTGGCCGGCGCCCTGGTGGCGGACCTCTTCCTCGTACCGGCGCTCCTGGCGACGGTTCCCGAGCGGGAGCTTCGGCGCCTCGCGCCGCGACGGTAGCCGGGAGGCTACGCCGCCCCGTGCTGGCCGCGAAGCACGAAGGCGCCCGCGCCGAGGAGCAGGAGAACCAGCAAGGTCAGGCCGACCGGCGTGAGCCCGGGGATGTCGAGGGCGAACTGCAGTCGGAAGGCGCTCCAGGTGCCCGAGGCACCGTTGAAGCCTCCTTGGTTCACGGCGACGGCACCCGTTCCCTGGAACTCCTTGGTGGCGAGCGTCGAGCGCTCGGCGGCCGGCGGTCCCGGCGTCCTGGCCATCGTGGGGAGCGCGCCGTTCGCGATCGAGCCGATGAACGTAGCACCGCCGGTGGGGTCCGCGCCGTTGATCGTACCCGCGATGTTGGTGACCCCGACCACCTCCGAGGCAGAGAGCATCCCGGTGAGGTCGCCCGCCAGCTCACCGGGGCAGCCCCCAGGCCCCGAGAGGAGCAGAAGGTCGGCCGGGCCGTACCAGGTGCTGCCGTCCTGGGCCAGGGGCACGTTCCCTTGGTAGACGCAGGGATCCATGGCGTCGGGCAGGTACACGGTGGCGGTGATCTGCCAGGTGCCGCCGATGTCTGGGGTTGGGCTCTGCGCGACGACGGCCGGAGCGGCCGCCACGCCGAGAGCGACGATGAGAAGAGAGGTAAGCGAGCGCTTCATGAGCAACCTCCTCGAGGTCAAGTTCCGAGAGTGCCTCTATTGTAACCGATGGCCCTGAAACCACTCCGCCGGATGGACGTAGGGGCCGGAGTATCCTGGCGACCTCGAGCTTGCAGGAGGTTCGGTGAGGACCGAAAAAGCGGGTGAGGGAGATCCGACCATGACAGAGCACGGTAAGCCGCGCGAGACCGGCGAGAAAGCAGAGCGGCGCCCCAAGCCGCCCGGCCTGTGGACCTCGATCTGGCGCGGGCCCGGGGGCCTGCGCGCCGGCTGGCGGCTCGCCGGCTTCACGGCGCTCTTCGCCGCCCTTTCCTACCCGCTGGTACGGGGGACCCTTTGGCTCTGGCCGGAGGCGGCCGAGGTCCCCGGCTGGGCGCCCCTCCCCCTGACCGCCGCCGAGGCGATCTCCCTGCTGGCGGCACTCGCGGCGCTGGCGGTGGTGGCCCGCCTCGAGCACCGCACCTGGGACGAGTACGGGCTTCCCCTGCGGCGCGCCTTCGGTCGGCACTTCTGGGAGGGCTCGCTCTGGGGCTTCGCGATGATCTCGGCGGTGATCGGCCTGATCGCCCTGGCGGATGGCTACACCGTCCTCGGCCTCGCGATTCACGGCGGCGAGATCGTCCGCTGGAGCATTGCCTGGCTGGTGCCGTTCCTCCTCGTGGGTCTCTACGAGGAGATCTTCTTCCGCACCTACCCGAGCTTTGCCCTGGCTCGGGGGATGGGTTTCTGGAGCGGCGCGCTCTGGCTCTCGGCCGTCTTCGGCGCCCTCCACTACTTCACCAAGCCGCAGGAGAGCTGGATGGACGCCGCGGGCACCGCCCTCATCGCCCTCTTCCTCTACTTCAGCCTGCGCCGGACCGGCGACGTCTGGTTCGCCATCGGCATCCACTTCGCCTTCAACTTCGGCAGCTTCTTCGTCTACGGCAGCCCCAACACCGGCAACGAGGGCCAGCCGCTCACCGGCCATCTCCTCGACTCGCTCTTCTACGGTCCACGCTGGCTGACCGGAGGGCCGACCGGGCCGGAGTCGAGCGTCTTCCTGTTCGTGGTCCTGGCGGTGGCCTTCGCCGCGCTGCACTTCCGGTTCCGGGAGGTTCGGTTCCGGCCGGAGCTGCGAGACCGGCGGTAGCCGCGGGAGCCCTCCGGGCTCTTCGGCCGGTTTGACCGCCGCGGCCCCCTGGGCCATAATCTGCCGCATTGCGGCAATGAATTGGCCGGCCCGAGAGCAGCACCGTCAGTACTCACTGAGCGAGGAGATCGCCCACAGCGTGACCCACGGGGTGGGGATCGTCCTGAGCATCGCCGGGCTGGCGGTGCTGGTGGCGTTCGCGGCGCTGCGCGGCGGCGCCCGCCACGTGGTGGGCTGCGCCGTCTTCGGTGCCTGCCTGGTCCTCCTCTACACCGCCTCGACCGTCTACCATGCGATTCCGCTGCGGCGGGCCAAGCGGGTCCTGCGCATCCTCGACCACTCGGCGATCTACCTGCTGATCGCCGGCACCTACACGCCCTTCGCCCTCGTGACGCTGCGCAGCGTGGTGGGCTGGAGCCTGCTGGTCGTCCTCTGGGTCCTGGCGGTGGGAGGGATCGTGGCCCAGGCGGTCTTCCCCGCCCGGGGGCGATGGATCGCGCTCGGGCTCTACCTGGGAATGGGGTGGAGCGCGGTCCTCGTGATTCGACCCCTGTACCGGGCACTCGAGCCCGGGGGGTTCGCGCTCCTCTGCCTGGGCGGCGCCGCCTACACCCTGGGCGTCGCCTTCTACCTGTGGAGGGATCTTCCCTATCACCACATGGTCTGGCACCTCTTCGTCCTGGCCGGGAGCCTCTGCCACTACTTCACGGTGCTCTTCTACGTCGTGCCCCGGGCCTCGGGCTGAGCCGGTGGGCTGATCCTCAGCCCTCGACGAGCATCGGCGCGTCCAGGGCGATCCGATCGAGGCTCACTCGGCAGCGCCGGGCGAGGACCTGGACGCCGGCTGCGCGCGCCTCCTCCAGGGCGTCGGCGAAGTTCGGGTCGATCGCCCGCGCCGCGACCACCTTCCCCACGTCCGGCCGCTGGACCACGAACAGGACTGCCGCCCGGTAGGCGCCACTCCGCACGTGGGAGGCGAGCTCCCGCACGTGGCGCGCGCCGCGGGCGGTGACGGCGTCCGGGAAGAGCGCCACGCCCTCCTCGACCAGGGTCACGCTCTTGACCTCGAGCAGCAGTGGCGGACCCGCTCCGGTGCCGGTGGGGCCGAGGAGGAAGTCGATCCGCGAGCGGCCAAGCCGGTGCTCGGCGCGCTCGAGGCGGTACGGGCCCAGCTCGGGGAGCGCCCCGCGGCGGAGGGCCTCCCCGATCAGCCGGTTGGGAATGTTGGTGTCGACGGAGACGAGGAGGTCTCCGGGCGCCTCGACCAGGACCGCGCTCCAACGGGTCTTGCGGGCCTTGTGCGACTCCTCGGCAGCGGGGCGCAGCCAAAGGCGGCGGCCGGGCACCAGGAGCTCGCGGAGGCGCCCGGGATCGGCGAGGTGGGCCACCACCGGCTCGCCGCCCTCTCGTAGCCGGGCGTGGACCACGAACCGATTCGGGCGCGCCTCGAACCGGGCCGGAACCAGCGGCCCGCCGAGGGGGACGAAGACCGAGGCGTCCGGAACCCATGGCTCGCTCATCTGCGCCGAGGGTACCTCAGGGAGGCCCGCCCGGGGAGCGCCGCGGAACCCGGCCAGGCGATCCGGAGGCTCCCCCCTCGCCGGGGTAGGAGACCTCCCCTACCCGATTGAGTATGGCGTTATTTCCTGAAGTGCAGATACTCCGAGATTGCGTATTCGCGGCACACTGATTCAAGACGACGCCCGATCCGAAAGGAGGTCTTTGATGAGTCGTACACCTTCGATCGCGCACCGCACCACCCTGGCGGCACTGGCGGCGCTCGTGGTCCTGGCCCTGCCGGCGGCCGGCGCCCTCAAGCTGCCGGTGGACCCGCCTCCGACGCCCCCCCTGTCACCGAACACGGTGCTCCGGTCCGCGCCGGCCCAGATCTGTGCCCTGCTCGACAATTCGACCGCCCGCGGCCTGATGGACGGGTTGCTGTTCAACCTGCTCTGGTCCTGCGGTCGCCAGAACGAGCTCGCCGGCATCCAACCGGAGCCCGAGCCGGAGCCGCTCCCGAGAATCGAGGGCCGCGCCACGACCGCTTCCGACGTCCAGGTCAACAATTCGACCGGTGAGACCGGCGCCTCGGCCACCCAGAGCGAGACGTCGATCGCCCAGAATCCAGTGACCGGGACCCTGTGCTCGGGTTTCAACGACTCGTGGGAGTACTACGGCTCGACCGGCGGCGGCGGCTTCACGGGCTTCGCCCGCTCCACCGACAACGGCGCCACCTGGCAGGACGGCGGCGCGGTCGGGGGGATCTCCATGGGCGACCCGAGCGTCGTCTGGCGCCGCGCCGACGGCCGCTTCTACCTCGCGACCCTCGCCAGCGGTGGAAGCCTCGCCGTCTGGGTCTCCAGCGACGACTGCCAGAGCTTCTCGTTCCTGAGCACGCCCTCGACCAGCGGCGACGACAAGGAGCTGCTGGCGGTGGACGACAATCCGTCGAGCCCCTACTACGGGAACCTCTACCTGGTCTGGACCGACTTCGGGGTGTCGGGCTATCCGATCCGGGCCACGCGCTCGACCGACGGCGGCGTGACCTGGTGGACACCCACCACGGTGAGCACCGGAGGCACCGTGCAAGGTGCCTGGCCGGCGGTGGCGCCCAACGGCAACGTGTTCGTGGCCTGGCTCGAATACGCCAACTTCATCAACGGCCCGATCACCGTCCGGGT
This sequence comes from uncultured Acidobacteriota bacterium, assembly GCA_963739795.1. Lineage (GTDB taxonomy): Bacteria > Acidobacteriota > Thermoanaerobaculia > Multivoradales > DATKCC01 > CAVUBL01. The sequence goes on along the minus strand of CAVUBL010000021.1, from coordinate 8,626 downwards.
GAGCCGGTCGACCAACGGCGGCGCTTCCTACGGAGCGGTCACCGCGCCGCTCGCGGGCGCGGTCAGCCCGCGCCAGGCGAGCGCCACCTCCTACTGCGGCCGACCGGCGCTCAACGGGCACATCCGCTACCTGGCCTCGCCCCAGATCGCCGTCGACGATGCCGGGACCCTCCACGTCGTCTACTCCTACGACCCGGATGGGTACAACACGGGCGACGTGGTCAACGTCTACTACCGGCGCTCGACCAACAACGGCTCGAGCTGGGGGGCCGAGGTCCGCCTCAACGACGACACGACGCTGCGCGACCAGTACTTCCCCACCCTCAAGGTCGAGGGCTCGACCGTGATGGCGACCTGGTACGACCGGCGCCTGGACGCGAACAACCTCCTCCAGGACACCTACAAGCGCATCTCGACCGACGGCGGCCTCACCTGGCAGCCGAGCGTGCGGGTGAGCGACGTGTCGACGTCGATCGTCCTGGACCCCTATCTCGCCGGTTGCTACCACGGCGACTACGACCAGACGATGGTGGCGACCACCAACGAGGAGCTGGCCCAGTGGGCCGACGACCGCCGCGGTGACGCCGACGTGTGGTCCGACCCGGCGACCGACACCTACCGCTGCGTGGTCGACGTCGACGCCGGCACCAACACCTGCACCGGGGCCATCTCGCTGACCTCGAATTCGGGGATCTACCGCACGGGCCGGATCAACCTGGCCGGCGGCTACCAGCGCCTTGACGCCGTGGTCGACGTGTGCAGCCCGACCGGCTACACCCTGCACATCGCCGACTCGCCGACCTGTGACGGGTGGGGCGGCGACGCCGGCACCACCAACCACAACGCCGAGGTCCAGATCAACGGCACCGGCATCTACACCTTCGGAACGGACGACCGGGGGACCACCGAGCCGGGCACCCTGGAGGACGGCGTGTTGCCGGCGAGCGGCTGCTACCGGGTGCACTGGACGATCCAGGAAGACAAGATCCGCTTCGACGACGACGGCAACCTGAGCGACTCGTCCCGGATCAGCCTGGACTCTTTCCACGGCTTCGAGATCGCACCCTACGCCGAGACCGACTCCGAGGACCCGTACGGCTACGACGCCAACCTCTGGTACTTCGGCCTCAACCGCACCGTCTACTCGGCCGCGCGCTCCGGCACCGGCGTCCACCGCGCCTGCCTGGTGCTCAGCCGGACGACGAGCCCGGACCTGGCGTACATCGAACGCCTGTGCAACTAGCGGAGCGACTGGAGACCCGCACCAGGAGGCCCATCATGAGAGTTTCCACGCTCCGATCCCTCGCCCGCCGGGCGGCCCCGACCGCCCCGGCAGGCCCGTCCATCGACACTCTTGCCGGCCGCGCGCCGGTCTTCTCCGGAGGCAAGCCCATGGTCCGATCCCCGATCGTCCATCTCGCGCTGATCATCGTCTTGATCGCCTTCGCCGCCCCGGGCGCGGTGACGCCGGCCGCCGCCGCCGCCCTGGGCTCCACCTATTACCAGTGCACCGTGAACATCTCGGGCAGCACCCACGACTGCACCAACGGCATCATCACGCTCACCGCTTCGAGCGGGGTGCAGCGGGTGGCCCGGGTCGACCTCTCGTCGAGCCAGTACAAGCGCCTCGACGCCTTCGTCGACGTGTGCAATCCCACCGGCTGGTGGATGCACTTCGGCGACTCGCCGGGGGACAACGGCTACGGCGGCGACGGCGGCCAGACCGAGCACGACGCCGAGGCCTACAACGTGGGCACCGACTTCCAGATGTACGGCACCTACAACACGAGCCGGTCCGGGTTCGACATCATCTACCTGAGCCAGGGGGTCACGCCGGCGAGCGGCTGCTACCGGGTTCAGTGGACGATCTACGAGGACCGGGTGCTGTTCGACAACGACGGCAACCCCGCCGACTCGGCGCGGATCGAGGTGCGCTCGGTCTACGGCTTCGAGTCCGCGCCCTATGCCGAGAGCGACAGCGAGGACCCGACTGGCGCCGACGCCGACCTGTGGTACGTGGGCATGAACCGCACCGTAGCCTCCGCGAGCCGCAGCGGCACCGGCGTGAACAAAGTCTGCTTCGTCCTCAGCACTACGACGAGCCCGAGCGCTTCATTGCTCTCGGCGCTCTGTCCGTGAAGGGTCCGTGAGCCGCTGAGTCCGTAGCGCTTCGGGCGCCCCGGGGGGATGGCCGCGGTCCCCCCGGCGCGCCCGGCGGCCGTTGTAGCCTGGCAACCTCACCAATCCAGACGGGAGGAAGCCATGAGCGAAAGCGTTCTGGAACGGCCCGCCCCGCGCACCCGCACCCCGGTCCACCTGTGGATCGTCGGCGTGTTGGCTTTGCTGTGGAAGGGGATGGGCGCCTTCGATGATCTCGCCACACAGATGCGGCCGGACTTCTAGATGGGCCAGTTCAGCCAGCAGCAGCTCGACTACGCCGGGCGGCAAGCGGCCAAGGGCATCCTCATTTGAGCCCCGAAGCCCACCCTCAGAGCCGGTAGCGCAGGGCGAGCGTGAGAGTCGCGGAACCGTTCAGGCGGAGGGCGAGGCCGGCGGCCGTGGTCCAGGCGAAGCCGGTGTGAGTGGCACCTTCTGGCACCTCTTGGTCTGAGCCCCGGCGGCACCCAGGGATCGAAGCTCGCTACACCGCCACTGCCACCGCCACCGTCGCCGGCTCCATCGCTCCACCGCCCAGGCAGACCTCGCCGTCGTAGAAGACGGCGAACTGGCCCGGGGCGAGGCCGGGGTCGGGTGCTTCGAGGCGGACTTCGAGACCACACTCCTCGCCCAGCTCCACCGTGCAAGCCGGGGTCGCCGGGCCGTGGCGCACCTTGACCCGCAGCTCCCTGAAAGGTGGCTGGCACCTGGTTGGATCTCCCTCCTCACCCTCGATCCCTCTCCCTCCGTCGCGGGGGGAGAGGGACGCCCTCACCCGAGAGGCTCTGAAAAGTGGCTGGCACCTTTCGGGGGGAGGGTCCGTCGGGTCGAGGCCGGCGGGTGGGCGGCCGGCGATCCAGTGCGGCTCGGGCACCCGGAAGCGGTCCGGGGCGCGCCCGGCGAGCTCGGCGGCGGGGACCACCCAGACCGTGTCCGTGGCCAGGTCCTTCTCCACCACGAACCACGGCCCGCCCGAGAGCCCTAGACCCTTCCTCTGCCCCAGCGTGTAGAACCAGTGGCCCCGGTGCTCGCCCAGCACCCGGCCGCTCCCCGCCTCCCGGATCTCCCCAGGCCGCTCCCCCAGGTGGAAGCGCACGAAGGCGTCGAACGGGATCTCTCCCAGAAAGCAGATCCCCTGGCTGTCGGGGCGTTCGGCGGTGGCCAGGCCCCAGCGCCGGGCCAGGCGCCGGACCTCGCTCTTGACCAGGTCTCCCACCGGAAAGCGGCAGCGCGCGAGCTGGTCGGCGGTGAGCTGCGAGAGGAAGTACGTCTGGTCCTTGACCGGATCGGCCGAGCGCGCCAGGCGCCGGCCCTCGGTGGTCTCGATCACCCGAGCGTAGTGGCCGGTGGCGACCGCCTCGTAGTCGCCGCCGATCGTCTCCAGGAAGGCCCCGAGCTTGATCCGCCGGTTGCACAGCACGTCCGGCGACGGGGTGCGGCCGGCCCGGAGCTCGTCCAGGGCGTAGCCGACCACCCGCTCCCGGTACTCGCGCTGGAGGGGGACGACCTCCAGGGGCACGCCGGCCTCGGCGCAGACGGCGCGGGCGTGGGCCAGGTCTTCCTCCCACGGGCACTCGGCCAGGCCGTGGAGCTCTTCCTCGAGCCAGACCTTGAGGTAAAAGGCAGAGACCTCGCGCTCGCCGGCCTCGAGGAGGCGCATCAGCGCCACCGACGAGTCGACGCCCCCGGAGAGGAGGACCGCGATCTTCACTCAGTGACGCTCCGGTTCAACCCAAGGGGCCGCTCGAACACCTGGGACTCCGTGCACCGCAGCTCCGTCGCCCACGGCTACCCGTCGAGCCTATACCGAGGCCGCGAGCCTCCCGTCGAGCTCGAGGTCGGGCGCGATCTCCTGCATGGCGGCGAGCACGTTGCCCACGTGGTCCCAGAGCTCGAGCTTGCCGTCGAAGCACTCACGGCTGAAGTCCTCGGTCGCCTCGCGCACGTGCTCGCGGTCGACGCCGGCGGCGAAGAGCTTGTCCTTCCAGTTGCGCTTGATCGACTTGACCGTGAGCTGGCGCAGGTCCTTGTGGGGGCGCACCAGCGCCGCCGCGATGATCAGCCCGGTGATCTCGTCCGAGGCCAGGAGGGCGAAGTCGATGGGCTGTTCGCGCTCGACGCCGGTGCCCTCGGTGTTGTGGGAGAGGATGGTGCGGATCAGGTCTTCGTCCAGGCCGCGCTCGCGCAGGATCGGCGCGCCCTCTTTCGGGTGGCCCTCGAGGGTGGGATGGATCTCCCAGTCGAAGTCGTGGAGCAGGCCCACCAGGCCCCAGCGGTCGGGATCGCCGCCCAGCGTTCCGGCGTAGGCGCGCATCGCGGCCTCCACGGCCCGCATGTGGCGCTTGAGCCCTTCGTCCTTCACGTATTCGTCGAGAACTGCCTTGGCGGTATCGCGGTCCATGCGCCGAGGATAGCAAGACCATGCGGTCCCTGGCTCGCGGATGGCTCCCGGATGGCTCCCGGCTGGCTCGCGGCTCGCTCCCCGGCACCGACCTTGCGTGCCAGACGCCCCGGACTGTTCATTGACGACGCGAGGAGACGACATGAGGCGAGGAGACGAGAAGCAAGGAAGTGGGTTCCACGGGCCGCTACCGGCCCTCTTGGTGGCGATCGGCCTCGGCCTCGCGCTCACGGCTGTCAGCGCCTCCGCGACCGACAGCGGCGGCCAGAATGACCGGGGTCGCGGCCGCTACCTGGCCGAGCAGGTGGCGATGTGCGTGGTGTGCCACAGCCCGAAGGACGAATCCGGCCACGTCATCGAGGGCCGCGAGTTCGAGGGCTCGTCGATTCCCTTGAAGTCGCCGTACCCGGACCGGAGATGGGCGATCGAGGCGCCGGCGCTCGCCGGCATGACGTTCTACACCCGCGAGCAGGCGATCCGCCTTCTCACGACGGGAATCGCCCGCAACGACAAGCCGCCGACGCCGCCCATGCCTCCCTTCCGCATGACCCGCAGCGACGCCGAAGCGGTCTACGACTTCCTGGCGAGCCTCCACCCGGAACAGTAGGGCGCCCCCTCCCAGGCTCGCCCGGGGCGCCGCCCGCGGCCGCGCCTCACTCCCCGGGTCGGTAGATGATCTCCTGCGGGATCTGGCCCGCCGGCACGCCGAGGGCTCGGGCGAGCTTGCGCAGCTCGCCCTGGACCCGGCGCTCGTTGCCCGGACCCATGCGCAGGAGCTGCTTCTGGGCCTCGGAGAGCTTTTCGAGCCGGGCGTCGGAATAGTGGTAGCTCAGCACCTGGCGCTCGAGGGCCGGGGGGTCGGCGGGCACCGGAGTCTCCAGCAGGTGGAGAATGGCCTGGCGCAGGCTCCGGTCGAAGCGGTCGGCTCCGTAGCCCAGGTTCTGCTGGCTCGCCTGCTCGATGAGCGGCCGCAGCCGGTGGTAGGTGGCCACCGCACCTTGGGGATCGATCGAGGCGAAGACCGCCGCCGGCGCGTCGTAACGGCGGTAGCTCGACGGGTCCGCCACCGCCACCCCGCCCCGCTCGCGGGCCTTGAACGGCCGGTCCGGCTTGAGGCTCTCGGGCAGGATCGGCCGCGGCACCAGGCCGGCCGCGACGTTGTCCACCACCAGCACGAATCGCCGCACCAGGTGGTCCGAGACCAGGTAGGAGGCGAGGGCCGGGTGTTTGGATAGCCCCCCCACCACACGGCGTACGAGCTCGTCGCTGTCGGAGAGCGGCGGCATGGGCTCCGCCTCCTCGGCCGGCGCCGGCGCGGGGGCGGCCTCCGGAGTGGGCGCCGGAGCGGGGGCGGGCGCCGGGGCCGGCGGCGGCTGGCTCGCCCGGCGCACGAGCAGGCCCCAGTAGACACCGGCGGCGACCAGCACGACGACCGCCGCGATCAACACCCAGCGAAGCCACCCCCCTCCCGACCCGCGCGCGCCTCCGCCGTCGCCTTCCTGGCCGGGTTGATCGAGCTGTACGTCATCGAGGTCGGGCATATCGGTCTCCTCTGGCTCGGAGCCCCCAGTGCGAATGGGTGCGCCCTCGTGCACCGGAGCGCGCCGGGGCCGCCCGAGCGGAACGCCTATTCTACCGGTGCGTCGAGAGGCGGCCCAGGCTCGGTCGGGTCGCTCGCCCCCACCGCCTCCTCGGCCCGCAGGTTGAGGCCGACGAGCCGCTGCTCGAGAGCCACCCGGCGCGCCTCGAAGTCCGCGGCCGGCAGGTCCCGCCCGATCGCCTCGGGAGCGCCCACGACGACCGCGATCCGGGTGAACGGCCGGGGCACGATCAGCCGGTCCCAGGAACCCAAGGCCTTCGAGCGCTTCGCCGCGAACCCGAGGAGGACGATGGGCGCCCCGGTCAGCCGCGCCATCTGGAGCGCCCCCGGCTTGAACCGGTAGACCGGGCCCACCGGCCCGTCGGGAACGACGATCGGCGAGACGCCCTCGTCGAGGATCGCCCGCACCGCGGCGCGCAGGGCCTGACGCCCGCCGCGGGTCGAGGAGCCGCGCACCACGCCCGCTCCCTGGTTGACGACGAAGCGGGCCAGCAGCTCGCCGTCCCTCGACTGGCTGACCAGGAGGGTCATGGGCAGGCCGCGGCGGAAGATGCGGTCGCGGAGGAAGGGAGTCCCCAGGATCGCCCGGTTGTGCCACAGGCAGACGATCACCGGGCGGCGTGCGGTGAGCATCGCCTCGAGGTGGTCCGCGCCCTCGACCACCCGGTAGCGGCAGGTCCAGGCGATGAGGTTCACCAGCAGCCCGGCGAGCCGGCCGGCGAGGGCCGCCAGCCAGGAGCCCAACCGGGTCGAGGGATCGATGCGCACGGGGTGCTCGAGCGGGATGGTTCGGCGGTGGACGCGGCCCGCCGCGCTCCGAAGCCCACCGGCGCCGCGACGGCCGGCCGGAGTCTAGCAGCCCCTGGGGAGATCGCTGCCGGCGACGAGCTTGCGAAGGTACCCTCCATCGCCCGGCAGAGTGCCCGAAGGCTCGGCCCGCCCTGCCTCCAGCCTCAAAGGGTGGGTGAGGACCCCACTCAGCCGGGCGTTCCGCCACGCGGAGAAAGGGTCCAGGATACTCCTTGAAGACCACCCTACCTGCGAGGGAGACCCCAGAGATGAGTACGGCAAAACTTCAGTTGAACGGCAAAGAATACGAGCTGCCCGTCGTCGTAGGCACCGAGGACGAGGTGGGTATCGACGTCACGGCGCTGCGCTCGACCACCGGCGCCATCACCCTCGACCCGGGCTACGGCAACACCGGGGCGTGCCAGAGCGCCATCACCTTCATCGACGGTGAGCGGGGGATCCTCCGCTACCGCGGCTACCCGATCGAGGAGATCGCGGCGTCGGCCTCGTTCGAAGAGGTCTGCTACCTCCTCATCTACGGGCACCTGCCCAACGTCGCCGAGCTCGAGCAGTTCCGCGAGAAGCTGACCCACCACACCATGCTCCACGAGGACATGAAGAAGTTCTTCGAGGGCTTCCCGCCGTCGGCTCATCCGATGGCGATCCTCTCGGCCATGGTGGCGTCGCTCTCGACGTACTACCCGCAGCTCGTCTCCGGCGAGGAGCAGGACCTCAACATCATCCGTCTGCTGGCCAAGGTGACCACGATCGCGGCCTTCTCCTACAAGAAGTCGGTCGGCCAGCCCTTCGTCTATCCACGCAACGACCTCTCCTACACCCAGAACTTCCTCCACATGATGTTCGCGGTGCCGGCCGAGCCTTACCGGGTGCCCAGCGTGCTCGACAGGGCGCTGAACCTCCTGATGATCCTCCACGCCGACCACGAGCAGAACTGCTCGACGTCGACGGTGCGCATGGTGGGCTCGTCGCAGGCGAACCTCTTCGCCTCGATCTCGGCCGGCATCTGCGCCCTCTGGGGCCCCCTCCACGGCGGCGCCAACCAGAAGGTCATCGAGATGCTCGAGCAGATCCGCCGCGATGGCTCGAACTTCCAGAAGTACGTGGACATGGCCAAGGACAAGAGCTCGGACTTCAAGCTCATGGGCTTCGGCCACCGGGTGTACAAGAACTTCGACCCGCGGGCGCGGATCCTCAAGGCCTCGGCCGACGAGGTGCTGGCAGAGATGGGGGTCGACGACCCGCTCCTCGAGATCGCCAAGAACCTCGAAGAGGTGGCGCTCTCCGACCCGTTCTTCGTCGAGCGCAAGCTTTACCCGAACGTCGACTTCTACAGCGGCATCCTCTACCGGGCCATGGGCATCCCCACCGAGATGTTCACCGTCATGTTCGCCCTCGGCCGGCTGCCGGGCTGGATCGCCCAGTGGAAGGAGATGACGGAGGATCCCAAGGCACGCATCAGCCGCCCGCGCCAGATCTACGTCGGCTCCGGCGAGCGGCGGTTCGAGCCGCTCGCCGACCGCGAGCGCGAGCTGGTCATGGTCTAGAAGCCGGGTCCGCGGCGCACCGGGGGAGTCCGGGAGTGCGCCTCCGGTGCGTCGCGACCCGCATTGATCGACACCAGGGAACGGGGGCGAGCTTCGCCCCCGTTTTCGCGTCCG
>CAVUBL010000020.1:0-182171 GCA_963739795.1 uncultured Acidobacteriota bacterium | reverse complement strand
CCAGGGGATCGACGGAGGCCTTGAGGCGCCCGTAGCCGTCGTACTCACTCTTCCAGTCGTTGCCCCGGCCATCGGTCCGCGTGAGGAGATGACCCTCCACATCGTAGGCGTAACCCTCGGTCACGGCCTCCGGGGTCCCCTCCCCCATCGTCCGGCTCGTGGGCTGACCTCGGTCGTCGTAGACCGTCGCCGTCACGTGCCCGTTCGGATCGGTGACGGTCGTGGGGTTGCGGTCCTTGTCGTACGCGTAGGTCGTGGTGGCGACCGTGCCCGTGGGCTCGATGTGGCGGGCCACCGTGAGCACCTCCCCCAGGGGGCCGTAGGTCGTCTCGGTCGAGGCGGTGGCCGAGCCGATGTCGTAGGGCGCACGGATCTCGACCGCCTGGCCGTCCTGGTCGTAGACGTAGGTGGTCTTGTAGTTGAGGGCGCCGGTGGCCTGCGTGTCCGCCACCAACCAGTCGAGCTCGTTGTAGACGCTGGTGTGCCGCGTGCCGCGGGGGTCGGTGACGGCGGTGACGTTGCCCCGCCCGTCGACCTCGTAGCGGGTGGTGAGGGCGAGGCCACCCGGATCGACCACCGCTTTCTCCAAATAACCTTTCGAGTCGCCGTCCGCGAAGTAGGTGTACTCGGTCACGTGGCCGTTCGGGTTGGTGGCTCGAGTCACCTGTCCGTAGTCGTTGTACTCGAGCGTCGTCGTGGCCCCCTCCGGCGCGTAAATCTCCGTCGGAAGCCCGGCAGCGTTTCGACCATAGGTCGTCGTCGCTCCCCGCGGATCCGTGACCGTCGAGGGCAGGTTGGTGGAGGGGTCGTAGGTCGTCTCGGTGGTGAGGGTGTCGGACGAGCCGTTCACCTCGCCGGTCCCTACGAGCACCTCGACCAGGAGAGCGTTGCCCCGGCTCCGCCGGTCGCCCGCCGTGTCGTAGGTCACCACCGTCAGCCGGTCGAGGGGCTCGATCCGAGCGTCGAGCAGACCCTCGGCGTCGAAGTCCATGTCGGTCTCGGCGCCCGTCGGGTCCGTCACCCGGATCGCGTGGCCGGCGGCGTCGTGCTCGTAGGCCCAGGTCTTGCTCCGGCGATCGGTGACGGTGGCCGTCTTGTTCGGGAAGTCGTAGGCGATCGAGAGCCCGTCGCCTCCCCAGGTCTCGGCCGTCACCTCCTCGGCCCGAGTGTCGCCGTCGGCGTCGGTGTAGGTGGCGGTGAGCCACTCGACGCCCCGCGGGTCAGTCACCGAGGTCAGGTCGTCGCGGCTCGTGAGTGCCGCGGCGAGGGAGCCTCCGGCAACCGGCTCGTAGTCGTAGGTCGTCGTGAGCCCGTCGGGGAAGGTCGCCTCCCCAACGAAGACGCTTCGGACCTCGTCACCGAGGCCAGCCGCCCGTCGGCGTCGTAGGCGTACCGGACCTCGCGCCCGACGAAGTCCTTGAGCTTCGTCAGGCGCCCGTCGGCGTCGTACTCCAGCGTGTAGGCCCGGCCCAGGGTGTCGGTGACGGTGGTGAGATTCCCGGCCAGGTCGTAGCCGAAGCGCATCTCGTTGCCGTTGGTCTCCGTGTCCTTGACCGCGTCGGCCATCGCCTCCAGGCGCCCGAAGCGGTCGAAGCGCATCTGGCCCTTGTGGGCGACCGATCCAGACCCAGCCGGTCGAGGTCTTCGAGAGGGAGACGAAGCGGCCGGGAGGCGCCGTGTAGCCGCCCTCGGGGCCGGTCATTCTCGGTGAACGTCTCCCGCCGCCCACGGCCGTCGTAGTACTCGACGTCCCCGTCGGGCAGCTCGCGGAGACGCTGGTCGTAGCCGAAGTCCCAGCCCGGGCCCAGGGGGCCGGCGCCCACCGTCTGGCTGCGGTAGGTACGGGTGAAGGCGAAGTCGAAGCCTCGGGCTTTGACCACGAGGTCCGTCGCCTCCTGGGTCAGCTCGCCCGAGGCGAGGAGGGTGCCCGGGGCCACGTCGCCGCTGCCCAGCGACGGGTTGAGCGTCGGCTCCTGGCGCAGCGACGGGCTCGTCTCCCAGCGCACGCTCGGGATCTCGAGCTCCGCCGCGTCCAGGCGCACCTGGCCGAAGATCGGCTCGAGGGCATCCCGGGTGGCCGAGGAGAAGCGCACCGCCACCGCGTCGCCCGAGAGGATCTCGTGGGCGCCGGCCGGCGCGTCGCAGCGGGTGCAGGCGCCGTTCTCGGGCACCGTGCGCGTGTAGCCGGTCGCGGCCCGCAGGTCGGCGAGGACCGCCACCTCGCCTGAAAGGTAGGTCTGGTAGCCGTCGTCGAGGGGGCTGTCGGCCAGGCGGTGGAGCACCAGGGCCTCGGTGCCGTCGAGGGCCGTCGGCGGCAGGTCCTGGATCGCCGCCGGGTCGCCGGCGCCGGCGATCGCCCCGCCGCCCGGGCCCAGGCTCGCGACGTCCAGGGTGACCGTGTCGCCCAGGCTGGCCGGCAGGTGGGCGAGGACGTGGAAGGAGCCCGGAAGGTCCTCCGCGCCCGATTCCGAGGACTCGGGCGCCGTGGGCACGCCGAAGGGCGCCAGGCGGCTGATCTGGCGCCAGACCGCTCCAGTCTCGGTACTCGTCTCCGCCACGGCGTAGAGCTCCGGACCGCCCACCTGCACGCTGTGGAGGCCGTTGTCCGTGGTCCCGGCGAACGCCACTCCCAGCTCCGGCACCAGGAGGATCGGCGAGCTCGCCGTGCCTCCCGTGCCGTCGGGGTCTTTGAGCTCGATCTTCTCGAGAACCCGGTCATCCAGGCCGTCGCCGTTGGTGTCGATGGGGTGGGCCTGCGGCGGCCGGTCGAGGTCGACCACGTAGATTCCGCCTCCGGCTCCGGCCACGTAGACGCGCCGGTGATCCCGGTCCACCCCCAGAGCCACCGCCTCGCCCGGCACCTTCACCTGCCCGACCACCGAGGGGAGGTCCCGATCCTCGACGTCGACGATCAGCAGGCCCTCCCGCCGGTGGGCCACCAGCAGGTAGTCGTGGTACTCGGTCTTCTCGTAGATGCCATCGCCGTCCATGTCGAACGGGTAGTGCTCGAGCACCGCCAGCCCCGAGACCCAGGCCGAGCCGTTGCGGTTCAGGCACAGGTCGTGGAAGAAGGTGAGCTGGCCCGCGTTGGTCAGGCTGTCGTCGAAGAAGGTCAGTCCCTTGAAGGCCAGCAGGCTCACGAGGGTCAGCGGGTGCGCGGTCTGGGTCGGGTCGAGGAGCGCACCCAGGTCCAGGATCGCGCCCCCTATGTCGGAGACGGGCGCGTCGCAGGCCCTGAGGCTCGCGTCCCCGTCCCCGGTGTACTCGCCCACCAGGTCGGAGGTCCAGGCGGGATCGAGGTGATCTTGGTGGTAGAAGGCGTCGAGGTCGACCACCTGGAGGCCGATCCCGCGGGTGGCCACGTACGCCAGCGAGCGCTTGTTGCGCAGCAGCTCCACCACGTCCCCGGCGACCACCTTCAGGGTCACGGAGTAGTTCCCGGAAGCGTCGGTGTCCGAGCGCATCCAGCGGCCCCGAGTGAGGTCCCGGAGGGTGATCGGGTGGAGGCGCTCGAAGTGCGCGGCATCGGGTATCCATCCCGCGCCGGTGATCGTCACGTCGTACTCCGCGCCTCCGGGCGGTGGCACCTCGGGCGACACGGTCACGCCCGCCGGCGCCGGATCCACCCCGATGACCCACCGGTCGGTCTGGTCGTCCGAGACCACGGTGACCCGCTCCGGCGTTCCCGCGCCGGCACCCGAGCCCAGGGGGTTCGAGAGCACCGCGATGCCCTTGAACGGGGCGGCGAGGAGGTCCGGGTTGGTCGGATCGGCGGCGAGGTGGTTGATGGCGTCCTGGTTCAGGGCCAGGGGGTCGAAGATCCGGATCACGCCATAGCCGTCGACGCCGCCGCCTATGGCCACCACCCGCCCATGGGGATCGACCGCCACGCCGCGGGCCGGGTCGCCCAGGGGAAAGGGGAAGGTGACCATCTGGCCGGTTGCCCTGCGGACCACGCTCTGGAGGTTCGCGGGATCGCTGGCGTCGAGCACCGCCAGGCCCTGGGTGTCCGCCGCCACGAAGAGCCAGCTTCCGAGGCGGGCGACGTCGCGCACGTGGGCGAGCTGGATCGAGCCCAGGCGCCGGCTCGCCTCGGTTCGGAACTCGATCTTCAGGCTCTTGTCCCACTGCGTTCCCGACCCGTCGGCCAGAGTCGGCCCGAGGACCAGCGTGTAGGTCGTGCCGGCGCTCCAGGGGACCTGGGGCGTGATGGCCACGGCGCGGGCCGAGCCCGCCTCCTCGATCTCCGGTGACAGTGAATGCTGGGCCGCGTCCTGGACGTCGATGCCGAAGAAGGACGGATCGAGCCCCTCGCTGAACCCGATCCGGAGGACTGCCTCGACGGGCACCACCGCGCCCACCGCCAGGACGTAGCGGTTGCCTCGGGTGATCTCGATCTTCTGGTCGAAGACGCCGGGGTCCGTGGTGGTGGCGGCGTGGGTCCGGGTCGCCTGGTCGACGTCGTCGTCGAAGCCCACCAGACGGAGCTGGACGTCGGCCTGGGACGCCCCCAGGTCGCCGTGGAGCCGGAGAGTCGCCTCGTTCGCCTGGGGGTCCGGGGACTCGCTGTCCAGGACCTCGTAGGCGATCCCAGGCTCGAGGGACTGGTCGCCGTTGGCCCCGGGCTCGAGGACGAAGAAGCGCAGCGGTGAGCCGCTCACCGGGTACGGGGGCTTCGAATCGTCGAACAGGCCCGGCGGCGCGAAGAGCACGCTCCCCTGGGCCGGTGGATCGAGGGTCACGTCCAGGAGCCGGTAGCCGGTGGTCAGGTCTCGGGCGACCAGGTGCACGGGGTGGCCGCGGCGGATGGGCAGGAGGAGGCCGGTGGCCCGCAAGACCCGCTGGATCGCCCCGTCGACAATGACGGCCAGGTACGCCGTGTCGGTGGCGACGAAGAAGCCGGAGAGGCCGATGTCCATGGGGATCGACAGGAAGTCGTATCCGCCGTTGGTGAACGTCACCCGGTAGTCGCCCGGGTAGAGGATGCCCGGCAGGTACTCCTTCTGGTCCGCGAGGGTGGTCGGGACCGGCTGGGACTGGAGCCGCTCGCCGGGAAGAGACCCTTCCTGGGCTCGGGGCGCGACCCGGCTCGCGGCGGCGGTGGCCGGAGGCGCTTCGGTGGTGAGGCGCGCCCCGTCCTGACGCAGGAAGTCGTAGAGCATCCAGAAGGGATCGCCCAGGAAGCTCTGGGCGCGCAGAAGCATGAGCCGCTCGGGCGAGCCGTCGGGGATGTCGGGCGTGGCCGCCGGCGCGTCGATCGTCACCTGGACCGGCTTGGCGGCCTCGGCGCCGCCGAAGTCGAGGCGGAAGGCCGAGAGCTCCAGAACGCCCTCCGGTGCGGGCACAGGCGACGGATCGAGGGGCTCCGGCTCGGCGCGCACCACGGTCGGCTCGGCGAAGGTGCCGGCCTCCACGTGGACGGTCAGCCCGTCGACGGTGGTGAAGGTGGAGCCTTCGGTCCCCACGTAGCCTCCCTGCCCGTCGGCGGTGAGGAAGGGGGTCAGCTCCACCACCACCTCGTTCTGGCCGGTCACCAGCACGTGGAGGAGGAGCCGATCGGTGAGCGACGCCTCGACCTCGAAGTCGAAGCCGCCGCCGGAGTCCGCGGTCACCGAGGGGGTGGAGATCAGGCGCGAGAGGTTCTCGACGAAGACGAGCGAGCCCGCCGGCACCGCCCCCGGCCGCCCGAGGACCCGGGACATGCCGCCGGAGTCCGGCTCGAAGAGGTGGATGCGGGTGAGGTCGAAGGTCTCGCTCAAGGTGATCTCAAGGGTCGTGAAGGTGGTGGTGAGCGCCCCGGTCAGGCGGTTGCCCTGGAGGTCGCGCACCGCCGTGTTGACCCGGATCTCGTACGTCGCGCCGGGAACGAGCGTCGCCAAGGGCTTGAGCCGTACCAGGGCGCCCTGCACCTCCTGGGTGACCGGCACCGGGTCGGAGCCCGTGTAGAGGAGCACCCCGGTGGTGGTGGTGGTCGGGTCGACCGCCTCGGTGAAGCGGACGGTGGGCTCGATCCCCGGGGTGACGTCCTGGGTGCCGTCGGCCGGGTTGACCTCTACGACCTCGGGGCCGGTGAGCTGGAGGAAGAGGTCCAGGTCGACCCGGTCGTCCGCCGCGGGCACCGTGGCCGCGCCCGCGCCCTCGTTGCCCGTCGCCGGGTCCCGGGCCAGGACGGTGAGATCGTCCACCGGCACCGGCAGGACGTAGCTGCCGGCGTCGGCGGAGATCTGCACCCACGGCACCGCGTCGGTGGTGGTGCCGGCGCTCACCAGGGCGCCGGGGAAGGCCAACCCGTCCAGGCCGAAGACGGTGCCCCGGAGGTACCCCACCGGCGAGGTCCAGCGGGCGAAGAGGTAGCTCCCACCCTCGCGGACCCCGGGCCAGGGCAGGTCCTGGGGATCGATGGCCGCCGTCGTCCAGCCGGTGGCGGTGGCGGCCAGCGCCGCGACGGGCCGGAAGAGAGTGCCGGAGGCACCGGTGTCGATCACCTCGAAGAGCGCTCCCGTCTGCCCCGCCGAGGGCGCCGCACCGAGCTCGAGGGTGAGCGCGGCCGGAGCGGCGAGAGTGCGGCCCGAGAGGTCCAGCGTGAGGAGGCCGAGGAACTCGGCTCCGGCCGGCACCGGCGCTGGCAGGTCGGCCTCGGCGCCCCGCTCGAGAAGGACCGCGGTGGGCTCGGTCACGGCGCCGGCCGGCAGGTCGACGCGGTCGCCCTCTGGGGTCGACACGGTCCCGCCGGCCGGCCCGAGGACGTTGCCCTGGACGGTCTCGCCGGCGTATGGGTGGACGGTCACGTCCTCGGCCCCCATCTCGAGGGGGAGGTCCTGGGCCAGGGGCGAGGGCCGGAGATCGAAGAGCGAACGGGGCGCGCCATCGGTGCCGTGGTAAAGGACGAGGTCGGCCTCGTACGGGGCCTCCTGGCGGACGGTGCCGTCGAGCAGCGTCAGCTCCTCGCGGACCGAGACGGTCAGCGGCAAGCCGCTCGGAGCCTCGCCCGACAGGGTGTAGGACGCGGTGACCCGGGAGCGCTGCGACGGCAGGACGGTGGACGGGTCGAAGGAGAGGGCGGCCGCTGTAACCTCGTCGCCCGCCGGCGCCGCCGACGATCCGAGCACCGTCCCGGCCACCGGGGCCGGCGGCGCCAGGGAGCCGGTGTCGGCCTCCACCGCGGCGTAGGCGCCCTCTGCGGTGAGGTCCAGGGTCACGGCACCGGCGACCACCTGCGCTACCGCCTCCACGTGCCACTGGAGAGTGGCGAGGTCGAGGCGCACCAGGGCGAGCTGGGAGCCGTCGGGCGCGTCGACCGGCAGGGAGAGGGTCGCCGGGGCGGCCAGCGTGGTGCCCGCCAGGTCGAGCCACACGGCACCGCGCGGAGACCACCCGAAGGGGAGGAGTGACGGCAGGGCCTGCTCGTCGAGGGCGGTCAGGGTGACCAGCGTGTCGGCGGCCAGGGCGCCGGTGGGCACGTTCAGGGTGGGGCCCGCGCCGGTCTCGCTTTCCGGTGCGACGGTGCCGCCGGCCGTGCTCACCGTCTCGGCGGGGACCTCCGGGGTGAGGCGCGGATCGAACACGTCCGCCCCCAGACCCGAGGCCGAAGCCACGATCCGGAGGGCCGGCGTGTAGCCGGGGCGGACGACGTAGAGGGCGTGGGTGCCCGCGGGCACCGGGATCCGGAAACGGCCGTCCGGGCCGGTGGTCTGCTGCGGCTGGGGATCGGGGTTCACCACCCCATCGGTCGAGTCGACGACCACCGTCACTCCGGCGAGGGGGCGGCCGGTGGCGGCGTCGAGCACCCGGCCTGAGAGGAAGCTGTCGGTCACACCCGCACCGAAGATCCGGGAGTAGGGATAGGCGAGAGTGTTGCCGGCCAGGTCGTGGACCCCCTGCGAGACGTCGAGGCGCAGGACCTCGGCAGGCAGGGGATCGGTGGCGGTGAAGGTGACCACGTCGCCCGAGGCTTCGAGGGCAGCCGTGCCGGCGATCGGGCCCGAGGCACCCGAGAGGGTGACCACGCCGGGTGCGGTGGCGCTCGCCCCATCGACGGGCTCGTCGAAGGTCACGCTCACCGCGTCGCCGGCGAGCTGGGCCGAGACGACCTCGGGCGCAGTGCAGTCCTGGACTACCTCGACCACCAGGGGCTCGGAGCGGTTGCCGTCTTGGTCGGTGGCGGTGAGCTCCAGGTGGTTGATCCCGGCGGGCAGGAGCTCGGCGACCAAGGTGAAGGTGCCGTCCTCCGCGCGCACCGAGGCCGTCGCCGCGCCGCCCGAGACGGCCACGATCGAGCCCGCCTCGGCGGTTCCGGAGAGCGTCACCTGGGAGGCGCACAGGTAGCCGGGGGGCTGGGCGGAGAGGACGGGCGGCGCCGGCGCTTCGATGTCGCGCACCGTGAAGGTCAGGGTCCGCTCCTCCGCCAGGCCGTTGCCCGCCCGGTCCACGATCCCCGTCGTGAGCACCAAGTGGACCTCGGCCTTCGAGGGCAGGGGCGCGTCGGGCACGACTTGGAGGGTCTCGCCGCTCGCGGTGTCGGCGGCGCCCAGGGCCTGGCCGCCTGCGAGCTCCAGGCGCCAGGCTCCGGCGGTCAGGGTGCCCAGGGGCTCGGAGAAGGTGAGGTCGAAGACCGTCTCCGGCGGCACCGCCAGGGCGCCGTCTCCCGGGTCCGAGGCGACGAAGGTGGGAGCCACGCTGTCGCGGTAGACGATCCGCGTGTGGGCGCCCTGATTGCCCACTCCGTCCGTGACCCGGGCGATCAGGCGGTTCTCCCCCTCGACCAAGGGGACGAGGGTGGCCGTGAAGGTGTCGGGAGTCGTCGAGGTGTCGAGGGTGGCGGCCTGGCCGTTGACCGTGACCGTGATCCCCGCCTCGTCACCCACCGTGCCGGAGACGTCGACCGTGTCGCCCTGGAGATAGGCGCCCTCGGCCGGGGTGTCCACGTGGATCTCCGGCGCCTGGCTGTCGCGCACCACCGACACCGAGTCGGCGGCGCTCCAGCCCAGAGTGTCGACGGCCGTGGCGGTGAGGGTGTTGGCGCCCTCGGTGAGGGGCACGGTGACGCTCCACGCGCCGGCCGCGAGCTGGGCCGTGACGCCTCCCACTTCGACCCGGTCCAGGTGGGGATCGGACGCCGTGCCGGAGACCAGGATCGAGGCGCCGGGCACGACGGTGCCGGGGGCCGGATCGGTGATGGCGACCGCGGGCGGCTGGGTGTCCAGGACCGCCGTGCGGGTCGCCTGGGCGGAGTTGCCGGCCTCGTCCAGGGTCTCGGCCACGAGCTGGGTGGAGCCCTCGCCGAGGGGCACGCCCTGGGCGAGAAACGTGGAGCCGGTGACCTGGGCCGCGGTGCCGTTGACCGTGACCGAGGCGAGGTGGGCGTCCGAGACGCTCCCCACCACGTCGACCGGGCTCGCCGAAAGGACCGCGCCCGCCGGCGGCTGGCCGATGGCCACGGTGGGCGCCGTCGAGTCCCGGACCAGGGAAAAGGCGAGCTGGGCGCCGTTGCCGGCGGCGTCGGTGGCGACCAGAGTCCAGGCGTTCGGGCCCTCAGCGAGGGTGAAGGGCCCGGCGGAGAACGAGTCGCCCACCAGGGCCACGGCCTGGCCGTCGACGGTTAGGGTCGCGGCCCCTGTCACCTGGCCCTGGAGGGTGACCTGGGCGGCGGCCGTCAGGGTCCCGTCGGCGGGGGTGACGGCGCCGAAGACCGGGGCCACGGTGTCGATCTCGAAGCCCACCGTGAGCGAGGAGGAGTTGCCCGCGTCGTCGGTGGCGGTGACCGCGAGCTCGTGGGAGCCCTCGCCGGAGACCGCGGTGCCGGAGGTGAAGACCGCGCCGTCGAGGAGAGAGTCGACCGTCACCGGGGAGGCGTCGGTGACCTCGATCGTCGGCGTGACGACTCGGTTGAACAGGGCGCCGTCGGCCAGGGGCGCACCGCTCTCGAGGATCGCGATCACGGGGGGATCGACATCCTGGGCGCGCAGGGCCGCGGGCGCCAGGAGCGCCCCGACCAGGAGGACGAGGAGGGCCGAGAGATGGAGTGCTCGCTTCATGGCGTCGTCATGGCGGGGTGATGACCTGGGAATCCGCATCCACGTCGTAGGTGCCCACGTCGGGCGTGTCGAGGAGCTCGAGGATCGCGCCACCGTGGACCGTGACGGTGTCGAACTTGTAGACGCCCTGGTAGGCGTCGCCGACGGAGACCAGACCCGCGGCCCCGTCGAGGAGGACGCGCCGGCGGTCGGAGGTCTGGTCGAGGACGCGGTAGTCGGTGCCGTCGACCCGGACCCACATCCCGGTCACACCCACGTCGAACAGGGCCACCGAGTCCTGAGGCTCGATCCACAGGTCGGTCGGATCGGCCGAGTCCGCCTCGGCCACGCCGACGGTGCCGGTGCCGATCGTGGGGAGGACGGTGTTGGGGACGGAGAAGCCTACGGTTCCTCCCGAATCCACGATCAGGTCGCCATAGGTGGAAGAGCCTTGGACGAAGACCAGCACCGTGCCCGGGGCCCCGTAGCCGTAGATCGTGCTGTAGTAGTAGTGCTGTCCCCCCTGCACCACGACCTGGCTCTCCGGGGCGAAGCCCGACAGCGCCCCCACGTACAGCGCCACCCGGCCACCACCCCCCGAGCCCTCGCGGCCGGAGGTCGTGCTGGCGCCCGAGTCCCAGCCCGACGCGTCGATCTGACCCACGCCCGACAGGCTCCCCGTCACCTTCAGCAGCACGCTTCCTCCCGCACCCGCCGACTTGTACGTCCAGCCCCCCTCGCCCCGCGCGAGGATCTCCCCGTCCACCACCGCCGAGCCCGCCGTGATCTCGACCACCCCACCCCCGGCACCGCTCTCGTAGGCCGTGTCCGTCGTGTTCCGCAGCGCACCGCCGCCTCCCGCCAGCCGCGGCTCGTAGACGCTGTCGTACACCTCTCCCGCCGTATCCGTGGTGTCGAACGGGATCCCCGCACCACCGTGGCTTCCCCCCGCGTCCGGCGACGACGGCACCACCCACGCCGGCGCCTCTCCGTCCGGATGACCGCTGTAGCCCCCCCGGTATCCCTGCCACGACACGTCCAGCGACGCGCCCGACTCCACCGTCAGCGTCCCGCCCACGTCCATTTGCAGGGTGTCGCCCTCTGCCACCGAGACGCTCGCGCCGCTCGCCACCGTCACGTCGCCCGTCACGTCGAGCTGCGCCGGCAGCCGAGACGTCCCCTCCGCACGGACCGACTCCGCCTGCAGCCGGTCCGAAGCCACCAGACCCGCTCCGTGTTTCAACATCACCCGGTCGAACCGGTACTCGCCCCGGTAGGTGCTCGGCGACGCCACCGTGCCCGCGTCCAGGAGAAGCGCGCGCCCCGCCTCGTCTACGGCCGCCACCTGGTAGGCCCCCAGGTCGGCCCCCGAGCCGTCCTCGAGCACCATCCACGCACCCACCCAGCGTGGCGGCAACGGGCTCGCCGCGCTCATCCACGCGTCGGCTCCCGAAATCTCGAACGCCGTCACCGACCCACCACCCAGTGCCGGCAGCTCCGTCACCGGCCCCACGCGCTCCGCGCCGTTCGTGGCCAACCCAGCGTCCACGATCAGGTCGCCGTAGGTGGAAGAGCCTTGGACGAAGACCAGCACCGTGCCCGGGGCCCCGTAGCCGTAGACCGTGCTGTAGTAATAGTGCTGTCCTCCCTGCACCACGACCTGGCTCTCCGGGGCGAAGCCCGACAGCGCCCCCACGTACAGCGCCACCCGGCCACCACCCCCCGAGCCCTCGCGGCCGGAGGTCGTGCTGGCGCCCGAGTCCCAGCCCGACGCGTCGATCTGACCCACGCCCGACAGGCTCCCCGTCACTTTCAGCAGCACGCTTCCTCCCGCACCCGCCGACTTGTACGTCCAGCCCTCCTCGCCCCGCGCGAGGATCTCCCCGTCCACCACCGCCGAGCCCGCCGTGATCTCCACCACCCCGCCCCCGGCACCGCTCTCGTAGGCCGTGTCCGTCGTGTTCCGCAACGCGCCACCGCCCCCCGCCAGCCGCGGCTCGTACACGCTGTCGTACACCTCTCCCGCCGTATCCGTGGTGTCGAACGGGATCCCCGCACCACCGTGGCTTCCCCCCGCGTCCGGCGACGACGGCACCACCCACGCCGGCGCCTCTCCGTCCGGATGACCGCTGTAGCCCCCCCGGTATCCCTGCCACGACACGTCCAGCGACGCGCCCGACTCCACCGTCAGCGTCCCGCCCACGTCCATTTGCAGGGTGTCGCCCTCTGCCACCGAGACGCTCGCGCCGCTCGCCACCGTCACGTCGCCCGTCACGTCGAGCTGCGCCGGCAGCCGAGACGTCCCCTCCGCACGGACCGACTCCGCCTGCAGCCGGTCCGAAGCCACCAGACCCGCTCCGTGTTTCAACATCACCCGGTCGAACCGGTACTCGCCCCGGTAGGTGCTCGGCGACGCCACCGTGCCCGCGTCCAGGAGAAGCGCGCGCCCCGCCTCGTCTACGGCCGCCACCTGGTAGGCCCCCAGGTCGGCCCCCGAGCCGTCCTCGAGCACCATCCACGCACCCACCCAGCGTGGCGGCAACGGGCTCGCCGCGCTCATCCACGCGTCGGCTCCCGAAATCTCGAACGCCGTCACCGACCCACCACCCAGTGCCGGCAGCTCCGTCACCGGCCCCACGCGCTCCGCGCCGTTCGTGGCCAACCCAGCGTCCACGATCAGGTCGCCGTAGGTGGAAGAGCCTTGGACGAAGACCAGCACCGTGCCCGGGGCCCCGTAGCCGTAGACCGTGCTGTAGTAATAGTGCTGTCCTCCCTGCACCACGACCTGGCTCTCCGGGGCGAAGCCCGACAGCGCCCCCACGTACAGCGCCACCCGGCCACCACCCCCCGAGCCCTCGCGGCCGGAGGTCGTGCTGGCGCCCGAGTCCCAGCCCGACGCGTCGATCTGACCCACGCCCGACAGGCTCCCCGTCACTTTCAGCAGCACGCTTCCTCCCGCACCCGCCGACTTGTACGTCCAGCCCTCCTCGCCCCGCGCGAGGATCTCCCCGTCCACCACCGCCGAGCCCGCCGTGATCTCCACCACCCCGCCCCCGGCACCGCTCTCGTAGGCCGTGTCCGTCGTGTTCCGCAACGCGCCACCGCCCCCCGCCAGCCGCGGCTCGTACACGCTGTCGTACACCTCTCCCGCCGTATCCGTGGTGTCGAACGGGATCCCCGCACCACCGTGGCTTCCCCCCGCGTCCGGCGACGACGGCACCACCCACGCCGGCGCCTCTCCGTCCGGATGACCGCTGTAGCCCCCCCGGTATCCCTGCCACGACACGTCCAGCGACGCGCCGCACTGGATGCGTAGGACTCCGCTCACCGTGAGCGCGACCTCCGAGGTCGACGTATTCAACGTCGCACCCGGAAGAAGGGTCAGATGCTGAAGCGTGAGAGCCTCGGTCGCGGAAAACGTACCGGGACCGAGCGCCACAGACTGCCCATCGAGGGTCGAATCCAGCGTCTGATCTCCTGAGAGCATGGAACCAGCGGGCGTGCTCAGCACCAGGTTTTCGGTCGTCACATTGCCCGCGTAGTCCTCTCCCTGGAGCTGGACCAGGAACTGGCTCCCCGGCGGAGTCCCGGCCGGCGGCGTCCAGGAGACGGAGTCCGTGATGCTCGCCCGAGCGACGTCGGACACCTCGCGAATGGCCTGGCCGTCGACGAGGACGGCATACCGATAGAGCTGCTCGTTGTCGGCGACCGCATAGTCAAGGATCACGGCGGAACCGGCGATCACGAGGTCGCCGTCCCGCGGACACGACGGTGGCGTGATCACGGGCGGTACGGCGTCTGGGTCGGGAACGATCTGGATCGTCACGGTGGCTTCCAGGATGTTTCCCGAGCCGTCCGTGGCACTGACGGTGACCTGGGAGTCGGTGGCCTCGGCCACCGGAGCCGCGACGGCCGACCCGGTATAGGGCGCCGTAGCATCGACGGAGATCTGGCCCCCGACGTCGAACTGCACGGAGTCGACCCCGAAGCCGTCGTCGACCGTCGCCGAAGCCGAGATCGTCGAGCCGGACTGGAACACCTGGCCCGCCGTCGGGCTCGTGATCGTGATGGACGGCTGATACTCCGTGGCCCAACTCGCCCCGGGCTCGACCTCGGGCGCGTTCGTCGAGTCGACCCGGCTCCGGGTCAGGCCCTCGGCACCGCCACGGACGATCACCCGGTCGAAGCGATAGAGGCCCTCGTAGGCATCTCCAGGGACCGCGGTCAGGGCCTGGGTCGAAGTGTCGAGATCCAGCGTCTGGCCGTGGGAGGCGTTGCCGGTGACCGTCCAGAGCGCCGAGGTGTCGCCGTTGAAGAAGACCTCGACGCCCGCCAGGTCGTGGAGGAAGTCGGCGTCGTCGTCCGTGAGGCTCGTCGCCGTCACCGAGTCCACGACCCCGGGCAGAATCGGCAGGAGCTCGGTCGGCTGGTCGGTGTCGAGGCCGCCATCGTCGAGGATCAAGGTGCCCAGGAGGTCGGTATCGCGCTTGACGTAGATCGTCCCGGCGGCGCCGCGTTTCGTCGCGCTGTCCGCGTCGCCGCCGGCGGCGAGGGTGCGGGCGATCAGGCCGTCGTCGATGGCGGCGCCGTAGAGGGCGATCCGTCCACCACCGCCCGCCGCCGGGAGCCCAAGGCCGTCGCCCCCGGACGCGTCGATGGTTCCGAGGCCGACGATCGATGGGCCGTCCAGGCGAATCGAGCCGCCGGCGCTCGAGGCGCGGAGGTTAGGCGAGGTCGCACCGCGGGCGGAGATCGAGCCGTCCACCACGACCTGGCCGACGGCCGCGATGCGCACCACGCCGCCGCCCTCCGCCGCACTGAGCCCGCCGCCGCCGGCGCCGGGGTCCACCGGATTGAACAGGTTGTCGTAGACCGGGTTCGAGCCGTCGGCGGCTCCGCCCCGCCCACCGTGGCTTCCACCGGGGAAGACCGATGGGCTGTCGAGGGGAGTGACCTGGACGTCCTCGAAGCGGGCGTCCGTGTTGCCGTAGGCGTACGCCGCGATCGTCCCCACGGAGAAGGTCGAATCGGTGACCGAGAAGATCGGCTGGCCGTCGATCCACACCTCGAGCCGAGAGCCGTCCGCGACGATCTGGACCAGGTACCAGACACCGGTCGAGTAGACGACGGAGTCTTCGGCCAGGATGGTGATCTGACCGTTCTCGATCCGCTCAAGCCTCCGGTAGCCCTCCTGCCGGTACCAGATGAAGCGGTAGTAGTTGTCCGGGTCGACGTAGCGGAACATCATGCCGATGCCGTCGTCGTCTCCGGAGCGCAGGAAGAACCCGACCCGATAGTCGCCCGAGGCCAGGGGCGTGGACCAGACCGCATACGTCCCCTTCTCGGGCTCGGCAGCCGAGTAGATGTTCGAGCTCTGGCGAAGGGAGCTGTAGTAGTTGTACCAGTTCGAAGGCCCCTGCTCCTCGCCCTCGTCCACGATCTGCCAACCGGCGATGCCGCTGTGGTTGAAGTCGTCCGCCATGTAGAACGGCGCGGTCCCCGCCTCGTGATAGGCCACGCCCGCCGGATACCCCACGGCGTCGGCGTCGATGGCGCCGCCGGGAGCCACGAAGAGATCCCGGGTGAGACCGACCTCGAGGCGATTCACCTCGTCCACGGTGGTCGCCGGGTGGGTCACGGTGGCGCCGTTCAGGACCACGAGATCTCGGAAGGTGTGTGGGCCTTCCACTGTCAAGGTCCCCGCCGCCACGACCACGCTCGACCCGTCGAGGCTCGTGTCGGCCGCCGCGATCGTCGTGTCCGCGGTCACCACGTTGGCCGCGATCACCTGCAGCGTGTACGTGGCCTCGCCGTAGACGCCCCCCACGCTCTGCGCCCGGAAGTGGAGAACGCGGGTGTCGCCCTCCACCGAGTCGACCGGCACGTCGAAGTGGAAGTCGTAGGGCGCCTGGTCGTCGCTCGCCAGGACGGTCGCGTCGTCGTCCCCGAGGAGCTCGACGTGCGCGACGCCGTCCGGATGAGTCGCCATGACCTGGAAATCGAGGCCCGTCACCGGGGCCAGCCGGGCGCCGGGGCTCGGACTGACGACCGCCACCTGTGGAGGCTCGCTCGATCCGCTCGTCGTGACGAGGATGGTCACGCGATCTTCGAGCACGTGTCCGGCGCGGTCCCTCACTCGCGCGATCACGTCGAGGTTCGTGTCGCTGCTCACCGGCGGAGCCGTGAAGGTGGCCTGGTAGGGCGAGGAGTCGTCCTCGACCACGGCTCCGTCGAGCTCGAGCTCCACCGCCTCGTCGACGCCGAAGGCATCGCTCAGGGTCGCGGCGACGTCGAGTGTGGAGCCTGCCGGAACCACCGTTCCTTCGGTCGGCGTGGTGAGCTCCAGGCTCGGCTCGGCGTCCTGGGACCAGCTCGATCCGGCCTCGATGTCCGGCGGGCTGCCGGACTGGACCCGGCTGCGAATCAGGGCCTTGGCGCCTCCCCGGACGATCACATGGTCGAACCGGTAGAGACCTTCGTAGGTGTCCCCCGGGACCGCGGTCAACGCATCGACCGACGTGTCCAGAGACAGTGTCTTCCCGTGGTAGGCGTTGGCCGTCACGGTCCAGAGCGCGGCGGTGTCGTCGTTGAAGAAGACGTCGATGCCCGCGAGGTCGTGGAGGAAGTCCGCCCCCTGGTCGGTGACGCTCGATGTGTCAGTCGCGTCGACAACGCCCGGCGGAACCGCCAGGAGCTCGCTCTCCTGGCTCGAGTCCAGCCCGGCGTTGTCGAAGATCAGGTCGCCGAGGGCCTGGGAATCTCGCTTGACGAAGAGAGTCCCGGCGCTGCCCCGCTCCTCCGCCGAGTCCGCGGTCCCTCCGGCGGCGAGCGTGCGAGCGACGAGGGAGTCGTCGACCGAGGCACCCAGGAGCGCGATCCGCCCGCCGCCCCCGCCGGGCTCACCGGCGGCGGCTCCGCTCCCTCCGGAGGCGTCGATCGAGCCGGCGCCGGCAACCGAAGCACCCGCGAGGCGAATCGACCCGCCCGCCCCCGCGGGTCCACCGGAGGCGCTCGAGCCGGCGGCCCGCACCGTACCGTCGACCACGACGGCGCCCACGGCATCGACCCTGACCACCCCGCCGCCGGCACCGCCGTGGAGGCCGCCCCCTCCGCCACCGGGGTCCGAGGGATCGAACACGTTGCCATAGATGAAGGTAGACCCGATCGGGTGACCTCCCACTCCCCCATGACTCCCCGCCGTCACAGCCGAGGGTCCCGCGGCGGGCTCCGCCTCCAGGTCGTCGACATAGGTACCGGCGTTCGCCGCGCAGAAGACTCCTACGGTGCCCGTCGCGAAGGTCGAATCGACGATGTCGAAGACGAGCTGACCATCGACCCAGACCTGCACCCTGGGTCCCCGGGCCACGACCTCCACGTGGTACCAGGTGTTGGTGGCGTAGACCACGGAATCCTGGGCGAGGGTCGTGCGAACGCCATCGACCACCTTCTCGATCAGGCGGAAGCCGCTCTGTCGCGCCCAGACGAAGCGGTAGGTGTCGCCCGCGTCCGCGTACCGGAAGACGAGCCCAAGCCAGTCGTCGTCAGTGGATTTCAACAAGGCCGAGAACCGGAAGTCGCCACTCGGCAGGCCCTGCGACCAGAGCAGGTTCGTGCCGAAGCCCTGGTGGACGTTCGAGACGATGTTCGTGGTCTGCCTCACGGCGCCCCCCGAAACCGCCCAGTTGGAGGGACCGCCTTCCTCCCCCTCGTCCACCACCTGCCAGCCGTCGAGGTTGCCGTCGCTGAAGTCGTCCGCCAGGAAGGGCGAGGATGTGGCGTCGCCCGGGTAGGTGCTCCCGGCCCCGAACCCCTTG
This sequence comes from uncultured Acidobacteriota bacterium, assembly GCA_963739795.1. Taxonomy (GTDB): domain Bacteria; phylum Acidobacteriota; class Thermoanaerobaculia; order Multivoradales; family DATKCC01; genus CAVUBL01. Next base: position 164,344 of record CAVUBL010000020.1, on the reverse strand, counting down.
CCGGTGGCGTCGACCGCTCCGCCGGCGGCGACGTAGAGATCCCGGGTGAGGGTGACCTCGAGGCGTTCCACCTCGTCTGTCGTGGTGGTCGGGTGGGTCACCGACGCGCCGTCGAGGACCACCAAGTCCCGGAAGGTGTGGGGCCCTTCGACGGTCAAGGTGCCGGCCGCCACCACCAGGCTCGAGCCATCGAAGCTCGTGTCGGTCGACGAGATCGTCGTGTCGGCGGTGACCACGTTGGCCGCGATCACCTGCACGGTGTACGTAGCCTCGCCGTAGACGCCGCCGAGGCTCCGGGCTCGGAAGTGCAGAACGTAGCTGTCGCCATCGGAGGCTCCGGCCGGCACGTCGAAGTGGAACTCGTAGGGGACATCGAAGTCAGTGGCCACGACGGTCGGATCGTCGTTCACCAGGAGCTCCACCCGATCGACGCCGTCGTCCTGGGTCGCGGTTACCGAGAAGTCCACCCCGAAGCCGGGAGGCAGACGCAGCCCGGCGGTCGGCGACACGACGGCAACCACCGGCGGGTCTCCGGGCGGTACCGGCTGCACCCGGATGGTCTGGGTCGTGGACCCCAGGTTGCCGTTACCGTCGAGCGCTTCGACGACGATCTGCACGTCTTGCTCGGTCTCGACGACCGGCGCCGGAGCCGTCCATTCGAACGGCGCGGTGTCGTCCACGAAGCTCTGGTCGCCCAGGTGGAAAGTGACAGAGGTCACGCCGCTCGGATCGGTGGCGTCGGCGGTGATGGTGACCGGGTCTCCGGCGGTGAAGAGGGTGTTGGCTGCCGGCGAGGTCACGGTGACGGCCGGCGGATCGATGTCGAAGCGAGTGACCGACGAGCCGGAGGCGATGTTCCACGCGCCCACCTCGTCGCCGTCGCGGAGCTCCAGGTGGGAGTCGCCGGCGACGGTCACCGTGTCGAACTTGTAGACGCCCGCGTACTCGTCGCCCGCCGCCACCGCTCCGGCCGCCCCGTCCAGCAGGAGCTGGCGCCGATCGGCGCTCTGGTCGATCACCGGGTAGTCGACGCCGCCCAGGCGCACCCACATCCCCACCACCCCCAGACCGTAGAGCTTCGCCGAGTCCTGATCCTCGATCCAGACGTCGGTGGGGTCGGTGGAGTCCACGGTCGCTGATGCCTGACCACCCCCTTGCCGATCGCGGGCAGACTGGTGGTCGGGATCGGGAAGCTGCCGTCGCCCAGCCTGGTCGACATAGAGGTCGCCGAAGGTGGAGCCCGCGGTCTGGACGAACACGGTCCCCGGAGCGGCGTAGCCCAGGATCACGTCGGGATTCGGATAGGTGTGGATCCTCGTCCCGCCCCGGGCGATCACCTGGCTCGCCGGCGAGAAGCCGGACAGGGAGTCGACCCACAGACCGACCCGGCCACCGCCCCCCGATCCGCCGATGACGTAGGTCGAGGTCTCGGGCGCGGCGTCGCCGCCGGTGACGTCGATCGTCCCCGAGCCGCTCAAGCTCCCTGCATGGATCAGGACGCTGCCGCCGGCGCCGGCGCCGCCGTTGTCATGGGGGCTCACTCCACGCGATCTGATCTCCCCGTCGAGAAGCACCTGGCCCGCCTCGATCTCGACCATGCCCCCACCGGACCCCGCGGGATCATCGTGACCGTTTCGTGTGCTCCCGCCCGCGCCCGGCAGATTGGGTTGATAGAGGCTTCCGTAGACCTCGCCGGGAACCCCGGCCCCGTAGTAGTCGATGGAGCCCACGCCCCCGTAACTCCCCCCGGCGTCCTCCGTCGAGCCCAGGACACCGGGGGGGGTCTCGCCCGAGACCGCGCTGGTCGTCGAACCGGAACCCCCGGCGTATCCGAAGCCCGACGCGTCGAGGAGAGCCCCCGTCTCCACCGTCAAGGTGCCGGAGACCGCGAGGTGGAAGACGGTCCCCGAAGTCGGTCGCACGATCGAGTCGCTCGTGATCGTGATCGAGTCAGCCACGAGCTCCGCCGGAACCGCGACCTCGCCGTCGAAGACCAGAGTCGATCCGAGCACCGGATCGCTCGCGGCGAGCCCGGCACCGTGGAGGGCCTCGATGCGATCGAAGCGGTACTCGCCCCGGTAGGTCGCAGCAACCGAGACCGCACCTGCGCCCTCGAGCCGCGCCCTGCCGGCGGGGTCGATCTCCGCCACCCGGTAGGTGCCGATGTCCGCGCCGCCGGCATCGACCAGGGTCATCCGCGCCCCGGCCCACCGCGGCAAGAAGACCTCGGCGGCGGTGATCCAGGAGTCCGCACCGGCGGCTTGGAGGCTCGTCACCGCGCCCGCTCCCAGGGGAGGCAGCTCGGTCGCTGCCCCGTGGCGGTCGGTGCCGTCGGCCTCCTCCCCCGCGTCGAGGAGCAGGCGCCCGTAGGTGTCCGTCTGCTCTTTGACGAAGATCGTTCCTGGAGCGGCGTAACCCAGAATCACATCGGGGTCCGGATAGGTGTGGATCCTCGTCCCGCCCCGGGCGACGACCTGGCTGGCCGGCGAGAAGCCGGACAGGGAGTCGACCCACAGGCCGACCCGGCCACCGCCTCCCGCGCCGCCGATGCTGTACGTCGAGGTCTCGGGCGCCGCGTGGCCGCCGCTCGCATCGATCGTTCCCGAGCCGCTCAAGCTTCCCGCGTGGATCAAGACGCTCCCACCGGCCCCGGCGCCGCCGTTGTCGTGGGGACCCGTGCCCCGCGCCCGGAGCTCGCCGTCCAGGACGACCTGACCCGCCTCGATCTCCACCACGCCGCCGCCGGAGCCCGCCGGGTCGTCGCGACCGTTGCGCGAGCCGCCCCCGGCTCCCGGCAGGCTCGGCAGGTAGACGCTGCCGTACGTCTCCGCGGGGACCCCCGCTCCGTAGTACCCGACGGCGCCCGGCCCGCCGTGGCTGCCACCCGCATCTTCCGTCGAGCCGGCGATCCAGGGCGGGGTCTCGCCGGGCACGGCACCGGTCGTCGAGCCCGCTCCTCCGACGTAGCCCAGGCCCGACACGTCGACCCGCGCCCCGGCTCCCACCGTCAGGGCGCCGGTGACCTGGAAGTGCAAGCTGCTTCCCGAGAGCGGCCGCACCACCGCACCGGGCTGGATGGTGACGCTGTCGGCGATCACCTCCGACGGAACCTCGACCTCGCCGCCGAAAACCAGCGTCGATTGGGTCACTGAGTCGCTGGCATCGATCCCGGCGCCATGGAACATCTCGACTCGGTCGAAGCGGTACTCGCCCCGGTAGCTCGCGGCGCCGGTCACCGCGGCCGCGCCCTCGAGCCGCACCCGGCCGATCTCGTCGATCTCCGCCACCCGGTAGGCACCGAGCTCGCCGCCGTTGGCGTCGAGCAGGGTCATCCAGGCTCCGACCCACCGCGGCCGGAAGGCCTCGCCGGCCGTCACCCAGGCGTCGGAGCCGGCGACCTCGAGACTCGTCACCGCGCCCGTGCCCAGCGCGGGCAGCTCCGTCGCCAGGCCTTCCCGGTCCGTGCCGTCGGCCGCCTGGCCGGAGTCGAGGATCAGGCGCCCGTACGTGTCGGTCGCCTCCTTGACGTAGATCGTCCCCGGTGCCGCGTAGCCCAGAACCTCGTCGGGGTCCGCGAGCAAGTCGATCCTTGCACCGCCCTGGGCCTTGACCTGCGCCAGCGGGTCGAAGGCTTCCAGGGTGTCCACCACCAGGGAGACTCGGCCACCTCCCCCCGAACCACCCAGCGTGTACGAGTGCGGGTCGGATTGATCTCCCCCGGACGCGTCGATCTGCCCCGAGCCGCTGAGCGAACCGGCTCGGATCGACACGCTCCCCCCGGCCCCGCCGGACGACGTGAGATCCCAAGTCTCACCCTGCGCAAGGATTTGCCCGTCCAGCACCAGGGAGCCGGCATCGATCTCCACCACCCCTCCGCCGTCCCCTCCGTTGGTAATGCCCGCGCAGTTCGTACAGGACAGAGCCCCGCCGCCGCCGCCCAGCTCCGGCGCGTACACCGAGTCGTACACCTCTCCCACCGTCCCACCCGATCCAGGCGTGTAGTAGCCCGCCAGCCCGGCGCCCCCGTGGCTTCCGCCCGCGTCCACGGTCGAGGCCACCAAACCCTCCGGCGCCTTGCCCGCCAACGAGCCCGGACGACCCCCGGGGTAGCCGAAGGTGGAAACATCCAGCACTGCGCCCGCCTCCACCGTCATCGTCCCCGACACCTGGAAGCGCAGGCCGTCTCCGGACGCGGGGCGCACCACCGACCCACTCTTCACCACGACCTGCTCGGCCACCACGTCGCCGGCGACCGTCGTCGGTCCTTCGAAGACCACCGTCGTGCTGGTCACCGGATCGCCCGCCGAGAGACCGGCGCCGTGGTACGTCTCGACCTGATCGAAGCGGTACTGGCCCCGGTAGCTCGCGGCGCCGGTCACCGCGGACGCACCCTCGAGCCGCACCCGGCCGGCGCCGTCGACCTCCGCCACCCGGAAGGCGCCGAGGTCGGCGCCCCCAGCGTCGAGCAGGGTCATCCAGGTACCGACCCAGCGCGGACGGAAGGCCTCGGCAGCCGTCACCCAGGCGTCGGAGCCGGCGACCTCGAGACTCGTCACCGCGCCCGTGCCCAGCGCGGGCAGCTCCGTCGCCAGGCCTTCCCGGTCCGTGCCGTCGGCCGCCTGGCCGGAGTCGAGGATCAGGCGCCCGTACGTGTCGGTCGCCTCCTTGACGTAGATCGTCCCCGGTGCCGCGTAGCCCAGAACCTCGTCGGGGTCCGCGAGCAAGTCGATCCTTGCACCGCCCTGGGCCTTGACCTGCGCCAGCGGGTCGAAGGCTTCCAGGGTGTCCACCACCAGGGAGACTCGGCCACCTCCCCCCGAACCACCCAGCGTGTACGAGTGCGGGTCGGATTGATCTCCCCCGGACGCGTCGATCTGCCCCGAGCCGCTGAGCGAACCGGCTCGGATCGAGACGCTGCCCCCGGCCCCGCCGGACGACGTGAGATCCCAAGTCTCACCCTGCGCAAGGATTTGCCCGTCCAGCACCAAGGAGCCGGCATCGATCTCCACCACCCCTCCGCCGTCCCCTCCGTTGGTGACGCCCGCGCAGTTCGTGCAGGACAGGGCCCCGCCGCCGCCCCCCAGCACCGGGGCGTACACCGAGTCGTACACCTCCCCCACCGTCCCACCCGATCCTGGCGTGTAGTAGCCCGCCAGCCCGGTGCCCCCGTGGCTTCCGCCCGCGTCCACGGTCGAGGCCACCAGACCCTCCGGCGCCTGGCCCGACTGCGAGCCCGGACGACCCCCGGGGTAGCCGAAGGTGGAAACATCCAGCACTGCGCCCGCCTCCACCGTCATCGTCCCCGACACCTGGAAGCGCAGGCCGTCTCCGGACGCGGGGCGCACCACCGACCCACTCTTCACCACGACCTGCTCGGCCACCACGTCGCCGGCGACCGTCGTCGGTCCTTCGAAGACCACCGTCGTGCTGGTCACCGGATCGCCCGCCGAGAGACCGGCGCCGTGGTACGTCTCGACCTGATCGAAGCGGTACTGGCCCCGGTAGCTCGCGGCGCCGGTCACCGCGGACGCACCCTCGAGCCGCACCCGGCCGGCGCCGTCGACCTCCGCCACCCGGAAGGCGCCGAGGTCGGCGCCCCCAGCGTCGAGCAGGGTCATCCAGGTACCGACCCAGCGCGGACGGAAGGCCTCGGCAGCCGTCACCCAGGCGTCCGAGCCGTCGGCCTCGAGCGTCGTGACGGTGCCCGTCCCCAGGGTGGGCAGCTCGGTGGCCGGTCCCTCCCGATCCGTGCCGTCCGTCGCCTGACCGGAATCCAGGATCAGGCGCCCGTAGGTGTCGGCCGCCTCCTTGACGTAGATCGTCCCCGGTGCCGCGTAGCCCAGAACCTCGTCGGGGTCCGCGAGCAAGTCGATCCTTGCACCGCCCTGGGCCTTGACCTGCGCCAGCGGGTCGAAGGCTTCCAGGGTGTCCACCACCAGGGAGACTCGGCCACCTCCCCCCGAACCACCCAGCGTGTACGAGTGCGGGTCGGATTGATCTCCCCCGGACGCGTCGATCTGCCCCGAGCCGCTGAGCGAACCGGCTCGGATCGAGACGCTGCCCCCGGCCCCGCCGGACGACGTGAGATCCCAAGTCTCACCCTGCGCAAGGATTTGCCCGTCCAGCACCAGGGAGCCGGCATCGATCTCCACCACCCCTCCGCCGTCCCCTCCGTTGGTGACGCCCGCGCAGTTCGTGCAGGACAGGGCCCCGCCGCCGCCGCCCAGCTCCGGGGCGTACACCGAGTCGTACACCTCCCCCACCGTCCCACCCGATCCTGGCGTGTAGTAGCCCGCCAGCCCGGTGCCCCCGTGGCTTCCGCCCGCGTCCACGGTCGAGGCCACCAGACCCTCCGGCGCCTTGCCCGACTGCGAGCCCGGACGACCCCCGGGGTAGCCGAAGGTGGAAACATCCAGCACTGCGCCCGCCTCCACCGTCATCGTCCCCGACACCTGGAAGCGCAGGCCGTCTCCGGACGCGGGGCGCACCACCGACCCACTCTTCACCACGACCTGCTCGGCCACCACGTCGCCGGCGACCGTCGTCGGTCCTTCGAAGACCACCGTCGTGCTGGTCACCGGATCGCCCGCCGAGAGACCGGCACCGTGGTACGTCTCGACCTGATCGAAGCGGTACTGGCCCCGGTAGCTCGCGGCGCCGGTCACCGCGGACGCACCCTCGAGCCGCACCCGGCCGGCGCCGTCGACCTCCGCCACCCGGAAGGCGCCGAGGTCGGCGCCCCCAGCGTCGAGCAGGGTCATCCAGGTACCGACCCAGCGCGGACGGAAGGCCTCGGCAGCCGTCACCCAGGCGTCCGAGCCGTCGGCCTCGAGCGTCGTGACGGTGCCCGTCCCCAGGGTGGGCAGCTCGGTGGCCGGTCCCTCCCGATCCGTGCCGTCCGTCGCCTGACCGGAATCCAGGATCAGGCGCCCGTAGGTGTCAGCCGCCTCCTTGACGTAGATCGTCCCCGGTGCCGCGTAGCCCAGAACCTCGTCGGGGTCCGCGAGCAAGTCGATCCTTGCACCGCCCTGGGCCTTGACCTGCGCCAGCGGGTCGAAGGCTTCCAGGGTGTCCACCACCAGGGAGACTCGGCCACCTCCCCCCGAACCACCCAGCGTGTACGAGTGCGGGTCGGATTGATCTCCCCCGGACGCGTCGATCTGCCCCGAGCCGCTCAGCGCCCCGACCCGGATCGAGACGCTTCCCCCCGCCCCGCCCGAAGAATCGAGCTCCCAGGTTTCGCCCTGCGCGAGGATCTGCCCGTCCAGCACCAGGGATCCCGCCTCGATCTCCACCACCCCTCCCCCGTCGCCTCCGTTGAAGACACCCGCGCAGTTCGGGCACTTCAGGGCCCCGCCACCGCCGCCCAGCACCGGCGCGTACACCGAGTCGTAGACCTCGCCCACCGTCCCGCCCGATCCCGGGGTGTAGTAGCCCGCCAGCCCGGTGCCCCCGTGGCTTCCGCCCGCGTCCACGGTCGAGGCCACCAGACCCTCCGGCGCCTGGCCCGACTGCGAGCCCGGACGACCCCCGGGGTAGCCACCCGAGGAGACGTCGACCTGTGCCTGGCACTGAAGGTCCAGCAGACTGTCCACGTGAAGCTCGACCGGCATGTCTCCCGCCTGAGGCGCCACGATCTTCGCCTGGCCGGCAATAGTCAGCCGGGCCAGCGTCAGCGGATCCGGCACCAGGAAGGTCCCTCGGGCCAGAACGAGGTCCGCTCCCTGATACGTGGAGGCGAAGAGCGTATTGCCGCCGTCGAGAACGGTCGCGGTGGCCGGCGGGGTCTGCAACGTGATGGCGAGGCTCGTCACGTTGCCCGCGAAGTCCCGCGCCTCGAAGCGCACGTCGAAGGTCGTCGCCCTGGAGCCGCCTTGCTCGGGGGCATCCACGAGAAGGTCGCGGAGGCCGGCGAGGTGTTAACTGGCGTCTGCCGGTCGATCTCCTGGCCGTCGACGATAGAAGGCGATGCTCTCCATGGCCTCGTCGTCGGTGGCGCTGGCACCGAGCTGGCTCGGATAGCCCGGAACCACGTAGCTCCCCGTCCGTCCCGCACGCTGGTTGCACGACCGGCGCGACCTGGGTTAACCCGGGGCGCGACCTGGATCGTTCGGTGGTCGGCGCCAGTTCCCGTAGATGTCCGTAGCGGATCACCGTCAGTTCGCGGGCGGCGGAGACGATGGGCGCGACGGCGGTCAGCTCCCAGGGCCCTCGGCGTCGTCGTCCAGCTCCAGTCCCCTGGATCGATTCTCGACAGTCGCGACGCCCCATTCGTCGGTAGCCGTCACCGTCACCGGCACGTCGTCGCCGGAGGTGAAGCTGGTGCCTGCCGCGAAGTCGACGGAGAGGATCTGCGGCGGGATCGTGTCCACGGTCCAGAAGGTGGTGGTCACCGGCTGGCTCATGGCGTTGCCGCTGTTGTCGCGCACGCCCTGCACGGTGAGCTGGTAGTGACGGTCGGTCGCCAGGCCGGTTGCCGGGGTCAGGAGGACCTGGCGCTCGCCCGCGATCTGCTGGAAGGTGGTGGTGACGCCGGCGCCGCTGCCGAGGTCGGTGAGCTGGAAGGCGCTCCCGGAGAGGGAGTCGAAGGCCACCTTCTCGGAGAAGGTCACCAGGATCGAGGCGTCCACCGGAATCTGGCTCTCACCGTCCCGGGGCACGATGTCCACCACCGCGGGGGGCACCACGTCGACCGTGTTGAAGGTGGTCCGGGCCATCTCCCCCAAGCTGCGGCCGGCGAGGTCGTAGGCGCCCTGGACGATCACCTCGTAGCCGGTGAAGCTCGCCAGGGCCGAGCTCGGCGTCAGGGTGAGGACGGTGTCGCCCTCCGACCAGCTCGCCGAGTAGCCGACGCCGTAGCTCGACAGCTTGCGGAAGATCACCCAGGAGCCGCTCCACCGGGAGACGTCGACCGGCTCGCTGAAGCGGACAGTCACCGGCGTCGCGAGGGGCACGTCGGCACTGCCGGAGGTCGGCTCGATGGAGACCACGGCCGGGTCGTCGTCGTCGAGGACGAGGGTGCCCAGGTCGTCGACCTCGCCGTCGCTCGACATGGAGCCGAAGCGCTGGATCGTCCCCGGGCCGTAGCTCTGCTGTACGAAAACGGTGTAGCTCCCCAGGGGCACCGTCTCGAACGAGAAGTCACCGTTTTCGTCCGCCAGAGTCTGGAGGGTTCGGCTGCCCCGGGTCACGACCACCAGGGCGTCGGCGGCCGGGGTGAGGCCGTCGGAGGTGACGACACGACCCTGGACCCGCCCGGACGCTTCGAGCTGGACGAGGAGCTCGACCTGCTCGCCGTCCAGGGTGAGCTGACCGCTGGTCGAGCCACGGAGAAGGCTCACCGCCTCAGTCGCCGAGGCGCCGATCGGCCCCGCGCCGAGGCCGGCGAAGAGCGCCCGCCCGTCGGCTCCGGTGCTCGCCGCCAGCGACTTCCAGCCGTAGAAGCTGGAGTTGGTCAGGTGGACACTGGCGCCCGCCACCGGGTTGCCCTGGCTGTCCTGGACGGTGACCGCCGCCGAGCCGATCGGCTGCATGCGGACGTCGAGGGTGGTCTCCGCCTCCCCGGACGGGAGCGTCCCGGTGACCGTACCCCGATGGTCGCCACCGTTCTCGTAGGCTTGGACCGCGAGGGGCCGGTCGCTGATCACCCCGTCGAAGGCGTACGGGTTGTCGAAGGTCGCCCCTACGGCCGCACCGCTCTCGTAGATGACCACGTTGGCGTTGGCGAAGAGCCCGTCGGGCTGGCCCACCGGCGCGAGGACCGAGCCCACCACTCGGCCCAAGGCCTCGAGGTAGAGATCGACGGTGACCACCTCGTCCTCCATGGCGATCTCGCCGGAGCCCGAGGCGCGCCGTCGGCCCTCGGGCTCACGCGTCGCCAGGGTGAACGTGCCCTGGGGGATGCCCGCGAAGTCGAAGTGGCCGTCGACGTCGGTACTGGCATAGGTGGTGAACGGCCGCAGCGAGTGGGTCCGCAGCTCGATGGTGGCGCCGGGGATTCCGAGGAGCGACTCGGGCTCGTAGAGGGTGCCCTCGACGCTCCCCCGGGCCTCCAGGGTCAACGGCACGTCGACGACCTGGCCGTTGGTGTCCACCGGGAACCAGGCGCTCTGGCCGAAGCGCCCGGTCGAGGGGTCGAAAGCGCGCACCCGGTACGTGGCCAGGGGGAGCAACCGGAACCGGAACTCGCCCTCGCTGGTCGTGAGGGTGTCGATGGTGTCGTAGCTGGTGATGCTCCATCGCTGATCTATGGCCACCTGGACCGTCGGCACGACCTCCCCGGTCTCGGGGCTGAGGACGCGGCCGGTCACCTCCCCCGTGGGCTCGAGGCTGATGACGCTGTAGACCTCCTGGCCCTCTTCGGTGACCTCGAGCTGGGCGCGGCCGCCGAGGCCGCCCAGGGAGGGCGCCTGGGCGGAGAGAGAGACCGGCCCGGCGAAGACGTTGGTGAAGCTGAAGTTGCCTTCGGCGTCCGTGTTGTGGACCAGAGTCCGGTTGGGATAGACCCCTTCCCGGAGCGTCACGACGGCCCCCGCCACTGCGGCGCCGTTCGCGTCCTCCACCGAGCCGCTCACCGTCCCCTGCATGGGCAAGGTGATCTCCACCTCGAGGTCCTGCCCGGCCCGGGTGAGGCCGGCCCAGATGCGCGCGGTCCGGTACACGCCGTCGCGCTCGATCTCGGCGTCGATGGCGAAGCGGTTCGAGCCGGGGGGGATGAGCTCGAAGGCGAACTGGCCGTCGGCGTCGGTGGTCAGGTCGTACTGTCCGAAGGCCGAATGGCGCAGGTTGACGGTGGCCCCGGCTGCCGGGGTTACGCCGTCCCAGTCCAGGACCACGCCGTGAACCCGGCCGTTGGGCTGGAACAGGAAGTCGTGCTCGGCGACCTGGCCGTTCGTGACGATCTCGCTGCGGACCGTCTTCTCGCCATGGAAGGCGTTGGAGACGGTGAGCTGGTAGGCGCCGGCGAGGACGCCCGGGATCTCGAAGGTGCCGTCGGCGTCGGTCTCGAGAGTGTGGATGTGGTGGTCGAGGGCGACGGTGCCGAACCCCTTCTCGACGACCGTGGTCCGGTAGGTGACCAGGGACACCACGCCCACGGTCTGGCCCTGCTCGTTGATCGCCTCGGTCTTGCCGCGGATCGTGCCCTGTTTGAACTGGATCCGGACGAAGGGGGTCTCGCCCTCGTAGCGGATGGCCGCCCGCGCGGTGATCCCCACGTCGCCGGCGTAGGCGTAGATCGTGTAGCTGCCCGGGGCCAGGTTCGGCAGGGTGAAGCGACCGGAGCTGTCGGTGAAGGTCTGCTTCCACCAACCGCCGGCGTTGTTGCCCAGGTGGATCGTCGCCCCCGGCACCGGGTTGCCCGTGAAGCCGAGCACCTCGCCCGCGAGGCCGCTGCCCACGCTCTCGACGAAGTAGAGGTCGCGGTAAGTGGTCTGGTCCCCACCCTGCACCGTGACCTGGTCCGAGACCTCCACCTGCTTCGTGAGATCGGCGGCGAGGATCTTCCGGTCCCCGGCGAAGACCCCCTCCATCCGGTAGAAGCCGTCGGCGTCGGTGACCGTGTTGAACGGGGTGCCGCTGACCCACACCACCGCCCCCTCGACCGGGGTCACCGAATCGAGGGTCTGGCGATAGACGTGGCCCTCTACCGTGCCCCGCTCGTCCTTGAGGAGCACGGTCACGTCGTTGACCTGGTCGGGCTGGACCTCGAAGAAGAGCTGAGCGCCGGACAGGCCGGTGGTGCCGTCGAAGGCCTCGATCTCGGCCAGACCGGCCGGCACCGTGCCGAAGTCGAAGGTGCCGTCGGCGCCGCTCCGCTCGACTCCGGCCAGCTCGCCGTTGACGTAGAGGGCCACGTAGGCGTCGTAGATCGGGGTGGTGCCGTCGGTGGCGAAGACGGTGCCCCGCACGTCGCCGGTGGCCTCTTCCGGAGAGCGCCGGATGATCGTGAGGTTACGTTCGGTGACCGAGCCCGAGGACGGGATCTCCACCGTCTGGTAGACGTAGCCGCCCTCGTGGTCAGTGGCCCCGAGGCTGATCGTCCCCACCGGCAGATCGCGGATCTCGTAGGTGCCGTCGGGGCCGAGGGTTGCCTCGGCGCCCTCGAAGAAGACCGGGCTGTAGCCCACCACCTGGAAGCTCTCGGGGACGGTGCCGTCTTCGTAGGTCACCCGTCCGCGGACCGTGCCGCGGCCGAGCATCAGGACGTCGAGCTCGACGGTCTGTCCGATGAAGCGCACCCGACCCCGCGCCGCGCCGTGGCGTCCGCTGGCCGGGTCCGTACCGCGGATCTCGTACAGATCCGAGCACGCGGTCTGGCGGACGTAATCGAAGTTGAACCGACCGTTGGCGTCGGCCTGGACGATCGCCGTCGTGTGCAGGAGGCACTCGTTGTAGAAGTAGGTGTTGAGCTGGTCGGTCTGGATCAGCTCGACCTGGGCGTACGGCACGGGCTGGCCGTCCGGGCCGATCACCCGCCCCTGAACCAGGGTCCCCGGATCGGTGACGGTGGTCTCGACCGGCACCGCGGCGCTCGAGACCGTCTCGCCGAGGACACTCGCCACGTCGTGGACGGTCAGGTTGTGGCTCGTGTAGGGGCTGAGCGGATTATCGAACGCCACCCGGACCACGCGGGTGTTGAGGAGGCCGTCGAACGGGTTGTGGATGACGTAGGGGTTGCTGCCGTCGCTGCAGCCCTCGGAGCCGCAGCTTCCGAGCTGCCCGCCGGCGAGGTCTTCCTCGACCTTGACCAGGCCGCCGTCGGAGGGGTTGCCGGGGATGGCGAAGTGGCTCGGGTCGCGAGGGTAGAGTGACTCGAGATCGACGTCCTGGCTGAACAGCACCTCGATCGAATGGCCCGCGTGGTTCGAGGCGTCCTGGATTGCCGACAGGACGGTGAACGGTCGGGGCGAGAGGGTGCCCTCCGCGCCCGGGATCTGGTCCTCGGCGACGCCGTCGCCGTCGGCGTCCACCGACAGGGTGAGCTGGCCGTCGGAGGCCTGGTACTCGACCTCCGCCGAGCCTCCGGGCGCCAGCGACAGCCCGCTCCAATCGACCGTCCGCAAGGTCCCGGTCTCGTCGCGGATCAGCAGGTGGAGCTCCTGGCCGCCTCCGTCGGAGTCCTCGAGGTGGATCCGGTAGCCCTCGTCCTCAGGCGAGGCCAGCAGAGCCATCTGCGAGCCACCGAGATCGTAGAGGTCGGCGTACGGGAGGTCCCGGAGCCGCAGGGGGTCGATCCCGGGACCCGCGACCTCGTTGCCGCTGGTCCGGCTCGCCACGGTGACCTCGACGCCGGAGCCCACCCCGAGGACCGCCTGGAGGGGCCCGAGGTAGGCGGTCGTGGCGGCGAAGCGATCGAAGGCGGCTTCGGGGCTCGTGGCCCCCGCCTCGGCGGCGAAGACTTGCCCCAGGGAGTCGCCCACCAGGCCGCCCTTGTCGGTGATCCGACGCAGCCGGTCCCACTCCCAGTCGGGATTGCGCACGCCCGTCCATTCGGCGGCGAGGACGGCGGCGCTGTCGAAGAGCTCCTCGCCGAGCTTCACGTGGCGGCCGGCCTGGCCGAGCCAGTAGACCTTCTCGTGGAGGCCGCGCAGATCGATCTGCGGCAGGTCCGGACGAATCGCCTCGCTGGGCGCCGTGCCCAGGGAGTAGGCTAATCCGGAGAGGGCCAGGGCGTTTCGCACCAGGCCGTCCGGCAGCTCGGCGGCGGAGTCCGGGAGGATGATGGTGTCCGGAGAGAGCGGGATGCCCGCCTCGCCCACGCCCACGGCGAGCTCGAAGTGGGGATCGACCTGGCTCCCGTGGCGGATCGAGCTCGCTACGACTTTGCCCGTGCGGAGCGACTTGAGGCGAAACTCCACGACCTCCGACTCGCCCGGCGGCAGCGTCGGGATCGTCTTCGAGCTCTCGCCCACCACCTGGACGCCGGAGAGGCTCGCCACTGGCAGGCTGACCGTGAGGAGGTTGACCGGCGCGTTGCCAGTGTTGGAGAAGGTGAGCAGCAGCGAGTACTCCTCGTCGGTGCGCACCGTGTCCGGGTGGGTGATCGTCAGGCCGAGCGTCGGGTCGCGGACCACCACTGCGCCCCGGGCCTTGCCCGAGACCCTTCGGATTTCGCCGTCCGGGAAGCCGTCGAGCACGCCCTGAAGGTCGAACTCGACCACCTGGGTGCCCTGCTGACGGCCTTCGACGAGGACATCGGCCTTTCCTTCGGCCTGGGCGACCAGGAACGTGATGTCGTCACCCGTGCCCAGCTCGCCGTCGGGCCCCGGCACCCGAACCGGGATCGGAACGCCCAGCGGCGTGGGAGGCTCCGTTTCGGCGAGGCGGAGACCCGGGGGAAGGCTCACCTTGGCCGTCAGGTCCCGGATCACCAGGGCATCGCCGTCGGGAGCGTCGTTCTTGGCCACCACGATGACCGAGAAGAACTGATTGAGCAGGCTGACGTCCGTCGGGAACAGGATCACCCCGGGCAGGCTCAGGGGCGCCGTCTCGTCGCATCCGTCGATCAGGACGCAGCCGGGGCCGTAGGGGTCGGACGCCGTGGGCTTGTCCAGGGTCAGGGTGAAGGGCTCGAACCTCGGGGGCTGGAATCGGGGACCCGTGGTGCCGCTCGAGCCGCCGAGCAGCCTCGCGGGCTCGAGGAGCTGGATCGACGGGCCGCTCCCGCCGGCTCCCCCCGGAAGCAGGAGAGCCGGGATGTTGTAGTTGAAGACCTGGCCGTCGACGGCGAATCCGAAAGTGAAGTTGAAGGCCTTGAAGCGGTCACCGTCCGTGACCACGCCGTAGCTGCGGATCTCGTCCAGGGTCAGGGCGCGCGAGGTGACGCTTGTCACCAGAACCTGGGTGACCAGGACGCCTGCCGAACGGGGCTCGGCGTAGGCCAGGAGCTCGTCCCCCTCCACCAGCCGGATGTTGTCGAGCTGGTACTGGCCTTTCAGGTGCAGCCGCGGAATGCTGAACGGCTCGCCGGGGGAGGTCTCGAGGGTCAGGACCCCCTCGATCTCGGGGCCGGTGAAGTCGGCGAGGACCCTGAGGTCGGAAGGCAGCGAGCCGTTGGTGGCGTCGTAGCCTTCGAGACGGGTCTTGACGATGGTCGCCGTGTCGAAGGGGACGGTCTGAGCCTCGGGCTCGATGCTCAGGCGCGTGCCGGCGACGACCAGGCGGGCATTGCCCAGGTCCGGGAGCGAGGCGGCGTGGACAGCTCCCCCGTACCCGATCGGGAAGGCGATGGCCACCAGGGCCGCGAGGGGCGCGTGGACACGCGCGAGTCGACCAAGAAACGACATCAATCAAGGCCCCGGTGCCGGCCGGGCTTTCTGTGATAGATCGAGCTTACGGGGCCGACCCTAGGGAGGTGGCTTGCCCATGTCAACACCTGAACACAACATTTAAGACTTTAGTACGTGAAAGACTATTATTGACAATGGCCTAGACCCCGAAAGCTCGACAACATAGCGACGTTGCAATGCCTCTACAGCATAGAACCAGGGGTCGGCGAACCGGTCCCGGAGGGTCCGACTCGAGAGGCGGCGGGGGCAGACCGAGAGAATTGGGACCTTTCAGGTTGCCAATCTCTAGAATCCCCCATCGCCGAGACCGAGGTGCTCCCAGCGGGTCGAGGGGTCGGGACCGGGGGGGCCTCCCAAATATTACGTCGCGTTACCGCGGCGTCGCGTCGGGCAGGCCGCCGTCGACCGGGAGGGTGGCACCGGTGGTGGGAGTCTGGCGGGTGGCGAAGAAGAGGACGGCGCGGGCCACGTGGCGGGCGGTGATCCGGGCGCGAAGGAGGTTCCGGTCGCGGTAGTAGGCCTCGAGCTCGGACTCGGTGAGCCCACGGGCCTTCATGCGGGCCGGCCCGACCTCGGCCCAGAGGCCCGAGCGGACCTCCCCCTCCGAGAAGACCGCGTCGGGCGCCACCATGTTGACCCGGACGCCGAGGGCGGCCAGCTCCTGGCTCGCGACCCGAGCGAGCTGGTGGGCCGCGGCCTTGGTGGCGCTGTAGGCGCCGAAGGAGGCGCCGGGGGAGAAGACGTTCTTGGTCGAGACCAGGACCACGTCGCCGCCGGTCGCCTGGAGGCGGAAACGGCGCGCCGCCTCGCTCAGGGGGAGCAGAGTCCCGTGGACGTTGATCCGCTCGAGGCGCTCGAAGTCGGCAAGCGCCATCTCCGCAAGGCCGGCGACGTGAGCGGCGCCGGCGTTGATCACCAGAAGGTCGATCCCTCCCCATTCTCGGGACGCGGCGTCGAAGGCCGCGGTGACCGAGGCGGGATCGGTGACGTCCATGGGCGCGGCCAGGACCCGGCCAGGGGCGCCCTCCGCCAGCTCCCCCGCCAGGCGCTCCAAGCGCTCGCCGGCGAGATCGGTCGCCACCAGGTGAGCGCCCGCCGCCAGAAGCTCGTGGCAGATTCCGGTACCGATGGCGCCGGCCGCTCCGGTGACCAGGGCGACGGTGCGCGCGAGGGGGGCGGCGGCCTGCTCGGCGACGGCCCCGGCGAGCTTCGCGAGCTGAAGGGGCCGGTACTCCATGGCCACCATGTGATCGTCGGACAGTCCCAGGTATCGGGCGCCGGCGTCCGCCATGCGGGTCTTGACCTCGAGGGTTCGGACGGCGATGTCCCGGGCCACGTCCGCCTCGGCGGCGGAGGACCCGGCGGTGACCACGCCGAGGCCCGGGACCAGGATCACCCGGGGCAGCTCGAGCTCGGCTGAAAAGCGGGTGGCACCCTGCTGGATCGCCCCCCTCTCCCTCGATCCCTCTCCCTCCCTTGCGGGGGGAGAGGGACGCCCCCGCCCAAGAGGCTCTGAAAAGTGGGTGGCACCTTGTGGGAGGTGGCGCCCGGCGTAGGCCCGGTAGGCCCGCAGGTAGCTCTCGAGCGCCGTCTCGAGGTGCGCGCGAAGAGCTTCGGTGTCGTCCCAGGGGAGCTCGTCGATCCACAGGGGCCACGGACCGGTGCGGATCAGGTGGTCCGCGGTCAGCGGCGGCGAGACCGCGATCTCCCGGGCGTCCGCGCGAGCCAGAAGGCCGAGCACGGCCGGCTCCTGGAGCGCCCGCAGGATCACCCGGCGGTACGGCCGATCCGGCTCCCCCGTCGACCGGGCGAGGAGCCCTCGGAGAACCGGCGCCACCCGTTCCAGCCGCTCCCGCGCAAGCTCCGGGTCCGCGGCGCCAGCCACCTCCACGACCCCACCTCGTCTCGCCGCCGCTCCCGCCCGTGCGATCTCCCCCTGCAGGTACTCCTCCGCCCGCGACACGAGCTCGATCGTCCGCTCGTACGATTGCCGCGCGCTCGCTCCCCAGGTGACCAGGCCGTGGCGGACCCAGACCATGCCGGGCACTTCGGCCAGGTCGCGCCCCTCGGCCTTCGCGGCCGCGAGCGCGTCGGCGACGGCGGCGGCCAGCTCCAGCCCCGGCACGACATAGGGCAGGACCAGAACGTCCGGTCCCAGGGCCTTCCGGACCACGCTCTCGCCGTCGGGCCGGTTGGTGAGCGCCAGGACCGCGTCGGCGTGGGTGTGGTCCACGAAGGGGGCCGGAATCACCGCGTGGACCGGTGTCTCGATGGACGGCGTGGGCGCGCGATGATCGAGCCGGTGGTTCCGAAGCTCGTCGGCGAGCTCCAGGTCGTCGAGGCCTTCCCCGCCGACCCCGCCGAGTCCACCGAGTCGGCCGGGCAGCTCGGCCAGCCGCCGCGCGGCCGCGAGGTCGACCGCCACGTGATCGCCCGGCTCGATCCCCGCCAGGTTCCGCCCCGAGGCCTTGACCCGGAGCACCGGGCGGCGGTCGCCGAAACGGTCGGCGATCTCGCCCTTGACCGAGGTGTTTCCCCCGCCGTGGAGCAC
Organism: uncultured Acidobacteriota bacterium; assembly: GCA_963739795.1. Classification (GTDB taxonomy): domain Bacteria; phylum Acidobacteriota; class Thermoanaerobaculia; order Multivoradales; family DATKCC01; genus CAVUBL01. The sequence goes on along the minus strand of CAVUBL010000020.1, from coordinate 146,503 downwards.
CAGGGAGGGCTCGGCCCCGAGGAGCCGGCTGGTGTAAGTGCGCAGGGCGAGATCCTCCCCCCAGGCGCCCCCGAAGAGCTCGAGGAAGCGCCCCGCTTCCGTGTCGGACCACCTGCCTTGCATGGGGGCCTCGGGACCTCGGCGCTCAGGCTTCGACCGGCTCGTGGGCGAGCTCGCGGTAGAGCTCGTAGGCTTCGGCCGGTCGCGCGCCCTCGTGGACCACGCTGCGCACCGCCTGGATCATCGCCGCAGGGCTCTCGGACTGGAAGATGTTGCGCCCCATGTCGACCCCGGCGGCGCCCTCCTGGGTCGCCTGGTGGGCGAGCTCCAGGGCCTCGCGCTCGGGCAGCTTTTTGCCGCCGGCGATGACCAGCGGGACCGGGCAGGCGGCGGCCACCGTGTCGAACCCGTCGGCCACGTAGTAAGTCTTGACGTAGGTCGCCCCCAGCTCGGCGCAGATCCGGGTGGCGAGGCGCATGTAGCGGGCGTCGCGGGTCATCTCGCGGCCGACGGCGGTCACCGCCAGCGTGGCGATCCCCCGGCGGTTGCCCTCGTCGACCAGGCGAGTCATGTTGTGCACCGTCTGGCGCTCGCTCTTGCCGCCGATGAACACCTGCACGGCCACCGCCGCGGCGTTGAGCCGCACCGCCTCCTCGATCGAGAGGGCGATGGACTCGGCGGTCAGGTCCTCGGCCAGAATGCTCGGTCCGCCGCTCGCCCGGAGCACGATGCCTCCACGGTAGGTGGGAGGGATCGAGGTGCGCAGGATTCCCCGGGTGCACATCAAGGTGTCGGCCCAGCGGGTCAGGGGCACGATGTCGAGATCCACCCGCTCGAGGCCGGTGGTCGGGCCCTGGAAATACCCGTGGTCGAACGCGAGCATCACGGTCCGGCCCGTCTGCGGGTCGAAGATGCTCGCCAGTCGGTTCTTGAGGCCCCAGTCGAGCTCGTTCGAGCCCTTCAGGAAGAAGGGCTCGCTGCGCTGGGGGATCTCCGGTCGGAAGTTCTTGGGGGTGCTGGTCGAATCGGCTTCGGCCACGAAGGTCTCCTCTCTCCCGTTCCACCGAAGACTATCGCAGCGCGGCGTCACCGGCCGCCAGGCCGGGCGTCTCCTGGACCTCGTTCAGCACCGAGCGGAAGAGCCGGCGGAAGCGCTCGACGTCGTGCTCGCCCGACTTGCCGAGGGACCACTCCGGGAGCTGGTCCGGTCGCAGCTCCTCGACTTCCCGGAGCCCCTGCCTGCGGATGAGCACGTCCAATCCGTCGCGCCCCAGGCCCATTTTGCGCAGGTGGTCCTGAACCCGGAAGAAGACGAGCGCGTCGCCGTGGGCGGCGGCGAAGCCGAATGTGAAGCGTAGCTCGCCGCCGTCGCCCTGGCCCACGCTGGTCGGGTCGCGCACCACCAGCCGCAGGACGAAGAGACGATCGACCCTCCCGGGGTTCTTCTCGGTGAGCTGCCGGACGAGGGACAGCTCGAGAAAGTTGAGGCGTGGATCCGTCGCCAGGTCGTCGAGCGCTCCGTCGGAAGCCAGGGGAATCTCCTCGGCCACCAGGTAGCCCGGTCCGAGCCCCAGGCGGCGCTCGGCGAAGGTCTGGAAGCGCGCACCGTAGGTGCTCGCCGTCACCGCCCAGGTGACCCGGAACATCCCCGACCAGGTCCAGTGGTGGAACAGGTTCATCCAGCCCCGGTTGTCCGGATGGTCGTTCTCGCTCTCGAGGTGCAGGTCGAGGTAGACCAGCTCCATGAGCTGGATCAGGGAAGTGCAGAAGAAGAACCCGGCGCGCCGCTCCGCGTAGCTGCCGGGCAGCCAGAGCTCGACCGGCGGCCGGTCGGCGGCGTCCCCGGTCAGCTCCCGCCACTCCGGGTAGAGCTGGGCGCTCAGGAAGCCGAGCTCCGCCTCCGAGCAGAGCCGCTCGAGGAGATTGCTCAAGGCGTGGGCATGGAGGCTGAAGGAGCCCGTCTCCGCCGTCGCCGGCGGGTACCAGATCTCGCGCAGGTCGACGAACAGGCGCTCGACGTCGGCGGCGCCCGGGTCCTCGACGGCCGAGCTCAGCACCGACAGGACGATGTGCTCGCCGAGCTTCCTGTAGCTCTCGAACTGCGACTCGCCGAACCACTGGTCGGCGGTCGACTGGTGGGGGAACTCGGGGTGCTCGGTGGCGTAGCTCGCCGTGTCCGCCGGCTCGTCTCCGGTCAAGGACGACTTGATGTAGACCAGCGTGCCGGGGGCCGCACCCGGATCGACCAGGTCGTAGCGGATCGTGCCCACCGCGCAGTGCCAGAGGCTGTTGCCGGTCTGCGGGTCGCGGTGGATCCGAGTGGTGTCGACGTCGACCTCGATTCCGAAGTCGGAGCTGCACTTGCGGACGAGGTTCCCCAGATCGCCGAAGCCGAGCTTGGGATCGGCGCCCGCGTCGGTGGCCACGATGAACCGGCACCGGCGGCGGATGAGCTCGTAGAGGGCCAGGTTCTCGAAGTGCCCGCCGTCGGAGAGGTAGACGTAGCGGGAGGTCTCGTCGGTGTGACCGAACAGCTCGGAGAGGAGGGCCATGAGGCCGAAGGTCGGTCCGAGCTTCGGCCAGGTCTTCTCGTGACGCGGGTTACCCAGCCACCAGCCGAGGCGGACGTTGAACACGGTCAGGAGGAACGCCATGGCCGGCGTCGTTCCGGCACCCATGTTGGGGCTGACCGCGGCCCCCGAGATCCCCATGGCGGTCCCCAGGGTGATGGGCTTGTCGCGCTGCTGCGGTGCGCCCGTGGGCCGGAAGCCCTGGGCCGAGAGGTTGCCCGCCGCCTTGTCCCCGTAGACCTCGAAGCCCGTGAACAGGGGCGTGGCGACGAACGCCGAGGCCTTCCGCTCCTGCCAGGCGAGCTCTTTGCCGGCCACCAGGTTGAGGGTGATGTTGTGGATCGGATACGGCCCGTCGTATCCCGCCTCGGAGCCGCTGCTCCCCGGGGCCTTCTCGAACGGCGAGAGCGTCGCCAAGGGGAGGTCGTCGGAGGAATCGAAACCCGTGAAGGGCTGCTGGCGGCGACTCGGGTTCGAAGCACCCAGGTAGGCCCGGATCAACCGGTCGCGGTAGAACAGGTGCATCGAGAACTCGTTGATGTCGATGCGCCACGAGAGCACCACGGCGATGAAGGAGAGAAGGGCGAGGAGCCCCCAGGTCGCCCCCGGCGTGGTGCCCAGCCAGTCGCGAGCCCCCTCCCGCAAGACGGCCTCGCGGACCGTGCTCCAGTGAGCCTGGGCGGCGCCCCCCGCGGCTGTCGCCGGGGCCGGAGCCGCCACCCGGGCTGCGGACGCGGTCTTGGCTCGGGCGGCCACGTCGTCGATGGCGGCCTTGGAGGGGCTCAAGGTCAGGTGCAGGCCGAGGGCGACCAGGGCCAGCAGGCCCACGACGAAGAGTTGGGGCACGACGGCGATCACGATGCGTCGGAAGAGCGGGGGCTTCTCTTCCGACGATGCGGGGCTCTTCGAGCTCTTGCCCACGAGCACCCCCGAGATCGTCGAGGCGAGCCACCCTCCGGCCATCGCCCAGGCCACCAGGTTGGGCAGGAGGATCAGGAGCACGGGCCCGTAGATCGCGATTCCGAACAGGCCCACCCAGGTGATGGAGTAGATCAGCATCCAGGCGCCCAGCCGGCTCCACCACTGGCGCAAGGACTCGGGAAACGCCCGGCCCATCAGGCCGGTGTGGGCGATGGCGGTGAGCAGGAAGACCACGATCACCGCCGGCGGCTTCCACACGTTGATGTGGAGCAAGTGCCAGTCGGGCGGGTAGGCGAACTTGAGGAAGTACGTCTGGGCCGCCGACGACGCCAGGGTGACCGACCACAGGAGGAGACCTCCCAGGCCGCCCGCGATGGGGGCGCCGATCAGGATGGCCCGCCAGAGGCGGCCGAGGGGCGGTTGCTCGCGTCCCGCCCGGCGCAGAGCCACTACGACGTAAGCGGCGAAGCCCAGGAGCCAGGGCACCGTGTAGACCACCGCACAGACCAGGACCCAGGCGACGGCTTCGTGGTCCCGGTGTCCCAGGCCCAGGTGCGCGTAGGTGCCCCAGTGCCCGGACACCCATTCGGCCAGGGAGAACCCCTGGCCGGCGGTGCCCTCGGCGCCGGCCTTCACGTGCCAGAACCAAAGGCTCGTGAACCAGGCCGAGACGAAAAGCGGCGCCACCACCAACACCTGGGTCCAGCCCTGGTCCGCCAGGCGCGGCCAAGGCTGGAGGTCCCGCCTCTCCCGCCGCAGGATCTGGACCATGTTCCAGCCGATGCCCAGGATGCACACGAGCAGGGAGACGAAGGCCAGCTCGAAAAGGAGGCGGCCGTTCGACGCGTCGAACCGCCTCGACGCCAGCAGGAGCAACCGCGGCAGAAGGAGAAGCGCCCCCAGGGCGAACACCAGGACGGAGAGGTTGAGAAGCAGGTTGCGCATGTAGGTGGTGACCACGGTCCAGGTGTCGGCCGAGAAGGCGCCGACCCGGGGCGTCAGATAGTTGCTGAACATGCGCAGGAAGCGAATGGTCCCGGCCTCGACGTCCTGGCCCTCCTGGACCTTGCCCCGGCTCTCCCCCGGGCCGGTCTCGTGGTCTACCCGGGAGGCCGCCGATCCCTCCGCCCCGGCGACCTTGCCGCTACCCTCCTCTTCGCTCCGACACGCGTCGGGCGCGAGCTCACTCTCGACCCTGGCGAGGCCGCGGCGGCGGATCCACGCGGTCAGCCAGCCGCCGATGTAGCCGCCGCCCGAGTTGACCGAGAGGTAGTCGAAGCGGCGGAGGAGGCCGAGGCGGGCGAGACCCTGGAGGACCCCCAGGTTGAAGGTGGCGCTCCGAATCCCTCCGCCCGAGAACGAGAGGCCGACGAGGCGGGCGTCGTGGGCGCGCTCGACCGCCGAATCGCCGCGGAAGGGCTCCGGGAGGCGCCCGGTGCGCAGGCGGCGCCCCTCGCGCACCGCGTCGAGCTCGGCATCGAGCACCTCCTCGAAAGACCGGGCGCGCGGGTCCGCGGCGGCGGTGGCGACCGTCGGGCGGCCCGGCTCGGTGGGGGGGGTGGGCGCTCCGCCTTCCGGTGCGCGTGGCTCGTCGTCCATGGGGCGCTCCTGGTCGCGGCATAGGGTCCGGAGACCGCCTCCGGACCGCGTCCGAGGGGGCTCCGCCGGGTGGCCGCCGCACCCGGACCTCCAGCTCGTACGTCAAATGGAGAAACGCTACTGTATCTCATCTGCAGCCGACTCTTGAATCCTGGCCAGGGGCGGAGGGTAAGCTCTGGACGCATGACCCTCTTCGATCTCCTGGCGATCCGACGGCTGGAGCGGCCCGGGGCCCCGGCCCTTGCAGGGGAAGGCGCGGGCGAGAGCCTCAGCCATGGCGGGCTCGCCTCGGAGGTCGCGGCCGTCGCGGCCGATCTCGCCGGCCGAGGGGTCGGCCAGGGCGACCGCGTCGCCTTCCTGGCCGGCAACCGCGTCGAGCTGGCCGTGGCGTATCTTGCGGCGCTCCGCCTGGGTGCCCTGGCGGTGCCCGTCAACCTCGCCTATCGCCCCCGGGAGCTGGCCCACGTTCTCGCTGATGCCGAACCCCGGCTGGTGATCACCGAGCAGGATCGGGTCGCCCGCCTCGAGGAGGTACCTGCCGAGGCGCGGGCGAGCGTGGAGGAGGTCGTCCCCCTGGAGGAGATCTCGCACCGAAGGGAGCAGAGCGCCCGCGAGGCGAGCCTCCCCGGACCTCCGGACGGTGACGACCCGGCGATTCTCGTCTACACCTCGGGGACTACCGGGGCGAGCAAAGGAGCGATGCTCACCCACGGCAACCTGCTGGCCACAATCACCGGGCTCCTCGCCGCCTGGGCCTGGCGGCCCGACGACGTCCTCCTCCTCACCCTGCCTATGTTCCACGTCCACGGTCTGGTCGTGGGGCTTCTGACCGCCCTCGCCGCCGGAGCGCACGTCGAGCTGCGACGCCGCTTCGACGCCGACGCCGTGGCGGCCGAGCTCGCCGATGCCGGCTCGGAGGATCCGCCCCGGCGCGGCCCGACCCTCTTCTTCGGCGTCCCCACCATGTACGTGCGCCTCCTGGACGCGCTCTCGCGGCGGGAGGACCTCTCCGGGCTCGGCCGGGTGCGCCTCTTCGCCTCGGGAAGCGCGCCGCTCTCGCCGGAGACGTTCCACGCCTTCCGGGAGGCGACGGGCCACGAGATCCTCGAGCGCTACGGGATGAGCGAGACGGGAATGAACCTCTCGAACCCCTATGCCGGGCCGCGGCGGCCCGGCACCGTAGGCGTGCCCCTCCCCGGAGTCTCGATCCGCATCGTGGACCCGGAGGGGACGCCGCCGAGGCTCGACGACGTCGCCTCGGGGGAGGCGGGCGAGCTCCTGGTCTCGGGGCCGAACGTGTTCGCCGGCTACTGGCGTGATCCGGAGAAGACGCGGGAGAGCTTCGTCTCCGGCTCGGCCGAGAGGCTCTGGTTTCGGACCGGGGACCTCGCCCGCCGCGATCCGGCGACCGGCTACGTGAGCCTTCTCGGCCGGCGCCACGAGCTGCTCATCCGCGGCGGCCTGAACGTCTTCCCCCGGGAGATCGAGGAGGTGCTCGAGCGCTTCCCCGCCGTCGCCGAGGCCGCGGTCACCGCTCGCCCCGACGCCGAGTGGGGCGAGGTGCCGGTGGCTTGGGTGGTCCTCGCCGCATCAGCCGAGGCCGACCCGGAGGCGCTCCTCGCCCACTGCCGCCGCGAGCTCGCCCCGTTCAAGGTGCCCGCCGAATTTCACCTCGTCCCCGAGCTGCCCCGCAACGCTCTCGGCAAGGTCCAAAAGCACCGGCTCGTCGAGTCGCCGACTTCGGCAGCTTCGGCGAGCCGCCCGTAAGGTGCCCGCCGAATTTCAGATCTCTCAGGCGGCCGGCGGGAGGAGCTCGAAGGCGAAGCGGTGGCGGGGACGGATCGGGGCGAAGTGGCGGCGGTCGGTGGTGACGACGGCTGCGAGCTTCAGACGCTCGGCCATGGCCACCACGGTGGCGTCGACGAAGCCGATGTCCGGGTAGGTCGCGAGGAGCTCGGTGCTCCGCTCGACATCCGCCGGCCGGAGCTCCTCGATCGCCAGCTCGGCCGCCGCCAGCGACTCGACGAAGGCTCGCTCGACGTGAGCTCCCATGCGGCTCGCGAGCAAGTAGGCGACCTCCGGCAGAACCGTCACCGGCACCAACAACATCTCCCCCTGCTCCGCGAGAAAGTCTCGGACCCGCCCATGCCAGGCGTCGTCGGCGTCGGCCAGGGCGTAGAGCGGGCCGGTGTCCACGAGCAGGGGCATCAAGCCCCCTCGTCGGCGGAGTGCGGCTCGAGCTCGGCGGAGAGGATCTCCTCGTGGCGCTCCGCGACGTCGCTCCGGCCGCTCCGGCCCGCCGCGACGAAGGAGAGGCCGAGCCCCACCGGGCGATGGCGGTGGACATACTCCGCCAGCGCCTCGCGGACCAGGCCGGCTGCGGGCCGGCCCTGCCGGTCGGCCAGCGCCTTCACGTCCCGCTCCAAATCCTCGTCGAGAAACACCGTCGTTCGTTTCATATGACGTATGCTAGCACATGAAGAGACCAAACCCTCAGCCTCGCCGCTCCTTCACCCGTTTCCTCAGCTCCCGGAAACGCTCGAGGCGCTTGCCGATCTCGGCCTCGAAGCCTCGGTCGGCGGGCTGGTAGAAGCGCTCGCCCTGAAGGGCCTCGGGGAGGCAGTCGAGGCCGCCCACGCCCTCTTCCACGTCGTGGGCGTAGACGTAGCCGGCGCCGTAGCCCTCGGCCTTCATCAGGCGAGTCGGGGCGTTGCGGATGACCTTGGGGACCGGGTCGGCCGGCCGCTCCTCGATCGTCCGGCGGGCCCTTCCGTAGCCGGCGTAGAGGGCGTTGCTCTTGGGCGCGAGGGCCAGGTACAGGCAGACCTGGACGAGGGCGAGCTCGCCCTCGGGAGGGCCCAGGCGGTGATAGGCGTCCCAGGCGGCGAGGGCCTGGGGCAGGGCCTGCGGATCGGCAAGGCCCACGTCCTCGCTCGCAAACCTAACCATGCGGCGGGCCAGGTACAGCGGGTCCTCCCCGGCGGCGAGCATGCGGGCGAGCCAGTAGAGGGCGGCGTCCGGGTCGCTCTCGCGCAGAGACTTGTGAAGCGCCGAGATCAGGTTGAAGTGCTCCTCGCCGGCCTTGTCGTAGAGGAGAGTCTTCCTCTGCTCCACGGCTCGGACGGTCGCCACCGTCAATCGGGAGCTCCCTTCGCCTGCCTCCTCGAGGGCGTGGGCCACCGCCAGCTCGAGCAGGTTGAGGGCCCGGCGGGCATCGCCCGACGCGAGCTGGGCGACGGCCGCGAGGGCCTCGCCGTCGGCGCTCACCCCCGACGCCCCCAGGCCCCGCTCCGGATCGGCGAGGGCGCGGGCGAGGAGCGTTTCGAGCGCTGCGGGCGCGAGCGGCTCGAGCACCACCACCCGGCAGCGCGAGAGCAGGGCCCCGTTGAGCTCGAAGGAAGGGTTCTCGGTGGTCGCCCCCACCAGCACGATGTCGCCGCGCTCGACGTAGGGCAGGAAGGCGTCCTGCTGGGCGCGGTTGAAGCGGTGGATCTCGTCGACGAACAGGAGGGTGCGCCGGCCGGTCGCGCGGCGCAGGCGGGCGGCCCCCGCCATCACCTCCTTGACCTCCTTGATCCCCGAGGTGACCGCCGAAAAGGGCACGAACTGGAGGTCGGTCCGGGCGGCAAGGATTCGCGCGAGGGTCGTCTTGCCCGAGCCCGGCGGTCCCCAGAAAATGAGGGACGGCACCCGCCCCTCGGCGATCGCCCGACGCAGGAACGCCCCCTCCCCCACCACCTTCTCCTGGCCCACCACCTCCTCGAGGTCCCGCGGCCGCACCCGCTCGGCCAGCGGCGTCCCTTCCTCACTGGACGCCGCCGGACCTTCGGGCGGCGGGGGAACCTGGTCGTCAAAGAGGCTCATGGGTGGGGGCGTTCCCGTCCCCCCGCGAGGGTGGGAAGGGGATCGAGGGGTTGGGGGGTGATCCAGTCAACGCGATCCAATCAATCGGGAGGCTCCGTCTCGAGCGCCTCGACCACCGCGTCGGTGAAACCGGAGGTGGTGGCCTCGCCTCCCAGGTCGCGGGTCAGGATCCGGCGTTCCACCACCACCCGGCGCAGGGCTCGGCGCAAGCGCGCCGTGACCTCGGTCTTCCCCAGGTGCTGGAGCATCATGATGGCCGAGCGCATGAGGGCGAGGGGGTTCGCCAAGTTCCGGCCGGCGATGTCCGGGGCGCTCCCGTGGACCGCCTCGAAGATCGCCACCTCCTCGCCCAGGTTGCCGCCGGCCACCACGCCCAGCCCACCTACCAGCCCGGCCGCCAGGTCCGAGACGATGTCGCCGTAGAGGTTCTCGAGCAAGAGCATGTCGTAGTCCTCCGGCCGGAGGACGAGCTGCATGCACAGGTTGTCGATGATCCGGTCGTCGGCCTCGATGTCCGGGTAGGCGGTGGCGACCTTGCGGAAGCAGTCGAGGAAGAGGCCGTCCGAGAGCTTCATGATGTTGGCCTTGTGCACCGCCGTGATCCGGCGCCGGCCGTTACTCCGGGCGTACTCGAAGGCGAACCGGGCGATTCGCGTCGACGCCCGCTCGGTGATGATCTTGAGACTCTCGACGACCCCCTTGACCACCTCGTGCTCGAGACCGCCGTACAGCCCCTCGGTGTTCTCGCGGACGATCACGAGGTCGACGCCGTCGAAACGACAGGGAATGCCGGGCAGGGTGCGCACCGGCCGCAGGTTGGCGAACAGCTCGAGCTCCTGGCGCAGGCGCACGTTGACCGACTTGAAGCCCTTGCCCACCGGGGTGGTCACCGGGCCCTTGAGCGCGATCCGGTTGCGGCGGACCGAGTTCAGGACCTGGGAGGGCAGGGGGTCGCCGTAGCGGGCCACCGCCTCGGTGCCCGCGATCTGGACGTCGTAGTCGAAGCCCGCACCCGCCGCATCGAGGACGCGCCGGGTGGCCTCGGCCACCTCCGGGCCGATGCCGTCGCCCGGGATGAGTGTGATGGTCTGAGTCATGGCTGGCGCTCCGGACGGGGATGTGGGGGGCATCCGGTCAACTTCCCAGTCGGGCCAGGTCGACCAGTCCCTCGCCGGTGAAGACCTCCGAGAGGGGTTGGACAGCGGCCCCTCGAGCGTAGTCGAAGCAAAGGTCGCTGCGGTCCAGCCGGCCGGGGGAACCCCCGGTCTCGGCATCTTTGTAGAGCACCACCACGCGACCGCCCGCCCGGAGCAGGTCGCCGGCGTGGACCCCCGCCTTGGAGTCGTCCCAGGGAGGGCCCTCGGCGAGGTCGATGCGCTGCCAGTCGAGCTTCTCGGGCTCGCGCCCCGCCCCCTCAATCACCTGCCGGATCAGGGTGACGGTAGAGAACGCCAGGTGGCGGCGAGTCAAGTCCGCCAGTCGGCCGAGAAGATCGGCGTCCGGCTCGGGCGGCGGCTGGAGGTCGGTGAGCCCGAAGGCGAGGGACGCAGCGCCGGCGGCGCCCCCCGGCAGGGCGGCGTAGACGGTGGGAAAGCTCGCCACCTGGTCCGGTAGCACGTCGCCGCCGGGGGAGATGAAGCGTTTCGCCGGAGTCAGGTCCTTCTCGTCCTCGAACAGCTCGATCCGGACCTGGTAGCGCTGCGTGCCGAACGAGCGCCCCTCGGGGGTCTCGACGCCCTGGCCTGCCAGGCTCTCGGAGAAGCGAGCCTTGAGATGGCCCGGGACCGACCAGTCCGCCGGCCACTCCGGGCGGAAGAACTCCGTGAATCGGAGGTGGTCGAGCTGGTCCGGGGCCGCGAGCTTCACGTAGGGCGCCGGCCCTTCCACGGTGAACCAGAAGACCTTCACCTTCCAGGGACGCTCCCAGGCGCGCAGCTCTCCGGTCGGGACGCGGCGCCCCGCGATCTCCAGGGCCGGGGCCCGCGTGTAGTACACCGGGGAACCGTCCCGGTCCCGGGCCTCGAGCACCGCGTGCAGGGTGAAGGGGGTGCCGGCGGGGATCTTCACCGGCCCGACGACGGCGGCGGGAGCGCCGGCGGGCTGGATGGCGACCCGCGCCGCCAGCAAGGTCGGCGCGAAGCTCTCCTTCGCCCCGGGGTAGAAGAAGACCGCCGCCGAGACGACGAGCGCCACGGCCACGACGGTCCAGATGATCCGCTTGCTTGAATCCATGGAGAGCCTCTACGAGCCGCGGCCCTCGCGAACCGCGACGGTCAGCGCCTCGGCTCGAGCTCCGCGAGCCTCGCCACGACGTCCCGGTAGTTGGTGTTGACGCCGTAGAGGTCGACGAAGGTGTGGTACGCGGACTCCGAGTCGCCCGCGGTGGCCTGGGCGTTGCCCAGATCATAGAGCAGGCCGAGCTGCTCCTCCTCGGCGATGCCGGGCGCCTCCAGGCCGCGACGGTACCACTTGACGGCCAGCTCGGGGAGCCCCTTCTCCAGGAAGCACAGGCCGAGCATCGACGCGCAGGTGACCAGGTAGCCGGGGTCCTTCGCCGCGAGCTGAAACTCGCCGATCGCCTCGTCGAGGAGGCCCATCTCGCGGTACGCGATCCCCAGGTTGAAATGGGTGTCGTAGTCCTCGGAGGAGAGGTTCTCAGCCACACCGCGCTTGAAGCCCTCGACGATCTCTTCGAGCGACTGGTCGCCGTCGATCAGGAGCTCGTCCCCGGCCAGGGCGTCCTCGGCGGAGAGCTCCTGCTCGAGCTCGGCACCCAGGTCGAAGAAGGCGTCCTCGTCCTCGAGGCCCGTTTCCCCGGGCGCCGAGGCCGACACCTCGTCGAGCCAGCTCACCCCCGTGTCGTCCAGATCGCCCCCACCTTCCGGCCCGGCGCCGGTGACGGCCTCCTCCTCCCCCTCGGCCTCGCTGGCGAGGTCGATCTCCTCGCGCAGGCTATCGCCCAGGGCGCGCAGGGGATCGACCGACCCAGGGGCCGCCGGCGGCGGCGGCGCGGCGGCGGGAGGTGGCACGGATGGAAGCTCGGTCAGGGCCGGACCGGCGGACGCCGCGGCTTCCGCCGGCGGGGCCTGCCTCTTGCGCCTCGGCCCGAGGAACCGGCCGGCGAGATCGGCGAGGGTCGCCTCCACGTCGCCGAGCCCTTTGCGGGCCCTCTTGGAGGCGGCCTCCGGCGGCTCGGCAGGGACCCCGGGCGGCTCGGCTAGGGCCGCGGGCTCGTCGGCCTGAACCGGGATCGGAGCCGAAGCTTCGGGCGGCGGCTCCGCCTCGGCGGCCGAGACGTCCTCCGCGACCTCGAAACCCTCGGTGAGGTCTTCGGCGGCCGGGAGCGGGTAGTCGTCCAGGTCGAGCTCGAGCTCGAACGGCTTGGCCGCGGTCACCTCCTGCGGGGCGGGCTCGAGAGGCTCCGGTGGCACGGTCTCGAGCTCGAACGCCGTCTCGGCCACCGCCTCGTCGCCTTCGGGCTCCTCCTCCGGAGGCGGCTCGATCCGGTCCACTTCGACCCGGAAGCCCGCCGCCTCGAGCTCGCTTCGGACGGCAGGCCACACCTCGTCGTCGCCCAGCCGCTCGGCGACCGCCCGAAGCTCGCCGGCCACGGAGGCAACGCGCCCGAGGCGACCGCCCTCGAGGTGGACACCCACCATCAGCTGGAAGGCCCGGAGGTTGTCCGGCTCCCTCTGAAGCAGCTCCGAGAGGCGCTCCAGGGCCTTCCCTTCGATACCGTACTTGAGGAGAACCTCGGCCTCGGTGAGCAGGTCCTCGGTCTGGGTGATCCGCTCCGGCACTACCTCGGCCGCCGTGCGCTCCAGGAGGTCGTGGTCGAGCTCGCCGGCCAGAGGGCCTGTGCCGTCGGCGGCCGCAGCCGCCGGGAAAGCGTCCTCCTCCACGGTCTCCAGGAGCCCCTCGCCGTCGGCGTCGAGGTCGAGCTCGAACTCGAAGGTCCCGGTGAACGAGTCGTCCTCGGGCGCCGACGGCGGTTCCGCCGGCGGCGCGGGCCGCCGCTCTTCCCTCTCCGTCCAGGCGGCACCCCGCAGCTCGCTGTCCTCGAGCATGTCGGGGGGCGGAGTGACCAGGCTGTCGGAGGCCTCGTCGTCGAGGTCGAGGACGAAGATGTTGCCCGAGTCGAGGATCGTCGCGTCTCCGGCCTCGACATCCGATGCCGGGGGCGGGGCACCCTCGACGGGCTCCGCCTCGCCGGCGGCCCACGACTCGGTCTCCAGCCCGGGCTGGTCCTCGGGCTGGACCTCGGGCTGGACCTCGAGTTGGGGCTCGACCTGGGATTCGATCGGCGGGGGGGCCGCGGTCGGGTCTTCGACGGCGGGCTGCGTGCCTTCGTCTTCACCCGCCTCCGCGGCGGGGCCGGCCGGAGCCCTCCCCTCCCCGAGCCCGGCGACCTTCGCCACCTTCGTCGCCGCCGGGTTGCGCTCGACCGCCAGCGACAGGAAGCGCGCCGCGGCCGCGACGTGCCCCTGCTCCTTGAGCTTCAGGACCGCGTCGGTGATGAAGCCCAGGTCGTCGGACGAGACGTCGAGGGCCCGCTCGAACACCTGGGCGGCCTCGCCGCCGCGCCCATGCTCCAGCATGAGCTCGGCGATCGCCCGGTACTCACCCATCGCCCGGTCGGTGAGCCCCTCCTTGCGGTAGAGCTCCGCCAGGCGCACGTGGTGCGACGGATCGTCCGGCTCGAGCTCGGCCATCCGCTGGTAGATGCCGACGGCCGATGTGGTCTTGTCGTGCTTCTGGTAGTAGTCCGCCAGGACCTGGTACTGCGACCGCGCCTCGTTGACCAGCCCCTGGCGATGGTAGAGGTCCGCCAGCTTCTCGTAGATTTCCAGAAGGGTGGGGTCGAGCTTGATGATCTTCTTGTAGATCGCGATCGCCTTGACGAAGAATCCGTCGTTGGCGTACTGCTCCGCGATCTGCATGAACAGATCGATCGCCTCGCTGTTGCGGTTGATGCGGGCGTAGAGGTCCCCGACCCGATTGAGGGTGGAGATGTCGTTCGGGTTGTCGGCGAGGAGCTTGCGGTACTCCTTGATGCCGGACTCGATCTTGCCGCGGGAGACGTACTTCTCCGCGTTGTGGACTACTTTCTCCCGCGGCGCCGCCATCCGAGGATCCTATCCGGACGTCTGGTCGACCCGCCGCTCCTCGATCCGCGCCGCCTTGCCCCGCAGCCCGCGCAGGTAGTAGAGCTTGGCCCTACGGACCTTGCCGTGGCGTACGACCTCGATCCGGTCGACGTTCGGCGAGTGGAGCGGGAAGATCCGCTCGACCCCGACCCCGCCGCTGATCTTGCGCACGGTGAAGGTTTCCCGGGTTCCGCCGCCCTTGCGGGCGATCGCCACGCCCTGGAACACCTGGATGCGTTGCTTGTCACCCTCGACGACCCGCACGTGCACGCGCACGGTGTCGCCCGGACGGAAGTCGGGGACCGTGTCCTGGCGCAGGTACTGCCGTTCCACGTCCTGAAGCTGATTCATGGCCTCTATCCTCTCTGACCCACCCTCGACTGGGGCAAAGCCTGATTATTTCTAACGTTGTGGGCCGACGCAAGACGCCGGCCCGTCAGTCACGATCGCCGCCGCTCCGGCGCAGCCGCTCCAGGTCGCGCCGCTGCTCCTCTGTGAGCTCGGCCTCGGCCAGCAGGTCCGGGCGTTTCGCGAGGGTCGCGCGTAGCGCCTCGCGCGCACGCCACGCCTCGATCTCCTCGTGGTGCCCCGACAACAGGACGCCGGGCACCTCCAGGCCCTCGACCTCCGGCGGGCGAGTGTAGTGGGGATGGTCGAGCAATCCGTGCCGGAAGCTGTCTTCCCACACGCTTTTGGCCAGCCCCACGACCCCGGGGATTTGCCGCGACATCGCTTCGATCAGCACCATCGCCGGCAGCTCGCCGCCGGAGAGCACGTAGTCGCCGATCGACACCTCCTCGTCCACCACCAGCCGGCGCACCCGCTCGTCGATCCCCTCGTACCGCCCGCACAGGAGCAGCAGCTCCTCGTGGCCCGCGAGCTCCCGCACGCCGGCGTCGTCCAGACGCCGGCCCTGCGGCGAGAGCAGCACGCGACGGGGAGTACGATCACCCGACACAGCCCGCACCGCCAGCACCCACGGCGGCGCGGTCATCACCATCCCGCCTCCTCCGCCGTAGGGCTCGTCGTCCACGCTGCGGTGCCGATCCTCGGAGTAGCCCCGAAGGTCGTGTACCGCCACCTGCAGCAGGCCCCGCTCGAGCGCCCTCCCGACCAGGCTGGTCCTGAGGAAGGGCTCGAAGAGCTCCGGAAAGATGGTCAGGACTTCGATGCGCATGCTTCGAGCAAACCTTCCGGCAGGTCGAGCTCGATGCGGCGCCCGTCCGGATCGATCTCCCGGATCATCCCGCGGACGAACGGCACCGGCAACCGGCGGCTCCCGTCGTCGATCACCAGAAGCACGCCTCCGCCGTCCTCGACCACATCCGCCACCTCACCCAGGTCGCCGTGGCGCCGGTCGCGGCACCGACAGCCGGCTAGCTGAAAGTAGTACCAGGTGTCCGCAGGCGGCACGGGGACCGCCGAGAGCGGCACCTCGAGGACCGCCCCGCGCAGGGCCTCGACCTCGTCCCGGTCACCGACTCCGGCAAACCGGACCAGGAGCCTCCCGCGGTGAGGCCGGCACGACTCGACCGTCAGGCGCGAGACCGCACCCTCGAGGGCACCCGGGAGCGAGGCGAGCAACTCGGCCCCGGCGGCGAAGCGCCCGGGCACGTCCGTGAGCGGCTCGACCACCGCCTCGCCGGCGATGCCGTGAGGGCGGACGACGCGGCCGACCTCGACCGTCTCGCCGTCCGACGACGAGCTAGAGCTCGTCTTCTTCGAGGATCTTGAGCTCATAGCGGGCGCCGTCCTGCTCGCCTCGCACGTCGAGCAGTGCCCGCAGCGCCCGCGCCGTCCGGCCCTGGCGCCCGATCACCTTGCCCAGGTCCTCCGGGTCGACGGCGAGCTCCAGCCGAACGTTGCGGCTGTCGGGCACTTCCCAGACCTCGACCTCATCCGGGTAGTCGACCATGGTCCGGACGAGCTCCTCGAGCTCTTCATTGATCGGTGGCACGGTCTTAGGCCTCGGTGGCCTTCTCGGCCTCGGCTTCCGGCTCGTCGCCGGCAGGCTCCTCGGCCGCCGGGGCCGGGGCCTCCTCGGGAGCGGCCTCGGCGGGGGCAGCGTCCTCCGCCGGAGCCTCGGCCTCCGGAGCCTCCTCGACCTCCGGGGCCTCCTCGACCGGTGCGGCTTCGGGCTCGGGGGCTGCGACCGCCTGCTTGCCCTTCTTCGGCGCGGGCTCGGCGACCTTCTCGGCCTTGCCCGTCCGCACGCCCTTGACCAGCTTCTTCACGGTCGGGGACATCTGCGCACCCTGGCCCACCCAGTGCTCGATCCGCCCCAAGTCGAGGGCGACCTGCGGCTGGTTCATGGGATCGTAGTGGCCGATCTCCTCGACCGCCGGTGCCCCCGGCACCGCGCGGGAATCGGAGACCACCACCCGGTAGAACGGGCGGTGCCGCTTGCCCATTCGGCGGAGCCGAATCTTCAACATCGTCCTATACCCTCCAGGTTCTCGATCTTCTGGATCGCGTTACGCCGCGATGTGTCTGGGTCACGTCACGCCGCTCGATGGGGTCCACGGCCGCCGTTGGAGCGCACACCTAGGCTGCACGGGCTCGGACGGCCCGCGACGCAAAGGCGCTGAGTGTACCAGCAACCGGTTCGGCGGGCAAACCTCGTTGTGTCAGGGGCGCCGTCACCGGCCCGGCAACCCCATTCCGCCCATCCCCCCCACCCCCATCATCCGCTTGAGGAGGCCGCCCTTCTTGACCGCCTTCATCATCTTCTTCATCTCGACGTAGCGCTTGAGCAGACGGTTGACGTCCTGCACCCGGGTGCCCGAGCCCTGGGCGATCCGCTTGCGCCGGCTACCGTTCAGGACCTTGGGCCGACGCCGCTCGATGGGCGTCATGGAGTTGATGATCGCCTCGATCCGGGTGAGCTCGCGCTCATCCACGTTCGCCCCGTCGAGGCCGCGGAAGGGGCCCGCCTTCGGGAGCATCTCCAGGAGCTGGCTCAAGGGGCCCATGCGCCGGATCTGGCGGAGCTGGTCGCGCAAGTCCTCGAGGGTGAACTCCTGGTCGACCATGCGCTTGGCGAGGCGCTCGGCCTCATCCCGGTCGATGCGCTCCTCGGCCTGCTCGATGAGCGACATGACGTCGCCCATGCCGATCATCCGCGAGGCCATGCGCTCGGGGTGGAAGAGCTCCAGGTCGCCCGGTTTCTCGCCCACGCCGACGAAGCGGATCGGCACCTTGGCGACGGTGCGGATCGACAGGGCAGCGCCGCCCCGGGAGTCGCCGTCGAGCTTGGTCAGGATGACGCCGGTCAGGGGCATGGCCGCGGCGAAGTCCGCGGCGCTCTTGACCGCGTCCTGGCCGGTCATGGAATCGGCGACGAAGAGGGTCTCGTCGGGCGCCAGGATCTCGGCCAGGCCCCGGAGCTCGTCCATCAGCGCCTGGTCGACGTGGAGCCGGCCGGCGGTGTCGACGAGCACGGTGTCCCAACCCCGCTCCTTGGCCTCTTTGACCGCCCGCCGGACCAGGTGCTGGACCGGCTCCAGTCCGCTCGAGGCCGCGGCGCTTGCGGCCGAACCCGCCCCGCCGTCGGGCCCCCCGTCCGGCGTGATCACCGGCACGTCGACCCCGGCGCCGACCTGGACGAGCTGCTCGACCGCAGCGGCGCGCTGGAGGTCGGCGGCCACCAGCACCGGGTGGCGGCCCTTGCCTTTGAGGCGCAGGGCGAGCTTGCCGGAGGTCGTCGTCTTGCCCGAGCCCTGGAGACCGCAGAGCAGGACGATCGCCGGCCGCCCCGAGAGGGCGAGCTCGGCCCCCTCCTCGCCGAGCAGGCCGGCGAGCTCGTCGCGGACGATCTTCACCACCTGCTGGTCCGGGGTCAGGCTGCGGAGAATCTCCTGGCCCAGGGCCCGCTCCCGGATGCGGGCGATGAACGGCTTGACCACCCGGAAGTGGACGTCGGCCTCGAGCAACGCCAGGCGGATCTGGCGAAGCGCCGCGTCGAGGCTCTCCTCCGTGACCTTGCCCTCGCCCTTGATCTGGCGAAAGACATCCTGAAGCTTGTTCTGCAGACCGTCGAACATCGAGCGGAACTCCTGTCGGGCGCGGGTTTCAGCGGGCCGCCCGGGCGGGCGGCGCCGACGACAGTTCGCAGGAATGGTACCACGGGGCGGCGGGGCGGACGGTCGCTATACTCCGCCTCCCATGGAACGACGCGCGAAGATCATGGCCACCCTCGGACCGGCGAGCGCCTCGGCGGAGGTCATCGGCCGGATGCTCGAGGCGGGCCTGGACGTGGTCCGTCTCAACCTCTCCCACGGCGACCACGACGAGCACCGCGCCCTGATCCGGGCGGTGCGGCGCCTCGCCGGGGAGATGGGCCGCTTCGTCCCCATCGTCCTCGATCTCATGGGGCCGCGGTACCGCCTGGGCGAGGTCGAGGGCGGGAGCCGGGCCCTCGCCGACGGCGAGAGGGTGCGGCTGGCGGCCCAAGAGAAGAAAGCACCCCAGGGCGCCGGCGGAGGCGGTGACGGCGCGGCCCTGCCCATCGGCGACCCGGACCTCCTCGGCCACCTGCGGCCCGGCGAGCGGCTGCTCATCGACAACGGCCTGGTGGAGCTCGCCATCGAGTCCGCGGAAGGCGGGGTGGTCCGCGCCCGGGTCGTCCACGGTGGCCGGGTCTCGAGCCGCAAGGGGATCAACCTGCCTGACACCTCGCTGCCCTTCGTCATCTCAGGCAAGGACCGCGCCGACATCGCCTTCGCCGTCGAGGAGGCGGTGGACTACGTGGCGGCGAGCTACGTCAACCGGGCCGACGACCTGGAGGCGCTCCAGGCGGTGGCCGCCGAGGCCGGCGGGCGCCTGCCGCTCATCGCCAAGCTCGAGCGCCAGGGCTCGATCGACCGCCTCGGCGAGCTCGTGGAGGCGGCCGACGCCGTGATGGTGGCGCGCGGCGACCTGGGGGTCGAGGTGCCTCTCTACAGGGTGCCGGTGCTCCAGAAGGAGATCATCGCGGCCGGGCGCGACCGGGGCAAGCCGGTGATCGTGGCCACCCAGATGCTCGAGTCCATGATGACTCAGCCGCGCCCGACTCGGGCCGAGGCGTCGGACGTGGCCAACGCGGTGCTCGACGGCGCCGACGCCCTCATGCTTTCGGGCGAGACCGCCGCCGGGAGCTATCCGGTGGAGACCGTGGCGATGATGGCCCGGGTGATCCAGGAGGCCGAGGGGTTCGACCGGCGCCGGAAGAGCGAGGGGCGGGAGAGCCGGGCCTTCCCGGTGTTCGGCGGCGACCGGCCCCGAGGCACGAGCCCGCCATCCATCGCCGAGGTGATCTCGGCGGCCGCCGTCTACGCCGCCGAGCGCCTGCCGGTCCAGAGGATCGTGGCGTTCAGCCAGGGGGGCTTCACCGCCCGGATGATCGCCCGGAACCGCCCGGAGGCCTCGATCCTGGTCTTCACCACCGACCCGGCCGTGGCCCGGCGCATCCAGCTCGTCTGGGGCGTCCGGCCGCGGCTCATGAAGACCGAAGTCGAGCACCACGACGAGGTGGTGGAGGTGGTCGAGCGCCAGCTCCTGGAGGCCGGCCTGGCCAAGCCGGGCGAGGCGATCGTCATCCTCATGGGCGACCCCATCGACAAGCGCCCGCTGACGAACCTGATGCGGGTGCACCGGCTGGCGGAGGGGTAGGCAAGCTCCATGGCGCCCCAGGTTCTGGCAGATGCTGTCAGCGGGTGTTAGGTGGACCGATCCACCAGGACAGTGAGAAAGCTCGAGTCGACCTTGCTCCGCGGGGCTCGACCAGCCGAGCTACCGGACAGATCGCTGCAGGAGAGCTTCGGCCTCGGCCGCCTTGGCAGGAAGCTCCAGAGACAAGAAGACGGGAAGGACTTCGCCTGCAAGCGCCTCGGCCTCGCGGACACGGTTTGCTGTTGCATAAGTCTCCGCAAGCTCGAGGCCGACTCTCGCAGAATCGCAGACAAATCCCTTGGCGTCGAACCGACTCCGAACTGCGACGAGCTTCCGCTCGGCATCGTCGAGCTTCCCCATGCGGCGAGAGATCATCGCCAAGACCCAGGTCTGACGAATATGGCTGACCGGGTCACCAAAGAGCCTGAAGAGCTCCTTGCTTTCGCGAGCCAGATCGGCCGCGCGCTCGAGGTCCCCATTCTCGCAGTGGAGGTAGAGGTAGTTCTCGCGGATGATCCGCAAGAGCGTTAGGTCGGGTGACTGCTCAAGCAGAGCCTCCGCTTCACGAACTGTCTCCAACGCCTTCTTGATGTTCCCCGACCTGCTCTGGGCCCGACCCAAGTTGACGAGCGTCGCGGCAGCCAGCCGAGAGCGGTCTTCCAAGTTGTACACCATAAGAGCCCTCAACAGCCTGGAAGTCGCCGTCTCGAGTCGCTCTTGGGTGATTCGCAGGCTCCCCTCCAGGCTGTCCAGCTCGGCTCGGAGGAGCCGGTCACCACAGCCGAGGCTTCGCAAGAAGTACCGGGCATCGCCCAGGATCTGGTCCGCCCGAGGCAGGTCGCCGATCACGCGGATCGCGTTGGCGAGATAGGCCAGGGCGCGGACGTAGAGCTCGCCGGCGTACCCGGAGATCGGGGTGTGGTGGAGCACCAGGCGGGCGAGACGAGCGGAAGTGGCCGCCCCCTTCGGCCGCTCCGGAGCCTTCTTGCGGCTGTCCTCGATGAGCATCTCGGCCAGGAGCAAGCCCGAGAAGCGATCCGGCTCGCGCCGGATCAGCTCCGCCAGCTCCACCGGCGAAAGACCCAGGAGCTCCTCTGCCCGCGAGCGCGCCTCGCGCTCCTCGGCTTCGGCCTTCGCCTCGACGGCGCCCGGAGGCTCGTTGGAGTTGGCCGGTCTCGGCGCCGCGCGAGCCCGAAATCGGTCGAGGACCGCCTCGTAGTCTTCAGGGCCGCGCGCGGCAGCTCCCTCGCCCAGTTCCCCGCGCCAGGCCTGGAACTCCCGGCGACAGTGCGGGCAGAGCTCGAAGAGGTGAGCCAGGGCGATGGCCGCCAGATCGCCGGGGTTGCGCCAACCCCCGGAGATCGCCCGGAAGAGGTCACGGGTGATGTGGCCGTCACTCACCTGCGCAGGTTAGCACTCCCCGGCTTGATGCGGACTCCAGACGAGGCATACCCCGGCACCGACGTCTCATCTCCCAGGTCGTTCCACACCCAGCTCTCCGTGAAGCTCTCGGCGGCGCTCCCGTTGACCACGTTCTGCGTGGCCCGGCTCGAGACCCGGCCCTGCTTGCCCGCGTAGGTGTAGGTCTCATCGATCTCCACGGTGTACGGCGTCGAGACGACCACCGGGTAGTTGTACCCCCGCGCCACCTCCAGCTTGCCCAGGCGCTTGTCCGAGCCGTAGTTCGAGGCGCCGAACGTGAAGCTCTTGAGCGGCCTTCAGCGTCTGCTTGAAACTCGGCACCTTCGCTCCTTCGCTGTCACTTGAAGGTTGACGAACCACAGGTGTGGCTGAGAGCACACCCTCTCGCGCCCGTCCCGCCCGAGGCTCTCGACAAGAGAGTCAACCTTGTGCGCCAAGCCGCTGGCTATCACCGCCCTGCTGCATCTCGTGCTTGCGCCGACTGCCGATCCTCGGCCAGCTTTTCCAGAGAGGCATCGAGCGCTTCCAAAATCGCCGCCTCCGCCTTGCTGCTCGGGGCCAGCTCGAGGCTTTGGTCGCTCCACAGAGTCAAAGTCGGTCGGCCATGCATCAACGTTCGCTTCGCGGGATCGATGGGCTCAGCCAGGACGTCTAGCTCGACCGTTACAAGCAAAGCCACCATTTCGCGTGCCGAGGCGTTCCACGCGTGGTTGAGGGTCACTGAGAAGTAAGCATCTTCAGGCTCAGCTGCTTTGAGCCCCGCCCGGTCCAACCCTTTCTCAACGCGGTCCTTCATGCGGTCCGTCAACGAGTCCCGATCGAGGCCGGGGACAGGCTCGTATCCGAGATCACCCTCCGATACGGTCACGTGAACGTTGGTGATAGTCCCAAGCAATGGGTATGGAGCGATCGAACCCGCCTTGAGTCCTGTGGCACAAGAGAGCGCACCCATCAAGACCAGGGCGAGCGTGGTCAACCGTGAGTTGGGCATAGTGATTCGACTCCTACGGAGGAAGTGGATCCTTCTTCTTCGCATCCTTGGCGAACTGTTCTGCATACTGCTCGGAAGCAGACTTCTTGTAGTCTCCCTGGGTCGGCGCGTTCTTCGCCGCTTCGGCCTCCTGCGCCGCCTTCTCAGGTTCCTTCAGACTCTGCTCGACATGGCCAAGCTCGTGGAGTTCTTGGTGGGACGACACCTGTGCGCCGAGAATAATCGTGGCCTCCCGAAGCTGTACTCCTTTGTCGACAAGAGCCTGGGCAGCAGCAGTCCCGGCTTGGTCGCCGCCTTTGGCAGCGGCAGCGTCGTAGGCCGCTCTCACTTCTTCGGGGGTGGCTTCTCTCTCGTAGGTATCCGTCCTCGCTTCGAGGGGAGTCCCTGATCCTGGGTGTACACCCGGATCTCCACGGGTGATATGGAGATCGCGACCTGTTCCCGGTGCAAAGGCATCCAGAACCGCACGAACTCGCCAGTTTCTCTTTGCAGCCGCTTCGTAGAACTTCTGGTCCGAAGGGTTGCTGTAAGTGACGTCTTGCCCATCGGGGTCAGTGTATGTTGCCGGGTTCCCAAGACAATAGGCGTATCGGTTCCAGTGTTGTGGCGCCTTCATGGCGTCGTACCGCCCCTTCGGGTCCACTCGTTGAAGCCGCCCGACCTGCGGGTTGTAGAACCTCGCGTGCATGTAGTCGAGGTCGTCGGCCGCTGAGGTGGTATTCGCCAGGTCCCGCCCATGCCCGGCGAACTTCATGCGCTCGGTGACTCCGCTCGATGCCCATGGCTGGGCGCAAGCTCAAATTGAGTTGCGCGGGAAGTGCGCTCGCCCCTGCTCCAGACGGTAAGTGAGTACTCTGTACCAGGCTCCAGAGAGAAGCCCGACGCGGCCTGCGGCACGACGACTCGGAACGTCCCACCGCCCACAATTCCCTCAGGCTGGCGAGGATTCTCGCCAACTTGGAGATGTATTTTCCAGAGTTGTGGAGTACCACTTGATCGGCGCACCTCCCATACCGTCCGACCTGACCGCAACTCTTTGAGTAAGATCCGACCTACGCTCGTAGGGTACTCGCCCAGGGTCTCGAAATGGACTGTGATAGAGCGGGCTTCGCGCTCAGTGCGTAGCTCTGGAAGCCCTCCGTCACAGGCGAGGAGAACTGAGCAAGCCAGGCCAAGGAGAAGGATTGGCTTCATTGCTTGAGCCTCTCTAAGGCCTCGCGGATCGTGTTCAAGAGGGCCTTCAGCTTGGAAGCCTGCTGCTGACCCTGAGTGGAAGACGACGTGACGAGTCCGGCTCCTTCGACCTGCTGCTCGAGACCGACAGGCGTAACGGACCTGGGAGCTCCAGCCTGCAAAAGGTTGCCGGCTGAGTCAACCCGTTCAGGGCCTGGCTTGTTTGAGAGAATGCCTGCTGACTCCAACGCCTTCTCGCAGGCCGTGACACATGAGTTGTTGACAGCTGAGTAGGGCTGCTGGCGTGGATCGTTCGTCTTGAGAATTGTGGCGAGGTGTTTCTCTTGCTCCGGTGAAACGTTGAGGGTGAGCAAAGTCGTGGAGCGCTTGTCCGATTGGGCGCCAAGGTACTTAGCGACCTCAACTCCCCAGTCGCCGGACTTATTGGCGTAGGCTGTGCCAAAGGAATAGACGGTCCCATTAACGACGATTGCCACGTGGCCAAACACGTTGTCCTTGGTCTGGCCGCCCACTGCGAGCTGCGTGTCCTTACCATCAGGATCTATAAGCGTGAGCGGGTTGCCGAAGGCATAGGCGTACCGATTCCAGCCTTGAGGCGCCTTCATCGCCTCGTAGCGTCCCTTCGGGTCAACCCTCAGGAATCTCCCCACCTGCGGGTTGTAGAACCGGGCGTGCATGTAGTCGAGGTCGTCGGCGGCGCTCGAGGTGTTGGCGAGGTCTCTCTCGTGCCCGGCGAACTTCATGCGCTCGGTGTCCTGGGTGGTACTCGTGGCCTCGTCGCCGAAGGGGAAGTAGGCGTGGTAGTGGATGCGGTTGCCCGAGGCGTCGGTGATCGCCCGGACCGTCCCGAGGTGGTCGAGGTGGAAGTGCCGCAAACCGGAGGGCGTCACCGCCGCCAGGAGCGTGCTGCCGCGGTAAACGTAGTCCCGGTCCACCGACCAGTTGCCGCCGACGTTCTTGTAGTCCCTGAGGACCCTGCCATCCAGATCCCGGATCGTCCAGTGGGAAGTGTTGGCCGCAAGGTCGTACGACCAGATTCGCTCGCCGTCGGCCGTGTAGAGGTAGAGGCGATCCCTGGAGCCGTCGTTGAAATCCCACATCTGGTCCAACGCGTCGTAGTGGTAGCTGTTGTAGCTCCAAGCCGTGAGATTTCCAGCGGCATCATAGCTCGCGCTCGTCAGCCGGTTGGTCGTCGGGGAGGTCGCGGTGCTCCGGATGACCGTGCCCTCGGTCGTCGATTGGAGGTTGCCGAAGCCGTCATGGTCATAGCCAAAGGAGTCACCTCCCGAAGCCGTCCCACCACCCGGACCGAGGTACTGGACACCCGAGAGCACTCGGCTCACCCCGTCATACAGGTAGTACGAGCTTCCCATCTTGGTGACGTCCCCGGCCCCGTCATAAGTATAGAAACCGGTCTGGTAGAGAAGCGTCGTTCCCCGCTTGGCGTCGATCTTGTTGGGCCGCGGTAGGTGGTAGGCGTCCTGGTAGTACGTGTCCGTGACCCCGTTGGTGCGGACCACCTGGTGGACCCGGCCATTCTCGTGGTAGCTGATCGACGAGGCATACCCCGGCACCGACGTCAGGAAGCCGTTGGTGTAGGAGCTCGTGATCGTCCGCAGGGTGGTCGCCGTGCAGCCGGCCTGAGTGCACCGCGGGTACGTCACCGAAGCCTCGTCCCCCAGGTCGTTCCACGCCCAGCTCTGGGTGAAGCTCTCGGCGGGGCTCCCGTTGACCACGTTCTGCGTGGCCCGGCTCGAGACCCGGCCCTGCTTGCCCGCGTAGGTGTAGGTCTCGTCGATCTCCACCGTGTACGGCGTCGAGGCGACCACCGGGTAATTGTAGCCCCGCGCCACCTGGAGCTTGCCCAGGCGCTTGTCGGTGCCGTAGTTCGAGGCCCCGAACGTGAAGCTCTTGAGCGGCCGCCAAACGCCGTACCCCAGGGACTCCTCCACCTTCGTCACGCGTTCAGCCCCGTCGTAGGTAAAGCGCAGGGTGTTGGGCCCGTCCGTCATCTGCCCGGCGTGGCCACGAGCGTCGTAGTTTGCGTACGTGACGTACCCGTTGCCCGAGATGCCCTTCTCCGGGTGTCGCTCGGAGAGAAGGAAGCCGCGGTTGTCGTAGTTGAACAGGCGTGTCTGGGTGAAAGAGGTGCCGGCGGAGTTCTTCGCCGTCTGGCCCACCTTGTCGAGGCGCCCCCCCACGTCGTAGAAGTAGTTCGTCTGCGAGCTGGTGCCGTCCGGGTTCGCCGGCTCGAAGACCCGGTACAACCGCCCCTGGCGATCGTAGAGCTCCGTCGTCGTCTCCGAGGACTCGTTGACCCCCGTGCCGTTCCAGGCCATACCCACCCCAACCGTGCGAGTGACCCGGCGGACTCCGCTGTAGGTGAAGCTCACGTCGTGGCCTGAGCCGTCCGGGGGCCGGATGATTCCCGGGCGCCCGAATGGGTCGTACTCGAGGTACTGGGTCCTTGCGCTCGTGCCCCACTCGGTCTTCGTGTTCAGCCAGCCTTCCGCGTTGTAGGTGGTCGTCCGGTTCGCCTTCGTCCCGTCGGCCATCGTGCGGCGCTCGAGGGACAGGCGCCCCAGGCCGTCGAAGTCGAGCTCTTCGGTCGTCAACGGGCTCCCTCCGCCGTTGGGCTTGCGGTAAACCCAGAGCTTTGGAGGATCGGCAGGGCTCGTGTAGACGACCTCGGTCCAAGCGTCCTGAGCAGGCTTGACGTACGTCAGCCGACCCAGCAGATCGTACTGGTAGGTCGTGGCGAGGCCCGAGACGTCCCGGCTCGTCTTGACCAGGCCGGTCGAGTAGTCGATGTCCCGGTCCTCGGACTTGAACGGCTGGCCCAGGTACTGGGTGGTTCGGAGCACCCCATACTGGTAGGTGTGGTCGATCTCGTACTCGGCGGACGAGGTGGTCGAAAGGGAGGACAAGAGACCGCAGACGCCCGAGCTCGTGTCGAGACTCTGGGTGTCGCCGCCGTAGTACTTCTCGCTCGTCACATTGCCCGCGCCATCCGCCTTGTAGGCGCTCACCACGTCGTGAGCCCCGCGTCCTGTGCCGCTGGCTAGCGTCCGGGTCCCCTCGAGAAAGCCCGTCGACCCGTCGAAGCACGCCTCGGTCTTGGCGGTCATGCTGCCTGCGGTGGCCGTCTGGTAGTCGTAGTCGTTGAGCACCCAGTACGAGCCGATCCCCGGGGTGCACGTCGCGCACGAGCCCGGGTTGTAGTCCGTGTAGGTCGTGCGGACGTTGTCGGAGTCGAAGTTGCCGTTCGTCGAGACCTTCCGGTAGTGGCCCAGGCCGTCGAAGTTGGAGTAGTCGGTGTCGGCGTAGCGGCTACCGTCGTCGACATAGACGGTCCGCTGCGAAGCCAGGCGGGGATTGAAGCCCTGCCCGTCCGAGTCGTAGCGCACGTAGGTTCGCCGTTTGACGGAGCTCGAGCCCTGGCGAACCTCCGTCGAGAGAAAGCGAGTTCCCGTCGTATCCGTCGAGCTCCGGGTGAAGGGCAGGCCGTAGTCGAAGTACGACCAGCCGTTCGGGTCCGGATCCTGCGGCGGGCACCCGTCGAGCCCGGGTTGGCAGGCGTAAGCGCTGAAGTAGTGCACGGTCTCGTTGCCGAGAGGGTCGGTCACCGTGGTGGTCGACGCTCGGGCGATGGCGGGCGGATCGGAGGTGATCGCATGTTGGTAGGTCCACGTCCCCTCGACCGAGCCGTCCATCTTCACCGTCTGGCGCGTCGTGACGCCGACGCCCATGCTGAAGGGCAGGAGGCCGAAGCCGCCCGTCGGCATGAGCCGGACACCGCCGAGGACCTCCGACCTCTGCGGGAAGATGTAGTAGCCCCAGCTCCACTGCAGCTTGCCATAGGTCGGGAGCGTCACGGAGAGAAGAACCCCCGAGCGGTTGTCCGTCTGCGTGAGACCATAGTCGTCGGTGCCCGTGCACGTTCCGTGGTACGGCCCTTGATCGTAAGTGAAGTCGTACCAATGGTTGTCCCCCATCATCTGGGGGGCGTCGGTCCACCTGACGCTCGTCAGCAGGGGGACGCTCACCGTGGGTGAGGCATAGGCACAGGTCAGGGCGCGATCGGTCTTCCCGCGGGTGATGGTGGGCGTCGAGTAGTTGAACCTGTAGGTGAGGTGTTGCCCACCGAATGCGGTGACGACGACCCTGTCCACTACGCCTCTCGGGTACTGGCCACTCGACGCGGGAGCCTGCTTGAAGTAGACCCACTCCGTCCGCTGATGCGAGTCGGTGATCTTCCAGTTCACGATGTCGGGGTAGCCGAGAATCCCAGCCGACGGGTACTGGATCGTCACGGAATTGCCGAAGTGGTCGTCGATCCGGGTCGGTCGCTCATCACCGGTCACCGGGTCTCTCTCGAAGTAGCGCCGGGTACCGTCGGGGAACTCGAGCGTTCCCTGATAGATGCTGCCGCTGTATCGCAGATAGGTGCTGTCCTTCGTGTACTCGTAGCCGGAGTGGGTCGCCCCACCGAGATGGAGGCTGTTGTCTAGGGGATGCACCGCACCGTCAGGGCTCCGGTAGCCATCTGCGGAGTTCGAGTCGGCGGGCTCGATGGCCCCGAGGGAGACCTGCCAGCCGAGCCCTGCATTCGAGGACTTGCGGGGCACGGCCCTCAGGTAGTACCCGCCGTCCACGAGGTTCTTGTCGAGCTCGTAGTCCCAGACGTTGCCGGTGTAGGTGAGCGTGAGGCCGAAGGAGAGCCCACCGTCGACCGGATACGACCCCAGGGGGATCTGAAGGGTCAAGTTGCCGTTGAACTCGTTGATGCTGTCGAGGTTCCCGAGCTGGTAGGCGTGCTCAGGCTGGAAGCCCTGGGCCTGGTTCGGGTGCTGGAGGCCGACCGCCGGCAGGGCCAGGACGCCGAAGAGTGCGACCAGACGGGCTGCGAGGCGAAGGATCGAGGAGCGGGCAGAACGGGTGGGGTCCATCATCATCTCTCCGAAGCGGGTGGATTCAGGGCTGCTGGCCGGGTGGCATCAGGCGGGCGGCGAAGTACTCGAGGGTGGATGGATTGACGGCCATCACCACGTCGCCCGGGGTGAGACCTGCGGTCGGTGCCGCGGTGGCGGCCTGGATGGGTAGTGCCGAGGCCAGGTCGACTTCCGCACCTGCGGGCGGCGCCTTCTCATTACCGCTCAATCCGACGCCGCGCCAGGCTCCCGCGCCCGGCCGGACGAACAGGACCTCCACTCGCTCCCAGGAGGTGTGAAGCCCGCTCACCACGCCCCCGGGCGCCTGGGCGAGCCCGTCGTTCGGGAATGGGACCTCGCGAGCGACGGATCCCTCCGGCTTCCCGATGGCAAACGCCCCAGTCGCCGCGTCGACCGCGGCCCAGACCGAGAACGGGGCCAGGCCGTCCGGAACCTCGTAGCGGATGGTGCCGGTCTCGTCCGCCGTCAGCGCCTCGTCGGTGGGCAGTACCGCCCAGTAGTAGGTGTCGCGGTAGCGGCTCACGCCGTGGAGAATCACGTCGGCGTTCGGCGCGAGACCGGTCACGACCACGGCGTCCTGGTCGAAGGCGATCTCCGGCGGGGCGCTCGCCGGGCGGTCCAGGGGAAACAGGTGCGTCCCCGCGGCGCAGGCGGGAGCCGCCCCGGCCGAGAGGGTGAGCAGGACCAGGAGCGTCGAAGGCCGGAGCCTTCGAATGAGCGCGAGGTTGGGCATACCGACTCCTTTCGTGAGGCGTCGCACCGGAGAACGCCGCCGGAGAATCCAGCCGCCGGAGAATCTAGGGGTCTTCTCCCCGGGCCCGGTCGATCAGGCGGACGAGCTCCTCGGCCGCGTCCTTCTGCGAGGAAGGAAGGTCGTCCCACAAGCTCCAGAAAGCCTCCTCCATGAGCTCGTAGGCCGGATCTCCCTTGATTTGCGCCAGTGCCATCAGGCGGCGCTTGGCGTCGGGCGTCAGGCGGGCCGTGAAGGGCTCGAGGTCCCGAACCCGCCCCACGGCTTTGGCTTTCTTGCTGACCATACGCAGTAGCGTATACACAAAGACGTTCGCATGTCAAGACACTTGAGCATGTAGATTCTAGATTCTTGATTCACGCCGCGGACGGTGACGTTTCCCGGGATCGACGCACCTCGGAGCCTCGGCTTCACTGCGGACTGTCCGGGGCAGCGGCCAGGAAGGGCCGGTGGCTCCTCGGAGGGCCAAGCCTTTGGGACTAGGGAGGGGAGAACGGTGCGACGGCCAGCGGCCGGCGCGCTGGCGCAGGGCCTCGGCTTCGGCCCCCTTCGTCCGGACCGAGGGCCCCTACCTGGCCTGGCTGGCCTGCCGTTGCGGCTACCGCTTCGCGAGGCGCCGCGTGAGGGCTTCGGCCTCGGCGACCTTGGAGGGGAGCTCGAGGCCTCGAAACACCGGAGTGACCTCGGCGAGGAGCTCCTCGGCCTCGTTCAGCTCATGGCACTCGGTATAGATTCCAGCGAGCTCGAGCCCTGCGAGCGCGGCGTCATAAAAGAAGCCTTCCGCCGCGAACCGCTCTCGGACCGAGGAGAGCCGACGGGCCGCCTCCTCCAGATCTCCCGCACGGCGGGCTATCGTCGCCCTCCGCCACTCATGTCGTGAGCCCTCCACCGGATGGCCATGGAGGAGCTGGAGCGCCTCAGTCTCGTCATTGACTTCGGTCGCGAGCTCGAGATTGCCTGCGTGGCAGTGGAGAGATACGAGATTCGCGCGG
This sequence comes from uncultured Acidobacteriota bacterium, assembly GCA_963739795.1. GTDB lineage: Bacteria > Acidobacteriota > Thermoanaerobaculia > Multivoradales > DATKCC01 > CAVUBL01. Next base: position 116,451 of record CAVUBL010000020.1, on the reverse strand, counting down.
AGGCACAGCAGGAGGAGGTGGTCTGGCGAGTCGTTGAGGAGAGATTCCCCCTCCTTCAGAGAACCGAAGGCCGCCTGGAGTTCGCCTCGTCGGTTGTGAGCAAGTGCAATATTGACCAAGACTGCCGCCGCGGACCGGAGCCGGCCTTCGAGCCTGTTGACCATGAGGGCCCTCAGCAGGAGCGGAACCGAGAGGTCCGGTCGATCCTGACCGCGCCGCAGACTGGCTTCGAGGCTGTCCAGCTCGGCCCGGAGCAACCGGTTGCCACAGCCAAGGCTTCGGAGGAAGTAGCGGGCATCCCCCAGGATCTGGTCGGCGCGGGGCAGGTCGCCGATGACGCGGATCGCGTTGGCGAGATAGGCCAGGGCACGGACGTAGAGCTCGCCGGCGTAGCCGGAGACCGAGGTGTGGTGGAGCACCAGGCGAGCGAGGCGAGCGGAGACGCCGGCCTCCTTCGGCCGATCCGGAGCCTTCTTGCGACTGTCCTCGATGAGCATCTCGGCCAGAACCAGGCCCGAGAAACGCTCCGGCTCGCGGCGGATCAGCTCCGCCTGCTCCACCGGCGAGAGACCCAGGAGCTCCTCTGCCCGGGAGCGCGCCTCGCGCTCCTCGGCTTCGGCCTTCGCCTCGACGGCGCCCGGAGGCTCGTTGGAGTTGGCCGGTCTCGGCGCCGCGCGAGCCCGAAATCGGTCGAGGACCGCCTCGTAGTCTTCAGGGCCGCGCGCGGCAGCTCCCTCGCCCAGTTCCCCGCGCCAGGCCTGGAACTCCCGGCGACAGTGGGGACAGAGCTCGAAGAGGTGGGCCAGAGCGATGGCCGCCAGATCGCCAGGATTGCGCCAACCCCCGGAGATCGCCCGGAAGAGGTCACGGGTGATGTGCTCGTCGCTCATCTGAGCAGGTTAGCACTGCGCCAAAGCTTGGTCGCAGAAGAGACGCTGGGCGGAACCTCCAGACCTCCGGGGTTGGGCCAACCCCCGGAGACCGGCCGGAAGAGGGTGAGGTGGTCCTCCATTCTCACCGTGTCCCGAGCACTGCTCTCCTCGCTTACCGCCTAGCTAGCCGCCGCGCCAGCGCCTCCGCCTCGGCCACCTTCGTCGACACTTCCAGCCTTCTGAACACAGGGAGGGTCTCGCCGAGGAGGCCCGTGGCTTGCTCGCTACAACCCTCGTCTGCGTAGAGTGCGGCGAGTTCGAGCGCAGCTTGCGCTTCGTCGTAGACGAGGCCTCTTCCACCAAACTCTTCGCGGACCGACGCCAGCGTACTCGCTGCCTCCTCCATATCCCCGGCAAGCTGACGAACCTTCGCCATCACCCATTTCCACCGGAGACCACTCACTGGATCGCGCTCGAAGCCTACAACTTCCTCACTCTCGTATGCACTGTCTATCGCGAGCCGCAGGTTGCCGGCTCGGACGAGACTATTTACTTGGCTGTGGTGCGCAATCCAGGCCAGGCGCCGGTCAGGCGACCGCTCTAGAAGCCGCTTGGCCTCCTCGACCACACGGAGAGCCGCTTCGAAGCTCCCTCGGCGGTTGTGCGCGCAGCTCAGCGACAGGAGCGTTGACGCAGCGAGCCTTGGCTGCCGATCGAGCCGGTACACCATGAGGGCTCGGAGCAGCAGCGAGACTGCCAGCTCGGCTCGAAATTGGCCGGTCCGGAGGGACCCCTCCAGGCTGTCCAGCTCGGCCCGGAGCAACCGGTTGCCGCAGCCAAGGCTTCGGAAGAAATAGCGGGCATCGCCGAGGATCTGATCCGCTCTGGGGAGGTCGCCGATCACCCGGACAGAGTTGGCGAGATAGGCCAGGGCACGGACGTAGAGCTCGCCGGCGTAGCCGGAGACCGAGGTGTGGTGGAGCACCAGGCGGGCGAGGCGAGCGGAGACGGCGGCCTCCTTCGGCCGATCCGGAGCCTTCTTGCGACTGTCCTCGATGAGCATCTCGGCCAGGAGCAGGCCCGAGAAACGCTCCGGCTCGCGGCGGATCAGCTCCGCCTGCTCCACCGGCGAGAGACCCAGGAGCTCCTCTGCCCGGGAGCGCGCCTCGCGCTCCTCGGCTTCGGCCTTCGCCTCGACGGCGCCCGGAGGCTCGTTCGAGTTGGCCGGCTTCGGCGCCGCCCGGGCCCGCAAGCGATCGAGAACCGCTTCGTAGTCCTCCGGGCCGTGCGCCGGGGCTCCCTCGCCCAGCTCCCCGCGCCACGCCTGGAACTCCCGACGACAGCGCGGGCAGAGCTCGAAGAGGTGAGCCAGGGCGATGGCCGCGAGATCGCCGGGGTTGCGCCACCCCCCGGAGATCGCCCGGAAGAGGTCCCGGGTGATGTGCTCGTCACTCACCTGCGCAGGTTAGCACTCCGCGGATCCGAGAGGATTCGCTTCCTCAGAAGAAAGCTGAGCGCGGGAAGGAAACGTGGTTAGTGCGCCGACAGGTGCAGCTTACCTCGGCTCACCCGCGGGGCCTGGCCGGCCCTGGATTTCGCGAATTCGGGCGGCGACTTCCTCGATCACCCGCACCGTCGCGACTTCCCGTTCCACCGCTTGGCGGAAGACTGTCCAGGCCATGATGGCCTCCCGCTGGATATTGCGGGAAGCGAATATGGGCAACATCTCCGCACCGAGTTGCTTGACTTCCGCAGTTCGGTGAGCTTCGAGGTAAAGCGCCGCAAGATCCAGGGAAACGAGGGCGACATCGTAGCCGATTCCCTCGGCGATGAAACCTTCCCGCACCTGTCGCAAGGCTTCTTCTGCAAGCTCAATTTTTCCTAGGTTCCGGCAAATGAGACCCTCTGTCCATAGAAGACGGAGGCGATCGAGACGGCTGCCATGCTCTCGAGCCAACTGACGAACTTCAGGGAGGAGATCCCATGCTTCCCGCGCGCGCCCAGCCTCATTCAAGTTGAAGACCAGGTTCTGGCGCAAATGAAACACCAAGGACGGATCACGAAGGACGTCGACCAGCTCGCTGGCTCTCCGCAGTATAGGAATGCTCTTCTCGACATCACCGGACTCGTATAAGAGCTTCGCCCTTTGGATCAACGCTCGGCCCTCTAAATGGCCATCGCCCGCAGCCCGGTAGGCACAAATAGCTCCGTCGAGCAATCGTCCGGCCCCCTCGAAATCCCTGAGCGCACGAAGAAGAGAAGACTCGAGGTTCAAAAGCTGAGCACGCTCCAAATCGTCTCTGGTTCCTAGCTGGAGGTAGATATCAGCCCTCCTGAAGGCCTCCTCGGATGCTCTGAAGTCTGACTGAATACGGCGGCAGTTGGCTATGTAGCTCCAAGCCTCGGCCTTTAAGTCATTGAGAGCTCTCTCGCGAAACCCTGAAGCACGTAGCTTTTCCGTGACAGCGAAGGCCAGCGTGGCGAGATCCTCGGACGCCGCCGGCTTCTCTGCCCAGCCGGCTCTGCATACCTCAAGCAACTTCTCTGCTATTGCCCAATTATGATATCGAGAGGAATTTTCAATTACGAGACGCTGCTGCTCGGTTGAGAGCCCTAGGAGCTCGTGAATTAGATACTCAGACTCGCGTCTCTGAGCCTCGAGTTTGGCACTCACTTCCAGGACACTCGTGAATGCTTTGTCTATCGCTTGGGTGTAGATATCCGTGGAAGCAGCGCGTCGGGCCTGTCGCTCACGTCGATCCAGGAAAAGCTCGATGACCTGTTGGGCCGAAGAGGGCATCTCTGTCAGAAGGTTCCGGCACCGATCACAAGACAGAGCATGCCTCAGCGCCCACTGCGTAGCCTTCGAATCCAGCTCACAGCTGGCCAGCAAGCTGAGGATACTCGAATCCAGGTGCCGCTTGATCATTATTCGCTCTCTTTTATGAAAGTTTATTCGCTATTCAGTCGTATTTCCGAAGAGGAATAAGCTGGGCACCACCCTACACTCGCGTAGTTACGCTATTTCTTGGAGAAGGCTTCCTCCTCGAGCCTAGCCACCGTTTGGATCAGTACTTCCGCCCTCGTCCGTCGTAAAGACCGGCCCGGGCCACGTGAAGCACGTCGGATCCACCGTCGGGTCGCACTTGGACGGCTTCGGCTTGCTGTGGATGCCGGAGTCCGCCGGTGGTGGCGCCGTCCAGCCGAACTCGACCAGCAAGACGTCCTGGAACCAGCTCTGGATCGAGGCCCACAGCCCCGCCGATCCTCTCTCGGGTGCCCGGTCCGCAGCCTGGAGCGCTGGAGCCGCGAACAGGCTCAGCGCCAAGGCCAAAACGACCGCGCCACAGAGCGCTCGCTTCCTCCACATGATATGACACACCCTTTCCAGCGGACCTCCGCGAGACCGGCATGGCCACCGATGGCCGCTTACTCATCGCCTAAGTGCACGACAAGCGGGAAACGGGACACTTCGAGAGGAAACTTCTACGTCCTTGAATAGAAGTATTTGATATTGTGAATATCCAGGATCACGCATCGGGGGGCGCTCCCGCCTCTGCCGGAGCCGCTTTCGGGCTTCGGCGGCGCTCGCGGAGCGCCAGGTACGCGGGGAGGAGCGTGATCGCCACCAGCGCGGTGCTCAGTGCCCCGAGAACGGCCACGTAGCCTGTCGAGCGCAGGCCGGGGTAGCGGGACGTGGCGAGAGAGCCGAAGCCGACCACGGTGGAGAGGGAAGCCACCACGATCGCCTTGCCGGTCTCGAGAAAGCCGCCGTTGAGGCGTTCCATGCGGTCCCGATGGGCCAACGGGTCCCCCACCTCGACGCGGAGATCCCGTGACTCCCGGTATCGGTGCACCGCGTGCACACCGTAGTCGACGCCGATGCCGATGATCATGGTCGTCACGAAGACATTCATGAAGTTCATCTTGATCTCGAAGAGCGCCATGCCCCCCAGCATCCAGACGAGCCCCACGAGGAGCGGCGTCAGCGAGAGCAGGACATCGCGCAGGCGACGGAAGTCGATCCACAGCAGCACGCCGACCAGCAGGAAGCCGAGGACGGCGGCGACCACGGCGTCCCGGCGCACCCGCTCGCGCATCCGCTGGTTCACCACGTTCGGGCCGGTCAGGACCACGTGGGGCCCCAGGTCCGCGGCCAGCTTCACCGCCTGGGGCGGTGGCGCGCGGCGCCACCGGTTGTTCGGCGGGTAGAGGTAGACCACGCTCACCCAGCCGCCGCCCTCGGCCGGCGAGACCTGCTGGAGGTAGCGATCCAGGAACTGGCCGGTCTGGCCCTGGGCGGCGAACTCCTGCGGCGGGATCTCGCGGTGCACGGAGAGAGCCTGGGCGAAGAGCTCGAGCCCCCTGTCGAACGGCTCCGGCCGCATGCCTTCCTCCGCCAGGGCGCGGTGGAAGTCGGCGGTGATCCGGTCCGTGTCCAGGAGGCCGCTCGCCCGCTGCTTCTCCAACCACGCGAGGGCCTCGCGCTGCCGCCGCGGGCTGGGCACGAGAGAGGTCAGCCCCGAGTAGCCGAGGATCACGCCCTCTTTGGCGAGCTTCCTGGCCCCGACGGCCGCCTGTTCCGAGCGGTCGAACACCTGGTCGAGGGTCTTGCCACGCACCATGAGCATCATGGCGTCGAAGCCCGAGTCGAAGTGCTCCGCCACTTCCTGGCCCACGGTGATGCCCCGGTTGCCCTTCTCCGGTCGCATCGACTTCATGCTCTCCTCGAACTGGAGGCCCAGAGCACCCCAAATCGCCAGGAGCGTGAGCACGGCGCCCACCGCCAGGGTGGTCCGGGGGCGACGGGTCGCGAAGCGCATCAGCGGGCCGGTTCCGAAGCTGTGCAGGTAGAGGTTCGGCTGGGTCTCCCGGCGGCGGTGCCGGTGCTCGCCCCAGGAGATCAGGGCCGGCAGAAGCACGAGCACGGCCAGCATGCAGAAGAGGATGCCGGTGCCGGTCAGGAAGCCCATCTGGCGCAGGCCCGTGAAGTCGGTCACCAGGAAGGCGTAGAAGGTGGCCGCGGTGGTCACCGCCCCCACCACCACCGCCCGCCCCGAGGTGGTGGCCATCACGCCGAGGGCCGGCTCCATCTCGGCGCCCCGCCGGCGCTCCTCCACGTAGCGCCCGTACGAGACGATCACGAAGTCGATCCCCAGGCCGATCAGCAGGGCCGCGGTGCCGCTCGTCGCCGAGGAGAGGGTCCCGACCGTCACCGCCGAGAAGCCGAAGGTCAGGATCAGGCCGGCGGCCAGGGGGAGGATGGCGTAGAGCAGCGGCCCCAGGCGCCGGAAGGCGAGGAGAAACAGCAGCAGCACCAGGCTGGCCGACGTCGCCATGTTGCGGATCATGTCGCCCCGGATCAGCCGGTAGTCGTCGAGGGCGGTCAGGTACGAGCCGCCCAGGTCGATCTTCGGAGGGGGTGGGGCGGCCTCGCCCCGGGTCGCGGCGCCCACGATCTCGCCCCACTCGGAGAGCACCGAGTCCACCTGGCCCTGGACCGCGTCGACCAGCTCGCCGTCGAACTCGGTGTCCTGCGGCGGCTTGATCGGCCGGCCCAGGAGGAGCAGCAAGCGGTGGTCCCGCGACAGGTAGTAGCCGCTCGTCCAGTCCACGGAGAGCTGGCCGCGGGTCGCGTCCAGGCGGTTCAGGAAGATCTCCGAGAGCCCGAACGGATCGACCTTGATCAGGCCCTTGAGCGCCACCCCCTGAGGCGTCGTCAGGAGCCTCCGGAACCCGCGCACCCGGTCGCGGATCCCCTCCGGCGAGAGCCGCGCCTCCAGGGTCTGGCGCCCCTGCGCGTCCAGGAAGAGGACGGCCTTGGGAAACACCGACTCCACCAGGGTCTCGGGCGAGCCGATCTGGTACTCCACCTTGTGGAGCTGGGCGAGACCTTCGAGGCGCTTTCCCAAGCGGCTGACCAGGAGCTCATAGGGCTCCGGCACCTCGCCCTCGGGGATTCGCACCACCACCAGCAGGTAGTCGACGCTCCCGAAGCGCTTCATGGCCTCCAGGAAGTGCTTGATCTTGGGGTCGTGCTTGGGCAGCAGGTTCAGGATGTCGGTGTCGAATTGGAGGCGGGTGGCGAGGACGCCGCCGAGGGCCACGATCAGGGCCACCAGCACGAACACCCGGCGGTAGTTGCGCCCTGAGAGGAGGGCCAGTCGTTCCAGCGGACGGAAGCTCATGGGGGAAGGAAGCGGCGCGCCTTCAGCGGGCGCCGCCACGGGTTTCGCGCCTCAAGAGTCCCCCCGCGAGCCCGGGCTCTCTAAGACCATGTGGCCGTAGCGGATGAAGTAGTCGATGCCGGAGATCACGCTCAGGGCGACCGAGGCCCAGAGGACGGTCGGCACGAGCCAGTGCGGGGCGGCGGAGCCCAGGTCCTGCAGCCGCTCGTGGATGATGCACACCGAGACGGCCACGGTATGGACGGCCGTCTTCGCCTTGCCCGAGACGCCGGCGGCGATCACCACGTCGTCCGAGGCGGCGAAGCTGCGCAGGGCCGAGACCGCGAACTCCCGGGCCACGATCACCACGACCATCCAGGCCGGCGCCACCTCGAGCTCCACCAGGGAGATGAACGCGGCGGACATGAGGATCTTGTCGGCCGCCGGGTCCAGGAGCTTGCCTAGGCGGGTGATCTTGCGCTGGCGGCGGGCCAGGTAGCCGTCCAGCACGTCGGTGGCGGCGGCGACGAGGAAGACGCCCAGGGCCACGTACTCCTTGCCCTCGAACTTGGTGAGCAGCGCCACCACGAGCAGAGGGACGAGGAGGATCCGGAAGAGCGTCAGGAGATTCGGGACGTTGAGCATGAAGAGGATCTCGGCGCGAAAGGGGGGCCGGGCCGGGATTGTACGTCACGCTGGCCTGGGGAGCGACGGCGGCCTCTCGATGACCGTCCTCGGCGCGATCAACGCCGTGCCGTCACTGCACGTTGGTCAAGTGGATGCGGGGGCCGTCCCGGCGCCAGCGAACGGGCTTCGCCGGGGGCAGCACGGCGAGGACGGCGTCGCCGTCCCCCCGCCACAGGGAGAGGACCCGGCGCACGTAGGTCACGGTTTCGGGGTACGGGGGAATGCCCCCGTACTGAGTGACCGCCGACGGTCCGGCGTTGTAGGCGGCGAGGGCGAGATCCACCCGCCCGAAGCGGTCGAGGAGCTCGCGCAGGTACGTCGTTCCGCCGCGCACGTTCTCCTCGGGTTCGAACGGGCGCTGGACCGACAGGTCGCGGGCGGTCTCCGGCATGAGCTGCATCAGCCCCATGGCGCCCTTGTCGGACACCGCCGCCGGGTTGTAGCCCGACTCGACCTGCACCACGGCGCGGACCAGGACCGGATCGAGCCCTTCCGCCCGGGCGTGGCGATCGATCATGTGGAGGACGGTCTCGGAGGGCGGCGCGACGAGGGTCGGCGCGAGGCGGCGGGCGCGCTGAACGTCCGTCTCGTTGGTGATCACGCGGCGCCCGGAGTCGGCCCGGTGGACCTCCACCCGGGCGGTGGCCGGCGCCGGAACCAGGACGAGCGCGAGGAACCCCGCCACCGGCAGGCAGCTCCAGGCGCGGGCGCGACAGATGGCGTACGGTCCCCTCATCGGGCGTCGATCCAGGCCGAAATAGGAAGAAAAGTCTACCAGACGGCGGCGAGCAAGCCGCTTCGGCCCCAGCTCAAGCGCCACGGGAGGGGGGCGATCCAGTCAACCCAGCAACTCGCGGACCGTCTCGGGCACCGCGGCGAGAGCCGCCGGGAGGTTCTCGGGCTCCTTGCCGCCCGCCTGGGCGAAGTCGGGGCGCCCGCCGCCGCCACCACCCACCCGCGCCGCCAGCGCCTGGACCAGGCGTCCGGCCGGCACCCGGCTGGTGAGGTCCGGCGTGACCGCCGCCACCAGAGAGACCTTCTCGTCGTCCCGGCTGCCGATCACCACCACGCCGGAGCCCAGCTTCGAGCGCAGGGCGTCGGCCATGTTGCGCATCTCGCCGGCCGGCGCCACGGGGACCTCCCGGGCGAGGACCCGGATGCCGTCCACCTCCACGGCGTCCCCGCTCCCGTCGCCGCCGCCGCCGCCGGCCACCATCTCCAGGCGGAGCTTGGCGAGCTCCCGCTCCCGCTCGTCGACGGCGGTGCGCAGGGAGGCGATCTCCTCGGCGGCCCTCTCGGCTGGCGTGCCGAGGGCCTGCTCGACTTCGGCGAGCACGGTCTCGCGCCCGCGCACCCGGGCGATCGCCCCCTCGCCGGTGACCGCTTCGATCCGCCGCACGCCGGAGGCGATGCCCCGCTCGGTGGTGACCAGGACGAGGCCGATCTCCCCGGTGTTGGCCACGTGGCACCCGCCGCACAGCTCCAGGCTGAAGCCGGGCACCTCGACGGTGCGCACCCGCTCGCCGTACTTCTCGCCGAACAGGGCCATGGCGCCGGCCGCCACCGCCTCCTGGTAGCCGGTCTCCCCGATGCGCGTGGGCACCGCCTCGAGCACTTGGGCGTTGACCCGGTCCTCGACCTCCCGGAGCTCCGCCGCCTCCACCGGCCGGTGGAAGGTGAAGTCGAAGCGCAGCCGGTCCGGGGCGACGAGGGAGCCCGCCTGCCGGACTTCGGTGCCCAGGACCTCCCGAAGGGCGGCGTGGAGCAGGTGGGTGGCAGTGTGGTTGCGCTGGGTCGGCAGGCGCCGCTTCCTGTCGACCTCGAGGGTCACCTCCTGGCCCCGGCGAAGCGTGCCCTCCTCCACCTCCAGGAAGTGGAAGAAGAGGCCGGTCGTGTCCTTCTGGGTGTCGGTGACCCGGGCGCGGCCACCGGGCCAGGACAGGGTCCCCCGGTCTCCCACCTGGCCGCCGGACTCGGCGTAGAAGACCGTCCGGTCGAGGACCGCCACGCCCCGCTCCCCCGCGCCGAGGCTGGCGGCGGCCGTCGGCGCTCCGCCGCCCGGCGCGCCGGCCAGCCGCTCGACCCGGGCGCCTTCCAGGCGGAGGCGGTCGTACCCGAGGAACGAGGTGCCAGCCACTTTTCCACTGCCGCCCTCCTCTTCTCCGCGCAGGACCCGGGCGAGGGCGGCGAGGCGCTTCTTGCCCTCGCCGGCGGCCTGGCGCGAACGCTCCTGCTGCGCCTCGAGGGCCGCCTCGAAGCCGGCCTCGTCGAAGCCCAGCCGCTCCTCCTCGGCGATCTCGCGGATCACCTCGCGCGGCAGTCCGTGGGTCTCGTAGAGCCAGAAGGCGCGCTCGCCCGGAAGCACGTCGAGCCCTTCGGCGCGCGCCACTTCGATCTCCTCCTGGACCTCGCGGGCGCCGGCGGCCAGCGTCGAGAGGAACTTCTCCTCCTCGACCTGGACCGTGGCCACCGAGGCGTCACGGGTCGCGTCGAGCTCCGGGTAGGCGCCGGCCATGGCCTCGCCCACCACCGGCAGGAGGCGGAAGAGGAACGGCTCGTCGAGGCCCAGGCGCATGCCGTGGCGCACCGCCCGGCGCAAGATCCGCCGCAGCACGTAGCCGCGGCCCTCGTTGCCCGGGATCACGCCGTCGGCCAGGAGAAAGGCGACCGCCCGCAGGTGGTCGGCGATCACCCGCAGGGAGACGTCCTGGTCTCGATCTCGGCCAGAGTCGCCGCCGTAGGCGACGCCGGCGAGCTCGCCGGCGGCCTCGAGGATCGGGAGGAAGAGGTCGGTGTCGTAGTTCGAGGCGACGCCCTCGAGCACCGCAGTCAGCCGCTCGAGGCCGGCGCCGGTGTCGATGGAGGGGTTGGGTAGCGGCGTCAGCTCCCCCGCCTCGTCGCGCTCGTACTGCATGAAGACCAGGTTCCACAGCTCGAGGTAGCGCCCGCTCTCCGAGCCCTCGTCCCAGTCCACCTGCGGCCGGTCCGGCCGGAGGTCGATGTGGAGCTCGCTGCACGGGCCGCACGGGCCCACGTCGCCCATGGACCAGAAGTTGTCCTTCTCGCCGCAGCGGAGGATCCGCGCCTCCGGGAGGCCCGAGATCCGGTGCCAGAGCTCCCAGGCCTCGTCGTCCTCGCGGAAGACCGTGGCGAAGAGGTGCTCGGGCGGCAGCCCCCAGACCCCGGTGACCAGCTCCCAGGCGGAGCGGATCGCCTCTTCCTTGAAGTAGTCGCCGAAGGAGAAGTTGCCCAGCATCTCGAAGAAGGTGTGGTGCCGGGGCGACGGGCCCACGCTTTCGAGGTCGTTGTGCTTGCCCGAGACCCGGAGGCACTTCTGGGCGGTCACCACCCGCGGCGCGGGCGGCGCCTCCAGGCCCAGGAAGGCGTTCTTGAACTGCACCATCCCGGCGTTGGTGAACAGGAGCGTGGGATCGCCGTGGGGGACCAGGGGCGCGCTCGGGTGGGCGCGGTGGCCCCGCTCGCGGAAGAAGTCGAGGAACGAGGTGCGGATGTCTTGGCTCTTCATGGGGAAAGGGTCCTGGAGTGGCCGAGTCTACGTGGGCGGGGGGCCAGGTACAACGTCGGAGGGTGGGCTCGCCTTCCCCGCCTTCACCGCGTCGGGGCGGGCCTACTCGATCTCCCGGCCCCGCTCCCGGAGGACGGCGGCGATCGCCCGGCTGGAGAAGCCCCGCCGCTCGAGACGCCGGGCCAGGGCCTCGGGGCTCTTTCCGCTCCTCGCGCCAGCCGCGCCGGCCCAGCGCCGGGCCTCGGCGCGCGCCGCCGGCAGGTCGTCCTCGGGCAAGAGGTCGTCCAGCACCTCCCGGGCCACCTCCCCCTCGACCCCGCGCACCGCGAGCTCGGCGGCCAAGCGCGCGCGGCCGTAGCCTCCGGACCGGGCGAGGCGGCCGGCCACGAACTGGCGCGCCGCCTCGGCGTCGTCGAGGTAGCGTCGAGCCGCCAGGCGGTCAAGGGCCTCGGCGACCTCCTCCGGCGGGTAGCCGCGGCGGGTGAGCTTGCCCTCGAGCTCCCGGCGGAAGTGGGTCCGCCGGGCGAGGAGCTTGACCGCCTGGTCGTAGCAGGTGAGCTTCACCCTTCGAGCTCGAAGGGGGAGTCGGCGCCGCCCAGCAGGTCGTCCTCGCCGCCCACCCCCTGGAGCTGCTCTTCCATCTGCTCGCGGGAGATGTCGGCGGTGAACTGCACCCCCTGGATCTTGAGCTTGAACTCGTCGGGGTTGGTCGCCCGCCTCAGGGCCTCGTCGAGGGTGATCAGGCCGTTCTTGTAGAGCTGGAACAGGGACTGGTCGAAGGTCTGCATGCCGTACTGGCTGGTGCCCAGGGAGATCTGCTCCCGGATGAACTTGGTCTTGTCCTTGTTCTCGATGCACTCGCGGATGTACGGCGTCGAGATGAGCACCTCGACCGCCGGCACCCGCCCGATGCCGTCGGCGCGCGGCACCAGGCGCAGCGAGATGATCGCCTTGAGCACCTGGGAGAGCTGGATCCGGATCTGCTTCTGGTGGTGGGGCGGGAAGACCGAGATGATCCGGTTGACCGTCTCGGTGGCGTCGAGGGTGTGGAGGGTCGAAAACACCAGGTGCCCGGTCTCGGCGGCGAGGATGGCCGTCTCGATCGTCTCGTAGTCGCGCATCTCGCCGACCAGGATGACGTCCGGGTCCTGGCGGAGGGCCGCCCGGAGGGCACCGGCGAACCCCCGGGTGTCCACGTCGATCTCGCGCTGATTGACCAGCGAGCGCTTGTCCCGGTGGAGGAACTCGATGGGGTCTTCGATGGTGATCACGTGCTCGCTGCGGGTGGAGTTGATGTAGTCCACTATCGCCGCCAGGGTCGTCGACTTGCCCGAGCCGGTGGTGCCGGTGCACAGCACGAGCCCCCGCCGCTCCTCGGCGATCTTCTCCAGCACCTGCGGCAACATGAGCTCGCGGATCGCGAAGATGCGGGCGGGGATGACGCGGAGCACCAGGCCGACGCTGCCCCGCTGCTGAAAGATGGCGCAGCGGAAGCGGCCGAGGCCGGGCACCGAGTAGGCGATGTCGATCTCGAGCTCTTCCTTGAAACGTTGCTTCTGGCGGGCGTTCATGATCGAGAACGCCATGGCCACCGTGTCCTCCTGCATCAGCCGCTTGAGGTCCGAAAGGGGCTCGAGCTGACCGTCCACCCGGATGATCGGGTGGCCGCCAACCTTGAGGTGGACGTCGGAGGCCTTGCGCTCGACGGCGATCTTGAGCAGGTCGTTGATGTTCATGGCACTCTCCCCGGAGCGCTCGCCCCCTGGGGTCCAAGGTCGTGTCGAAGATCGTGCGGCAGATTATCGACGAACAGCCATATTACCACTCACCGCTCGCCGGCAGCAGCACGGCGCCGGCCGCGAGGACCGCCGCCGTCTCGACCCGCAGGGTCCGCTCGCCCAGCCAGACCGGTCGGGCGCCGAGCTCCAGGAGCGCCTCGACCTCGGCCTCGGCCCACCCCCCCTCCGGCCCTACGAGGACGGCCCCGGCACCCGCCCGTCGCTGGCCCCAGCCGGCCGCGGGGGGCGCCGCGGTGTCGAGGAACCAGCGATCCGGCAGATCCCGCAGCAGGTGGGCGAGCTCGCCGAAGCGGTGGACGCCGGTGATCTCGGGCAGGCGCGAGCCTCCGCACTGCTCGAGCGCCGCCGCCACCACCCGTTCGAGACGCTCGAGGGTCCCGGCGCCCAGCTCCCGCGGGCTCCGCTCGCAGGCGACGAACCGTATCGCCGCCACGCCCACCTCCGTCGCCTTCTCCACCAGCACCGCGGCCCTCTCCCGCTTGGGGGTCCCCACCAGCAGCTCCAGGCGATAGACCGGCTCGCGGGTGGGCGCCGGGTCCAGGAGCCGGAGCCGGCCGCTCCGACGGTCGACCGCCTCGACCTCGGCCCAGCGCGCTCGGCCCCGGCCGTCGACCACCCGGAGTCGGTCGCCCACCGCCAGGCGCCGCGCGCGGAAGAGATGCCGGTAGGCCTCCCCCTCGACCGGCGCCCGTTCGCCGTCGAAGAGCTCGGGCGGAAGGATCAAGTTAGTCATGGTGCCCTCTCGAGCTCCCGCTCGAATCGGATTGCCAACCACTCGCCGGCCACGCGCTCTTCGGCCGGCCGGAAGCCCAGGCCCCGCCAGGCGGCGAGGACCGCGGAGCGGGAGGCCGTCAGGGCGCCGGAGACGACCACGGCCGCCCGGGACCCCAGGAGCGGCGGGAGAAGCGGCAGGTCGGGTGCGATCACCTCCGGGATCACGTTGACCAGAGCCAGATCGAATCCGAGGTCGAATCGGGCCCCGGGAGGCGCCGGCCGGAGGGCGCGGAGGGTACCGGCAACGAGGACCGGGCCCCGCCCCTCCAGACCGTTGAGCCGACGGTTCTCCCGGGCGTGGAAGACGGCCGCCGGGGCGATGTCGAGGCCGAGGACCGAGCGGGCACCGAAGGCGAGGGCGGCCAGGGACAGGACGCCGGTGCCGGCGCCCAGGTCGAGCACCCGGAGACCGGCGAGATCCATCTCTTCCAAGAGCTCGAGGATCAGGCGGGTCGACTCGTGGCTCCCGGTCCCGAAGGCGCCGCGGGCCGGGATCCGAAGCGTCCGGCGGCCGGCCGGGGCCGGTTCCTTCGGAGCCTCGGGTTCGCGCGGATCGAGCCAGAGGCGCCTACCCACCGGGAACGGCCGCGCCGCGGCGCGGTACGAGGCGAGCCAGTCCTCCGCGGGCACTTCCCGCGAGCCCGCCGGCAGGACCCCCGCCACGGCCTCCGGCGCCGCCCCGTCGAAGTAGGCCTCGAGGCGCACCTCCCCGCCGCCCGCGTCGACCACCTGCACCCCGCGCGTTCCGAGCTCCCAGAGCGCCGCCACCAGCTCCTCCTCCCGCTCCGCCGGAACGAGGTAGGTCACGAGGATGGTGGTCATCGAAGCGATGGGAGGAAGGTCTCCGCGGCATCGCGCCCCCCGCCCGGGCGCTCACGCCGTCTCAGTGGAACATCTTCTTCACCCGGTCCAGGACGCCCTCCCGCACCGGCTTACCCTCGAGCTCGGCCAGCTTGCGGAGCAGCTCCACCTGCTCCTCCGACAGGTCGTGGACCCGGGGCACCTCGATCTTGGCGAACACCAGGTGGTCGCCGCGGCCGTGGCGGTCGAGATGCTCGATCCCCTTGCCGCGCAGGCGGAACCGGTGGCCGGGCTCGGTGCCCGGCGGAACCTCCAGGGTCTCCGGGCCGTGAAGGGTCGCCACCTCCACGGTCGCCCCGAGCACCGCCTGGGAGTACGAGACCTCCACCTCGGAGAGGACGTGAGGCCCCTCGCGCCGGAACGCCTCGTGCGACCGGACTCCGACGACCACGTAGAGGTCTCCCGCGGGACCGCCGTGGCGCCCGTGCTCGCCCTCGCCCTGGAGGCGCAGGCGCGCCCCGGTGTCGACGCCGGCGGGGATCTTCACCTCGATCGTCCGCTCCCGCTCCACCAGGCCCTCGCCCCGGCACTCGGGGCAGGGGTCCTGGATCACGTAGCCCTCCCCCTGGCACTGGGGGCAGGTGCGGGCCATGGTGAAGAAGCCCTGGGTGTAACGCACCTGGCCGCGGCCACCGCAGACGCTGCACGGCTTGGGCGGAGCGTCGCCGGCGCTGCCGCTGCCGCCGCACTTGGAGCAGCGCTCGAGGCGGGGGATCTTGAGCTTCTTCTCGACCCCGAAGGCGGCCTCCTCGAACTCGATCTCCAGGTCGTAGCGCAGGTCGGCGCCGCGGCTCGGGGCACGCCCGCCCCTGCGACGCCCGCCCCCGAAGCCGAACCCGAAGAGGTCGCCCAGGATGTCGGCGAAGTCGCCGAAGGTCGACGGGTCGAAGCCGCCGGAGAACGGACTGCCCGCGGCGCCGCCCACCCCCTGGTGGCCGAAGCGGTCGTAGCGGGCCCGCTTGTCCTGATCCGAGAGCACGGCGTAGGCCTCGGCGGCCTCCTTGAAGCGCTCCTCGGCCTCGGTGTCCCCGGGGTTGCGGTCCGGGTGGTACTGCACCGCGAGCCTGCGGTAGGCGGACTTGATGGTGGTGCCGTCTGCGTCGCGGGAGACTTGCAGCACCTCGTAGTAATCGCGTTTCGAAGCCATGACGTCTGAAAAACGTGGAAGGTCCGCGGGTCGGGCCGGTGCCGCGGGCCATCCCGCAGGCGAGCCGGGCGTCTATCCCCGGCTCAACATGAGGTCGGAGAGCTTGGCCGAGATCCCGTTGAGATCGTACATGGTCGCCTCGAGCTCGGCTTTTTCGTCGACATTGAGGGTCATCCGGGCCTGGAGCAGGGACTCGCGGATCCGGGTCTGCTCTTCGGGATCGAGCATGTCCTTGAACTGGCCGAAGACCCTCTCGTTGGTGTAGATCAGACCCTCGAGCCGGTTCTTCAGGCGGCGCAGCTCCTTGCGTTCCTGGTCGAGGGCCCGGTGCTCCTCGGCCTCCACCACCAGGCGGTCGATCTCGTCGGTGGACAGGCCCCCGGCCGGCGAGATCTCGATCGACTGGGAGCGATCGGTGGCGACGTCGCGGGCCGAGACGTTCACGATCCCGTTCGAGTCGATGGCGAAGGTCACCTCGATCTGGGGTACGCCGCGCGGCGCCGGCGGGACGCCCACCAGCTCGAAACGCCCCAGGGACTTGTTCTCCTTGGCGAACTCGCGCTCGCCCTGGAGCACGTGGATCTCCACCGTGTCCTGGTTGTCGACCACCGTGGTGAAGATCTGGGTGCTCTTGGTGGGGATCGTCGAGTTGCGGTCGATCAAGCGCGTGAACAGGCCGCCGTGGGTCTCGATGCCGAGGGACAAGGGGGTGACGTCGAGGAGCACCAGGTCTTTGATGTCGCCCTTGAGCACGCCGCCCTGGATGGCCGCGCCCATGGCCACCACCTCGTCCGGGTTGATCCGCCGGTTGGGCTCGCTACCGAAGATCCGTTCCACGAGCTTGCCGATCATGGGCGTGCGGGTCTGGCCGCCCACCAGCAACACCTCGTCGACCTGATCCGGCCGCAGCCCGGCTTGCTCCAGGGCGTCCCGGCACGGGCCCTCGGTGGCCTCGGCCAGGTCGCGGATCAGGTCCTCGAGCTTCTGCCGCGACAGGCTTCGCGCCAGATGCCGCGGGCCGGCCTCGTCGGCGGAGATGAAGGGCAGGTTGATGTCCGCCGTGTCGCTGGTCGAGAGCTCGCACTTGGCCCGCTCGGCCGCCTCCTTGAGCCTCTGGAGAGCCATGCGGTCGGCCCGGAGGTCGACGCCGCTCTCCTCCTGGAACTCTTCGATCAACCAGTCCATGATCCGGTTGTCGAAGTCCTCGCCGCCCAGGAACGAGTCGCCGGCTGTCGAGCGCACCTCGAACACGCCGTCGGTGAGCTGGAGGATCGAGATGTCGAAGGTTCCGCCGCCCAGGTCGTAGACCGCGATCATCTTGTCGCCGGCGCCCTCCTGGAGGCCGTAGGCGAGGGCGGCGGCGGTGGGCTCGTTGATGATCCGGGAGACCTCGAGCCCGGCGATCTTGCCCGCGTCCTTCGTCGCCTGGCGCTGGGAGTCGTCGAAGTAGGCCGGCACGGTGATGACCGCCTCGGCCACCTCTTCGCCCATAGCCTCCTGGACGAACTCCCTGATCTCCTCGAGGATGAATGCGGAGATCTCCTGGGGGCTGTACTCGCGCCCTCGGATCTCGAGCTTGACGTCGCCGTTGGCCGCCCGTGCGAGCTGGTAGGGCAGCACCTGCGCCGCCCGCTGCACCTGGGGATCATCGAACTTCCGCCCGATCAAGCGCTTGACGGCGAAGACCGTGTTCTGGGGGTTGGTGATCGCCTGGCGCTTGGCGATCTGGCCCACCAGACGGTCGCCGTCCTCGGTGAAGGCGACGATCGAGGGCATCGTCCGGCTCCCCTCCCGGTTGGTCTGCACCTCCGGCGTCAGGGCGCTGATCGCCACAGCGCAGCTATTGGTGGTGCCCAGATCGATGCCGATGATCTTCGCCACAGCTCTAGTGAAGCTTCGCCTCGAGTCGCCGAGGCAGTTGGAGCGTTTCCGGCTTCCCGGGCGGCAGGTCCCCCACCCACGCCGAGCCCGCGAGCCTACGCTCGCCCGATCGGCTTCTCCGGAACGCTGAATTCACTGGATCGCCCCTCTCACCCTCTCGATCCCCCTCCCAGATCTCGGCTCTGTTTGAAAGCTCGTCACGAAGCTCGCCCTCGCGGATCTCTAGCTCACCTCGCCGTCGTCGGCGCCGGGGATCGCGACCACGACCCGCGCGGGGCGCAGCAGGCGGTCGTGAAGCATGTAGCCCTTCTGATACTCCTCGATCACCGTCGGCTCGTCGACTTCGGCGGACTCCCGGCTCAAGACCGCATCGTGGACGGCCGGGTCGAAGGGCTCGCCCGCCGCCTCCAGGGGCTGGACGCCGTAGCGGCGGAGCATGTCGCCGAGCTGGCGCAGGATCATCTCGATGCCCTGCTTGAGGTCGTCGGCCGAGCCCCCGGCCGCCAGGGCGCGCTCCAGGTTGTCGACGACCTCCAGCAGGTCCCGCATGGGCTCGAGCAGGGCGTAACGCCTGGTCTCCTGGCGCTCCCGCTCGGCCCGCTTGCGGAAGTTGTCGAAATCCGCGAGGGTCCGCACGGAGCGGTCGCGCAAGTCGGCGATCTCTCGCTCGAGGCGTTCCACGTCGCCCTTGGACTCCTCCGCCGGAGCCCCGCCCCGCGCCACGCCGTCGACGGCCGCGACCGCCTGGCGCAGGGCCTCCTCGATGTCGTCGTCCTCGTCGGGCTCCAGCTCGATCGCCTCGACGTCGGTGCTGTCGAGATCGTCGTCGAGACGCCGTTCGTTCTCTGCCATCATCTTCCTCGCTGGCCTGCTCGCTCTGGGCAAGCCGCGTTATTGTATCTGCAATTCAAGCGTTCGGCGGCTACCCGGGATCGGTCGACACCGCGGCGAGAACCTCGCTCAGGGTCTCTCCCAGATAGTGAACCAGGGGGATCACCCGCTGGTATTCCATCCGGGACGGCCCGAAGATGCCCAGGGTCCCAAGCTCCCGCTCTCCGACCCCGTAGCGAGTCGCCACCAGGCTGAAGTCGAGCTCCGAGGTCAGATCGCTGTCCTCGCCGATGATCACCCGCACCCCCTCGCCGTGCACGCAGGCGGTGAGCATCTGGACCAGGCGCACCTTGTCGCCGAAGGTCTCGATCAGGCGTCGGACCCGCTGCACGTCGGCGAGCTCGGGCTGGGTGAGCACCGTGGAGGTGCCGTCCACCAACACCTCCCGGCTGGTCACCAGGTCGAGGCCGCGCCGCGCCAGGTCCAGGGTGGCGCCGAGGAGCCGGTCGACCTGGGAGCGCTCCTCGGCCATGAGGACCAGGAGCCGGTCGCGGATCTGGCGAAGGGTCAGGCCGCCGAAGTTCTGAGTCAGGTAGTTCGAGGCCCGGACCAGCTCCTCGCGGGGCAGCGGCCGCTCGGTGTCGATCACCTTGTTGTCGACGAAGCCGCTCTCGGAGACCACGACCACCAGCACCCGCGAGCCCGACAGGGGCACGAACTCGATGGCGCGCAGCACCGTGTCGCCGATCGCCGGGGTGACCACGATTCCCACCTGCTGGGAGAGCTCGGAGAGCAGGTGGGAGGTGATCTCCACCAGGCCCTCGGCGTCGCTCGGCGTCTCGCGCAGGTGCTCGTCGATGTAGCGGCGCACGCGGACGGGTACCGTGTGGGCGCCCATCAGCGACTCGGCGAACAGATGGTACCCGGCACCGGTGGGCACCCGGCCGGCGGAGGTGTGGGGCTGGCGCAGGTAGCCCAGCTCCTCGAGGTCGGCCATGATGTTGCGGATCGTGGCCGCCGACAGCCCGAGACCGCCGTGCTTGGAGATGGCCCGCGAGCTGACGGGCTCGGCGCTCAGGACATACATCAGGATGATGTCCCTGAGGACTTCCCGTTCGCGGGCGTTTAGCGGTCGTGGCGTCAGGGGCTCGGGCATGGGTCTCTCCCCTCCTCGAGGCGTCGTACCGGGAGCCTCACCCGGGGGGGACGGCTGCTATTCTAGTCGAGTGTCGACCCCAGGAACCGGGCGGGCTTCCAGCGCGGCGGCGGCGCCGCTGGCGGGGCTTCGGTTCTGCCTGGTGGGCCCCGGGCGCGTCGGCACGAGCCTCGCTTCCTGGACCGTGGTCCGCGGAGCGGAGCTCGTGGCGGTGGCCGGGCGCACCCGGGAGCGCGCAGCCTCGGTCGCGGCCGACCTGGGAGCCCGCGCCGCGGCTCTCGACGAGCTGTCGAGCGCAGGGTGTGACCTGCTCCTCGTCGCCGTCGCCGACGGCGCCCTCCCCGAGGTGGCCGGGCGCCTCGCCCGCCGGCCCCAAGCGGCCGTGGCGCTCCACACCGCCGGCAGCCTGGGCGCCTCGGTGCTCGCCCCGCTCGCGGCGACCGGCACGGCGGTGGGCTCCTTCCACCCCCTGAAGGCCTTCCCCCGGTCGCTGCCCGATCCCGCCGAGGCGCGGGACGTCTTCTTCGCCACCGACGGTGCTCCGCGGGCCCAGGAGCTCGCCGGGCGCCTCGCCCAAGCCTTCGGCACCCGGGCCCACGAGGTGCCGGAAGAGCTCCGCGAGGCCTATCACCTGGCGGCGAGCGTGGCCGCGGGCGGCGTGGTGACCCTGGTGGCCTCCGCGGCGGCCCTGGCTGCGAGCCTGGGCCTGCCGGCCGCCGTCGGTCGGGGGTACCTGGGCCTGGCCCAGGGCGCCCTCTCCGAGGCCCGCCGGGCGGCCCGCGAGCCGCCGGCGGCGCCGGAGTTGGAGCGGGCCCTGACCGGTCCTCTCGCCCGGGGGGAATCGGAGACCTTCCTGCGCGAGCTCCGGGCCCTCGCGGACGCCGGCGCCGAGGGTGAGCGACGGCTGGATCTCTTCGCCCTCCTGGCCCTCGAGACGGCGCGTCTGTCCGCCGGCGGGGAGGCGGCGGCCGGCACCCTCGCCCGCGCCCTCGCAGACGCCGGTTTCCTTGACCCCCCCGGGGGCGAATGCTAGTCTTTCTATCCTTTCGGCGAGGGCTCGCTACGCATGGTCTTCTTCAACTACAGCACAATGCAAATGGCCGCCAAGGTCGTCTACTACGGACCGGGCCTGTGCGGAAAGACCACCAACCTCCACCACATCTACAGCCAAACGTCGTCCGAGTGCCGCGGCGAGATGGTCTCCCTCGAGACCGAGACCGACCGGACCCTCTTCTTCGATCTCCTGCCCATCGACGTCGGCCAGATCGCGGGCTTCAATACCCGCATCCAGCTCTACACCGTCCCGGGCCAGGTGTTCTACAACACCACCCGCAAGTTGGTCCTCAAGGGGGTCGACGGTATCGTCTTCGTCGCCGACTCCCAGCGCCCGATGCTCCAGGCGAACCTCGACTCCCTGAACAACCTGGAGCAGAACCTGGGCGAGATGGGGATCCACCTCTCCGAGGTGCCGCTGGTGCTCCAGTTCAACAAGCGGGACCTCGACGACATCTGCACGGTCGATGAGCTGAACCAGGGGCTCAATCGCACCGGCTGGCCCTTCTTCGAGGCTTCGGCGCTCATGGGCGAAGGGGTCTTCGAGACCCTCAAGGGGATCTCCAAGTTCACCCTGCTGTCGCTGAAGAAGCGCCTGGGCGGCGAAACGGGACGGTCGTCGGTGGCCGCCGCCGGCGCGCCCGCCAAGGCCCCGGCCAAGCCCCCCCCTGCGCAGCCCAAAGCCTCGCCGACGCCGGCCCCCGCGACCGCCGTTGCGGCGCCCAAGGCCCAGGCCAAGCCCCCAGCCCAAGCCGGAGCCCAGGCCAAGGCGACCTCCCCGCCCCCCGAGGTGAAGGTCCGCAAGACCTCCAGCCGCAACGTCCTGGAGGAGCTCGAGCGCCTGCGCCAGGAGGCCATGGGCCCGCCGCCGGCCAAGACCGCCGCCGCGCGCCACGCGGCCAGCGGCAATGGCGCCGGCGAGCTCCGCCGCGACATCCAGCTCACCCTGCCGGAGAAGGTCTTCCGCCGGGCCCGCCGCTTCTCGGTCACCATCGAGGTGGAGGACGCCGACCAGAAAGTGGTCGAGGCCGTACGCAACCTGCGGGTCGACCTCCAGGACACGGCGAGCCTCGAGAAGCTCCTGCTCCGCCTCAACATCGCCCTCGCCCCGAAGCAGTAGCCTCCGCCCGTGGGCGAGCCGGCCAATCCATGTCCGCCCACCACATGATCACCATCTCCCGCTTCCAGAACGAGCTCAACCGGCTCTTCGACGAGGCGCTGAACCTGGCCGCGGGCCAGCCCCGGGCCGGGGAGTGGCAGCCGCCGATCGACGTGGTGGAGACCCCGGACCGGGTGATCATCCTGGTCGAGGTCCCGGGCGTGCGGGCCGAGGACCTGGAGGTGGCGGTGCGGGGCGATACGGTGACCCTGAGCGGGCGCAAGCACCCGCCGCCGGCTCCCGACGGGCCGTCGCGGTTCCACCGTGTCGAGCGGCTCCACGGGCGGTTCGAGCGCCGCATCGACCTCCAGCGCCCGGTCAACGGCCTGGCGGCGACCGCTCGGACGGAAGACGGCCTCCTGATCGTCGAGCTCCAGAAGGTCGAAGAGAAGCGGGAGCGCCGCCGGATCCTGGTGGTCGAGGGCGAGGGACCGGGAGAGGAGACGCAGTGAGTCGCGCGCGCGACTCCGAGGCGCCGGTCAAGGAGCGCACGAAGCCCCGGGTCGGCGCCGATCCGCCCGCGGGCGGCCCGGACGAGCCGGTCAAGATCCCGGACGTGCTGCCGGTCCTGCCCCTGCGCGACACGGTGGTCTTCCCCTACATCATCTTGCCCCTGTCGGTGAGCCGGGGGCCCAGCGTCACCGCCGTCGACCGGGCGCTGGCGGAGAACCGGATCATCCTCCTGGCCGCCCAGCGCGACGGGTCCCTCGAGGAGCCGGGGGAAGAGGATCTCTACCCCTTCGGCACCGCCGGCGTCATCATGCGCATGCTCAAGCTCCCGGACGGGCGCATCCGGATTCTCGTCCAGGGCCTCGCCCGGGTGCGCATCCAACACCTCTCCCAGACCCACCCCTACCTCCAGGCCAAGATCGAGCGCATCGAGGAGCCGTCGGCGGGCCGAGGCCCCGAGAGCGAGGAGGAGGCGGGCCTCGCCGCCGAGGCGATGGTGCGCAGCGTCAAAGACAGCCTGGACCGGACCGCCGCCCTGGGCAAGAACATCTCGCCCGAGGTCATGGTCATCGCCGCCAACCTGGAGGATCCGGGGCGGCTGGCCGACCTGGCGGCCTCGAACCTCGATCTCAAGCTCGAGGAGGCGCAACGGATCCTCGAGACCGTCGATCCCCTGGAGCGGCTCAAGAAGGTGAGCGACCTGCTCCTGCGCGAGGTCCAGGTGCTCACCATGCAGCAGGAGATCTCGTCCCAGGCCCGGGGCGAGATGGACCGCACCCAGCGCGAGTACTACCTGCGCCAGCAGCTCAAGGCGATCCAGGAGGAGCTCGGCGAGGGAGACGACCTGGCCCAGGAGATCGCCGGCTACCGAGAGCGCGCCGAGGAGAAGGGGCTTTCCGCCGAGGCCCGCGAGGAGCTCGACCGGCAGGTGCGGCGCCTCGAGCGCACGCACCCCGACAGCGCCGAGAGCGCCATCATCCGCACCTACCTCGACTGGCTGACGGGTCTGCCCTGGGAAACCCTCTCGGACGACGACCTCGACCTCGAGCACGCCCAGACGGTCCTCGACGAGGACCACTACGACCTCGAAAAGGTCAAGGAACGGATCATCGAGTACCTTGCGGTGCGCAAGCTCAAGCGCGACACCCGCGGGCCGATCCTCTGCTTCGTCGGGCCTCCCGGCGTCGGCAAGACCTCCCTCGGCCGCTCGATCGCCCGGGCCGTCGGCCGCCAGTTCGTGCGCATCTCCCTGGGCGGCGTGCGCGACGAGGCGGAGGTTCGGGGGCACCGGCGCACCTACGTGGGCGCGCTGCCCGGCCGGATCCTCCAGGGCATCCACCAGGCGGGCACTTCGAACCCGGTCTTCATGCTCGACGAGATCGACAAGATCGGCTCGGACTTCCGGGGCGACCCGTCCTCGGCGCTCCTCGAGGTCCTCGACCCGGAGCAGAACGCCACCTTCCGGGACCACTACCTGGGCGTCGAGTACGACCTGTCCCGCGTGCTGTTCATCGCCACGGCCAACCTGCTCGAGCCGATCCAGCCCGCCTTCCGGGACCGGATGGAGATCCTCCGCCTCTCGGGCTACACCGAGGAGGAGAAGCGCATCATCGCCCGGCGCCACCTGATCCCCAAGCAGCTCGAAGCCAACGGCATCGGCACCGAGCACGTACAGATCGACGACGACGCCCTGGGGGAGATCATCGCCCGGTACACCAAGGAGGCGGGCCTGCGGAACCTGGAGCGGGAGCTCGCCTCGATCTTCCGCAAGGTGGCGGTGCGCGTGGCCCGGGGCGAGCTCGCGGGCGGTGAGGCCGTCGAAGGCGCGGAGGCGGCGCCCCTGGTGGTCGACCCGGAACGGGTGGCCGACCTCCTCGGGCCGGCGCGCCACTTCACCGAGGAGCTCCTGAACCGGGACCGCGTGGGGGTGGCCACCGGGCTCGCCTGGACCGCGGCCGGCGGCGACCTGATGTTCATCGAGGTCGTGGCGGTCGAGGGCGAGGGGAAGCTCCGCCTCACCGGACAGCTCGGGGAAGTGATGAAGGAGTCGGGCCAGGCGGCCCTCTCGTTCGCCCGGGCCTGGGCCGAGGGCTCGAAGCGGGTGCCGGCCCAGCGGCGGCGATTCTTCTCGGAGCACGACGTCCACATCCACGTGCCGGCCGGGTCGGTGCCCAAGGACGGCCCGTCGGCGGGGATCACCATCGCCACCGCCCTGCTCTCCGTGCTCACCGGCCGGGCGGTCGACCGCCGCGTCGCCATGACCGGTGAGATCACTCTGCGCGGCGACGTGCTGCCCATCGGCGGGCTCAAGGAGAAGGTCCTGGCGGCCCGGGGCGCCGGGGTCGCGGCGGTGATCCTGCCCCATCTGAACGAGCGCGACCTGGTGGAGATCCCCGAGCACCTCAAGGAGGGGCTCACCTTCCACCTGGTCGACTCGGTGGACGAGGTCCTCGAGCTCGCGCTCCTCCCGCCCGAAAAGCCCGGGGGGCCGACGACCCGGCGCAAGGCAGCGGCCGCGAGCCGTGGGTAGGGCTACATAGATCCGCAGAGCTGTGGACAGATGAGGCAAGCTTCGGAGAAGCAGGGCCGGGCGGGGGCACCCTCTCCATCCCTTGAGGGTGAGGAGAGGGCCGGGGTGAGGTGGGGTAGTCTGAGGCGAAGCCTCGTCAGCGCCAGCGGCGAAGACCGGCTCCTCGCCTGGCTCCGGGAGCAGCCGGGCACCGAGCTGCTGGGCGACGACACCGCCTTCTTGCCTCCGCCCCCGGGAAGCGGGCCTCTCGCCTGGCGGGCGACCGTCGACTCGCAGATCGAGGGCGTCCACGTCCCCGCCGGCCTCGATCCGGCGATCATCGCCCGGCGCCTCCTCCAGGTGAACCTCTCGGACCTGGCCGCGAGCGGCGGGCTCTCGGCCTCAACGGGCGACCCGGCGGCCTACGCCCTCCTCGCCCTCTCGGCGCCGGAGGGGTTCGACCACCGCGCCTTCTTCACCGCCCTGCTCGATGAGTGCGCCGCCGTGGGAGTGCGCCTCGCCGGCGGCGACCTGGCGCGGAGCCCCACGCTCACCGCCACCCTCACCCTCCTCGCCCCGACGCCGCCCGGAGCCCGCGGGCCCCACCGGCGGGGCGCCCGGCCCGGCGACCGGCTGTGGGTCGGGGGAACCCTCGGCGAGTCGGGGGCCGGCCGGCGGCTCCTGACCCCGGGGACCCGGGGGGCCGGAGCGGCGAGGCTCTCGGGGGATACCGCCCGGGAAGAGGCGGTGGACCTGCCGGAGCTCGTCGCCCATCCCGCCGCCCTCGCCCAGGCTGCCCGACGCGCGGTCGTTCGGCACCTCCGGCCCCGGGCCCAGCTCACCCTCGGGAGCCACCTCGCCGGACGCGCAAGGACCGCGGCGATGGACCTCTCCGACGGCCTCGCCCGGGACCTGCCCCGCCTGGCGGCAGCGAGCGGGGTCGGCGCCCGGGTGGAGGCGGAGGCCCTCCCGCTGGCCGAGGGATTCGACGCGCTCTGCGCCGCCCTCGGCCAGGACCCGGTGGACCTGGCGCTCGCGGGAGGAGAGGACTACGTGCTGCTCTTCAGCCTGCCCCCAAGCGAGACCCCGCCCGCCGGTTTCGAATGCACTGAGATCGGAGAGATGACGGAGGAGCCTCGCCTCGCTCTCGTGCGCGAAGGCAAGGAACAGCCCTGGCCCGAGACCGGCTGGGACCACCTGGAGCCCTGACCTTCACGGTAGAAACCACCGCAACACCTCGGCTGCCGAGAACTTCCCTAGATCCGGCTACTGCGAGGCGCAATTGCACGCAATCTCGGGGCGTGCTCGCTCTTCGCTCCTCAACGTACGTTCGAGTACGCCTGCGTCGCTCATCCCTGCGCTGCCCCGATCTCACGCACACTTGCGGCTCTCGCTACGCCGTCTCGTGAATAGTCCAGGCTAGGAGTCTGCGCGGCCAAGGGAGGGGCCGTCCCCTTCCCCCCGTGAGGGTGGGAAGGGGATCGAGGGGTTGCGGGGGCGATCCGATCAGCCGTCCCCTTCCCCCCGTGAGGGTGGGAAGGGGATCGAGGGGTTGCGGGGGCGATCCGATCAGCCGTCCCCTTCCCCCCGTGAGGGTGGGAAGGGGATCGAGGGGTTGCGGGGACGATCCGATCGATCGCAACAGGTCGCGAGCTCGACGCCTGGAACCGTGGCCAACGGTGGACCCGGAATCTTGACAGCCAAGCTCCACCGGTGCAGCGACCTCAGCCTCCGATGCGAGCCGAGGGCGTCATCGGTTGATCGTCACCCTGAGCGGCTTCTTGAGCTGCTTGATGAGCTCCTTGATCTGCCGCTCCAGGTTCGTCTGGACGTTCTCGAGGGACTGCACCCGACGCGCCAGACCGGAGTCCGAAGCGCCGCTGGCAGCGCTGGCCGCGCTGGCCGCCCGCGCGCGCGGCGCGGCCGCAGCCTTGCCCTCGGCCGGCTTCTTCTTGCGCCGACCGCGCGGGCTCTCACTGCGGAGCTGCTTGAACACCTCGACCGCCTCGGGGTAGTAGCGGCGGGAGCGCCCCTTGCCCTCGTGCGGAATCCGATTCCCGTGATTCTTCACGTAACGCACCAGCGTGGGGTAGGAAATTCCGGTCTCCTCGGCGACCTTGGTCAGCGTCAGGAGGCCTACCTTGCTCTTGCCGCTGGTGGCGGGCTTCTTCGCCGGCCGCCCAGGCTTCGCGCCGCCCCGTACCGAGGCGCTCTTCGGCGGACGGCCGCGCCGCTTGACGTTCTCCTTCTTGATCTGCTCGAAGACCTCGAGGGCCTCTTCGGGATAGCGCTGCTTGCGCCCCTTGCCCACCGAGGGGATCCGGTCCTGATAGTTTTTCTTGTAGCGTTGGAGGGTGGGCATCGAAATGCTCGTCTTGTTCGATACCTCGGTCAAGGTGTAGAGCGCCTTTCCATTGCCAAGTCCGCCCGCTCCTCCCCTGCTCGTCGCTGTATCCTCCGCCATGGCTCACCGCCTCCTGTCACTCTACAGTGTCGTCAAAGTTTGGTCCTGCATTACCCGAAAACTACGACCATTATAAAAACTGTTCGATAGAAGTCAACATCTGAGAGAGAAAAAGTTCCCGGTCCGGAGGACTCCGAAGCCCACCCGGGCGGTACAATCGTGGCCCCATGGACGATTCAGAACGGCGCGAAACGTATCGGCTCGCCCTCCAGGAGATCGAGGCGCTCCTCGAAGGGCTCGACGATCCGGTCACCGCCATGGCGACTATCGCCTCCGTAGTACATCACCGGCTGCCCTACTCGAGCTGGACCGGGTTCTATCGCGTCGTCGGCCCGGGCCGGCTGCGGGTCGGCCCGTACCAGGGACCGGTCGGATGCCTGGAGATCCCGTTCGACCGGGGGGTCTGCGGTGCCGCCGCCCGCGAGCGCACGAGCCAGCTCGTGGCCGACGTCGACGCCTTCCCCGGCCACATCGCCTGCGACTCCGCCGCCCGCTCGGAGGTGGTGGTGCCCATCCTGGCCCCCGCCGGCGACCTGGTGGCGGTCTTCGATCTCGACTCCCACCAACCGGCCGCCTTCACCGAGGAAGACGTCCAAGGCCTAGAAGCGATCGCGGAGCGGTTGGGCCTCGCCTTTGGAAAGGCGACGACTACCCTAGCCTCAGCTTCTTCACCAGGTACGACAGCGCCTGGCGGGTGAGGCCGAGGCGGCGCGCGGCCTCGGCCTGGTTGCCGCCGGCGGCCTTCAGCGCCTCTTCCACCAGGCGGCGCCGGAACTCTTCCACCCGCGCGTGGTAGTCGCCGCCGCGGGCGGTGTCCACCTCGGCGGCCGGCGGCGTCGCCGCGCGCGCTCTCCCCGAGGCGTCCGGGCTCAGCTCCAGGTGCTCGGGCTCGATGGGACCGGCGCCGGCCAGGGCCACCGCCACCGACAGCACGTTCTCCAGCTCCCGCACGTTGCCGGGCCACCGGTGCGCCATCAAAGCTCGCTTGGCGGCGCTCGAGAGGCCCGGCCCGCCTCCGCCCTCCGCCGCCAGGAATCCCTCGGCGAGGCGCAGCACGTCCCGGCCCCGCTCCCGGAGAGGCGGAAGCTCGATCCGCGCCACGTCGAGGCGGAAGAACAGGTCCTGGCGGAAGCTGCCCTCCTCGACCATCCGGTCCAGGTCGCGGTGGGTCGCGGCGACCACCCGGGCGTCGACCTTCCGCGCCAGGCTCTCCCCCACCCGCCGCACCTCGCCCTCCTGGAGCACCCGCAGGAGCATTCCCTGGGCCGAGGCCGGCAGATCGCCGATCTCGTCGAGGAAGACGGTGCCCCCCGTCGCGGTCTCGAAGACGCCCGCTCGGTCCCGGTCGGCACCGGTGAACGAGCCGCGGACGTGGCCGAAGAGGTCCGAGAGCAGCAGGGTCTCACCGAGAGCGGCGCAGTTGACGGCGACGAAGGGCGCCCGCGAACGCGGGCTCGACCGGTGCACGTGGCGGGCGACCAGCTCCTTGCCGGTGCCACTCTCCCCCAGGATCAAGACCGGCACCTCGCTCGGCGCCAGCCGTTCGACCCGGACGACGGCGGCCCGCAGGCCGGGGCTCTCGCCGACCAGCCCGCCGGGGAGCGATGCACCCGCCGCACCTGCCCCGCGCGCGGCGCTGGCCCGGCCCGCGCCCGTCGAGTGGCGCCGGAGATCTCCGAGGGCGAGCGCGAACAGGGCCCGGAGGGGGGTGTCCAGGCCGTCGGCCCGGAGGATCAGCAGACCGTCGTCGAGGGGCGTTGCGATCTCGTCGGCGCCACCCGGCCCGCCGATCAGGATCTCCACGTCCGCGCCGCCGGCTCCGGCCGGGCGCCACTCGATCCGCACCTCCGGATAGCCGGCGTCCTCGAACATCCGGCGAAGAGCCGGCAGCTCGCCGCGGCCGGAGTCCAGGTAGCGCGTCAGGGCGCGCCAGGGGTCCGAGGCCCCCAGCTCGAGGCGCTCGGCGCACCAGCCCGCCCCCAGCCTGCGGAAGGCGGCCACCGCCCGCCTCCGCCAGGGCCCGGGCGCGGCTCCGGGACGCAGGCGCTCGGCGTCGAACACGACCCGGGCCGCCCGATAGGGCTCGAGCTCCGAGAGCGGCCGCCACAGGTCGACCGGGGCCTCGCCCCCGTCGAGGAGCTTCCACCACAGCCCCTCCCAGAGCGTTCCCCGGGCCCTGGCCCGCGCCTTCTCCGTCTCGCCGGCCAGGGCATAGACCGCTGGCAGCTCCTCGGCCTCGAGCTCGCCCAGGGCCTCTGGAGCCACCTCTTCCAGGGCCCGGGCCGCTTCCTCCGCGCGCCCGAGCCAGCCCAGGGCTCGTGCCTCGAAGAGGTGGAGCTCGGCGCGATGCCAGTCGAGGCGCTTGGCGGCCAGCAGCTCCAGTCCCTCCGCCACCCGGGAGAGGGCGGCCTCCGGGCGCCCCAGGACCAGCTCGTAGCGGGCCGCGAGGGCGAGGTCGTGGACCAGTCCGCGGACGTTGCCGCTCGCCCGGTTCTCCGCCGTCGAGCGCTCGAGGATCTCCTCGACCCCGGTCGCCCGGCCCCGGCGCAGGCGGACTTCGGCCAGGTTGTAGAGGGCGAGGGTTGTGCGGCGGGGGCCGTCGCAGCCGTCGTGGAGGCGCTGGGCGTGCCGGAACGCGCGCTCGGCTCCCGCGAGGTCGCCCGAGCGGGCCCGGCCGATCCCGAGGTCGTTCCACAGCCCGCCGGCCTGGTGGCGTCGCAGGGCACGCCGGCCGGTGGCGAGGGCCCGGCTCAGGTGCCCGACGATCTCGGCGCTGCGGTTCTCCGCCATCGCCGCGAGACCGGCCGCGTGGTGCCAGCGCCAGGCGAGATCGGGCCGGCCCGGCTCCTCGAGGGCCGGCCGCGCCGCGTCCAGGTGACCCCGCATGGCCTCGAGGTCTCCCCGGTCCCACGCCCCGACCGCAGCGACCAGCTCGGCATACCGGCGCTCGGCGCCCCGGGTCTCGGCGAGCGCCCGGTCGATCCAGGCGCGAGCCCGGGCGAGGCCGCTCTGCTGGCCGTGGGCTCGCACCGCGACCTCGGCCAGAGGCGCCACGATCTCCGGGGGCAGCGACTCGCGGGCGAGCTGGCCGAGGCGCCGGCGCACACCCCCGGGCTCGCCCAGGAGCAGCCGCGCTTCGAGGCGGAGCGTCTCGGCCCGCAGGCGGGTCCGAGAGTCGTCGGCCCCGCCGCGGACCCCGTCGAGCACGGCGACGGCGCTCGTGAAGCGACCGAGCGCGAGCAGGGCCTCGGCCTGGGCCAGGCGGTCGGCGGCGGTTTCGGGTGGGTGCCGGCTCCACGCGGCGACCGCCCCGCGCCACCGCCCGGCGGCCGCGAGGGCCCGGGGATCGCCCGACGCTCCGCCGTCCCAGATCTCGCGCGCGTCGGGGCCTGCCAGGCGCCGCCGGAGGGCCTCGACTTCGTGGCCGTTCACCAGGTGCCGCCGCCAGCCTCCGCCTCCCGCCACGAGCACGGAGCGCTCGCCGGCGCGCTCCATCTCCGCCGCCAGGGCCGCCCGGGGTGCGCCCAGGTCCCGGTCCCAGAGGAACGGGGCTTCCTCGAGGATCTCGCGCACGACCCGGTCGGGAACGGCCGGCGCCAGGGACTGGCGCCAGCGATCGAGGAGGATTCGCACCACCCGCCGGGCCGCGCCCCGTCCCGCCACCTCGCCGCCGCCGAATAGCGCCTCGACGAGATCGACCAGCCGGCGCTGGCAGAGCGCCCGCCGACGGCCTGGGGCCGCCTCGAGGCCGCAGAGCTCACCGCCCCGGGCGACCCCGGCCTCTCCCCAGCCGCGGACGAGGTACCAGCCGGCGGCGTCCAGGTGGGACAGGACCGCCGCCCCCTGGAGGACCACGCCCAGGCGCTCTCGGTCGCTCAGCCGTGCCTCCCCCAGGGGGGTGACCGGTGCGAGCTCGAAGGCCGGGTGGAGCAGATGATCGGCGGGCTGTCTCATGGTGCGATCCGCGGTGCGGCGGGCCGAGCCCCGCCGCGAGCGGATCGTCAGTCGCCGCCGAGCAGGCTCTCGAGGTCCTGCCAGAAGGCGGGGTAGGACTTCGCGACCACCCCGGGATCGGCCACCGCTACTCCGGGTCGGCCGAGGCCCACCAGGGCGAAGCTCATGGCGATCCTGTGGTCGCCGTGGGGGTCGAGGACCCGCCTCTCTGCGCCCTCCGGAGCGATTCGGCCGCTTTCCCGGCCCTCGCCTCCGGGTCCCCGGCCTGTGATCACCAGGCCGTCGGGGCGTTCGCGGACGGCGAAGCCCAGAGCGTCCAGGCCCTCTGCCATGGCCCGCAACCGGTCGCTTTCCTTGATCCGCAAGTGCGCAACATTATAGATATGCGTCGTGCCGCGGGCAAACGGCGCCAGGGCGGCGAGGGTCGGTACCTGGTCGGGCATTGCGGAGAGATCGACCTCGAGGGCCGCGAGGTCGCCGCCGGCCACCTCCACGCTCTCCTCCGACCAGGTGACCCGCGCTCCCATTCTGGCGAGGAGATCGAGGAACCCCCGGTCTCCCTGGACGGAGTCTCTCCGGACACCCTCCAGGGTCACCCGGCCGCCGGTCAGGGCGGCCGCGGCCGCCGGATAGCAGGCGGCGGAGAGGTCGGCCTCCACCCGCAGGCCGGCGGGCGCAGCGAGGGAGCAGGGCGAGACCTCGAGCCTGCGGGCGTCGCCCTGCACCGGGTCCCCGGCCCGGGCGCTCATCTGGCCCGACTCGGTCGACTCGGTCGACTCGGCCGGCCCGGTCGGCTCGGTCGACCCGGTCGGCGGCACGAAACGGCGGATCGCCTGCCGGGTGAGCTCCACGTAGGGGCCCGAGGTCAGGGCGGCGACCTCGAGGATCGTCGCCTCGGGCGCCCGGAGCGCGGCCATCAGGAGCGCCGAGAGGTACTGGCTCGACTCGCCGGCATCCACCACGGCCCGCCCGCCCCGTAGGCTCCCGCCCCGGATCACCAGGGGGGCGAAGCCCTCCCTCTCCGGACAGGCGATCTCGGCGCCCAGGCTCCTGAGTGCCGCGAGCAGCGGGCCCACGGGGCGCTCTCGGAGCCGCGACGAGCCGTCGAGGCGCCAGGTGCCGGGCCGCGTGGTCAGGCTCGCGGTGAGAAACCGGAAGAGGGTGCCGGCATTGCCGCAGTCGATCACCGCCTTGCGCACCGGCCGGGCCGGCCGGGTCGGCGGCGTCAGCCGCGCCGCCTCCTCCGAGGCCTCGACGCGCCATCCGAGCCGATCGAGGGCGCCCAGGAAGAGCCGGGTGTCCTCGGCCAGGAGGGGGTGCTCGACGACCGCCGGGCGGCCGGAGAGAAGAGCCAGGTTGAGGTACCGGTGGGTGACGCTCTTCGACGGCGGCGGGGCGAGCCTTCCCCGGGCCACCCGACCGTAGGGCAACGAGCGGGGAGCCGATGGGGCGGGCTCAGACATGGATCAGTCCAGCCATTCGATGCGCCGGCTGTGGAACCAGGCGTCGATCAGGCGAACCTCGCCTCCGGGAAGCGCCAGGGTCCGGCCCTCGTGGAAGTGCCCGAGCAGCACCACGTCGTGGCCCTCGGCCAGGCGGCGCCCCCCGTAGGCGCGCAGCACGTTCTCGGGGATCCTTCGCTTGTGCTCCTGGTTGGTCTCGGAGAGCTTCTCCTCGGTGCCCCGCACCAGGTTTCCCGCAATCCGCCGCGGGGTGTGGCGGGCCGCGAAGCGGCTCGGCGCGCTCTTGGAGATCGCCCGCCAGAAGCGGTACTTCCAGTCGCGGCGATCGAGGCCGTCGCCGTGGACGGCGAGATAGCGCCGGCCGGCGGCCTCGAAAGCGACCTCGTGGCCCACGAGGTCGAAGGCCGGGGCGTAGGGGCTGCCGGCGAGGAAGAAGTCCCGGTTGCCCTCCACGTAGTCCACCCGCACGCCCGCGCCGCGCAGCCGCTCCAGGGTGGCCGCGAGGCGCGCGATGTCCGGGGTCTCGTAGCGCCGGTCCCCGATCCAGATCTGGAACAGGTCGCCCAGGAGCACCAGGTGTCTGCAGCCGGCCTCCGGCAGGGCCTCGAGCTGCTCGATCAGGGGCTCGGCGGCACCGCCCGGCCCGCCGAGGTGGGCGTCGGCCACCAGGGCGGTTCGGGAATCGGACGAGGCTCCCGCGGTCACGGCTGAGGAAGGATGGGGGTCGGCCGGCGCTCGATGGGCATGGGACGGGGAAGGCTCAGACGATGGACATCTTCGGCCTCGCGGCGGCGTTCCGCGCGACCTCCTCGACCACGGCCCTGGCCACTCGGCGGAAGGCCTCGGCGTGGGGGCCCTCGGGCTGCGAGACCACGATCGGCTTGCCCGCGTCTCCGCCCAGGACGATCTCCGGGTCGAGGGGAATCGAGCCGAGGAAGGCGGTCTGGAGCAGCTCCGCGGTGCGCTCCCCGCCCCCCTTCTTGAAGATGTCGGTCGCCTCGCCGCAGTGGGGGCAGACGAAGGTGCCCATGTTCTCCACGATCCCCACCACCGGCACGTTGACCTTGCGGAACATGGCGAGGCCCTTGCGCGCATCGATCAGGGCGACGTCCTGGGGGGTGGTGACGATGACTGCGCCGGAGAGAGGCACCTTCTGGGTGATGGTGAGCTGGGCGTCGCCGGTGCCGGGAGGCATGTCCACGATCAGGTAGTCGAGGCGGCCCCACTCCACGTCGCCGAGCATCTGCTCGATCGCCTTCATCACCATGGGCCCGCGCCAGATGACCGGCGTATCCGTGTCCACGATGAAGCCCAGGGACATCACCTTGACCCCGTAGCGCTGGAACGGGATCACCCGGTTGCCCTCGATCCGGGGGCGCTCGGTGATCCCGAACATCATGGGCATGGACGGGCCGTAGATGTCCGAGTCGAGGATCCCCACCTGGTGGCCCAGGGCGGCCAGGGTGACCGCCAGGTTGGCGGCGACGGTAGACTTGCCCACCCCCCCCTTGCCGCTCGCCACGGCCACCACGTGCTCGACCTCCGGGATCAGGCCCGCGTCCTGGGAGACGGCTTGCTGGGCGCCCCCGCCCGGCATCGGAGGGGTGCTGACCTTGGTCTCCACCTCGGCCGCCTCGACGCCCTCGACCCCGGCCACCGCCCGCTCGACCTCGTCGCGCACCTGGGCGACCGCCGCCTCGTTGTGGGTGGTCATGTGCAGGGTCACGACCGCCCGGCCGCCGTCGAGGCGCAGCCCCTCCACGAACCCGAACGACACGATGTCCCGGCTCATCCCGGGGAACTTGACCGTCTTCAGCGCCTGCCAGATGCGTTCTTCGAGCTCGTGAGCCATGGAGATCCCGTCGTGTGCCGATCCGTGAGGGGATCCGTGAGTGGATCCGTGGGTAGGTCGGTGAGCGCCCGCCCGCGGGCGGGCGACTTTCGCCGAAAAGCCTAGCACAGGGGCGCGGCTTCACTTGGCCGGCGGAACGCTCTCGGCCGCGGCCAGATCTTCCAACTTACCGCGGACCAGAGCCTCGAGCTCGGCCCGACCGCGCACCCCGAACGCCCTCGGATCGATGGGCTCGCCGTAGGTCACGCTCACCCGCCCGGGCCGGATCGAGAAGCTGCCGCGGCGCTGGATGTCGATCGTCCCCCGGATCCCCACCGGCACGATGGGCTGCCCGGTCTTGATCGCCAGGAGGAACCCACCCCGCTCGAAGGGGCCGATGCGCCCGTCGAGGGACCGGGTACCCTCCGGGAAGAGGAGCACGGAAGTGCCCCGGGCAAGGCGCTCGCCGGCCGCCGCGAAGGTCTTGGGCGCCTGCTTGCGGTCCTCCCGGTCGACCGGGATCAGGCCCCCCGCCCGGATCGCCCAGCCGAACACGGGGATCCGGAACAGGCTCTTCTTGGCCGCGAAGCGGAGCTGGACCGGCACCGTGGCGATCACCAGCGGGATGTCGAACATGCTCTGGTGGTTCCCCAGGAAGACGTAGCCCCGGCGCCGCTCGAGGGGCGCGTCGAAGCGGACCGAAACCCGCGCGCCGCTCGCCGCCAGCAGGCCCCAGGCCCAGAGCTTGGCCAGGACGAAGACGCCGTCGGCGCCGCGGGGCAGAAGAGCCACCGGCAGGGCGAGGAGCCCGCAGACCAGGGTGCCCAGGACCAGGTAGACGTTGCCGGTGAAGGTGGCGAGGCGGCGCATGCAGGCCGGATCTTACCGGCGCCGCCCCAGTTTCCGCCGGGCCACGCCGAACCCGGCTGCTAGAATCCCTTCTCCCATGAAGATCACCCGTGCCTTCGCCCGCAGATTTCGGCTCCTGGAGCTCCTGCGGGCGAGCCTCGGGCTGGCGAGCGCCTTCAACCTGGGGTTCGCCGTGCTTCTCTTCGCCGCCCCCGAGGTGCCGGCGCGATGGCTCCGCCTCGCCGCGCCGGAGCAGCCGGCCTTCCCCTGGTTCCTGGCGAGCCTCCTGCTCATGCTCTCGGTCCTCTACCTGTTGGCCGCCCAGGATCCACGGCGCTATTCAGGGATCATCCTGGTGGCGATCGGCGGCCGGGCCCTGGAGGCTCTGGTCCTGGGCGTCGGCGCCGCCAGCCGGCCCGAGCTCTCCGGGCTCTGGATGCTCGCCGGCGTCGATCTCGTCTTCTCGGCGAGCCACGCCGTCACCTGGCTCCCCCTCCGGGTCTGAGCGCCGCGCCCCCCCGAACCGATGCCCGACCCCCTGGCCCTCGCCCGCCACACCGGCTCGGTGGCAATCCTCACCGGCCGCGCCTTCGTCGCCCTGTTCAAGCGGCCGTTCGAGCTCGGCTTGTGGAGCGAGCAGATGGAGCAGGTCGGCGTCCGGTCGCTGGGCGTGGCCGGCATCACGACGATCTTCACCGGCATGGTGCTCGCCCTCCAGACCGCCTTCAGCCTGCCCTCCCTGGGGGTCAAGTACTACATGGGAGCGGTGGTGGCGAAGTCCTTGGTCCGGGAGCTCGGCCCGGTGCTTACCGCCCTCATCGTCGGCGGCCGCATCGGCTCGGGGATGACCGCCGAGCTCGGCACCATGAAGGTGACCGAGCAGATCGACGCCCTGCGCTCCATGGCGGCCGACCCGGTGAAGAAGCTGGTCGTGCCCAAGCTCGCCGCGACCCTCGTCATGCTGCCGGCGCTGACCATCATCGGGGACTTCCTGGGCATCCTCGGGGGCCTGTTCATCGCCGTCGTCCAGCTCAACGTCTCGGCCGGGTTCTACATCAACGACGTGACCGCCTCCCTGACCCTCCAGGACGTGGCGAGCGGCGTGGGCAAGGCGTTCTTCTTCGCCTACTTCATCGCGATCATCGGCTGCTACAATGGCCTGACCGCCTCCGGCGGCGCCGACGGCGTCGGCCGGGCGACCACCAACACCGTGGTGGAAGTCGCGATCCTGATCCTCGTCTCCGATTTCTTTCTCACCAAGCTGTTCTACCTGGTGTCGTGATCCGGAGCCCGGATGACCCGACCCGAGACGAGGCGAGACGCGCCGGCCTGGGCGGCCGACACCCGACCCGAGAGGGTCGGCCCCACCGGGGAGGCCGCGCCCACCGACCCGGTCCTCTACCGCATCCGGGACCTGGTCATGTCCTACCGCGAGCACCGGGTGCTCGA
Organism: uncultured Acidobacteriota bacterium; assembly: GCA_963739795.1. GTDB lineage: Bacteria > Acidobacteriota > Thermoanaerobaculia > Multivoradales > DATKCC01 > CAVUBL01. The sequence goes on along the minus strand of CAVUBL010000020.1, from coordinate 79,569 downwards.
CCGGTTGAGCTTCGACATCCGTCGCGGCGAGAGCCTGGCGGTCCTCGGGCGCTCGGGCTCGGGCAAGAGCGTGCTTCTGCGCCAGCTCAACGGCCTCGAAGCGCCGGACGAGGGGACGGTGGAGTTCGACGGCACCGACCTGGCCGCCCTCTCCGAGTATGATCTTTTCCCCTTCCGGCGACGGATCGCCATGCTGTTCCAGGGAGGGGCGCTGTTCGATTCCATGGACGTCTACGAGAACATCGCCTTCCCGATGCGCGAGCACACCGACGCGAACGAGGAGGAGATCGCCGCCAGGGTGGCGGAAAAGCTCGCCATGGTGCACCTCGCCGGTATCGAGAGGAAGATGCCCTCGGACCTCTCCGGCGGCATGAAGAAGCGCGTCGCCCTGGCCCGGTCCCTGGCCCTCGACCCCACCACCGTGCTGTTCGACGAGCCCACCACCGGGCTCGATCCGGTGACCTCGGCCACCATCGGGAGGCTCATCCGCTCGGTCCAGACCCACCTCGGCGTGACCTCGGTGGTGGTGACCCACGACATCCCGCTGGCCCACCGGGTGGCCGACCGGCTGGCGTTCCTCCACGAGGGCCGCTTCCGCTTCCTGGGGGACTGGACCGAGGCCGAGGCGAGCGAGGACGAGATCTTCTCCGGCTTCCTCGCGGGCCGGGAGGAGCAAGACGATGCCGCGTAAGGGGCGGGGCCGGGAGTGGAAGGTGGGCCTGGTCGTCCTCGCGGCCATTGCGGTCCTCGCCGTGGCCGTGCTGCTGATCGGCGAGGAGAGCAACCTGTTCCGGCGCAAGAACCACTACCTGATCTACTTCTCCGCCGTCGGCGGCCTCAACGAGGGCAACCCGGTGCAGCTCGACGGCGTGAACGTGGGCCGGGTGCGCTCGATCGTCCTGCCCACGGAGGCCACGTCCTCGCAGATCGAAGTCGAGATCGAGGTCGATCGCCGCTACGAGGCGCGCATCCGCCAGGACTCCATGGCCCGGATCAAGACCCTGGGCCTGCTGGGCGACAAGTTCGTGGACCTCACCGCGGGCTCGCCCGGGGCCGAGCCGATCCCGCCGGGCGGGGTGATCCCGGCGGCGCCCCCGACCAGCGTCGACAAGCTGATCGGGTCGGGCGAGGACGTGATGGACAACGTGGTCCAGATCTCCGCCGACCTGCGGGACATCCTGCGCCGGATGGAGCGGGGCCAGGGCCTGCTGGGCGAGCTCACCTCCAAGTCCGAGACCGGCCAGCGGGTGACCGACTCGATCCTCCAGACCATGGAGTCGATCCAGCGGGTCGCCGACCAGGTGGAGAACGGCAGCGGCCCCCTGCCGCGCCTGATCCACGACAAGGAGCTCGCCGACCGCATGTCGGCCTCGGTCGACCGACTCAACTCGATCCTCGGCGAGGTGCAGGACGGCGACGGCCTCCTGCCCAGCCTCCTCCACGACTCGAAGACCCGCGAGCAGTTCGACGCGACCCTCGCCCAGCTCCGGGGGGTGTCGGAGAACCTCCAGGGCTTCTCGAAAGAGCTCCGGGACGGCAAGGGGCTCATGCCCCGCCTGGTTCACGACAAGGAGCTCGGCGACGAGGTGACGCGCGAGCTCCAGGAGCTCCTGAAGCGGATCAACGACGTCTCCCGCAAGCTCGACGAGGGCGACGGTACCGCCGCCAAGCTGATCAACGACCCCTCGGTGTACAACGCGATCAACGACGTCATCGTGGGGGTCAACGAATCGCGGATCCTGCGCTGGTTGATCCGCAACCGCCAGCAGAAGGGCATCGAGAAGCGCTACGAGGACGCCCAGTCCGGCGCCTCGGACGGCGCCGAAGCCCAGCCCGACTCCCCAAAGAGACGAGAGGAACGATGAGCAAGCACATCCTGGTCACCGGTGGGGCCGGTTTCATCGGTTCCCGCCTGTGTCACCGTCTACTCGCGCGAGGCGATCGGGTCACGATCCTCGACGACTTCAACGACTTCTACGATCCGGCGCTCAAGCGGCGCAACTTCGCGGCCCTGGCGGCCCGGCCCGGGGCCGAGGACGCGCTCCGCCTGGTCGAGGGGGACATTCGCGACACCACCCTGGTGGAGCAGATCTTCTCCCCGGGCGAGCTCGACGGCGTGGTCCACCTGGCCGCCCGCGCCGGCGTGCGGCCGAGCCTCGCGGAGCCGATCCTCTACGAGGACGTCAACTGCATCGGCACGCTGCGCCTGCTCGAGGCGGCCCGCCACCACGGCCCGCGGGTGTTCGTGTTCGGCTCGTCGTCCTCGGTCTACGGCATCAACGAGAAGGTCCCCTTCTCGGAGGAGGACCGGGTCGAGCAGCCGATCAGCCCCTACGCCACCACCAAGCGCACGGGCGAGCTGCTCTGCTACAACTACCACCACCTCTACGGCCTGGCGATCTCGTGCCTGCGCTTCTTCACGGTCTACGGACCGGGCCAGCGGCCCGAGATGGCGATCCACAAGTTCACCGACCTGATCGCCCGCGGCGAGACCATCCCGCTGTTCGGCGACGGCTCGAGCCGGCGCGACTACACCTACGTCGACGACATCATCGACGGCGTGGTGGCGACCCTCGACGCCGAATTCGGGTTCGAGATCCTCAACCTGGGGGGGTCGGAGACCACGGCCCTGTCGCAGCTCGTCGCCTGGATCGGCGAGGAGCTTGCCGTCGAGCCGCGCATCGAATATCTTCCCGACCAGCCCGGCGACGTCCCGATCACCTACGCCGACGTCACCAAGGCCGGCCGGCTCCTCGGTTACTCCCCGAAGGTCCCCATCCGCGAAGGGCTCCGGCGATTCGTCGCCTGGTACCGCGAGAAGAACAATTGAAGGTCACCGTGAGAAGACACCTCGAGGCGAGAAACGACCCCGGGACGGGTCTGGCTTCGTCCATCGAAGCCCCCCCGCCCACGCTCATCGCTCCGGCTTACGCTCACCTCATCGGCTCTTCCAGAACAGCGTGTTCATCGGCCCCCTCCCACACAACCCCTCGATCCCATTCCCACCCCGAGGGGGGGAAGGGGACGCCCCCTCCCGGGTTGCGGCGGCGCAGGGCCGTCTACGTCGTTGCCGCTCCTCGACGATGGCTCGGCATCGCCTGCGTCGCGGCGCCTGGTATCCGGCCCCGCGGCGTCGCAACGAAAGACAAGGGATTCATGAATCAGACCACTAGTCTGAGGCAACCGGAATGAAGGTCTGTGTCGTAGGCAGCGGGTACGTGGGGTTGGTCACCGGCGCCTGCCTGGCCGACTTCGGCATGCAGGTGGTCGGCGTGGACAAGGACCGCGCCAAGGTGGAGACCCTCTGCCGGGGCGAGATCCCCATCTACGAGCCGGGCCTCAAGAGCCTGGTGACCAAGAACTCCCGGGAGGGCCGGCTCTCCTTCACCACCGACCTCGGCCCGGCGATCGAGGCGTCGAAGGCGGTGTTCATCGCGGTGGGCACGCCGCCACTCCCCGACGGCTCGGCCGACCTCGCCTTCGTGCGCGAGGTCGCCGCCCAGATCGGCACCCACCTCAACGGCTTCAAGGTCGTGGTGACCAAGAGCACGGTCCCCACCGGCACCGGCCGGATGGTCGAGGAGATCATCCGCGAGTCGGCGCGCGCGGCGGGGCACGCGGTCCAGGACTTCGCCGTCGTCTCGAACCCCGAGTTCCTCCGCGAGGGCTCGGCGATCGACGACTTCATGAACCCCGACCGGGTGGTAATCGGCAGCCGGGACCCTCGGGCGGTGGGCGTGATGCTCGATATCTACGCTCCCCTGAAGAACGCCGACGTGCCCTTCGTGATCACCGGCGTCGAGACCGCCGAGCTCATCAAGTACGCCTCGAACGGCTTCCTGGCCACCAAGATCTCGTTCATCAACGAGATCGCCGCCCTGTGCGAGGCCCTGGGCGCCGACGTCGAGACGGTGGCCCGGGGCATGGGCCTGGACACTCGGATCGGACCCAAATTCCTCCAGACCGGCCCCGGCTTCGGCGGCTCCTGCTTCCCCAAGGACACCCGGGCCGTGGCCCAGATCGCCCGCGACAACGGCCTCGCCTTCCGGATCATCGAGGCGGTCCTCGAGGTCAACGAGGCCACCAAGCAGCGCATGGTCGACAAGATCGACGGCGCCTTCGGCGGCCTCCGGGACAAGACGGTGGCCCTCCTGGGCCTCGCCTTCAAGCCCAACACCGACGACATGCGCGACTCGCCGGCCATCCCCATCGCCCGGGGCCTGGTCGAGCGCGGCGCGACGGTGCGCGCCTTCGACCCGGCGGCGATGGAGGCCGCCCGGGACGATTTGCCGGACCTGCGCTACTGCGAGAACGCCTACGAGGCGGCGCGGGGCGCCGACGGCGTGGTGATCGCCACCGAGTGGAACCAGTTCCGGAGTCTCGAGTGGGGGGAGCTCGCCGAGATCCTCACCCAGCCCCTGGTGGTCGACCTGAGAAACCTCTACAGCCCGGAGAGGATGGCCGCCGCCGGCTTCCGCTACGTCTCGGTGGGGAGACCCGAGGGGCACCCGCACGGGGAGGGCAGCGCTTGACTACGTCCCTGGTCACCGGCGGCGCCGGCTTCCTCGGCTCCCACCTGTGCGACCGCCTGGTGGCCGAGGGCCACCGGGTGATCTGCGTCGACAACCTGGTCACCGGCAAGCGGGCCAACGTCGAGCACCTGCTGGGAAGCGAAGCCTTCCGCTTCATCGAGCACGACGTCTCCAAGCCGCTCTTCCTGGACGAGCCCGTCCAGAACGTTCTCCACTTCGCCTCCCCGGCTTCGCCCATCGACTACCTGGAGCTGCCGATCCAGACCCTCAAGGTCGGCTCCCTCGGCACCCACAACAGCCTGGGGCTGGCCAAGGCCCACGGCGCGCGGTTCCTCCTCGCCTCGACCTCCGAGGTCTACGGCGACCCCCTGGTCCACCCCCAGCCCGAGGACTATTGGGGCAACGTCAACCCGGTGGGCCCGCGCGGCGTCTACGACGAGGCCAAGCGCTTCGCCGAGGCCATGACCATGGCCTACCACCGGGTGCACGGCCTGGAGGTGCGGATCGTCCGCATCTTCAACACCTACGGCCCCCGCATGCGCCTGCGCGACGGCCGGGTGGTGCCGGCGTTCGTGCAGCAGGCGCTCCAGGACGAGCCGCTGACCGTCTTCGGCGACGGCAGCCAGACCCGCTCCTTCTGCTACGTCTCGGACCTGATCGAGGGCATCTACCGGCTCCTCCGGAGCGACGTCCGCGAGCCGGTGAACGTGGGCAACCCCCACGAGATGACCATCAAGGAGTTCGCCGAGACCATCGTCCGGGCCACGGGTAGCGCCTCGACCCTCACCTTCCAGCCGCTGCCGGTGGACGATCCCAAGGTGCGCCAGCCCGACATCACCCGGGCGCGTCGGCTCCTGGGCTGGGAGCCCGCGGTCGCCCTGGCCGAGGGCCTCGAGCAGACGGTCGCCTACTTCCGCAAGGCCCTGGAAGAGGAAGCCGCCGCCGGGGCGACGAGCTAGAATCCCCAACCATGAGCCCCCCTGACGAACGCGGCGACGCCAGGAAGACCCTGCTCTTCGCCCTCGAGAAGTACCCGGACCGCATCCAGGCCATCGACCTGGCCGAGCTGGTCATCGAGAGCGCCCGCAAGAACCCGAAGCGGCCCGCGTACGTGAAGCTGGCCGTGCCCGACGAGTGGATCAAGGCCCTGCGCGGACCCCGCGAGGGCGCCCAGCGCCTGATGCTGGTGGAGGTCCCCCACGAGGTCGAGGAACGGTCCCATAGCTCGATCATCCTGCCCGGGGAGGTGTGATGGCCGAGACCGTCGAGTGCAGCCGCTGCGGCCGGACCGCCGAAGGCCTGTCCAAGCCGCCCTACGCCGGCGAGCTGGGCCGCCAGCTCCAGGGGCACGTCTGCGCCGAGTGCTGGGCGGAGTGGCAGCGCATGGAGATCATGGTGATCAACGAGCTGCGCCTGAACTTCATGGATCCGGGCTCCATGGACGTGCTGGCCGAGCAGGTCCGCAGGTTCTTCGCCCTCGAGGCGCCGGAGAGCTCCGAGCCCTCGTCCTGACCCGTCGCCTTCTCCGGGGCAGCGGCCGATCTTCCGACTCGAGCTTCCAGCCGTGCGCATCGATCCTCTCGTCCTCCCGGGCCTCACCGCCTGGCGGCGCTGCGATTACCACGGCGCCCGCACCGCCTGGGAGGACCCGGCGGCCGAGACCTCCGGCGACCACCACGCCCTCCTCTCGGCCCTCGCCGACCTGGCCGGCTCACTGGAGCGCCAGGGCGCGGGCCACGCCCAGGCGGCCCGCCACCTGCTCGGCGCCACGCGCGAGCGGCTGGGCGAGCTGCCCGCGCAGGTCCTGGGCCTGGACGTGGACCGGCTGCGCGACGAGCTGCCCGACGACCCGGCGGCGGCGCTCTCCTCGCCGCCCGCGCTCCACGCGGCGCGGACGGTCCCCCTGTGGGCGGTGGGCCGCTTCGTCCTGCTCCTCCTGCTCCTGGCCACGGGCTTCGCGATCCTGCGCTTCACGCCCCTGGGCGCCCGGCTCAACTCCTTCCTCGACCAGGAGCGGCTCGAGGCCGTGCGCAGCCACCTGCGCTCCCAGTGGTGGACGGCGCCGGCGCTCCTGGGCCTCTACGCGATCCTCGCCCCGCTGGGCGCGCCGGTCAGTCCCCTGATGATGGCAGGCGGCGCCATCTTCGGGGTGGTCTGGGGGACTCTCCTCAACTTCCTCGGCACGTTCATCGGCGGCGGCCTGAGCTTCTACCTCGCCCGCTGGCTGGGTCGCGACTTCGTGGTCCACCTGCTCCGGGAGCGCCTGCGCCGGGTCGAGCGCCTGGTCGCCCGCCGGGGGTTCTGGCCCCTGGTGCGCATCCGGTTCCTGCCCATCCCGTTCCCGGTGGTCAACTACGGCGCCGCCCTGGCCGGGGTGCCGGCGGCCCTGTTCCTCGTCACCACCGGTCTCGGGCTGATCCCGGCCAACATCGTCTTCGCCTACCTCTCGGCGTCGCTGTTCGACGCTGTCGAGGGGGCGCGGGCCGGGATCATCCTGCGCGTCGTCCTGGCGGTCCTCGGCCTCATCGTCCTCTCATTCCTCCCCAACGTGCTGATCGGGCGAAAGCGCCGCAAGCGCTACCGGACCCTCATGGCCGAGCGGAGCGCCAAGCGCAGACCGCGAACCTGAAGACCTCAAAAAGAGGATGGGAGGTGGCGTCCCTCTCCCCCCGTGCGGGAGGGAGAGGGATCGAGGGTCAGGGGGGAGATCCGATTGAAACCGCTCTACCCCTCTAGGGCCTCGTCCACGTCCGCCTCGTCGATCAGCAACGCGCCCGAGCTCACCGCGCCCGCGGCCGCGGGATCGAACTCGTGGTCGCGGATCACCCGGCGGAAGACCTCTTTCAGCGCCCGGGCCCCGAGCCGGGGCTGGCGCGCCGCCTGGGCCGCGATCCGGCGCACCGCCGCCGGCGACAGGGCGAGGCGGATCCCCTGGCTCTCGAAGTACGCCCGGGTCTGGTGGAGGCCGGACTCCGGGGTCTCGAGGAAGATCTGGACCAGCTCCTCGACCCCCAGGTCCTCGAGCAGCACGACGGCGTCGAAGCGGGACAGGAACTGGGGCGTCATGCCGTAGTCGAAGAGGTCCTCGTTGTGCAGCCAGTCCCGGAGCCGGAAGATCTCCTCCCGGCGCACCTTGCCCCCTTCGACCACCGTCACCGGCTGCAGGGCGCCCCGGTCGCGGCCGATGGTCACCCGGTCGTAGACCGCGTCGTAGAGGCCCTCGAAGGCCCCGGCGCAGACGAACAGCAGACCGCTCGAGTCGAACGTGGCGCCGCCGCCGCCGGCCCAGGCGGGCAACTCCACCTGGACCGCCTCGTTCTCGATCAGCGTGAGGAGGGCCTCCTGGGCCCGGATGCCCTCGACGTTGGGCCGATCGCCTACGTGGGAGCGGATCTTGTCCACCTCGTCCACGAACACCAGGGCTCGCGACGCCCGCTCCAGGAGCTCCCCCGGTTTGAGCGCCGCCGCCGCCTCGGCCCCGAGATCCTCCCGCACCCGGTCCAGGAGCCGGTCCACCACCGCCTGCCCCGGTCGCCCGCGCCGCGCCTCGTCGGCCAGGACGTTGGCGTGGAGCCGGATCACCGTCGAGCGGGACTCGAGCTCCGGCCGCGAGGCCAGCAGCCCCTCCACCGCCCGCATCAAGGTCGTCTTGCCGGTCCCCGACGAGCCGATCATCAGGATGTTCCCGGTGGCCAGGCCGGCCAGGTGCTTCGCCAGGGCGATCGCCATCTCCCGGATCGCCGCCTCCTGCCCGATCACCCGGGAGCGCAAAGCCTCGGCGATCTCGGCCGGAGTCGGGTTCTTCGTGGCGGAAGCGGGGGCCGTGGTCGTCTCGGAAGCCATCGGGGAATTCTACCCTTCCCCCCGCCCTGGAGTCCGACCCCGCCGGTCCACTGGCTTCTGCCCCAACCGCCGAGGTGGCAGCCCGCGGGCCTGCGTGGTTTCTCGCCGGCGCAGTCCGCCGCCGGGAAAGCCACCAGGCACGCGGGCGTGTAGAGCCGTCACCCAGCAGTCCGACCCCGCCGATCCACCCCCCTCCTCCCCCCAGGCCGCGGGACATCATCCCAACCACCAAGGCGGCAGCCCGGGGCCGCGCGTGGTTTCTCGCCGGCGCAGTCCGCCGCCGAGAAAGCCACCGCGCCCCGGGCGTGTACTCGCCCCCCACGATTCGATAAATTCCAAGCTATGAGACGCCGTACCCGCCAGCTCGTCCTCACAGCGCTCTTCATCGCCACCGCCGGCCTCGCACCCCCGGCCCAAGCCGCCACCAAGCCCGCGGCCGACCCCACCCTCGACCAGGCCCAGAAACTCCTCGACGCCGGCAAGCCCCAAGACGCCCTCGACCTCGTCCAGCCCGTCCTCCGCCGCCACAAAGACGACCCCCGCGCCCTCCTCCTGCGCTCCACCGCCCGCTTCATGCTCGGCGACACCGACGGCGGCCGCGCCGACCTCGACCGCTGCCTCCAACTCGACCCCACCCTGCGCCAGGGGTGGCTCAACCGGGCCGGCCTCGAGATCAGCGAGGCCCGGTACGACAAGGCCCTCGAGTCCCTCGCCAAGGCCCACGCACTCGACCCCGACAACCCCGACAACGACCTCAACACCGGCGCCGTCTACCTCCTCCAGGGGCGACTCCCGGAAGCCACCGAGCGCTTCCGGAGCTACCTCCAATCGGCCCCCGATGCGGCCGCGGCCCACTACCTCGTGGCCACCAACTACGCCGGACGCGGCTACGCCCGCCTGGCGGTCGAGACCCTGCGACGGGCGATCCAGCTCGACGACCTCTATCGGGTCCGGGCCCGCACCGACCCCAACTTCGAGGGCGTCGCCGACTCGCCCGAGTTCAAGGCCCTCCTGGAGGAGGCGCCGGCGCGCCCGCCGGCGGATCACCGGATCGCCAGCCAGGCCTTCCCCACGCCGTACGACGGCGGCCACGGGCAGCTCCTGAGCGCCGTTCTCGAGGCGCTGCACCAGGTCGGCGCGACCTTCGATCCGCGGGTCGAGGTGGCTTCGAAGTGGGCGCTGATCCACGGTCCCCTGCGCATCCAGCTCTACGATCGGCCCGGGCCCCAGGGCGGGGCCGCCGAGGGAGTGGTCCAGGTCTCGGCGGCGCCCGAGACCCTCGGGCCGGACCAGTGGAAGCAACGGACCGGGCAGCTCTTCCAGGCCGTGGAGCTCGTCCTGCTCCGCCGCCAGCCCAGGAACACCCCGTCCCCGAAGGCTCCCCTGCCGCCCGGTCCCTGATCGATTCAACCGACCGGATCGCTCTTCATAGAAATTACGCCACCGATCGGGAACCCCGTCCGGTCTCCCTCCGGGGCGCTCGGCGGCGCGGATCACGAGGCCGAGTCTCGCGGAGCTCGCAGAATTTATGAGCCACCGAGCACCCCGCGCCTCCCCACCGCAACCGCCGCATTCCGTGTAATTCCTTGGGAACAAGCGACTTGTCCAGGAACCCGCGAACCGGCGGCGAGTTGGCACAACCGTTGCGCGACAGTGTGGGCTACGGCAAACTTCCTGGCGGTGCGCCCCGGGAGGCTCCCGGACGGGCGCGGAGAGGGCTGAAGTAGACTTCCCCCTCGCCCCCGGCACCGAGACGGCTCGCGACACCACCTCCAGGTCTCCGGACCCACCGACAGCCCCGACGGAACCCGATGAGTCTCGACAAGAACCGCCTCCTCGCCCTCTGCGGCGCGCTCCTGGTCGCCAACAGCGCCTACCTGGCCGCCTCCGGCGACCCGCGCCCGTTCTACTTCTTCAGCCTCCTGGCCCACCTCGCCCTCGGCCTCGCCGCGGCGGCGCTCTTCTTGCCCTGGTGGTGGCGCCGGCGCTCCGAGAAGCTGCTCTTCGCCTCCGGTGGCCTGCTCCTCGCCTCGGGCCTGGTGGCGGTCGTGCTCCTCGCCGTGGGCAACCGGCGGCCGACCTACTTCCTGGTGCCGATCCACTGGGGTCTGGCCCTGGCCGGGCTGGTGGGGATCGCCGCCTGGGGACTGGCGCGCCGGGGGGGGAGCCTCTGGCGCTGGAGCGCGGTGGGCCTGGCCCTCGCCGTCATCCTGCCGGCGGCGGCCCTGCTCTACCAGCGCACCCATCCCGACCCGAAGGACGTGGTGGTCAACACGCCCGCTCCGGTGAGCATGGACGACGAGGCCATGGGCGGCCCCAAGGGCCCGTACTTCCCGTCCTCGGTCTCCAACAGCCACGGCGGGCTGGTGCCCTCCAGGATCTACATGGACCCCCAGAGCTGTGGCCGCTCGGGCTGCCATCCCGACATCCTCGAGCAGTGGAACAGCTCGGCGCACCACCGGGCGAGCTTCAACAACCAGTGGTACCGCAAGTCGGTGGAGTACATGCAGAACGTGGTGGGCGTCCAGCCCTCGAAGTGGTGCGGTGGCTGCCACGACCCGGCGATCCTCCAGTCCGGGATGATGGACACCCCCATCGAGAAGATCGTGAACACGCCCCAGGCCCAGGCGGGCATCACCTGCACCGCCTGCCACATGATCTCCGAGATCCACAACACCATGGGGAACGGGAACTACGAGATCACCATCCCGGCCCTCCACCGCCTGGCGACCAACAAGAACCCGCTCCTCGCCGGACTCCACGACTTCCTGGTACGGATGGATCCCGAGCCCCACCGCCGGACCTTCATCAAGCCGTTCTTCAGCGACTCCGACGTGCCCAAGATGTGCTCGGCGTGCCACAAGGTGCATCTGGACAAGCCGGTGAACCACTACCGGTGGATTCGCGGCTTCGACGAGTACGACGCCTGGCAGGCGAGCGGCGTCTCCGGCTTCGGCGCCCGGTCGTTCTACTACCCGGCGAGCCCGAAGGCGTGCCCCGACTGCCACATGCCCCAGGTCTCGTCGAACGACGCGGGCAACATCGACGGCAAGGTCCATTCCCACCGCTTCCCCGCCGCCAACACCGCCCTGCCCTTCGCGTACCACGACGAGACCCAGCTCAAGCAGGTGGTGGACTTCCTCCAGGCGAACCAGGTGACCGTGGACATCTTCGCCATGACCCAGGGGCGGGCACCGGAGGCGGCGAAGGAGAGCCGCGGCCTGGCGACCGAGGGGCCCGCCCTCTCGACCACCTCCACCGTCGGCGAGGAGGCGGGGATGGCCGTGGGATCCGGCCTCGGCGCCGTGCCGCGCGGCCCGGCCGAGCCGGTTTACGCCCCGCTCGACCGCATCCCGGCGACCGTCCACCGCGGGGACTCGACCCGCATCGACGTGGTGGTGCGCACCCGCGGCGTGGGCCATGCCTTCCCCGGCGGCACCATCGACGCGTTCGACTGCTGGGTCGAGCTCAAGGCGACCGACTCGGCGGGCAAGACGATCTTCTGGAGCGGCATGGCCGACGAGTCGACGCCGGTCGACAAGGGCGCCCACTTCTACCGTGCACTGCTCATCGACGAGCACGGCAACCCGATCAACAAGCGCAACGCCTGGGCCACCCGGGCGGTGATCTACGCCCGGGCGATCCCGCCGGGGGCGGCCGACACGGTGCGCTTTCGCCTGCACGTCCCGAAGGACGCTGCCGACACGATCCACCTCGTGGCGCGGCTCAACTACCGGAAGTTCTCGTTCTTCAACACCCGCTACGCCTACTCGGGCCTGCCGCCGAAGAGCGAGCGGGACCTGGTCGCCCCGGGCTACGACGACCGGGGCCTGGTCTACAAGGTCGACCCGAGCCGCATCTCCGGCCCCACCAAGACGGTGCCGAAGCTGCCCATCGTGGTCATGGCCCAGGACACCCAGGACCTCCACGTGGTCGACGCCGGAGCGCCGCTGCCTGACATGAGCCACCCGCAGGAGAAGCCCGGCGTGGACCGGGAGCGGTGGAACGACTACGGCATCGGCTTCCTGCGCCAGGGGGACCTGCGCAGCGCGCGCCTCGCCTTCGACAAGGTGACCGAGCTCCAGCCGGGCTACGTCGACGGCTGGGTGAACCTGGGCCGCGTCGCGGTGGCCGAGGGCGACCTCGCCGAGGCCCGCCGCGTCCTCGGCAAGGCCCTGGAGATCGAGCCCAAGCTCCCCCGGGCCCACTACTTCCTGGGCCTGGTCGACAAGGAAGAGGGCCAGTACGACTCCTCCCTCGAGCACCTGCGGACCGCCGCCGCCCAGTACCCGTACGACCGGGTGGTGCGCAACCAGATCGGCCGCGTCCTCTTCCTGCGCCGCGACTACCCGGCGGCGATCGACGAGCTCAAGAAGGTCCTGGACATCGACCCCGAAGACCTGATGGCGCACTACACCCTGATGCTCGCCTACCGGGGGGTGGGCGACCTGGAGAGCTCCCGCCACGAGCAGGCCCTCTACGAGCGGTTCAAGGCGGACGAGCCCTCCCAGGAGCTCACCCGGGTCTACCGGGAGACCCACCCGGAGGACAACAACGAGCGCCAGGCGGTCCACGAGCACGGCTCGCCGAACCGCCAGGAGATCCAGGCCTTCCTCGCCGCCCACGGCGACCAGAAGGTGATGGGGATCACCGCCGGAGGGGGCGGCGGCTGAGCCGCCGGCATGTATCCGCCTTCCACGTCGAACTGAACTCGAGACCCAGCGAACGACCATCATGAGCCTGAAAGTCCTCCCAGCGTCCTGTCTCCTCGTCCTCCTCGCCCTGCCGGCGGCGGCCGCCGACGGTCCCCGCTTCGTCGACGTCACCGCGTCGAGTGGCGTGGACTTCACCCAGCAGACCGGTGGCTTCGGCAAGAAGTGGCTTCCCGAAACCATGGGCTCCGGCGTCGTCCTGTTCGACGCCAACGGCGACGGCCGCCTGGACATCCTGTTCCTCAACGGCCACAGCTTCCCGGGCGTCGCCAAGTCCCCGGGCAAGCACGCCACCCAGAAGCTCTACCTGAACAAGGGCGGGTTCAAGTTCGAGGACGCCACCAAGAAAGAGGGCCTCGACATCCCCGCCTACTGCATGGGCGGCGCGGCCGGTGACATCGACAACGACGGCGACGAGGACCTCTACCTCTCCTGCCTGGGCACCGACTACCTGCTGCGCAACGACGGTGGGCACTTCACCGACGTGTCGAAGCAGGCGGGAATCTCGCGCACCTACGAGTTCGGCGTCTCGGTCGCCATGCTCGACGCCGACCACGACGGGGACCTGGACATCTACGCCACCCGCTACGTGACCTGGACCCCCAAGACCGACCTGTTCTGCACCCTCGACGGAGAGTCCAAGGCCTTCTGCACCCCCGAGTCCTACCCCGGCGCCTCGCCGCGCTTCTACCGCAACAAGGGCGACGGCACCTTCGTGGACGCCACCAAGGAAGCGGGGCTCTACAAGCCGACGGCCAAGTCCCTGGGCGTCGCCGTCCTCGACCTGGACGGCGACGGCTGGGAGGACCTCGCCGTGGCCAACGACACCCAGCCCAACCTGCTCTACCGCAACAAGGGCAACGGCACCTTCGAGGAGATCGGCGTGGCCTCGGGCATGGCCTTCTCCGAGACCGGCGTGGCCCGAGGCGGCATGGGGATCGACGCCGCCGACTACGACCGCAGCGGCCGGCCCTCGCTGGTGATCGGCAACTTCGCCAACGAGATGGCCGCCCTCTACCGCAACGAGGGCAACGAGCTCTTCGTGGACGTGGCGCCGGTTTCCGAGCTGGGTCGCAAGACGCTCCTCACCCTCACCTTCAGCGCCTTCTACTTCGACTACGACCTGGACGGCTGGCTCGACTTGTTCCTGGCCAACGGTCACCTCGATCCGGACATCGAGCAGGTCCAGCCCCGGGTCCTCTACGCCCAGCCCTCCCAGCTCTTCCACAACACCGGCAACGGCAAGTTCGTAGCCGCTCCCGCGGCGACGGTGCGGGACCTCTCGAAGCCCAGGGTGGCCCGTGGGGCCGCCTACGGCGACCTCGACGGCGACGGCGACCCGGACCTGGTGGTGACCTCCAACGGAGGCAAGGCGGCCCTGTTCGAGAACCGGGGGCCGGGGCTGGGCAACTGGCTGCGCCTGAACCTGCGCGGCACGCGCAGCGACCGCGACGGGATCGGGGCGAAGATCGAGCTGACCGCGGGCGGCGGTACCCAGCGCTGGCTGGTGCGCACGGGCGGGAGCTACCTCTCCCAGTCCCAGGTGCAGCCGATCTTCGGCCTGGGCACGGCCACGAAGGCCGACAAGATCGTGGTGAGGTGGCCGTCCGGGACCGTTCAGACGCTGACCGACGTCCAGGCCAACCAGGCACTCGAGGTCGTGGAGCCCAAGGCGGCCCCGCCGAAGCCGGCGGCCAAGGCGAGCCGCTGACCGGACGACGACGCGGCCGTAGGGGGGCGCCGCGGCGCTCCCCGCTGCGGGCCTACCCGCCGTGCTGCCAGCAGTAGCGCGAGCCCGGCTGGGCTTCGCGGCCGCAGCGCTTGCCGCCCTTGGTCGTGGCGGCACACCGGCTGGGGGGAGCGGCCGACCGCGCCTCGGCCGGTTCCGGTTCCGGGGCGGCCGGGAGGTCGGCCTCCTCCGGCGCGCCGAGCTCTCCCTCGTTTCTCAGGAGGCCGTAGGCCAGCGCGCCCAGGCCGAGAGTGCCCAGGAGGATGAGGAGCCGCTTCACGAAACGATACATGGCGGCTGGATCTTATCCGATCGCCCGCACAACCCCCAGTCCCCGCCAGTCCCCACCGGTCCCCGCGCGAGCCTTGGTCACATCCGCATCAGGACCGAGCCCCAGTGGAGGCCCGCCCCGAGGGCCGTGAAGGCGACCAGGGAGCCCTCGGGGGCCTTGCCTTCGGCCCGCGCCTCGTGGAAGGCGAGGGGGAGGGTGGCCGAGGTGGTATTGCCGTACTTCTGGATGTTGTTGAAGACCCTCTCCTCCGGCAGGCCGAGGGCCTTGCGCGAGGCCTCGTTGATCCGCAGGTTGGCCTGGTGCATGACCAACAGGTCGAGATCCTCGATGCCGTACCCCTGGTCGGCCAGGACCTCGAGGGTGACCTCGGGCATGCGCGAGACCGCCAGCTTGAAGACCTGGCGACCGTCCATGACCGGCACGGTCTCCCCCTTGGCCACCATCTCTCCGGTCACGAAGGGGCGCCGCGCGGAGCCACCGCCCGGGACGTAGAGGATGTCCTTGTGGTTGCCGTCGGCGTAGAGGCGCGAGGTGAGGATGCCTCGGCCGTCCTCGCCCGACGCCGCGCGGAAGACCATGGCGCCGGCGGCGTCGCCGAACAGGACGAGGAGGTGGCGGAACTGGGAGTTCCAGGTGAACTCCTCCTCCGAGAGCACATCGTCCCCGTCGCCCAGCAGCACCTCCCAGGTCCGCTCGGAGAAGGGCATCAGCGAGGTGTGCACGTCGGTGCCCACCAGGAGGACCGTCTTCGCCGTGCCGCTGCCGATCAGCGCGTCGACGGTCTGGAGGCCGTAGGCGAAGCCCGCGCACTGCTGCCGGATGTCGAGGGCCGGCAGGGAGGACATCCCCAGGCGCTCCTGGACCAGGGGACCGGAGCCGGGGAAGTAGTGGTCCGGGGTCATGGTGGCGAGGACCAGGTAGTCGATCTCGTCCGGCTCCACGCCCGCGTCCTCGAGGGCCGCTCGGGCAGCCTGGGCGCCCAGGTCGGCGGACCCGGTGCCGGGCTCCACGTAGTAGCGGGTGACGATGCCGCTGCGCTCCTGGATCCACTCGTCGTTGGTATCGACGATCCGGGCGAGCCGATGGTTGTCCACACAGATCGGAGGCACGGCGATCCCGCTGCCGGCGAAGACGGCTCGTTGTCGGCTCATGGTCGTTCCTCTCCCGGACCCGAAGTGCGCCTTCAGCCCGGGGGCGGGACGGCGGCCCTGCCGCCCGGCTGGTAGAAGGTGGTGACTCCGCCCTCTTTGTGGAACCAGTAGAAGTGGGCGGGGCGCTTCCCGTCCAGGCCCGGGGGCGCGTCCTCGGCGTAGGTCCAGACCTCGATCGCCGAGCCGTTCCGGGGGGCGACCTCGAAGGAGACCTTCTCCGGCTTGCCGTAGAGCACGTAGATCGTGCCGCGGGCGGTCCGGCGGCCGAGGACGCCGGCCTCCCCGTACTGCCGGTCGGCGTCGGCGGCGCGCCGCTCGAACTCCAGGCGCACCGCGTTGCCGGGCCGGCCGGGGTCCGGATCCCGGCGGCTCCAGAAGCCCTCGATGAAGTCGCCCGCCGCGAAGTCACTGGTCAGGCGCGAGTAGGTCTCGATCTCCTCGGGCGTCGCCATCCGGGCCACCGGGCCCACCAGCCAGCTCGCGTAGTCCGGCCCGAGGCTCGTGTTCACCAGGTCGGCCGGGCGGGCCGACGGCGCGGCGGCACCGCCCGAGCCGCAGGCGACCAGGGCGAGCGCCGCGGCGCCGAGAAGCGCGAGACGCACGGCGCTCCGGGTCCGCTCGAGCGGCGGCTCACCCACGGCGAAGCAGGTCCAGGAACTCCTCCCGGACCTCCTTGCGGTAGAAGGTGCCGCGGATCGCCGAGGTCACGGTGACCGCCCCCGGCTTCTTGACCCCCCGCATCTCGACGCACAGGTGCCGGGCCTCCACCACCACCATGGCTCCCAGGGGGTTGAGCTGCTCCTGGAGGAAGCCGACGACCTGCTCGGTGAGCCGCTCCTGGAGCTGCGGCCGCTTGGCGTAGAACTCCACGATCCGGGCCATCTTCGACAGGCCGATGATCCGGTCCCGCGGGATGTAAGCGACGTGGGCGTGGCCGTAGAACGGCACCAGGTGGTGCACGCACATGGAGTAGAAGGGGATCTCCTTCTCCATCACCATGGCGCTGTACCCCTCCTCGTTGGGGAAGGTGGTGACGTTCGGCTCGGAGCCTTCCAGCAGGCCGTGGAACATCTCCAGGTACATCTTCGCCACCCGCAGGTCGGTCCCCTGGAGGTTGGGATCGGCCAGGTCCAGACCGAGCTCCTCGAGAAGGCCGCGGACGTGGACGGCGAGGCGCAACGCCCGCCCGCGGCTTTCCGGATCGAGCTCTTCCAGGTCGGGGGGGAGGGTTTCGAAGTCGACGGTCATGGGGGCGCTCTCCTGTGGGATGCGTAGTCTACAATGGCGCGCCCTGGCTTACCGGGTGCCCCCCGCATCCCCTCATTCCCCTTCCCACCCCACGGGGGGGAAGGGGACGACTCCTACCGGGTGCCCCCCGCATCCCCTCGATTCCCCTTCCCACCCCACGGGGGGGAAGGGGACGACTCCTACCGGGTGCCCCCCGCATCCCCTCGATCCCCTTCCCACCCCACGGGGGGGAAGGGGACGACTCCTACCGGGTGCCCCCCGCATCCCCTCGATCCCCTTCCCACCCCACGGGGGGGAAGGGGACGACTCCTACCGGGTGCCCCCCGCATCCCCTTCCCCGGCGGGACGGCGGGGGTTGGTTCTACAATGGCGCGCCATGCCCTCCCGGCTCCCGCCCGATGTCCTCGATCCGCGCTTCTACGACCTCCTGGGCGAGGTGCCCAAGTCCCTGTTCGACGATCGCCTGTACTGGAGCGTCGAGCTGTTGGAGCGCTATGTCCGGGAGTGGGCCCTGGAGATCGCCCACCGCCTGGGCCTTCCCGCGGCGCTCCGGGCCGCCCCGGAGGGCGGCGCCACCGCGGCCGACCTCGCCGCGGCCCTCGATCTCGCCCCGGGCTTCGCCTTTCCCCTTTCGTGGATTCTCGAGCAGCTCGCCGCCCTTGGAGAGGTCCACGCCGTGGGCGCACCGGGGCACGGGCCCGACCACGGTAAAGGCCGGCGGTTCGGGGCGCGGGAGGCGGCGCGGTCGGCGCAGATTCGCGCCGTGCGCGAAGCGATCCTCGACTACGGACCGGAAAACGCCCCTTTCGTCGAGCTCCTCGACGCGGCGGGCGAGGCCTGGCCGCGCGTGGCCCGGGGCGAGGTGCGCGGCGAGGACGCGCTCCTCTCTCCCGGGAAGATCGGGCTCTGGGCGCGGTTCTTCGCCAACGGCAATCCGGTCTACGCCCTGAACAACCGGCTGGCGGCCGTCGCCGCGGTCCACCGGCTGCCCGGTGAGGGAGCGCTCCGCGTCCTGGAAGTGGGCGCCGGTGCGGGGAGCGGCAGCGAGGCGCTGGTCGAGGCGCTCGCGGCCCACGGCCAACTGGACCGTCTCGCGACCTACCGCCTCACCGAGCCGGCCGGCATGCTCCGCCGGCGGGCGGTGCGGACGATCGCCGGCCGCTGGCCCGAGGTGCCTCTCGTCGACGGGGCTCTCGACATAGACCGGCCCTGGTCGGGGCCCGCAGGCCAGGGCATCGAGCCCGGGGGCCTCGACCTGATCTACGCGGTGAACGTGTTCCACGTCGCCGTCGACCTGGGCCATGCGCTCCGCGAGGCCCGGGAGGCCCTGGCGCCGGGTGGCCGCCTGGTGCTCGGCGAGTGTCTACGCCCGTTCCCGGGCCAGCCACTGGTCGCCGAGATGACCTTCCTGCCCCTCGAGAGCTTCCGGGAGGTCGAGACGGACCCGGAGCTGCGCCCCCATCCCGGCTTCCTCACGCCCGAGCTGTGGGTGGCGAACCTGGAGCGGGCCGGATTCGCAGAGGTCGAGGTGGTGCCCGACGTCCGCCGGCTCCGCGAGGTGTATCGCAGAGCGGCCGCCGGGGCGGTCTGCGGGCGGCGGCCAGGGGCACGGGTACAATGAGTGCTTGAATCCTGCCACGCGGCGAGCCCGGATCGGAGAGAGGAGAATCTCGTGAGCCATCACCTGAGCATCGAGTACTGCGTCGCTTGAAACTACCGCCCCCGCGCCGCCGGTCTGGCGGACTCGATCCAGCAGCGTTTCGACCTCGAGGCCGAGCTCGTCAAGGGACGGGGCGGCGTCTTCGAGGTCACCCTGGACGGAGAGACCCTGTTTTCGAAGAGGGCGAGCGGGCGGTTTCCGCTGCCCGACGAGGTGGAGAAGGCGCTCGGAAAGCGTTTGGAAGGCTGAACCCGGTCAGGGCGGCCCGAGACCGAGGGCGGCGAGGAAACGTCCCGCCACGATGGACCAGTCGTAGCCCCGGGCCCGGCGGCGGCCGGCCCGGCCGAGGCGGCGCCGGAGGTCCGCGTCGCCCAGCAGGCGGATCAGGGCCCCGGCCAGCGCCTCCGCATCGCGGGGCGGCACCAGCAGACCCGCCTCACCGTCCGGCACCACCTCCGGCACGGCCCCGGCGGCCGCGCCCACCACCGGCAGCCCGGCCGCCATCGCCTCCAGGAAAGCGATCCCGAACCCCTCTTGCAGGCTGGGCAGGCAGAACACGTCCGCCCCGAAGTACTCCCGGCGCACGGCCCGGTCGGCCCGCACCTCGCCCAGGAAGCTCACCGCCTCACCGAGACCCAGGGCCCGGGCCCGGGCCTCGAGGGCGGGCAGCTCCGGACCGCCGCCGACGATCCGCAACCGGGCTCGCGGGTGGGCACGCAGAACCGCGGGCAGGGCGGCCAGGAGGGTCGCCGTATCCTTCCGCGGGTACTGTCGCGCCACGCTGAGGATGACCGCGCCCCCAGACCCGAGCTCGGACCCGCCCCCGGACCCCCCGGCGGGCGGCCCCTCCCAATCGGCCAGCCGGAGGCCCTCCGGCACCACCGCGAGGCGCTCCGGGGCGAGGCCGTAGGCGGACTCCGCCACCCGCCGGCAGTGCTCGCTGGTCACCACCACCCGGTCGGCGCGGCGGGCGCTCCGCCCCTCGAGGCGGGCCAGGAGGCCGAGGGAGAGGCCGGGGAGACCCGCCTCGTGCTCCCGCTCCTCCGCGGCCACTCCCTTCAAGGCGACGGCCCGGATCGGCCGGGCGCCGGGGGGACCCTCCGGCACCGGCAGGAAGCAGCCGTCGAGATCGAAGCCGACCACGGCGTCGACGGGCCGGGTCGTCTCGCGGCGCCCGCGGTGCCGGGCGAGAGTGGCCCTCAGGCGTCGGGGGAGGGTCAGGTTGAACAGCAGGCGGCCCGGGAGCCGGACGGACCGGCGGGGGCGCCCTCCCGTCCCGATCCCGGGGCTGATCCAGGTCACCCGGTGGCCCAGCCCCTCGAGGGCCTCGGCCAGGCCGGCGATGGCCACGGCGGTGCCGGTGCCCTTCTCGGGGGCCAGGGTCCAAGAGTTGAGGAAGACGAGGTGCACGCGGCGCGTACGGCGTCCCGCTTCTCAGCCAGGCAGAGCGTGGTGAGGGGGAGTCCCGATGGCTGCCCGGTAGGCGCAGCTCTGACCCGGAGTCTCCTCCACCTCCACGCTCAGGGTCTCTACCGGAGTCCCCGCCAGCTCCGGGGCGATCTCGTCCCAGAGCCTGCGCGCCAGAAGCTCGATCGAGACGTTCTCCATGGGAACCAGCACCACGTCGTCCGCCGGGAACCGGTAGGTCCGCCCGTCGAACCGGACCTCGACAGCGCCGTCGGCCACGCGCAACTCCAGGCGGCTCTCGCGACCCGTGCGCTCGGGGATCAGGGTGCGCTCGTCGAGGGCGCGGCACGAGGCCCGGATCCGCCGCTTGACCGCGGCCACGTCCACCAGCAGACCAACCTCGTCCAGGTGGCCGCCGACGAGGACCACGCGCACCCGGTAGTTGTGGCCGTGGAGGAGCTCCGCCCGCCCACCGGGGAAGAGGGTGAAGTGGGCCGCCGAGAACTTGAAGTCCTCCTTGGCCAGGCGGATCTCGAAACTGGGCGGCTCGGGCATCGCGGCGATTCTACGGGACCGCTGCGCCCTCCCTTCAGCTCCGCCTATAATCCCAACATGGCCGAGACACCGCAGCAACGCATCGAGGCGGCCCTCAAGACCGCCATGAAGGCCCGGGAGAAGGAGCGGGTGAGCACCTTGCGCATGCTCCTCGCCGACCTGAAAAACGAGCGCATCCGGCGCGGCGAGGAGGTGGATGAGGGCGCCTTCCTGGGCCTCGTACGCCGCGGAATCAAACAGCGCCAGGAGGCGGCAGAGCAGTTCGAGAAGGGCGACCGACCCGAGCAGGCGGCCAAGGAGCGGCGGGAGATCGAGGAGCTCGAAACCTACCTGCCCGCCGGACCCGGCGAGGACGAGATCCGCTCCACCGTGGAGGCCTACGTCGCCGAGAACGGACTTTCCGGCCTCGCCGCCATGGGCACGGTGATGCCCGCCATGATCCAGCGCTTCGCCGGCCGCGCCGACAACGCCGCCCTCAGCCGGGTGGTCCGGGACGTGCTCCAGAACTCGGCGGGATGAGTCCACCCGCTCCAGCGTCGGGCTCCGGCGCTCGTCCCGGCCCCCGTCCTGGTCAGAAGCCCGACCCGCCGGCCGGGGCCACCCGGCGCGTGGTGGTGGGGAGCGCCGGGCACATCGACCACGGCAAGACCCGCCTGGTCGAGGCGCTGACCGGCATCGACTGCGACCGCTGGGCCGAGGAGAAGGAGCGCGGGATCACCATCGATCTCGGCTTCGCCCACCTCGAGCGGGAGCTCACGGACGGCTCGACGCTCCAGATCGGCTTCATCGACGTCCCGGGCCACGAGCGCTTCCTGCGCAACGCCCTGGCCGGGCTCGGCGGCATCCGGGTGATGCTGCTGGTGGTGGCGGCCGACGAGGGGGTCAAGCCCCAGACCCGCGAGCACCTGGCGATCTGCTCCCTCCTGGGCATCCCTGCCGGCCTGGTCGCCCTGACCAAGGTCGACCTGGTGGAGCCCGACCTGGTCGAGCTCGCCCGCCTGGAGGTCGAGGAGCTGCTGGAGCCCACTCCCTACGCCGGCGCCCGCATCCTCCCGGTGTCGAGCGTCAGCGGCGCGGGCCTCGAGGAGCTCGAGCGGACTCTCGTCGAGCTCGCCACCGCCCAGGCGCGCTCTCCCGACGAAGACCCCGCCCTCGCCCTGCCGGCCCGCCTGCCCATCGACCGCGCCTTCCATCTCAAGGGGTTGGGCGTCATCGTGACCGGCACCCTGACCAGCGGCCGGGTCGCCGTGGGCGACAGCCTGGAGATCCTGCCCGGACCCGGCACCGCCGCCCGGGTGCGGAGCATCCAGGTGCACGGCCGGCCGCGGACCGAGGCGGTCGCCGGAGAGCGCTCGGCGCTCCAGCTCGCCGGCGTCGGCCTGGAGGAGCTCGCCCGGGGCGAGGAGGCGGCGACGCCGGGGCGCTTCGAGGCCACCCGCCGCCTGCTCGCCGAGGTCCGCCTTCTACCCGACGCCCCGGAGCCCCTGCGCGGCTTCACCCCGGTGCGCCTCCACCTGCTCTCGAGCGAGGTCCTGGGAAAGCTCCGCCCGCTGCCCATAGACGGAGCGCCCGGCGAGATCGCCCCCGGTGGCACCGGCCTGGCGGAGGTCCGGCTCAGCGAGCCGCTGGTGGCGATCCGGGGCGATCGGCTGATCCTGCGCCGGCCCTCGCCCGAGACCACCCTCGGGGGCGGCCGGGTGCTCGACCCACGGCCCGGCGCCCGGCGCCTCCGGGACCTGGCGGCCGCGGGCGAGGCGCTTCGCATGGACGGTCTCGACGCGGGAGCGGCGACCACCGCGGCCCTCCTCCACTGGGCCCGCGAGGCCGGAGCCGGCGGCCTGGCCGCCGACGAGGCCGCCCGCCGCCTGGGCGAGGACCCGGGCGAGGTCTCCCGGCGTCTCACCGCCCTGGCGGGCGAGCAGAAGCTCCTGGCGGTCCCCGAGGGAGCCGGGAGCGGCCGCGCGCGGCGCTGGATCGCTCCCGCCGCCTACCGGGAGATCACCGAGCGGGCCGCGAAAGCCCTCGGGACCTACTTCGACCGCGATCGGCTGGCCCGTGGCATGCCGAAGGCCGAGGCGGTGCGCCGGATCTTCCCCGGCCGCGGCGCCGAGCTCGCCGACGTCTACCTCCAGTGGCTCGCGGCCCAGGACGTGCTGGCCGTCGACGGCGACCTGGTGACCCTGCCCGGCCGCCGCGCCGAGCTCACCGGAGAAGAGTCCACCCTCGCCCGGGCGGTGGTGGAGCGCTTCGCCGCCGCCGGCCTCACCCCCGGCTCTCCCGAGGAGCTGGGCCGGGAGCTCGGCGCCAAGCCCCAGATCCTCGAAGGCGTGATCCGCTACCTGACCGAGCGGAGCCGGCTTGTCCGCCTGCCGGGCGGGCTGCTGCTGGCGGCCTCCGCGGTCGAGGGCCTCCGGGACGATCTCGAGGCCACCGGCTGGGAGCGCTTCTCGGTCCCGCAGTTCAAGGAGCAATTCGGCCTCAGCCGCAAGTGGGCGATCCCGCTGCTCGAGCATCTCGACTCGACCGGCGTCACGCGCCGCCTGGGCGACGAGCGCATGATCGTCCGGCACCGCTGACCGGTGCCCGGGCATTGGTATTGCACAGTCTCCGAGCGTCGTACGAAGCGGGTGGTCCTCCAGCCGCCCGCCACCTCGAACGACTCCGAGGCTGCGGAAGGGCAGCTCCTCCCCCGGTATCCAGTCCCCCGCCGGGGGGGCGCCCGCCGCAGCCTCTTCTTGTCAGGATGCTTCGACGAAGGCACCCAGAGGCCCACGCTCTGCGTCCTTGCCTACGCCCCCAGCGTGCCTCTTCCAGACCGGTGGATCCGCTGGATCCGTTCGCGTCGCACCGGGGCAAGGCTTGGACGCCCGGGAGGGTAGGATTGGGGACGATCTCAGGTGGGAGGTTGAAGAAAGTGCACAGGAGGCCGTGATGAAACGAGTCGCCGTGTTGGGGGCTTCGCCCGATCACAGCAAGTTCGGCAACAAGAGCGTGAGGGCGCACGTCCAGGCGGGCTGGGAGGTCTACCCGGTGAATCCGAGGGCCGAGCCGGTGGAGGGCCTGACGGCCTACCGCTCCCTGGCCGAGGTGCCGGTCCCGGTCGAGCGGATCAGCGTCTACCTGCCACCACCGGTGAGCCTGGAGCTGCTCCCCGAGATCGCCGCCAAGGGGGCCCAGGAGGTCTGGTTCAACCCGGGCGCCGCCGACGCCGCGGTGCTCGAACGCGCCCGGGAGCTGGGCGTGCCGGCCATCGACAGCTGCAGCATCGTGGACCTCGGCCTGTCGCCGTCCATGTTTCCATAGGAGCCCGTGAAAGCATCCCCGGCCAACTGCCGGGGCGCCCGGATGTGTCCCCCTGCAGCGGCCTGAGGGGCAGTCCCGGGCCTCGAAAGGAGAGCCGCGATGTTCAAGCACGCATTGGGAATGAAGCTTCTGGCCGTTTACCTGATCCTCGTCGGAGTGGTCCTGTTGCTCGGCGTCACAATCCCGTACGGGCCGATCCTCCAGGGCATCCTGGCGCTGGTGGCCGGTATCCTGATCCTCCTCGGCCGATGACCACACCCGGACGCAAGGGACCGACCCGTCCGAATGCCTCGTGAGACCTGGGAGCTCGTGTCCGTCTCCTCCCCGAGGGTGAGGGGGGCGATCCGGTAGATGTTCGACCTGTTCTCGCTGCTCGGCGACGCCATCTGGCTGGCGCCGGTGCTGATCTTCGCGGCCCGGGTGAGCGACGTCTCCCTGGGAACCTTCCGGATCATCCTGATCTCCCGGGGGATGAGCCGGTGGGCTGCGTTCACCGGCTTCTTCGAGAGCCTGATCTGGCTGATCGCCCTGTCGCAGGTGTTCCAGCACCTGGACCACTGGATCAACTACGTGGCCTACGCCGGCGGCTATGCCACGGGGACGGGCGTGGGGGTGGTCCTCGAGCGACGGATCGCGCTCGGGCTGGTGGCGGTGCGGATCATCACGCGCGAGGACGCCTCGGCTCTGATCGAGTCGCTCCGGGCCGAGAGCTTCGGAGTGACCCGGGTGGCGGCCCGGGGCCTCCACGGCCGGGTACGGCTGATCTTCACGATCGCGAAGCGCAAGCACCTGGGCCGCCTGCTGGAGATCGTGCGCACGAAGAGCCCGAAGGCGTTCGTCTCGGTGAGTGACGTACGAGCCGCAGAGGAGGGCTACCTCCCCAGCTCCGGGCGCCGCAACCTGCTGTGGGGCCTCATGAAGAGAAAATAAGACCGGGCCGAGGTCTCCCGCCCTCGCGAACGGTGCGCGCTGCTCGCACGGCGGTGTGACGTCGGCGCGCACCTCGGCTTCGCCCTGCCCCGAAACGTCGGAAGCCTTCCCAAGGTCATCGCGCCGGCAGGGCTCAGACGTCGCCGGTCGGGAGACCCCGGCCCTCCGGGGTCGGACTCTTCGGCGGTGGCACTGGGAACGGCCAAGACCTCGGGCGCGGACATCGGACCCCACAGCGGCGCCCCTGAAGGCAAGCTCTGAGGGAACAGACCCTCCAACCTTCAGCGGCCGATCCCGGCTACTCTTCCGGCAGCGACTGCGAGGTGCGCTTCTCTATCTCAACGATCGCGCTTCCTTTTGTGGGTCTTGTGAACTAGCGTTGACTTTTCCGAAAGCGGACGCTAGGCTCGTCGCATCCCCGGGAGAGACGCTTCGCGACTCGCAGGGCCGACGGGCCCCCCGGGTTTATTTTTTGCATGTATATCTTGTATCTAGACGCCTCGGGCGTTCCGGAACGCAACCAACCCACAAATAGCCACTACGTCCTACTCGGGCTCGCAGTCCACGTGGGAACGTGGTTCCGTCTGACTAAGAAGATTCGCGCCGTCAAGCGGAAGTACGTATTGGGGGATGTGGACGAGTTCGAACTACATGCAGGCTGGATGATAAGGCCAGTTCCTGGTCAATCCATAGCCGGCTTCGAGGACCTTGACTATCTGGCTAGGCGCGACGCAGTCCTCGCCGAGAGAAACCGCATACAGCACGATGTTTGGCCAACTCTACCTCCGGCACGCCTAAAGAACGAACGGCGAGCGTTCAGAGAGACAAAATCGTACGCGCATCTGACTTGGGCGGAGCGAGCCGCCCTGGTCGATGAGGCGCTTGCTGCGGTTGGCAGCTATCAGGCCAGAAATCATCGGCACCCCATTGCTCTCTTTGCTGAGGCCATTAATAAGGAGCACCTGGCGGTCGGCGCCGATCCAGTAGACCAAGCCTTCACCCAGGTAGTCACGAGATTCGAGAGGTTCCTCCAGAATCAGGGAGTTCGCGGGCGCGGAGTCTGGGGCTTGCTCGTCAGTGACGAAGATCAACACCGCGCCAAGATGCTCGCTAGGCTCTTGAGGCGTTTCCAGAGCGAGGGCACACGGTGGGGCGACATCGAGCAAGTCATCGAAACGCCGTTCTTCCTCGATAGTAGGTCCAACTCTGGTGTCCAGGTGGTGGATCTATGCGCATACGCGGTTCGTCGCTATCTGGAGAAGGGCGAGGAGGATCGATTCAAGCTAATATTTAGGAAATTCTACAGGACGGCAACTGGGCTTCACGGGCTTCGCCACTACACCCGGAGAGGTTGCCCTTGTCTCATCTGCCGCGAAAGGAAGCACGACTAGTTCTTTCGGAGCGTCGCTCACGGCCGTCCCCCGTCGCCCGTTCCCTGGCGCACTCCGCCCGGCGACCGTTACTCACGGCCGGCTCTGGGGAACGACGCACCATGAGGAAGCCACCCCGCCGGTCCCCCATCCATCCTCCTCCAGGCGAGCGGCCTGCCCCAACCGCAGGCTCCGACACCGAAGTCTTCCAAGCTCGCGACGAGAAGGCGCGACGCCACAGAGCCCGGCCCCGGAGGAGAAGGCCTCGCTGCCAAGAAGAGCAGTGTCGCAGAGCCCGACCCCGGAGGGGCGGGGGCTCTCCTCCGAGGGACGTCATGGACCTCGCCCTCTCGAGCCTTCCGGAGTCCGAGCCGGCCGAGCGCGGGCCATGCCGAGGCGCGGCTCCTGCGTCCCGAAGTCCTGGTAAGCCGCACCGTTCCCTCGGGGAGAGCCCCCGCCCCGGCCCTACCCCTTCGCCTCGTACCAGCTCGCCCCCCACCCCACGTCCACCACCAACGGCACCGCCAGCTCGCACACCCCGCCCATCTCCTCCTTCGCCACCTCCGCCACCGCCTCCGCCTCCCCCTCCGGCACCTCCAGCACCAGCTCGTCGTGCACCGTCAGCAGCAGCTTCGCCTTCGGCCGCTCCTTCTCGAGCCGCCGGTCCAGCCGGATCATGGCGATCTTCATGATGTCGGCAGCCGTGCCCTGGATCGGCGCGTTGATCGCCATGCGCTCGGCGTTCTCCCGGAGATTCCGGTTCTTGCTCGCCACGTCCGGCAGGTAGCGCACGCGGCCGTACAGAGTCTCCACCTTCCCCTCGCTCCGGGCCTTGGCCAGGGTCTCCTCCCGGTAGCGCTCGACGCCGGCATAGCGCGCGAGATACGCCTGGATGAACGCCTCCGCCTCGCCTCGGGAGATCCCCAGCGTCCGGGCCAGACCGTAGGAGCTCATGCCGTACATGATGCCGAAGTTGATGGTCTTGGCCGCCCGGCGCTGCTCGGCGTTGACCAGGTCGGGAGCGACCCCCAGCACCGCCGCCGCGGTCGTCCTGTGGATGTCCTCGCCCCGCCGGAAGGCCTCGATCAGCGCCGGCTCGTGGGCGATGTGGGCCAGGATGCGCAGCTCCACCTGGCTGTAGTCGGCGGCGAGGAGCACGTGCCCGGGCTCGGCCACGAACGCCTTGCGGATCCGCTGGCCGAGCTCGGTGCGCACCGGGATGTTCTGGAGGTTCGGGTTGGCCGAGGAGAGCCGGCCCGTCGCCGCCACCGCCTGGTTGAAGCGGGTGTGGACCCGGCCGTCGGGGGCGACCAGGGCGGGCAGGGCGTCCACGTATGTCGACTTGAGCTTGGTCAGCTCCCGGTAGCGCAGCAGGAGCACCGGCAGCTCGTAGCCCCGGCCCGCCAGCTCCTCGAGAATCTCGGCGCCGGTGGCGTAGCTCTTGGTCTTCTTGGTGCGCTTGATCACCGGGTAGCCGAGCTTCTCGAACAGGATGACCCCGAGCTGTTGCGGCGAGGCGACGTTGAACTCCTCCCCGGCCACGTCGTAGATCCCGCGCTCGAGCCCGGCGATCTCGGCGCCCAGCTCCTCGGACATGCCCGCCAGATACTCCCGGTCCAGGCGCACGCCCCGCTCCTCCATCCGCAAGAGCACCGGCAGCAGCGGCGCCTCGATCTCCCGGTAGACCCGGGCCAGGGCCGCGCCGCCGGCCGCCTCCAGCTCGGCGCGCGAGCTCTCCGCCAGCCGGGCGCCCAGCACCAGCCGCTCCCCGGCCAGGGCGGCGAGGCGCGAGTCGCCCACCGGCGGCGGCCCTTCCTTGGCCCAGCCGGCGTCCTTCTCGGTCAGCGCCTTCCGGCCCAGGCGCTCGAGCGCCATCTCCTCGAAGCTGTGGCCGTGGAGCGCAGGCCGGATCAAGTAGGAAACGAGCATCACGTCGAAGAGCCCGGCCGACACCTCGAGCTCGCCGCCGCGCTCGGCCGCCGGCGGCCGGAGCACCTCCTTGAGGTCGTGTCCCACCAGCTCGCACTCCGGGTCCGCGGCCCACGCGGCCAGCGTCTCGAGCACCGCCTCCCGCAGGCCGTCGCGCCGCAAGTCGGCGAACCAGGCGCCGGGCGGCTCACCGTCGGCCCTGGCGGCGAGCTGGGCCACCGCCAGACCCAGGGCCTCCTCGCTCCCCAGGCGGGCGACCTCGACCCGCGCCCCCAGGGCGTCCACCGCGGCCCGCCAGGCGGCGGCGTCGAGGACCTCGGCCGCGGCCGGGATCTCCTCCTCGGCCGACGCGTCCCGGTCGAGCTCCTCCACCAGGCTGAAGAACTCGAGCTCGGCGAACAGGCTGCGCAGGGCCTCGGCGTCGGGCGGGTCGTGGTGCAGCGCCTCGGGGTCGAAGTCCACGTCGAGGTCGGTGTGGATGGTGACCAACTCCTGGGAGAGGAGCGCCTGGTCCCGGTTCTCCTGGAGCGACTCGCGGTAGCTCTTGCGGGAGACTTCGGAAGCCCGGTCCAGGACCGCGTCGAGGGAGCCGTACTCGCGGATCAGCGCCTTGGCCCCCTTCTCGCCCACGCCGGGCACCCCGGGGACGTTGTCCGAGGCGTCGCCCATGAGCGCCAGCACGTCGACCACCTTCTCCGGCGGCACCCCGAAGTCCTCCTCGACGAGCGCCGGATCGTAAAGCTTGTTGCGGCCGGTATGCATGAGGGACACGTGGGGGCCCAAGAGCTGCATCAGGTCCTTGTCCGCCGACACCAGGACCACCTCGTAGCCCGCCGCCGCCGCCTTCTTGGCCAGGGTGCCGAGGACGTCGTCGGCCTCGTAGCGCTCCATCTCGAGGATCGGGATCCGGTAGGCCTCGAGGGCCCGGCGGATCCAGGGGATCTGCGGGCGCAGATCCTCCGGCATGGGGGCGCGGTGGGCCTTGTAATCCTGGTAGCGCTCGGTGCGCACCGTCTCGGAGGAGACGTCGAGGGCCACGCCGACGTGCTCGGGCTGCTCGTCGCGCAGGAGCTTGCGGAGCATCTGGATGAAGCCATAGACCGCGTTGGTCGGCTCGCCCCGGGAGTTGGAGAGGTTCCGGATCGCGTAGAAAGCGCGGAAAATATTGGAGTAACCGTCGATCAGGAAGAGACGGGGACGGGTCGGATCGGGCATCCGCGGAATTGTATCCTGGGGCCGCGAGGTGCCCATCGGCACGATTCTTGGATTGTCTTGGGCGCGTGGGACGACTCACCCTTGATCTGGAACACTCTCTTCAGGAGGAGCTACCGTGGGACTTGTCTACTGGATCCTCATGGGCCTCGTCGCCGGGGCCGTCGCCAAGCTGATCACCCCGGGCAGGGATCCGGGCGGCTGCATCATCACCATACTGATCGGCATCGCCGGCGCCCTGGTCGGCGGCTTCCTGGCGACGCTGCTGGGCTTCGGAGGCCTGAGCGGGTTCGACCTGCGCAGCCTGATCATCGCGATCCTTGGGGCGGTGATCCTTCTGGCCGCATATCGGGCGATGCGGAAGTAGGAAACCGCCTTCGGCCGGTAGATAGAATGCCGCCATGGCTCGCCTCTCCGCCCTCGCTCGGCCGTTCGCCCTCGTCGCCCTGATCCTCGCCCTGGTTCCCGGGAGCCCCGTGGCCCGGGCCGCCGGAGCCACCGGAGCCGCCGGAGCCGCCGGAGCCACCGAAGATGGCGCGCCCGACTGGTCCCGCGCCGTTCCCCTGGCCCAACGGGCCATGGCAGAGCTCGAAAACGAGCAGCCGGCCAAGGCGGAGGCCCTCTACAAGCAGCTCACCCAGGTCGCCCCCGGCGACCCCATGCCGTGGGCCAACCTGGCCGTCGCCCAGCTCCGCCAGCAGAACACCGACGCCGCCCTCCAGTCCATCGACCACGCCATCGAGGTGGCACCGAAGCGCGGCGACGTGCTGGCGGTCAAGGGGGCGATCCTCGACTGGACCGGCCAGACCGCGGAGGCCCTGGCCACCTATCGCAAGGCGGCCGAGCTCTCCCCCGACGACCCGCAGGTCCTCTACTCCCTGCTCCGGCAGGCGGTTTCATCGGGCGACCAGAAGGCCGGTGACCTGGCCCTCGATCGCCTGGCGAAGGTGCGTCCCGACAACTTCGTGGTCCTGGTCGAGCGGGGCAAGGGGGCGATCCAGCGCGGCGACCGGGAGGCCGCGAGCGGTGTCTTCCTGCGCATCCGGGACCTCCTCTGGCAGGCGCCGCCGGTCGCCGAGGTGGCCCTCAAGGGGGTGCTCGACGCACTGGAGGGCGGCGATGTCGCGAACGCCCGCATTCCGGCGGCGCGCCTCGAGAACGTCCTGAAGATCACTCCCATGTACCGCGAGAGCCTCCGGGAGCTCTCGAGCGGCATCCAGGGCATCCCGATCCAGCACTTCGCGACCGAGCCGCCGATCACCTCCTTCGGCGACCCCATCGCCGTCCGCTTCACCGGCGAGCGCCTCTCGGAGACTCCTACCCGGGGCACCGCCCTCGCCCTCGGGGACTTCGACGGCGACGGCACCACCGACGTGGCCCGCCTCCTCGACCGCGAGGAGGGCGGCCTCGAGATCCGTCCGAACGCCGGAACGAAGGGCGTCCGGGTCCTCCCGGCGCCGCAGGCGAGCGGCCTCCTCGCCACCGACCTGTGGAACGACGGCGGCCTCGACCTCCTGGCCTTCGGCCCCAAGGGCACCACGGTGTGGAAGGGCGCCCCCGGCAAGGACGGCAAGGTCGAGCTGGCGGCGAGCGACGGTGCGA
This sequence comes from uncultured Acidobacteriota bacterium, assembly GCA_963739795.1. Classification (GTDB taxonomy): domain Bacteria; phylum Acidobacteriota; class Thermoanaerobaculia; order Multivoradales; family DATKCC01; genus CAVUBL01. The sequence goes on along the minus strand of CAVUBL010000020.1, from coordinate 48,094 downwards.
AGACCGGTTTGGCAAAGGCCGCGGGGAGCGCGGCCGCGGTCCTCGACTACGACATCGAAGGGGACCTGGACCTGGCCCTGGCAGGGGACGGGGTGGCGGGCGCGAGCCCCCCCGTCACCCTCTACCGCAACCCCCTGGACGCCCCCCTCGAGGACGTCACCGCCAAGGTCTTCCCCGCCCTCCACTTCCCCGGCGCCCGCGCCCTGGTGGCCAGCGACCTCGACCGGGACGGGGACGTGGATCTCCTGGCCGGCGGCGACTCGGGCCTGCTCTGGCTCGACAACCTGCGCCAGGGCCGATTCGTCGACCGCACCGCCGCCGGCGGCCTCGCCGGAGCCGGGCCGGTGGCCGCCCTGGTCTCGGCCGACCTGAACAACGACGGCCTGCCGGACGTGGTGGCGGTGGGCCGGGGCGTGAGCGTCTGGCGCAACGCCGGCGGCCGCTTCGAGCGCTGGAACGCCCCGGGGCTGCCGGGACCGGGTTCTGGTCCCCTCTCGGGTCCCTGGACCGGCGTCGTCGCCTTCGACGCCGACAACGATGGTCGCCTGGACCTTGGGCTCGCCGGGCCGGCCGGCGTCGCGGTCCTCGGCCAGACGGCCCAGGGCGGGTTCCGGACGCTCGAGGTCTCGGGCGGCCCGTCGAAGGCGGCGACCCTCGACGCCTTCGACGCCGACGGCGACGGCGACCTGGACCTGGTGGTGGCCGGCCCCGAGGGGCTCCACCTCCTGACCAACCAGGGCGGCAACCGGAACCACTGGCTCGCCGTCCGCCTCAAGGGGCTCACCCAGGGCAACGGCAAGAACAACGTCCGGGGCGTGGGTGCGACCGTGGAGGTCCGGGCGGGCACGGCCTACCAGTTCCGCGAGCACGACGGGCGGGTGAGCCACTTCGGCCTCGGGCGCCTGGAGGCCGCCGACGTCCTGCGGGTCGTCTGGAACAACGGCGTGCCCCAGGACCGCCTCGACGTCGCGGGCAACCAGGCGATCACCGAGGAGCAGGTGCTCAAGGGGAGCTGCCCGTTCCTCTACACCTGGAACGGCCGTCGGATCGGCTTCGTCACCGACCTGCTCTGGAACGCCCCGGCGGGCCTGCCCGCGGCGCCGGGAAAGTGGGTGCCCGCCGACCCCGAGGAGCTCGTGCGTGTCGTCGGGGCGGCGGCGCTGCCGGGGCGACCGGGCGTCTACGACCTGCGGATCACCGAGGAGCTCTGGGAGGCGGCCTACTTCGACCTCACCCGCCTGTGGGTGGTCGACCACCCGGCGGACGTCTCGGTGGCCTCCAACCTCAAGGTGGTGCCGGGCAGCGGGCCGAGGCCCGAGCGGGTGCTGGGCACGCGCGACGTGCGCCCGGTGGTGGCCGCCTGGGACGGCCGGGGGCGCGACGTGACGGCGCGGGTGCGCTCCCGGGACTCGGTCTACGCCGACGGCTACACGCCGAGCGCCTACCAGGGGCTCGCCGAGAAGCCCTGGAGCCTCACCTTCGACCTGGGCGAGGCCCCGGCGGCGCCGGTGCGCCTGCTCCTCGACGGCTGGATCTTCCCCACCGACGCCAGCATCAACATCGCCCTCGCCCAGCGCCGCGACGTGGCGCTGGAGCCGCCCAGGCTCGAGGTGGAGACGGCCGCCGGCTGGCGCGTGCTCATGCCCGACATGGGCCACCCCGCGGGCAAGACCAAGACCATGGTGGTGGATACCCCCCCCCTGCCGCCGGGCGCCCAGCGGCTCCGGATCACCACCTCCATGTGGATCTCCTGGGACCGGATCGCCTGGAGCACGGCGCCGGACGACTCGGCGCCCCACGTGGTCGCCCGCCTCGCGCCGGAGCGCGCCGATCTCCACTACCGGGGCTTCTCCGCCCTGGTGCGCCGGGCGCCCAACGGCCCCCACGAGTTCGACTACCAGCAGGTCTCGACCCGGTCCCCGTGGGGCGAGGTGCGGGGCCGCTACACCCGCTACGGCGACGTGCGCGAGCTCCTCGCCGCCTCCGACAGCCGGTCGGTGGTGCTCGCTCCGGGCGACGAGATCGCGCTCCTCTTCGACACCTCGAAGCTCCCACCGCCGCCCGCCGGCTGGCGCCGCACCCTCTTCCTCGAGAGCCACGGCTGGGACAAGGACTTCGACAAGCACACCTACGCCATCGACGGCGGCAGCCTGCCCCTCCCCTTCGAGGGCATGGGGACCTACCCCTGGGCCGACGACGTCCGGCCGCCCTCCGGCCCTGCCTGGGAGCACTACCAGCGCGAGTGGCTGACCCGCCGCGTCGCCTCTCCGGCGGACGGTCCGGCCGCTCCCTGAACCTTTTCCTCTCCCACTTCACCCCGGGCGGCCGCCCCCGGTCCGCCCCGGAGGGCCGGCCCCCCTGTCTCGCTTCCCTAGACTTTTGCACATAACTATATGGAGAAGCCGGCAGCTCCAAGTCTCTGATCTCGGCGGTTCTCGGCCGGGCGGTGACGAGCTCTCTCGGGGGAGCTCCGCGGTCCCGGTCGTTTTCGAGTCAAACGGACGGAAGGAGGAGAAGTATGTCTCGCAGATGGTGGACCCCTGCGCTGGGGGTCCTCGTTCTCGCCCTCGGCCCGATCGTGGCCGGATCCCCCACACAAGCCCAGGTCGTGGCGCCTGGCGACGACGGACCGGCCCTCACGGTCACCGACGGCCTGACTCAGGATCAGATCGTCCAGGACCTCCAGAATGCGCTGGCCCATGGGCACGACGCGTTCTTGGCGGAGCTCGACTTCTATCGCAGCCTCGGCCTGATCGTGTTCACAACCCCGTTCAACGAGAAGGACGGGCTCGGCGACGGGCCGTTCATCCCAGGGGAGGGCTCGCCCCTCGCTCTGGGCAGTCGGCCGACCCTCCAGGGCAACGGCCAGTTCCTCCGGGTCAACGGCCTCGACTCCCAGAGCTGCAACGAGTGCCACAACATCGTGAGCGAGGCCGCGGTGCCGCCCCATCTCGGCATCGGCGGCGTGGGAGGCGTGGTGCAGAACGCCATCATCATGCCCAGTGTGATCGACGTGGCCGACTCCACCGACGACCGCGTGACCTACGTGGCGGGCCACGATCCCGACCTCCCCCTGAAGGAGGACGGCGTCGCCGACTTCAACGGCCGGTTCTCCAACACGCCCTTCCTGTTCGGCGGCGGCGGCGTCGAGCTCGTGGCCAAAGAGATGACCCGAGATCTCGAAGCGATCCTCCAGAACCTCATCCACCAGCAGCCTCCGGGCGTGACCGTCGCCCTCGACACCAAGGGCATCCACTTCGGCACCGCCACCAAGCTGACGGACGGGACGATCCAGCTCGACCTCCAGGGCCTCGGCCTGATCGATCTCGACCCGGCCCACCCGCTGACCGACGCGCAGCAGATCGTCGTCCGCCCCTTCGGACGCAAGGGCGACCACTTCAGCATGCGGAACTTCGATATCGGCGCCATGGAGTTTCACTTCGGGCTACAGCCGGTGGAGGACTTCAGCCCCGCCACGACGCCCGACCCGGACCGGGACGGCGTTCCCAACGAGGTCACCCCGGCCGAGATGACGGTGCTCGACCTGTTCAACGTCACCAACACGCCCCCGATCGAGGTGTCGAGCACCGACACCCACGGCCGGGAACTGTTCACCCAGATCGGCTGCGCCGAGTGCCACACGCCGAGCTTCACCACCGACTCGCCCTACCTCACGCTCTCCTACCCGGAGGTCGCCGAGAACCCCGACGCCAACGTCTACGTGAAGATCGACCTGCGGGACTTCGGCTTCGCGCAAGATCCCGCCGGTCCCGGGGTCGTCGTGCCCCTGTACTCGGACCTCAAGCGTCACGACCTGGGATCGGGTCTCGCGGAAGACCTGGAGACCCATCGCGCCATGGTGCCCAACAAGGAGTTCATCACGGCTCGACTGTGGGGCATCTCCGACACCGGGCCCTATCTGCACGACGGCCGGGCGACCAGCATCTACCAGGCGATCATCCGCCACGGTGGCGAGGCCGCGCATTCCGAGCAGGCGTTCGAGAACCTCTCCGACGCCGACACGATCGACCTGATCAACTTCCTCAAGAGCCTCCACACGCCGGCTCACCCCAACGAGAGCATCACTCCGTAGGAGCCCGGAGGTACCCGGAGGTACCCGGAGCCGGGCGCGGCGGAGCCATCTCCGCCGCACCCGGCTCGCGCGAGGCCTCTGTCCGCACTGTCAGCCGCGCTGTCGCCTGGTTGCCATTTGTCGTGTCTTCCACTTCGCGGGCCGGGGCACATAGCTAGTGGAGCAGTACGCAGAGTAGGGACTCTCCTGGCCGTTTCCGGTCCGTCGCGGACGAGGTTCGCCCGAGGGCGCATCTCCACCGCGTGGGCCCCTCATTCGAAGATCCGCCGACCCGACGGGGAGGCGGGCCGAAAGGAACGGAAGGAGGGTCTGAATGTCAGTCAAGTGTTGGATCTTCGCGGTTGCCATCCTCAGTCTCGTTCTGGCCGGAGCTCCGGCCTGGGCGCAGTTGACGGCCGACCCCGCTGACGACGGGCCGGCCCTCACGGTCACCGACGGTCTGACGCAGGACCAGGTCGTCCTGGAGCTCGACGACGCGTCGAAGGAGAGTGACGCCGTCTTCCAGTCGTACCTGGACTACCTCCGCACCCTGGGCCTCCTGGTGTTCACCACGCCATTCAACGAGAAGGACGGCCTCGGGGACGGACCGTACATCAAGGGTGAAGGCTCGCCCCTCGCTCCCGGCAGCCGGCCGACGCTCCAGGGCAACGGCCAGTTCCTGCGGGTCAACGGTCTCGACTCCCAGAGCTGCAACGAGTGCCACAACCTGGTCAGCCACGCCGAGCGCCCCCCCCATCTCGGGATCGGCGGGGTCGGAGGCGTGGTGACCAACGCGATCATCGCGCCGAGCCTGATCGACGTGGCCGACTCCCTCGACCTGCGCGTGCATTACTTGGCGGGCCACGATCCCGATCTCCCCCTCGAGGAGGACGGAGTCGCCGACTTCAACGGCCGGTTCTCGAACGCCCCGTTCCTGTTCGGGGGCGGAGGCATCGAGCTCGTGGCGAAGGAGATGACCAAGGATCTCGAGAAGATCCTGAAGCAGCTCAAGTCGGGCCCCTCCGGCGTCTCCGTCTCCCTCGATTCCAAGGGCATCCACTTCGGCAGCGCCACCAAGCTGCTCGACGGAACGATCAAGCTCGACCTCCAGGGCCTGGGCCTGATCGACCTCCCCGGGGACAAGCCGCTGACCGACGAGGAGCAGATCGTGATCCGCCCCTTCGGGCGCAAGGGCGACCGCTTCACCATGCGGGACTTCGACCTGGGGGCCATGGAGTTCCACTTCGGGATCCAGCCGGTGGAGGACCCGAACGTGGGCAGCGCCGACGCCGACCATGACGGCGTCTACCGCGAGCTCTCGGTGCTCGAGATGACCGTGCTCGACATCTTCAGCGTCACCAACGCGCCTCCCATCGAGAACACCAGCTTGGACACCCACGGCAAGGACCTGTTCAAGGAGATCGGCTGCGCCGAGTGCCACCAGCCGACCTTCGCCACCCAGTCGTCCCTCCTCACCCTCTCCTACCCGGAGGTTCCCGAGGATCCGGACGCCCACGTCTACGCCCGGCTCAACCTCCGGCAGGTGGGCTTCCCGCCCGATCCCAACGGGCCCGGAGTGCTCGTGCCCCTGTACTCGGATCTCAAGCGGCACGACATGGGACCGGGTCTCGCGGAGGACCTGGAGACCGACCGCGCCAAGGTCCCGAACCGGGAGTTCATCACCGCACGCCTGTGGGGCCTCGCCGACACCGGGCCCTACCTCCACGACGGACGGGCGACCAGCATCTATCAGGCGATCATTCGCCACGGCGGCGAGGCCGAGAAAGCCCAGGAGAACTTCAAGGGCCTTCCCCTCACGGACAAGATCTCGCTGATCAATTTCTTGAAGAGCCTCCACACGCCGCCCCATCCCAACGAGGACATCACGCCGTAGCCGGTCCCCACTCGGCTATGCTGGAGGGGCCATGGTCCGGTCCCTCCAGCTCTGGATTCTGCTGGCAAGCGTCGCCTCCTGGACGCTGAGCCCGGCCCCGGTGGTCTCCGCCGAGGCCGGGGCCGGCACCGGGGCCGCCGACCAGACCGGGCTCGCCGAGACCCTGCGCCGGACCCTCGACGCCGGGCGCGCCGAAGGCCGCCTCGAGCTCGGCAGCGCGGTGGCCTACGCCTCGGAGGAGCTCCCCCGCTTCTACGAGGCGCGGGGGTTCGCACCGGCGTGGACCGACGTCGACGGAGTCCTGCCGCGGGCAGCCGAGATGGTCGCCGTCCTGCGCCGGGCGGGCCTCGAGGGCCTCACCTCCGGCGACTACCACCTGGCGGAGATCGAAGCTCTCCTGAATCGCCTCGGCTCTCGCTCCAGCCCCCACTCCGGTCTGGCGGCCGGGGGCGCGGTCGCCGGAGCGCCGCCGCCCGAGCTGGCTCAGCTCGACCTCTTCCTGTCCGACGCCGCCCTCCTCTACGCAGGCCACCTGTCCTCGGGCAAGACCGACCCGGCCACCCTCCACACCCAGTGGCGGGCCGACCGGCGCGACCTCGACGCGGTGGCCTTCCTCGAGCAGGCCCTCGACTCCGGCGACCTCGCCGCAGCCTACGACGGCCTCCTGCCCGCCTACCCCGGTTACCGGCGCCTCCGCCGAGCCCTGGCCGATCTCCGTCGGGTCGCGGCCGAAGGGGGTTGGGGCACGGTGCCGACGGGCGAGGCCCTGCAGCCCGGCGACTCGAGCGAGCGGGTGCCGGCGCTGCGCCGGCGCCTCGAGCTCTCCGGCGACCAGGCCCCGCGACCGGACGCGGAACCGGGACCGGGAGCGGCCGACGACACCTTCTATGACCCGGAGCTCGAGGCCGCGGTCCGGAGGTTTCAGGCCCGCCACGGCCTCGCCGCCGACGGCGTCGTGGGCGAGCGAACGCGGGCGGCCCTCGACGTGCCGGTGGAGCGCCGGATCGAGCAGGTGCTCGTGAACCTGGAACGCTGGCGCTGGCTCCCCCAGGACCTGGGCGAGCGCCACATCCGGGTCAACATCGCGGGCTTCGAGCTCCAGGCGGTCGACGGCGGCCGGGTGGCGCTCTCCTCCCGGGTGATCGTGGGCAAGCGCTACACCAAGACGCCGGTCTTCAGCGGGCTCATGACCTACCTGGTGCTCAACCCGTACTGGTACGTGCCCGGGAGCATCGCCCGCAGAGAGATCCTGGCCGACGTCCAGAAAGACCCTGGCTACCTCGCCCGCGAGCAGCTCGACGTCCTCGACGGCACCGGCCCCGACGCCCAGGCACTCGACCCGGCGGCGATCGACTGGGCGAGCCTCGGGCCCGGCGACCTGCCGTATGTCTTTCGTCAGCGCCCCGGCAAGGTGAACTCCCTGGGGCGGATCAAGCTCATGTTCCCCAACCCGTACAACGTCTACCTCCACGACACGCCGGCCCGGAGCCTCTTCGCGCGCGACGTCCGGGCCTTCAGCCACGGCTGCATTCGGGTGGAGCGGCCCCTGGCGCTGGCCGCCTTCGCCCTCCAGGGCGATCCGCGCTGGACCGAGGAAACGCTGCAGGCGGCCATCGACACCGGAGCGCAGCGGACCATCGTCCTGGCCAACCCGGTGCCGGTGCACGTCCTCTACTGGACCGCGTGGGCCGACGATCGGGGCGTCCTCCAATTCCGCGACGACCTCTACGGCCGCGACCCGGTCGTGCTCAGGGCGCTGCGCGAGGCGCCGCCGGCGGGAGGTTGAGCTATTGGGGCGGCTGCTCGCTCATCAGGGCCAGCAGGTTGCCCTCGGAGTCCCGGAAGAAGGCCATCCAGAGCTCGTAGGTCTGGGTGCGGTGGACCACGTGGGGCTCGCCCTCGAACGCGACCCCGCGGCCGGCGAGGATCCGGTGGGCCTCTTTGATGTCGGACACCCGGAAGTAGAGGATCGACGGCGGATGGTCGACCTCGGCGGTCTCGGGAAGACCCACGACAAGCCGCACCCCGGCACAGTCGAAGAAGCTCATGCCGGGCGCGCTGAACAGGTGCTTGATTCCCAGCGCATCTCGGTAGAAGGTGGTGGCGCGGTCCAGGTCGTGGACGTTGACGGCGATCTGCCCGATCTCCGACAGGCCGAAGGCGGCCCCGGAGTCGGGACGGTCGCCGGGCTGGGCGGTGTCGGTGCTCATGGCGAGGACCTCCTCGTGACAGGTCTCGCGGCGCGCGCCTTGATCCCTCGGTGGCGCCGTGAGATATTTAGCTTGGCTAAGGAAAATACATCGATGCCCACGCCCCGTCAACCCCCCTCCGCCTCCGCCCGCACCGAGCTCGCCGACCGGCTCCATTCGGCGGCGATCCACCTGCTGCGCAAGCTCCGGACCCAGGACGCCGCCTCCGGCGTCACCGCGCCCCGCCTGTCGGCCCTCTCGGTGATCGTCTTCGGCGGGCCCATCACGGTGGGCGCTCTGGCCGAGGCGGAACAGGTGCGGCCCCCAACCACCTCCCGCCTGGTCAAAGAGCTCGAGGCGCAAGGCCTGGTCGAGCGCCTCGCCGATCCGGGCGACGCGCGGGTCCACCGGATCCGGGCGACCGCCGCGGGCCGCGCCCTCCTCGAACGGGGCCGGGACCGCCGGGTCCGCACCCTCGCCGCCGAGCTCGCAGCGCTCTCGCCCGCCGAGGCCCGCACCCTGGCCGAAGCCGCGGCGATTCTCGAGCGGATCACCCTCCCCCCCGATCACCCCCGGAGGGAGGAAGGATGAGCGCGGAGCGCCGGGCTCTGGTGCGCCGTGGCCTCGTCCTCTGTGCCCTGACCCTCGCCTGGGACCTGGTCGAGGCCGTGGTCGCGATCCTCGCCGGCGTCGCCGCCGGCTCGGTGGCCCTCCTGGGCTTCGGGGTGGACTCCCTGGCCGAGATGGTGAGCGCGTCGGTGGTGGGTGCCCGCTTCGCCTATGAGATGGGAAACGCCTCCGACGAAGAGGCCGACCGGATCGAGCGTTTCGAGCGGATCGCCTCGCGCATCGCCGGCGGTCTCCTCCTCGCGGTCGCCCTCTACATCCTGATTGACTCGCTCCGGCGCCTCACGGGCCACGGCCCGGAGCCGCGCCCCAGCATGCCGGGGACGATTCTCACCGCCGTCGCGCTCCCGGTCATGGGCCTCCTCGCCTGGGGCAAGCTCAAGACCGCCCGGGCGCTCGGCAGCCGCGCGCTGCGCGCCGACGCCTTCGAAAGCCTGAGCTGCGCCTGGCTCGCCGTCGCCACGCTGGCGGGTCTGGCCGCCAACGCCGCCTTCGGCTGGTGGTGGGCCGACCCCGTCGCCGCCCTCGCCATCCTCCCGTTGGTGGTCAAGGAAGGGATCGAGGGCCTGCGCGGCGAGGAGGACGAAGACGGAGAAGAGGACGGCTAGGAGTCTGCGCGGCAGAAACACGCAGACTCCTAGGCGCCGCGCCCGCCCTTCGCCAGGCGCTTGAGGAGCTGGATCTGGCCGGCGTGGTAGAGGTCGTGGGCCGCCGCGCCGGAGACCAGCTCCAGGTAGCTGTGCTTCGTGCCCTCCGGAGCGCCCTCCAGGTCCCGGCCCGCCAGGCCCTCGACCGCCGCCCGGAGGCGCCGATGCTCCTCCCGGAGGAGGGCCCGGTCGGCCTTCCACGCCGCCGCCCTCTCCGGTCCCGACAGACCGTCCTGCGGCCTCGGGAAGAAGTCCGTGCCCTGGAGGGGGAAGGAGCCCTGGGGCTCGCCGGTGAGCAGGCGCCGGACCCGGTACTTCCAGTAGGCCGCGTGGAGCGCGTACTCCCAGGCGTTGCGGCGCCCCGGTGCCGGCCGCCAGACGGCCACCGACACCGGCAGGGCGCGCAGCGCTCCCTCGAGGTTCGTTCCGTGCCAGGACTTGTGGTCGTAGGCCCGGTCGAGGACCTCGAGGAGTGCGCGCAGGGCGGGATCGGACACGGTCGGGTTGCTACCCCTCCGTCTTGGCCCCGGGCTTCGGCTGCGGCGCCGGCTCAGCCTGGTCTTTCGGCGGCGGCAGGGGGCTCACCATGATGCGGTGAATCCGCCACTGGCCGTCGCTCCCCTTGACCCAGAAGGCGGCATAGCGGCCCTTCGACGTCCGGGTCTCGCCCGTGGAGACGGCCACCGTCTGGGAGTAGGTGCCGATCTCGTACGCCCGGTCGCCGTAGACGTCGAGCTGCTCGATGCCGCCCGTGGCGTCGGTGACCTTCACCTGGCCGAAGCCGGCGGCGAAGAACTTTTCGAGAGTGCTGCGCCCCTCGATGTCGGGGAGGCCCGGCTCCATCAGGGTCCCGTCTTCGGTGAAGAGGGCGACGGCCGCCGCCGCATCCTCCTTCACCAGGGCGGCCCGGTAGGCGGACCAGGCGTCGGCGATGGCCTGATGGTCGGCGTCGGGCGAGGAGGCGGAGGCCTGGGAGTCGGCGGCGCGGGCGAGCCCGGGCCACAGAGCCGCGGAGAGGAGAACGATTCCGAGGAGACGGACGGAGGGGAGATGCGGGTGGCTCATGGTTTCCTTTCGAAGTCACAGGGACAGGAGGGTCGCGCCGAGGGTCACTCGAGGCTCCCCTCACGATACTCGCCGTAGACCGCCCGCAGGCGGTCGGAGATCTCGCCCAAGGTCGCCTCGCCCCGGACGCAATCGAGGATCGCGGGCATCAGGTTGCGGTCCTCGCGGGCCGCGCGCTCGAGCTCGGCGAGGGCGGCCTCGGCCCGTGCGCCGTCTCGCCGCTCCCGGAACGCCCGGAGCCGCGTCACCTGCGCGGCCTCGGCCTCCGGGTCGATGGTGAGGATCTCCTGCGGGGCCTCATCCTCGGAGCGGTGGATGTTCACCCCCACCACCTTCGCCTCGCCCTCCTCCACCGACCGCTGCCAGCGGTAGGCGGCGTCGGCGATCTCGCGCTGCTGGAACCCCCGCTCGAGGGCGGAGAGGGCCCCTCCGAGCTCGTCGATCCGGTCCAGGTACTCCCGAGCCCGGCGCGCGATCTCGTCGGTCCACGACTCGATGAGCCAGCTCCCGCCGAGGGGATCGGCGGCGTCGGCGACGCCGCTCTCGTGGGCGATCACCTGCTGGGTGCGCAGCGCCAGGAGCGCCGTCTCCTCGGTGGGCAGGCCCAGGGCCTCGTCGAGGGCGTTGGTGTGGAGCGACTGGGTGCCGCCGCAGACCGCGGCCAGGGCCTCGATCGTCGTCCGCACCACGTTGTTCTTCGGCTGCTGGGCGGTGAGGGTGGAGCCCGCCGTCTGGGTGTGGAAGCGCAGCCAGAGCGAGCGCTCGTCCTTGGGCGAGAAGCGCTCGGCGAGGAGCTCGGCCCACAGGCGGCGCGCCGCCCGGAACTTCGCCACCTCCTCGAGGAAGTTGCTGTGGGCGTTGAAGAAGAAGGAGACGCGAGGGGCGAACTCGTCGACGTCGAGGCCGCGGGCGACCGCCTCCGCCACGTAGGCGAGGCCGTTGGCGAGGGTGAAGGCCACCTCCTGGACCGCCGTCGAGCCGGCCTCGCGCATGTGGTAGCCGGAGACGGAGATGGTGTTCCAGCGCGGCACGCTCTCGGCGCAGAACTCGATCACGTCGGTGACCAGCTTCAGCGACGGGCCGGGCGGATAGATGTAGGTCCCCCGGGCGGCGTACTCCTTCAGGATGTCGTTCTGGACCGTGCCGCCCAGCCGGACCCACGGCACCCCCTGCTCCTCGGCGACCACCAGGTAGAGGGCGAGGAGGATCGCCGCCGTGGAGTTGATGGTCATGGAGGTGGTCACCCGGTCGAGGGGAATCTCCTCGAACAGCCGCCGCATGTCCTCGATGGAATCGATGGCCACCCCCACCCGGCCGACCTCGCCGCGGGCCAGGGGCGCGTCGGAGTCGTAGCCGATCTGGGTCGGCAGATCGAAGGCCACGGACAGGCCGGTCGTGCCCTGGTCCAGGAGGTAGCGGTAGCGCCGGTTCGACTCGGCGGCGTCGGCGTAGCCGGCGTACTGGCGCATGGTCCAGAGCCGGGCCCGGTACATGTCCGGGTAGAGGCCGCGGGTGAACGGCGCCTCGCCGGGATCGCCGATCTCGCGGCGGTAGTCGATGCCGGCCGTGTCGGCCGGCCGGTAGGTGGGCTCGATCTCGAGGCCGGACGAGGTCGTCTTCGCAGTCGTCTCGTCGCGCGTCACGGTCTTCGTGGCCATGGCGGAATTGTACTGGCACAGCCCGCGGGACCGCCGCCGCCCCGGTCCATCAGTTTCCGCAGACGTCGCCGTAGCCTGAGCAGCACCCGGTCCCCGAGCAGCTCGTGGTGAGCATGTTGAGCTGAATCTCGCCGGTGTTGTTCTTGGCCCGGAAGTGGCCCACGCCGTCGGCGTCGCCGCCCTCCAGGTTGTACCAGGTCCAGTCCGACAGATCGAAGTCGAGGCCGGCGGCCGGGGTGCCGTGCCCCACGTCGAGCTGGGAGTAGACGTTCGAGTAGCCGTCGAAGAGGGCCGAGTCGTCGCAGCCCACCACCGTCGACGCGGTGCCGCACAGGATCTCGTCGTAGATCCCCGCGCGGATGGTGTAGAAGCGCGTGCTCTTGCCGGACGGCCGATCCCGGAATCCGCCGTTACCCATCCGCGAGTTCAGGCCGTAGTCGTCGGGGTAGAAGCCGAAGATGCTCGAGTAGAAGAAGTTCTGGCTGCCGCAGGTCGGATAGGCGGGGTTCGCGTACCCGACCCAGTAGCAGCTCGCGATCCCGCGCAGCGCCCCGGAGATACCGACGAAGCGCCGCACCGAGCCCCACAGGCTCCCCCGGTCGAGGGCGTGGATCGCCATCGTGACCCCCATGGAGTGGGCGATCACGTCCACCTTGGACTTGCCGGTATAGGCCTTGACGTCGCGGATGAACTGGGCGATCCGGTCGGCGTCGCTGGGGTTGTGGTAGTTGTCCTGAGGGGTGCTGCGCTCCGAGGACGACAGCCAGTTCAGGCCGAAGAGCTCACAGTCGTTGTACCCCGCGGCCTTGAACGTGTCGTAGACCGAGGGCACCCCGGTGGACGACGGGTAGTCCCAGTTGCGCGCCTCGTCACCGTTGCCATGGATGAAGACCACCGGCGTCTTGGCCGCGGTGCACGAGCCGCCACCGAATCCGCCGTAGGGGGCGTCGGAGGGGACAAAGCCACCGGCGAACTGGCTCGAGCCGCCGGAGTAGCTCAGCGCGAGGGCGGGCGACGCGAGAAGCGAAAGACCGGCGAAGACGGCGAGGCGAGCGACGGGCGACGAGGTCGGGCGCATGGGGGTGTCCTCCGAGGCGTGGGCTCGAGCGGCGATAGCTTCCCTACCAAAGTGCGCGAGCCGCGCGCCCGGAGACACCCGCCGGAGAGAAGCCGCCCCCTACCCCAGCCGCACGAGCTCGCGCTGGGGCTTGCCGCCGGTGACCTCGGCGCCCTCCGGGGTCAGGGCGACGTTGATCTCGCTCCGGATCCCGATCTCGCCGGCCAGGTAGATTCCCGGCTCGATGGAGAACCCCGTCATGGGGATCAGCAGGCGGTCGTCGTGGGTCTCCAGGTTGTCCATGTTGGCGCCCTGGCCGTGGTCGGAGGTGTCGATGGAGTGGCCGGTGCGGTGGAAGAACTTCTCGCCGTAGCCGGCGTCGCGGATCACGGCGCGCGCCGCGTCGTCCACCTCGTAGCCGCGCACGGGCTGGCCCGGGTAGCGGCTCTGCACCAGCTCGAGGGCGGCGTCGCGGGCCCCGGAGACGATCTCGAAAAGCTCCTGCTGGCGGTCCGAGGGAGACGGCGAGCAGACACCGGTCCAGGTGATGTCGGCGTAGATCGAGCCCGGCGCCTTCTCCTTGGCCCACAAGTCGATGAGCAGAAGCTGGCCGGGACGGATCGGCGACGAGCCCTCCGGCGCCGGCTGGTAGTGGGGGTCGGCGGCGTGGGCGTCGACGGCCACGATCGGCGGCGCCTCGGCGAACAGGCCGGCGGCGGCGAAGCGCTCCCAGATGAGCTGCTGCACCGCGTACTCGTCGATCGCCTCGCCGGCGGCGAGAGCCCGCCGGACCCGCTCGAAGGCAGCGTGGACGGTGGCGTGGAGCTCCCGGTTGGCGCGCCGATGGCTCTCGAGCTGATCCGGGCTCCAGGTGGCGGCGAAGCGCTGGACCAGGTCGGCCGAGGAGGCGAGCTTGCAGCCAGCGGCGCGCAGGAGCTCGGCGGTGCCCAGGTCGAGGCGCGAGACCGAGGGCAGGGCGCACTCGGGGCTGTACTGGACGGCGAGGTTCGGGCGGCCCGAGACGAGACGCGTGAGGCCGTCGCGATGCTCCTGCCAGGTGAGATACCGCGCCTTCTCCCCCGGGAGGTGGTCGAGCTGGCCCGGCTCCAGGGTGTGGACGAGCTTGGTCGGCGCGCCGCTGGCCGGGATCAGGTAGTAGCAGCGCCGGGTGACCAGGTGGTCGCCGCCGAGCCCCAGGAGCTGCAGGGTGATCGGGTCGTTGAGCTGGAAGCAGGTGAAGAGCCAGGCGTCGTGCCCGCCCTCGGTGAGCGCCGCCTGAATCGCGTCGATCTGGTCGCTGAGCATCCGGTCCCTCCCTCGGGCCCGGCGTCCCCCGGACCGCCGGGCATCGTATCAGGGCGGCCCTACGGAAGAGGCCCGGACGCTTCGTAGTAGGCTCACCCGCGAGACCGCCGAGGAGGAACCGCGATGGCCGACGAACCCCGGAACGCCGATGCCCACGAGCGCCGTGCCAGGCCGGAGTCGCTCCGCCTGCGCACCCTCTCCCCCGCCCTGACCGTCGACGACCTGGAGCGCAGCGTGCGCTTCTACGTGGACGCGGTCGGGTTCACGGTCGGCGAGCGCTGGGAGGAGGACGGCAAGCTGCTCGGCATGATGCTGGTGGCCGGCGACTGCCACATCGGGCTCTCCCAGGACGACTGGGCGAAGGGCACGGACCGCCAGAAGGGGATCGGCTTCCGGATCTTCGCCGAGACCGCCCAGGATCTCGATGAGCTCGCCGCCCGCCTGCGCGAGCAAGGGGTCGAGCCCGACGGCCCCAAGACCGAGCCCTGGGGCGCGCGCACCCTGACCGTCACCGACCCCGACGGCTTCAAGCTCACCCTGAGCGCCGTGTGAGGTAACCCATGACTCGGACGACCGCCGAAGCCCTCGACCTGCCCCGCGAGGAGGCCACCGCCATCGCCGAAGCGATCCGGAGCGAAGCGAGCCCGGTGGGGATCGACGCCGCCAAAACCCACGTGATCATCATCCAGAAGCTCCTGGAGATCGAGCGGCGCCTCGATCGGATCGAGGCCCGGCTCCAGGCTCGGATCGAAAGCCGGATCGACTGAGGGACTGAGGCGCGTCCGGCGCGCCGGCGCCTGGCATATGCTCCCCCGGACTCTCCGGAGGAGCCGCGGAATGCCATCGAGCGAGGACTCCCTCAAGGCGGTGGCGGGACTTTGGAAGGACTTCCGGTCGAACCGGCGCGCCTGGGTCACCCTGGGCCGTAATCTGGTGCCGGTGGCCGGCGTCCTCGCCTTCGGCTGGTCGGCCGGGCTCGTCCTCTTCAGCTACTGGTTCGACGGCCTGTCGGCGTTGGCCGCAATCGTCGCCACGCTCGTGCCGCGCGCTCTCCGCGAGAGCCCGGCGACGAGCGGTGAGGCAGGGCGCGAGCGGGGGCTCCGACGCCGCTCAGCTCCCGGGGCCGAAGCGGGTGAGCTCCGTCCTGCCCGTCGGCAGCTCGACCCGGTAGAGGCGATCGTGCTCGTCGTGGGCGATCGGCGGGCCCGGGTCGCCGCCGAGGAGCCGGACGAGCTCCGGCGTGGTGTCGGAGTGGCCGACGACCAGCGCGGTCTCTCCCCGGCGGCGAAGCTCGCGGGCGAAGCCGGGCAGGTCCGCCGCATCGTAAACCTCCGGATCGAGCCCGAGCCGCTCGGCGGTCGGCGCCGCGGTCTCCCGCGTGCGGAGGAAGTCGGTCGTGTAGATGCGCTCGATGCCGGCGTCGGCCAAGCGCGCCGCCAGGGCTTCGGCCCGCTCCTGGCCGACGGGCGACAACCGGCGCCCAGGCCCCTCCCCGACCGTCTCGCCATGGCGCACCAGGTAGATCGCGACCGGCGGGCTCGTCGAGGAGCTCTGCGCTCCAGAGGCGCCCGAGGCCGCGAACGCTCCCGGCGCGAAGACCGCGAGCCCCGCGGCGGCGACGACGGCCAGGGGCGAGAGACTTCGAAGGACGGGGCGGATCGGGATCTTGCGGTACATGGCTCGGCTCCTCCGCACAGTGTGCTCCGACTTTAGCAACCCGCCGCGGCCGGCGAGCCGCCTACCCCGCCTCGCGGCGCAGGCCGAGGCCGAGGTGGAGGCGGGCCACGCAGCCTCTCCCCGTCTCGCGCTCGGCGAGGGTGACGGTGCCGCCGTGGGCCTCGGCGATCTGGCGTGAGAGGACCAGGCCGATGCCGGTGCCCCGGGGCTTGGTGGTGTAGAAGGGCACGAAGAGGTTCTCGGGGTTCGAGAGGCCCGGCCCCGAGTCCTCCACCCAGACCTCGATCCCCGACTCCCCCGGCCCCCACCCCAGGCGCACTCCGCCGCCGGTCTCCAGGGAGGCCTCGGCGGCGTTCTGCACCAGGTTGATGAGGGCCTGCTCGAGCTGGTCCGGGTCGGCGGGGAGGGTGAGGTCCGGACCCGGCTCGACGGTCACCGGCACCCGCCACTCGAGAGCCGCCACCCGCCGAACGAGGGGCGCGATCTCGGTCTCCCGGATGGCGGGTGGCGGCAGGCGCGCCAGGCGCGAGTACGCGGCCAGGAAGCGGGCCAGGGCCTCCGAACGGTCCGAGATCATGCGCAGCGACCGGCGGGTGTCCTCCTCCCAGTCGGCGGGCCGCGGGTCCCGGTCCAACAGGTTGGCCAGGGTCTCGGCGGTGGACTTGATGGGTGCCAGGGAGTTGTTGAGCTCGTGGCCGAGCACCCGGATCAGGCGCTTCCAGGCCTGCCGCTCCTCCTCCCGCAGGGGACGCGAGAGGTCGGAGAGCACGATCAGGCGCACCGGCAGGCCGTCCTTGCGGAAGCCGCTCCGCCGCACGTCCCAGCGGGCGGCGCGGCCGGGGAAGGCGCGGTCGACCAGGCGGTTGGCCTCGCCGGCCAGGAGCTCGGCGAGGCCGAGGTCGGCCGCCGAGCTGCCCAGCAGCCCCTCGGCCGGCCGCGCCAGGAGGCGCGCCCCGGCGCGGTTGACGAGTTGCAGGCGCTCCTCTTCGTCGAAGGCGAACACCGCCACGTCGATGGCGTCGATCACCTTGCGCAGGAGCACCGTCGCCTCCATGGCGCCCAGCCGCTGCTCGCGGAGGATCGCCCCGAGGGCGTTGACCTCGGTCATCACCGCCTCCATCGGGCCGCCTCCCAGGGCGGTCCGGGCGCGCAGCGAGAAGTCCCCTTCCCGCAGCGCCTCGAGGAGGTTGGCGAGGGTGTTCAGGGTGTAGGAGAGGCGCCGCAGGAGGACGATCGGAAGCCCCACGGAGAGGCCCACCAGGAGGATCGTGGTGCCGACCGCCAGAGGGCCTTCGACCCGGTCCCACAGGAGCATGAGCGCCAGCAGCGCGGCCGGCACGCCGGCGCCGAGGGCCAGGAGGAGGAGTCGGACCTCGAGGGCGAGGCGCTGCGGCCGTTCGTCGTGGGTCGGGGCCTCCGCGAGGCCGTCTCCGGAGGAGAGCCCGGGGGCCGGAGCCCCGGCGCCGGCGTGGAGGTCCTCCCCTGGCCCCGGTCCGCTCATCCCGAGTCCGTGCCCAGGTCGTACTTCTCGAGGCGCCGGTAGAGGGCGCTCCGGGACAAACCGAGGGCCCGCGCGGCGTCGCTCACGCTGCCACCGTGGCGGTCCAGCGCCTTCTGGATCATCACCCGCTCGGCCTCTTCGAGGGTCATCTGCTCGAGGCGAGGGGCGGGAGGCTCGATGCCGGTCTGGGCGAGACCCAGGTCCTGCTCGCGGATCCTCTCGTCCCGCGCCATGAGGACGCCCCGCTCGACTGCGTGGTCGAGCTCGCGGACGTTGCCCGGCCAGCCGTAGCGCAGCATCGCCCGGGTCGCCCCTTCGCTGAAGCCGGAGAGAGTCTTGCCGTAGCGCTGGCCGTGGCGCTCGAGGAAGCGCTGGGCGAGCTCGGGCACGTCCTCGCGCCGCTCGCGCAGGGGCGGCAGGTGGATGGTCACCGTGTTCAGGCGGAAGAGCAGGTCCTGGCGGAAGCCCCCGGCGGCCACCTCCGCCTGGAGGTCGGCGTTGGTCGCCGAGAGGATGCGCACGTCGATGGTGCGGGTGCGCGACGAGCCCACCCGCTCGAGCTCGCCGGTTTCGACGACGCGCAGGAGCTTGGCCTGCTGGGCGAGGCTGATGTTGGCGATCTCGTCCAGGAACAGGGTGCCGCCGTCGGCCATCTCGAAGCGGCCGATGCGCTCGCTCTTGGCGTCGGTGAAGGCGCCGCGCACGTGGCCGAAGAGCTCGCTCTCGAAGATGGTGTCGGAGAGGGCGCCGGTGTTGACCGTCACCAGGGGGTTCTCCGCCCGCTGCGAAAGGCCGTGGAGGACCTGGGCGAGGAGGCTCTTTCCGGTTCCGTGCTCACCGGTGATGAGCACGTTCGCCTCCGACGGCCCGATCCGTTCGACCAGCTCCAGGACCGGTCGCATGGTCGGCGCCGAGGCCACCAGGCGCGTGCCCTCGCCCCGGAGCAGGCGGTTTTCGGCCTCGAGGCGCTGGCCGCGGCGCAGGGCCCGGGCGAGCTCCACCTGGGTGGCGACGATGGAGAGCAGACGGGTGTTGTCCCAGGGCTTTTCGATGAAGTCCCGGGCACCGCGGCGCATGGCCTCCACCGCCACGTCGACGCTCGCCCAGGCGGTCATCACCACGACCGGCAGGCCGGGGTCGGCCGCCCGAAGCTGGTCGAGCAGCTCCAGGCCCTCGCGGCCCGAGGTGGTGTCGCGGGCGTAGTTGAGGTCGATGAGGACGGCGTCGATCTCCAGGCTGCCGACCGCCTCGAGGACCCTCCCGGGCGAGGTGGCGGTCTCGACCTCGTAGCCCTCGCCCTTGAGGAGCAGGCGCAGGGCGTCGAGGACGTCTTGCTGGTCGTCGGCGACCAGCACATGGGGGGCGGTTTCGCGGCTCACGGAGACCATTCTACGCAGTCCGCGACTCTCCCTGGTCCGCGACCCCAGGAATCTGCGCGGTGGAGGAGGAGGACCTCAGGCGCCGCCACAGCGCAGGATCAGACGCCGGCGCGCCGCCCGGTGCTCGGCCAGGGAGAGCTTCCGGGCGGCGGGCGCCAGATCGGGCCCGATCCACCGCACGTCGAGGTCGGAGTGGCGCTCCACCCGCAGCCTGCCGTCGGCTTCGACGGTGACGGCCTGCCGAAACCGGCCCGCGGCGTTGGACGTCTCCTGGTCGCTGGGCGCGGGGCGGCACCAGGCGGCGGGCAGCTCGAGCTCCCAGCTCGTCGTCCAGTGGACGGGCCGGACCGCGAGCGGTCCCTGGAGCCCCTCGAGCTCCGAGGGCTCGGGGAAGGCGCCCGGAACCGGCAGAGCCAGGGAGCGGACCGCGGCGCCTTCGACCAGGCGCGCCATCCGGACGGAGGCCGAGATCTCGACCCGGGGAACTCCGTCCACGTCGTCCCGGCGCCAGCGCGGCGTCCCCAACTCGGCGCCGGGCAGGAGGCGATGGAGGGCGTTGGTCGCCACCGCGCCGAGGTGCTGCGGGCTCGCCGTCGCAGTGGAGCGGGCCAGAGCCCAGGCCCCCGCGCCCGCCAGCCGGAGCTCGGCCTGTCCGGCGGCGTCGCCGCCCTCGGACACGGTCAGGTGGACGCTCAGCTCCCGGGTCTCGCGGTCGGCGAGCACGGGCACCGTGGCGAGCTCGGAGGCGTCGCCCCGGACCACCAGGGCGCGTTGCCCCTGGACGGCCGGGTGGAGCCAGGCGAGCCCGCCCATCTCCTGCGTGGGATCGACGAACAGGTACCCGCCGGCCACGGCGTCGCCGGGCCGCACGTCCACCTCGCCCACCGGCACCGCCACGATCAGGTGGTTGAACCGGTCGGCGGCGGGAAAGTCCGGGTCGATCCCCCGCTCCTCGTCCAGCCGCACCAGCGCCGGACGGGCGTCGATGCCGACGTCCGCCAGGAGGTCGACGAGGAGCAGCGACTTGTCCTTGCAGTCGCCCCAGCGGCGCTCGAGAACCTCGGCCGGCGGCGTGGGCCGATAGCCTCCGACCCCCATCTCGACCGCCACGTAGCGCACGCTCCGCCGGACGAAGTCGGTCAGGGCCGCCAGGCGGGCGCGGGGCGTCGCCGCCCCCTCGGCCACCTCGAGGGCGGCGGCCCTCACCGGCTCCGAGCCTCGTGGGACGGCCTCCAGGAGGTCCTCGTACCAGCGGCCGACCCCGGCCCAGGTCCGCACCGCTCCCCAGGCGATCCGCAGGACCGGCCGGGGGTCCTCGCGCTCCGGCGCCTCGACCCCGGTGGCGCGCAGGAGGAGGCCCCCGGGGCGCTCCGTCACGTGGAAGGGCCCGGTGGCAGCGCCTCCGGACGCCGCCGGCGCCGGCTCGATCCGCCAGCGGAAATCGTTGCCAGCGCCGCTCACGTCGATCTCCAGGTTCTCCTCCGGCGCGTCGCCGGCGAGGAGCGGGATCGAGGCGCTCTCGAGCCACGGCTCCTCCCGTACCTCGTAGGCCACGTGGAGCACCGAGCCCGCGGGGAGCGGCGGGAAGCGCAGCAGCCGGGCGCGGGCCGAGCTGTGGAGAACGCCGGAGCCGCTCCACCCCTCGACGGTGGTGACGTCGTCGTCGTGGAGGATCACCCGCGACCCGTCGGGGCGGAGCGCCCAGCCCGAGGCCGAGACCAGGGTGTCGTTCTCGTCGAGGGGGATGGGATACGGAGACCAGCCTTCGAGGTCCCCGGCCTCGTCGAGGCGTACTTGCAGGGCCACCCGCTCGTCGAGGACACCCGTCGGGTCCAAGGCGAGCTCGACCCGGCGCGAGAGCACCGTGTCACCGCGGGCGGCGGCCGGCGACACCGCCGCCGCGGCCACGGCGAGAGCGAGGGCGAGCAGGTGAATCGCCGGAGGCGCCGAGCGGGCCCTATCGGTGGAGCAGGAGCAGCTTCTGGGCATCGCTCTTCTCCGCAGCGGCGTAGAGGTCGCGGAGGGCGGCGTAGGCCTCGCGGCCGACCAGCTCCCGCTCCCGGGTGTCGAAGCGGCGGGTGTAGACGAAGCGCTGCCCACCGCCTTCCAGGCGCACCTCGGTGGTGAAGGCCCCGGCGGCGCTCGAGTAGCTCGAGGACTCCGGCACCACCTCCGGTCGCCAGCCCTCGGGGCCAGGAGACGGTGAGCTCCACCTCGTCGCGGTCGGCGAAGGGCAGGAGGACCGGGGTCAGGCGATCGGCGGGAGCCAGGGTGAAGCGCTGGGAGATCGGCCCCAGGGGCCGGCTCGGAACCACCTCCACCTGGTCCCCCAGACACATCCTCCTCGCGCTGCGCCAGGCTCCAGGTCAGCTCGATCCGGGGAGCATCCAGGTCTTCGGTGACCTCGACGTCGCTCACCTCGAAGCCCGAGAACCGCTTCTTCAGGTAGTCGGTGAGCGCGTCGCGGCGATCGGCAGAGCTCCCCTGCGCCAGGAGCCAGGCCGCTCCGTCGTGGCCCTCCAGGTCCAGCCGACCGGTGCCGCTCACGGCGCCGTCGTCGCCCACCCGCAAGGCGAGGGTGGCGTGGCGGGTGTTGCTCTCCCAGGGCCGGCTGGGCAGCTCGATCTTCTCGGGCTTGCGCCGACTGTAGACCACCGCTCCCATGCCCTCCAGGTCGGCGTCGAGATACCCGAACCCGTTGCCGGGGTCGGAGGGATCGAGGAATACGTCCCGCCCGCCCAGCTCGACACGCACCAGGACCTTCTCGAACCAGTTGGGGTTGGCGACCTCCAGGTCGACGCGGCCGTACCGGCGGTCGGCCGCCCACACCAGGTCGCCGACGACGCCGGCGGCGTCGAGCATGGTCTGGAGCATGAGCGCCTTGCCCGCGGAGTCGGCCCGCTGCGCTTCGAGGCGGTCGTCCAGGGTGCCCCCGCCGACGGGGACGACCCCGAGAACGGGGGCGGTGGAGATGGAGTCGCGGACGAAGGCGAAGAGTGCCCGCGCCCGGGCCTCCGGGTCGTCTCCCGCCGCACGGGCGATCTCCCGGGCCTTGGCGCGCACGGCGTCGTCGCGGTGAAGAACGTCCGCATAGTACGAGTCCAGCACATTGCAGGTCGCCTTCCAGTCGTCGAACAGCAGGTAGCGGCCCGCGCCGCCACTGTTGATCGAGGTCGGCAAGAGAAGGAACCGCGACGACAGGTCCTCGAAAGGAAACGCCTCGGGCTCGTCGGGGATCGGCGGCAGGTCGTCCATCCACACCTTGAACTCGGTGCCGCGAGCGGTCCGGCGTTGGTGGCTCTGGAACTTCGCCCCGAAGCTGGCCCGACCCCAGGGCGCCGCCGCCACGTCGCTGGGCACGTAGTAGGTGATCTCCGAGTGCAGCGTCGGGATGGCGTCCTGGAAATACCAGGGGTCGAGGTGGGCGATGGACTCGAAGCGCAGCTCGTAGCGGTAGTCGAGGATCGCCCCCGGCTCGAGAGCCGGGAAGGTCGCCGTGGTCTCGCTCCAGTTCCTCTGGCCACTCACCTTCTGCTCGAAGACAGCGTCCTTGGGGAGTGGCACCACTCGCCCGTCGGGCAGCACAGTGCGCCCCTCGAAGGAGACGAGCCGGACGAAATCGTTGTGGGGCACCTCGACCTCGCCGTACTTCTTGCCCTCCTGCGTCAGGAGCTTGATCCGGCCCTCCACCTCGAGGCTCGAGTAGGTCTGGCTGACGCGAGTCCCCATCATGGTGAAGCGGGCGTTGCGGTACAGAACCACCGCCGGGGCCTCCGGGAACCTGGGGACGGAGGACAGCTGCTTGGCGCTCCGCGGGATGGCCGGGAAGTGGGCCGCCGAGACGGGACCGGGCGAGGCGAGGAGGGGCAGGGCTGCGAGAACGACGGCGAGGGCTGGGGTTGCGCGGTGATCGGGCATGGGTCTCCTGGGCTCTCCGCGCGCCCGCGCGGCGCGGGCGAGGCGAAGCCCGGGGATGTGGCGCGTGTCCACTCCACGGTGTCCGAACGAGGACAAAAGCTTTCAGGAAGAGCGAAAAGGCGGCCGGCCGGGGCCCATGGCGTCGCCACGGGCTCCCGGCCGGAAGGGGGAAGACGGGGTTGCGCGGGAGCTCAGTGCATGTCCCAGCCGGCCTGGCGGAGCTCCTCCTCGGCCCGGACGGCGGCCTCCTGCTCCTCGACGACCCGGCCGTCGAACAGGTGGACCACCCGCTCGGCGTGCTTGGCGTAGCGCGGATCGTGGGTCACGCTGCAGATGGTGGCACCGTCCTTGTGGAGCTCGTCGAGCAAGTTCATCACCGCGTCGGAGTTCTTCGAGTCGAGGTTCCCGGTGGGCTCGTCGGCGAGCAGGATCGACGGCCGGCCGACGACCGCACGCGCGACGGCCACGCGCTGCTGCTGACCGCCGGAGAGCTGCGAGGGGTAGTGCTTGGTGCGGTGGGCCATGCCGACCCGCTCGAGGGCCTCGAGCACCCGCTTCTTGCGCTCGCCGGAGGCGACGCCCCGGTAGACCAGAGGCAGCTCGACGTTCTCGAACACGGTCAGGTCACCGATCAGGTTGAACGCCTGGAAGATGAAGCCGATCTCCCGGTTGCGGATCCGCGCCCGTTCGGAGAAGGAGAGGTTGGCCACCTGCTTGCCGTTGAGCTCGTACTCGCCACCCGTCGGCGTGTCGAGCAGGCCGAGGATCGACAGCAGGGTCGTCTTGCCGCAGCCCGACGGCCCGGCGATGGAGACGTACTCCGCTTCCTCGATCTCCAGGTGGATGTTCGACAGGGCGTGGGTCTCCACCTCGTCGGTGAAGAACACCTTGGTGATTCCGTCGAGATGAATCAGGGATCGAGTGTCGTCGCTCATCGGTCGCTCTCCTTGCCTGCTTTGCGAGTACTCCGGTTCATTCGGTATCGGAAGTTAGTACGGTCCCAGGACCCGATGTGTTTCGTCATTCAGCTCTCCTTCGAGCTTACCCCAACCGAAACCACGCAAGTGCCGGCATCCTCACTCGAGCTTGATCCGGTCGACCTCGTCGAACTGCGAGGTGTCGGAGAGGATCACCTTGTCGCCCTCCTTGAGCCCCTCGATCACCTCGATCGTGTCGACGGAGGCGCGGCCCAGCTTGACCGGCACCCGTACCGCCATGTTGCCGTCGTCCGTCAGCTTGAACAGCTCTACCTGGCTGTTGGCCTGCCCATAGGTGGGGCGGCCGACGTAGAGCACGTTGTCAAGCTTCTCGATCTGTATGGTGCCGTCAACGGAGAGATCGGGGCGCGCACCGGGGGGAAGCTTGCCCTGGAGTGCCACGTCCACCGTCACCGTCCCCTCGTGGACCGACGGGTCGATGCGCGAGACGCGGCCCGGGACGATGCCGTTGCGGGTGTCGATCTGGGCCGGCAGGCCGATCTCGATGTCCTTGGCCTGGGTCTCGGCGATCCGCAGCTCGGCCTTCAGGTCCTCGGGCTTCGCCACCCGGGCGAGGACCGTGCCGGCGTTGACCCGCTCGCCCACCTCCACCGGGACCTCCTGGAGCACCCCGGAAAGCCCGGCCCGGACCTTGAGCGAATCGACCTCCTGCCGGCGGAGCCGGTACACGCCCTCGGCCTGGGCGAGCTGAGCCCGCTGGGCGTCGAGCTGCGCCTGGAGCGACTCCTTGGCCTTGTCGAGGCGCTCGTGCTCCAGGCCGACCCGCTTCTCGAGCTGCTGCGACCGGATGCGCGAGCGCTTGAGGTCGATCTTGGGGATCAGCCCGTCCTTGTCCAGGGCCTCGTTGGCCTCGACCTGGAGCTTGGCCTCGCTCCAGTCGGACTCGACCGCCGCCGCCGCGGCCCGCTGGTTGAGCAGGTCGGCCTGCAGGCGCACCTTCAGGTCGGCGAGGTCGGCCTTGGCGGCGTTGTCGGCCAGCCGGGCGTCCTCGACCTGCTGCTCGAGCTGGGGGTTGGTGAGCTCGAGGATGACCGTGTCCGGCTGCACCCGGACGCCGGCCTTCAGGTAGATCTCCTCGACCCGGCCTTCCACCGAGGTGGTGATCCAGCGGATCGTCTCCGGGACCAGCGAGCCCGGGCCCCGGACCTGGCGGATCATCGAGCCGCGCTTGACCTGACCCACCCACACGCTCTGCCGGGAGACGCTCATGGCGGCGGGCTCGAGGCTCGAGATGCCGTAGCTCACCAGTACCACCGCGACCAGACCGATCCCTCCGTAGAGGATGCGCTTCTTGCGGCGCATCTTCTTGAAGTCTTTGCGCTCGACGTCCATGCCCATGGTGCACTACTCCTTTCGCAGACCCTCCTAGCAGCCCTCGTGCCAGCGGGGACACCATGGACAAACAACTGGCATTCAATGAGTTATGTCTTCACCGCAAGCGGCAACGGGGCCGCCGCGTCCGGTCGCGGGACGGGGTGTCCCGGAACCGGACGCGGCCAGCCGAAGCGCTTACTTCCCCTTCGCGTCCTTGTCCTTGGCGGTCGGTTTGGCCTTGCGCACCGCGTCCAGGGCATGGAGCACGCCATCCCCGGTCGTTTTCGGCAGCAGGAGCAGGGTGTCACGGGTCGACGACCGAGCCGGGTAGCCGTGGTCGCCGGCGGCGAAGAGGGTCAGGGTCTCCTGGGCCCCCTTCTCGCCGCTCAGGGTGAGGCTGAGGATCGGCTTGCCGAGATCGGCCGGAGTCGAGCTCGGGAGCTCGCCCTTGGCGTCGGTCACCGCGAAAAGGAGGTCGCTCGCCGCCGTGTAGGGGATGGTCTCGGCCGCCCCCTTGGCGGTTCGTAGCCAGTCGGTGCCCTCGCGGGTCAGGACGAGCTGTCCCGTCGCGCCCTTCCCGGCCCCGGGCCTCTCGGCCGCCAGCCGGCTCACCTCGTAGGACTGCAGATCGGTCCACGCCCGCGAGCGCCAGTCGGCCACGGGAGTGGCCGCGGTCGCCTCGAGGTCGGTCGACGCTTCGAAGATCTTGCTGCCGGAGCGGGCGTAGACCACTCCGGTCGAGCCCTCGACCGGAGAGCCCAGGTCGAGCTCGAGGGTCTCACCGCCGGTGGCCGCGGGGCTCTTCATGGCCGGGGTCCCGGCCTCGGCCCCGGCTTTCGTCTTGCTCTTTCCCGCGGTCCCGTCCGCGGACGGAGCCGCGAGCCGGGCCTCGATGCGGGCCTTGGGCGGCTCGAGCCCGAGGTCGGCCAGTGCCGGCGGCGTCCCGCCCTTGCCCCCGCTGCCCAGGAACTTCGTCGCCCGGAGATTGGTGAAGGACGAGAGCAGACGGTCGACCTTCTCGGAGTCGGCCAGGTCGGAGAGCGGTTTCTGGAGGTAGAAGCGCCCGTCGCGCTTGGCCAGAACCACCGGCCCGTCCGGCCGGTCCGCCGAGGTCAGGGTGACCTGGGCGATCCGGTCGCGTCCGGCGGTGAAGATGTCCTTCGACCGCCAGTCGCCCGGCTGCTTCTGGAGCTGGTCGACGAAGGAGCGCGAGGTCACGTAAACCGCCGGCGAGCCGTCCAGGGAGACCAGGAGGTTGTTCGAGGCCGGCACGTCGGCGCCGATCTCGAGGGTCTGGGCCCCCTTGGCGGTGGTCACCGTGACCTTGCCCCGCGGCGAGTCGAGACCCGCGTCGGCGGGCTTGACGTTGTCCAGGGTCCGCTCCTTCTCGAGCCCGGTGAGGGTGGAGAGCAGGCGGTCGACGGCGCTCTGGTCGGCACGGTCCGCGAGGGGGGCGGCGAGGCGCCACTCGCGCTTCGCCGAGGCCTTGCCTGCGCCGGCCGACTCGCTCTCGGCCTGCGCTCCACCTTCCGACTCGCCCTTGGCCCCGGCCGCCTTCGCCCCCGGCCGCTCGAGCTGAACCTTCTGATCGCCCCACTGGAGGGTGACGCCGGTCACGTCGTCGCTCTCGACCGGGAGGACCTTGCGCGAGCGGGCCGCCAGCTCCTCGCTCGACGGCAGGTCGCGGCCGTAGAACCAGACGAAGGCGCCGAGGCCGAGGACCAGGATCGCCAGCACCAGGACGGTCTTCGGCTTCACAGCGCCCTCCTCCGCCGCGACCAGACCCAGAGGCCCAGAAGCACCGCCAGTCCGGGAAGGATCAGGACCACGAAGGCCATCGCCCACCGGAGCTGAGCGGGGGTCATGGACAGGCGCACCTGCTCGGGCTTCTTGGGCGGAATCCCCAGGAGGGTCTCACGCTGGATCAGCCAGTTGACCACGTTGTTGGTCAGGGTGCGGTTCCCAGGGCCGACTCGCAGCAGGGCACTCGACAGGAAGTCCGAGTCCCCCACCACGACCATGCGCATCGCCTGGGGCTCGGCCTTGGCCTTGGCCTTGGAGCCGGGCTTCGCCGCCTCGCCGCCCGACTTGGCGGTGTCCGAGGAGACGGCCGGAGGCGGATCGCCGGCCTGCGCCGACTCCGCCGCGGGCTCGCCGTTCTCGGGGGCCGGGGGCGGGGTCTCCGCCTCCACCGCCACGGCCAGCGAGACGGGGCCCCGGAGGTCGCCGTCGGTGGGGCCGTCGACCGTCTCGGCCTCGAAATGGGTCACGGCCCAGCCCTTCGTGCTCGTCTTCATGAGCTCGGTCACCTTCGTGCCCTTGGGCGCCGTGCCGGCGCCCACCGAGCGGCTCTCGCGCACCAGCACCGGAATGCCGGCGTCGGCCAGGCCCTTGGTGGTCGGGTGGTCGGTGTAGCGGGTGGCGAAGAAGGTCTCGGCCGAGAAGCCGGCCGGCGTGGTCGACGGGTCGACCACGATGTCGTCGCCGACCTTGACGCCGTAGTCGGCCAGCCACTTGCCGAGCCCGAGGTCCGCGAAGCCGGCCTGCACGCCGCCGGGCTGGAAGGCGGGATCGAGGAGCACGAGCAGGCGGCCGCCGCCGGCCAGGTACTTGCCGAGCACCGTGAGCTCGCCCTGGGTGAAGGCGGCCTTGGGCCCGGCGATCACCACCAGGTCGGTGCCCTCGGGGACCGACTTGGCGCCCAGGGAGCCCCACTCCTGGAGGTCGGTGTTGTCCGGGTTCAGGAGCTGGCGCAGGCCCTGGAGCCCGGCGGTGGAGTTGTCGTCCAGGGACAGCTCGCCGTGGCCCGAGGTGAAGAGCACCTTGGGCTTCTTGCCCTGGGTCAGATCGACCAGGGCGCTGGTGAACTGCTCCTCTCCCTTGAACGCCTTGATCTCCGGCTGCTCGCCGAGCTGCTGAGCGCCCGAGAAGTCGAGGTCCGCCAGGTCGTTGGCCGGGACCACCCGGCGCTCGCTGCCCGCCTCGAAGACGACGCCCGCCGAGGAGACCTTGTACTGGTCGACCAGGCGCTTGGCCTCCACCGGGTTGCGCTCCGGATCGATCCAGCGCACCTTGATGTGCCCGGAGGCGGCCTCGTAGCGTGACAGGAGCTCCTTGGTCGGCTCGTAGAGGCGCGAGCCCGGGGTGATGAACACCGTGACCTGGATGTCCTTGTCCAGATGGGTGAGGACGTTCTCGGTGGTCTCGGAGAGGGAGTAGATCTTGGTCTTGGTCCAGTCAAACCGGGCGTGGTACTTCCAGCCCACGTAGTTGACGATCACCAGGAGGGCGGCGATCAGGAGGACGCCGGCCCCCAGGAGGGAGCCCTTGACCGCGGCCTGACCGGC
This sequence comes from uncultured Acidobacteriota bacterium, assembly GCA_963739795.1. Classification (GTDB taxonomy): domain Bacteria; phylum Acidobacteriota; class Thermoanaerobaculia; order Multivoradales; family DATKCC01; genus CAVUBL01. The sequence goes on along the minus strand of CAVUBL010000020.1, from coordinate 19,446 downwards.
GGACCGGCGGACCGGCCTGCCGGCGGCCGCCGGTTGCTCTTCGCGCGTGGATGTCTGTTCGTCGGCCACGGGGCTACCTCCACTTCCCGGACTCGAGGGCCCGGCTGCTCAAGAACAGGAAGAACGCGGTCGTCGTCAGGTAGAAGACGAGCCGCCGCGTGTCGACGATCCCCTTCGCCAGGTCCTGCATGTGGCCCGGCAGGCTCAGGTAGCCGATGACGTCCTTGAGCCCCTGGGCGTTGACGAAGTATTCGAGGAAGGCGACGCAGATGAGGACCAGCAGGATCGCGAAGGCCATGACCGCGGCGATGATCTGGTTGCGAGTCATGGCGGAGGCGAACAGGCCCACCGCCAGGAAGAGCGCGCCGATCAGGAGCACCCCCAGGTAGCCCGCCGCCACCACCCCCCAGTCGATCTCGCTGTAGAGACCGACGATCACCCCGTAGCTCACTGTCGGCAGCCACAGGAAGACGTAGAAGACCAGCGCCGCGAAGTACTTGCCCAGGACCACCTGGGTCTCGGTCACCGGCGCGGTCATCAGCACCTCGATCGAGCCGCTCCGGCGCTCCTCGGCGACCAGGCGCATGGTCAGCACCGGCGCCACGAACAAGAGCACGAGCCAGAAGAGAAACGTGCCGCCGAAGAACAGGTCGAGGGGCCGCCCGGCCGGCGAGAGGGGATCGTTGAGGGCGAGAAGGATGAGGGAGAAGATGATGCCGTTGACGATGAGCAGGAAGCAGAGGACGACGTAGGCGAGGGGCGACAGGAAGTAGGCCCTGAGCTCGCGCTGGAACGTGGCGAGGATCCCGTTCAATTCGACACCTCCTCTTCGTCGGTCTCGTCCTGCGCCTCCGGCTCGTCGGCGGCCGGCGCCGAGGCCACCGAGCCCGCCGAGTGGTCGCGGGTGGTGAGGCGGATGAAGACGTCCTCCAGGGACGCCCGCTCCTGCTCCAGGGCGAGGAGCACCCAGCCCTTCGACACGGCCTCGCGGAAGATCGCCTCCCGCGGGTCGGCGCCCGGGGCGCCCTCGACCAGGAAGGCGACGGAATCCCCGGCGGGTGCGCCGGGCTGGGGCCGCACTTCGACCACGCCCTCGAGGCCACCCAGGGCCTCCGGGGCCCCGGCCGGCGAGCCCTTGAGCTCGACGCGCAGGAGGAAGTGGCCCTCGAGGCGGGTGCGCAGGGCCTCAGGGCTCCCCTCCCCTACGATCCGCCCGCGGTCGATGATCAGCACCCGGTCGCAGAGCAGCTCGACCTCGGGAAGGATGTGAGTCGACAGAAGCAGCGTGTGCTCGCCGCCCAGCTCCCGGATCAGGTCGCGGATGGCGATGATCTGCTTCGGGTCGAGGCCCACCGTGGGCTCGTCGAGCACCAGGACCCGGGGACCGTGGAGGATCGCCTGGGCCAGGCCGACCCGCTGGCGATAGCCCTTGGACAGGGTGGCAATGGTCTGGCCCCGGACGTCGGAGATCAGGCAGCGCTCCAGGGACTCGCCGATGGCGCGGCGGGCGGTAGCGCGGTCGAGCCCCTCGAGGCGGGCGCGGTAGGTCAGGTACTCCTCCACCCGCATCTCGGGATAGAGGGCGACGTTCTCGGGAAGGTAGCCGATCTGGCGCCGGGCGCGCCGGGGCTGGTCGACCAGGTCGACGCCGGCCACCGTCACACGCCCTTCGCTGGGCGGAAGGAAGCCGGTGATCATGCGTAGGGTCGTCGTCTTGCCGGCGCCGTTGGGGCCCAGGATGCCCAGGATCTCCCCTTCGCCGACCGAGAACGAAATGCCGTCGACGGCGGTTTTCGGCCCATAGCGCCGCGTTAGCTCGTGTGCTTCGATCATCTCTCCGCGGGACTCCTTTCGACTGGCTTGTGGTTCCAGCCGGAGAGCCTTAGCAAATCAGGTGCCGGGCGCTCGAGCCCGGTTTCCGGGGGGTTGCAGGAGACGGCAGGGCAGGCCCCGCCAAATTGGCCGCTACGCGCCGCCGAACTCTTCGGCGAAGCGGCGCACCGCGTCGACCGGGCCGCAGACGTAGACGGCGTCCTGGGGCTCGAATCGGAAGTCGGCACCCAGCTCGAGGAGCAGCTCGTCGCCTCGTTCGACGGCCACGACGGAGCATCCGGTGCGCTCGCGGATCGCCAGCTCCTCGGCATCGTGCCCCGCCAGGCGGCCTTCGGCCCGGATCTTGAGGACCTTGAGCTGGGGGTCCACCGAAATCGCCTCCTCGCGCAGCAGGCGGCGGGCGAGGATCTGCCCCGAGACCTGGCTGACCGAGAGGGCGAAGTCGGCGCCGGCGAGGTGGATCCGCTCCACGTTCTCGGCCCGGTTGACCCTGGCGATCACCGGCACGTCCGGCGCAGCCTCCTTGGCGATCACGGTGGCGAACAGGGTCGCCGCGTCGGTGTCGAGGGCCAGAATCACCGCCTGGGTGCTCTCGTCCACCACGTCCTCCACCACTTTGGGGTCGAGCATGTCGCCCACCACGTCGACCTGTTCGGACGCATGCCGGTCGACCACCAGCACGCTCTCGCCGGCGTCGGTCAGGAGCTCGACGACCTTGTTCCCCACCTCGCCGAATCCGCCCACGACGAAGCGCCCCCGCCGGCGCAGCGGCACCGCGCCGCTCACCAGCTCGAGCAGGCGCTCGACGCTCTCGTCGGTGCCGGCGATCACCAGGATCGCCCCCGGCTCGATGCGGGTCGCGGCCGAGGGCGGCGCGTAAAGCTCGCCCCCGACCCACTGGCCGATGACCACCGCTCCGGTGCGCGCGCCGATCGCCGCCTGCGCGAGGGTCTGCCCCGCCAGGCTGCTCTCGGGCTGCACCCGGAGCTGGTGGATCTCGAGGCGGCCCAGGTTCTGGACCCCCGCCACCCGCGGGCTGATCCGGGCGCTGGCCCGGGCCGCCAGCGCGGCGCCCAGGACGTGACGGGGGGTGAAGACGGCGGTGGCCCCGGCCAGGAGCAAGGGCCGGCGGTGCAGGGGCTCCTCCACCAGGCTGAGGATGTCGCCCTCGAAGCCCGACTGGCGCGCCGCCAGGATGACCGCCGCGTTGACGTCGTCCGAGCCGTTGGCGATGAGGGCCCGGGCCCGCCCGAGCCGCGCCCCCTCCAGGGCGCCGTCGTCGAGCTCCAGGCACACCACGCGGCGGCGCCGCTCGGCCAGGCGCCGGGCCACGGCTTCGTCCTCCTCGACGATGACGGTGGCGAGCCCCGCCCGCTCGGTCTGCTCGACCAGGGTCTCCACCGCCGGTCCGTATCCGTAGACCACCAGGTGACCGGCGAGATCTTCGTCCACCTCCTGCGGCAGGCGGGTCTCGAAGCGCTCCTCCAGGTAGGGGATCAGGAAGATGGGGATGATTAGGAAGACCAGGAAGACGCCGAGGAACTGGAGGAAGACGACGAACACCACCATCACCGGGCTCTGCCAGGCGGCGTCGGCGCCGTAGCCCGTGGTGCTCAGGGTCTCCCCGACGAACTCGAGGCTCTGCCAGAAGCCCCGGTGCCGGCCCTCGAACCAGCCCATGCCGGCCATGTAGAGCAGACTCGCGGCGACCACCAGGACCGGCAACGAGGCGAGCAGGACGAGCAGACGCCGGCGCGAGGTTCGCATGGGGGAATTCTAGTGCCCGCCTGCCGCGAAGCCTTGGGATAGCCCCCCGACGGGTGGCTCGGGAGCTGCGGAGCACCAAGGGCGATCCAGTAGAGTTTCGCCATGGAGGTCCGACTCGACAAGTGGCTCCAGGTCGTCCGGGCGTTCAAGACGCGGAGCCAGGCGACCCACGCCTGCAACCTCTCGCGCGTCCGGGTCAACGGCCAGCCGGCCAAGCCCCACAAGAGCCTCTCCGTGGGAGACCGCGTCGAGGTCGAGCAGGGCGATTGGACGCGGGTGCTGGTGGTCCGAGAGCTCCGGGACAAGCCGGTCGCCAAGGCCCTGGCCGCCGAGCTCTACGAGGACCTGAGCCCGCCCCGGCCGAGGCTCAGCGAGCTCGAGCGCCTGATGCGCCGGCCGCCGGAGCGGCGGGACCGGGGCCGCGGACGGCCGACCAAGAAGGAGCGCCGCGACCAGGAGAGGTGGCGCCGGGAGCGGGACTGATCCGTCGAGCCGTGCCTCACACCCTCCGCACGAGGTGGAGGATCAGCGCCACGATGAAGACCACCAGGAAGATGAAGAAGAGGATCTTGGCGACCCCCGCGGCGGCACCGGCGACGCCGCCGAAGCCGAAGATGGCCGCGAGGACCGCGATGACGAAGAAGATCAGAGCCCACCGCAACATGTGATGCCCTCCTAGCCTGGAAAATTCATGATCCGGCTACTGCGAGCCGCAATTGCACGCAATCTCGAGTCGTGCTCGCTCTTCGCTTCTCAACATATGTTCGAGTACGCCTGCGTCGCTCATCGCTGCGCTGCCCCGATCTCACGCACACTTGCGGCTCTCGCTACGCCGTCTCGTGAATAGGCCAGGCTTGAGGTCGGTCAATCGAAGTGATCGGCCGCGCCGGCGTCCTCGCCCCGGTAGATTTTCGAGGCGCGGTAGGAGTCCAGCCAGTGATGCAGGAACACCTGGATCGCCGCCGCCGCCGGGACGGCGATCAGCATGCCGAAGATCCCGAAGAACGAGCCGCCCACGATGATGGCGAGGAGCACCCATACGGGGTGGAGGTTGACGCTCCTTCCGAGGATGCGGGGGGAGAGAAACGTGCCCTCGAGGAGCTGCGAGGCGCTGAACACGGCGATCACCAAGAGCACCCGGACCCAGCTCCCGTACTCGGCCCAGCACAACACCACCGCCGGCAGCAGGCCCACCACCAGCGACATGTAGGGAATCATGTTGGCGAGGCCCGCGACGATTCCGATCACCAGCCCCAGGGGCACCCCGATCAGCAGCAGGCCCACCGAGTTGATGAAGGCGAGGATCAGGGCGATCGTGAGCTGGCCCCGGAGGAAGCTCGCCACGGCCTCGTCCACCTCCCGGACCCGGGCGATGACGATGGTGCGATAGGGCAGCGGCACCAGCTCCTTCATGCCCCGCTTCACTTTTGGGAAGTCCACCAGCAAGTAGAAGGCGAACACCGGCACGAAGATCAGGTTGAGCAGGAAGAGGACGAACGAGCCCACGCTGACGAAGACCCGCGAGAGCCAGTGGCCGGCCGAGGCGGCGAGCTTGGGGAGATTCTCGCGGGCGGTCTCGACCGCCCGGTCCCGAACTTCGACGAACTGCGCCGGGTAGCGGGCCCGAGCCCTCTCCAGCAGCGGCTCGACCTGGTGGCGCATCCGCTGGGTGTACTGGGGCAGGCGCTCTCCCAGGTTCTGGAACTCCTGGCCCATGGCCGGCACCAGGTAGAGAAAGAACCCGATCAGACCGACGATCAGGAACACGGTCATGACCACCACCGCCCAGGTGCGACTCCAGCCCTTGCGCTCGAGCCAGGAGACGACCGGGTCGAGCAGGTAGGCGATGCCGAAACCCACCAACAGCGGCAGGAAGATGTCGCTGAACGCGATCAGTACCACGAAGACGGCCACCAGGCCGCCCCCGAAGAGGAGAAGCCGCAGGACTGCCGGGTCAGGCCGTTTCATCGTCGGTCTCGCATTCCCACCGTGGGGGTCGGCCGCGATGATAGCGCGCCCGAAGGAGTCTCGCGGAAACGTCGCAGCGACCGCCTGAGGCCCTCCCGAGCAGCGAGACCGGGTGGGGGCGTCTCCCCCGTTCGTCCGAGGCGCAGCGTTCTCAGAACAGAGTGAGCTGCGGGCCCTCCGCGCCCACCAGCTTAGACGCCGTCACGCCGAGCAGGCGGACCGGCCGGAGGGCGGCCTCGGTGCGACCCAGCAGCTCCTTGGCGAGCCGGGCGAGCTCTTCACCATCGGACACCGGGAGCGCCCGGGTCGTCGAGCGGCTGACGGTGGTGAAGTCTCCGTAACGTACCTTCAGGGTCACCGTACAGCCGGCGATCTCCCGGCGCGCGAGGCCGGAGGCGACGGACGCGGAGAGCTCGTCGATCACCCGCTCCATCTCCGCGACCTCCGAAAGGTCCTCGCGGAAGGTCGTCTCCTTGCCCAGGCTCTTGCGCTCCCGGTGGGTCGTGACCTCCCGGTCGTCGAGGCCGCGCGCGAACTCCCAGAGCATCTGGCCGTGGCGCCCGAAGCGCCCGACCAGGCGATCGAGAGAAAGGGTCCGGAGCTCGGCCACCGTGTGGACCCCGAGAGCCTCGAGAGCTCTCTCGGTTGCCGGCCCGACGCCGTGGAGCCGCCGCACCGGCAGAGGCGCCAGGAACGTCTCGACCTTCTCCGGCCGGACCACGGTCAGGCCGTCGGGCTTGTCGAAGTCCGAGGCGATCTTGGCGATCAAGCGGTTCGGGCCGACGCCGACGGAGACCGTCAGGCCCCGCTCGGCCCGAACCCGGCGGCGAATCTCGCGGGCGACGGCCGTGGCGCTGCCCCAGGGTTCCAGGTGATCGGTGACGTCCAGGTAGGCCTCGTCGATGGACACGGCCTGGACGAGGGGCGTCAGCTCGCGGTAGATCCGGAAGATCTCCTCGGACTCGCGCCGGTAGCGGGGAAAGTCGGGCCGCAGGAACACCGCGCCGGGGCACAGGCGCACCGCCCGCGCCGAGGGCATGGCCGAGCCCACGCCGAAGCGCCGCGCCTCGTAGCTCGCCGCCGCCACCACCCCGCGGCCCTCGGGGCTGCCCCCGATCACCACCGGCTTGCCGGCGAGGGAAGGGTCGTCCCGCACGTGGACCGCGGCGTAGAAGCAGTCCATGTCGCAGTGGAGGATCCGCCGCCTCGAGCCGGAGCCCGCCATCGGCCGGCATCTTACCGGACAGGCGAGTCCTGTAGAATCTATCGAGAGTTGGCATCTGAGTTCGATACTCGAGGAGGACGAACGGTGAGGCCCGTGGTCCGGCAGAGCTGCCCGTTCCGTGCCGCTCTGCCCGGACAGCCCTTGAACGGTCCCCCGCACGTAGTGATTCAAGTGATGTTGCCAACATGCCGAGTGAGCCCCGGCCCCGGAGCGCCGTGCGCCGGGCCGGAAGCGTCGTGCTCGCACTGGTTGCGCTCCTGCCCACCGGCGTGCTCCACCGCCGGGAGACCGCAAGGGGGTCAGCGGCTCGTCGGAAAGCCCCTCGCGCTCGAACCTGGAACAGCCGTCCGCGGCAAGGTCGGCCCGGAGAGACGGTCACCTACCGCTTGCACCTCGACGACGGCGAGTACCTGGAGGTCTATCTCGACCAGCCCACCGACCGGGCCCGCCTCTACCTGCTGGCGCCGGGCCAGCCCGAGAGCACCGGCTACTCCGGAGCCTACGGGGGCGGAGAGTTCTCGGCCCATCCGCCGAGCCAGGTCCTGTGGGAGGTCGCCGAGAAGGGCGGGCCCTACCGCTTGCGGGTCGAGCACCGGGGAGGCGAGGCGGCGGTCCGATACCGGCTCACGGTAGGCGCCGCGCGGCATGCCACCGAGCGGGACTGGGATCGGCACCGTGGGCTCCAGGTGTACTTGAAGGCACACGAGGCGTGGCAGGACGGTCGACTGGAGGAGGCCCTTTCCCGCTACGACGAAGCCCTCGACCTGTGCGGAAGAGGCGGCTACGTGAGGGGAACCGCCTCGACCTACTACGAAGAAGGGGCAGATCCTCGATGGATCTCGGTCCCGAAGGAGGAGGCCAAGCGTCCTTCGAACAGGCTTCCGACTACCTGGGATGGCGTCGGCGAGGTCCCTCCGCGCGCCAATGCCCTCGCCTGGCTCGCACGGGCGGAGACCGGCCTGGGCGAGATGGACCCCGCCCTACCGCACGTCCAGCAAGCGCTGGAGCCTGCCTGCGGAGATCCAGCGACTCGAGGGCCAGGAAGCCAACAGCCTCAACCAGCTCTGCCAACTCGACCTCGAACGGGGTGAATCGCAGCCGCGAGACCCTCTCGGTGTGAAGAGTGACCGCGGCCCTCTAGACCGAGCTCGGCCAGCCATGGAGAGCCGTCGACCCGTTGAGCAACCTCGGGCTCGCCTACCTGGCCTGGGGGAGGTCGAGCAGGCGCGAACGCTATTTCAAGGAGGCCCTCGACACCCTGGACGCTCACCCCGATCACCCGCGCCGGGCCACCGAGCAACCCTCTTCAACAACCTCGCTCTTCTCGCCGAGTACCGGGGGGACTACGCGCAGAGCGCTCGACCTTTACCTTCAGGCTCTCGAAGGATTCGAAGCGGCGGACCGGACCGCGCACGCCGGAGTCGCTCTCCACAACATCGCCCGGATGAGGAACGCCTCGGCAAGGAGAATGAGGCCCTCCGCTACTACCGGCAGTCCCTCGCCTACTTCGAGGCGCCAACGAGTTCCTCTGGCGGATCGCACCTCTCCAGGGCTTGGGCGGCCTCTACCTGGAGCAGGGCGCCCTGGGAGGCGGCCCGGAAGGTCTCTCGACGAGGCGCTCGAGCTGAGCCGCGAGGCCAACGCGGCAAGCCGCAGGTGGCGGGCTCCCTGAAACAGCTCGGTGAGCTCTTGCTCGCCGAAGGCGGACCCCGCGAAGCTCTCGACCCCTCGGCAAGCGCTCGAGCTCTACCGAGAAACCGGCAACAATGCTGGGCCGAGGCGGACGTCCTGGCGCAAGATCGCCAAGGCGCGCGAGTCACTTGGGAGACCAGGGTCCGCCCTCGACGAGCTGCGGCACGCCATCACCCTGAACGCGACCCTCGGGAACCGCTCCGCCCTGGCGGCGAACTACTACGAGATCGCCCAGATCGACCGCGCTCGCGGCAACATCGAAGAAGCCCGCGCCATCCATCGGATGGCCCTGGCATCGTCGACTCCATGCGCCCCGAGGTCGGCGGGGAGGAGCTGCAGGCCCTGTTCGCCGCCACCAAGAGGCCGTACTACGACTTCTACGTCGACCTGCTCATGGCCGAGCACGACCGCGACCCCGGAGCGGGCCACGCCGCAGAGGCGCTGCGCGAGAGCGAGCACGCCCGCGCCCGGAGCCTCCTCGAGACCCTCGCCGAGGCCGATCTCCACCTGGACGTCGACGCCCCGGAGGTGCTCCGCGACCGGAAAGCCGAGATCGAGCACCAGCTCGACGCCAAGGAGCTCCAGCGCCGGCGGCTAACCGAGCTGCACCTGGATCGTCGACGACCCGGCCGACCGATCGACCAAGCCCGCGGCACCGGAGGCCATCTCCCGGATCGAGCTCGACCTCGAGCGCCTCCTGAACCAGCTCCAGGGGGTCGAGCGACAGATTCGGGATCTCCAGCCCACGCTACGCCGCCCTCACCGGCCCCGGTCGGTGTCGGTCGACGAGATCCAGCACTCGCTCCTCGACGAACCAGACGACCCTCCTCGAGTTCAGCCTCGGCGCGAAGAGGAGCTTCCTCTGGGCGGTCACGACCGACCGCTTCGAGAGCTTCGAGCTTCCAGGCCAGGCGGTGCTCGCAGAGCGAGGCTCGCTGCCTTCACTGGCTCCTCACCCAGTTCGAGGACCCGCCGCCGCGCTCTGAGATCTCGGAGGAGGACGCTAGTTGCCTAGGAGATCGTCTCGAAGCTTACAGCGGAAGGCTCGAGCACGGCGGCCGATACGCATCGTTCGCAATCGCCGCGGGAGAATCCGCGAGGCCTACGCGACCCTCGCGTCCCACCTCTCCGACGAGCTCCTGGGGAGGGCGGCAAGGCCGGCATCCTCCGCCCTCGCCTGGCCGTGGTCAGCGACGGCGCCCTCCAGTACGTCCCCTTCGCCGCCCTGCCCGATCCCGCCAGGGCGCGGATGCTCGCCCACTGGTAGTAACCCACGAGATCGTGCGCCTTCCCTCGGCGTCGGTCCTGGCGTTCGAGCGCTGCTCCCTCGCGGCCGGAACCTCGGAGCGCGCGGCGAGGTCGCGATCATTGCCGACCCGGTGTACAGCGCCGCCGACCCACGCCTGACGGCTCGGCGGAGGAGCGGCGGACAGCGATGGCCGCCGACGCGGTTCGCAGCCGTAGACGTCCGCCGTCTCGCCCCTGCCGAGCTCGACCGGCTCCCTTCGCCGGGCAGGAAGCCCGCGCCATCGAGGGCTTCGCCGACCCGCCAAGACTTTCGAGGCCGAGGGCCTAGCCGCATCGCAGGAGACCGTGCTCAGCGGCCGTCTCGCGGGCTATCGCTACGTCCACTTCGCCACGCATGGCGTCATCGACACGAGCCGGCCCCAGCTCTCGGGGCTGGCGCTCTCCCTAGTCGACGGAGCGGGTAACCCTCTAACCGACGGATTCCTCCGCCTCCACGACATCTACGGCCTGCACCTCGACGCGGACCTGGTGGTGCTGTCCGCCTGCGACACGGCCCTCGGCCAGGAGGTGCGGGGCGAGGGGCTCGTCGGCCTGACCCGCGGGTTCATGTACGCGGGCGCCCGGCGGGTCGTCGCCAGCCTCTGGGAGGTCCAGGACCTGGCGACCGCCCGCCTCATGACAGACTTCTACCGGGGCCTGATCGAGCAGGGACTGCGCCCGGCCGAGGCACTGCGCCGAGCCCAGATCCAGATCATGGACGATCCCGACCAGCCCCTCGAGTTTCCGTACTATTGGGCCGGGTTCGTGCTCCAGGGCGACTGGAGATGACGGTAGCCGGGGACCACGGCGGTCGGTCGGAGCTCACGCGCGAAGGCCTGGAACGGCTCCTGGAGCTCCTGGACCCGGAGCCGAGCCGCGCGGCCCGGATCTACGGTCAGCTTCGCCGAAGGCTGGAGCGGCTGTTCGAGTGGCGGGGCGCCCGGTTCCCAGAGGACTTGGTGGACGAGACTATCACCCGGGTTGCCCGCCGCCTCGAGGAGGGTGTCGAGATCCGCTCGGACGACCCGTTCCGCTACTTCTGCGGCGTCGCCCACCTGGTGTACAAGGAGGTTCTTCGGGAGCGACGCAAGGAACGCTCGCTCCGGGACCCCGCGGCCTGGCCCCCCCAAGGACCGGCGCCGGACGACGAGCCCGAGGACGACCGGTTGGTCTGGCTCAATGAATGCCTGGAAACGCTACCCCCCGAGAGCCGCGAGCTGATCCTCGCCTATCACGAGGGCGAGCGGCGGCAACGGATCGAGAACCGCAAGGCGATCGCGGAGCGCCTGGACATCCCCCTGAATGCCCTGCGCATCCGGGTCCACCGGGTCCGCGCGAAGCTCGAACGCTGCGTCCGCCGGAAGACTGAGACGAAATAGTTTCGCACTTCGCGCCAATCTTAAGTGGAGCGGGACAAGACCGGTTCCAGATCGGCGGGCGTGAGATCCGCAGGCCCGTGGGTCCCTCAGGAGACGTTCGATGACCGACACCGACACGCAGACGATCGACCGATACCTCCTCGGCCGGCTCCCGGAAGCCGACTGCCAACGCCTGGAGGCACGGCTCCTCAGCGATCCGGAGCTCTTCGAGAGGGCGGAGGCCGCGGAGGACGAGCTGCTCGACCGCTATGCCCGGGGCGAGATGGAGCCCGACGAGCGCCGACAGCTCGAACGTCACCTGCTGGGCTCCGAGAGAATGCGGGAGCGGATCGCCTTCGCCCGCGCCCTCGCCGCCCGGTCCGCGGCCCTGCGGGACGATCCGCGGCCGGAACCCGAGATCGCGGCGCACCGGCGCCGGATCGGCTGGGGTACCGCCCGTCTCGCCTGGGCCGCCACGCTGATCCTCGCCGTCGCCGTCGCCTGGTCGACGGCCGGTGTCCTCCGGCTGCGCTCCGACCTCGGCCGTACGCGGAGCGAGCTCGCCGCATCCCGCTCCGCAACGGACCGGGCCCAGGAGCGCGCTCAGAAGCTCGAGGGAGCTGCCGCCCGGCTGACGGCGAAAGAGGAAGACCTTCGACAGCAGCTCGAGGCCGAGCGCGTGGCCGCGCAGACGCGGAGCGCCGAGCTCGAGAAGCGGCAACTCTCCGGCGGCGAGCTGCGCGTGCGCAGGCCGGTCGACAAGGCTGAGAAGGACGGCAGCGCGCCTCCGCCCACCACCCTCTTCCTGGCGCAGCTCACGCGTAGCGACGCGAGCCCACCGACCCTCGGACTCAACAACGCGGATCGGGTGGAGCTCCAGCTCGACCTTGCCGGGGCGAGCAACCAACGCGAGCCCTGAGAGCCACGGTGAGCCGGAGAGGCGAAGCGGTTTGGACTGAGCACCGGTCTCAAGCGTCGAGAGGTCGAGGGAGAGACGCATGGCTCGACTGGTCGTACCGCGCCAGAGCCTGGTCACCGGGCGCTATCAAGTGTCGCTGCAAGCCGAAACCGCACAAGGCGCGGCCCGCGGATCGGTGCCTCACGCCTTCCGGTCGCGCCTTGAGCTATCGCTCTCGATCGGGTTCGCACCCAACAGAAACGTGATAGAGTATCTTCCTCACTGGAAGGAGGAAGATATGCCGGCTGGAGATGGCAGCAGCACTGGAACCCGAGCCGATTGCTCCGGGTGGAGCGACCACGACACCACGACCCCACGACCCCGCGACCATTGACCAAGATCCCGAGACCGGGGCCGACAAGCCCTCCAGTCCCGGGCGCCACCGGTCCGAGAAGTGGCGCCGACCGACGGCACCCTAAAGCGGCGGACCCCCGGCCCCCGACTCTCGAGCCGTCTTCGGGCTAGAACCGCTGCGGTGCCGAGTCAGCCAGCTATGACTTGGACCGATCGCGTATTATTTGTTATTACAACACGCCGCCCTCAGTCATCTTCCTCGAATCGAGGGCCTCGTCGAGCTCCTCGGCCGGAAGCACGCCCTTCTCCTTGGCCAGCTCGCGCACGGTGCGCCCCGTCTTCCACGACTCCTTGGCGATCTCGGCGGCGCGGTCGTAGCCGATCTTCGGCGCCAGCGAGGTGACCAGGGCGAGGGACTTCTCCACCAGCTCGGCGCAGCGCTCGCGCCGGGCGGTGATGCCGTCCACGCAGCGCTCGGCCAGCAGGCGCGAGACGTTGGCCAGGATGTCGATGGACTGGAGCAGGTTGTAGGCGATCACCGGCATCATCACGTTGAGCTCGAAGTTGCCCGCCATGCCGCCGAGGGTGATGGCGGCGTCGTTGCCCACCACCTGGGCGGCGACCATGACGACCGACTCGGGGATCACCGGGTTGACCTTGCCGGGCATGATCGAGCTTCCCGGCTGGAGGCTCGGGATCTCGATCTCGCCGATGCCGCAGCGCGGGCCCGAGGCGAGCCAGCGGATGTCGTTGGCGATCTTGGTGAGGGAGGCGGCGATCGTCTTCAGCTCCCCCGAGGCCTCGACGCAGGCGTCCTTGGCCGCCAGCGCCTCGAACTTGTTGGGCGCGGGGACGAAGGGATGGCCGGTCGCCTCGGCGATCCGCGAGATCACGGCCTCGGCGAAGCCGGGTGCGGCGTTGAGCCCGGTGCCCACGGCGGTGCCCCCGAGGGCGAGCTGGGCCAGCCGGGGCCGGACGGCGGCCAGGCGGGCGAGGCCGTTGCGGACCTGCTGCGCGTAGCCCGAGAACTCCTGGCCGAGGCGCACCGGCACTGCGTCCTGCAGATGCGTGCGGCCGATCTTGACCACGTCGTCGAGCTCGGCGGCCTTGGACTCGAGGGACGAGGCGAGCTGCTCGAGGGCCGGCTCGAGGTCGTCGGCGATCGCCCGGTAGGCCGAGACGTGGATCGCCGTCGGGATCGAGTCGTTCGACGACTGGCCGGCGTTGACGTGGTCGTTGGGATGGACCGGCGTCTTCGAGCCCATCTCCCCGCCCAGGATCTCGATCGCCCGGTTGGAGATCACCTCGTTGGTGTTCATGTTGGTCGAGGTGCCCGAGCCGGTCTGGAAGATGTCGAGGGGGAAGTGGCGGTCGAGCTCGCCGGCGATGACCTCGTCGGCGGCCTGGACGATCGCCTCGGCGATGCCGGGCTCGAGCACGCCCTCGTCGGAGTTGACCCGCGCCGCTTCACGCTTGATCAGGCCCATGGCGGCGATGAACTGGCGGGGAAACGTGAGCCCGGAGACGGGGAAGTTCCGCCGCGCGCGCTCGGTCTGGGCGCCGTAGTACACGTCGGACGGGACCTCGATCTCACCGAGGCTGTCCTTCTCGATTCGGGTGTCGGTCATGCTGTCCCTCCCGTTGGAGTTGGATCGCGGATGGGGACCGGCCGCAGCGAGACGATCGGCGGCCGGCCGCTGCCCCCATTGTAGCCGCGCCCCGGAGAGCCGCCCCGCCCGGCCGGGTGGCTCACCGGCCTCGACGGGAGTCCCGGAAAGAGCCCGCCTCAGCCGGCCGGGATCGCCGCGGCGTGGAGCGATTGCAGGCTGCGGACGGTGAACTCTCCGCCGCGGACCGCCCGGATGCCCTCGACCGCGGCGCGGGCTCCGGACAGGGTGGTGATGCAGGGCACGTTGTACTTGAGGGCCGTCTGGCGGATGTAGGCGTCGTCGACGTGGCCTTCCTGGCCGATGGGGGTGTTGATCACCAGGTCGACCTCGCTGTTGATCAGGTGATCGACGATGTTGGGACGCCCCTCGTGGACCTTGAGCACCGGGCGCACCTCCAGCCCCTGGGCCGCGAGCATCTCGGCGGTTCCGCCGGTGGCGGTCAGGGCGAATCCGAGCTCGGCGAGGGAGCGGGCCACCGGGAGCAGCGCCTGCTTGTCCCGGTCGTGAACCGAGAGGAACGCCGTTCCCTCGGTGGGCAGGCGGTTGCCGGCGGCGATCCAAGCCTTGGCGAAGGCGGCGCCGAAGTCCGAGCTCCGGCCCATGACCTCGCCGGTGGACTTCATCTCCGGCCCCAGGACCGGGTCGACCCCGGAGAAGCGCCGGAAGGGGAAGACCGGCACCTTGATGAATACCCCCGGCACCGGCGGCTCCTCGGTGAAGCCCAGGGCCTCCAGGCTCTCGCCGGCCATCACTCGGGCGGCGATCCCGGCGAGGGGAAGCCCCACCGCCTTGGCGATGAACGGAACCGTGCGCGAGGCCCGAGGGTTCGCCTCGATCACGTAGACCCGGCCCTCGTGCACGGCGAACTGGACGTTCATCAGGCCGACCACCCCCAGGCGCAAGGCGAGTCGCCGCGCGATCTCCCGCATCGAATCGACCAGCTCGGGGGTCAGCCCGCCGGCGCCGGCACCGGTGGGCGGCAGGACCGCGGCCGAGTCGCCGGAGTGGATCCCGGCCTCCTCGATATGGCGGAGCACTCCGGCGACCACCGCCCGGCGGCCGTCGGCGAGGAGGTCGACGTCGAGCTCGATGGCGTCGTCCAGGAAGCGGTCCAGGAGCACCGGCGAGCCCGGGGAGACCGCGGCCGCGTTGCGCATGTAGGTCGCCAGGCTCGCCTCGTCGTAACAGATCGCCATCGCGCGCCCGCCCAGCACGTAGCTCGGGCGCACCAGGATCGGAAAGCCGATCCTCCGGGCCACGGCGACCGCTTCGTCGAGGGAGGTGGCGGTTCCCGCCTCGGGCTGGAGAATTCCCTCCTCGGCGAGCAGAGCGCCGAACTGCCGCCGGTCCTCGGCCAGGTCGATGGCCGCCGGCGGTGTGCCCCAGATCGGCACCCCGGCCTCGGCCAGGGGCCGGGCGAGCTTGAGGGGGGTCTGGCCGCCGAGCTGGACGATCACCCCGTCAGGGCGCTCGCGCTCGAGGACCGCCATCACGTGCTCGGTGGTGAGCGGCTCGAAGTACAGGCGGTCGGAGGTGTCGTAATCGGTCGAGACGGTCTCCGGGTTGCAGTTGACCATCACCGTCTCGTAGCCGGCGTCCTTGAGGGCGAAGGCCGCGTGGACGCAGCAGTAGTCGAACTCGATCCCCTGGCCGATCCGGTTGGGCCCGGAGCCCAGGATCACCACCTTACGCCGGTCGGTGACCTCGGCCTCGTCCTCGAGGCCGAACGTCGAGTAGAGGTACGGCGTCTGGGCCGGGAACTCGGCGGCGCAGGTGTCGACCCGCTTGAACACCCTGCGGACGCCGCGCTCCTTGCGCGCCGCGGTGAGCTCCTCGGGCGTGGTGACCAGGAGGCGGGCGATGCCGGCGTCGGAGAGGCCGGTCTCCTTGGCCCGGCGCAGGAGGGCCGTGGGCACGGAGGCCAGGTCCCAGCAGCCGAGCTCGGCCTCGAGCTCGACGATCGCCCGGATCTCCCGCAGGAACCAGGGATCGATGTGGGTGATCCGGGAGACCTCTTCGACCGTCCACCCTTGGCGCAGGGCGCCGAAGACCGCGAACAGGCGCTCCCAGTTGGGCTCTGCGAGGCGCTCGGCGAGGCGCACGGGGTCTGAGTTGCGCCGCTCCCGGTCGAGGAGCTTCCCCTCGAGCTCGAGGGCGGCGAGGCCCTTGAGGAGCGCTTCGGAGAAGGTGCCGCCGATCGCCATCACCTCGCCCACCGACTTCATCGAGGTGCCGAGCAGAGCAGGCGCGGCCGGGAACTTCTCGAACGCCCAGCGCGGGATCTTGACCACCGTGTAGTCGAGCGTCGGCTCGAAGGCGGCGTAGGTCTCGCCGGTGATGTCGTTGGGGATCTCGTCCAGGGTGTAGCCCACCGCCAGGAGCGCCGCGATCTTGGCGATCGGGAAACCCGTCGCCTTCGAGGCGAGGGCCGAGCTGCGCGAGACGCGGGGGTTCATCTCGATCACCACCCGCGCGCCGGTGGCCGGATCGACGCCGAACTGGATGTTCGAGCCGCCGGTCGCCACCCCCACGCGCCGGATCACCCGGAAGGCGTCGTCGCGCATCGCCTGGTACTCGCGGTCCGAGAGGGTCTGCTGCGGCGCCACGGTGATCGAGTCGCCGGTGTGCACGCCCATGGCGTCGATGTTCTCGACCGAGCAGACGACGATGGCGTTGTCGGCCACGTCGCGCATCACCTCGAGCTCGAACTCCTTCCAGCCCAACACCGACTGCTCGAGCAGCACGCGGTGGGACGGGCTCGCCTGGAGGGCGGCGCGCACGACCTCGTCGTACTCGTCCCGGTTGTAGGCTACGCCACCGCCCTCGCCGCCCAGGGTGAAGCTGGGGCGCACGATCACCGGGAAGCCGAGCTCGCCGGCCGCCTCGCGCGCCTCGGCCAGGCTCCCGGCGTAGCGGCTCTGGGGCACCTCGAGGCCGATCTCCTCCATCGCCGCTTTGAAGAGCTGGCGGTCCTCGCCCAGGCGCAAGGACTCGATGCTCGCCCCCAGCACCTCGACCCCGAAGCGTTCGAGCACTCCGGCCTCGTCGAGAGCGACCGCCAGGTTGATCCCGGTCTGGCCGCCCACCGTGGGAAGCAGGGCGTCGGGGCGCTCGCACTCGATGATCGCCGCCACGATCTCCGGCGTCAGGGGCTCGATGTAGGTGGCGTCGGCGAGCTCGGGATCGGTCATGATGGTGGCCGGGTTCGAGTTGACCAGCACCACCCGATAGCCCTCCCGGCGAAGCGCGCGGCATGCCTGGGTCCCCGAGTAGTCGAACTCGCACGCCTGGCCGATCACGATGGGCCCGGAGCCCACGACCAGTATGGAGGAGAGATCGGTACGCTTCGGCATCGGCGCGGAGTTTACCCCGGGGCGGGGTCGTAGAATCTGCCCATGAGCGAGACCGAGCTGGTCCGGACGCTCGCCCTCGCTTTCGGCCTGGGCCTCCTCGTGGGCCTGGAGCGGGAGCGCTCCGAGCCGGCGGTCGCCGGCTTCCGCACCTTCCCCCTGGTGACCGTGCTGGGCTCGCTGTGCGCCCTGCTCGCCCAGAGCTTCGGCGGCTGGGTGGTGGCGGCGGGCTTCGTCGGCGTCGCGGCCGCCGCGGTGATCGGCAACGTCGGCAAGTACCGGGCGGGGAAGCTCGATCCCGGCCAGACGACGGAGGTGGCCCTCCTGGTGATGTTCGGGCTCGGGGCCTTCCTGGTGGTGGGCAAGGTGGCCGTGGCCGTGGCGATTGGGGGTGCGGTCCTGGTGCTGCTCCATTCGAAGGACCGGCTCCACGGGCTGGCTCAGCGAATCGGCGAGCGGGACTTTCAGGCCATCGCCCGCTTCGTCCTGCTCTCCCTGGTGATCCTGCCGGTTCTGCCCAACCGCACCTTCGGCCCGTACGGGGTGCTCAACCCCTTCGAGATCTGGCTCATGGTGGTCCTCATCGTGGGCATCAACCTGCTGGGGTACCTCGCCTGGAAGCTCTGGGGGGCGGAGCGCGGGGAGCTCGTGGGCGGCCTCCTGGGCGGGATGGTGTCCTCCACCGCGACCACCGCCGCCTACTCCCGGAACACCCGGACGAACCCGCGTCTGGCGCCCTCGGCCGCGGTCGTCATCACCCTCGCCGGTGCAGTCGTCTACGCCCGCCTCCTGGTGCTGATCGGGGTGGTCGCGCCCGGCTTCTTCCCCGCTTCGGCCGGCCCCCTGGCGAGCATGCTGGCGGTCTTCGCCGTCTTGGCCGTGGTCCTCTGGCGCCGGCGAGGCCGAACGTCCGCCGGGCCCGAGGAGCCGGGCAACCCGTCCGAGCTCCGAGCGGCACTCCTGTTCGCCCTCCTCTACGCCGTCGTCCTCCTGGCCGTGGCGGCGGCCAAGGAGCACTTCGGAGCCCGCGGCCTCTACACCGTGGCCGTGGTCTCGGGCCTGGCCGACGTGGACGCCATCACCCTGTCGACGGCGCGCCTGGTCTCGGCCGGGCGACTGGCCGCCGGCCACGGCTGGCGGGTGATCCTGGTCGCCTCCCTGGCGAACCTGGGCTTCAAGACCGCGATCGTCGCGGTCCTCGGCACCCTGCCGCTCCTGCGCCGCGTGGCCCTCGTCTTCGGGATCGCCCTCGTGGCCGGGCTCCTGATCGTGGGCCTCTGGCCCTGGTGAAGGCGCCGGGCCTGCAGGGCTCTACTTCTGCTTCTCCTTCCACGTCTCGATGGCCTTGAGCGTGTTCTCGACGTGGTGGCTCGGGTCCATGTCGGTGTAGACGTAGAGGATGGTGCCGTCGGGAGCGATGACGTAGGAGGTGCGGTTGGCGTACTTCTCGTGCCCGGGGAGCACGGCGTCATAGGCACTCATGACCTGCTGGTCGGGATCGGCCGCCACCGGGAACTTGCTCCGGCAGTCGCTGACCGAGAACTTCTTGAGCGTCCCGATCTCGTCGTGGGAGACGCCGATCACCGTGGCCCCCAGCTCGTGGAACCGGCCGATCGCCTCGGCGAACTCGTGGGCCTCGATGGTGCAGCCCTTGGTGAAGGCGGCCGGGTAGAAGTAGACGACCACCGGCCCCTTTTTCAGCTCGTCGGCCAGGGAGTAAGTGAACTGGTTGCCGCCGAGGGACGCCTGGGCGATGAAGAGGGGCGCGTTCTCGCCCACCGGAAGGCTCGCCGAGGCGGGCGCCGCGGCCACCGCGAGGAAGGCAGACAAGAGCACGGGAAAAAGGAACGCTGGACGGGTCATCTCGGCCTCCGGGGAAAAGGGCGTACGCCACGGCCGGGCCGAAACAAAAAGGCCCGGGAGGGCTCGCCTCCCGGGCAGGATATCGATCCGAGGGATCGACGACAACCGAAGGTGCCCCTCCTCACCCAGGCACGGACGGGACGGGGTCGAGGGGCTGCGGGGAAGATCCGGTGGGAAGGGG
>CAVUBL010000019.1:0-74637 GCA_963739795.1 uncultured Acidobacteriota bacterium | reverse complement strand
AGTCGTACTCGTAGAGCCGGACGGCCCCCAGGGCCGGCGAGATCTGCCCCAGGAAGACGAGCAGCGCGTTGGGCGCCGCGGCGAAGAGGTGGAGCGTGCCCAGCCGCTCCTCGGGCGTCCGGCGCCGGAGCTCGCGGCCGAGCCCCTGAGCGAGGCGCAGGGCGTGGGCGCCGTCGCGGACCGCAGTGGGCGAGGTCTCCGGCGCGACCAAAGCGTGGACGGTCCGGCCCACCGGCAGCCCCTCCCGGTCGAGGTACAGCGCGACGTCGTCGAGGATCTCCCAGGTCACCGAGACCGCCGCCGCCACATCCCGGCAGCCGCCCTGGCGCAAGACGCTCTCGATCTCCTGCCACAAGGGCCCCTCGAACGTCTCGCCCGGCCGGGCCAGCCACGAGTAGGTCCCCTTCTGCCCTCGCTGGACCACGCTGATCTCGACCCCGCTCTTGGCCTCGAGGAAGCTCCCCGCCGCGAAGGCGAGGCTCTGGTGAGCCGCGAGGTCGAGGATGAGGGGCCTTCCACTCGTCACTCCCTGGGCCAGGAAGTCGCGGAGCTCGGGGAGCACCTTCCCGTGCCACAGCCCCTCGTCCCGGATCCAGCGACCCTGGAAGTAGCTCGTCAGGTCGAGCACGTGATCGGCCTCCTTCTCGAGCTCCTGCCCCAGCCCGACCAGGCTCCGGATGCCCAGCCGAAGCGGCGGCACCGCGGGCTCGGGTCCCGGAGGGAGCCGGCACGCCGACCCCGGGAGCCGAGGGCGCCCCGGCGGAGGCGAGATCTTCGACTCGGGTCTCCATCATGGCCTCGTCCTCCCCCTGGAGGTAGAGGACCGGCGTCGCCCACTCTAGGGTCCGGCTGGGGATCGCCCGGTCCTCGTTGCAGATCGCCACGCGAGCGTCGGCCAGCGCAGTGGCCAGGAGCTCGCCGTGGGCCAGGCTCTCGTAGAACGCCGACGAGAACGCCAGCGCGGCGGGGTCACTGATGGGAAACTGCATCGCCACCACGGCCGGCACCCCCGCCATCGCGAGGGCCGCCGCCGTGGCCGTGAACGGATCGCGCCCGTCCTCACGGTCGAAGCTGCCGGTCGAGCAGGCGTTGAGGACCACCAGCCGGAGCGTCGGGGAGCGCTGGAGGTTCACGGCGAAGGTCTCGGCGTCGACCTTGTGCGTCGTGCCGTCCGGTCCCTCGAGACACAGGACGGGGACCTTCTTGGGCCCCTCGAAACCCCCGTGCCCCATGAGGTGGAGCACGTGAAAGCCTCCCCACCTGAGCCGGCTGCCGAGGGCGGCGAGCCGGGCGTGGGGATCGTGCTCGACCTCGACTCCGCCGAGCCCTTCGAGGTGCTCCCGGATCAGAGACGCTTCGTGGGAGGTGTCGAGCCACCCGAGATCCGTCGGCGCGGCCTCGGCGAGTAGCACCCGGAGCGTCCCCGGGACCCGGAGCGACGGAATGGCCCGATGCACCTCGATCGTCCGCACGACCGGAGTCCGGGCGTAGCGGGCCAGGTACTCGCGGCGGTCCTCCCGAAACAGGAGCTCCCAGGGGACGACGGCGACCTCCGTGATGTCGGCGTCGCTCCTGTCGAAGACGAAGCGGACCCGTAGTCCTCTCCCCGCCGCTCCGTTCCCACCGCGGGCGTTCTCGCCCTCGACGTCGCCCAGGCTGGCGTGAAAGACCCGCGCCAAGTCTCCATGGAAGAGGGCGTCGTAGAGCTCTCGGCCGAAGTCCTCGGGACTCGGTCGCTCCGGACCGTCGCCTGCGGCCTCCATCCGCGCCCCCAGCTCCCGCCCCTCGCCCGCCCCGAGCCGGCTCCGCCAGACGTGCCGCTCCAGGGCGCGAAGGACGCGCTCCAGATCCGCCGGGGCCCCCGGCAGCGCGAAGGACTCCCGTCCCCGACGCTGGGTGCTCGAGGTGGCCTGGGCCTCCCACCCCCCACCCAGGGGCTCACGGATCTCGATGGCGAAGTCGTCGTAGCGCATCAGCAGTCTCCTCGAGGAGCTCCCCGGCTCGCCGGGGCCGTCTCCGTCCTCTCGTCCTCTCAAACACCGCCCACCGCCGGAGGGTTGAGTCCCGCCCCCGGACCGTGAGCTCCAGAGCTCGCGAGAACGACCCCTTGAGCCCATGCTACGCTGCCGTCAGCACCTCGGCCCCCGGGCCCTCGACCACAGACCATGCCTTCCTCGAACGGCGACGACAGAGGCTCCCCGCCACCCGCTGCGGGAGATCCGCCCGAGGGGGCGTCCATCCTCCTCGGCCACGTCCGGCGGCTGGGCCAGGAGCCACCGCACCCCGAGAGCTACCAGTACGTCTACCGGGCCTATTATCGAAGGGTGGAGAAGTTCTTCGCCCACCGCGGCTACCGCCCCGAGGAGGCGAGCGATCTAACCCAGGACACCTTCGTCCGTGTTTACGGAGGAAGGGGAGCCTTCGAAAGCATTGACGCATTCAACGGCTGGCTCTTCAAGATCGCCATCAATGTCCACCGCAACGAACAGCGCGCCCGTCACGCCGCGAAGAGAGACAAGCCCGAGGACTCCCTCGAGCAGCGGCTCGAAGAGCAGGGCTGGGAGCCCGACGACACGGACGCAGGGTGGAGCGAGAGCCCCCTCGAGCAGTGCCTCGTCCGCGAGCGGCAGGCGGTGGCGGCCGGCGCCCTCAGAGACCTGCCGCCCAAGATGCGCCAGTGCTACCTGCTCAGCCTCCAGGGGCCGTGGACCTACCGGGAGATCGGAAACCTCCTGGGGATCGCCGAGGGTACCGTGAAGGCACACATCCACCAGGCCCGGAGGCGCGTCCTCGAACGGCTCGAAGGCTATTTCCGCGGGCCGGGCGGCCGCGACCCGGAGGAAGACGGCTCATGAGCGACGACGCGCACCGGGACGACGAGGTCCGGCGCCTGGCCCGCTCCGTCGAGGCCAACCTCGCCGCGCACCCCGACGCCGAGACCCTGGTGGCCCACCAGCGGGGCGAGCTGCCGGAAGGGGAGGCCGCCGCCCTCGAGGAGCACCTGGCCTGGTGCCGGGACTGCGCCTCGCTCTACCGCGACGTCCCCTGGTTCTTCGAAGAGGAGGCCGAGCCGGCCGAGCCGGAGGACCTGGCGGCGGACTGGTCCGCCCTCGAGGCGCGCCTCGCGCGGGAGAAGGCGCCGGGACCCGCCGAGCACCCGGAGCCGCGGCGCCGAGTCACCGCCTTCCGGCTGATGACGAGCCTGGCCGCCGCCCTCGCCGTCGCACTGGGCATCGCGGTGTACTGGATCGCCCAGACCCACGGCCGGGTCGACCAGCTCCAACAGCCCCGGGGCAACGTGCCGATCCTCGATCTCGCCCCCGAGGGGGCCGCGCGGGCCCGGGCAGAGGGCCCGCCCGCGGTGAGCCTCGAGCGCGGGGCGCATCTCGTCTTCAACACCGAGGCCGAGCTCGGCAACGGCCTCTACCAGGCGCAGATCCTCGGCGAGGACGGCCGCCTCCGCAAGGCGATCGGAGACCTCCAGCCCACCGGCTACGGAAACCTCACCCTCTGGCTTCCCCCGGGCTCCCTCCACCCCGGCCTCTACCGGATCGTCCTCCGGACTGAGGAAGGCGGACCCGAGGTCGGCCACTACGCCCTCCGGGTCGTGGAATCTCCCGGGCCGCCCCGCTCTCCATAGCCCTCCCCAGGGCTCCGCCCAACCCCAGCCCGCTCCGCCGACTCTCACGCAGCGGGGCCCTGCGGGCTCGCGGTAGAATCCCCGGCAACCACGAAGTGAAGGAAAGACTGACGTAGGTCTCGGTTGAAGCGTCGTATCCCCGCCGCCCGGCTCGCCCTGGGCGCTGCCTTCGCCAGCGCCCTGTGGCTCTCCTGCGCGCGAGACCCGGCCGCCGGCGCCGGCGAGCCCCGGACCCTCCCCCCGCCGACAGCCGGTCCCTCGGCGGCCGCACCGACCTGCTGCCGCCACGAGGGCGACACCGCCTCCGGCGACTTCACACCGGGCGAGCCCGTCCGCCTCGCCTTCCACCTCCAGGAGGGCGAGCTCCTCGAGCTCCTGGCGGACCAGACCGGCGCGGACGTCGCCCTCACCCTCACAGGCCCCGCGGGCCAAGCGCTCCTGCGCCTGGACAGCCCCGTGGGCCGGAGCGAGCCGGAGGACCTGGTGTTCGTGGCGGGGAGGGAAGGCGTCTACACGGTGCGCGTGGAGAGCCTGAGCCACTCCGAGCCGGGGAGCTACCACCTCCAGGTGGCCCGGCTCCGCCCAGCCTCGGACGCGGACCGCCAGCGGGCCCGCGCCGTGGCCCGCCTGGCCCGCGCCCACGAGCTCCGCCGCGGCGGCTCCTGGCCGGAGGCGACCGCGAGCTACCGGACGGCGGCGGACTCCTGGCGAGACCTGAACGACCCCGGCCGGGAGGCCGACGCCCTCGAGTGGGCGGCCCGCTGCGCGAGCCACCAGGGCCACGAGGACGAGGCGGAGAGCCTTCTCGCCCGGGCCGTCGACGGGTTCCACGCGGCCGGCGAGCCCGCCCGGGAGGCCAACGCCCTCGATCTCCTGGGGACCGCCTTCCGCCACCAGAGCCGCCCGCAGGACGCGGCCTCCCGCTACCACCAGGCCCTCGACCTCTGGCGCCGCCTCGGCGACCGCCCGAGCCAGGCCCGCGCCCTCACCGACATCGCCAACCTCCACAAGGGGAGGGGAGAGCTGGGCGCCGCCGAGCTCGAGTACAAGCAGGTCCTGGCCCTCTGGCAGACCCTCGCGCGCGACCGGGACGCCGCCGTCACCCGGACCAACCTCGCCGGCATCTACAGCCTCGCCGGCGACCCGAAGCTCGCCCTGGACCAGCTCGCCCGGGCCGCGGCCGAGCTGGGCACCGACGCCAGGGCCGAAGACCGCGCCTTCGTCCTCGAAGAGACCGGCCGCGTCCACCGGAGGCTCGGCGAGCGAGAGGCCGCCATCGCCGACTACCGCCAGGCCCTCGCCCTCCTGCGCCAGGTCAGCTCCCGGAAGAACGAGGTCGCCGTCCTCGACGGCCTCGCCGAGCTCCACGACGAGGCCGGCCGATACGCCGAGGCCCGGAAGCTCTACCGGGAGGCCCTCGCCCTACCGGAGGCGAAGCGGGACCCCCGATGGACCGCGACCCTGATCCAGGACTCGGCCTGGACCTACCTCCACCAGGGCGAGCCGGCGAAGGCCCTGCCCCTCTTCCGCCGCGCGCTCCCGATCGTCCAGGACGCGGCCTTCACGGCCGGCGAAGGCACGGTCCTCTACGGGATCGCCCGGGTCGAGCGGGCCCTCGGGCACCCCGAGGCGGCGGCCACCTGGGCCGAGCGCGCCCTCGAGGCGATCGAGGAGCTGCGGGCCGGCTCGGACCGCCTCGACCAGCGCTCGGCCCTCCTGGCGAGCCACCAGAACGCCTTCGACTTCACGGTCGACACCCTCATGGAGCTCGACCGCCGGCATCCCGGACAGGGCTTCGAGGCCCTGGCCTTCGACGTCAGCGAGCGGGCCCGAGCCCGCCGGCTCCTCGACGCCCTGCCCGCCTCACAGCCCCCGCGTCCTCCCGAGGTCCCCGGGGACGACACCGGCCTCGAGACCCTCCGCAGCCGGGTCAACGGCGCCGAGCAGGAGCGCCTCCGCCTCCTGGCCTCAGGCGCCCGGGGCCCGGAGCTCGCCCGGACCGAGCGCGCGCTCCGGGCGGCCCTCGAAGACCTCCGCTCGGCCCGCGACCGCCTCGCCCCGAGCCGTGACCGCGGGGGCGCAGCCCCCCGCCTCCTGCGACTCGACGAGGTCCAAAAGTCTCTCCTCGCCCCGGGGACCCTGCTCCTCACCTACGACCTGGGTCCGGAGCGGAGCTACCTCTGGGCGATCTCGACCGACCGGGCCCGGAGCTTCGCCCTCCCCGCGGGCGAGCCCCTGGAGGAGGAGGCGCGCAGGGTCTCCCGTCTCCTGGCGCACAGCGACGAGCGCGGAGCCAGCGACCAGGTGGACCTCCAGGCAGGGATCCTCGCGAAACGCCTCCTCGGCCCGGTGGCCGCCGAGCTCCCGCGCCACCGGCGCCTCGTCGTCAGCCTCGAAGGAGCGCTCCAGACCGTGCCCTTCGGCGCCCTGCCCGACCCCGACCACGAGGGCGAGCCCCTCCTGGCCCACCACGAGATCCTGGTCGTGCCCTCGGCATCGGCCTTCGCCCGGCTCACCGCCCGCCGAGCGTCCGCCGGCCCGGCGACCTCAGGACTGGGCGTCGCCGTGGTGGCGGACCCCGTGTTCGGGCGCGACGACGAGCGGGTCCACCACGACGGGGCGCCCGGAGCCACCACCTCCCCCGAAGGCCCTTCGGCCCTCGCCGGCCCCGAGCTGCCCCGGCTCCGCCACTCCCGCGACGAGGCGGAGGCCGTGCTGGCCCAGGTCCCCCAGGGCCAGGGCTTCCTGGCCTCGGACTTCGCCGCCCGCAAGAATCTCGTGACCAGCGGCGCCCTCTCCGGCTACGGCATCCTCCACTTCGCGACCCATAGCTGGGCGAGCGCCGAGGAGCCCGAGCTCTCGGCCCTCGTCCTCTCCCGCGTCGACCCGGAAGGCCGCCTCCAGGACGGCGTCCTGTGGGCCCACGAGATCGCCGCCCTCCATCTCTCGGCGAACCTGGTGGTCCTGAGCTCGTGCGACTCGGGGCTCGGCACCGCGGTCCACGGCGAAGGACTGGTCGGACTGACCCAGGCGTTCTACCGGGCCGGCGTCCCCCGCCTCGTGGTGAGCCTCTGGCAGGTCGACGACCGGGCCGCCGCCGAGCTCATGGGCACGCTTCTACCAGGGCCTCCTGGGCGAGGGCCTGCCGGTCGCCGAGGCCCTGCGCCGAGCCCAGCTCGCCATCCGGGCCGAGCCCCGGTGGCGGCGCCCCTACTACTGGGCGGGCTTCGTCCAGGAGGGCACCTGGTGAGCCGGCTCTACACCCCGCCGGGGCCGAGGGGTTCTTCCGAACAGGGCCGACGCCCACCGCAGGGCGTTGCCACCACCGCCTTCCACGAGCAGAAAGGAGACCGATCCATGACCCACCCCGCACAGGCCGCCTCCGCGGCGGCCCTCCAGCCGCAGGAGCCGAAGGACCGTTCCGATCACCGCGAGTCCGAGCCCAAGGTAGACCGGGACAAGCCCGGGCGCGAGGACCCGCCGGCGGACGGCGGAGCGGCCACCGAGCCGACTGTCGGCCCCACGGGCAAGGACCCGGGTGACGGCGACAACTGAAGCCGCGGCCCCGCTCGGACCGGGTCCGGGCGGGGCCGAGCTTCACTTCCTGGGAGCGCCTACGGGCGGATGGCGTAGACCTCCACCGAGACCGCATCACGGCCGGGGGAAGGCGGGGGAAGCGAGGCGATCCGGAGCCGAGGGTGCGAGCCGGAGTCACCCTCGGGCGGAAGGAGAGAGCTCGTCCGGCCGTCCCAGACGACGCCGGCGAGCTCCTCGCCCTCTCCGAGCCGGCCCTGCCACTCGAGGACCAGCGGCCCCGCCGCGGAGACCGTCCCCTCGCCCTGCAGGCGCAGCTCGAGGACCGAGAGCCCCGGGTCGCTCGCCAGGGCGCCGGCGAGGGCGAGGGGCCGGAAGCGAGAGCGATCCGAGTCCTCGAGCGCGGCCAGGCCGGGGAAGGTCCCATCCCGCGAGTCCAGTCCCGGACCGGTGAGCCGCGCCTCCCCCTGGAGCCCTTCGGGCACCTGGAGCGCCACCCCGGCGGCGAGCTCGAGCCTCCCGCCACCTGTGGGAAGAGCACGCCACGGCTGAGGCCGGACGCTGACCAGGGCCACGCTCTGGGCCGCCCAGTCGTGGACGATCCGGGGCGCCTCGTCGATCTCCCGCCATCCCACCCGCCGCAGGAGCGTCTCGAGGACCCCGGGGCTGGAGGAGGCGGCCGGAGCCGCTCGCCGCGTGGAACCTCCGAACAGGCTCCCCTGCTCGAGGACCGTGACGTCGGCCTCGGCGGCGCTCACCAGGAGCACCAGGAGGTCGCGGCGCCGCGTCACCCCCAAGCGGTGAAACCGATCGGGCACCGTCGCCGGGATCCCCGTGTCGGAGCGGATCGAGACCTCCTCACCCCCTTCGAGACGCCCGTCGCCCCCCTCGATCAGGTGCACCCCGAAGCTCTCGTCGAGGGCGAGGAGGGCGTAGTAGAGGGCCGTGGAGCCCCGGTTCTCCAGGCGAGCCGACACCCGCCGGTACTCCGCCTCCCCGCCCGAGCCCTCCCGGTAGGGCAGCAGGACCTCGCCCTCGGCCGGGAGCGGCTCGAGCCGGGGCTCGGCCCCCGGCGCCTCCGGCGGGAGCCACTCCCACAGCGTCATCTCGAGCGCTTGGGTGAGCGGGCTCCCCGGGTTGCTCAGGCCCGCCAGGGTCTGCCAGCGGGCGATCTGCTCGAGGGCCCGCGCGAGCTCGCGCGGAGACCGACTCTCGGCGTCGACGGGGGCGATCAGCTCGGTGGACGCACCGGGCCGCTTCAGGTGCCAGTGCCCGTCCTCCAGGCGGACCAGGAGCCCGGCCTCGTCGTCCTCGCCGGCGGGGGAGAGGTACGGCGAGCCGTCGAGAGCCGCCCGCAGCTCCGCGGCCTCTCCCGAGCCCCCCACGACGGCTACCCGTAGCGCCGGCAAGGGGAGCCGGGTGACCACCGCCGGGTGGGCTTCGGGCTTCCGGGGAATCTCGCCGCTCAGGACCTCGACGCGACTCGCCGCCGCGCCGACCTCGGCGACCCGGGCCGTGGCCAGAGCCCGCGACAGCTCCGCGTCCTCCGCCGCCCCCGGCGGCAGGACCGCCAGCTCGCTTCCGGCCTGGACCGCGTGGACGGCGCCGGCGTCGAGCCACCAGCCGGTGTCCTCGTGCCGGCTCACGTGGAGCCGAGCCGGCCGGTGCGAGACCGCGCCCCCGAGGAACGTGCGGTCGAGGTCCCCGCCGGACTGGGGCCGCTGCTCGGCCAGGAGGTTGGTGACGTGGGTCTGGGTGCGCTTGAAGATCTCGCGGTAGGTCAGCCCCTCGCCGGATCGGGCCAGAGCGTCCAGGAGGCACCAGGAGAAGAGCCCCCGCTTCGTCTCGTCCATCGTGCACTCCATCGCCGTCTGGTAGTCCTCGCAGGCGGCGAGGAGCACGTGCCGACCCGAGGGAAGGACCCGCCAGCCGCCCGCGGCGTCGAGCGCGGGCGGCACCGAGGCCCCGGCTTCCTGGAACCAGTACGTCCCCGCCTCCCGACGCCGGTGCTTGCGGGGGACCCTGCGCACCCGGCCCTCGATCTCCGGGTCCCGGGTGGCGGTCCCCGAGTGGCAACTGTCCAGGATCACCACCACGTGCGCCCCCTTCAGCGCCACCTCCGCGATGAGCACCGCGAGCTCCTTGTCGGCGAGGTCGAGCCCGTCGCCCGTCCGGCTGTCCCAGGCCACCAGGGTCTCGCTCAAGCCCCCCGGCTCCATCGCGGCATACGGCTCGGGCGCGTGCTCCTGGGAGCCGTGGCCCGAGTAGCAGAACAGAGCGGTGTCGCCCTTTCCGGCCTGGCCCAGGTGAGAGCGGAAGGCCTCGATGATCCGGTCCCGGGTGGCCGCCTCGTCGAGGAGCACCTCGAGGCTCAGGCGGCCCTCGTCGCCGGCCCGTGCCTTCAGAAAGGTCTCCCAGGCGTGGATGTCGTTGACACAGCCCGTCAGGGGCCTGGAGGGGTAGCGGTCGATGCCGACCAGCAGGGCGTGGAGGTGGTGGTTCATCGGGGTCATCCTCTCGAGAGCGCCGAAGGCCGGGACGGCCCTCGGCAGAGCCGTAGCAGGGCTCTGTCGGGGAGAACCCGATGTCGCACGTCGGGTTTATCGAGGGCGGAGCGGCAGAGGTCGCAACCCCTCCGTGCTGATCAGGGCAGTTCCGACGCTGGCATCGCTGACGCCCGGGTCGCCAGCAAATTAGTCGCAATCCCTCCGTACTGATCAGGGCAGTTCCGACCGGGTCCGCCGCAAGACGTGGCCTCCGGCCCCGACCCGTTCAGTCGCAATCCCTCCGTACTGATCAGGGCAGTTCCGACGGACCGATGCCGTACCGGAGGAGATCGCCGCCGCGTGGGGTCGCAATCCCTCCGTACTGATCAGGGCAGTTCCGACGCGCGTACCTGTCGATGCCCATCGGAACTAGTACCGAAACCGGTCGCAATCCCTCCGTACTGATCAGGGCAGTTCCGACTCATGCGGGAGATGGTCGAGACCTGGAACGCCTGGCAGGAGTCTGGTCGCAATCCCTCCGTACTGATCAGGGCAGTTCCGACTCGATTAGGGCCGATCGACTTCGCCTCCTGCTCACCCGCCGTCGCAATCCCTCCGTACTGATCAGGGCAGTTCCGAGCGCGAAGGCCCTCGCCTCCGCGTGGGGAGTACCGCTGGTCGCAATCCCTCCGTACTGATCAGGGCAGTTCCGACTGCCCTGCCCGAACCCCGAGTGCGACCGCGGAGGGGTCGAGTACGGGTCGCAATCCCTCCGTACTGATCAGGGCAGTTCCGACTCAACGCGAAGGGCCAACTGGCCGGTAGCGGCTGGACGGCGGGTCGCAATCCCTCCGTACTGATCAGGGCAGTTCCGACCCGGTCCGCGGTCAACGCAAGCTCTGGCGCCTGCCATCACAGGTCGGTCGCAATCCCTCCGTACTGATCAGGGCAGTTCCGACATCTCTTCGCCCTGCTCGATGAGGCCGAGATCTTGGCGGGGGGTCGCAATCCCTCCGTACTGATCAGGGCAGTTCCGACCAAGAAGAGGTACTTCCCCTACGTCCTGACCGACCTCTCGTCCGTCGCAATCCCTCCGTACTGATCAGGGCAGTTCCGACGAGTGGTGGTGCGCCGCTCAGTCGAGCGTGACCGATGTCGCAATCCCTCCGTACTGATCAGGGCAGTTCCGACGGGCTAGGATACTGCCCGCTGGGCTCGTACTGCGTCGGGTTGTCGCAATCCCTCCGTACTGATCAGGGCAGTTCCGACAGGGAGAATAACCGTGGCTGATATTACTATTACTATTCACGGTCGCAATCCCTCCGTACTGATCAGGGCAGTTCCGACGGCGGAGCTCGACTGGCCGGACAGCCCCGAGGAGTGCCAGTCGCAATCCCTCCGTACTGATCAGGGCAGTTCCGACGGGAATGTACCGGGGGGTCGGATCGCGCCCGGCGCAGTCGCAATCCCTCCGTACTGATCAGGGCAGTTCCGACGATTCGATGCCGTGTCGCCGACCACTGTGGGCCCAGCCGGAGTCGCAATCCCTCCGTACTGATCAGGGCAGTTCCGACAGGTCCGCGCCATGACGAGCGAGGAGCGCCAGCTCACGTCGCAATCCCTCCGTACTGATCAGGGCAGTTCCGACCGAGCTCTCGCCGCAGGGTGCGCGTGAGCTCGAGCTCGGTGTCGCAATCCCTCCGTACTGATCAGGGCAGTTCCGACGTCTGCTACCGGTCGTCTCCCCATGGTGAGTACGCGTGCGGGTCGCAATCCCTCCGTACTGATCAGGGCAGTTCCGACGCTACTGCCTCCTCGAGGCGGCGAGTAAGGGTGACTATCAGTCGCAATCCCTCCGTACTGATCAGGGCAGTTCCGACAAAGTAATAGAGTTCAAGAAGGAGTATCATGATACAGACGTCGCAATCCCTCCGTACTGATCAGGGCAGTTCCGACGCGATCGATACCGAGTCTGGCAAGCGACGACCCCTAGGTCGCAATCCCTCCGTACTGATCAGGGCAGTTCCGACGCGGAGACCGTCGCGCGGTACAACCTCTACCCGCGGTTGTCGCAATCCCTCCGTACTGATCAGGGCAGTTCCGACTCGTGTACCACACCAGCGCGTGTTGCGCCCACCCCACGCCGCGTCGCAATCCCTCCGTACTGATCAGGGCAGTTCCGACGACGAGGTCGCCGCGCTCTGGGTGATGTTCTACTCGGGCGTCGCAATCCCTCCGTACTGATCAGGGCAGTTCCGACGGCGCCGCCTGCGCGGGGTCGAGCCCATCGTCGCGCCCGAGTCGCAATCCCTCCGTACTGATCAGGGCAGTTCCGACTAATCTACAGCTACCCTAATAACTTGAGGTACCAGGTCGCAATCCCTCCGTACTGATCAGGGCAGTTCCGACGCCCGCGGCGCCGGCGGTCGTGAGGCTCTCGACGGGGTGGTCGCAATCCCTCCGTACTGATCAGGGCAGTTCCGACCGGCTCCGACACGGCTCCGCAGCTCGCAGATCGTCAGCTCCGACGTCGCAATCCCTCCGTGCTGATCAGGGCAGTTCCGACAGCAGCAGCTCTAAGTGCTTTGCCGTCAGCGACTTGGCGCTCCATTTTCCGTAACCTCTGTTCTTAGCCATCTTCCGGGCACCTCTACGGGCCTTCTCCGCTCCTCTCCGATGGTCCTAACTCTCTGATGTCAAAGAGCTTATCGCCGCCGCCGTAACCTCCGTGCCGAAATGGCGTTTCGACTTTGGCATGGAAATTGCCGACACAGCGGATCCCGGTCCTCAAGCGCATCCACTATACCTCAAACGATGTAGACGACCGGGTCCTCCATCAAGCCGCCCACGCCGACCACCTCCACCTTCCCCTGCCATCCGGCGCAGAGCCGGTAGATCCTCGCCGAGTCCTGCTGCGGCTCGATCAAGCCCTCGATCCGCCTTCGCATCGTAGCTACCTGCTTCTCCTCGAGCAGGCACTCGAAGACCGAGAGCTGCACCCGGCGCCTGTAGCTCTCCAGGGCGTCGGCCACCTTGGTGCGCCGGCGGTCGTCCCGAATGTTCCCGGCCCCGGCGATCAGGATGGAGCGGGCGGGCAAGGTTCACCGCAACACCTCCACCTTCCCCAACCCGAACGTCGCCCCCTTGCCCACGTGCAGAATCTCCGCCGTCCGGAGCAGCGGCAGAAACGGCCCGAGCTCGCCCTCGAGATCGATCTCCCCCTCAAACCCCCCGATGGGGTGCTTGGCCCTCTGGCGGCTCGAGTAGCGATCCTGGTCGTGCCAGCGCAGCGCCGAGCGGGTGACCCGCACGGCCGAGGCCCGCTCGAGGAGCGGCCGAATCTCCCAGTCCGGCCGGGCCCCGGGCACGTGACAGTGCGCCAGCTCCAGGGCGCGGCGAAGGGCGTGGAAGGCGAGGGCTCGGAAGCTCACCCGTTCCTGGAGCGAGCCGTTCTTCTTGAGCCGGGTGGGGGTGGCGAAGCGGAGGGTCAGGGCCTCGGGAGCGCTCTCCGGCACCTCGCCTCCGGCCGAGATCGTGACCAGTGGCGCCACGGTCCCCGGCCACCGCTGCCCACCTGCCCGGTAGCCCGGGCGCCAGACCAGGGCCTCCGCCCCGGAGCCGCCCTCCCGCGCCAGGTAGTCGACGCCCTCCAGCTCGAAGCGGGCCCGGTGCGCACCGAACCCGGCCTCCGCCATCCGATCCAGAGCGAGCACGGCATAGCCCTGGAGCTCGGTGGCCTGGCCGAGGAGCACGAGGTCGGCCTCGAGCGCACCTCCGGGCCGGAGCTCCCGAGCCGTCGACCGCGGCTCGACGACGTAGGGCCGGGGCGCGGTCTCGATCCCCTGGAGAAAGGGCGGTGGCTCACCCTCGAGGAAGGTCTCGAAGAGGCGGGTGTAGACGCACGGACCGCGGAGCGAGCACGTGGCACAGGGCTGATCGGGTCCCATGGCACACACGGCCCGGCGCAGGGCGTGCCCGAAGGCCCCCCGAAGGAGCGAGCCGTGGAACGGCGGAAGCCGGGCCCTCTCCCGAGCCCGAAACCTGGCGCGAAGGCGGAGATAAGGAATAGCCGGGAGGCGGTACGGGACCGGCACGGTGGCTGCGGACATGACTCGGATGGTACCGAAGGCTGAAAGAGAAGAGCTCAGGCGCCCCTCGACCAGGAGAACCCTTCAGGCCCGGCCGAGGTGTACCGGTGGGATCGCTCGGTTTTGATCCGGGCACTTGGTGTCAAACATCTGATACGCGGAGAGCCACCCAGCTGCTCGGCAGGCCGTCGCGATCTCCCGGAAGGTCCCAGCGCCCCCCTCACTCGCCCCGATACAGCCGCTCGAGGTCCACCAGCACGACCTCCCCAGCCCGCTCCGCTGCCCGCAGCTCCCGGGCGAAGCCCACGCCCGAGAAACAGGCCAGCCGGCAGTCGCCGACGGCGACCACCCCCCGCTCGCCCGGGACCTCCCGCACCCACCGCAGCCGCGCGAGGTCGCCTCTGTCCATCCTCCGCCCCCACTTCGCCTCGCCCAACAGCAGCGCCGACCGGCCACCTCCCGAGTCCCGCGCGAAGGCCACCACGTCGATCTGGTGCGAGGTGCGGCTCTTCGCATCGTGCACCACCCCGGCGCCTACGCGCGCGACCTCGCTCGCGTTAGAGTGCTGGGATGGCACGGTCAGACAGGCAGGTAGAGACCCAACGGCGGTTCCTCTGCGACCGCTGCCAGACCCCCGTGGTGATCTGCACCCGGTGCGACCGCGGCCAGACGTACTGCGGCCGCTCCTGCGCCCGGGCAGCACGGTGCGAGAACCAGCGAGCCTCCAACCGTAGATACCAGGCTACAGAGCGGGGCCGGAGGCTCCACCGAGCCCGCCAGGCACGCTACAGGGACCACCTCCGCCCGTCGACCCTGCCAACCATCGTGACGGAGCATAGTCTTCGCAGAGCAGCCTCCAGGCCGCGCAACGCGCCTCAGCATTCCCCAGGCCGATTCTGCCCAGTCTGCGGTGCGCCGAGGGTGCAGTTCCTCCGTTCGGAGTTCAAGTCGCTCTCTGCCAAGAGATTGCGCTCACCCAGGCCGCACCTTCGCTCTCACCATCCCAAAGGTCGATCCTCCCCAACCCGCGCTTCCCACAGCCAAAATCCCGCGGTTTCCGACCGCCGCTAACACCCGCTGGAGCACGGCCACCTACCTCGACGCGAGCACCCCCCGAACCACCCCCATGCACCGCCTCCGCGGCGACTGGCTGGTCGACGCCGGCTTCGCCGAAGGCCGCCGCTTCGAGGTGGCAGTGGAGGAGGGCAGGCTCATCCTCCGGGCACCCTGAGAGGCGCGGGTCTCTTCACTCTTCGGTCGGCCTCGAGCGGTCCCGCCTCCTCCTCCTCGTCCTGTTCCAGCGCGTTCAGAGCACCGCGCGGGAGAATGCAGTTACAACCGGCAGGCGAGCGGAGTCATTGGAGGCCCTGAGTCGACCGGCCGGGCGAGGAGGAGAGTATGAGCAACAGCTTGCGATCGTCGATCGTAGCGCTGGTCCTGGTGGCCGTAGTGCTGGCCGTCGCGGCGCCGGCGCTGGCGGCACCTGTCGAGCGGACGCCCCGGAGAGCGGGCATCACAGGCGTCGGGTTCCTGAGCCAGCTCATGGCCGAGGTGTACATGGAGCTCCAAGACTGGTTCGGGGGGGCGGGGCTCCAGAGTCAGACCGCGGCCTCGAACGGCGACATGGACCCCAATGGGACCTCCGCACCAGCGCCGTCGGCGCCCTCTTCGGCAGCGACACTCAGTCCTTCAGGTGGTGCGATGGGCCCAAGCATCTGAACGGGCGTTGCGCTGGAAAGTGTGCGCCGGCGCTCCACCGCTGCCTCAGGGCGGGGCGCCGGCGCACGGACATACGCCCTCGGTTGACCAGGCTCTGTAGGGGCGTGCTATCCTGTGCGCGTTTGCTGGATTGGTGATCGATGAACGCGCGGGCGGCTCTGAAGGCCGAGTCTGCGGCGCTGGGTCATCGGATTCGAACGCCGAGCCCGAGGAGGAGACGCCCAGGATGGACCATCCCACGCCTGAAATGCTGCGCAGCTTCCTGGTCACCCGTCTCTCCGACGTCGAGAGCGACCGAGTCGAGGCCCATCTCGTGAACCATGGCTGCGAGCGCTGCCTGTTCGCGGCCCGGGAGATGCTGCCAGAGCTCGATTTCGGGCGGCGCGAGGGTGTTCGCCGCTACATCCTGGGGATCCATCCCGAGCTAGAGGGGGGAGGAGACCGCGAGCGGGGCCAGGAGGGCCTGGGCCAGGCTCTGCGCCAGACGGAGCGCTTCGCCGTGGTCGTCGAGTGCGAGAGGGCCCTCGCCCCGCAGCTCATCGGCGAGCTCGAGCGCCGGCCGCTGCTCGCGCGCCGTGAAGCGATCAGGAGCCTCGATCGCTACCAGCTCTTCGGCCTCGCCGAGACCCTGTGCGAAGCGAGCCGGGAGGCCGTCTTCTCGGACGTGGTCCGCGCGATCGAGCTCGGCGAGCTGGCGGTGGAAGTGGCGGACTGCCTGGATCCGGCGCTCTACACCTCGCCGATCACGGCGGATCAGCGGGCGCTCGCCCGGGCGATCCTGGGCAACGCCAGGCGTACGGGCTCTGACCTCTTCGGCGCCGAGCGAGCGTTCGCAGAGGGGCTCCCATTCCTCAGTCGGGGAACGAAGGCCGGCGTCGTCCAGGCACAATTCCGGAGCCTTCTGGGGTCGCTCCGCATCGACCAGACCCGTTTCGGAGAAGCCGCGCGCGTGCTCGACGAAGCGCGGGAGCTCGTCGACCCCGAGGACACCCCAGAGCTGCTGGTACGGGTGGCTCTGCAACTCGGTCGCTGCGCCGGTTTCGTGGGGCAGCCGAAGAGAGCAGTGGAGGTGTTTCGGGAAGCGGCCGAGCAGGCGGAGGGGCTGAGAGACGTGCGCTTGCAGCTCAACGCCGCACACAACGTCTCCTGGTATCTGGTCGAGGCCGGCGACAGCCTAGAGGCCCTGGCGACCTACGAGAAGACCCGTCCCCTCTACGACCGCTTCGCCACCGACCCGTGGGTCCAGCTCCGGCGCCGCTGGCTCGAGGGCCGCATCCACGCCGGCCTCGGAGACTTCGAGACGGCAAACCAGGCACTGAGCGAGGTCCGCGCCGAGGCCTCCCGCCGCGAGCTGGGCTACGAAGTCGCCATGGTCAGCCTGGAGCTGGCGCTCGTCTACCTGGACCTGGGCGACCCCGCCCGGGTGCAAGAGCTGGCCGAGGAGCTGACCCCCGTCTTCCTCTCCCAGGAGCTCCACCGCCACGCCGTGGCCGCCGTCTACCTCTTCCGGGACGCCGCCCGCGCCCAGAGGGCCACCGCCGGCTTCGTCCGCGAGGTCCTCGCCTACCTGCGCCGCGCCCGCAACAACCCCTACCTGCGCTTCGAGCCCTCGGCGCCCTGGAAGTAGACGTGCCTCCTCGACGGTCGTAGGAAGTGGCCCTCCCGCCCTTGAGTCGTAAGGCTCGGACCGCACTTCGACGCACCCGGATCGCGCCTCTCGCCAACCTCGGCAGCGCACGAGGTACCAGCTACCCTCTCATCGAAAGAAGCCGCGCGGAGGTAGTGCATCCAACCGGTCCTGCATGAGGCGGAAGCCCTGCTGGAGGTGAACCCCCAAGTAGGGTCGAGCAAGCTCGAAGACAGCTGGATCGTCTAGGAGCTCCTCTCCGAAGGAGATGTAGACGGCGCTCAGTGCTGCTTCGTCTTTGGAGGCTGAGAGCTCTTCGAGATATTCAAAGATATGTTGCAGGAGGGCGTCGGAGGTAGTTGTGGAATCTCTGAGGCGGTCCATAACGAAGGGGGCCAAGACAGTACCGAAGACCATATCCGGGCCCAAGTCGGAGATTCCGTAGTCAGCCCAGAAGGATTCCTGACGGGCCATATTTTCCCTGAGCTCTGGAACCCGCCTGAGTAGCTCATTGACCAAAGAGGACGAAGCCATTCCTTATATCTCGGTCAGATGATTTATTTGGGTAGCTTTAGTGTGGCAAGAGCTTGATCTATCTGCTCGGAGGTATACCCGAGCTTCTGCAAGTCCAATTCCAGCGAGTTCGTAATGTCGTGCTGGAGCTTCAAATCGAGCTCGACGTCCCCGGAGGAGAGGCCACCAGTTCCCAGCACCGTTCGGAGGTTCCCAAGCCGCTCCAGGCCCGCTTGTACGTGGCCTGTTTCGCTTGCGCTCAGCATTCGCCCAGTAGCTGCTTCGACGCGAAGGGCACCGGCGGTTCCTCCTGGGAATCGATCGCTCGCTTTGAAGAGTTGGCGGACGACCTTCTGCAGGGCCGGGCTCTCAGCCTCC
This sequence comes from uncultured Acidobacteriota bacterium, assembly GCA_963739795.1. Classification (GTDB taxonomy): domain Bacteria; phylum Acidobacteriota; class Thermoanaerobaculia; order Multivoradales; family DATKCC01; genus CAVUBL01. The sequence goes on along the minus strand of CAVUBL010000019.1, from coordinate 56,652 downwards.
GGGGCTTCACGCACCATTAGATCGCGAAGGGCAACGGCTGAGCTTACGTCAAGGCTAATGTCCAATGGCGCTTGAACGAGACCGGGAGCCGCGGCACTCATCAGCAGAAAGGAGTCGAAGTGGTGCGCAACACCCGTTAGGGTGTCGTGGATTGGGTGGGCGCCCGGAGAGAACGCATCTAGGAGCCATCGAAAGTCGAAGGGGTTCTTGCCGTCGGGATCGAGTAGGGAGATAGGGTTGCTCCGGACATAGGCATAGCGATTCCAAGACTGAGGAATCCTGGGCTCGTGGCTTTGCTCGGACGGGTCAACGCTGAGGAACCGCCCCAGGTGGGCGGAGAAGTACCTGGCATGCATGTAGTCCAGGTCGTAGCTCGTCCCGTAGGGATCGAGGTCATCGCGCTCATGCCCGGTGAATTTGAGGCTCAGGTTGTCCTGGCTGGCGTCGGTGGCCTCTTCGCCGAAGGGGAAGTAGAGGTGGAGGTCGAGAGTCTTACCGTCGGCGTCGGTGACGATCTGGGGGGAGCCCAAGTGGTCGAGGTGGAAGTGGCGGGTGACGTTGGCCTGGCTGACGGAGGCGAGAAGGGAGCCGCCTCGCCAGGCGTAGTCGCGAGGGAAGTCCGGGGCGGCGGCTTGCCAGTTGGACTTCTCGTAGTTGCCGCCGATCAGGACGTACTGGCGAAGGGGCGAACCGTCCAGGTCGCGGAGAGTCCAGGTCTCGCGCCAGTTGGACGGGTAGGGGTTGTCCGACGACCATTCGATCGTCCAGATCCGCTCGTCGCCAGGGCCGTAGACGAAGTCGAAACGGCTGCCGGAGGAGCTCACCTCCAGCGTCATCATGTTGAAGGGGTCGTACGACCAGGAGACCCCGGGCAGCGAAGTGAGGTTGCCCGAGCCGTCGTAGCCGCCGGAGCTCAAGCGGTTGGTGTTCGAGAAGGTACCGATCGTCCTCGGCGGGTCCACCTGGCCCTCGTGGGAGGTGACGACCTGGGTCAGGTTGCCGAAGCGGTCGACGGTGTAGGTCTGGCCGGCTGCGGTGGGCTGGCCCCCCGGGTCTAGGGTGGGATCGGTTGCGAGCGTCAGGCGGCCGCCCGAAGCGACGGTTACGCCGCTGGCGAGGACCACCTCGTGGCCGGCCTTCAGGGTGACGTTTCCGGTCGGGCCGACGGTGTAGCTCGGGCCCGCCTTGACCGTGCCACAGCTCCTGTAGGTCTTGGTCACCGTGTCCGTCGTGCCGGACACCTGGTTCTCCAAGCCGCACCCCTTGTGGGGCACCTCGACCTCGGCCTCCTGGACTCGGCTCAGGAGGTCGTAGACGTAGCGGTCGGAGCCCATTTCGGTCACGTTTCCAGCACCATCATACGCGTAGCTGCCCGAGTCGAAGTTCTGGTCCGCTCCCGAGGTGTGGAGGCGACCGGGCCGAGCCATTCCGAAATCGTCGAGGTCCTGATAGTCCGTCACCCCGTTGGAGTGGACCACCCTCGCCCAGAGTCCGTCGGGGTGGTAGGTGATCGAGGAGGCGAAGTCGGTAATCGAGGTCAGCAGTCCCTCGGTGAAGCCCTGGGCCACCGTCCGGAGGCTCGTCGCCTCGGAGCAGTGGACATAGCTGCAGTTCGGGTAGGTGCGGCTCGTCACGTCGCCCAAGGCATCGTAGGCGAGGTTGTACTCGAAGGTCGGCTGAGTGTTGTCCGACATGGCGCCGATGTTCTCGACCCGGGTGACCACCTTCGAGATCCGGCCCCCCACGCCGTCGTAGGTGTAGGTCTCCGTCACGTTGGGCTCGATGATGAGCGAGGGTTTCGGCGGGTAGGGCAGGCGGTTGAGAGGAGCGGGAACGAAGTAGACGGCCCCACGCCGCCGCAACCCTTCGGGCGCAAGGGGGTTACGGGGTGTCTCCGGCGTTGCTCGTCGTCTACGATGTCCCCGCATCGCCTCCTCCTCGCGCCTTGGATCCACCCCGTAAGACCCTTGCGCGCGGCTACGTGTTTCTGCCGCGCAGACTCCTAGCCTGCACCGGATTATTCGACTCGCCCCACTTGTCCGGCTGGCCACCGCTCGGTCCGGGGATGCAGGATCTCTGCTCAGTGACTCGGAGAGTTAAGGCTCACGATCCCTTGATCCCGCGCATCGGAGAGCAGCGGCATGTCATATCGCCTGCCGAACTGCTTGGTGAACAGAGTGTCGACGGCGCGCAGCAGCGGTCTGACCGCCTGAGGGGGGCCATCGAGGACGATACGCACCTCGCTGTGTCCGGCGAGAATCTGTGCCATTCTCGCGTCGGCACCAGCTTGCTGAGACCACTTGAGCTTTTCCACGCGCTCCGGATCAGCCAGAGACCGCAGGCGAGTGAGCTGCTCGGGGTCAACTCTTGAGCAGAATGCGCGCAACCCGACCTTGGTGAAACGGAGAAGGCCGTCTGGGTACAACTCGAGTGCGTAAACCACAGGGCCCTCTCCACCCGAGAAGTGGTTGATTTTCAGGAAGGGTGCGGTTGTGGGAGCGATGGGGCAGCGCCATGTGCTGCATGCGCCGAGTAGAAAGGCAATCCCGGCGACTACTGTGAGAAGCCACCTAGTCAAACCGCTTTCTGATGACATAATAGATCTTTTCCGGCTTCTTGGGGTTGACATTGAGGAACCTAAATTTCGTCTTGTGTCCGAAGACGGTTGGAGTACCAACATATGAGGCTCTCAGAGGTATGCCGCGCTCCTGTCGAATCTGGTTCACGAAGTCGACTACGGGGCCGGTCCAATCTGGCTGGTTCCTGATCGTCCCGGTAAGGGTTCCGTCAAGTGTGTCGTAAACGGGGCTTGAAGCATGGACGAGTTCATGCACTAACGTAGAGCCGAGATTGAAGGTGCTGGGGTCGACTTTCCCGTATCGGGTGCCCTCGAAAGATCCGAAGTTGATCTCCGCGGTCTTGCTGGAGAAGAGTCCTTGATTGCGTCCCGAAGTGGCTACTACACTGTAGGTCGTTTCAGAGCCGATCAACTTGTTGAGAAAATCCGTCGCGGTTGCGGAGCTCTTCTCGCCCACCTCAAGGAGTACCAGGTTCTTGTCCTCGTCGATTCCGTATGAGTTCCCAGTGAAGTCTTGGAGTTTCTCGAGTAACTTCTGGATTTCGGTGTCATCCAGGCCCGCAAAACTAATGGTCTCTCCGGTCGGATCAACGTACTTCAACGGGTTGGACTGTACATAGGAGTAACGATTCCAAGACTTGGGGAGGCGAGCCTTTGCACTATCCCCAACAGGGTCGACGCTCAAGAACCTCCCGACCTGGGGCGAGTAGTACCGGGCATGCATGTAGTCCAGGTCGTAGCTGCTCCCGCTCGGGTCCAGGTCGTCGCGCTCTTGCCCGGTGAACTTGAGGCTCAGCGTGTCTTGACTTGCGTCGGTGGCCTCTTCTCCAAAGGGGAAGTAGAGGTGGATGGCGAGGGTCTTGCCGGTGCCGTCGGTGATCATCCGGGGCGAGCCCAGGTGGTCGAGGTGGTCGTGGCGGATGAGGCCGGAGCGGGAGATGGAGGCGAGCAGGGAGCTGTCCCTCCAGACGTAGTCCCGGGGGAAGTCCGGGGTGGCTGCGGTCCAGTTGGAGGTGCCGTTATTGCCGCCGAGCAGCACGTACTGGCGAAGCGGCGAGCCGTCCAGGTCCCGGAGGGTCCAGGTCTCGCGCCAGGAAGAGGAGTCGGCGCCGTCCGACCAGTCGATCGTCCAGATCCGCTCATCGCCGGGGCCGTAGACGAAGTCGAAGCGGCTGCCGGTGGAACTCGCCTCCTGGGTCATGATGTTGAACGGGTCGTAGGTCCAGGAGACCCCTGGGAAGGAGATGAGGTTGCCCGAGTCGTCGTACCCCCCGGAGCTCAAGCGGTTGGTGTTCGAGAAGGTACCAATCGTCCTCGGAGGGTCCGCCACGCCCTCGTGGGAGGTGACGATCTCCGTCAGGTTCCCGAAGGCGTCGAAGGTGTACGTCTGGCCGGCTGCGGTGGGCAGTCCGGCAGGGTCGAGGCCCGGATCGACGCCGACGGTCAGGCGCCCTCCCGATAGGACTGAGAAACCACCGGAGAGCACGACCCGGTGGCCACCCTCGAGGGTGACGTCGCCGGTCGAGCCCACGGTGTAGTTCGGGCCGGCCTGGACCGTACCGCAACTGGTGTAGGTCTTCGTGCCCATGTCCGTCGTGCCGGAGACCTGGGTCGTGAGGCCACACCACTCGTGGGGCACCTCGACCTGCGCGTCCTGGATTCGGCTCAGGAGGTCGTAGACGTAACTGGAGCTACCCATCGTCGTGATGTTTCCTGCCCCATCATACGCGTAGCTGCCCGAGTCGTAGTTCCGGTTCGCCCCGGACGTGTAGAGCCGGCCCGGCCGGGCCATGCCGGAAGCGTCGGGGTTTTGATGGTCGGTCACCTCGTTGGAATGGACCACCTTCTCCCAGAGGCCGTTCGGGTGGTAGGTGACTGAGGAGGCGAAGTCAGAAATCGAGGTCAGGAGCCCGTCGGTAAAGCCCTGGGTCACCGTCCGGGGGCTCGTCGCGCTGGAGCAGAAGGCGTGGGTGCAGTTGGGATAGCTGCGGCTCGTCACCTCTCCCAAGGCGTCGTAGCCGAGGCCGTACTCGAAGGTCGGTTGGGTATTGTCGTCGGTGCTGCCGACGTTCTCGACGGTGGTCGTGACGTGGGAGACCCGGCCGCCCACGCCGTCGTAGGAGTAGGTCTCCGTCACGGTAGGCTCGATGATCGTCGTGGGATCGAACGGGAGAGGAAGGCGGTTGAGGCGCGAGGCCTCGATCAGCTTGCCGTTGCTCCAACCGCTCGAGTTGTCCGTGGCGTAGGTCCAGCTCTTCCAAGCTCGGGACGTGTTGGTCTGGGTGATGGCGGTCAGGCGCGCCGCGGCGTCGTAGGAGTAGGAGAGGTCCTGCCCACCGCGCCGGATCCGGCCCGGGTTCCCCAGGGGATCGAATCTTGAGTAGAGGACCGAAGTGCCCAGCTCCGGATGGCTCTCGGAGGTCAGAAACCCCCGGCCGTCGTAGGCGAAGCTCCGAGTCTGCGTGGGTGAGCCCAGGTCGTTCTCCTGGACCAGCGTCAGATCATCCATGGCGTCGTAGCCGTACGACGTGCGGGTGCCTTCGGGATCGTACACTTGTGCGAGGCGGCCGAACCGGTCGTAAAGCTCCTTCGTCACGGCATCACCAACGGTGGGCTGCTGGGTTGTCGGATCGAGGACCAGCACGTGAGCGGTGGTCTTGCGGAAGCTCACGCCTTTGTAGTCGACGGTGATCTGCTGCCCGTCGGGCAGCGTGATCGAGCCGGGCCGGCCGAAGGGATCGTACTGGCGAAAGAGGGTCTGGGGAGCGGCGGTCCCCTCCTGGTACCACTCGCTCCGCTGGTCGATCCAGCCGCGGCTGTTCCAGTCGGTTGTCCGGACGGACGTCGCGTCGTCGGGCATGGTCCGCCGCTCCTCGGCGACCCGGCCGAAGCCGTCGAATCGCACCTGCTCGTGGGTCAAGGTCGTCCCCGCGCTCTTTCTCTCGATCGTGACCCGGGCCGGCAGAGTGGCGGAGTCGTTGGAGTAGGTGTATCTGGTGGTGGCTACCCCTGCCCCCGGAGTCACCGTCAGGATCCGACCCGAGGAGTCGTAGTCATAGGCGGTCGCCAAGCTTGAGGTATCCCGGCTCGTGGCCACGAGGCCGGTCGAGCAGTCGATGTCCCTGTCGGTCGAGTAGAAGCTCAGCGCGTTCCCTCCGGGAACGAACCAACGCGTGGTCGCGAGGCTCCCGCACGAGTACGTGTGCTTCCGGCGATAGACCGGCTGCGCCGGGAGGGTGAGTCCCTCGAGGCCGTCGCAGGCGAGGCTCTGGGAATCGCCGCCGAAGAAGTCCTCCCGGGCGAGAAAGCCCGCCTCGGGGTTCGGGCTTTGGCCCGGCGGCGTCGTGAACCGGGTCCGCTCGACCACCACGTCGTGGGCGCCGCAGGTCGCGCCCACGTGCCGGCGGAGGCGGTGGAGAAAGCCGGTGGCATCAAAGTCCGCCTCCTCGGTCACGCTCTGGCCGCCCTCGCTCGTCTGCCTCAGGTCGTAGGAGTCGAGAATCCAAGGGGTCGAGAGTCCGGGGATGTCGGAGAGGCTCTTGCCCGGATTGAAGCGTGTGAACAGGGTGCGGTCGTTCGTCCCCGCGGTGAAGTTGCCGGAGAACGTCTCGGTCCGGTAGTGGCCGAGACCGTCGAAGCCCGAGAGGTCGAGATCCGCGCGGTGGCTCGAGTCGTCGTTGTAGACGGTCCGCTCCGAGACGAGCCGGGGGTTGGCCTTCGAAGTCCCGTCCCGCTCGTAGCGAACGTAGGTCGTGCGTAGGAGGTTGTCGCTCTTGTCGTAGACCTCGGTGGACAGGAAGCGCGCTGGGCTGCTTCCGTCGTCTACCCGGCGGGTAAAGGGGAGCCCGTACTCGTACTCCGTCCAGCCGCCCGCCGGGTCGGGGTAGCCGTCGTTGCGGCCGGGGTAGACACTGAAGTAGTGCTTGGTGTAGTCGCCCGGCGGCATGTTCTTGACCGTAACCACGAGCTCGCGGGCCGCGGGATCGGATGGTTCCTGCTGAAGCTCGTGCGTGTATGTCCAGGAGCCGAGCTGGTCCCCTGCGCGGTTGATCCAGCGCCGCTCGGAAAGCCCCACCGAACGCGAGAACGGGTTGTCGGGGTAGTTCCCCGAGAGGACGCCTCCGGGGTCCGCGGAGGCCTTGGGAAACGCCCACACCTCCCAGTCCCACTCGAACGAGCCACCGGTGGGCAGCGTCATCCCCTCGAGCTGTCCGTTGATCGCCCGTTGCCCGCAGGTGGCGTCGGGGTTGATGTAGTAGTCGCCCGTGGGCATCTTGTAGCTCGAGCCGTCTGGAAGGTCAACCTGGGTCAGCAGTGGTTCGGTGACGCTGCTCGTGTTGCCGCATTGGCCGAATGTCCCGCTGCAGATCAGGGGCTCGTTGCACGCTCGGGGGATCGATAGGTCGACATAGTGGAAGGCATAGACCGCAGGGGAGCCGCCACCGAAGGGCTCGAGATCGACCTCGGAGACCACCAGCCGGCCGTGACGGCGGGTGAAGAGGATGTGGTGCTCCCGGCCGTAGGAGTCGGTGAGCTGCCAGTCGTGGGCGTCGCCCTGGGCGTCGAGGGAGAGATATTGGATGGTGAGGCTGTGCCCGTAGGGATCTTCGATCTTGGCGAGGCCATCCGGCCCGAAGGTCTGAACCGTCCCGTCCGGCAGGTCGACCTGATTCTGGCTCGTCTTGAGTCGCACATAGGTGCTGTCCTGGGTGAACATTGCACCGGAGACCGGCTGGCCGTTGGGATGCAGGTAGTTTTGGTAGAGCGCGTGGTGCGCCTGGTCGGGGGTCTCATAGGCCGGAAGGTCATTCTCGTTGGCCGGGTCGGCGGCCGGGAGCAGTCGCCCGAGGCTCAGGTCCCAGCCCAACCCGGCGTTCGAGTAGGCGCGGGTATTGGCCTGGAGGTAGATGTCGCCGGAAGTGTCGGCCTCCTCGTTCCAGGTCCACACGTTTCCGGTGTAGGTAAGCGTCAGGCTGTACGAGAGCTTGGGACCCAGAGGGTAGCTCTGGCCGATCGGGATCGTGAGCGTCAGGTTCCCATTGAACAGGTCCACGTGCTCGATCTGTCCGGCCTGGAAGACGTGCTCCGGGCGGAACCCCTGAGCGTGGTTCGGGTGCTGGGCGAGCGAAGGGGTGGACGAGGCGAGTGCCCAAAGCAATGCCGCTACGAGAACCGAGACGGGGGGGGCCAGGCGCAGCCTCCTCATGGCGTGCCCTCCGGAGGCCCGAGCAAACGAGTCGCGTAGTACCGGAGCGTCTCGGGCAAGATGACGACCACCACGTCGTTCTTGGCGAATGTCTCCGGAGGATCAGGCCACGCGGGGTCCAGGGGCTGGAGATCTCCAAGGCTGGTGAGGACGTTGCCGTTGTCCTTGCCGTCGTGGTCGTTGGGGGACCGGTCCCAGGCGCGCAGGGTCCACACTCCGACCGTCGGCCGGGCGACCAACATGTCGAGCTCCTCGGTGGCATTGCGAAGCCGGTTGACGACCCCCGGGGCGCCGACCTCGAAGGCCTTCCCGGGAAACGGGATCTCGTGCAGGTGGAAGCCGTCGGGCGCAGCCACGGCATAGGCGCCCGTCGAGAGGTCGATCACGGCCCACACCGACTTGAGAGGCACCGGAGGATCGTCGAGGTCGAACCGCGCTTCACCGAGGGCATCGGCAACCTCGATGCGGTGAAACCGCACGACCTTCTGTACATACCCCAAGGGCACCCGGGCGACGCTGAAGAACGCGACGTCGCCGCCCGGGGTGACGTCGCTCACCGCGACGGCCGCCTCCTCGAAGCTGACCGCGAGCTCCGGAGCAGCGCTCGCCGACTGCACTCCGAAGTACAGACCTCCGTCTCCAGGGCCCGCGGCGGCGGCCGGGTGGGCCCACAGCAAGCCACTTCCCAGACCGAGCACCGCGAGGACACCGAGCCACGTGGGCCTCTTCACCCATCTCGACGACAATGAGCTCATGCGCGATCTCCCCGCCCGTGGCGCAAGGGTCCCTGGGAGAGGCGGCTCCGCGTCCGAGGCTTCGATGACGTCTGAGTTGAACCGGACGGCTTCGAAGGTAACGCGATCTTCGAAGCATTGCAAATGGGCATTCGCGAAACTCGGAGCTACGCTGAACAACACTCACGAGGCCTTCGCCGGAGGCCTGGTACGGAAGGCGCCAAGCCTGAGACGGTTTCGGAGTGGCTCGGCAGCTAGGAGGCAGGTCTCGAGAGTCGGCGGCACCTCGGGCGTCGCAGCCCGCAGTCCCCGGTTTGACGCCCGCCACCGGCCCCGGTACCATGCCGCGCTGTAGCAAGTACATGCCTGCGGGGGCCTCGGGACCCCTTCTATCTGATGACAGTGCGGCCTCACCTGAGCCGGGAACGGCTGGACGCCTGCTTCGAGGGCCGCGAGCCCTGGGAGGCGCTGGCCGAGGTGACCCGGTTGGTGGAGGCCGAGTGCCCGGAGTGCGCCCGGCGCCTCGCGGGCCGCGGAGCGGTCGCCATCGACTCCCTTCTCACAGCCCGCCGGCGAGAGCGGCTCAGCCCCGAAGCCTTGGAGGCCGAGGGCCGGGAGCTGCCGGACCTCCTCCGACGCCTGGGCGACCTCTCCGGCCCCCAGATCCTCCTCGAGGTGACCGGCCATTCCCGGTACCACCAGCTCGCCCTGGCCCAGTACGAGCTGGCCGCGGCCTGGGCCGCCGTCGACGGCGAGGCCTGGTCCGGGGCGGCGGAGGCGGCGGACCTCGCCGTCGCCGTCGCAGCACGCCTCGACCCAGGCCGCTACGGACCGCGGGCGCTGACCGAGCTCCAGGCGAACGCCGAGCTAGCGACGGCGCGGGTGGCGCTCGCTCGGGGCGACGACGCGAAGGCCGAGCGCGCCCTCGACACCGCCGCCGGTACGGCCCCGGGGCTCTCCGCGGAGCTCGCCGCCGGGATCGCCCTCGGGAGCGCGTGCCTGGCCGTGCGCGCGGGACGCGAAGGGGAAGCGCGAGATGCGCTGGAGGGAGCCGGTGAGGAGGCCGGGCGCTGGCGCCTGTCGATCCTCACTCTGCAAGCGATGCTCGATCGCCGGGCCGGGAGGCCGGACCTCTCGGCCGGGCGGCTCGTCCGCCTCCTCGATTTCGGCTCGGACAGACCGCGGGACCCGGCGGAGTGGCGGGCGGCGCGGGAGCTGGTCCTGGCCCTCCTCGAAGATCGGCGACGGGAGGACGCCGAAGCCCTGGTCGCGTCCTGGCGCAAGGAGGACCCGCAGACCGGCCCGGCTCGAGGGCGGGCAGCCACCCCCGAGCTGGCCCGCCTCGAAGGCCGGCTCCTCCGGGCGGCGGGCAAGCCCGACGCCGCGGCGGACCGGCTCCGTAGCGCGTTCGAGGGAGGCCTGGCCTTCGGCCGGGGGCTCTGGGCGGCGGGCGTCATCTGCCAGGCGGCGCGCTGCCGGCTCGAGGGCGCCCGTGGGACCGGCTGGCTGTCCCAGGCGGCCGAGGACCTGGTGGTCCTCGAGGAGCTGCCGGGGGAGGCCCGGGAAGCCCTGGCCCGCTGGGGGATGCGGCTGTGGCGCGGCGCCCTCGCGCCGGAGGACGTCGAGGAGCTGGAGTCGAGCCTCCGGCGGGTCGACCTTCCGTGGAGCGCCGCCCCATGAGCGAGGCCTCCGACGCCGGCGGCCGCCTGCCCGACAAGGAGCTGGCCGAGCTCGTCCGCCGCCTGGATCGGGAGATCCACCAGGTCCTGGCCCGCCACGGCTGCGGGGCGGAGCAGGGCGAGCAGCTCGTCTTCGAGACGATGCTGGCCCTCGGCTGGCGCTGGTCCGATCTCGACGATCGCGGAGGGTGGTTCATGAAGAGGCTCGAGGAGGCTTGCCAGCGGGCAGCCCAGGGCCTGGACGGAGAGGTGAGCTGACTCCGCCATGAGCCAGGACCCGCGCCCAGGAGGTCACCTGAGCGCCCAGCTCCTCGGCGAGCTGGCCCGCGGCGACCGGACGGTGGCGGAGGTCCTGGACCGGGGCCTCGCCCACCTGGCAGACCTCTGCCCGACCTGCCGGCAGAGGCTCTCCAAGTACGGGGCGTCCTGGAGACCCCGGGAGCCGGGGCGCGGGCTCGAGGCTCCGGCCGCAGCCCTGGCCCGCGCCCGGGAGAGGCTCGTGGACGTCTCCGGCGAGCTCTCCGAGGCTCCCGAGCGGGTCTCGGAGCTCCTCTCGACGGCGAGCCTCCCCCAAGCCCTGGGGGTGGTGGCTTCCAATCCGAGGTTTCGCACCTGGGGCGTGGCGGCCCACCTCGCCGAGCGCGCCCGGGCCGGGCTGGACGATGCGCCTCGGGGCGCCTACCGGTTCGCCCTGATGGCCGCCTCGGCCTCCGAGCACCTGCCCGTCGAGCGCTACGGCCGCGGGGTGGTCTCCAGCCTCCAGGCACAGGCGGGTGCGCTCCTGGCGAGCGCGTCGGCGATCACCCGCGACGATCTTCCCGCGGCCGAGACCCTCCTGGCTGCGGCCAACGCCGTCGCCCGGAGCGCGAGCGACCCGAGCCTCGTGCGGGCCGAGCTCGCCCTGTCCCGCATGCGGCTCGACCTGGCCGCGGGCACCTGGGACCGGGCCTTCCGGGCCCACGGCCAGGTCGAGCTCCAGACCTCCGAGGGCGGCCTGGCCGGCCACCGCCTCCGAGGGCTCCTGCTCCTCGGCCGGGTCCTCCGCGCCCAGGGCGAGCGCCGCCAGGCCCTGGGGACCTTCCGGGTCCTCGTCCAGTTCGCCGGGGCCTCCCCGGCGGAGGAGGCCCTCGCTCGATGGGGCGCCCTCGAGGCGGCGAAGACCCTCTGCGAGATGGGACGGTTCGACGATGCCCTGGCCCAGATCGACCCCGCGGCCCAAAGGCCCGCGCCACCGGCCGCCGGGAGGTGGCACGCCCTGGCGGGGTGGGTCCGCGGACGCGCCCTCGGAGGGCTGGGGCGGATCGGGGCTGGCGTCGAGGCTCTCGAGGGCGCGTGGCACGAGCTGGCCGCGGTGGGCGTCGGCCTCGAGCCTCTGGCCGCGGTGGTCGACCTCGTGGAGCTCCACGCCCGAGCGGGCAAGCTGGAGGAGGTGACCAGGCTCCTCGAGAGAGCGTCCCGACTCCACCGGGCGTCGGGGCTCCCCCGACGCGGAATCCTCGTGCTGGGCCGTCTGCAGGCGATGGCGGCGAGGGGAGAGATCGGCTCAACGGGCCAGGTCGCCGGAAAGACGCTCCTGGAGCCGCGGCCGGCGCCGACCGAGCCCTCGCGCCGGATTCATTGAGCCTGCCGCCCCGGGAGGGATTGTTCCGTCTCGAGGCGCTTTCCTCGTAGGAAATATCCTTACCGGAGCGATGTATACTCCGAAAAACAGAAGATTTGGAGGCCATGTTTCCTTTCGGGGTACCTCGCTCTGTCCCGACCCGCTCCCAACCCATGCCGCATCTGGGCCGAATCCTCCGCGAGCTCCTCGAAGACCGCGGAGGCTCCCTCGAGGACTTCCTCGCCGAGCTCGTCGGCCATCTTCGAGACCGGCGGGGCTCGGAGGCCGACGAAGCCAGCAGGGACGCCCCTGGAGAGAAGCCCGACGGGCCCGACGAGCGCGGGGACCCTGGCCAGGTCGACTGGTGAGGACCGAGTGAGGGCGGGGCGGCCGGATCGGCTCCGAGCACACCCGCCGTAGCTCGGCACGGACCGCGGCGAGGTGCCGCAGGGCCTCCTCCGGCGCCGGCCGCCCGACCCCCACGGCCTCCCGGAAGAGGAGAGCGGCGGCGTGGGCGCTCCTCGAAAGGCCGTGGCGGGCGATGACGAGCCCGAGCCAGGTCCCGACGTGGCGGGCCTCCGAATAGCGCCCGCCGATCACCAGGACGGTGGCGAGGTCGAGGGCGACCAGGGCCGACTCGAGGACGATCCCGGCGTCGAGGAAGGCATCCCGCACTCGGCGGTAGAGCCTCTCGGCGCCGGCGAGATCGCCCACCTGCTCCAGGATCCGCCCCTCGATCCACAGGGCGCCCAGCCGGACGGCCGGCGACGGGGCCTTCCCGTGAAGGGCCCGGGCGCCCTCGAGCTCGGCCCGCCGAGCCGTCTCCACGGCGAGGTCGACCTGGTCGTGCTCCCGGTAGACCTCGGCGAGCTGGAGGAGGGCGCGGCCGAGCCGGGCATCGTCCCCGGCGGACTCATAGAGGCCGCGGGCCTCGAAGAAGTGCCTGGCGGCCCCCTGGAGGTCGGCATCGCCGCGGCGGAGCCTGCCGGCCAGGAGGTGGACGTCACCCCGGAGTCTGGGTGCAACCCGGGAATCGACCGACCCCAGGAGAGCGGCGACGACGCGCCCCGCTTCCCGCGTCTCCCCGGTGGCCCGCACGGCGAGCGAGGCGACCCGCACGGCCTCCCGGCTCTTTGCCCTGGAGAGCTCCCGGGCCCGCTGGACCAGAAGACGGGTAGGAAGAGGGGACGAGAACCTGGGGGTCGCGCACCAGCAGCCCGTGGGGATCGTCCGCCTCCAGCAGAGCGGCCGCGGCCGCCTCGGCCTGGGGAAGGGGAGCGGCGGGTGTGGCCTCCCCCGAGCCCTGCGCTCCCACCGCAGCGAGGATCCGCCGCGCGAGCTCGAGCTCGTCGCCTTCGGGGACCTCGACCGCGCAGTCCGGGCAGACTTCGCGCAAGCGTCGAAGAAGCTCGCTCAGCAGGCCCTGGAGGTCGAGATCCTCGGGCAGGCCGGCGGGGAGGGGCACCGGAGGTTTCTACGGGTGAGGCACCGGGGTGTTACGGAGGCCGGGGCTGCCTCAGGACAGCCAGGGAACCCTGAGGATGGGGCGAGCTCAAGGAAGGAGCACACCGCCCGACGGCGTCATGGAGCTTGAGTAGGCACTGTGCCAGGACGAAACGGTCGCGTCAAGGTCGCCGCCGGCCGGTGGCGCGGACTTGGAGTCAGCGGTGTCAGGTGCCGGAGGGGACGGGAAGGGAAGGGAATCGATCCAGCTCGAGGTCCGGCGGGGGGGAGAGCGCCATCTAATAAGGAGGAGGGCTCGTGCTTGGCGGCAGCCTGACTGATCCTCGCCGGCGCTCGTCGAAGCGCCCGGAAGGGCCTTCACGGATCCGCCCGCCGCCAATCGCGATGACGACGCTGCCAGGGACCTGCGCCGGAGCGCGATCTACGATCTGAGTGGCGAGGTCATGGAAGGGCGGGCCGGCCTGGCCGCTGCCTGCGCCGGTGTCCCTCGCGCTCAGTGGGCGGGTACGTCCAGGGAGGTCGCCCGAGTCGGTGAACACGGGGCGATCGGGCACTGGCCAGGTTACAATCTAGGTTACAATCCAGGTCGGATTCCGGGGTCCTAGGCCCGATGGGCGCTCTGGAGGGAATCGCCATAAGTGACTGAAAATAAGTCACTAGTTGTCCTCCGGAGTCACCCGCAGTCAGGCCCCGTTCGGTTTAGGAAACCCCTGCTCTATCCACCTGAGCTACAGCCGCACGGTAGAAAGTTTAGCAGTCCGTTGCCGCTGTCCGTAGCGAAGAAAAGGGCGGGCCGCGGGCCCGCCCTTCGCACGCTCGCTGTCGGCCGGTTCCGTCACACCTGGTGGATGGTCACCGTTGCGGGCTTCGTGAGGGCCTCGATCAGGGAGCGGATCTCCTGCTCCAGGGCCTGCTGGGAGCGCTCCAGGCTCTCGATGCGTCGGGCGAGATCGCCCTCCTGGGCCGTAGCCGCCGGGGGCGGGGCCATGGGGGCTGGGGCCGCCGCCGGCTCCCTGGGGGCCGCCGCGCGGGCGGGAACCGGTGTGCGACGGGCCGTCGGGGCCGCTGTCGCTGCGCTCGCCTCCTTGGGGGCCTTGACCTTGGGCGGCCTGCCGGGCCGGCTCTCCGCGCGGATGCGCCGGAAGGCCTCCACCGCTTCAGGTGGGAAGCGGCGGTTGCGGCCGGAGCCGACGTGGGGGATGCGATCCTCGTGCTGGTTCGAGTAGCGGGCGAGGGTGGGGTAGGGGATACCCAGCTCCTCGGCGATCTGCCCCAGGGTCAGCTTGGCCTCGCCGGGGGCCGGCGCCGACACCGTGGGGGCGGCGGGACGGCTCTGCGTCCTGGGCCGGGCCGGAGCCTGGGCTGTGGCCCGAGCTGGAGCCGGAGCTTTGGCTGGAACCGGGGCTGGAGCGGGAGCTGGAGCCGTGGGCGCGGCGGCCTCCTCCTCGGGCTCCGGGCTGTGGGCCCTGCGCACTCTGGGAAGGGACAGGAGCCCGAACCCCCCACGCCGCGGGAGGTCTCGGGTTTCCCCCTCCTCGCTCTGGATCTGCCGGAAGATCTGGAACGCCTCCTCCGGGAAGCGCTGCTGGCTTCCCGATCCCGAGGAGGGGATCCGCTCGGGGTGCTCGCGCTTGTACCTAAGAAGGATCGGCATGGAGATCCCGGTCTCCTGCGCCACCTCGACGAGGGAATAAGACCGTGGTTCCTCTCCGGACCGGGCATCTCGCCGCCTCTCGACGATCGTCGAATCCTCGGACATGTTGGGCACTCCTTGTTGCGGTTAGTGAAATATTCCTCTAGCCCGAACAGCCCTATTATCAGAAAAAGCCCGGCCTCTTGTCAACCTCGTGGCCGCGGAGCCGCCCGCCCGCGGTGTCCCGCTTCCCCAGGGGGTTCGCACCCCTGGAGAATGTCGGCGTCCGGGGGACCGCCCGGGGGCCGTCTAGCTACCACTCCCTCGTCGTCAGGAGGCGCACCGCCGTGTGGATTCGCAAGCTCGACCCCGAAGCGCTGGTCAACGCGTACAACGTCGACCTGCAGCTCCTCTATCCCTGGGAGGGGGTGGTCACCCCGCCCTTCGGCGCCGCCTGGGCGATCCTCGCCCCCGGAGAGTCGACCAAGCCCCACGCCCACCAGGAGTGCGAGACCTTCTTCATCGCTCGCGGCCGGGGAGTGATGGCGATCGGGGAGGAGCGCCAGCCGGTCGCGGCGGGGGACGTGACCTTCCACCCGCCGTTCGACAACCACACGCTGACCAACGCCTCCGACGACGACGACCTGCTCTTCCTGACCGTCTACTGGGAGGACCGGGCAGCCTGGAAAGGAGCTGGCGAGGAGGCGGAGGCGGCTGCGGCGCCCGCGGCCGGCGAGAGCTCGCGGGTCCTGGTGACGGCGGCGCCGCCCACGCCCAACGGCGACCTCCACCTCGGCCACCTGGCCGGACCGTACCTCTCGGGGGACCTCCACGCCCGGTACCTCAGGCTGCGGGGCCTCGACGCTCGCTTCGTCTTCGGCAGCGACGACAACTCGCCGTGGGTCGCGGGCCTCGCCGACCAGCTCGGCTCGACGCCTCCGGAGACCGCCCGGCGCTTCAGCGACTCGATCGCCGCGACCCTGTCGGCGGCCGGTGTCGAGCTCGCCGCCTACACCCAGGCGAACCGGTCGGGCGCCCACCGCGAGGCGGTCCAGGAGGTCTTTCGGGAGCTCCATCGCCGCGGGGCGATCGTGGAGAAGGAGGTGGCCGAGGCCTACTGCGAGGCTTGTGACCGCGTGCTCGTCGAGGATGCGGTCGCGGGTCGGTGTCCCCACTGCCGCGAGGCCATGGCCGGCAACACCTGCGAGGCCTGCGGGTGGGCGAGCCGGGGCGCCGAGCTGTTGGAGGCGCGCTGCCGCGGCTGCGGAGCGGACGCGGTGATCCGGCGCCGCAAGAGGCTCGTCTTTCCCCTCGCCCCCCACGCCGAAAGGCTCCGCGAGCTCTACCGCCACGTCGAGATGCCCACGCGCCTGCGCGCCTTCTGCCAGGAGGTCCTGGCCGGGGAGCTGCCGGACTTTCCCGTCACCCAGCCGGGGGAGTGGGGACTCGAGGTGCCGGTTCCCGGCCACCAGGACGAGCGCATCTACGTCTGGTTCGAGATCGCCCCGCGCTATCTCGGCTACGCGCGCCGGCTGGCCGCCGACGACGGCACCGGGGCAGCGGGCTGGGAGCGCTGGTGGAAGGCGGACGACGCGCGAGTGGTTCAGTTCTTCGGTTTCGACAACGTCTTCTATTACGCGGTGGTCGTCCCGGCGGTCCTGGCGGCCTACGATCCTGACATCCGACTTCCGGAGGCCTTCGTCTCCAACGAGTTCTACCGCCTGGACGGCCTGAAGTTCTCCACCAGCCGCAACCACCGGATCCTCGGCAGCGAGCTCCTGGCCGAGGCCCCGCGGGACGCCGTGCGTTTCTACCTGGCCTACACCTGCCCCGAGCGCGAGGAGACGAACTTCACCCGCGAGGACTTCGCCGAGACCTGCCGGCGCGAGCTGACCGACGGCTGGCTGACCTGGCTCGCCGAGCTGGGCCGGCGGGTGGAGGCGGCCGGCGGCGGCAAGGTGCCTGCGACCGGGGACTGGACCGGCGAGCACCGCCGTTTCTTCGAGCGGCTCAAGACGCTCCTGGCGGAGATCGGCGAATCCTACGAGGCGGCGGGCTTTTCGCCGCAGCGGGCGACGCGTCTCCTCGGCGAGTTGGTGCGCGAGGCGCGGCGCTTCGGACGGGGCGAGGCCCACTGGGAGCGAGCGGCCTCGACCCACGGCGAGGAGCGGCGCACGGCGGTGGCCCTCGAGCTGCTGGCGGCCAAGCTCCTGGGGCTGGCCGCGGCGCCGGTGACGCCGGCGTTTTCGGAGGCCCTGTGGAGGGCTCTGGGCTTCGGTCGCGGCCCCGGGGACGGGGATTGGAAGACGGCGCTCGAGTGGGTGCCGGCGGGGCAGGACGCGTCAGGTCTCGGCCGTCCTTTGGGGGCGGAGCTCGCTCTGGCGGTCGAAGATACTCCGCCCGCCACGATTGTTGTCACGAATTGACGGGCAAACGCACCTTCAGGATGAGTTCAAACTGCGCCCCGGCGGAGCCCCCTCGAGCGGGAGGGCCGCAGGCGGTCGCAGCCCCGCCCCGGTGAAGTAGGCACGCCGCGGTGGACAATCTCGGGATGAACGGATTGGATGACTGAGGAGGCAGTAGCGATGAGTGACACGGCGGCTTGCGGCACCCAGACCGGCGACGACGGTTGTTGGGGCTATCAATTGATCATCGACTGTTTCGGCTGCAGCGAGGACATCTGCTGCGACCTGGACAACGGCTACGAGTTCCTGGACCAGATCTGCGCTCACCTGAACATGACCAAGCAGACCCAGCCCTACATCTTCAAGACCTGCGAGCGTGCGTTCCCCGGCCGCCCCGGGTACAGCGGGTGGGTGCCGATCATCGAGAGCGGCATCCAGATCCACACCTCCGCCAGGAACCGCTTCGTGAGCGTGGACGTGTACTCCTGCCGCAAGTTCGACTCCGACGAGGTCGTGGCCTACGTCCAGCGCTGGTTCGGGGCCCAGGACGTCGAGACCCAGTTCTTCCACCGGGGCCGGAACTACCTGGCCCACCGCGCCTCGGCCGAGGCCCGCGACCGGCAGGCCGAGCCCGCTATCGCCGTCTCCGTCTGATCCCTCCCGATACAACGCCTCCGCCGCGCGCCGACGGCCTTCAGAGCGTCGGTCCGGCGGAGGCGTTCATCCATGCGACCCGGGCACGGGCGCCCAGGTCGAAGAACAGGCGCCGGGGCAGGCGCGTGGGCGCCGGCAGGGCCAGCATGTCCCGGAGCGCCTCGGAGTCGGCGCCGGCCGCCATCTCCGCCAGGAGCGCCCCTGCCGCGGTCCCCAGGGCGATGCCGGCGCCGGTGAAGCCGGCTGCCGAGTACAGCTCCTCGTCAATCTGGCCGAAGACGTGGTGCCGGCTGGGCGAGGCTCCCATGATGCCGGCCCAGGTGAACTCCAACTCCACGTTCGAGAGGGTGGGGAAGCGCCGGTCGAGGGCCGCGCGGTGGGCGCGCTGCGCCCGGCGCCGGACCCGGAGTGACGGGGCGAGGGAGGGTGCGTAGCAGACCGTGTTGCGCACCAGGAGCCGTTGATCGCGGGTCCGGCGCACCGAGGATCCCATGGGGTCCTGAGCCAGAACGCCCCACTCCCTGTCCCCTCCCAGGGCCTCCTGCTCGGCCTCGGTGAGGCGGCGGGTCAGGCTTCCGAAGGTCAGGAGAGGGAAGAGGCTGCGCCCGAGCCGCCCGAGCGCCGGGGTGTAGCCGTTGGTGGCCAGCAGCACGCGCCGGGCGGCCACCGTGCCCCGGGGCGTTCGCAGGCGCCAGCGGCCCCCGGTGCGCTCCAGGGAGAGAACCGGCGAGTCCTCGAACAGCTCGACGGCGTCGGGCAGCGCCCGGGCCACACCCCGGACGAGGGACGCCGGTTGGACCAGGGGCCGGCCGGGAAGCCGCAGGCCGGCCCGGTAGAAGGGGGTGCCAGTGACCGCGGCCATGGCGCCGGCGTCGAGACCCTCGTACGCCTCGCCGCGCGTCTCGAGCCACCCTCTCAGGCTCTCGAGGTCCCGCAGCCCGGCTTCGCCCGCGGCCACGTGAAGCCATCCCCGATCGTCCCAGGCACAGTCGACGGCGTGCTCCTCCACGAGCCTCCGGAGCTGCTCGATGCCTAGGCGCGACAGCCGGACGTGGCGCTCGGCCGCTTCGGGCTCCATCCGGGTCGTGAAGTAGGCGATGTCGACCAGGAAGCCCGAGCTCCGGCCCGACGCCCCGGCGCCGGCCCGCTGCGCCTCGAGGACGACCACCCGGGATCCGGGCTCGAGCTCGGCGAGGCGCCGGGCGGCGGCCAGGCCGGTGAAGCCGGCGCCCACCACGGCGAGCTCGGCGTCCCGGTCCCCCGCCAGACGGCGGCCTTCAGGAGGGGGGAGAGGGTGGCGAGCCAGCCGCAGGTGGAGTCGTCGCGAGGTAGGACCCGGGCCCGGCTCAAGCCACCTCCAGCCGCCCCGGCCCCGCCACGACCTCGCCTACTTCGGCAGCTCGGTGACCAGAGCCCAGCAGCGCGGCGAGGAGGGAAGCGGCCTTCTCCGCGGCCACCGCGATCAGGAGCCCCCCCGAGGTCTGGGGGTCGAAGAGGATCTCGCTCCTGGGGCCGTCCAGTCCCGGGGCCAGGTCGAGCTCGCCCTCCGTGTTGGCCCGGTTGGCGGCGGTCGAGAGCGTCGAGACCCCGCGGGCGGCGAGGCGGTAGAAGCCGTCGTAGATCGGCAGGTCGTCGAGGCGCACCCGCAGGGTCGCCTGGGAGGCGCGGGCGATCTCGAGGGCGTGCCCTGCGAAGCCGAAGCCGGTGACGTCGGTGGCGGCCCGGACGCCGTGCTCGAGGGCGAGGCGGGAGGCGGCCAGGTTGAGCCTCTCCATCTCCGAAAGGGCGCTCTCTAGGCCGGCGGCGTCGAGCTTCCCCAGCTTGAAGGCGTTGGTCAGGACGCCCGTTCCCAGGGGCTTGGTGAGGATCAGCCGTTCGCCGGGCCGGGCCGCGGCGTTGGTCAGGAGCCGGTCGGGGTGGCCCTCGCCGATGGCCGAGAAGCCGAACTTGAGCTCGTCGTCGCGCACCGAGTGACCGCCCAGGAGCACGCCCCCCGCCTCGGCGAGGATCTCGGCGCCCCCGGCGAGAATCTCGGCGAAGTGCTCCGACGGCACGCCCGACTCGGGGAAGCAGCAGAGGTTGAGGGCGAAGAGCACCTCTCCGCCCATGGCGAAGACGTCCGACAGGGAGTTGGCGCCGGCGACGCGCCCGAAGCGGCGCGGGTCGTCACACACCGGCGTGATGAAGTCCGCCG
This sequence comes from uncultured Acidobacteriota bacterium, assembly GCA_963739795.1. Classification (GTDB taxonomy): domain Bacteria; phylum Acidobacteriota; class Thermoanaerobaculia; order Multivoradales; family DATKCC01; genus CAVUBL01. Next base: position 36,505 of record CAVUBL010000019.1, on the reverse strand, counting down.
TGGCGATCAGGGCGCGGTCACCGAGCAGGAAGACTCCCGCGTCGTCGGCCGTCTCGGGCCCGACCAGCACCCGCTCGTCGCCGCCGGCGATGGCGGCGAGGGGTGCCACCAGCTTCTTCAGGTCCCCCGGACCGATTTTGGCCGCTCAGCCGCCCGAGGTGGCGCAGGCGGTGAGGCGAAACTTCTTGCGAAACAGTGACATGGTGGGGGAGTCTATCGCGAGCCCCGAGCCCTCAGAAACGCCACCGAGCCCCGAGGTGGGAGACAGGGGATTGGAGGAGGTGCGGGGGTCGCTCCATGTCCCGGTGGCCGCTGCGGCGTACACCAATCTAGGCGGGCATCGCCACCCACATCCACACACCACCCCGAACCACGGAGAGAACCCATGAGACGGACCACCGCGGGCGTCTTCCTGCTGATCCTCATCGCCGTCGGCGCCTGGCTCGCCGTCGCCCTCTTCCGGGCGCCCGCTCCTCTCGACGCCTCCGCCCGGCCCGGCGAGTTCTCGGCCGGCCGGGCCTTCGAGCACGTGAAGGCCATCGCCGCGACTCCGCGGCCCATGGGGAGCGCGCGGCACGAAGAGGTGCGCGACTACCTGGTCGGCCAGCTCCGCCAGCTCGGCCTCGACCCGCAGGTCCAGACCGCGACCGGCCGCTCGCCCTCCGGCCGGACCTTCGGCCGGGTGGAGAACATCGTGGCGCGGCTGCGTGGCGCCGCCGGCCGGGAGCAGGGAGCCGTGCTCCTGGACGCCCACTACGACTCGGTGCCCTCCGGCCCGGGGGCCAGCGACGACGGCGCCGGCGTGGCGGTGCTGCTCGAGACCCTGCGCGCACTTCAGGCCGGCCCGCCGGTCGACCGGGACGTCATCGTCCTCTTCTCCGACGGGGAGGAGAGGGGGCTGCTCGGGGCCGACGCCTTCGCCGAGTCCCACCCCTGGGCGAAAGACGTGGGCGTGGTGCTCAACTTCGAGGCCCGCGGCACCCGCGGACCCGGGCTCATGTTCGAGACCGGCCCCGGCAACCGGTGGCTGATCGAGCACTTCGCCGCGGCGGCCCCGTACCCGGCCGCCGCCTCGTACTCCTACGAGGTCTACCGGCGCCTGCCCAACGACACCGACTTCACGGTCTTCCGCAAGCACGGCCTGGGCGGCCTGAACTTCGCCTTCATCCACGGCGCGGTGGGGTACCACACGGCGATGGACTCGATCGAGCACTGCGACCGGGGCTCCATCCAGCAGCTCGGCTCCAACGCCCTGGCCATGGTCCGGGTGTTCGGCGAGGCGCCGGAGCTGGGGCCGGCCGCCGACCGGCCGAGCGGGGACGCCGTCTACTTCAACCCCCTGGGCAGGACCTTCCTCTGGTACCCGGCGGGTTGGGTCTTGGCCCTGCTGGGCCTCCTCGAGATCGCCGGGATCGCCGTGCTGGGCCTGGCCCTCGCGCGGCGGCGCGTGGGCGTCGGGTCCTTGGTGGTGGGGTTCTTCGTCCACGTCGTCCTCGTGGTGGCGCTCTTCGGGATCGGGCGCTACGTCGCCTCGGCCATCTTCCGCTTCCCGTACGACTTCCGGATCTGGGGTGACGAGAGCAGCCTGGCCTGGAGCCTTTTCGGTCTCGTCCTGGTGGCCGTCGGTCTCGAGGTCATCCTCTTCCGCCTCGTCCGACGCAAGCTCTCCGGCGAGGGGCTCGCCGCCGGCGGTCTGCTGCTGTGGCTCCTGGCCACGGCGGCGGTGTCCCTGACCGCGCCCGGGGCGAGCTACCTGTTCATGGTTCCCCTGTTCTTCCAGCTCTTCGCCCTCGGCGTGTTCCTGGCCGGTCGTCCGAAGGCGTCGGGCGACGAGGCGGGCCCTGCTCCCGTGGGTCTCGGGACCTTCGTGCTTCTCGCCCTCTCCGCCGTGGTGGCGATGCTGATCTGGGCGCCCACGCTGTCCATCCTCGCCGTCGGCCTGCGCTTCGTTTCGGCCGGGGTCCTGACCGCCCTGGTCCCGCTGATCCTGGCCCTCCTGGTGCCTCAGATGGATCTCGCTTCGGGCCTGCGCCCGGCCTGGCTGGTGGGCCGGGGGGTCTTGCTGCTGGGCGTGGTGCTGATCCTGGTGGTGCGCTTCTCGTGCGGCTTCGGGCCGGAGAGCCCGCGGCCGGACGGGGTGATCTACACCCTGGACGCCGACCACGGCGAGGCGCACTGGTGGTCGGTCCTGGCGCCCGACCCGTGGGTTCGCAAGGTGCTACCCGAGGCGCCGGAGCGGGGGTCCCTCCAGCCGTTCCTGGGCGACGACCGCAAGGCGTCGAGCGGCCCGGCCCGCGTCCTCGACCTTCCGTCGGCCCGGGTCGAGCCCCTGGAGGAAGCCGGCGGCCTGTACCGGTTCCGGGTATTGGCTCCCGAAGGCACCGAGCTGGTCCGCCTCCTCATCCCGAAGGGCGCGGTGCAACGGGTGGTCGTCGATGGCCGGGAGGCTGCCGAGCGAGACGACCGCCCGGTGGTCGTCACCTACCTGGCGCCCCCGCCCGACGGCGTGGAGGTCTCGGTGAAGCCGGCCGCGCCCGGCCCGGTGAGCGTGGCGGTGGTCTCGGAGCGGGACGAGCTGCCTTCGGTCGAGCAGGGCGGCCCGGGCCCGCGTCCACCCTGGGCGATGCGGACGGGCCGCCTGTTCGACGCCGACAGCACCCTGGTGCGCAAGAGCTTCGAGATCGGCCCGGGAGTCCCGCCCGCCGCCGCCGGCGACGCGGCGAGCCCGGCCGGAGGGAACGCCGGCGGCGAGTGAGAGCCCGCGGCATCTGACGCGGGAGTTGCGGTACACTAACGCCCCTGCCGGCGGGGATGTCCCCGCCGGTGGGAGCCCGCCCCGGGAACGTCCGAGAACTCCGTAACACCACCGAGCAGGAGACAGCGAAGATGAGCGACCGCCTGACCCGTAAGGAAATGAAGAGTCGGGACACCTTCCAGACCTTCATGTCCCGCGGCCTGGACTTCGTCCAGATCTACCGCCGCCAGCTCATCGGGGCTGTCGCGATCCTCGTGCTCCTGGTCGTGGGGCTCATCGCCTGGCTGTTCTACGAGAAGGCCCAGAACGGACACGCCCAGGTGCTCCTCGCCCAGGCCATCGAGGCCTACGGCGCCCCGATCAAGGGGGAGTCGACCGAGGCCGAGACGTCGAAGAGCTCCCACGAGGTCACCTTCCCGACCGAGAAGGCCCGCGAGGCGCGTGCCAAGGAGCTCTTCGAGTCGGTGCGCGACAAGTTCGGCCTGACCGAGGCGGCGGACGTGGCGAACGTCTACCTGGGCGAGATGGCCGCGCGGCAGGGCGAAACGGACAAGGCCCGCGAGCTGTGGACCGACTTCGTCGACGACCACCCGGACCACATGCTGACCACCCAGGTGCGACTGAACCTCTACGATCTGGACCGGGCCAACGGCAAGGGCGAAGAGGTCGCCAAGGAGCTCCAGGCGATGCTCGATCGCCAGGAGCGGCCCATGCCCGAGGACGTGATCCTCTACGAGCTGGCCGTGACCCTGGAGGGCCTGGGACGCAAGCAGGAGGCCCAGCAGCACTACCAGCGGCTGGTTTCCGAGTTCAGCGAATCCCCCTACGCCCAGGTCGCCCGCCAGAAGACCGGCTCGGTCAGCACCCCGACCTTCCCGGGCCTGCCGTCGTAGAGCGCAGACTTCTCATCTGAACAGCGACCCAGGCCGACCCAGGCCGACCCAGGTCGACCAGGCGGGCTTTCCCGGACGTGAGGAGTGCCTCGAGCCCGCCGGACGCGGGGCCCAGCCACGTGACCGGTTGCGGGCGGGCCTTCAGGGCCTTCAGGGCAGGAGCTGCCAGGCGACGGTCTCGGGGCGGGCTTTGGGGCCGGGGACGACCCGGGCTCCTTGGGGGCCGGCGCCCAGGACCACCGGGCGCTCGCCGTTCGGGGTGCCGGTGATCACCGCTCGGGCCGCCGGGCGCGCGCCGGCGTCCAGGCGGAGCACCGTCCAGTCGCCGGCACGGGCGTCGCGGTAGAGGAGGAGGGCGCCGTCTCCGTGGGCCGTCAGGGCGGGGTAGAGGGAGCCGGGCGGGCCCGCGGGCTCGGGGTGGCTCCAACCGCCTGAGCCCAGGCGCGCCGTGACCAGGCGGTACTCACCCTCCTGGTAGCGGCTCCAGGCGACCAGGGCGCCGTCGCCCAGGGGCACGACGGCCGGTGTGATGTCCGGCACGCGGTTGTCGTCGGCCACGCGGGCGGGCTCGCTCCAGCGGCCTCCCTGCCGCCGGCTCCAGTAGATCTCGTCGTCCTGGCCGTCGAAGGCGCTCCAGACCAGGAGGGCCGAGCCGTCGGAGAGGACCGTGCCCCGGAGCGCGAGCTGGCTTCCCGGGGCCGGTCCCGCAACCGTCTCGACGGGACCCCAGCCGTCCCCCTCCCAGAGGGCGAAGCGCACGGACAGACGGCGCGGACTGGAGCCGGCGAGCCAGGTGAGGCCCAGGAGCCGTCCGTCCGCCGCGAGGGGATCGGGCCAGGCGGCGAAGCGTCCACCCGCCGAGGGAGCGGCGACGCGCTCGGCGCCCTGCGCCGTGCCGCGAAACAGGAGCAGGGTGGTGCCGCCGCGCACGCCGGCGGCGATCCAGTCACCGCCGGAGAGGGGCGCGAGGGCGGAGACGACGACCCCGTTCGGCAGCGGCGCCTGGAATGCGGTCCCGCCGGCCGTCGCCACCCGCAGGGCGTTGCGACCGGCGACCAGGGCCGGGGCCCCGTCGCCGCCCGCCGCGACGGCGGGTACTCCGGAGACGACGAGCAGCGCTGCCGCCAGCAGGGCGGCGCGACGCGGAGCCCGGAGGGGGCGGAGGATCGCCGACGAGCCTCCCCCGGGGACGGCTCGGTTGGCTCGGTCGGGCGTTCTGACGGCGGTCGGAAACACGGGCTCTGCGGGAAGCGGAATCGTGGGCACCGGGGCATCGGGCCTTCCGGCGCACGGCATCCTACGGGGCGGCCGGGCGGGTGTCAATTTCGCCGGTCGCCCTCTATCATGGCTCCCATGCGCGCCGCGATTCTCGCCGTCGGCTCCGAGCTCCTCGGGTCGGACCGGCTCGACACCGACTCGCTCCTGATCACCGAGGCCCTCGACCGGCACGGCGTCGAGCTGCGGCGCAAGGAGGTCGTGGGGGACGATCGCGCGGCCATCGCCGAAGCCGTCTCCCGCCTCACCGCCGGGCACGACCTGGTGCTGGTGACCGGCGGCCTCGGCCCGACGACCGACGACGTCACCCGCGAGGCGGCGGCCCAGGCCCTGGGCCGCCGCCTCGAGCTGGACGAGGCCATCGTCGCGGAGATCGAGGAGCGGTTTCGCGCCTTCGGCCGGGAGATGCCGGCGGTCAACAGGCGCCAGGCAATGGTCCCGGACGGCGACACCGAGGTGATCCCGAACCCCCGCGGCTCGGCGCCGGGCCTGCGGCTGGACAGCGGGAGCTCGACCCTCTTCTTGTTCCCGGGCGTCCCCGCCGAGCTCGAGGGGCTGATCGCCTCGCACCTGGTGCCCTGGCTCGCGGAGCGCTCCGGCGGCCGGCGCCGAGAGCGGGTGACCCTCAAGGTCGCCTCGCTCGCCGAGTCCGAGGTCGAGGAGCGGATCGCGCCGGCCTACGAGGAGATGGGGGCAGAGGCGATCTCGGTCCTCGCCGGCCGCGAGGGCATCTTGGTGCGCGCCTATGCCTCGGGGCCGGAGGAGGAGCGTCGCCGGTGCCTGGCGGCGATGGAGGAGCGCCTGGCCGAGCTCCTGGGCGACGCGGTCTACACTCGCCGCGAGGACGAGACGCTGGAGGCGGTGGTCGGCCGCCTACTGGAGGACCGGGGCGAGACCCTGGTGACCGCAGAGTCGTGCACCGGGGGCCTGGTGGCTGCGCGCATCACCCGGGTGGCGGGGTCGAGCGCGTACTTCCTGGGCGGCGCCGTGACCTATAGCAACCGGCTCAAGGAGGAGCTCCTCGGGGTGCCGGCCGAGCTCCTGGAGACCCACGGCGCGGTGAGTGAGCCCGTGGCCCGGGCCATGGCGACGGGGGCCCGGAGAGCCCTGGGCGCGGATTGGGCCGTGGCGATCACCGGCATCGCTGGACCGGCGGGGGGGACCGAGGACAAGCCGGTGGGCACGGTGCACTTCGCCTGGGTCGGCCCGGACGGCGAGGTCGTCCACCGCCTCCGCCGGTTCCTCGGCTCGCGCAACCGGGTTCGCCACCTCGCGGGTCAGGTGGCTCTCGAGGTCTTGCGCAGGAGGCTGCTGGCGTGAGCCGGCCCGGAGGCGCCCAGGCACGGGACCGGGGACGGGACCGGGGACCTGACAGGGGACCTGACCGGGAAAGGAAGCCGACCGGTCTGCGGCTCTTCCTGGCCTTCGACCTGCCCGAGGACCGGCGCCGTGAGATCGCCCGCCGAGCCTCGGAGCTGGCCCGGAGCCTCCCCGCGGCGCGCTGGGTGAAGGCCGAGAACCTCCACCTGACCCTGAGTTTCCTGGGCGACACCGACCCGGAGCGGATGGCCCCGCTGGCCGCGGCCGTCGGACCGGTCTTCGCCGCCTCGCCGCCCCTCACCACCGAGGTCGCCGGCGCCGGGACCTTCCCTCCGGGGCGGCCGGCGCGGGTCGCCTGGGTCGCCCTGCGCAGCGACGAGGCCCTCCTCGCACTCCAGCGGGGGGTGGCGGCGGTCGCCGCGAAGGCCGTGGGCGGCGAGCCGGAGCGGCGCCCTTTCCATGCCCACGTCACCCTGGCGCGGCCACGCCAGCCCTGGAACCGGCGCGCGTCGGAGGCGTTCGCGGCGGCCTTCACCTCCCCGATCGGCGGGCCCTTCGAGGTGCGCGAGGGCGTCCTCTACAAGAGCGACCTCGGCCCCGGCGGCTCCCGCTACACGGCCCTCGAGACCTTTCCACTCGGAACCTCGCGAAAATGACCATGGATCCAAGCAACCCCTCGCCTGTCACCCGCCGTCAAACCAACCGCACCCCTCCGGCCGCAGTCGGGTGGGGGCGTCCCTCTCCCCCCTCGAGGGGGTGGAGAGGGATCGAGAGTGAGGGGGGTGGTGGGGTGGATCTGCGTCCCTCTCCCCCCTCGAGGGGGTGGAGAGGGATCGAGGGCGAGGGGGGTGGTGGGGTGGATCTGCGTCCCTCTCCCGCCGGGTCGAGACCATGAGATCCCCGATCGGCATCCTGGGCGCCGGCTCCTGGGGCACGGCCCTCGCCGTCCACCTGGCGGCCTTCGGCGGCCATCCGGTGCGCCTCTGGGCGCGGCGCGAGGACTTCGCGCGCCGCCTGCGCGCGGAGCGGGAGAACCGGGACTACCTGCCCGATGTCGAGCTGCCCGACGAGGTCGAGCCCGTCACCGAGCTCGCGGCGGTCGCCGAGTGCGACCCGGTGCTCGTGGTCGTGCCCTCCCACGGCTTCCGCGACGTCGTCCGGCGGTTCCTGCGCGAGACGCCCCGCGACCGGCGCCTCGACCTCGTCTCCTCGACCAAGGGCATCGAGACCGAGACCACCGCCCGGATGAGCCAGGTGACCTTCGAGGAGGGGATGGGGGCCGACAGGGAGGTCCGCTTCGCCGTGCTCTCCGGCCCGACGTTCGCCGCCGAGCTCGCCCGCGGCATGCCCAGCGCCGCGGTCATCGCCTCCGAGGACAGCGACCTGGCCTCGGAGCTGCGCGAGCGCCTCTCGACCCGGGGCCTGCGCCTCTACTCGTCGCCGGACGTGGTCGGCGTCGAGCTCGGCGGCACGGCCAAGAACGTCATCGCCATCGCCGCCGGCACCCTCACCGGCCTCGGCCTCGGACACAACACCCTGGCGGCCCTGATCACTCGCGGGCTCCACGAGCTGACCCGCCTGGGGATCGCCTGCGGCGGCCAGGCCCGAACTTTCGCCGGCCTCGCGGGCCTCGGCGACCTGGTGCTCACCTGCACCGGCGGCCTGTCGCGCAACCGGCGCACCGGGATCGAGCTCGCCCGGGGAAAGAACCTGCAGACGATCCAGAGCGAGACCCACATGGTGGCCGAGGGCATCCTCAACTCCCTGTCCATCTCCCGCCTCGCCCGCGAGCGGGGCGTGGAGATGCCCATCACCGAGCAGATGGTCCAGGTGCTCTACCACGACAAGAGCCCGCGGCAGGCCCTCGAAGAGCTCATGACCCGAGAGCTCAAGGAAGAGGCGGAGCTCTGAATCGGGTCGCGCGCGCTCAGTGGCGGCGGGCGAGGCGCACGAGTGCGACGGCGCAGGCGATCCAGATCGCCGACCAGGCGAGGACCAGGTAGAGGTCCCGGGTCACGTAGCCTGCGACCGTCCCCGCCAGGGCCGGCACGGAGACCGCCAGTCCCCAACTGGCGACGGCGAGGGCCAGGAGCAGAAGGACCGCGGTGAGCGCGCGTTTCATGGTGTGGCAGCGTCCGTCCTGCGGGCCGGCAGCACGACCCGCGAGATCTTGTCCGGTTTCTTGCGCAGCAGGCGGGCCAGGCGGCGGCCGAGCACCCGCTGGAGGGCCACCGGGTCGCCGCCTGGCGCCCGGTCCATAGGCATCCAGCCGCCGGCGATCATGCCGTGGCCGCCCCCCTTGCCCCGGCGGCCGATCAGGCGCCGAATGAGGCCCCCGGCGTCCGCCCGCTGGTTGGTGGTCCGGATCGAGAGGTAGATGCGGTCCTCGAACCGCCCGGTGCACAGGGACCAGGTCTTGCCCTCCATGCGCAGGAGCAGGTCGGCGATCTCGGGCACGATGTCGGGCTGCTCGACCCTTCCCAGGTGGCTGATCACCAGCGTGTCGACCGTCTCCAGGTTCTCCAGCGCCTCGTGGAGGTTGACGAAGTAGGAGAGGGGGAGGCGGGCGTTCTGGATCCGGGCCAGGGCCCGGCGGTCGGTCTCCGGGAGCAGCCGGTCGTACACCGCCTTGTCCGCCTTGGAGTACTCCCGGCCGAACTCCTGCGTTTCGGAGCGGATGGCGTAGACCACCGCGGTCGCCAAAGAGCGGGGCAGCGGCAGCCCGCTGACCTCCAGGTACTCGGCCAGGATGGTGGCCGTGGCGCCGTACCCGGGACGGATGTCTGAGAACGGCACCTCCTCGACCGGCTGGCGCTCGGGGTGGTGGTCGAAGACCAGGTCGGGGATCATCCCTTCGGGGAGCTGGTTGTTGCCGGTGAAGGGCTGGGCGTCGACCAGGGCGAAGCGCCGGTAGCGCTTCGCGCTCAGGTGCCGCAAGTGGCTGAACTTCACCCCCAGGATGCGCACCAGCTCCCGATTCTCCGACCGGCCGACGATGCCGCCGTAGGCGAGGGTGACCTTCTGTTGGAAGCCGTTGCGTAGAATCTTGCCGAGGATCGCCGCCGCCGCGATGGCGTCCGGGTCGGGATTGTCGTGGGTGAGGACCAGCCAGCGCCCGGAGCGGTCCGGAGAGCGGACCAGCTCGGCCAGCGCGCCGTAGCGCGCGCGCGTCAGATCGTCGGGCGGCATGGGAGGGGATTGTACAGCGTGCCGGCGGGCGATCCGCCCAACGGCGGGGACCGTATCATCGGGGCGAGGGCCGCCCGCCACGCGCTCCGGACCTCGATCCTCGCATCTTCCAGGCCCGCATCTTCCAGGAGGGTTCTCATGATCCGTATCGACCTCACCGCCACGGCGCTCGTCGCCCTCGTCCTGACCTTCGCCGCTCCCGCCGTCCACGCGGCGAGCCCCCAGCCCGCAACCGACGCCTGGGACCGGGTGCTCCACGCACATGAGAATCGCGGCGGCATGGACTATGCCGCCCTCGCCGCCGACCGCAAGGACCTCGACGCCTTTCTCGGCAGCCTGGCGGCGGTTCAGCCGAAGGCCCTGGGCAAGAAGGAGGCTCTGGCCTTCTGGATCAACGCCTACAACGCCGTCGTGGTGCAGCACGTCCTGGAGCGCTACCCGGGCATCCAGTCGGTCAAGAAGGTGGACGGATTCTTCGACACCCTGACCTACCCGGTGGCCGGCCAGGAGATGACCCTCGACGCCATCGAGGCCAAGGGGCGGGCACTGGGCGACCCCCGGATCCACTTCGCGGTGGTCTGCGCCTCCACGAGCTGCCCCGACCTCCGGGGCGAGGCGTACACCGGTGCGCGGCTGGACGCGCAACTCGACGACCAGGTGCGGACCTTCCTCGGGAACCAGCAGAAGGGCCTGCGCTACGACGCCAAGGCCAACACCGTCTGGCTGTCGTCGATCTTCAAGTGGTACGCCGGGGACTTTACCGGGGGCAGCACCGTGGTCGCCTTTTTCGCCCGCGGCGCGGTCCTCGACTGGGTGATCGACCACGCCCCGGCGAAGATGGCCGCGGCCCTCAAGGCGAAGAACCCGTCGGTGAGCTATCTCGACTACGACTGGAGCCTGAACGACCGGCCGAGGAGGTGAGCCGGGCCGCGGCGCGCGAGTGGTAGAGTAGGCGGGCCTCAGGGCGGCGCCGACCGCCCTTGCGCCACGGCCCGTCCCCATGCATCCAGAGCTCTTCCACATCGGGAACTTCGTCATCAGCTCGTTCGGGCTGATGCTGGTTCTCTCCTTCGTCGCTTCCTACTTCCAGCTCCGGTGGGGGCTGCGCTGGATGGGCGCGGGGGACGAGGACGACGCGGCGGCCCTGGTCTTCGCGGCCGGCTTCTTCGGCATCGTCGGCGCCAAGGTCTACTACGCGATCCTCTACCGGGACTGGCACCTGCTGTTCGACCGCTCGGGCCTGGTCTGGTACGGCGGTTTCATCCTGGCGGTGCTGGCCCTGCTCTGGACCGTCCACCGGCGCCGCCTTCCGCCCTGGCCGACGGCGGACACCATGGCCCTCGCCCTCGCCCTCGGCTACGGCATCGGCCGCATCGGCTGCTTCCTGGTGGGCGACGACTACGGCGTGCCCACCGACCTGCCGTGGGGCGTCAAGTTCCCCGTCGGCTCGGCGCCCCCCTCGACCGCCGGTGCCCTACGCCACCAGTTCGGGGTCCACGTCTCCGCCTCGATTCCCGACTCTCAGCTCATGGCCGTGCATCCGACCCAGGTCTACGAGACCCTGGCGGCCCTCGCCATCTGGGGCTTCGGAATGTGGCTGATCCGGCGGCGCCCGGCGGCCGGCGTGGCCGGGATGGCGGTGCTGGCTCTGCTGGCGGTGGAGCGCTTCCTGGTGGAGCTGCTCCGGGCCAAGGACGACCGCTTCCTCGGACCCCTGACGCTGGCCCAGGCGATCAGCGTGGTGGTGCTGGTGGTGGCGCTCGTGCTCCTGTGGGTACGCGCCCGGCGGAATCGGGCGTCGGAGACCGGGGTTCCATCCTGACGATGGGTCCTCTGCGCCTTCTGACCATCGCCGGCTCCGACTCCGGCGGTGGGGCGGGGATCCAGGCGGACCTCAAGACGTTCGCCGCACACGGGGCGTACGGCATGAGCGCGGTCACCGCGGTCACCGCCCAGAACACGGTGACGGTGACCGCGGTCCACGAGATCCCTCCCGAGGTGGTGGCCGCCCAGATCGACGCCGTCTTCGACGACCTTGGAGTCGACGCAGTGAAGATCGGTATGCTGTCGAGCGCTCCCATCGTCCGGGCGGTGGCCGGTGCCCTGAGCCCCTGGATCCGGCGGCGCTGCGACGCCAGAGCTGGCGACCGCCCGTTGCCAGTGGTCCTCGACCCGGTGATGGTGGCCAAGAGCGGCGATCCGCTCCTCGCCGACGACGCGGTCGAGGCTCTCGCCTCGGAGCTCCTTCCCCTGGCCACGCTTCTGACCCCCAACCTGCCCGAGGCCGCCCACCTGACGGGCCGGCCGGTGGGCACCCGGGAGGAGCGTCTGGCGGCGGCGCGAGAGCTGGCGGCGCGGGGACCGGCGGTGCTCCTCAAGGGAGGGCACGGAGAGGGCGACGAGGTGGAGGACCTGCTGATCGCCGGCGGCGACGGGGCTCTCCTCGGGAGCTTCCGCAACCCCAGGATCGCCACCCGGGCGACCCACGGGACCGGTTGCACGCTGTCGTCCGCCGTCGCCGTGCGGCTTGCCGCCGGCGAGGCGCTGGCCCCGGCGGTGGCCGGAGCGATCGAGTATCTGCGCGGGGCCATGACGGCCGCCGTCCCGCTGGGGCGAGGCCACGGTCCCGTCGATCACCTGTACGCCCTGAACGTCGAACGTCGGGAGACGCGATGAGCGAGCCCGTGCTGGATCTCCTGGTGGTGGGCGCCGGGCCGACCGGCATCGCGGTAGGGGCGGCGGCGGTGCGCCGCGGCCTCGCCACCCTGGTCGTCGACCAGGGGCCACTGTGCGCGAGCCTCCAGGCCTATCCCACCGACCTGACCTTCTTCACCACCCGCGAGCGGCTGGAGATCGCCGACGTGCCCTTCGCGATCCCGGAGGTCAAGCCGAACCGGCGCCAGGCCCTGGTCTACTACCGGGAGGTGGTCAAGCGCCACGGCGTGCCGCTGGCGCTCCACGAGCGGGTGGAGCGGATCGAGCCCCTGAATGCCGAAGGCGCCGGCTCGCCGGGGCCGGACGGCGAGCGCTTCGCCGTGCACTCGGTCCGGGACGGTCTGCCGCGGCTCCGGCGCGCCCGCGCGGTGGCCCTCGCCACCGGTTACTTCTGGAACCCCCGGCGCCTCGGGGTGCCCGGCGAGGACCTTCCCTGGGTGACGAGCCGGTACGTGGAGCCCTACGCCCACTTCGGCGACCGCGTGGTGGTGGTGGGCGGCGGCAACTCGGCCGCCAAGACCGCCCTCGACCTGTGGCGCAACGACGCCCGCGTGACCCTCGTCCATCGCCGCGATCAGCTCAAGGAGAGCGTCAAGTACTGGATTCGGCCCGACATCGACAACCGGATCGGGGAAGGCTCCATCGCGGCCCGGTTCTCGAGCCGGGTCGTGGCCTTCGAGGACGGCGCCGACCGGGAGAGCCGCGGGGTGCGCATCGACGGCCCGGACGGCCCGGAGCTCCTGGGAGCCGACGCCGCCTACGTGCTCATCGGCTACGTGCCCGACTCGGCCCTGCAGCGCGCCGCCGGGATCGAGGTCGACCCGGACAGCCTGATCCCCACCTTCGACCCGGAGACCTGTGAGTCCAACGTGCCCGGCCTCTACATCGCCGGGACCCTCCAGGCGGGCCGGTTCACGAACCGGATCTTCATCGAGAACTCGCGCGGCGACGGCCGCAAGATTGTGGATCACCTGGCCGGCGTGTCTGGCCGGGCCGGGACGCGGGCCGAGGCCCTCGCCCCAGCCAGGCCGGTTCGGTGACCCGGCTCGTGAGCGCGCCCCCGCCAGCCTTCGAACGTCCACTATACTGAGCACTTCCGAGCCTTGACGCCATGATCGAACGACTCCATCGCCGCCTCGCCTTCGCCCTCCTCCTGGGGACCGTCCTCGTCCTCCCGGCGCCCGGCCGGGCCGCCGACAAGCAGGCCAAGCCGGACCCGTCCAAGGCGGGGGCCAAGGCCGACGAGGAGCAGGGCGTCTTCGTCGAGAGTGTCGACGTCAACGTGGTCAACGTCGACGTCTACGTGACCGACAAGCAGGGCGACCCGGTCCCCGGCCTCACCGCCGACGACTTCGAGGTGTTCGAGAACGGCCTGCCGGTAAAGGTCACCAACTTCTCCGCGGTCCAGAACAGCCAGGTGGTGTCGTCGAAGGGGGACGAGGCCGCGGCCTCGGCGCCGGCGGCGGGCGAGCCTCTGCCCGCCGAGCCGGCCGCCGCCGCTCAGCCGTCGCAGGATCAGCAGCTCAGCCTCGTCATCTACGTGGACAACGTCAACATCCACCCCCACAACCGCCGCCGGGTCCTGCAGGACGTCCGCAGCTTCCTGCGCCAGAAGATCACCACCAAGGACCGGGTGATGCTGGTCACCTACGACCGCTCCCTCCACGTACGCAAGACGTTCACCTCGGATCCGGAGAGCGTGGTCGAGGCCCTGCTCGAGGTCGACAAGATCAGCGGCGAGGCCGTCCACTCCGACAGCGACCGGCGCGACGCCCTGCGCCGGATCGACGAGGCCGAGTCCGGCAGCGAGGCTCTGGGCTACGCCGAGACCTACGCCCAGTCGACGAGGAACGACCTCGAGAACTCCATCGACGCGCTGAGCGAGATCGTCAACTCCCTGGCCGGTCTGCCGGGCCGCAAGGCGGTGCTCTACGTGAGCGACGGCCTGCCCATGATCGCCGGAGAGGACGTTTTCTACGCCGTCAACCAGAAGTTCCGCAACTCCGGGGCCATGACCGAGCTCTACACCTACGACTCCTCGGCCCGCTTCGACGAGCTGACGGCCAACGCCAACGCCAACCGGGTGAGCTTCTACACCCTCGACGCCGGCGGGGTGCGGGCCAACGAGTCGGCGTCGGTGGAGACCTTCGGCCACGGCCAGGCCGGGAGCCAGAGCTTCGTCGACTCGGTTCAGCGCCAGGACCTGCAGAGCACCCTTCAGCTCATGGCGGACCGGACCGGCGGCAAGGCGGTGCTCAACACGAACCGGGTGCTCGAGCCCCTCTCCAACATCGCCAACGACTTCCGGACGTACTACTCCCTGGGCTACTCCCCGGGGCACAGCGGCGACGGGCGGTACTACGAGATCCAGGTCAAGCTGAAGGGGAGCCACAAGGGTCTGAAGCTCCGGTACCGGACCGGCTATCGGGACAAAGAGGTGTCGGTGCAGATGAACGACGGTGTCCTCGCCGCCCTTCAGTTCCCGTACTCGAGCAACCCGCTCGGCGTCGAGCTGGCGTTCGGCACCGGCCAGCGGCGCAGCGACGGCAACTTCCTGGTGCCGGTCCGGGTCGTGGTACCACTCAAGTCGCTGGCCCTGGTGCCCCAGGGTGACAAGTACGTGGCCAATGCCAACATCTACATGGCGGCCCTCGACGCATCGGGTCGCATCTCGGACGTGCAAAAGACCCGGCTGCCCATCTCTTTGGCCGCCGCCACGGTCGAGAAAGAGCGGGACAAGGCCGCGGTCTACACCTTCCGCCTCCTGATGCGCGCCGGAGAGCAGAGGGTGGCGGTGGGTCTGCGCGACGAGATCGCCTCCAACAACTCGTTCGTGACCCGATCGGTCGTCGTGGGTTCGAAGTAACCTCAGGCGGGGGCGAGAGGAAGGGAGGAGGTCGTCATGAGATCGAGCTGGAGCGAGACGTTTCGCGCTCTGGGGGCTGCCGTGCTCTCCCTGGTCAAGGCCGAGCTCACGGCACTGGAGCGGGACCTGGCGCGTTCGGGCAAGCGTGCTGCCGTCGGTGCTGCGCTGCTGGGCGGTGCCGGTGCCTTCGCCTTCTGGACGCTCGGGGTAGCGACCTACTTCTTGATTCAGCTCGCGGCCGTCTGGTTGCCCCTGTGGGCCGCGTCGCTGGCGATCACCGTGCTCTTCGCGGCGGTGGCCGCGGCCCTCGCGGCCATCGGCCTACACAAGCTCAAGAGCTTCGAGAACCCCCTGACGACCGCCCGCCGGCGCCTCGACGACCACGTCGACTGGTGGCAGAGCCGGCTCCTCGAGCCGACCTCCCCCCGCCGCAAGGTCGAAGGCGACGGCCGCGGGGAGGGCGAGGGCGACAAGGGAGAGCTGCGATGAGCCATACGAGCCGAGACGAAGAACGCGCCGCCGAGGCGGTGGCCGAGAGCCGGCGGGAGGTGGAGGTCCGCCTCGCTGAGCTCCGGGAGTCGATCGTGCGCGAGACGGGCATTCTGCCCAAGGCTCGCTACGCCCTGCTGGCCCTCGTCGCGGGGTCCACGGGCTTTGCGCTGGCGGCGCGCTGGCGCTTCCGGCGCAGGCGCGCCCGGAAGGCTGCGGGCTCCTGACTTCGGGAACGGCGCCGCGCTCAGTCGAGAGGGCGCTTGAAGACGATGGCGATGTTGTCGGTCGCTCCGCTCTTGAAGTTGACCGACGTGATGGAGACCACCTCCCACCCCTCGGCCCCCAGGGCGTTGAGCTGAGTCACCGAGTTCGGATCGAGGCGGTAGTTCTCGCTCCGGATGTTGATGATCTTGTATTCCCACCTGGTCATCTCATCCTCCTTCCGTCCCGGTGCTCGCGTGAGAACCGAGAACCCGATTGTAGCGCGCTCGGCGAACGGTCATCCCTCCGGAGCGCGGATTCGGACCGGCGCGCCGCGCTTGATCCCCCACTTCCGGGCCAGGCTCTCCCCGGGGAGCGAGAGCTCCACCGTTCCGAGGGAACCCGCCAGCGCACCCGCTTCGCCCGGGCCGAGCTCGGCGTAGTGACCCACCCAGCGCCGCACCTCGCGGCCGGCGACCTCGACGGGCGGCGCCGTTCTCGGGTTCGGGGCCAGCTCGGTGACCCAGGACGCAGGCAGGTTGGTGACCAGGTTGCCGAAGCGGTCGACGCGCCGGACCCGGCCGACGAGAACCGCTCGTCCGCCGTCGAGGCTCCGGCTGGGGGGCGTCTCCGGGAGGCGGATCGGGTTGTCGATCTCCGGGCCCAAGCTCTCCGGCGCCTCGCCGCGGGCGAGGGCGGCGGCCACCGGGGCGAAGCGGTCGCGGCCATGAAAGGTGGCGCCCGGCGCCGTCAGGAAGAGCTCCTCCCGCTCGACGCTCCACACCCGGGCGCCCGCGGCCTCCAGGCAGGGGCCCAGCAGACCGTTGTCCGGCGCCACGAAGCGCTGGTCGCCGGCAAGGGCTGCGAGGATTCGCCGGTCGGTTCCGACCCCGGGGTCGACCACCGCCAGGTGGATCGTGCTCGGCGGGAACGTGGGGGCGGCTCCGGCCAGGAGGTCGGCTCCGGCCGCCACGTCGCCAGGTGGCAATTCGTGGGAGAGGTCGATCAGCCGGCATCCCGGGGCGAGGCGCAGGAGGGTCCCCTTGACCGCGCCCACGTAGTAATCGGCCAGCCCGAAGTCGGTGAGGAGGGTGACGAGGGCGGTCACGGCGGGCACGTTACCACCGCGCCCGATCCCGTCCCCCCCGCCGGGCGCGCGGTAGAATCGCCGCGATGTCCGCCCCCCACCGACTCCTCCTGTACACCAAGCCCGCGGTCCCCGGCCGGGTGAAGACCCGCCTGTTCGACGCCCTCAGCCCGGCCGAAGCGGCGGCGCTCCACGGGGCCTTCGTGGAGGACCTGCTCGAGCGCCTGGCGGGCCGGGATTTCGAGCTCTGGGTGGCGTGGGCCCTCGAGCCGGGGGAGGAGGCGCCGGCCACGCCGGTGCCGGCTCTGCGCCATCTGCGCCAGGAGGGGGCCGATCTCGGAGAGCGGCTCTACCGGGGCCTGGCGACTGCGGCCCGGGAGGCCGGCGGGGCGCGGGCCGTCGCGGCCCTGGGCAGCGACCACCCGACAGTTCCCCTGGCGACTGTGCGCGAGGCCTTCACCCGCATCGACGCCGGGGCGGACGTGGCCCTGGGCCCGAGCCTGGACGGCGGCTATTACCTGATCGCCCTGGCGCCGTCGGCGGTGCGCCCCGACCTCTTCGAGGGCATCGACTGGAGCACCGAGCGGGTCCTGGCCCAGACCCTGGAGCGCGTGCGCGCGGCGGGTCTCGAGGTCGCCCTGCTCGAGGAAGCGTCGGACGTGGACACGCCCGACGACCTGCGGCGCCTGGGGGCCGCCCTGGCTGGAGAACCCGGCGAGACCGGCGAGGCGGGAGCCCGGGTTGCCTCCCTCTGTCCGCGGACCCGGGAGCTCCTCTCCGCGTGGGGCCGGCTCGGGGAGGCGTCGTGAGGGTCCTGTCGGCCGAGGCCATGGCGCTCGTCGACCGGGCGGCGGTGGAGGAGATCGGCATCCCGAGCATGGTGCTCATGGAGAACGCCGCCCTGGGGCTTGCCGAGGCGGTGGCCGCCTCCTTCCCCGAGGCCGTCTCGGTGGCGATCTACTGCGGCCCTGGCAACAACGGCGGCGACGGCCTGGCCCTCGCCCGGCACCTGGCGATCCGCGGCTACCGCGTGCGCTGCCTGCTCGCCTTCGGCGGCCGGGAGACCCGCGGCGACGCGGCGTCCCAGCTCGCCATCTGCCGGGCCATGGCCCCGGACCTCCTGCGTTTGGACGAGATCGGGCCGGGCGACGACCTGGGAGAGGCTCTGGCCGCGGGACGGGCTGCCGACCTGGTGGTCGATGCCCTCTTCGGCACCGGCCTGGGGCGGCCTCTGGAGGGGCAGACCGCGGCCCTCGTCGAAGGGCTCAACGCCCTGCCCGTGCCGCGCCTGGCCGTCGACCTGCCGAGCGGGCTGAACGGCAGTCGGCGGGACCTCATCGGACCTCACCTCGTCGCCGACCTGACGGTGACCTTCGCGGCCCCCAAGCCGGCGCAGGTCTTCGCGCCGGCGGCCGACGCCGTGGGCGAGCTGGTGATCGCGGACTTGGGGATCCCGCCCGAGCTCCTGGACCGCCCGTGGGGTGAGGAGGCGGCCCTCCACCTGGTCGTCGCCGAGGAGCTGGCCGCCTGGCTGCCGCCGCGACGGGCCGACAGCCACAAGGGCACCTACGGCCACCTCCTGGTGGTCGCCGGGGCCACCGGCAAGTCGGGCGCGGCCATCCTCGCCGCCCGGTCGGCGGTCCGCTCCGGTGCCGGGCTGGTCACCGCGGCCGTGCCCCGCCCCGTCGTCCAGACCGTGGACCTGGGCTCGCTCGAGTCCATGAGCCTGGCCCTCCCGGCCGGCGAGGACGGTCTGGGTCGTCTGGGTGAGGGGGCGGCGCGGGCGATCCTCGAGGCCGCGGCCGGCAAGGATGCGCTGGCCCTGGGACCCGGCCTGGGACAGGGCGATTCGGTGAGCGGCGAGATCCGGGAGGCTGTCCTCGCCTGCGGGCTGCCCCTGGTTCTCGACGCCGACGGGATCAACGCCTTCGCCGGCCGCGCCGCCGAGCTCGCGTCCCGCCCCGGGCCGACGGTCCTCACGCCTCATCCCGGCGAGCTCGCCCGCCTGCTGGGAGTCGAGACCGCCGAGGTGACGGGCGACCGCCCGGCCTTCGCGCGCCGGGCTGCGGCCGAGACCGGGGCGGTGGTGGTGCTCAAGGGGCACCAGAGCCTGACCGCGACCCCCGACGGCGCGGTCCACGTCAACCCCACGGGCAACCCGGGAATGGCGACCGGCGGCACGGGGGACGTGTTGACCGGCCTCGTTGGCGGGTTGCTCGCCCAGGGCTACGAGGCCCTCGAAGCCGCGATCCTGGGGGCCTACCTCCACGGCCTCGCCGGCGACCTCGCCTGCGCCGAGCGGGGGGAGCGGGCCCTCGCCGCCGGAGACCTGGTCGAGGCCCTTCCCCGGGCCTTCGAGATCCTCGCAGGCTCCTGAGACGGAGTCGGATGAGGCCGAGATTGTGACGAAGGAGTCGATCTTGTCGGGAGCCGCGAAAGGGAGCGGGGCCGAGGGTGAGGGAGGTGATCCGATCCATCGGATCTGGCGCTCAGCGAGCGAGGCCGAGACCGAGCAGGTGGGCGAGCTCCTCGGAGCCGAGCTCCGTCCCGACGGCGTCCTGCTCCTCCACGGTGACCTGGGAAGCGGCAAGACCGTCCTCACCCGCGGGGTGGCCCGGGCCCTGGGGATCGACCCTGCCGAGGTCCAGAGCCCGACCTTCGTCCTGGTGCGCGAGCACGAGGGTGCGGGGGGGCGCCTGGTCCACGCCGACCTCTATCGCCTGGAGCCGGCCGAGGCCCAGGCGGCGGGGATCGAAGAGCTCCTGGCCGGCCCCGGGGTCAAGGTGGTGGAGTGGGCCGAGCGGCTCGCGTTCCCCGCCCGCGGGGCGCTGCGCGTGGCGATCGAGCGCGAGGGGAGCGGGGACGCGCGGTGCGTCCGCGAGCTTCCCGAGCCGTCGCGGTAGGATGCAACCGCCTACGAAGTTTGTGACTCCCCTGGAACCAGCAACTGGAATCGATCCCCCGAAGGAGGGCTACTCGATGAAGATCAAGAAAGTCGGAGTGTTGGGCTGCGGCCTCATGGGCTCGGGCGTCGCCCAGGTCGCGGCCCGGGCCGGATATCCCACCGTCATCCGCGAGGTCACCGAGGACCTGCTCGAAAAGGGCCTGGGCCGCATCGACAAGTCCCTGGAACGGGCGGTGGAGAAGGGCAAGCTCGAGGCCGACAAGCGCGACGAGGTGCGGGGCCGCATCTCGGGCACGGTCGACCTGGACGCCCTCTCCGAGTGCGACCTGGTGATCGAGGCGATCGTCGAGAACCTGGACGAGAAGCGCAAGACCTTCGGCAACCTGGACCGGGTGGCCCACGACCAGGCGATCTTCGCTTCCAACACCTCGTCGCTCACCATCACTCAGCTCGCCATGTCCACCTCCCGGCCGGAGCGCTTCCTGGGCTTGCATTTCTTCAACCCGGTGCCCGTGATGAAGCTGGTGGAGGTCGTGCGCACGCTGATGAGCGACGACGAGGTCGTCGACAGCGCCATGGAATGGGTGCGCAGCCTGGGCAAGGAGCCCATCGCCTGCCGCGACAACTCGGGTTTCATCGTCAACCGGCTGCTGGTGCCCTACCTGCTCGACGCCATCCGCGCCTACGAGGAGGGCGTGGGCTCGGTGGAGGACATCGACAAGGGCATGCAGCTCGGCTGCGGCTACCCCATGGGCCCGTTCACCCTTCTCGACTTCGTGGGCCTGGACACCACGTACTACATCGCCAACATCATGTTCGAGGAGTACCGGGAGAAGCGCTTTGCGCCGCCGCCGCTGCTCAAGCAGATGGTGCTGGCCGGCCGCCACGGCCGCAAGGCGGGCCGCGGCTTCTACGACTACTCGGCGAAGAAGTAACTCCGCCGAATCCCAAGAGAAGGAGAGCCCTCGCCAGGAGCTCTCGGTATGCCACCGGGTGGGGGCGTCCCTCTCCCCCCTCGAGGGGGTGGAGAGGGATCGAGTGAGGGGGGTGATCCAGTGACCCTCTGCGGCGCAGGAGGCCCGGGCCGGGGTGGTCTCGGCTTGAAGCGAGCCGTGGAAGGGGGCGTCGAGGCGAGCCCGGTCCAGGCGCCGCGGACACCTGTTCTGGGCTCGTGTTGCTAGAATAACCACGAGGCCCCGCCTCCACCCATGTCTTCCCGCCCACCCAGCCGCCCCGCCCCTCGTCCATGACCCAGGTCACCCTGCCCGAGGAGGGCATAGAGGTCCTGTTCGGCGTTCACGACGAGAACCTGCGGCGTATGGAGCGCGCCTTCGGCGTGGAGCTCGCCGCCCGAGGCAACGAGCTGAAGATCTCCGGCGACCCGGACGGTGAGCGCAGCGTCGAACGCCTGATGAGCCAGCTCGGCGCCCTGGCGTCGGAAGGGTTTCGCCTGTCGCCGAGCGATGTGCGCACGGCGGTGCGGGTGATCCAGGACGACCCCGAAGCCTCGCTCAGCGACTTCTTCCGCCCCGCCGGGATGCTCGCCGCGGTCAACCGGCTGATCACCCCCCGCACCTTGCGGCAGCAGAGCTATCTGAAGGCGATGGACGACTTCGACATCGTCATCTCCATCGGTCCGGCGGGCACGGGCAAGACCTACCTGGCGGTGGCCATGGCCGCCGCCTTCCTGCTGGAAAAGAAGGTCCGGCGCATCGTCCTCGCCCGGCCGGCGGTGGAGGCCGGCGAGAAGCTGGGGTTCCTGCCCGGCGACCTGGTGGAAAAGGTCAACCCCTATCTGCGGCCCTTGTACGACGCCCTCTACGACATCATCGGCTACGAGAAGGTGGGGCGGATGCTCGAGCGTGGCATCATCGAGGTCGCCCCCATCGCCTTCATGCGCGGCCGGACGCTCAACGACAGCTTCATCATCCTCGACGAGGCCCAGAACACGACCACCGAGCAGATGAAGATGTTCCTCACCCGCATCGGTTTCGGCTCGAAGGCCGTGATCGATGGCGACGTGACTCAGGTCGATCTGCCCCAGGGCCGTCGCTCCGGCCTGCGGGTGGCCGAGGCGGTGCTGGGGGGGATCGAGGGCATCCGCTTCTTCCGCTTCGACGAGCGGGACGTGGTGCGCCACAGCCTGGTGCAACAGATCATCTCGGCCTACGACCGCTTTGAGCGCGAGGACCGGGAGCGCGGGGTGGAGCCCGCACCGCGCCCCGCCGAGCCGGCGGAGGTCGGAGGCGGCTGAGCCGGGACGCGCTTCCCGGAGCCGGAACCCTTGCTCGCCAGGCGACGACGACCGATGGCCAAGACCTCCCCAAAGAAGACTCCGAAACCCTCGCCGGGCGTGGCGGGCCGCAGCCGCAGGCGCGGGTGGGCGCGGATTCGCCGGCAGTTCCGCAACGGGTGGCGCCGGCTCCTCGAGCTGCCGGCGCTGTGGGTCGCCCTGCTCCTCACGGTGGGCGCCTGGGGCCTGACCTCCGGCAGCCTGCTGCCGGTGCCCGCCGCGCGCCAGGGCGAGGTGGCCAACCGGGACTACGTGGCGCCGGCGGACCTTCTGATCCCGGACCAGGAGACCACCACCGAGAAGCAGAGCCGGGCCCGGGAGGAGGTCCCGCCGGTCTACGACTTCGACTCGGGCGCCGCGGCGTCGGTCCAGGACCAGGTGACCAAGCTCTTCGACGCCGGCCGACAGCTCCTCCAGCAGTCTGCGGACGCTGCGAAGGGCCGGAAGGGGACCGGCAGGACCCCGAGCAAGGCCGCCGCCAACGGCGAGGAGCGGATCTCCGACGAGGTCTCCCGCCTCGCGCAGGCGTCGAGCCTCAACCTCACCCGGGACGAGGTGGTCGCCCTGTCCGCCCAGGGCTTCACGCAGGACCTGCAGGAACGCCTGGGCCTCCTCATCGGCCGGGTCTTGCGCCAGGGCATCGTGGAGGGCAAGGCGCGCCTGCTCGAAAACCGGGTGCGGGGTATCACGCTCCGCATCCTGCCGTCGGGCGGCGAGCGACGGCACTACGACCTCTACGGCTATCTCGAGTACCCGGGCGAGGTGAAGGAGTTCCTCGATGGCGAGGTCGAGGACTGGCGGGACCTGAGCTCGGCCCAGCGCAAGGCGTCCATCGCGCTCCTGATGGCCAACCTGCCGGCGAACCTCTCGCCCAATCGCAGCGAGACGCTGACCCGCCAGGAGGCGGCGGCCGCCGCGGTGGCGCCGGTCTTCAAGCAGATCCGCAAGGGCCAGGTGATCGTGCGCAAGGGGGACCAGATCAGCTCTGCCGAGGCGCGGCTGCTCTCCGAGATCACCGGCCACGACCGATTGACCGGGCGGCTGCTGCCGCTGATGGGGACCATGGCGCTGCTCGGTCTCGCCGCCGTCGCGCTCTGGTTCGGCCTGCGGGGAGAGCGGGTGGCGGACCACGACCGGCGCCGCCTCTACTGCGAGGTGCTCCTGGTCCTGCTGGTGAGCATCCTGGGGACCAAGTTCAGCTTCCTGGTCTCCACCGCCCTGGCCAACTCCTTCGACGCGACGCCTTTCAACTCCTTCCGCAGCTACGCCTACGGGGTGCCCTTCGCCGGCCTTGCCCTCGTCGCCGCGCTGCTGTTCGGGCGCACGGCGGCGGGCCTCACGGCCCTCTTCTTCGCCCTGCTGGTCTCGCGCCTCGCCGGCCTCGAGGCCCTGTGGGTGACCCTCTACGCCGCGGTCGGCTCCCTCGGCGCGGTCTTCGCCGTGGACGCGTTCCAGATCAAGCAGCGCCTCATGCTGACCCGCGTCGGGCTGGTGGTGGGCGCCCTGAACGTGGTGACCGTTCTGGTGCTCACCGCCCTCGGCGGCGGCGTCGGCGCCGACCCGTTGCAGCTCGCCTTCGACCTGGTCTGCGCCCTCATCGGCGGCCTGCTGGTGGCGGCGGTCGGGAGTTTCTCGATACCGATCCTCGAATCTCTGCTGGGCATCACTACCGACATCAAGCTGGTAGAGCTGGCCAACGCGAACCTGCCGCTGCTGCGACGCCTCGCCTTCGAGGCGCCCGGTACCTTCCAGCACTCCCTGATGGTCGCGAACCTGGCGAAAGAGGGGTGCGAGGTGATCGGTGCCGACCCGGTGCTCGCCTACGCCGGCGGCCTCTACCACGACGTGGGTAAGATCTTCCGGCCGGAGTACTTCGTGGAGAACCAGCGGCCGGGCCACAACCTCCACGACAAGCTGGTGCCTTCGATGAGCACACTGATCCTCATCAGCCACGTCAAAGACGGCCTTGCCCTGGCCGAGGAGTACCACCTGCCGCCGCCGGTGTGCGACGCCATCGCCCAGCACCACGGCACCCGCCTGATCAGCTTCTTCTTCAACCGGGCCCAGGAGCGAGCCAAGGAGCGGGCCAGGCAGCGTTCCGAGCGCTCCGAGGACGTGACCGAGGAGAAGTACCGGTATCCCGGCCCCAAGCCCCAGAACGAGGTCATGGGTGTGCTGATGCTCGCCGACGGCGTCGAGGCCGCGAGCCGCACTCTGGTCGAGCCGACGCCCCTCAAGATCCGGACCCTGGTGGGCAAGATCGTCGAGGACTGCCTGGGCGACGGCCAGCTCGACGAGAGCGAGCTGACCCTGTCCGACATCAAGAAGGTCTCCCAGGCGTTCATCCGGGTGCTGACCACCATCTTCCACCACCGCATCGACTATCCCGGCTTCGACTTCGGCGGCGAGGGACGGGAGGAGCGCCGCGGAGACCGCACCGCCGAGGTCGCGGTGCGGGCGTCGTGATGGCGGAGGCGAGCCGACCGCCGGGCTGCGAGCTGGTCGTCCAGAACCCCGGCGGCTTCCGCGAAGCCCGGGGTGGAGAGGGTGGCGAGCTCGAGACCTGGCTCGCAGCCCTCCTCGCCGAGCTGGCCCCGGAGCACGACAGCTTCGGCGTACGCCTGACCAGCGACCGGGAGATGCGCCGCCTCAACCGGACCTATCGGGGCAAGGACGCCCCGACCGACGTCCTCTCGTTTCCGGGCCAGGAGACGCCGGAAGGGTTGCACCTCGGTGACGTGGTGATCGCCGTTCGCGTCGCCCGCCGGCAGGCCGAGGCCGCGGGTCACTCGAGCGAGCGCGAGCTGCGGATTCTGCTCCTCCATGGGGTGCTCCACTGTCTGGGGTACGACCACGAGACCGACGACGGGACCATGGAGCGCCTGGAGCGGGGGCTCCGTCGGCGCTGGCTGCCGGAGGGGGCTGCCGGCCGGCCACCGGCTCCTTCCGGCGACCCGTCGGAGCGCGAGAATGCCGGGAGCTGACGCCTCCGGCCTGAGCCGGGCCGGCGGGTGGGGGCTGGTCTGGGGCGCCCTGGCCCTGGTCGCCGCCACGGTCCTGCTCTCGGGCCTTTCCGCGCTCCTCGAGCGCTCGGGACCGATTCGCCTTCGCCACTGGACCGAGGAGGCCGAGGGGCGGCTGCGCGCCCTCTACGAGCAGCCGCTGCGGTTCGAGGCCTTCCGACTGCTCCTCGCGATCTTCGCCAAGCTCGCCCCCCTCGCCCTGCTCTGGACAGTGGCCGCCTGGCTCGCGGCGATCGGCCTCGCGGGGCCGGCGGCGGCCGCCGCCTGGGGTGCGCTGGCCACGCTCCCGGTGGTCGTGGGCTCCGAGCTACTGAACCGGGTGCTGGTGGGCTGGGACCCGGAGGCGGCCCTGGAGCGGTTGACGCCGGTCTTCCAGGCGATTCTGGCCGTCCTGGCCCCCCTCGTCGTGGTGTCGGTGGGCCTCTTCCCGGCCCGAGGCGTCCAGCGGCGGAGCGAGGAGGAAGAGGATGAGGCCTCGGAGGACGAGATCGAGGCGTTCATCGACGTTGGCACCCGGGAGGGGATCCTGGAGCCCGGCGAGGGCGAGATGTTGTGGGGCATCGTGGACTTCGGCGACACCCCAGTGCGCAGCGTCATGACTCCGCGGATCCAGGTCCAGGGCACGTCCGTGACCACGGATCTCGACGACCTGGCGGCCCTGTTCGTCGAGTCGGGCCACTCCCGGCTCCCCCTGTTCGAGGGATCGATCGACCACATCGTGGGCATCGCCCACATCCGTGACCTCCTGCGCGCCCTCCGGGCTTCCGAGCGGCCCACGGCCCGGAGCCTCGCCAACCCGCCGTTCTTCGTGCCGGAGACCAAGCCCCTGGGCCATCTCCTCAAGGAGCTCCAGGCGCGCTTCCAGCAGATGGCGGTGGTGGTGGACGAGTATGGCGGTACCGCGGGGATCGTGACCGTCGAGGATCTGGTGGAAGAGATCGTCGGCGAGCTGGTCGACGAGCACGAGGAGGCGCATCCGGGAAATCGCCTGCTGCCGGACGGCGCCTGGCTCCTCGAGGGAACCACCGACGTCGACGTTGTGGAGGACCTCTTCGGGGTCGACCTGGGGGAGGTGCCCGACGAGACGGTGGGCGGCCGGGTGTTCAGCCTCCTCGGCGACGTACCCGAGGTGGGGGAGACGGTGGAGGAGCAGGGGTTGCGCTACACGGTCGAGGAGGTGGAGGAACGCCGCGCGACGATGGTGCGGGTGGAGCCGGTGAGCCCGGCCGGCGCCGTCGGGAGCGGGCCGGACGCGGCGGGGGAGGGCGCGTGAGCGGCGACGCCGGGCCGGCGCCCGCACCGCGCTCGGGAACGGTGGCCCTGGTGGGCCGGCCCAACGCCGGCAAGTCGACGCTGCTGAACCGGCTCCTGGGGGAAAAGCTGGCCATCGTCTCCGACAAGCCCCAGACCACCCGCCAGCGCCTGGTGGGGATCCTGAGCTCGGAGCGGGGGCAGGTGGTCTTCTACGACACGCCCGGGGTTCACCGCCCGCTCCACCGGATGAACAAGCAGATGGTCCGCCACGCCCAGGAGGCGCTGGACGAGGCGGACGTGGTCTGTCTCCTGGTCGACGCCGCGCAGCCCACGGGCAAGGGGGACGCTTACATGCGCGAGCTGGTGGAGCGTGCCCGGGGGCCGAAGATCGCGCTCCTCAACAAGATCGACCGGGTGGCCAAGCCGAACCTCCTGCCGCGGATCGCCGAGTACGCCGCGGGTGACCGCTTCCGGGAGATCATCCCGATCTCGGCCCTGACCGGCGACGGGGTCGCGCGGCTGGAGGCGGTGCTCTGGGAGCTCCTGCCCGAAGGACCGCCGCGGTTCGATCCGGAGTTGCTGACGATCCACCCGGAGCGCTTTCTCGCGGCCGAGCGCATCCGGGAAAAGGTCCTGGAGGTGACGCGCGATGAGTTGCCGTTCGCGAGCGCCGTGGTGGTGGAGCGGTGGGAGGAGGAGCCGGAGCGGGACCTGACGCGGATCTACGCCTCGATCCTGGTGGAGCGTCCGGGGCAGAAGAAGATCGTCATCGGCCGGCAGGGGGCGATGATCCGGCAGATCGGGACCGCGGCGCGGCTGGACCTCGAGGAGTTTCTGGAGACGCGGGTGTACCTGGACCTCCACGTGCGCTGCCAGCCGGGGTGGCGGGAGGATCAGCGGCTGCTGGCCGATTTGGAGAGTGGGGTCTACTGGGCGGGGGAGTGACCGGACGAGGGCGGCTGGAGGGCTTGGAGGCGGTGGCCCGGCCCTCCGTGGTCGGCTGTTGCGGGTGGCTCGCTTCGCTTGCCACACCCCCCGCCCGGTCATGGGGATGGGGTGAGGGGGGGGGATCGGCGGGGCCGGCCTTTTCTCTGCCGCGCAGACCCCTACAGGACCTTTCTGAAGCAGAACCACTGGTTGGGGCGGTGTCGGATGGCCCATTCGACTTCTTCGGCGACGGCTTGTGTGGTCGTCTGGAAGTCCTGCTCTCGGTCGGCGGTGGCCGCAGGCTGGATGGGAGGGCGGATGACCACGTGGTAGCGGCGGCGGCCGGTGCGGAAGCAGAAGACGGGGAGTAGGGGCGCTCCGGCCGCTCGGGCGAGGGCCGCCGGGCCGGCGGGGAGGAGGAAGGGCCGGCCGAAGAGCTTTCCGGGCACCGTCCTCCCGGTCGAAGAGGGGCGATCGCCCTGGAGGCCCACCAGCTCGCCGCGGCGCAGGGCGGAGAGGAGCACCGCGCCCAGCACCGGGTTGTTGCGGGCGAAGTGGAGCGTGAAGTGGCCCTGGACCGAGCGCCCGTAGACCTCTTCCACGAAGGCCTGGGCGTCCGGGTCCATCTCCTGTTCGCGCACCACGTGCACCGGACGGGGCTCGACCACAGAGGGCAAGAACGAGCCGATGTCCCAGGCCCCGACGTGGGCGGTGACCAGCACCATCCCCTGCTCCGGATCGCCGGCGAGACGGTCCCAGTGCTCCCGGCCTTCGACCTCGATCTCGAAGCGGCGGTCCGTGCCCAGCCGCTCGTAGCGCTCCGAGTTGCACCACGCCTGGTTCCACATGGTGCGCCAGATCCGGGCTTGCCGCCCGAGCGGCCCGGTGGGCCCGAGGACCGCCTCCAGGTTCGAGGCGATGGCCCGCCGGATGCCTCGAAGGACGACGAAGAAGAAGGAGGTGAAGAGGAGGATCACGGGCCCCACCGCCCAACTCGGGAGAGACGAGACACCCCAGCAGTGGAAGCGGTACCAGAAGACCCCGGTGACGTGGAAGCGGCCGAGGATGCGCCGGGACCGGCCGACGACCGGGGCGTGGGGCGGTGCCGCGGCATCGCGAGGCAGGGCGCTCATGCCGCCTCCCCGACGACGGACTCGAAGAGTAGCCAGGTGGCGCCACCGCCGGCGGCCAGGCTCGAGACCAGTACCCTGCGGGCCGGCCGCGGGAGCGGTCCCCCCGGGTGCGGTACCAGGCCGAGGGCCGGGTCCGGCCGCTCGAAGCCCGGCGAGGGACCGAGCTCGGCCCCTTCCAGGGCGACCATGGCCGCCGCCAGGTGCCCTCCCCCCATCTCGCCGGTCACCCCTTTGGGCGCCACCACCGGGGGCAGCGCGCTGCCGTTCCAGACCGCCCGCAGCACCTCGGCCTCGAGGCGGTCTCCGGCCCGGGTGCCGGAGGCCCCGGAGACCACGAGGTCGATCTCCCCGGGCGCCAGACCGCACCGCCGGAGGACTCGATCGAGACCTCGGGAGAGGTCCAGGGCACCGCGGCCCCAGCCGCGCCGGGACGCCGACGGGTCGAAGGCGCTGCCACCGCCGACGACTCGAGCGAGGGGCCGGGCGCCGCGAGCCGCGGCGGCGTCTTCCGGCTCGAGCACCACGACCGTCGAGCCCTCGCCGGACAGGAGGCCGGCTCGGCGGCGGTCGAAGGGCCGGGCGAGGGGCGGGCCGCCGTCCTCGACGGCCTTGGGGCCCCGGGCCAGGGCGCCGAAGCGGTCGAGGAGAGCCTGGAGGAGCGGTGTCACCTCTTCGACGGCGCCGGCCAGCGCGAGCTCCGAGCGGCCGGAGGCCACTTCCGTGGCGGCGCGACGAACCGCCGAGAGCGCGCCGGCCTCTCGCTCGGTGACCGTCAAGTTGGCGCCCCGGGCGCCGGTGAGGCGGGCGACCTGGGCGGCGGGGGCGTTGGCGACGGACTCGGCGAACAGGGCCGGCGACGCCTGGTCTGGGCCGTCGAGGAGGATCTGATCCAGGAGCTCCTCGGTCACCGACGAGGGCCCGTAGGAGGTGGCCAGGACCACGGCGGCCGACTCCAGGAGCTCTTCCGGCGCCTCGGAGAGGCCGGCGTCGGCCAGGGCCATACGGGCGGCGGCGGCCGCGAAGCGGGACGGCGGGCTCATCCTGCGGGCTGCCGCGGCGGGGAGCCAGGGTCCGAGGCAGTAGGAATCGACCTTCGCCGCCCACGCCACCCGGGGATCGAGGCGTAGGCCCCGGCGCGTCGCCAGGGGCCCGGGCTCGCCCAGGGGGGAGAGGCGGGGCTCGCCGGCGGCCAGGATCTCGAGGAGGCCGGAGCGGCCGGCGCCCCAGGCCCCGACGGTGCCCAGGCCGCTGACGACGACGGCGCGGCTCACCGGTCGGCTCTCTCTCTCTCCAGGGCGAAGATCGCGGCGGCGTTGGCGCCACCGAACCCGAAGCTGGTGGACAGTGCGACCCAGGGCCCGCTGTCGGCGGGCAGGGAACATGGGGTTCCGACCACGAGCCGCACCGGTGTCTCCGGGTCGACCTGGCCGCCCCACGGAGTCGGGTGGACCTCGCCGGCGACCAGGCAGAGGACGGTGGCCACCGCCTCGATGGCGCCGGACGAGCCCAGGAGGTGACCCACCGACGCCTTGGTGGCGGTCACCGGCACGGCGCGCGCCCGGTCGCCGAAGACCTTTGCCATTCCCAGCCACTCGGAGGCGTCGTTGAGGGGGGTTCCGGTGCCGTGGGCGTTGACGAAGGAGACCTCCTCGGCGCGGACACCGGCGTCGGCCAAAGCGCGCTCCATCGCGAGGGCCGCTCCCAGGCCCGCGGGGTGCGGGGCGGTCATGTGGTGGGCGTCGCACGAGTTGCCGGCTCCCCGCAGCTCGGCGAGGACCCGGGCGCCGCGCCGCGCCGCGTGCTCCGCGGTCTCGAGGACCAGCAGGCCGGCCCCTTCGCCGAGGGACATGCCGGCGCGACCCCTGCGAAACGGCCGGCACGGCGCCTCGTCGACCACCCGTAGGGAGTTGAAGCCGGCGTAGGTGAGGCGGCATAGAGAGTCGGCGCCGCCGGCGAGGGCGACGTCGACCTCCCCGGCGCGTAGGGCGTCGAGGGCGGCGCCCAGGGCCTGGGTCCCCGAGGCGCAGGCCGAGGAGACGGTGTGGACCGGGCCGGCGAGCCCGAGGTGCCGGGCGACCGCCGCCGCCGGGTTGTCGATGGGCTGAGCGGCGAGCAGGTCGAGGTCCCGTCCGGAGGGCGGCCGGCTCGAGGCCACTTGGAAGACCTCCTCGCTCTCGAACATGCCGGCCGTGCTGCCGCCGAAGAAGACTCCCGTCGCCTCCCGGGGGAGGCGGTCCGGCGGCTCGGTGCCCAGGGCCTGGGCGAGGCCCTCTGCCGCCGCAGCCATGGCGAACCGGTCGGCGAGGGAGAGCCCGCCTCCGTCCTCGGGAAGGCCGCTGAAACCCCGCCGGGGAGGCTGTGGGGGGACTTGGGCGGCGACCCGGGTCCGGAGCCCGTCGATGGGGAAGCGGGAGAGGGTGGAGATGGCGGTCTTGCCGGAGACGAGGCCCCGCCAGAGGGCGTCCCGTCCCCAGCCCCAGGCGCTCACGGCCCCCAGGCCGGTGACCACGATGCGCGGATCGGTCGTCGTCACGGGCGCTCAGGGCGAGGCCGCGCCGGCGGCCTCCGGCTCCCGTCCGGTTCCCGATCCGAGTCCAATCCCGGCTCGGTCCGCAGCCGGGCCTCGGCCTTGCTGCCGTGGAGGCGGGGCGTGATCTCCACGAACCGCTGGAGCTCGACGAAGGCGAAGAACAGGAGGAGGCGGAGGCGGTTGAGGAGCGACGGGCGGGAGCTCCCCGCCAGGGCCGTGACCAGCGCCCGGGCCAGGCCGAAGCGCTCGGTGGGAGAGAGCAGGAGATCCCGGAACTCCGGTCGGTAGTAGCGGATCACGAACTTGCGGAAGAACCGATAACGACGCCTCTGCTCTCGCTCGTAGAGGGCGAGGTGGCGCCGCGCCTCCCGTCCGGGCGCCGTGTCCTCCGGGCCGCCGGCGGCCAGGGCGCGATCGATGGTGTCGCCGGCCTCGAGGCCCGAGGCGAGGGCGAGGAGCACGCCGGTGGAGAAGACAGGGTCGAGGAACGAGCCGGCGTCGCCGGTGAGCAGCCAGCGCTCTCCGGCGTAGGCACGGGTGGCGTAGGAGTAGTCGCCGTCGACTCGCACCGGCGAGACGCGCCGGGCGTCGCCGAGGAGCGGCGGCAGGGCGGGCACGGTTTGGAGCAGAAGGTCGAGGCAGCCCGCCGGGTCGCCGGTGGGGAGCGTCGCGTGCCGTTGCTTGGAGATCACCACGCCGACGCTGGTCAGGCGGCCGCCGAGGGGGATCATCCAGGCCCAGCCGCCGCCGTCGATGGAGATCAGGCGCGCGTCGCCGCTCCGCTCCGGCGGCGGGGGCACGACGTCCTCGTACCAGGCGTGGAGCCCCACCTGGCGGAGCTCCGGATCCACCTGGCGGAGCTCGAGTCGCTTGGCGAGGAAGCCGTCCCGGCCGGAGGCGTCCACCAGGAAACGGGCCTGGGCGCGGCCCTCGCCGGCGGCGTCCTCGAAGGTGACCAGGACGCCTCCGGCGGAGAGCTCCACCGCCTTGGCCCGGCACTCCTGGCGCACCTCGGCGCCGCTCGTTGCAGCGTGCTCGAGAAGGATCTCGTCGAATCGGTCGCGGGGCACCTCGAAGGTCTCCGTCCGCTCCACGCCGTGGGCGTCGCCGAAGAAGGCATAGCGCTCGTGCTCGCCGTCCGGGGAGACGAGAATCGCCCCGCGCTTGACCGGAAAGCCCGCGGCGACCACCCGGTCGAGCACCCCGAGCTCCGCCAGAACGCGGTTGGCCTCCGGAATCAGGGACTCGCCGACGTGGAAGCGCGGAAAGCGCTGGCGCTCGAGCACCAGGACGCTACGGCCCCGCTGGGCGAGCCGGGTGGCGGCCGAGGCCCCGGCCGGGCCCCCGCCCACGACGATGGCGTCGTAGAGGGGGAGCGCGGAGCTGGCGACCTCGGGGCTCGTCATTTCGGTGGGCGGGGCTCGAGGACCGCGGTGCCCGGAAGGCACTTTGCCCGGGCCGGATTCCAGTCGGCTATACTCGCTTCGGCCTCGATCCCGTGCAGGCGCAGAAGTATACAGGACCGCGACGCCGGTCCCTGGGACGAAGCATGGCCCTAGACCCGATTCTCGAAGCCTTCGACCTCCAGCTCCGCAGGCACCCGCAGGCGCCCCTTGTCGCATCGCCCGTCGCCTCGGCGTCGGTGGCCGATGTCGACGGTCTGGCCCGCCGTGCCGCGACGCCGGCTGCCGCCCGCGGCCTTGCTCCCGGCACCCTGATCGGGATCGCCGCGCCCGACGGCGTGGCCTTCCTGGCCTCGTACCTGGCCCTTCGCCGGCTCGGACTGGTGCCCGTCCTGCTGGAGCCCAAGGCGCCCACCGCCGAGCGCGAGCGGATCGCCGAGGGCCTGGGCTGCGGCTGGATCTTCTCCTGCCGGCGAGCCTGGCCCACCGGCTCGGGGGACTGGCGTCTGGCCCGCTTGCACTCGGCCGGTGACCCTGCGGCGGATCGCCTCCTCTCCCCGGAAGTGGGGGCGGTCAAGCTCTCGTCGGGCTCGACCGGCCGGCCGCGGGGCATCGTGGCCTCGGCCGAGGCCCTGGCCGCCGATGAGGCGGCCCTCACCCGGAGCATGGGGCTGGCCGACGACGAGCGGATCCTGGCAGCGATCCCCATGTCCCACTCCTACGGCCTCTCGAGCGTGGCCCTGCCCGCCCTGGTGCGCGGCTCGCTGCTCATCGTCTCGCGCCCGGGGGGCGGCCCGATCGGGCCGCTGCGGGCCGCCCACGCCCTGGGGGCCACCTACTTTCCCACCGTGCCGGCCTTCCTACGCGCCCTGGTCAGCCCCCAGCGTCCGCCCCGCCTGCCGGAGAGCCTCCGCCTCACGGTGACCGCCGGCGCGCCGCTGCTGCCGGAGACGGCCGCTCGCTTTCGGGCGGTCTACGGCCGGCCGGTCCACGTCTTCTACGGCTCGAGCGAGACGGGAGGCATCTGCTTCGACCGGGAGGGCGGGGCGGGGGAACGCGGCGCGGTGGGCGAGCCGGTCGAGGGCGTGCGGGTCGTTCTCGAGCCCGTCGAGGCCGGCGAGGAGACGCGGGCGGCGGGCGTGGTCGCCGTGGAGTCTCCGGCGGTTGCCGACGGCTACCTCCCGGGCGCCGACCCGCGCCTCGCCGGCGGGAGGTTCCGGACCGGCGACCTGGGCCGCTGGCACAACGGCGAGCTGATCCTCGTGGGGCGCACCGACGACCTGATCAACGTCCGGGGCAAGAAGGTGAACCCGCGTGAGGTGGAGGAGATCTTGGCGCGGCTTCCCGGCGTTCAAGAGGTCGCGGCTCTGGGGACTCACGATTGCGGCCGCGGCGAGACCACGCTCCGGGTCGTGGTGGCCTGCGACCCCGCGGAGATCACCCCCGAGGCGGTGATCGGCTGGTGCCGGAGTCGCCTCGCCGCCCACAAGGTGCCGCGCACCGTGGCACTGGTCGAACGCCTTCCACGAACCTCCCGGGGCAAGGTCGACCGCGAGGCCCTCCTCGCTTCGAGCGCCCCCCTAGCCTGAACTATTCATGATCCGGCTACTGCGAGCCGCAATTGCATGCAATCTCGGGGCGTGCTCGCTCTTCGCTCCTCGACGTACGTTCGAGTACGCCTGTGGTGCTCCTCGCTGCGCTGCCCCGATCTCACGCACACTCGCGGCTCTCGCTACGCCGTCTCATGAGTAGGTCAGGCGACGGGACGATGGCCTCCGCTCCCACGCCGGCTGAGCCGCGTCCGCCCCGGCGCTGGCGGCCCTCGCCCCTCGTCGCCGCCTCCCTCGCCCTCCACGGGGGGGCGCTGGCCCTCGCCCTCGCGGCGCCGCGTTGGCGCCGGGTCGCCCTGGGCCTGGTGGTGGCCGATCACCTCGTCCTCGCTGGAGCCGGCCTATGGCCCAGGGGCCGGCTCCTGGGGCCGAACCGCCTGCGCCTCGGGACCGGGGCCCGCCGCAGCGGCGAGGTCGCCCTGACCTTCGACGACGGTCCCGATCCCCGGTTGACTCCGCGGGTCCTCGACCTCCTGGACCGCCACGGAGCCCGGGCGAGCTTCTTCTGCATCGGGGAGAAGGTGGAGCGCTGGGGCGGGCTCGCCGGCGAGATCGCCCGCCGGGGCCACCGGGTCGAGAACCACACCTTCGCCCACCTCAAACGCTTCTCGGTGTTGCCGCCGGCCGCCATGGCGCGCGAGATCGATCGGGCTCAGGAGGTGATCGTCCGGGCGGTCGGCCGCGCCCCGAGGCTCTTCCGGCCGCCGGCCGGCCTGCGCAATCCGTGGCTCGAGCCGCTCCTCGCGGCCCGGGGCCTCGAGCTGGTCACCTGGACTCGGCGCGGCTACGACACGGTGAGCCGGTGTCCGGGCCGGGTGGCGGGGCGGCTGCTGGCCGGCCTCGGCGCCGGCGACATCCTGCTCCTCCACGACGGGGCGGGCGCCGTGAGCCCGGCGGGCGAGCCGGTGGTCCTGGAGGTGCTGCCCCGCATCCTCGAGCACCTCGACGCCGAGGGCCTCCGCGCCGTCCCCGTCGCCGACGACTGAGAGCTTGTGAATGAATCGCCGGCCTGCTACGGGCGCCCCCGAATCACCCCTCGCTGCGTTGCGCCTCCTCGACGTAGGCCCCGCTACCCCGCTACGCCTGCGTCGGCGCGCCTTGCGAGGGGCGCCCGGGAACGCCCTCGCTACGGCCGGAGATTCATTCACAAGCTCTGACGGCGGGACGACGGGATAGGATCGCCAGGCGTATGCCGGAGGAACGACGCATCGCCCTGGTCACCGGGGGCTCGGGAGGCATCGGCGCCGCTTGCGCGCGAGCCCTCGCCGCCCGGGGGTTCCGCGTGGCGGTGACCTACCTGGAGCGGCGCGCCGAGGCCGAGGAGGTGGCCGCCGAGACCGGGGGCCGGGCCTATCCCCTCGACCTGCGGAGCCGAGAGCAGGTCGTGGCCTTCGCCCGCGACCTCGAGGCGGACCTGGGATCGGTCCAGGTTTTGGTGCACTCGGCGGGGCGCATCCGCGACGCCCTCCTGCCGTTCCTCACCGAGGCCGACTGGGACGAGATCCAGGAGGTCAACCTGAAAGGGCCGTACCTGCTGACCAAGGCCCTGATCAAGGGGATGCTCGCCGCCCGCTGGGGTCGGGTGATCGCGGTGGCCAGCGCCAGCGGCCTGATCGGCCAGATGGGGCAGAGCCACTACAGCGCCGCCAAGGGCGGGCTGATCGCGTTCGTCAAGGCGGTGGCCCGGGAGGCGGCGCGCTACCAGGTGACGGCCAACGCCGTGGCGCCGGGCTTCATCGACACCGAGATCCTGGACGTGGTGCCAGAGGAGATCCTTCGTCAGTACATCGACGCGGTGCCGCTGAAGCGCATGGGGCGACCCGAAGAGGTAGCGGCGCTGGTCGCCTTCCTGGCCTCCGACGAGGCCGCCTACATCACCGGCCAGACCCTGCGCGTCGACGGCGGCCTGATCATGGCGTGAGGCCCCGCGCCGACGGGCGCCAGGGGCCGCGCTGTACTGTGGTACCATCCCGCCGCCATGGCGCAGCCTCGTCCCGACAGCGGGCTCCCCGACAGCGAGCTGAGGGCTCGGATCAAGCGCTTGATCGTCGAGCGCTTGAAGCTCGAGATGGAGCCGTCGGAGATCGGCGACGCCGATCCGCTGTTCGGCGGTGAGGGCCTGGGCCTGGATTCCATCGACGCCCTGGAGCTCGTCCTGGGCCTCGAACAGGAGTTCGGGGTCAAGATCGAGGACGAGGAGGTCGGAGCCGAGGCCCTGTCGTCGGTCGACACGTTGGCCGACTTCGTGCGCCAGAAGGCGGCTCCCGGCAAAGCGAGCGAGTCTGCCTGACCTTCCCCACAGGTATCCCTTCCGGCTGGTGTCCGCGGTGCGCTCCGGGAAGCCGGAGATCCTGCCGAGCGCAGGCGATGCGTTGCCCTGGCGGGGAAGGGCCCTGGGACCCTACCCGTTGACGCTGGCGGTGGAAGCGATGGCGCAGGCAGCCCTGGCGCTCCTCGGCAATCTCGGCAACGCCGGGCCGGACGGAGGCGGGGAGCGTTCGGCGCACCTGGCGGGGGTGAACGAGGCCCGCCTCCTGGCCCCGATCGAGGGTCCGATCGAGAGCGGAGACCGCCTCACCGCCTACGCCGACCTCGCCGGCCGCTTCGGCCCCATGGTCAAGGTCGAGTGCCACC
>CAVUBL010000018.1:0-105381 GCA_963739795.1 uncultured Acidobacteriota bacterium | reverse complement strand
TCGTACCCTCCCCGCGCAGCTTCGCCACGTCGATCAGCCCCGGCAGGAGCGGCGCCCCCTCCTCGCCGCCACCCTCGTAGAGCAGCTCGTAGACGAAGCTCTGGCCCCGGCCGCCCTGGTGCACCAGCACGTACTCCAGCGCCACCAGCCGCGCCAGGTGGATGCGCACCTGGTCGTAGGTCCAGCCCGTCGACTCGCGCACCTCCCGCCGCGTGAAGCGGAAGTGGCTGCGCTCCATCTCCAGCCGCTCGCACTCCGCGGACACCAGCTCGTCGAGCAGCGCCAGAAGCCGCCGGGTCTGCGGCGGCAGCTCGTCGAGCGAGCGCCCGAGGACCTCGTGCGCCAGCCGGTTGGCGGTCTCGATGTCCCCGAGCTCGACCTCGACGTACTCCACCGGCCGGCCGTCCACCGAGGCACGCTTCACCGGCCGCTGGTGCTGGTGCAAGAGCGCGATGGCGTCGATCAGCGTCAGGTACTTCTCGTGGTCGCGGCGGGTGCGGATCTGCGTGTCGAGGAAGGTCAGCTCCGGCGCGTAGGGGTTGACGACCGCGAGCGGCCGCAGCAGCCGCTGCGCGTTCTGGTGCAGCGCCACGATCGCCTCCCGGCGCTTGCCGGCGAGCAGGCCTTCGAGCGTCCGCCGCTCCCGCTGCAGCCGGTGGATCGCCCGCGTCTGCTCCCGCGCCTCGTCGACCGAGAGCACCAGGCACCGGTTCAGCAGCTCCTCGTCGATGTCGATCGCCGTGGTCGTGAGAAAGATCATCGACCGGCCCCTCGACCCGGTACTCGTGCGTCACCAGCCGCCCGGTCGAGGGGTCCTTGCCCGTCGAGGCGATCGTCAGCTCGCCTTCGCGACTGCAGGAGCTTCAAGGCGTAGCTCGCCCGCTCGGCGCCCTCCTCCTCGACGATCGCCAGGATCTTGTGCGAGAGGTTCGTCTCGCCCATGTAGAAGAGGCTCTGCCCGGTCATCGCCGAGTACTTCACCTGCTGCTCGGCCGGCAGCAGCGCCAGCACCGCCTCCATCAGCGCCGACTTGCCCGCCGAGGACGTCGACTGCACCACCACCGCCAGCGGCCGCTCGAGCAGGCGCGACGTCGCCGCCAGGTAGCCCATGAGCTTGTTGGTCTCCTCGCCCACCACGCCGCAGCGCTCGAAGTCCTCGAGGATGCGCGCCAGCAGCTCCGGCGAGCGCAGCAGCGCGAGCGCCTCCGCCTTCTCCTCGTCGGCCAGCTCGACGGCCTCGCTCTTCGGCTCGAGCGCCGCGCGGATCTGCTCGTCCTGGAGCTCCTCGAGCTTGAGAAGCACCTTCCCCAGGTCCGTCTTGACCACCTGCTCGTCGACGCCGAGCTCGCCGGCGGCGGCCTTCTGGAAGACCGCCCGGTGGCGCGCCGAGTACAGGTCCAGCGTGTCGACGTGGAAGGCCTCCCGGCGGCTGGCGAGCAGGTTGATCTTCATCACGTCGTAGGCCAGGTTCTTGCCCAGGCCGCGCACCCGGTAGCGGCGATCGCCGAGCGAGATCACCACCTCCTGCTCCTTGACCACCGCCGGCGGCGCCGGCGGCGGAGGCGCCGGCAGCGGCGAGGCCTCGGCCGGCTCGGGCAGGGCCTCGACCGGCGCGCTCTCGGCCGCCGGCGGCTCGGCGGCTAAAGAAGGAGCCGGGGGTTCTTCTTCTTTAGCTGTCGTGGCTGCCTCCGGCGCGGAGGCCTCCGCCGGCGCCTCGACGGCGACGGGCGCCGCGCCCAGCTCGACGGCCGGCGCCTCGCCCTGGCCCATCCACGCCGCCTTGCGGATCGCCACCGCCGAGCGACTTCGCCGCCGGCGTCACCTTCAAGGCGTACTCGTTGGCGTCCATCCCGCGGGGAAACTGGACCCGGTAGCAGTCGATGCCGGCGGCGGTCAGCTTCTCGGCCAGCTTCGCCGCCGCCGCCTCGCCGGCGTCGTCCCGGTCGTAGGCGATCGAGCACCCGCTCGATGCCGTGGCCGAGGAAGGCCTCGAGCATCTCCTCGGTGAAGCCGTTGATCCCGTAGGCGGCCGTCACGTTGCGGTAGCCGGCGCACCAGAAGGTCAGGGCGTCGATCAGCGACTCGCACAGGATCAGCTCCGGCGAGGCGGCCAGCGCCGGCAGGTTGAAGACGCCGCGGTGCGGGCCCGGCAGGTAGAGGTGCAGCGGCGTGCCCTTGCGCAGCCGGGCCGTGATCTTGCGGCCGTAGATCTCGACCACCCGGCCCTCCCCGTCGAAGACCGGGATCACCAGCGAGCCGTTGAAGTGCTCGTGGCCGCTCTCGCGCAGGATGCCGAGCCCCTGGAGCCGCCCCCGGATCTCCGCCCCCGCGGACACCGCCTTCGGCGGCAGCCGGTAGCCCAGCGTCCGGTTGGCGAAGCCGAGCTGGAAGCGCTCGATCACCTCCGGGTGCTGGAGCCCTCGCGACTCCAGGTACTCCAGCGCCTCCGGGCTCTCCTTCAAGGTCTCGTGGTAGAAGCCGACCACCTGGCGCAGCAGCTCCTCGTCCTCGGCGTCGGCCTCCACCGGCGCCGGCAGCGCCGGCGACGACGGCTTCGCCTCCACCACCGCCGCCGGCGGCAGGTCCGAGCGCAGCAGCTCCACCGCGTGGCGGAAGCTGACGCCCCGGTCCCGCATCACCCAATCGATCACCGACCCGCCCGCCTGGCACGCGCCCAGGCAGTGCCAGAGGTTCTTCTTCGGGCGTGATCACCAGCGACGGCTCCTTGTCGTCGTGGAAGGGGCAGAGGCCGAGCAGGTCCGCCCCGTGCCGCTGGAGCTTCACCCCCCGCGCCTCCGCCAGCCGCTCCACCGACACCTCCCGCTTGATCCGCGCCACCTCCTCCGCCGGCACCCGCGCCACGGCTCAAGCCCCCTCGCCGTCGAGGTCGCGCAGCGTCACCCGCACCTCGCCCTCCCGCACCACCGCCACCCGCACCTCGCTGCCCACCGAAAAGCCCGCCTCGCGCAGCCACGGCCCGGCCAGCGGCAGAAACGGTACCGCCCGGTACGGCGCCGACCCGTGCCAGCCCGGCGGGTAGAAGCTCGCCACCGTCAGCCGCTCCTCACGCATCGGCCGCCCCCTCCCCGACCGGAGCCGGCGTGATCACCAGCCGCCCGGGCTCGGTCTCGACCCGCACCTTCTCCCCGGGCTCGAAGCCCAGCTCCTCCAGCCACTGACCGCGCAGTCGCAGGAAACGGCACCACCCGGTCCGGCTTGTGGTTCCAGGCGTAGCGCGAGGGGCGCGGCTCGCGCAGCGTCGAGACCGTCAGCCGGCGCTCCTTCACCAGGGGCTCAGCCACGGCTGGCCCCCGCCGCCGCCCGCGCCTCCTCGATCGAGGCGAGTCGGTCCACCGGCACCCACACCAGCGGCAGCAGGTTCGGCAGCGGGCCTTCGAGGTCCTGCCGCGTCATCACCAGCCGCCCCGGCTCCACCACCTCCACCTCGACCCGGGCGCCCACCGGGAAGCCCGCGTCCTCCAGCCAGTACCCGGCCAGCTCCAGCCGCGGCGCCGGCGGTGTACCGCCGGGCGCCGGCTGCGTCTCGATCATCAGCTTCTGGTCACTCATCGCAAGATCCTCCTTCCCGTTTCCGTTCTTCCGGAGGGGGTCACCGCACCCCGCCGGTCGCGCAGCGAGGCCCGGGCGGCGGCGGAAAGCCTCCGCCAAAAGCCGAAACCTGTGATCCACCATCCATGGTGGAGAATCTACCACGAGTGATGCCGTCAATGCAAGCCTTCTTGGTAGGAAATCCACCATCGGCGCTCGTAAACGCTCGACAGAAGACCCCAGGGACGCTATGTTGGTGAGGACTGAGCGACGTGGATGGTGGAGGACCGACCGTGAGCCAGGGATTCGCCGACAGACTCAAGCAGCTCCGCAAGCAGCGGGACCTCTCCCAGGCCCAGCTCGCCGAGGCCGTCGGCGTCCACCAGAATCACATCGGCCGCTACGAGCGCGGAGAGTCTCAGCCCTCGGCCGACGCCGTGCGCCGCTTGGCCGACGCTCTCGGTGTCTCGACCGACTATCTGATCGAGGGCACCAGCGACGAGGCCGCCAAGGCCCGCTTCGAGGACCGCGACCTGCTCCGGCAGTTTCAGGAGGTCGAGCGGCTCCCCGACTCCGACAAGGCCATGGTCAAGAGCTTCCTCGACGCCTTCCTCTTCAAGCGTAAGGTCGAGGGGCTCAGCGCCCCGGAAAGGAGGTGATCCCCGTAGGCACCAAGCTCGGCGCCTGGGTGACTCGGGTCCCTTCTCGCAAAGACGGCAAGCTGCCAGCCGGGGACCTCAGTCTGGCGTACCTTCCCTGAAACGGGCTCCCGCTCCCGCGGGAAAAGGCTGGCAGACCGGCGGCCCACGGCCGATGAGAGGTGCCGCCGGCCACAGAGTGCCCCGACGCAACCGCGGCCGCTCGTTGATGGCCCTGCCAACGCGGTCAATCAAGCGAGCACAGAGCCTTGAAGAGAGAAGCCAAAGTACTCCGCCAGAAGGCGATCGAGTCGCTGACCCTCTCGATCGAGCTATTCAACCGCCCCTGGAGCATGGGGCGGACCGAGGCGGTACTCATCCTCCTCGATCGTGCTTTCGAGCTGCTCCTCAAGGCGGTCATCGTGCACCGTGGCGGGAAGATCCGGAAGCCGCAATCGAAGGAGACCATCGGCTTTGACGCCTGCGTCCGCAAGTGCATGACGGACGCGCAGGTGGCCTGCTTGACCGAGGAGCAGGCGATCACCCCGCAGGTGATCAACAGCCTGCGGGACGCTGCCCAGCACTACCTGGTCGACGTCTCGGAGGACGAGTTCTACACCTTCACCCAGGCTGGCGTCACGCTGCTCGGGGAGATTCTCAGTTCGGCCTTCTCCGAGAAGCTCTCGGACCATCTGCCTGAGCGAGTGTTACCGGTCTCCACTCGCCCCCCGCGCGACCTGCCCGTCATGATCGACCAGCAGTTCCGGGAGATCAAGGAGCTCGTAGCGCCGGGGTCCAGGAGGAGACTCGAAGCCCGTTCCAAGCTCCGACCGCTCGCCATCATCGAAGCCTCGCTACGAGGGACTCGCACACAGCCCTCCGAGCGGGAGCTTGGGGGGGTGATCCGCAAGATCCAGCGTGGCGTGAAGTGGCAGGACCTGTTCCCTGGCGTGGCCAGCCTCCAGATCGATACCCACGGGACGGCTCTCTCCCTCTCGATCAGGTTGACCAAGCGCGAGGGCGAGGCTGTCCACCTGGTTCCCGAAGGGACTCCTGGGGCCACGGTCGTCGCCGTCAAGCGGGTCAACGAGCTTGATTACTACTCCCTTGGCCTCAAGAAGCTGGCCGAAAAGCTCGAGCTGACCCAGCCCCGGACACTGGCGCTGGTCCGACATCTGAAACTCCAGGACTCCGAAGAGTTCTTCAAAGAGATCCGCGTCGGCTCGGCCATGTTCAAGAGATACAGCCCCAACGCTCTCGACGCCCTGAAGAAGGCCCTGAAGGACGTGGACATGCAGGCTGTATGGCAGCAGCACAAGCCGCGCCGACATGGCTAAGACCGCTGGCTGACGACGAGTAGAGCAACCTCTTTGGGGTTGTCGCGCGTTGCCCGAGGATCCGCCAGTGAACTCGCGACATCTGCCAACACGCTCAGCGCAGTTTCGAAGTCAGCCGGGACTGAGGTGGACATGGCCCGCGCGTTGGGCCACAGAATTGCGATTCTTCGACCAGCGTGCGTGTAGAGGCCTTCCCACAGCGAGTCCGACATCGCGTCCCAGCTTCGAGTGCCGACAAGGGGTGGGT
Organism: uncultured Acidobacteriota bacterium; assembly: GCA_963739795.1. Classification (GTDB taxonomy): domain Bacteria; phylum Acidobacteriota; class Thermoanaerobaculia; order Multivoradales; family DATKCC01; genus CAVUBL01. The sequence continues at coordinate 99,610 of CAVUBL010000018.1, read as the reverse complement.
CGAGAGGGAACGTCGCACGAATGGCTTCAAAAAATGAAGCCCGGTCGACGATTCCCTCGGATGGAAGAACGAAGGTGCTGTAGCCCTCCTTTTCCGCTTCGCGTCGAGTTGCTTCCACATCGAGCGCTGCAGTTCGGAGAAGGCCTGGTTTCAGCTCCATGCTCGTCACCGGATCTTAACGAACGCTGGCGCGCCCGTATCCCCATAGTGGGTCCACGTGAAATACATCTCGCCAGTCTCTCCGTCGACCACGACGCGCAACTGTCCCGCGCCAGCCGTTCCTGTCGGAGGCGCCACTCGGTACTCCAAGTATTGCGAAGCCGGTCCCTTTGCACCAGGCAGATCTCCAGCCCAGTTCTTGAATTGACTGCCCCACTTATTCGCAAGCGCGCCGCTTGGAGTGGTCCCCGCGTCGATATGTTCGAGGGTCCGAAGTAGCGATGCTTCCTCAGTGGCTGGCAGTGATCCAGGCGTGATCCGCGCAATCCGTGCTCCACCTTCTGTACCGGCCGCTGTCCCCCTTGGGACGGAGCCAGCTCCCTCCGTCGACTCCACCACCTCGCTCGCCTTGACAAACCTACCACTCACCGGGTCGCGATAGCGACCAACAGAGGAGTCGTAGTACGGGCGTCCTCCGGCTGGACGAGGCTCTACACTCCTCACGACCTCAGCCGCTTCGACGGTGGCCCCACCTTCCGCGGCTTCGACCGTGAGCACCGACTTGACCCGTGCCACACGGGCACCGATCTCACCGGTGACCTCACCGGCCGCTCGTGCCCCTGCTCCACCGACGCGGTAGGCGGGCTTCGCCAAGCCTGCGGTCGCCGCGATTCCGACGACGGTGCCGAGTCGATCGAGCCTCTGATCGCGTGTCAGGTTGAGCTTCTCGCCGGTGGCGATGTCGTGGTCGGTCGCTGCCTCGTACGCGGCGGAGACGCCGAGGGCGTCTGCCGTCCCGCCACCGACCGCTTGCACGACGTTCTGACCCTCCCCTAGGCGGTTCGACGCCGCCCTCCCCACGCCGTAGACGACCGCCCCCGCCACGGCGGCTGTGGCCACGATGGGACTGGCCGCGGCGACTGCTCCCACAACGGCCACAGTCGCGACCCCGACGGCCGCCACCTTTGCGGCCTTGACTGCGACCTTGCCCGTGTCCTCCGCCGTCCCCTTGGCCGTCTCCACCAGCACACCGACCCACTCCTTGAAGCTGAGCAGGCCTGTCGGGTCGGTGTACACCGTCGGGTTCTGATAGGCGTAGAGGTACCGATGCAGGCTCGGCGGGGTGTCGGGGCGGCCTTCTACGGGGTCCTCGGTGAGGAAGAGGCCGAGCTCGGGGTCGTAGTAGCGGGCCTTGGCGTAGTAGAGGCCGGTCTCGGGGTCGCGCTCGTGGCCGGTGAAGCCGAAGGGGTTGGGGCTCGTGCCGGCCGTGGCGCGGTAGTTGCCCCAGGCGTCGTACTGGTAGCGGGCCTGGATGGCGCCGGTGGCGTCGGTGAGGTCCACCACCGAGCCCAGGGCGTCGAAGAGGTAGTACTGGCGGCCCGAGGTGGCGTTGTCCAGGGACAGAAGCCGGTCGGAGCCGTAGTCGTACTTGGTGATCGTGGTCCCCGAGAGGTCCGTCTGGAGGAGCACCGAGTGGTCGTCGTAGACGTAGCGCACGGTCTCGCCCGTGCCCGAGCGCTTGGCCACCCGCAGGCCCTGGTAGTCGTAGAGGTAGGTGCCGACGAGGCTGCCGTCCTTGCGGGCCTCCACCATCCGGTCCAGAGCGTCGTAGCGGAAGACAGTCGTGTCCGGCCGCCGTCGTGCGGGTCGTCTGGTTGCCGTTGGCGTCGTAGCCGTAGGCGACCGACCCGGAGGCGTCGAGCCGGTCGGTCAGGCTGGTCAGGCGGTTGCGGGCGTCGTAGGCGTAGAGCTTGTCGACCAGCGCCGTGCCATCCGCGGTCGAGGTCCCCTGCTCGGTCAGGCGATTGCCCACCCGATCGTAGGTGTAGGCCACCATCCGGTCCGGATAGTCGACTTCCAGCAGCCGGTCGAGGCTGTCGTAGCCGTAGGTCGTCTCCTCGGCGGTCGCGCCGTTGGTCTCCGTCTGCCGGGTGCGGTTGCCGTTGCCGTCGTACTCGTAGGCGTAGCTCGAGACAACCGTCGCTCCCTGGGCGTTGGCGATGGTCGCCACCCGGCCCGCCGCGTCGTAGGTCGTCGTCTCCGCCGAGCCGTTGGGGTAGCTCACCTTCCGCAGCCGGCTGTCCCGGTAGTACGCGTACTCGGTCACTCCCGCCGCGCTGGTGACCGCCGTCGTCCGGTTCAGCTCGTCGAAGGTGTAGCGCGTCACCTTGCCGTCCGGGTCGGTCAGCCGCGTCCGGTTGCCCGCCGGGTCGTAGGCGTAGGTGAGCTGCTCGCCGTTCGGGTCGGTCACCGTCTCGAGGCGGTCGAAGGCGTCGTAGGTCTTCGCCGTCACCCGGGTCCCCGTCGCCCCGGTGTAGGTCTCGGTCTCCTGGGTGGGATTGCCGTTCGGGTCGTACTCGGTGGCGACCGACGCCAGGTCGTCGCCGGTCGGGTCGGCCGGTAGCGAGTAGGTCTTGAGCGTTTCCCGGTCCAGGGCGTCGTAGGTGCTGTCGATCGTCTGGCCCTTGGGGTCCGTGAGCTTCGTCCGGTTGCCGTTGCCGTCGTAGGCGTAGGTCTCCCGGGCGGCCGCCGCCGTGCCCACCGCCGGGTAGACCGTCGCCGTCAGCCGGTCGAGCTCGTCGTACTCGTAGCTCGTCGTGTGCCCTTCGGTATCGGTCTGGCTCAGGCGGTTGCCGTTGCCGTCGTAGGTGTACGCCGTGACCCCGCCGTCCGGCGCCTCCACCTCCGCCAGCCGATTCGCATCGTCGTAGCGGTAAAGCCAGGTGTTGCCTTCGGGCCGGTGGAGCTCGGTCCGGTTGCCCACCCCGTCGTAGGCGTAGCTCGTCGTCTCGCCGGCGAAGTTCGTCTCCGAGGTCCGCCGCCGGCGCCCGTCGTAGACGTAGCTCGTCACCCGGCCTTCGGGGCCGCGCACCGTTACCGGGTCGCCCATGTCGTCGTAGGTCGTCGCGGTGATCGCCGCCAGCGGCCGGTTCTCGGCCACCACGAGGTTGCGCTCGTCGTACTCGTAGCCGGTCACGTGGCCGTCGGCGTCAGTCACGAAGCGCTTGTTGCCCTCGGCGTCGTACTCGACCTCCTGGATCGTCTGACCCGCCCGATGCATCTCCACCGGGCGGTTCTCGAGGTCGTAGCGGGTCTCGGTCACGATCCCCCGCGGATCGGTCATCGACAGCTTGTTGCCCACCCGGTCGTAGGTGTAGGTCGTCTCGTAGGAGAGCGGCGCCGGCGAGACCCTCCGCACCAACCGGTTCAGGCCGTCGTACTCGAAGCTCGTCGTCTGGCCCCGCCGGTCGGTCTCGGCGATCTTGTTGCCCGCCGCGTCGTAGGCCGTCTCCCGGGTCGTGCCGATGGGCGCCGGGTCGGTCGCCCGCACGAGCCGGTTCAGCCGGTCGTAGGCGAAGGTCGTCGTATGGCCCCGCGGGTCCTTCTCGCTCAGGCGGTCGCCCGCCACGTCCCAGGTGCGCTCGATCACCCGGTCCGCCGGCATCGCGATCCGCGTCGCCCGGTCCAGGGCGTCGTAGGTGGTGGTCGTCACCCGGCCCTCGGCGTCAGTCGCGGTCAGGACGTTGCCCCGGGCGTCGTAGGTGGCGGCTTCGAGCAGGCCCAGGGAGTCCTCGCTCCGGATCTTGCGGTCGAGGGCGTCGTAGGCGTGGGTCACCACGTCGCCGTTCGGCCAGTCCTCCTCCACCCGGTGGCCCACCGCGTCGTAGGCGTAGCGGGTCGTCACCTGGCGCTGGGGGCTCGTCACCCGCGTCAGGTAGACCGTGGTGGCGATTCGGCGGTTGCGCGCGTCGTAGGTGTAGGCGACCACGTCCAGGCGCCGGTCGATCCGGCGGGTCAGGTTGCCGGAGAGGTCGTACTCGAAGAGCGTCCCGTGGCCCAGGGCGTCGATCTTCTGCACCACCCGGCCGACGCCGTCGTAGACGAAGCGGCGGACCTGGTCGGCCTCCTGGCCGTCCACTTCGTTGAGCCGTCGCTCTTCGGTCCGGTTGCCGGCGCCGTCGTAGAGGGTGACCGTCTCCTGGCCCTCGGGCGCCTGGACCCGGATCGCCCGACCCAGCTCGTCGTAGTCGGTGGTGGTCACCCGGCCCAGGGGGTCCTCGACCCGCACCAGGCGCCCTTCGCCGTCGTAGCCCATGCGGGTCACCACCGGATCGGTGGCCGTCAGGCGGCGGGTTGTGATCCGTCGGTTGAGCCCGTCGTACTCGTACTCGGTGACGCGCGGCACGAACGACCCGTCGGAGGCGTCCGAGAAGGTCTCGCGGACCAGGTTGCCCGCCGGGTCGTAGACGTAGTCTGTGGTCCGGCCCAGGGGCTCGCTCCGCTCGGCGAGGCGCCCGGCGGCGTCGTAGGTGAAGGTCGTGTCGTGGCGCGCCGTCTGGTCGTCGAACCAGGAGCTCTCGAGCGTCTTGTTGCCCTCCGCGTCGTACTCGTAGAGCTTGCTCCCGCCGGCGGGGTTGACGACCTGGACCACCCGGCCCTGGAGGTCCTTGGTGGTGATCGTCGCCCGGCCGGCGGCGTCGGTCCGGGTCACGGTGTCCGCCGGATCGTCGTAGGCCCAGGTCTCCTCCGGCGCCTCGGCCTCGCCCTGGGCCTTGGGCAGCACCCGGCGCACCGGGCGCCCGAGGGTGTCGTACTCGAGCACGGTCACGCCGCCGCGCGGGTCCACCTGGCGGATCGGCAGGCTCCGCACGTCGTAGGCCGCCACCGTCTTGCCCCCTTCCGAATCGGTGGCCGAGGCCAGGTTGCCGTAGGCGTCGTAGGTGAAGCGCGTGGTCTTGCCCCGCGGGTCGGTGGTCGAGGCCAGGTCGCCGCGGGCGGTGTAGGTGTGGCCGGTGGTGAGGGTGGTCGTCGCGGCGTCGGCATCGGTGACCTCGATGGCCTGTTCGAGGAGGTTGCCGTGGGCGTCGTACGAGAAGGTCGTGGTGGCGCCGGTGCGGTCGGTCTGGCTCGCCCGGCGGTCCTTGATGTAGGGCGGATCGAAGGAGGCGGCGGGGTCGTAGCTGTAGCTCCGGGTGTAGGTGACCGGGTTGTTGTCCGGCCCGTCGATGGTGACCGACTCGCCGGTGACGTTGGCGTCGGCGTCGTACTCGTAGGTGGTGGTCACCCCGTTGGCGTCGGTCTTCGACGTCGGCACCACGTCCTCGGCCGACCAGGTCATGGCGGTCTCGTGCCCCAGCGCGTCGCTGATCCGCAGCGGGCTGCCGTACTGGTTGAGGGCGTAGGTCGTGACCTTCCCCCGCCCGTCGGTCACCCGCGTGACGAGCTCGGGCGGCGCGCGGCTGTCGAGGCCGTCCAGGTCGTACTCGAAGCTCGTGTGGCTGCCCTCCTGGAGGGTGACCCCGGTGTAGAAGACGCTCGGCACGACCACGTCCGCGGTGGCCCGGATCGCCGCCCTCTGGTAGGTGTAGGTCACCTGCCCGCCGTCGATCTCGTCGGTCGCCGAGAGCAGCACGTTGCGGTCGAGGACATAGTCTCCGGGGTCCGTGGCGTAGGTGTAGCTCTCGGCGCGGATGCCGTCTTCGCGCTCGGCGCGGGCCAGGTTGCCGAAGGCGTCGTAGGTGAACGAGACCGACTGGCCCGAGCCGTCCGGCCCGTCGACCTTCACCAGGACCTCGCCGCCCCAGAGGGCGAACTGCTTGGTCTCGTAGTGGAAGGTGAGGGTGCGCCCCGCCGGATCCACCACGGCGGCCAGGCGCGGCGCCCCGTCGAGGCCGGTCTCGTAGTCGAGAACGGTCGAGTTGCCGTTGGGATCGGTGATCGACTGGAGGTAGAACTCGCGGCCGTGGGCCAGGCCGTAGCGGTACAGGGTGCCGCCCTTGGCGTAGAAGTCGAAGCCCAGGGTCTCCTGGTTGGCGATCAGCGTGCCGTGGTAGCCCTTGAGGGGCTTGAGGCCGCCCTGGCCGTCGTCGACGAAGCGCATTCCCGAGCCCTCGCCGCCGATCACGATCACGTCGCCGCACGGGGTCACGACCACCCGCGACTCGTAATTGTGGCTCCACCCCGGGCCGAGGGGCCCGGGCTCCGAGCCGGCGTTGGACGAATAGGTGCGCTGGAACGAGAGGGCCGGCCCACGCCCGGGGTAGGAGAGGTCCTCGCGGGAGAGCGAGAGGTGGCCGTCCCACAGGTCGACCCCGTGGACCAGCGTGTGGCCCACGGGCAGCGAGTCCCGCGTTCGCAGCTCGACCCGCGCGCTCCCCTGCTCTTCGTCGATCCGGCCGTCGACCGTGGCGACGGCCCGTAGCGTGAACTCGTAGTCGCCGGGCGCGAGCTCTCCGGGCGCGATCAGCCGGCTGTGGTCGCCCTCGGCCTGCTCCTCGCCGTCGATCAGGGTGACCGGCGAGCCGAGGTTGGGCGTGCCGTCGGTCTCCAGGCTCTCGACCTTGCGCAGCTCGAGGGTGACCGCCGCCGCCTGGGTCAGGGTGTAGGTGAAATCCGTGCCCAGGTCGCAGGAGCGCTGGTTGAGCAGGTCGACGTCCCGGTCGAGCTGGATCGAGTGGCTGACGTTGCGCAGGATCTTCTGGAACAGGGGCACCCGGAACTTGTCCGAGCGGATCTCCGCCGCCGAGCCCCGGTTGAGCACCGCCTGGAGCTCGTAGGTGTGCTCGACGTCGAAGGCGAAGCCCCGCTGGATCCGGGCGAGGCCGAGCCCCTGGGCCGTGGTGCCCAAGGCGGTGCCGGCCACCTCGCCGTCGTCGTAGAGGTCGACCTCGGTCTGGAGCCCCCGGTACTCCGGGGGATCGATCTCGTAGCCCACCCGGACCTCGGTGGTGGTCTGGCCGGTCGGTCCGAGGATCGGCGGATCGGGGTCGACGCCCAGCACCTTGGGCAGGACGCCCCAGACCGCGGTCACCGGCTCATCCAGGATCGGGTCCTGGAACAGGGTACCGATGAACTCCGACGCCTTGTGGGTCTCCTGATAGATCGTGCCGTCGAGCTCGTTCACCCGCCAGACGGGGAAGTCGAAGTCGTGGGCGATCACCTGGAGCTGGTTGTCGCCGGGGGTCGGCCCGGTGGTGAGCTGCGTGCTGTAGACCAGGTCGGCGTCGACGCTGGGCTCCGTCGCGGTGCCGCCGTTCGAGACCTGAAGCTCGATCTCGCCGGGCACCCGGACCCAGTGGAAGTCCAGGCGCTCCTTCAGGCGGTAGCGCGGTCCGGACGGCGTGGACTCCTGGACCGCGTCCACCTCGTGCAGCGGGTAGAGGAAGGTCATGCGCAGGGGGCTCGTGTAGAGCTGGCCGGGGCGCTCCGCCTGGATGTCGTTCCCCTGGGCATCGGTGGCGGTGGTGGCGGAGACCCGGAAGCTCCCGAGAGTCTCGCAGTCTCCACTCGGCTCGAACTGACCAAACACCGCCTGGTACTCGAAACTGAGCGGATCGATGCCTTCGATCGAGGCGCTGACCGTGTAGGTCGTCACCAAGGAGCTGCCGAGGATGACGCCGGCCGCGGTGCCGTGGACGCTGGTGGTGCCGGAGAAGGTCGGGCCCCCGCAGTCGCCCAGAATGGGCGGCGTTCTCGGACAGGCGAGCACCGTGCCGGTCGGGCTCAGCGTCGGGTCGAAGACGACGGCGTTGCGGCGAGGCTCGGTCTCGCCGTTGGTACAGCCGTCGTACGAGGCCATGTCGCCGACCGCGAACTGCACCGGGACGTTCGAAACCGGGTTCCCGAAGTGGTCCTCCGCGGCTAGCTGAATCGTGTCGGCCCAGAGGCCCGCCAGACCACGGACCTGGAAAACGGTCTGGTCCGTATCGGTCCGGCGAAGCGTTTCGACCGGCCCCGGATAGGCGATCAGCTCGAAGGGCTCGGCCGGCACCAGGGGCCCCAGGTGGGAGCCCGCCTCCACCTCCACCGTGTTGACCAGGGCGCGGGTGGGCCAGGTGTCCTCCGGGCGCCGCTGGAGGTAGACCGGGTCGTCCGCGGTGTGGGTCCCCGACCGCAGGCGAACCGAGGCCATCCCCAGGGCGTTCGTGGTGGTGGTGAAGCTCGCGGCCTCGGCCCCCTGGTCGTCGAGCAGGGCGCCGCCCCCGGACCAGACGGAGAAGGTCACCGGCGCGTCCTTGACCGGCCGGCCGTCCGCGTCGCGCACCAGGACCGAGAGGGCGCTGCCGTACACCTCCCCCACCGTGCCCTCCTGGTCCTCGCCGGCGCCGACCTTCACCACCTCGACGCCGGCCAGGGGGTCCTGGTTCGCCTCGGGGGAGTACGGGCGCCGCCAGGGCGTCGGCCAGGAAGTCGAGCACCCAGCTTCCGGGCGGCTCGGTGGTGGCGCCGCCGGCGAGGCCGCCGGAGATGAAGTAGCCGGCGCCGCGGCCTTGGGGATCGATCACCCGCCAGACCTCGCCGGTCCAGGCCTTGCGGGTGATCGGCGTGCGCGGCGTCTCGACCTCGAAGCCCAATCGCACCTGGTTTTCGATCTCGGTCAGGACGGCCGGTGGGAGGGCGAGGCCGGGCAGCTCGGCGTCGAGGTTGGCCGGCGTCAGGTGGACGACGGGGACGCCATTCCGCCGGGCGAGCCCCAGGCCCTTGTCGGCGGAGATGCCGTCGACCAGGAAGAGGTCCTCGAAGACCCGGTGCTCGAGGGCCGAGCCCTGGAGCGCGGCCAGGGCGAGGAAGCTCGCTGCGGCGCTCGGCTCCGGCGCTCCCGCTGCGGTGGCGGCGGCGACCGGCTCGGCGGTGCGCAGGGCCGCGTCGAGGGTGACGCCGTCCCAGCGGAGCTGCTCCGGCAGGCCCAGGACGGTCTCCACCGTCACCGCCCCGCCGGCGATCACCACCGAGGGCAGCGGCCGGCCGAGGGAGACGCCCAGGAGGGACGCGAGCTCGTCCTCCGCGTCGCTCCACCTCTCGCCGTAGGTGCCGGCGACCCGCGCCAGCAAGCGAGCTCCCAGGGTCTCCGCGTCCGCCGGGTCGTCGTCGGGCAGCTCGTGGAGCGGCGCGCGCTGGGCGGCGAGGTCGAGGGCGTAGTAGCCGCCGGCCACCACGGTACGGGTGACCGGCTGGTCGCCGAACGGTGCCAGCAGGTGGATTTCCAGCAGGTACCGGCCGCCGGCGTCGAGGGGCATCTCGCCCACCGCCCGCGGCCGGCCGTCGACCGCCACGCGCGGGCGGAGCCGCACCAGGTAGAGAGGCACGGACTGGAGGCCGCCGAAGGCGTCGATCGTCTCGTGATCTTCCACCGTCGCCGGCAGGTAGGAAAGGGTCACGCGGCGGCCCGAGAGGTCGGCCACCGGGACGGTCCAGTCCAGGGCCACCGGGCTCGTCGCCCCGGTGCCCGAGCGGACGAGGAAGCGCACCCGCTGGACGAGATCGGAGGGCAGGCTCGCGCCTTCCGAGGTCACCGCCACCACCGTCATGGGCAGCGAGCTGGGAAGGAGCCCGAGGCTCTGGGGGACGAGCGCCCGCCGGGCGAGGGCGTCCTGGTAGTCACCTTCGCCGGAGCGCGCCAGGTAGTCGGTGACCCGGCCACGCAGCGTCGACAGGGGGTCCGCGGCCTGGGGAGCCGCCAGCATCTCGTCGACGAAGCCGGTGACGTCGAGCTCGCCCGCCGCTTCCATCTCGTCGATCGCGCCCCGGGCCGGCCGGAGGTCGAAGGACTTCAGGGCCGGCGCCAGAGGCAGCCAGGTCGCTCCCGAGGCGTCGACCACCGCGCCGCGGTAGTTGCTGTAGGGGATGCGGGCCGAGACCCAGACCTGCTCCACGTCGAAGGCCGCCACCCGCCCACCGTGGGCCACCGGCTGGAACGCGACGCCCGCCCGGCGCAGCGCCTCGGCCACTCGGTCCGGGTCGGCTTCGCTGAACCCGAGGTCGTCGGCCACGGCCGCCACCGGCAGCTCCACCACACCGCGGACGAAGCGCGCCGGCGCCCCCGAGGCCCGGAGCAACGCCACCAGGAGCGCCGCCTGGTCGACGTCGTCACCCCGCCCCTGGCGGAGCGTCTCCTCGGCCCCCTTCATCGCCCCGGCATACCACTCGGTCTCGATGCCGTTGCGCACGAACTCGAAGATCTTCACGTAGTCGTAGCCGAGCTCCTGGGCCTTCTCGAGGATCGGCTCCGAGAGGGGAGCGAGGGGCGAGGCGGCCAGGTCCTCCGGCGCCGGGGCCGGGTCGGTGGGGTCGAGGTAGGACGGCACGACGGCGGGCGTCGTGGCCGGCGTGCGCTGGCCCAGGGAGAGGCGGCCGTACGGCAGGATCGCGGAGCGGAGGATCTCCGGCGAAGGCTGGGCCACCACGGCCTCGAGAGCCAGGTGCGCCGTCTCCAGGGCGCCGGCGAGCTCCGGGGAGACCCCTACGCGCCGGCGTCCGGCCTTCTCCCCGGCGAGGGCGCGGCGCAGCTCGGCCATCCCCGGCTCCAGGGGATCGAGGATCCGCCCCATCGCCTCCTCGTACGCCGCCCGAGCCCGGGCGAGGCGGTCGGCGATCTCGGCTCCGGCGCCGATGGCGTCGAGCTTCCGGCCGACCGCCGCGAGACGGTCGCGGTAGAGGAGATCGGCGGCCCGCAGGCGGTCGTAGGCCGCGAGGAGGTCGCGCGGGGCGAGGGACTGGAACCGGGCCTGCGCTTGGGCAGGCGGCGAGCCCTCCGGCCCCGCGGATCTTTCGGCCAGTCCGGCTCCCCCGCTCCCGAGAAGGCGGGAGAAGCCGGACAGGGCCGCCCCCAGCTCGCGGCCCTCCGAGGGGGCCGGGGGCAGGACCGACCGGGAGGTCCCCCCGCCGGTCGGCGCGGTCGGCGCGGTCGGCGAGGAGGGCGCGGTCGGCGCGGGGGGCGAAGCCGCGGGACTCTCCTGGGCTGCCAGGCTCCCGGCGCCGGCGACCAGCGCCGCCGCAATCAGGCCGCCGAGCGCGTGCCTTATCGCTGCCATCCTCATCCCGTCCGATCTCCTCCGCTTGTCACCGCCCTTTGTCATGGAAGGACCGGGACCTCCTGGCAGCTCGGGTTGTTGTAGGCGTCCAGGACGTCCTTGACCTGGTTGATCATCGTCTTGTCCCCCTTCTTCGGGTTGCTCCCCGGCGGGAAGAGCGCCAGCAGGTCGTCGGCCTGGTCCACCGTGGGCACGATCGACGGGTCGGAGCCGGCGAGCAGGTCGAGCTTGGTGGCCACGAGCTGGAGCGCCAGGTGGTAGGAGGCGTCGGGTCCGTTGTAGCCGAGGATCGCCAGGAGCTCCGTCGGGTCGTAATCGACGCCGCCGAGCTCCAGGTGGTCGGTGGGCCAGACCTCCTCGTGGGTCTTCCAGAAGCCGTGCGAGCGGGCGCAGAAGTCGTCGTCGAGGATGGTGCCGGTGCCCTCGAGATCCACGAGGTCCAGGCGCACGACCTCGTCGGCCGGCTGCGGGTCGGAGAGGTCGAGCCGGAAGGTCTCGCGCGGCTCGTAGACCGAGTCGCCCAGGATCGGCACCGAGACCGTGGCCTCGGTCTCGCCGACGGGCAGGTCGAGGGAGCCGGAGACCGGCAGGTAGTCCTGGCCGGCGGTGGCTCCGCTCCCCTCCGGGCCGTCCGCCGTGGCGTAATCCACCGAGACCGGCCGGAAGAAGGGGCACGACAGGCGGACGTGGAAGACCGCCTCGCCGGGCGCCGGGGTGTTGCCCGGGCCGCCCTCGTAGGCCGTGGCGTCGTCCACGGTCAGGACCGGCGCCCGCAGCGAGCGCAGCACGAGCTGGTCGAAGTAGCCGTCGTCGTCCGTGCCGGCGAAGCGGGTGGCGACGAGGCGCACCCGGATGAAGCGCGTACCCGCCGGCGCGGCGCGGACGTCCGAGACCTCGCGCCACTCGCCGGGGCTCGAGATCTCGCCGGAGTCGAAGGCGCCGAGCACCAACGTGTCGCTCTCGTCCCGGTACTCGACGACGATCCGGGCGGTGTCCGGCGGCACCTCGTCGTAGGTCCGCACCCGGCCCGAGAAGGCGAAGCGCTGGCCGTCCTCGCCATCGGGCGGCGAGTCGATCCGCACCTCGTACGCCTGGACGGAGACCTCCTGGGCGAGCTCGCCGAAGTCCACCGGGCCGGCGAAGAAGTAGGCCAGGCCCTCGGCCGGATCGGGGTCGGCGGTGCGCTGCTGCCAGGAGCTCCCGGCCACCTCGGTCCAGCCCGGCAGCTCGCCGTCCACCGGCCGCTCCTCGGCGCCCGGGTTGGCCAGCAGGTTGGGGCCGGGGCACAGCTCGTCGTCGGTGATCGTGCCCACCGCCGAGCCGTCCGCGATCTCGGTCTCGGTCGGGTTCGAAAGCTCGACGCGGAAGGTCTCGTCGGCCGGCTCCAGGAGGTCGTCGCCGACCACGGGCACGGCGATCGTCCGCTCCGTGGTGCCCGCCGGGAAGTCGAGGGTCCCGGAGACCGGCAGGAAGTCGACGCCGGCGGTCGCCGTCTCCTCCTCCGTGGCGTAGTCGACGGTGATCTCGCGGTCGGCCTCGGTGGCCAGGTGGACGGTGAAGAGGGCGTCGGCGGTGCCGCCGACCGGCGCCTCGCCCTCGTCGAGGGTCACGTCGTCGATGGAGATCGTGGCCTGGTCGTCGTCGACGATGGTGCCGGTGGCCTCGCCGTCCGCCACCACGGCCCACGCCGGATCGGAGAGGGCGACCGGCACCGTCTCGTCCAGCTCGTCCACCCGGTCGCCCGCCACGGGGACGACGACCTCGAGGGCGGTGGTGCCCGGCGGGAAGACGAGGGTGCCGGAGGCCGGCGTGTAGTCGGTGCCCGCATCGGCGGTGCCGTCGCCCGTGGCGTAGCTCACCTGCACCTGCCGGCCGCTGGGCGCCGACAAGGTCACCGGGAAGCGCAGGTCGACGGTGCCGGAGTCGCCCTCGGTCACCGAGGCGTCGCCGATGGCGAGGTCGGGCGGCGGGTCGTCGTCGACGATCGTCACCACGCCGTCGGCGTCGGCCAGAACCGCGAGCTCGGGGCTTTCGAGCCGGACCGCGAAGATCTCGTCGGGCTCGTCCAGGAGATCTCCCGCGACCGACACCGACACCGTCTGCTCCGTCGTACCCGCCGGGAACGTCAGCGTCCCCGACGCCGCCTGGTAGTCCGCACCCGCCACCGCCGTGCCGTCCGCGGTCGTCCAGCTCACCCGGACCTCCCGGCCGCTGGGCGCACCCAGGTGGACGGCGAGGACCGCCTGGACCGTCCCCGCATCCCCCTCGGTCACGGTCACGTCGTCGATGGAGAGCGCGGGCAGTGGGTCGTCGTCGAGAATCGTGCCGGTGCCCGGGGCGGCGGGCAGCACCGCGTGGGCCGCGTTCGCGAGTACCAGGCCGAAGGTCTCGTCGTACTCGTCCAGGAGATCTCCCGTCACCGCCACCGACACCGTCTGCTCCGTCGTACCCGCCGGGAACGTCAGCGTCCCCGACGCCGCCTGGTAGTCCGCGCCCGCCACCGCCGTCCCGTCCGCCGTCGCCCAGTCGACGGTGACCTCGAAGCCGCTCGGCGCCGAGAGGGCGACGTGGAACACCATCTCGGAGCCCGGGTCGGCCGCCGGGTCGTCGCCCTCGGTCACCGAGGCGTCGCTCACCGAGAGGGTGGGCGGCGGGTCGTCGTCGACGATCGTCGCCACGCCCTCGGCGTCGGCCAGGACCGCATCGCCAGGGTTCGAGAGCACCAGGCGGAAGGTCTCGTCCGGCTCGTCCAGGAGATCGCCCGTGACCGGCACCTCGACGGTCGCGGCCGTGACCCCCGGGGCGAAGGTCGCGGTGTCGGAGACCGCCGTGTAGTCGGCGCCCGCCACGGCGGAGCCGTCGGCGGTCGCGTAGTCGGCGGAGACCGGCAGGCCGCTCGGCGCCGAAAGGCTCAGGGTGAAAACCGCCCGGGCCCCCGCGCCATCGCCCTCGGTGACGGTGACGTCATCCACCGACAGGAAGGGCGGCGGATCGTCGTCGACGATCGTCGCCGTCGCCTGGGGATCGGCGAGCGTGCCGCCGGAGGCGTTGCTCAGATCAAGGCGGAAGGTCTCGTCCAGCTCGTCCAGGAGGTCGTCCACCACGGGCACCTCGACCTGCGTCTCCGTCTCCCCCGGCGCGAAGACCAGGGTCCCCGAGACCGGCTGGTAGTCGAGCCCGGCCAGGGCCGAGCCGTCGGTCGTGGCGTAGGAGAGGTCCACCTCCCGGTTGCTCGGCTCGGAGAGGGAGACGGTGAAGACGGCGGGCCCCGCGTGCTCGTCGAGGGAGACGTCGGCCACCAAGATCGACGGCGTGATGAAGACCGGCGTGACCGTCGGGTCGGCGGCCTCGGGCGTCGCCGGGTCGTCGCTCGCCACCGGTGCCAGCTCGGCCGTCGCGACGCTCGCCTGATTCGCCACGGCTAGGACATCGGTGGGGAACTCAGCGTCGATCCGGACCTGGAACGAGACCACCGAGTCCTCGCCCACCGGCAGCGTCCCGAGCTCGACGGTGACCGGGTCCTCGGCGGTGACCGTGCCCCGCGAGGTCTGGACCGTGCCGGCCTCGAGGGCGGTGTGCTCCGGGAGCGGGTCGGTGAGCACCGCGGAGGTCGCCGCGGTGTTGCCCGAGTTGGCCACCGTCAGCCGGTAGAGCAGCACGTCGCCCGGCGAGGCCTTTCCGTCCCCGTCCTGGTCCCCGAACAGGAAGGCCTCCTTCTCCACCCGCAGGACCGGCGCGGCCGAGACCTCGGTGACGGTCGGGTCTGCGGCGCCCCCCGCGTCCGGGTCGTCGGTGACCACGTCGGGGAGCTCGGCGCTGGTGACCAGGCCCTGGTTTGTGACCTCCCGGACGCCGGCGGCGATCGGGTCGTCGATGGTCACCCGGAACCGGACCTCGGCACTCGCCCGGCCGGCGATCTCCCCCAGGTCGACGGTCACGGGGCTCTCGGCGGTCACCGTGCCTTGGCTGGTCGCGACCGAGCCGGCGACCAGGGCCGTCTGGCCGGGCACCGGATCGGCGAGCGCCACGCCGGTGGCCGAGGTGTTGCCGATGTTGCGAACCACCAGCCGGTACTCGAGGGTGTCGCCCGGCGAGGGGACGCCGTCGCCGTCGGCGTCCACCGCCAGGGCCCCCGTCTTCTCCGCCACCAGCTCGGGGGCGGCGGTGATCATGGTCACCGTCGGATCGTGGTCGCCGCCCAGAGCGGGATCGTCGGTCGGCACCGCCGGCAGCTCGGCCGAGGTGACAAGGCCCTGGTTCTCCACCCGATCGACGCCGGCGGGCACTGGCAGGTCGATGCTCACCCGGAAGGTGACCACCGCCGAGGCGCCGGCCGCAAGCGTGCCGAGATCCACCTCCACCGGCATCTCCGTGGCCACCGTGCCGAGGGTGGTCGCCACCGAGCCCGCCACCACCTCGGTGTGGGCCGGGACCGGGTCGGTGAGGACCACCGAGGTGGCCTCGGCGCCGCCGGTGTTGGCGACGATGATCTCGTACGCCAGCTCGTCGCCGGGCGAGGGCACGCCGTCGCCGTCGGCGTCGCTGGCCAGGGTCGCCGTATTGCTCGCCGCGATCTCGGGCTCGCCGACGCCGATCTGGAAGGAGACGGTGACCTCGGTGCGGTTGCCCGCCAGGTCCTCGGCCACCACGTTGAGCTCGTGGGCTCCCTGATCCGAGACTTCGGTGCCCGAGGTGAAGGGCGCGCCGTCGAGGGTCACCTCCTGGGAGGCAGGGTGGAGCTCGACGACGTCGATCGTCGGGGTCACCGGGTCGGGGTAGCTGGCGCCGTCCTCGACCCCGGTGACGGTCACCTCGGGCGCCACGGTGTCGACGGTGAACGCGGACTCGGCCAGGGCCTGGTTGCCCGCCGCGTCGGTCGCCCGGACCTCGAGGGCGTGATCGCCGTCGGCGAGGCCGGAGGCCGCGCGGCTCCAGCGGCCGTCGGGCGCGCTCTCGACCGCGGCCGGCAGCCAGGCCCCGCCGTCGAGGCTCATCTCGACGAGGTCCACCGGCGACAGGCTGTCGAGGGCGACCGCGCGGAGCACGACGTCGGCGCTCGCCACGTAGGCACCGTCCGGGGGCTCGACCGACCGGATCTCCGGCGGCGTCCCGTCGACCGGCGCGAAGCCCGCCACCGCCAGGGTCGTGGTCACCGGGACCCCGTCGGCGCCGGCGAGGTCGACCCGCAGGACCACCCGGTAGTCCCCCAGGGCGAGGTCGTCGGTGGCGAAAGTCGCCTGCCCGGAGGCGGTGGCGCCCGCGGCCAGGTCGACCGTCGAATCCTGGCGGGCGATCTCGGTGCCGTCGCCGGACGCCACCAGGATCAGGTGGACCGGCAGGCCGGCGAGGGCCGCCTGCGTGCCGTCGGTGACCTGGTAGGAGGCCACGAGCGGCGTGCCCACGGGCGGCACGAGAGACGACAGGGAGAGGGTGCCGGAGACCCCCAGGTCGATGGGGTTGAGATCGAAGCCGGTCTCGGCGCTCGCCTCCACGGCGCCGCCGTGGAGGGCGTCGAGGTGGACCCGGTAGGAGCCCGTCGGCGCCCCCGCGCTCGACCAGGACTCGCTCACCGTGGCCTCGGAACCGGGCAGGAGATCCGCGACGGGCTCGGTCCACTCGGCAACGGTCGCGCCGCCGGCGTCGAGGAGGGTGAGGTGGGCGACGAGGTCGGTGGCCACGCCGTTGCCCGCCTCGTCGCGGACGGTGCCGGTGATCTGGACCGCCGCGCCGCTGTCGTAGATCGCCCGGTCGGTGGCGACCTCGGCCGCGAGGGAAGCGGTGCCGGCGATCCTGAACGGCGCGCTGCCCGTCGCTGCGACGGAGCCGTCGCCCGCGAGGAGGCGAGCCACAACCCGGTAGTCGCCGGCCAGGACCGAGCCGGTGTTCCAGACCGCCTGCTGGAGCTCCCGGGCGCCGGCGCCGAGATCGGGGACCGCGATGGCGGGCAGCTCCTCCACCGTGTAGCCGTCGGTGTCCTCGACGGTGAGCTCGAGGGAGCCGGTGAAGGGCGCACCGGCGTTCGCCAGATCGGCCTCGATCGTCACGTCCTGCTCGGCGCCGTACTGGCTCTGGTCGGTGGCGACGAAGACCGCCGGGGCGGCGCCTGAGAGCACCGGGAAGGTGATCTCGGCTCGGTTGTCGTCCTCGTCGGCCTCGAGCACACGATCGCGGGGGTCGACGGTGGCGACCAGGGTCCAGCGCCCCGCGACGGTGGGCAGGGTGAAGGGCTCGGTGAAGGTCTGGGAAGCGGCCGGTCCCAGGGCGGTGACGGTGAGGCCGGAGGCCACGGGGAGCGGCGAGCCGGACGGCGGCAGGAGCACCAGGTCGAGGTCGGTCGCGGGCGAGCCCGAAACCCCGGTGTTGTGCACCGTGACCGTGAAGGTAACCTGCTGGCCGGTGAGGGAGACCGCCGGGAGGACGGTCAGGTCGTCGGCGGCGACGGTCAGGTTCGCGTTGGCGTCGGTCGCCAGCTCGACGACTATGGGCGGAGAGATCGCCCCTCGGTTGCCCAGATCGTCGGTGGCGGTGGCCGTGAAGGTGTTGTCGCCCACCTGGAGGGGCACGGAGCGGACCTCGAACCGTCCCGCCGGCGTCACCCGCACCGGCTGGCCGGCGTCGAGGAGGACCAGGTGGCCGCCGGGCGCCCACTGGAGGTCCCCCGACCAGTCGGCGATCTGGCGCAGCACCTGGACCTGGCCGCTCTCGAGATCGAGAAGCTCCAGGCGCTCGGAGTCCCCGACGTAGGCGATGGAGGCGCCGTCCGGCGACCAGCGCGGCAGGAAGTGGTCCTCCTCGTTGGAGGTGATCGGCTCGGCCACGCCGTCGGCCAGGCGATAGCGCCAGAGCTGCGTCGAGTAGGTGCTCCCGGAGTCGAAGACGGTGAAGGCCAGCGAAGCACCGTCCGGCGACCACGACGGGTAGCCGTAGTCCCCGGGCACCGCCGGCACCGCGGTGACGGCACCGGTCGCGATCTCCACGATCTCGATCTCGGTCCCCGTGGACCCGTCGTGCCAGAAGGCGAGGTGCGAGCCGTCCGGCGACCAGGCGAGGCTGTCCGGGTCGAAGTCGTACGAGCCGCCGTCGACCAGGGAGGAGACCTCGCCGCTCTGGAGGTCGACCAGGAGCAGGCCCGAGAAGGCGCCGTCGTAGCCCAGGACCGCCGCCTCGGCGCCGTCGGGAGACGGCACCGCCACGTCCACCGAGTCGAGGGCCGCCAGCGTCTGCCTCGAGGAGTCGCTCAGGCGGTAGGTCGTGAGGACGCTCTTGTCCAGGTCGTAGTCGTAGACCGCCCCCAGCAGCCGGTCGCCGTCGGGCATCCAGAAGGCGTTGGTGTAGGAGAGCCCCGTCACCGGCTTGACGTCGCCGGTGGCGAAATCGACGAGGTCGAGGGAGTAGTAGTCGTCGAGCAGGGCTCGGCCGCCGGCGGGCGAGGGCCGCGGCACGCCGTAGGCGTCGTAGGTCACGCTCTGGCTGCTCGCCTCGAGGGACGCGGTCGTCTGCCCCACCAGATCCCCGTTGCGGTAGACCTCCACCGCGGCGCCCGCCTCGGTGGTGCCCACGATCAGGTCCTGAATGGTCTCGCGGGTCCGGAAGGTGCCGCCGGGGGGCGCCGGGAAGTGGAGGACGGCGACGGGGCCGGTGCGGTCCTCCGGAGTGCCACTCGCCTCGCCCGAGGCGTCGCCCGCGTTGCCCACCGCGTCGAGGCCCGCGACCACGTAGTAGTACGTCGTTCCGGCGGTGAGGCCCCGGTCGCGGTAGCTGGTGGCCGCGGTCTCGCCGACCGCCGAGTACGGCCCGCCGGCAGTCTCCGAGCGCATCACGCGGAAGGCGACCGCGGCGGGTTCGCCGGCACCGGGGCTCCAGGCCAGGTCGAGGGCGTCGCCCAGGCCCGGGTCGGTCACGGCGAGGGCGACCGGCGCCGGCGGCAGCGCCACGTCGACGGTCGCCTCGGCCTCGTTGGACGCCGGCCCGTGGTTGCCCACCTGGTCGACCCCCACGACGGTGTAGCGGTAGGTGCCGTTGGCGAGCCCCGGGTCGACGTAGGTGCGGTCCGCCAGGTCGAAGCGGGCACCGATCTGCTCGCCGTCGCGGTAGATCAGGTAGTAGCGGAGGTCCGTGGCCGGACTCTCGGTCCAGGAGAGGCTCACGTCGGAGCCCTGGACCGTCGCCGCGAGGGTTACCGGGTCGGGCCCCTGGGCGTCGCCCACCGGCGCGTCCACGACCGCCGACGGATCGCTCTCGAAGCCGTAGGCGTTGACCGCCGAGACCGAGATTTCGTGCAACCCGTCGTAGAGCGTGAAGGTGTCGGGGGGCGAGGCGACCAGCGGGCGGGTGTCGGCGTTGAGGTCGGCCAGGCGCACCGACTGGGCCTCGGTCTCGGAGCCGGCGATGGCGTGCAGGACGATCCGCACGCCGGTCGTCGGGTAGGCGTCGGCGAAGTCGATCTCGGGCGTCGCCTCGGCATTGCCTCGCACCCGGGTGTGGGTCACCCAGGCGGTTCCGTCCCAGACCTGGACGTCGTAGTCCACGGCCCGGGAGGCCGAGTCGTACCAGTTGAGGCGTACGGCGGCCAGGAGCTGGGGCGTGGGCCAGGTGGCGGCCACCCACTGCCCGTCCACCGGCTGCGTCGGATCGGGGGACCACCAGGTGTAGGTCGAGTAGTCGACCGCCCGCGACGGCGTGCTGTAGTCGTCGTAGTAGCTCGAGGCGGTGGCGCTCGTCGGACGGGTGAACTGGTCGTAGAACCTCGGGTTCCCGTCGACCACCTCCCGGTAGCCGACCACGTCCGGCTCGGGGTTCAAGCTCCAGCCGAGCTCCACCTGCTTGTCCGTCACCGGGGCGGTGAGACCGGTGGGCGCGCTCGGCGGAACCCCGGAGATCACCCGGGCCGCCGCCGGTTTGCTCCGGTTGCCCGCCCCGTCGGCGGCGACCACCGAGATCTGGTTCTCGCCCCGCTCCACCGCGATGCCCGCGACCGAGAACCGGCCGTCGGCGGCGACCGAGGGCGGCGGCAGCGTCTCCGTCCCGCTCGGCCGGCTGACCTCCACCGTCACGGTCTGGCTGGCCGGAACGGAGCCCGAGAGGTCGACGCTCGTCGCCCGGGTCGGGCTCAGCGGGCGGTCGAGCTCCGGCGTGTAGACCCGCGCCTCCCGGGCCTCGGAAGGATCGGCCTCGTTGTCGTAGACGTCGACCGCCGCCACCCGGTAGCTGTAGGTACCGTCGGCGAGGCCGGTGTCGGTGAAGCTCGTGCCGGGGACCGGCGTGCTCGTGACCCGCAGGGACGAGCCGTCCCCGGCGGTGCGGTCGACGTAGTAGCCCGCCAGGTCGGGCTCGGTGTTGGCATCCCAGGTGAGGTGGACGTTGCCGCCGTCGACTCGGGCAGTGAGACCGGTCACCCGGGCCGGCCGGCCGAGATCGGTGTAGGTCACGGCCACCGGGGTGGGCGCCGGATCGACCCGTCCACCGGCGTCGCGGGCGACGGCGCGGATCTCGTAGTCGCCGTAGTCGAGGCCGGCCGGGTCCCAAGTCGTCTCCCAGGGCGCCGCAGTGCCGGTGGCGATCTCGCTCCAGCTCGCCCCGCCCGCCGGCCGCATCTCGAACCGGACCTCGGCCACGTCCTGGTCCGGGGTGGTGGCCAGGACGTAGAGCGGGCTGTCGAAGCGGGTGCCCACGTCGGGCTGGACGATCTCGACGTGGGGCGGGTGGAGGTCCAGGGTCGCCGTGGCCGGCGCCGAGAGAGGCGAGACGTTGCCCGCCTTGTCGATGGCTGCCAGGCGATAGGTGAAGGTGCCGTCCGGGAGGCTCGGGTCCGTGTAGCTGGTCGTGGTCAGCGCCCGCCGCACCAGGTCGTCGCCGCTGCCGTGGATCAACCGGCCGTCCCGGTAGAGCAGGTAGCCGGCCAGGTCGGGCTCGGCGTTGGCGTTCCAGGTCAGGCTCACGTCGGAGCCGCTCACCGAGGCGGCCAGGCCGGTGGGCGTGGCGGGCGGCTGGTTGTCGATCACCACCGCCGCCTCGGCCACGCCGACGTTGCCGCGCACGTCCTCGGCCTCGAGGTGGAGGGTGTAGGTCGCGCCCTCCGGCAGCCCCAGGGTCGACCACTCGGTGGCCACCTCGGAGCGCACCGGGGTGGGCGAGCTCCGGAGGAGTTGGCGCCCGCCCGAGCCGTCCCCTGCCCCCACCGACAGCCGGTACTCCTTGAAGTCGCTGCTGGTGGCGGTGATGCGTACCTCCACCAACCCGCTCACCGAAGAGCCGGCGTGGGGGTCGAGGATCAGGACCGTGGGCGGGGTCCGGTCATAGGTCAGGACGGCGGGCTCCGAAGGCGCGCTCTCGAGGCCGGCCCGGTCGACGGCGGTCACCGTGTACGGCAGCTCCCCCTCGGGGATCGCCGGGTCGAGGTAGGTGAGCGCAGCGATCGGCTGGGGCGTCAGGAGGACGCCGCCCCGGTAGACGCGATAGCCCGCGAGGTCGCTCTCGGAGCTCGCCTGCCAGGTGAGGCGGGCGTCGGTTTCCCCCTCGAGGCTCGCCGCCAGGCCCTGGGGCGGCGCCGGCGAATGGGTGTCGACGGTGACCGGCACCTCCGCGGCGGCGGCGTTGCCCGCCCGGTCCTGGGCCCTGAGGCGCAGGCGATAGGCGCCGTCGGGCGGCAGGGCCTGCCAGGAGAGGAGCGTCCCCGAGGTCACCGGCGAGGCCGCGCGGCCGAGCTCGGACCACTGGTCGGTCCCCGCCGGCGCGACCTCCAGGGTGTAGACGAGGAGGTTGGCGTCCGCCGCCGTGCCGGTGATCGCCGTGGGGCCGGTCACGTAGCCGCCGGCCGGCGGGGCGGTGATCGCCACCGTCGGCGGCGTGTCGTCCACCACCACCGCGGCGCTGGCCTCGCCGGTGAGCCCGCCCAGGTCCTCCACCGTCAGGCGCAGGGTGTAGAGCCCGTCCGGCACGGCGCCGACCTGCCAGGACAGGAGCGTCGCCGGCGGCAGGCCGTCGCCCGAGGCGAGAGCGGTCCAGGCGGTCGGGGCATCGCCGGCTCCGAGCTCGAGCCGCCACGAGGCGGGGTGGTCCTCCACCGCCGAGCCCCGGACCTCGACCGGCCCGGCCGCGGAGCCCAGCACGCTGCCCGCGGCGGGTGCGTCCAGGGTGACCTCCGGCGGCGTGTCGTCCACCTCGAAGGGAACGATCCGCTCGGCGCGGTTCTCCGCCGTGTCCTCGGCCGTCACGCGCAGCGCGTAGCGTCCCTCGGCGAGGCCGTCGAGGCTCCCCAGGTCGCCGCCCGTCACCGCCGTCTCGCCGCGGGCGATCTCGCGCCAGTCGGGCTGGTCCGGGGTGTCGGTGAGCTCGACCACCCACTGGGCGAGGTGAGGATCGTCGACCGTCCCCTGGGCGGTGCCCTGGCCGGAGGCGAAGCCGTCGCGCGGCCGGGTCACCACGATCTCCGGCGGGGCCCGGTCGACGGTGATCGGCAGGGTCTCCGTCTGGACCTTGGAGGGATCGAAGGTCGGCGCGGCCTCGAGCCGCACCCGGTACTCGCCGTCGGCCACCGGCTGGCCCGCCTCGTCGCGCCCGTCCCAGGGGCGCGAGGCCGAGCCCTCGGGGAAGGTCTCGCCCGAGGTCAGGGTGCGCAGCGTCGTCGTCCCGTCGAGGGAGGTGATCGCGAGGGTCGCGGTCACCTCCTGGGCGAAGCCGAAGCGGATCGCGGTCGTCTCGCGGCGGCCGTCGCCGTTGGGCGACACCGGGTCGGGGGTCGCCTCCAGGTCGGTGATCACCGAGTCTTCGACCGGCAGGTCGACGGTGACCAGGTAGGCCGCCGAGTTGCCCACCCGGTCGCGGGCGGTCAGGCGCAGGGTCTGCGGCCCCTGGAGGCCGTAGGTGTTCCAGAGACCCAGGCGGCTCGCCCGCGCCTGGGAGCCCGAGCGCGCGACGACGTCCCAGGTGAAGGGCGTCGTGCCGATCCCGTGGTCGAGCTGGAAGTCGAGGAAGTGCTCGTCGGTCGCGGTCCCGGTCACGTCGACCACCAGGGGCAGCCCGGCGCCGGCGGTGGGCGAGAGGATCTCGACCTGGGGCGGCGTCGTGTCGACGCCCACGCCCCGCGAGACCTGGAGCGTGTTGCCGCAGCCGTCGGTGGCCCGGAAGACGACGGCGTAGACCCCGTCCGCAACCGGCGAGCCGTCGTCCGCCCGGCCGTCCCAGGAGAGGGTGCCGGCGCCGGCGACGGCCAGACCGCTCGCCAGCGTCCGCAACGGCTCGCCCACCGGGTCGACCACGGTCTGGAAGAACACCTGGTGCTCGACCCCGTGGTAGACCTGGACGTCGAGGCTCACCGGCTCCCCCGCACCGTAGGTCAGGAGGGTCTTGTCGGCGACGCCGTCGCCGTTGGGCGAGATCAGATCCCGCTCCGACGACACCTCCAGGCCGTCGACCTGGCCGTCCAGGTAGAACTCCACCGGCTCGGAGCAGGTCCGGTTGCCGCCGTCGTCGAGGGCGCTCAGACGAACGGTGACGTCGCCGGTGGGAAAGTCCAGGCGCTGCCCGACGTCGGTCCGGCCCGAGACCAGGGGCTTCGGGATCGCGGCGCCGGGATCGAGGGACGCCGGGATCGTACCGCCGGCGGCCCGGTGCCAGTCTCCGGCCGCCGAGAGCGTCTCGAGCTCCCAAGAGCTGCCGGCGCCCAGGTCTTCGACGGAGCCCTGGACCTCGACGCCGCCGACGCCGGTGGCGTCCGGGGGCAGTCCGCACAGGCGCTGCCCGGAGACCGGGTAGGTGATCTGGGCGGTCGGCGGCGAGGAGTCCACGACCAGCTTCTCGGAGCCCTTCGCCTCGGCCCCCTCGCCGTTGGTCAGACGGAGATAGACCTCGTGGACGCCGTCGTCGAGGGCCGTCGTGTCGATGGGCGCATCGTAGACCTGGCCGGATTGGGGCCGGTTGGCGCTGTAGACGACGTTGTCGGGATCGTCGACGGCCACCGTCAGGAGGGTCAGCTCCACCCCGTCGTAGCTCGTCGGCGTGACGTAGAGGTCGCGGCCCGGGCCGGCCGAGGCGCCGCAGGACGCCGCCGGGGGCGCGCGGAAAGAGCCCTTGACCGACAGGCAGGCGAGCTCGGTCGAGAGGGTGTTCGACTGCGCCGCGGAAGGCGGCGAGCCGTCCGCCGGAACCACCCGGGCCAGCACCGCGCCCTCGTAGGTGTGGCAGGGCAACAGCTCGCGGCCGTCGAAGACCATCACGTTGCCGGAGACCGCCGCCAGCGGCAGGCTCTGGCCCGCCGCGAACCGGGGGTCGTCCTCGCTGGTCAGGAACAGGACCACGTCGGTCAAGGGGTCCGGGATGTCCTCGGTCGCCCACAGGACCGGCGCCTTCTGCGCATCGAGACCGGCCCGGCCGAGCGCTACCTGGAGCGGGCCGGCGTCGTGGTCCGAGCTCGCGGAAGGCAGCCCCTGGAGCAGCCCGTGGTAGGCGATCCCGCCGGCGAAGCGCAAGGTCAACACGTTCGAGTACAGGTCGCCGCCGTCGACTGCGCGCGAGCGCAAGCGGATCTCCCAGACCGTGGACGGATCGAGGAAGCTCGGGTCCCAGCCGAGGTCGAAGCGCGGCTCGGGAACGGTCGTCGCCGGCAGCCCGGTGTCGGTCTCGAAGAGCTGGGTCTCCGAGTCTTCCTGCCAGGGGTCGCAGGGCCCCGAGGCCGGGGAGCAGGCCGGACGGAACTGGACGAAGAGTCGGGAGAGGGTGCTCCGCGACGTCTCGGCGACCCGCAGGCGGGCCTGGGCGCCCTGGGGCAGCACGACGTCGCCGGAGACCGGAACCAGGCCCGTGTCGGCCGAGCCGGCGGCGGCGTCCCAGAAGCGGTAGGCAAGGAGCTCCTCGCCGGCCAGCGGGCCCGTCGTCACCGCCGAGTTGCCGGCCAGGTCCCGCGCCTCGAGGCGGAAGCGGTGGTACACGAACTGGTCGAGGGTGAGGGCCTCGCTCGGCCACTGGCCCCGATTGGAGCAATCCGTCGACACCCCGCCGCCCGCGATGGGGCTCCAGGTGCCGGGGTCAGCGCCCTCGCCGATGGAGAGCGAGGCGCCCCGGGAGTCGGGATGGAGATCGGAGGCGCACCACGCGACGGAGGGCCCCACGTCCAGGTAGTCGTTGCCATCCACCCCGCGGAAGAGGGTCGCGGGCCCCCGCAGCTCGGGCTCCAGGGCCTCGGGCGGCACCGTGTCGACGGTCACCGGGAAGGCGTAGCCCTGGACCTTGATCGTGTAGAGGCCGTCGGGCACCGGCAGCCCGGAGTCGTTGCGGCCGTCCCAGACCAGGTCCCGGTCCGTCCCGAGGACCCCCTCGTCGCGCTCGAAGGTCCGCACCCGGTCGCCGGCCTCGTCGAAGACCCCGATCTCCAGGTGGGCCGGGGCGAGCACCCGGTAGTGCAGAGTCGCCGCGTCCTGGACGCCGTCGCCGTTGGGCGAGATGTAGCGCGGCGACTCCGACAGGTCGGTGATCGAGGTGGGCGAGCCCGAGGCCGACGAGAAGCGGCGCACGACGCTCCGCCGGTTGCCCGCCAGGTCCTCCACCGTGAGGCGCACCAGGTAACCGCCCGGGCCCGGGGGCAGCCAGGTGGCGAGGTCGCCGTCGACCACCGGAGCGGTCTCCGCTTCGCCGATCGGGGTCCAGAACTCGGGCACCGCCTCGTCGGCGTACTCCAGGCGCCAGCGCGCGAAGTCGAGGTCGGTGGCGGTGCCCGAGAGCCGGATGCCGCGGCCGTCGGGGGTCGGCTCCCCCTTGAGCTCCACCGAATCGTTGGCCAGGGACTCGAAGCTGAAGTACGAGTAGTCGGCGTAGAACGATGGGTTGTAGCAATCGCTCTGGGGGTCCTTGATGTCCCGGCCGTCCCGGAACACCAGCTTGCGCCCCGAGGGCGAGAGCTCCGCCCCGCGGAGCGTCGTGAACTCGTCGAACACCCGCTCCACCCGGTTGCCCTGATCGAGGTGAATCAGGGCGTTGGCACCCGAGCCGTCGGAGTAGTAGAAGAGCGTGTCCCCGCCCGGCAGCCACAGCAGACCGTAGGCCTCCGGCGGCAGCAGGTCGGGCTCGGGATCGAGGAGCGCCGCCGTGCCGTAAGCCTGGAAGCGCACGGCCAGGGTGTCGCCGGGACGGGCGCCGATCTCGGCCAGGGGCACCCGGAACTCGTAGTACTTGTGGTGGTAGGCGGCCCGGCCGGTGGGCTGGAAGCCAACCGCGCCCCAGGTCGAGTCCACCGCGCTCACCCGGAACTCCCGCCAGCCGTTCGGCGTCTCCAGCCACAGCGACGCCCAGTCCTTGTCGCCGTCCTCGGTGTTGTCCACGGTGAAGTCGAGGGCCCCGTAGAGCGCCTGGTCGTCGCTCGAGGCGTAGCCGTAGACCGTCGCCGCCGGGTGGCCGGTGTCGGGCCGCGACCAGGTGGCGAAAAGCGGCGCCACGAGCCCGTCGGCGCCGGTCTGGAGGCCGTCCACCTTCATGGCGCCGCCGGCGCCGGCGACCACCTGGTAGCTCGTGCCCTGGGCCGCGGGGTAGGCGAACGGCCGCGGGTGGCGGGGCGAGAGGTCGGGCTCCTCGCGGGCCGCCAGGGCGAGGCGGATCGGCAGCTTCACCCCGTCGGCGGTGGCCCGCGGGCTCGGGTCGTCCCAGCGCAGCTCGATCTCGTTCTCGTGGAGGTCCAGGACGTCGTGGTCGAGCCCCTGGACCCGCGCGAGGGCGGCCTCGGGCGAGGCCCCCGGACCGAGGAGCCGCGCCGAGACCGGCCGGTGGTCCACGCCGTCGAGACCCGGGGCCCCGGTGCGCAGCAGGATCCGGTCCACCTGGGCGGCCTGCTTGCCGGTCTGGCGGACGCGCACCTTGTACTCGCCGTCGGGATCGGGCAGGTACTGGGAGAGGTCGACCTCCTGCTCGGAGTAGTTGCGGCCGAAGTGGCGCTCGGCCCGCTCGACCCACTGGCTGCCGTCCCAGGTGGAGACGTGGTACGAGTAGAAGTCGTAGATCGGCTCGGACCAGCCGATGGTCTGGATCGCGCCGGTCGTCGCGTCGATGAGGTAGACGCGGACGTACTGGGCGAAGTAGTTGTCGCCCACCTCTCCCCACTCCACCGACACCGCGAGCTGGTCGCCGGAGGGCGACCATGTCACCCTCGAGTTGCCGTAGGTGTAGATCGCGTAGGGGAGCGGGTCCGTCGGGAACGGCCCGAAGCGGTCGTAGACCGGCAGGTTTCCGAGCAGGTCCCGGGTCAGGAAGACCTCGTGCTGGAGCGCGCCGTCGGTCCCGTAGATCACGACCGAGGGGATGCTCCCGAGATCGTCGTAGTCGACGTCCTTGACCGAGGCGAGGCGCTTGCCGGTGGGCGACCAGGTGAAGTCCCGCTGGAGCTCGGGCAGGCCGAGGTAGGCCCCCGTCGCGACATCCAGGAGCTGGAGATCGGTGAGCCCGCACGGCGTGGTACCCGTCCGGAAGCAGGCGTTGATGACCAGCTTGCTTCCGTCCGGGCTCAGGCCGCTCTGGGAGAAGGAGCGGGTGATGTAGCTCCCGTTGTTCGGCGGGTAGTCGAGCACCGACCGGTCGGGGCCGGTGCCGTCGAGGGGCCGCTCGCGAAGGCGGTACGGGACCTGGTGGTCGTACGGGTCGTAACCGAGATAGAGGAGCGTCTGGGTGCCCGGCAGGAAGGCCTGATTGCCCAGCCCGTAGATGTTGGCCCAGGAGATCAGCTCCCGGTCCGAGCCGTCGGTGTTGGCGATGGCGAGGGGGTCGTCCGAGCCGATCTCCGGGTCGTAGGCCATCTTTTCGCCGTCGTCCGAGACCACCAAGCTGCCCGGGTACGAGGACTGGGCGACGAGCGTGTAGGGCGGCCCGCTGGCCGGAACCCGGACGACACCCCCGTAGCTCAGGAAGTAGGCCTCGCTCTCGTCACCGACGAACTGGAGGGACCCCGGGTCCTCGACCGAGCACGTCAGGTCGGTGACGAGCTCGAACGGCGTGCCGATGGCCGCGCTCAGGGGCCAGCGGTCCGTGTCGACGGTGACCAGTGCCTCGTCCAGGACGGCGCCGCCGGACGACACCGCCCGGAAGTGATACGTGCCGTCGCGCACCACGAGGCCGTCGTCACCGCGCCCGTCCCACTCGAAGCGGCCCTTGACCACTCCGGTGAGCTCGGGCCCGGTGTGGCTCCGGACCGTCCGACCCTGAGAGTCCACGACCTCCACAGTCACGTCGGCCGGAGACGCCAGGGTGAAGCTGTAGACCGTCGTGTCCTGGACTCCGTCGCCGTTGGGCGAGACGTAGGGGTTCGAGACGGCCCGGGTCGGGTCGAACGCCGCCAGGTCCCGCTCGGCGGTGTCGTTGGTCTCGTCGCCCTCGGCGATGGCGTCCTCCGGGTCGACGGCGGCGACCAGGTGGACCGTCGTCGCGCCGGCCGGGTAGCTCCAGGTGAAGGCGGCCTCGCCCGTAGTGTTCGGCGCCACCGCCGGAAGGGTCTGGTCGGGGCCGGCCGGCGCGCCGTCCACGGTCAACCGCACCACCACGCCGTCCGCCTCCTGCTCACCCAGGTTGGCGACCGTCACGGTGGTCGTGACCTGCTGGCCGGCCTGGGGGAACGCCGGATCGGACTCGATGGCGCTCGGCGAGACGGCGAGGTCGGGCAGGGAGACGACCTTCAGAGTGCGGAAGGCGGTGTTGTCGGCTTCCGACGCCTCGTCGATCTGGTTCGCCGGGTCGGCCACGGCGTAGATCAGCCGGTCGCCGGTCCCGGCCAGCGGCGGCAGGGTGACCCCCACCGTCGCCGACCCGCCGGCCGCGAGAGACGGGATCGTCTGGAGCGTGCCGACGAGGCTTCCGCCCTGGGTCGGGTCGCCCTCGTAGAAGCCCACCTCGACCCCGGTGGCGTCGGCGCCGCCGGTGTTGCGCACCAGGATCGACAGGGCGACCGGCGCCCCCTCGCGCCCCGGCTCGGGGTCGAAGGCCAGGTCCTGGTAGGCGAGGGCGAGGTTGGGCACGTCGACCCCGCCGGTAGCGAAGGCGAGGTCAGCCTGATTGTTGGTCTCGTCGGTCTCGGCGACCGCGCCGTCGGGGTCGATCACAGCCCGGAACGTCAGGTCGCCGGCGAGGTCCACCCGCCACGCGACCGTCCGCTCGACCGCGTCGCCGCCCGCGATCTCGACCGTGGCCGCCGGCAGCTCCCGGACCACCGCGCCGTCGGTGACCGTGAAGGCGACGGGCACGTCGGGCGAATCGACGGTCCCCCGGTTGTGGAAGACGGCGTGAAAGGTGACGTCGCTGCCCACGGTCGGCGTGCCCTCGAGGGACAGGTCGGCGGGCGCCACGGCGAGGTCTACCGCGGCGGCGGTGGAGACCGTGCCCCGGGCCTGGTTGTTCGTCTCGTCGGCCTCGGCCACGGCGCCGTCGGGGTCGACCTGGACCACGAAGGTCGTGGTGCCCGGCGCCTCGAGCAGGTAGGTGAAGGCGACCGGCGTCGACGAGCGGCCGGGCACGGCGACCATCGCCTCGTCGACGGCGATCGCGTCCTCCGGCGCCACGCCGGGGCCGGCCACCAGCAGGCGCACCACGGCCTGGGCGACGTCGGTCTGCCCCAGGTTACGGACCGTGGCCGAGACCGCGACGCTCGCCGGCAGCTCGGTGGGCTCCGCCGGGGAGAGGGTGAGATCGGTGTCGGAGAGCTCGAGGTCGGCCTCGGCCGGCGCTTCGGCCACGTCGAGGTCGAGGCTCGCCCGGTTGTCGAGCTCCGAGAGCTCGTCGGTGGCGCCGTCCGGGTCGAGCACCGCCACCAGGTGGTTCGCCCCGGCGTGGCCCAGGCTCTCCCAGGTGAGGGAGACCACGACGCTGCCGCCGGCGGCCAGCGGCGGCACCTCGGCTTCGGTGATCGCCGCCGCGCCGGCGTCGGGGTCGCCGTCGTAGAGGCGCACGAGACCGGCTGGAGCCTCGACGTTGCCGTCGTTGATCACCGTGGCGCCGAGGCTCACCCACTCGCCGTCCCGGGGCGCGGCCGGGTCCGCCTGGAGCGGCGTCGCGAACCGCCAGTTGGGGTAACCGAAGCGCTTCAGGGTGTCGAGGGCCAGCGCCGTCGAGTAGACCGAGCCCTCCCAGCTCCCCTCCTCGGTCTGGTGGGAGGCGAGGTAAGCGCGGGCGGCGCCGCCGTCGACCGAGCCCACGCCGCCGGTGGCGATCAGCGCCTCCAGGGCGATGGCGGTGTCGTGGGAGGTCGACGGGCTGTCGCCGAAGCCCCCGTCCGGGTTCTGCTTGCCGGCCAGGAAGGCGAGAGCCGCGGGCAGGACCGTGGACTCGCGCCCCAGCCGGTGGAGGGTCTGGAGCACCGTCGCGGTGATCGCGGTCCGTCCCGGTCCGCCCGCCGAGCTTCCCCACCCGCCGTCGGGCCCCTGGGAGGCGAGCAGGAGGCCGGCGCCGGCATCGACCGCCGCGGCGGGCACCCCTGGGGCGCCGTCGAGGGCCCCGAGCGCCAGCGCCGTATCCGTGGAGTCGCTGGCGTAGCCCGCGCCCAGGCCCCAGCCGCCGTCCGGGTTCTGGAGGGCCAGGAGGCGGGCCACCGGATCGGAGGCGCTCCTCCCCTGCCCCACCAGGGCGAGGGCCGAGCGGGCCAGGTAGTCGGTGGTGATCTCGCTGCCGGAGGCGAGGCGCGCCTCGATCCAGTCCAGGGCTCCACCGGCACCGATGAACTGCCCGTCGAGGGTGGAGAGAGTGTCGAGGGCCAGGGTCGTGTCCCGGGTCTGGGTGGCCGGCCGGTCCTGCCAGGAGCCGTCCACGCCCTGCTGGGCACGCAGCCAGGCGAGGCCGTCGACGAGGCTCGCCTCGGTGCCTCGCACCGGCCCGCCCGGAAGCTCGCCCGGCGCCCCGGGCTCGGCTCCCGGCGGCGCCTCGGGGTAGATCTCGAGGATGCCGCGCCCGCCCGTCAACACGGAGAAGCGCGTCTCGAGCCCCTGCCGGATGCGCTCGAGGGCCGCGATCTGGGTCGACGTCGGCGTCTCGCCGGGCCGGACGAGGAGGACGAAGGCGGCGCGGAAGTCCTTCCGGGCCGCGCTCGCCGCCGGCACCCGCGGACCCTCGGCGGCGATCACGTCGTCGACGGTCACCGTCGTGGCCTGGCCCGAGACCGTCGCGCCTACCCGCGAGAGCTGGGTGGGATCGACGGCGGGGTTGTCGATGAGCAAGAAGGGCGGCACCTCCTCGGGCGAGAAGAAGCCCGCCAGGTAGAGGTCGAGGGGGCTCAGCAGGCGCAGCGCGCCGGTCGAGACGAAGGTGCCGTCGCCCCGGTCGTGCCAGTCGTTGCCGTAAAGCACCGAGGCGTCGCTGTCCAGGAGATAGCTCCAGTGGGAGCCGTCGCGGCCGAGCAGCGCGTCCGAGAGGCTCCCGTCCGGCCGCCGGAACCGCACGTAGGCCCCCCACTGGTGGAGGATCTCGTGGACCGCGATCGCCAGCGTGTCCTCGAAGCCCGGAGCCAGCGGATCGGTGACGTAGCGCCTCAGCGCCGCCATGTCGATGAAGCCCTGGAGCCGCCCTGCGCTGCCGTAGAGGTCGCTGTCGTCGAACTGTGGCAGGCCGATGCCCTGGACATCGTTGCGCACGCCCAGGTGGAAGGCGACCGCGTCGCCGGTATCGAACTCGAAGGTCGAGAAGGCGACCAGGAAGTCGTACTGGTCCGGGTGGTGGGCGTAGAGCTCCCGGGCGATGAGGGCCCGGGGCAGGGCGTTGATCTCGCCCTGGTAGAGCTGGGAGTAGTCGCCGGAGACCTCGACGACCGAGACGTGGCCCTGGTCCCCGACGAAGTGCGCGAAGGCGTCGGAGGGTCCGGGAAGCTCGCCCGGCGGCGGGCGGACGCCGTCGGCGGCGACCGCTCCGGCGGGGAGGGCGAGGGCGATCAGAACCGGGAGGACCAGGAGGGACCAGGCCCGCCCGCGCCGGCCGCCGAGCCACCGCGGAGTCAACGGACACCTCCGGGAGGAGTGTCCTTGGGCGGCCCGCGGGCCGGGGGCGAGGTCCTCGGCTCCTGGCGCAGCGGCGGCGGAGGAGGGCTTTGGGACAGGAGCGTCACCCGGGAGGGTAGATTCGGCTCCTTGGCCCGGAACATCCAGTACCGGACCCTCCGAGCTGCCTTCCCGTCGTCGCCGTCGACGCTGTCTTCGAGCTCCAGGCGATCGGCGCGGACGTGGTGCACGCTGGGCCCACCGGGAACCAGGCTCTCTCCGACCCGAACGACGGTGAGCTGGCCCTCGGGAGACTCGACGACCGCCGTGCCCGACGCGGGGCTCGTAGCCACGAGCCGCAGATCCTTCCAGTCACCGGGCTCGGTCGCGTGGGCGGCCAGGCTCCCGGCGCCCAGCAAGAGCGCGTGGGCCAAGATCAGGGTCCCAAGGGGCGAGTGCACTCCGCTCCTTCCTTCGGGTCGGTCCAGCAGCAAGACTTCAAGAAACTATGGCTCAGAAGGTACGGTGCGCCGGAGCGACCTGTCAACAGTCTTAAGGAAAGCTGTTTATGTGCATTCTTGCGTTTGAGCACTCTACGGGATTGTCCCCGCTGCCCGGCGGCGACGGCGGCCGCAAGACACCCTGCCGTGGCGCCCGCCAGAGCGGTCCCGAAGCGAGCGCCTCCGAATCCCGACGAAGCGGATCTGGTAGCTTCGGCCCTCATGCGATCCGGGCACCAGAGCGTCGCCGCCGGCCCCGCCGTCCACCGGGTTCTCGCCCGGCTGGAGCGGGGAACGGTCCTGGTGCTGGGAGGCCCGGGGACCGGCAAGACCTCCCTCGCCGGGTACCTGACCGCCCAGCTCGGGCGCGGCCTCGCCCGGGTGGCCCAGATCGACGCCGACCCGGCCCAGGGCGCGATCGGCCTCGGAGCGTGCCTCGGTCTCGCCCTCACCGCCCCCTGGCGAGCGCCCGCCGCCCTCTGGTTCACCGGCCGCACCTCGGCCCTCGATCGGTCCCTCGCCACCGTGGTGGGCGCCACGCGCCTCGCGGCGCGGGCCCGCAGCGAGGGCGCGGAGCTGGTGGTGATCGACCCTCCCGGCACCGTCGCGACCGCCGCTGGACGGGACCTCCTCTACCACCTGGCGGAGGCCGCCGGCGTCGACCAGGTGGTGGCCCTGGAGCGGGGCGACGAGCTCGAGGCGCTCCTCGACGCCCTGGGCGGACGGGCCGAGGTCTACCGCCTGGCACCCCTCGCCGGTGCCCGGCCGGTTCCGGACGAGGAGCGGCGCGCGAGCCTCGAGGCTCGTCTGCGGGCGCACCTGGCGGGCGGCGAGCGGCGCCGGTTCGGTCGGGCGCGGATCGTCACCGCCGGCTGGGCGCAGCCGCAGGAGGTGGTGCCAGGGACGGTGGTCGGGATGCTCGACCGCGCTGGCTTCTGCCTGGGTCTCGGGGTGATCGAGGAGCTGGGGCGCGCCTCGGTCGAGGTCCTTGCGCCGCGCCTCGAGCGGGCGCGCATCGCCCACCTCCAACTCGGCGACCTGCGTTGCGAACGGCCGGAGGGCCGCTCCAACGACGCCCCCGCCGCCGACCTGCGCCTGGTTCGGGCGGGCTGAGACGGCCGGCTCCGGCGCGCACTCTCCCAGTGAAGCTCCGCCTCCAACCGACAAGGAGCCGGGATCCGGCACGTAGGTTCTCGCGCAGAGGCGCAGAGGAGAGCGATCGATGGGCGGAGCCCGGGAGAGCCGCGTTTCCGGGGCGCCGTTGACTGGGCGCACAAGATTCACACGCGGTTCGGGCCGGTGCTGCTGGAGTCGGCCGACGAGGCGGTCCCCGCACCTGAGCTTACGGCACGAGGTAGAGCGCCGAGTGAGTGCTCTTGAGCTCCGGCACCCATCGGATCAAGGAGGGCATCAGCCGCCGCGTCAAATGGAGTCGTGCCTCTGCGCCTCTGCGCCCCTGCGCGAGACTTGTCCAGCCCGGGTTGTCGTGAACGAGCAGGCTCCAAGCAAAGCCCCGCCTCACACCGCCGAGGAATCTGGAGTGTCTCCGGCTTCCCTGGAACACGTGACTCACCGGGTCGAGGCCCTCCGCGCGAGCTTCGAGACCTCCACCCTGGGGGGCAACGTGGCCACGAACGCCGGCGGGCTCTGCAGCGTCAAGTACGGCGTCACCGGGGACTCGGTGCTGGGCCTCGAGGTGGTGCTGGCGGGCGGGCGGGTGCTGCGCACCGGGCGGCGGTCCCTCAAGAGGGTGGCCGGCTACGATCTGACCCGGCTCTTCGTAGGCCACCCGGCCCCGAAATCGACAGGCGGGATGAGCCGCGAACCCGACGGACTCCCGCCCGAGGTCTGTCCGCAGGTACTTTGTTACGCGAGGCCTTGACTTCGCCTCGTTACCGCCTTATAGTCCAGGGAACGAATTCACCGGTCAGGTACCTTGGAACGCGCTTCCGGGGTGCCCGGGCCCTCCGAGAACCCAGGCGGGCCCGGCAGCGGCCGCACCGCCACCGGGCCCTGGCCGACACATGGAGAAGAAGTCCATGAGCCGACGTAACGAGCAGGATACCAGCCCGAACGCCTTCACCCCCCGCTTCTTCGACCAGCTCCGAGAGCGCTCCTCACACCCCGCCACGCCGGAGGCCGACTTCGCCGGCCCCTGGCGGGTGACCTGCCTGTACGGCGACGGAGAGCCCCGCTGGGGCTGCTTCGCCGCCGGCGAGCACCGCCCCCGGATCGCCTTCGCCGAGCCCGACCTCGCCTACCTGGCCGCCGCGGCCCTGGCGATCACCGAGCGCCCGAAGCAGTTCCACCTCGAAGAGGACGAGGCCGCGAACGGGAGCCCGGGCCAGAGCCGCATGCTCCACCAGGGCCGGGAAGTGGCGAGCGCCGTCTTCCCCATCGCCCCCGGATGCCACCTTCCCACCGACCTGACCCGCCTGGCCGACCTCCGCGTGCAGCCCCAGGCCCTCGCCCACTTCCTCCTGGCGGTCCCGGACGAGATCCTCGCCCGCACCGGAGCCATACTCGTGGAGCTCCTCCACGAGGCCGGCCGGTAAAGCCGTCCGACCCGCCGGGAGCCTCGGTTCTCCGAGGCTCACGGCCCCCAGTGCTACCATGATGCGGGTACGCGAAGCCTTTCCGAGAAACGCCCAATGCTCGCCCAGGACCTCGCCACTCGACTCGGTCGCGACGACCACCCCACCGAGGACCAGATCGTGCGCCTCGAGGGTGCGACCTGGGGAGATTTCCAGCGCATCCTGGAGATCCGGGGCGATCGTCCTGTGCCGCGGATGGCGTACCTGGAGGGAGTGCTCGAGCTCATGACTCCTTCGCAGCCCCACGAGTCCCTCAAGTCCTGGATCGGCTGCCTCGTCGAGGCATGGTGTCTGGAGAAGGACATCGAGTTCAGCGCCTACGGCTCGTGGACCCTCGAGAGCAAAGACGCGCAGCGCGCCCTCGAGCCGGACGAGTGTTACGTCTTCGGCGAAGAGCCCCTCGGCCGGCCGCCCGACCTGGCGATCGAGGTGATCTGGACCTCCGGCGGCATCGACAAGCTCGACATCTACCGCAAGCTCGGCGGCCGCGAGCTCTGGATCTGGCGGCGCGGGCGCTTGACGGTCCACGCGCTGCGCGGCGAGCGGTACGAGGAGGTCCCGGCGAGCGAGGTCCTTTCAGGCATCGATCTCGACCACCTCCTCGCCTGCCTCGACCACCCCACCACCAGCCAGGCCATCCGCGCCTATCGCGAGCTGATCGCGCCGTAGGTCCTGCGGGCGGAGCTCCTGGCGGTCACCGAGCGCCCGAAGCGATTTCACCTGGTGAGAAGCCGAGGCCCGGCACTCGCAGGAGCCCAAGCACACCTGTCCTGCGTGCGAAGCTCAGGCGGGGCCATTCGCGAAGATGGCGAGACTCACCCAATCCCGCACGCCGTCGACCGCCTCCTCCCGGCGCTTCTCGTCCTCCCAGAGCCGGAGCACGTCCACCCCGCGCCGCGGCGCCCGCTCCTCTGCCGTGGTCGTGAAGAGGAACCGCCAAGCTTCGCCCTGCCGCCGGAAGTCGACCCAGTCCACCAGGAACCGCGCCAGCGTCTCCCGCACCACCCAGTTCCCGATGCCCAGTCTCCCTCCCGGCGGCGGAGCGCTCCATTACCAACCGCCGAGGGGGCAGCCCGTGGGGCGTGGTGGTTTCTCGCCGGCGCAGTTTGCCGCCGAGAAAGCCACCCGACCCGCGGGCGTGTGAGCACGACCTCGGCCCAGCCCCTCTTACCCTTCGGCCCGGCACACCCGGTTCCGGCCGCTGTGCTTGGCCCGGTAGAGCGCCCGGTCGGCGGCTTCCACCAGGCTTGCCGGGTCTGCCTTCGGCCCCGGCACCACCGCCGCCACCCCGGCGCTCAGCGTCACCCGCGGCACCACCGTCGAGGCACGGTGCGAGATCGCCAGCCCCTCGAGCCGGACGCGTATCGTTTCCGCCAGCTCCGCCGCCGTCGCCTCGTCGAGCCCCGGCAAGAGCAGCGCGAACTCCTCCCCGCCGTAGCGTGCCGCGAGGTCCGAGACCCGGTGTAGCCCGCTCTGGAGGACGATCGCGACCTGGCGCAGGCAGGCGTCGCCCTCCTGGTGCCCGTACGAGTCGTTGTAGGCCTTGAAACAGTCCACGTCCGCCAGCACCAGGGCCAGCGGCAGGCGGCTTCGCGCCGCCCGTTTCCATTCCGAGGCGAGCAGCTCGTCGAAGTGCCGCCGGTTCGACAGCCCGGTGCCCGCGTCCGACCTCGTCTCCTCCTCGAGCGCCCGGTTTGCCCCCTGGAGCCGCCGGTTCGCGTCCTCGATCTCCTCCTGCGACTCGAGCAGCCGCCGGTTCACCAGGCTGAGCTGGATCGGGCCCGCCACCTGGTCGGCCAGGGCGCGGAAAAGCGAGAGATTCGCGGCCGAGAAGACCGCGCCGTCGGCCGCCTCGTAGTTGATGGCACCGAGCACCGACTCCCGGAAGCGGATCGGCACCGCGAGCTCCGCCGCGATCCCCCCGAGGACCGCGATGTAGTCCGGATCCCGCGCGACGTCGAGAACGAGCTGGGGCTCACCGGTCCGCATCGCCCGGCCCACGATCCCCAGCGAGATCGGCCAGCGCCGGCGTGCCCAGCGGCCCCGGCCGGCGCGCCGCGGCGCGAAGGCCCGGTACTGCCATTCGCTCCCCTCCTCGTCGGCCACCACGATCGCCACCAGGGTGAGAGGGAACCGCTCCTGGACGAAGTCGACCACGTGGGTGAGCACGTCCTCGAGCTCCCCCGCCTCGATGGCGAGCCGCGAGACGCGGCTCAGGACCTCGAAGGAGCTCGCACGCCCCTTGACTTCCTCGTAGAGCGTGGCGCTGGCGATGGCGCCGGCGACCTGCGCCGCGACCCCCCGTGCCAGCGGCACCTGGCCGCGAAACGCGGCCGGCCGGCGGCTCTCGGCATTCAGAATCGCCACGACTCGGCCCCGGTGCTTGACCGGCACGCAGATCTCGGAGCGCGCACCGGGCAGGGTGTCGACGAAGCCCGGGAACGAGCGAGCGTCGTCCAGCACGATCGCTTTGCCGGTCGCCGCCACCTGGCCGACCACCCCGCTTCCCAGCTCCCGGCTGTATCCCACATGCACCGCGGTGGGAAGCCTGGTCGTCAGCGCCTCGCACACGAAGCGCGCCGGCTCTTCCTCCACCCGCACGAGGGCGACCAGCTCCCAGCCCAGGCGCGCCGCCAGGGCGTCCGTGATGCGCTGGAGCATCGGCCGGAGCTCCAGGTCCCGCGTGGCGATTCGCGCGATCTTGGTGAGGATGGCGAGGCGCTGGGCTCGGCTCGGGGATCCGAGCCCCTCGGTCGATCCCCGCTCGCGGTTGGAGGGCACCTTTCGACCTCGAATCGTCGAGGAAGGCTACTCCCCCGCGCGCTCCCGGAACCAGGCCGCCGTCCGCTCGAGCCCCTGTTCGAGGAGCAGCGGCGACGGCACACCGAGCTCCCGCTGGATGCGGTCCGAGGAGATCGAGGAACGGCGTTGCTCACCTGGCTTGGCGACGCCGTGGACCGCCTCGCGGTCGCTGCCCACGGCCTGGGCGAGCCGGCGATAGAGCTCCACCACCGAGGTCTCGATCCCGGTGCCCACGTTGAAGATCCCGAGCGGGGCTCCACCGACGACGGAGTCGAGGTCCCCCAGGGGCGCCTCCGCCGCCGCCAGGTTGGCCCGGACGACATCCGAGACATGCACGTAGTCTCGGGTCTGGAGACCGTCGCCGTGGATCGTCGCCACCTCGCCGGCGAGCAGCCGGTCGAGGAAGATCGCCACCACCCCGGCCTCGCCATGGGGGTTCTGGCGCTCGCCGTAGACGTTGGCGTAGCGCAGGGCGACGGCTTCGAGGCGCCGCTCGACTGCGTAGTAGTAGAGGTAGCGCTCCACCGCATGCTTGGCGACGCCGTACGGCGAGACCGGGCGCACCGGGTGGTCCTCGCGCGCCGGGTGCTCGTCCTGCTCGCCGTAGATCGCGCCACCGGTGGAGGCGAAGAGAACCCGGCGCACCCCGCCGCGGCAGGCGGCCTCGAGGAGGTTCAGGCTGCCCAGGACATTGACCGAGGCGTCGGCCGCGGGGTCCGCCACGGACCGGCGGACGTCGACCTGTGCCGCCTCGTGGACCAGCAGGTCGAACCCGCCGCCGGCCACCAGCTCGGCCGCCTCGGGCGAACGCACGTCCAGCCGCTGAAGCTCGACGCCCGCCGGAACGTTCTCCTGGCGACCGGTCGAGAGATCGTCGATCACCGTCACCCGCGCGCCGCGGCCGGCGAAGGCGTCAGCCAGGTGCGAGCCGATGAACCCCGCGCCGCCGGTGATGCAGATCCTGGTTGCGTCCATCTGGAGTCTCCCCAAGCGCCCCTGAGTACCTCGGTCTAACCGTCGGCCGACCCCGCTCCAGCCGGCCCGAAGCCTACCAGCACCGCACCTCCCCCTCCACCGGGAGATCCGGCCCTTCTCCGCGCAATCGAAAGCCCTGGTTGCGACGGTCTCGGAAGACTCGACAAGTGCGGAAGTGGGAAGACGCCCACCGACTGTTCGGAATTCGCCAGGTGCCCCATCCCGGAAATCCGCTGAGCACCGAGGGCGCCGAGGCGCCGCTCGCGACAAGGCGCGCCACTGAGGCACAGCCCGAGCTATGCCGCAGGGAGCGCAACGCCGTCGCAGCGGATGCCTCGACGGCTGAAAGCCAGCGGATTCCCGGGATCGAATACCTAGACAAAAAGCCCCCCTCCCGCGTGCGGACGGGAGGGGGTGGAACCCGGGACCCGTGGCCCCGGGCTGCTCGTCTAGGAGTCTGCGCGGCAGAAACGCGCAGTCGCGTTGCGAGCGCCCGACCAGCCTTCGGCCGGTGCCCGACGGATACGAGGCACCGCGACGCAGGCGATGCCGAGCCATCGTCGAGGAGCGGGAACGAAGTAGACGGCCACACGCCGCCGCAACGGGCGCCGACAACCGGAGGGAGTTGGTCGGGGCGCAAGGGGGTTACGGGGTGTCTCCGGCGTTGCTCGTCGTCTCCGATGTCCCCGCATCGACTCCTCCTCGCGCCTTGGATCCACCCCGTAAGACCCTTGCGCGCGGCTACGTGTTTCTGCTGCGCAGACTCCTAGCCTGGACTATTCATGAGGCGCCGTAGCGAGAGGCGCAAGTGTGTGTGAGA
This sequence comes from uncultured Acidobacteriota bacterium, assembly GCA_963739795.1. GTDB lineage: Bacteria > Acidobacteriota > Thermoanaerobaculia > Multivoradales > DATKCC01 > CAVUBL01. The sequence goes on along the minus strand of CAVUBL010000018.1, from coordinate 60,025 downwards.
TCAGGGCGCACGTAGCGATGAGAGACGCAGGCGTACTGGACAGTACGTTGAGGAGCGAAGAGCGAGTACGCCCTGAGATCGCATGCAATCGCGGCTCGTAGTAGGTGCTCATGAATAGTCCAGGCTAGAGAGGCTGCCCCCAGGTGGTCCCCGAAAGCAGGGCGGCAAAGTCGACGGAGCGGGAGGCCGGCCCGGAGCCGTCGAGGGCCGTGGAGAACAGGGAGGGCGCCGGCCCGCCGCCGGCCGGCGGCTCGAGGACGAGCTCCGAGACCCCGGCGAGCGCCGTGCAGCCGGTCGTCTGGGTGCCCGAGCATCGGCCGAGGAGGCGCAGCGTTCCCCAGGAGAGCTGCCCGTCAGAGCCGAAGATCACCGACAGCTCCGCCGACAGGCGGCCGAGAACCGCACCGTCCGCCGCCACCGGGTAAACGTCGATCCGGTAGACCCCGGGCTGCTGCGCCCGGTAGAGGGCCACCTCGTGGCCCGCCGCCCCGTCCGTCCGGGCGCGGGCGATCTTCGAGAGCACGCGGAGCATATGGACGTCGCGGCGCGAGAGCTTGCGCTCGCAGGTACCCAGCACGTCGAAGAGCCCCCGCCCCGGCTTGGCGTCGGTCGCCGCGCCGCCCTCGTCGGGCGCCAGGTCGTCGATCGCCAGCAGCGACGCGGGAGCGGCGGTGCTTCCGCCGAGGGTCGGATCGAGGAGGACCCGAACGCGGGCCGGGTCCTCGGCCGTCACCAGGTCCGAATCGAGGAGGTTGCGTGACAGGCTCACGGCGAGGAGCTGCGGCCGCGCCGGGTTGCGCAGGAGGGTCGTCTCCTCCGGGTTGGTCGAGAACGCGAGCTGCCGCTCGGTCCCGCCGCCCGAGTCGCTCGCGTAGGCGATGCCCGCGAAGTCCCCCGTCCGGGTGAGGCTCACGTCCACCCCCACACCGTCGGCGGCGCCCGGAGCGACCACCCGCAGCCGGTCGAGAAGTCCCTCCAGCCGTGCGCCGTCACAGGCCACCTCCGCCCCGGTCAAGGTCTCTTCTCCAGCGCCGGTGCCCGCGGCGCTGGACGACGAGCCCGAGGCGGCGGCCAGGGGCCGGAGCCAGGTCGACCCGGCGAGGAGCTGGCTCCAGTCGACCGGTATCGTCGCCGAGCCCGCCGAGCCGGCCCGGGCGGCGCTCACCAGGACCTCGCCGGAGCCGGCGTGGTCGCCGCTCGCGGCCGGCCGCATCAGGGCCAGCTCGGCGCTGCCGCCGAGGCTCGTGCATCCGGAGGTCTGGGCGCCCTGGCAGGCCGGTAGGATCCGCACCGACCCGTCCTGAAGCCCCCCCTGGCCGTCGAAGGTCACGTGGACCTCGCCGGCGAGCGTACCTAGCAAAGTCCCGTCGCTTCCGAGGGCCCTGGCGTCGAGGCGATAGGTTTCGGTCGCCGGAGCCCGATAGATCGCCGTCTCGTACGCGGAAGCGCCGGGGACGTCGACGCGGACGAGCTTCGAGAGCACACGCAGGACATGGACATCCGAGGTACCCAGGTCGCCGTGGCACGGGTCGACCAGCGAGGCCAGCCCCCGGCCGGGCTTGGCGGACGTGGCCGCGGCGGGCGAGCCGGCCAGGTTGTCGATCTCCAGCAGGCTCGCCGGGTTCGCGGGGTCGGGATCGAGGGTCGGGTTCAGGCGCAGGCGGAAGGCCCGCGGATCGCCGGCGGCGACCAGGTCCGAGCTCAGGTGGTTGCGGGTGAGGCTGACGCCGAAGAGCTGAGGCCGCGCCGGGTTGCGCAGCAGCGTCGTCTCCTCCGGGTTGGTGGAGAACGCGAGCTGGGCCTCCGGCTCGCTCGGCGTCTCCGCCGTGTAGGCCAGGCCGGCGAAGTCCCCCGTGCCGGTCAACGACAGGTTGACCCCGGTGACCACACCGGCGCCGGCCACGACCTCGAAGCGATCGAGGAAGCCGCCGAGGCGCGCGGCGTCGCACGCCACCTCCTCCGGCGTCAGGGTCCCTTCCGGAGGGGTCTTGACCTGGGCCGAGTTGGAGTACCCGGAGAAGCCTCCCGCGCCCTCCGCCCGGACCCGGAAGGTGTAGGCGCGGTTCGCCTGGAGGTCGGTGAGGCTCGTGGCGAGCTGGCTCGCCGCCAGGGTTCGGACCTCGTCGAACCCGGTGCCGGTCGAAAGCTCCACGTGGAAGGCCGTCGCCCCCGCGCCGCCGGCGGCCCAGGAGAGGTCCACCTCGTGGGGTGACGGCGCGGTCGCCGTCAGGCCCTTGGGCACCGGAGGGGGCGACGGGGACGGCGCAGGCGGCGGGGACGGAGGCGGGGACGGAGGCGGAGGGGGCGATGGCGGCGGTGGCGCGGCCGACGAGGTCGTGGCACTCGCCGGCCCGGCCCACGAGGAGCCACCGCCGCAACTCACGGCTTGCACCCGGTAGGTGTACGTGCTTGCCGCCGCCAGCCCCGCGTCGGCGTAGGAGGAGGCGCTGGCCCCGAGGTTGGCGATCACCGAGTAGGTCGAGGAGCTCGCGGACCGCCGCTCGACCACGAAGCCGCTTTCGTCGCTGGAGTTGTCCTGCCAGGAGAGGGCGATCTGGGAGGAGGAGACCGCCGCGGCCACCAGGAAGCTCGGCGCCGCCGGCGGCGATGAGCAGGCCGTCGAGCCGCTGCCGTAGAGGACCGCGATGGCGTCCCGGTCGTCCTGGCCCAGGCGCGCGCCCCGCCCGTCGTTGTGGGCGTAGGCCCGCATCAGAGCGTCGTCGAGCTTGGGGTCGGAGCACGACGGCGAGGAGCTGTCGCCGCAGGAGTGGCCGAGCCCCAGGGCGTGGCCGATCTCGTGGCCGAAGACCTGCTCGCCATTCTTCCCGCCGTTGCCCGCGAAATAGCAGCCGGCACCGTCCTGGGTGACCACCTCGCCCTCGACGATCTTGTAGTAGGTCTGGCCGTTGTACGTGCCGGTCCCGGAGACACCGCTCACCCCGCCGACGGCGAGCACCCCGCCCGACGAGCAGTTGAAGCTGCCGGTGATCTCCTGGTTCGGATCGTCGAACAGGACCACGTTGGCCCCGTCGCGGCCGGTGAAGCCACTGCTCCGTGTGGTGGTGCCCCCGTAAGCGAGGGTCAGGTTCGAGCCAGAGTCGGCATCCCACGCGGCCAGGGCACTCTGGACCTCCGGGAAACCGCCGTCCGGCATACCGGACTGCCCGGCCTGGTAGGCGAACCAGGTTCCGCCGCCGTTGAACCAGCGGAAGTGGATGCCGCCCGAAGCCAGGAGAGTGAAGCGAGACGCGAGCTTCGCGAGGCCGCCCGCAGGCACGCCGACCGTATACCGCGCCGCGGCGGAACCCCCACCCGCGCGGGCCGCGATCCACTCGGCAAACCCTTCGAAGTCCCGCGCCGTCTGCCCCGCCTTGGCCTCCGGAACCCCGTCCAGAGTCAGGCCTATGGCTTCGGAGAGGTCACGGACGGCGAGCTCCCGGCCCGCAAAGAGGCCCCGGTGGAAGGCGCCGAGCATGAGCTGGCTGATCCCCAGCATGCCATCGCCCCGGGGGCCGAGAAAGAGAAGCACCTCCTCCCCAGGGCGGAACTCGGGAGCTCCCCACACGCGGTAGGGCACGCCGTCGGTGTCGACGCCTCCCGGCACACGAACGGTCAGGGGGTTGGCCTTGGGAGCGCCCTTGAGGACGCGCCGGACGTCGATGGTGTAGTCGGTCGCCGGGCGACCCGCCACCGGCGCGGGCTCCGATGAGACTACCCGTGCCTCGACGATCAGGGGCGCCTGATCGACCAGGGCGGCGTCCGACATCATGACGTACGAGGTCGCCTCTGCCGGGGGCGTACTCACGAACCCGGCGCCGAGGGCGGCAACGAGGACGAGAACGGGAACAGAGAAGTGGATCGAAGGATCGGGAAGGGGTCGGACCAGACGATTCCTAAACATCGGCAGCCTTCGGTCGGTCGTTTGTGGGGATCTCCAGGGACGGTTGCCGGATCGGGATCGTCAGAAAAATAGCTGAGCCTACATATGCATCAAGAGCAGTGCGTCGATGGTTTTGCAGGTTCCGTGCCCGTCGACGGCGAGGGTTCGAGAGGTTCCCGAGCCCCCGTAAGCGAGCCTGTTTCCGGGCGCCTTCCATGACAAGACTGAGGTTAGACGGCTCCCGGCCCGACAAAAATCGGCAGCCGTCTGAAACTTCTTGTCAGAGGAAGGGCGAGCTCCGCGTCGGCGAAGTGCGAGATCGGAGCGTCGGATTGCGTCTTCTAAGGGTGATGCTTGCCCGTGTGACCACAGCGACCCCGTGGGGGATCGAGGCTCGGCCCGTGCAGGTGGAGGTGGACGTCCATTTCGGACAGCTCCCCGGCCTGCGCATCGTCGGCCTGCCCGACGCCGCCGTACGCGAAAGCCGGGAGCGGGTCCGCCGCGCCATCCGCAACTGCGGCTTCCGCCTGCCACCTCGCGTGGTGGTGGTGAACCTGGCCCCCGCCGACCTGCGCAAGGAAGGCAACCACCTGGACCTGGCCATCGCCCTCGGGCTCCTGGCCGCCCACGGCGAGGTGCCCCAGGCCGCCCTCGACGGCAAGCTCCTGGCCGGCGAGCTCGGCCTCGACGGCACGATCCGCCCGGTACGCGGCGGCCTCGCCATGGCCGAGCTCGCGGCAAAGATGGGCCTCGACGAGGTGCTCTTGCCGGGACCCACCGCCTGCGAAGCCGCCGCTCTCGGGGCGATACCGGTGATCCCGCTGACCGGCCTGGCGGAAGCCATCGAGCACCTCCTCGGCCGCGCCCGGGTCCCCCCGGCGACGGTCCTGCCGCTGGCGGCAGAGGATCGGCCCCTCCCCGACCTCTCCGAGGTGCGGGGCCAGGAGGCCGCCAAGCGGGCGATCGAAGTGGCCGCGGCGGGCGGCCACAACCTCCTGTTCATCGGGCCGCCGGGCGCCGGCAAGACGATGCTCGCCCGGCGGCTGCCGGGCCTGCTGCCGCCGCTGACCACCGCCGAGGCCATCGCCGTGACCAAGGTCCACTCCCTGGCCTCCGACCGCCCGCCGGAGGGCCTCCTCCAGCGTCGGCCCTTCCGCAGCCCGCACCCCGGCATCAGCACCGCCGCCCTGATCGGAGGCGGCTCCGTGCCGCGCCCCGGGGAGGCCAGCCTCGCCCACTGCGGGGTGCTCTTCCTCGACGAGCTTCCCGAGTTCCGACGCGACACCCTGGAGGCCCTGCGCCAACCCATCGAGGAGGGCTTCGTCACCGTCGCCCGCACCCGGGCGCGCCTGCGCTTCCCGGCCCGCTTTGCCCTGCTCGCCGCCATGAACCCGTGCCCCTGCGGCCACCTGGGGGATCCTCGCCACGACTGCCGCTGCACACCGCCGCTGGTCGACCGCTACCGGGGCCGCGTCTCCGGGCCGCTCCTCGACCGGATCGACCTCCACGTGGAGGTGCCGGCCATCGGCCTCGCCGAGCTCTCCGCCGGCCCGGGCGAGCCGACCGCCACCGTCGCCCGGCGGGTCGCCGACGCCCGCCGGCTTCAGTCCGAGCGCTTCGGCCGCGGGGCGCCGTCCCCCTTCAACGCCGCCATGGGGCCCGAGACCGTGCGGCGGCACGCCGCCCCGGACGCCGCCGGTCAGAGGCTCCTCGACACCGCCTTCGAGCGCCTCGGCCTGTCGGTCCGAGCGGTCCACCGGATCCTCAAGGTCGCCCGGACGATCGCCGACCTCGCCGGCAGCGACCGGGTCCGCGCCCCCCACGTGGCCGAGGCGATCCAGTACCGCTCCCTCGACCGCCGCCTGACGCCCTAGCCGATGCCCCCCACAGCCCCTCGATCCCCTTCCCGCCCCACGGGGGAAGGGGACGCGGCCCGATTGCCACAGCGCGAAGCGCCATGGTCGGGGAAAGGAAGGCGGGGCCCCTCCCGAGCACCGCTAGGCTGGAGCGGGTATGTCTGGGAAGACCGGAGCCTTCCGGAGCCGTTGCTATACTGCGGACCCGGTCGAAGCGGCGTCCGCTCCCGCGGGCGACCGGACCTTCCATTCCCAGGAGCCGGCAGATCGATGAGCGATGACAAGTCTTCTCTGGAGAACTACCACCGGGTCGTGATCCTCGGCTCCGGTCCGGCCGGTCTGACCGCGGCGCTCTACACCGCTCGGGCCGACCTGGCGCCGCTGGTCCTCGAGGGCAACCAGCCCGGCGGGCAGCTCACCATCACCACCGAGGTCGAGAACTACCCGGGCTTCCCGGAGGGCATCCTGGGACCCGAGCTGATGGACAAAATGCGCGACCAGGCGCGCCGCTTCGGGGCGATCTGCAAGTTCGAGGCGGCGGTCGAGGTCGACCTTTCCAAGCGCCCCTTCACCTTGCGCACGGACGAGGCGACCTACCACGCCGACAGCCTGATCGTCGCCACCGGCGCCACCGCCAAGCTCCTGGGGATCGAGTCCGAGACCCACCTCATGGGCTACGGCGTCTCGGCCTGCGCCACCTGCGACGGCTTCTTCTTCCGCGACAAGGAGGTGGTCGTCGTGGGCGGCGGCGACACCGCCCTGGAGGAAGCGACCTTCCTCACCAAGTACGCGAGCAAGGTCACGGTGGTCCACCGCCGCGATGAGCTCCGGGCCTCGAAGATCATGCAGGACAGGGCCCAGGCCAACCCCAAGGTCGCCTGGGTCTGGGACAGCGTGATCACCGAGGTGGTGGGCAGCCGCGAGGGCGGCGTCGAGGGCGTGCGCCTGCGCAACGTCAAGACCGGCGAGGAGAGCCTCTACCCCTGCCAGGGGGTCTTCATCGCCATCGGCCACAAGCCGAACACCGAGATCTTCGAGGGGCAGCTCGAGATGAACGAAGTGGGCTACATCGAGGTGGCCGAGCCCACCTCCAGGACCAACGTGGAGGGTGTCTTCGCCTGCGGCGACGCCATGGACCCGAGCTACCGCCAGGCGGTGACCGCCGCCGGCACGGGCTGCCGGTCGGCCCTGGACGCGGAGCGCTGGCTCGAGACCCAGGACTGATGGCGGCGCGCGCGACAACCCTCGGCGAGCTCAAGGCCTCCGGCTATCGGCCCCGGTCCGTCAAGGAGGAGGTGCGGCAGAACCTGCGGGCCAAGCTCGCCGCTCGGGAGCGCCTTTTCCCCGGCGTTCTCGGCTACGAGCGCACGGTGATCCCGGGGATCGTCAACGCTCTGCTCGCCGGCCACGACTTCATCCTCCTCGGCCTGCGCGGCCAGGCGAAGACCCGACTCCTCAGGTCGCTGGTGAGCCTCCTCGACTCCGAGGTGCCGGTGCTCGCCGGCGCCGAGCTCAACGACGACCCGCTGGCTCCGATCTCGGTCCAGGCCCAGCGCCTGATCGAGCGCTTCGGGAACGACGCCGAGGTCGAGTGGTTGCCCCGCGACGCCCGCTACAACGAGAAGCTGGCCACGCCCGACGTCTCCATCGCCGACCTCCTCGGCGACATCGATCCCATCAAGGCCGCCACCCGCAAGCTCACCTTCGCCGACCCGGAGGTGATCCACTTCGGGATCATCCCCAGGACCAACCGGGGGATCTTCGCCATCAACGAGCTGCCCGACCTCGCCCCCCGCATCCAGGTCGGCCTGTTCAACATCCTCGAGGAGCGGGACCTCCAGATCCGCGGCTTCCCGGTGCGCATCCCCCTCGACCTGCTCATGGTCTTCTCCGCCAACCCGGAGGACTACACCAACCGCGGCTCCATCATCACCCCGCTCAAGGATCGGATCTCCTCGCAGATCCTCACCCACTATCCGCCCGACACGCGGATTGCCGCCGACATCACCCGCCAGGAGGCCTGGACCGAGCGGGACGACTCCATCGTCATCCCGGAGGAGGTCCGCCTGCTGGTCGAGGAGATCGCCTTCGCCGCGCGGGAGAGCGACCTGGTGGACCAGAGCTCCGGGGTCTCGGCCCGCGTCTCGATCTCGGCCATGGAGCTGCTCGCCTCGAACCTCGAGCGCCGGGCGCTGACCACCGGCGACCGGCCGGTCTACCCCCGCTTGTGCGACCTTCAAATGCTGCTTCCGGCGATCACCGGCAAGGTCGAGATGGTCTACGAGGGCGAGCAACAGGGGGCGGAAGTGGTGGCCCGGAGGCTCGTGGGCGAGGCGGTCAAGCGGGTGTTCAGCCGCCGCTTTCCCGAAGTCGGCAAGGAGCTCGGCAGCGGCGGCGAGGACGACGTGGGCCCCTACGCCGAGATCGTGGCCTGGTTCGCCGAGGGCCACCAGGTGACCCTGGACGACGAGCAGCCCTACGAGGACTACGAGGCCGAGATCCGGAGGGTGCCCGGGCTCTGGGAGCTCGCCGGCGCCCGCGGCGAGGGGCTGGTTTCGGATGCCGCCCCGGACGAGGCCCCGGCCCCGCCGCAGCGCACGCTCCTGGCCGAAATGATCCTCGAAGGGCTCCACCAGCACCTGAAGCTGGCCCGCCAGGACCTGGACAGCCAGGTGAGCTACAAGGAGATGGTCAAGTTCCAGCTCCTGAAACCGCACTGAGCCCGCCGAGCCGCGCGCCGCCGGGCGGCCGAGCGGCCGGAACGACATGAGGCACCGCTACCGCTATCTCGATCCCGAGCTCCTCCGCTCGCTCCTCGCGGGCCTCGACCTGCTGCGCCTGTTCAACCAGCTCCTCCTCGCCTCGGGCGGCGACCCGGAGCAGGCCATGGAGTGGATGCGCTACCTCCAGCAGCAGGGCTACCTCGACGAGGACCTCGACCTCGACGCCTTCTTCGCCTCCCTCGAGGAGCAGAACCTGGTGGCGCGCGACGCCGAGGGCGGCCTCCAGCTCACCACCTCCGGCGAGCGGCGGATCCGCCGGAGCGCCTTCGAGGAGGTCTTCTCGGGCCTCGCCCGCTCCGGCCCCGGCTATCACCCGGTGCGCACCGCCGGCGAAGGGCTAGAGCGCCTGCCCGAGACTCGGCCCTACCGCTTCGGGGACAACCTCCACCACCTGGACGCGGCCCGCACCCTCCAGAACACCCTCAAGCGCACCCGCGGCTCCCTGGACCTCGCCGAAGAGGACCTGGAGGTCCACGAGACCGAGCACCTGACCTCCTGCGCCACGGTCCTGGCCATCGACATCAGCCACTCCATGATTCTCTACGGCGAGGACCGGATCACCCCCGCCAAGACGGTGGCCCTGGCGCTCACCGAGCTGATCACCACGAAATACCCGAAGGACTACCTCGGCGTCATCCTATTCGGCGACCGGGCCGAGCGCGTGGATCTGGCCGACATCCCCTACGTCGAGGCCGGCCCGTACCACACCAACACCCGGGAGGCCCTCCAGCTCTCCCGCGGCCTCCTCGCGCGGCAGAAGCAGCCCAACCGCCAAGTGTTCCTGATCACCGACGGCAAGCCTTCCGCGATCACCGAGGGCGGAAGGGTCTACAAGAACCCCTTCGGCCTCGACATGAAGATCGTCAACAAGACGCTCGAGGAGGCCGACCTGTGCCGGCGCCAGCGGGTTGTCGTGACCACCTTCATGCTCGCCACCGACCCCATGCTGACCGACTTCGTAGAGAAGCTCACCCAGGTCAACCGGGGTCGGGCCTATTTCGCCTCGCCGTACAACCTGGGCGAGTTCATCCTCGCCGACTACATCCGCAACCGGCGCCACCGGGTCCGCTGAGCCTCGGCGGGGGCTCGATATCGCCCCGACTCGACCCCGACTTGACAAGCGAGGGCCATATACCCATACTCTATCTGCATATTGTGATTCATCTATTGTCGTGCTCTGAGAACCCCGGGTGCGGCCATCGGTTGGAGGAGAGTTTCATGGCCTATTCCGATCCCCGGTCACGAACGCCGACGCGGAAGGGCCGGACGGTGCTCCGGCTTCTGGCGCTGGCCTCTGGCGCCGCCCTCGTTCTGACTGCAGCAGCTTGCGGCGGTGGCGGCGGCGCCAGCCCGACCGATCCCGGCATGCCGTCAGCGAGCGGCACCGCCTCGATCACCGGGCAGGTCTCGGTCACCGGCTCGAGCGGCGGCAGCCTGACCACCGGTCCCGCCGTCGTCACCGGCGCTGCCCCCGGTACCCCGATCCACCAGAGCCCGGCGGACAGCAGCGGCTCCGGCATGACCGTCCGCATCCAGGGCACCGGCCTCGCCACGTCCACCGACGCCGCCGGCCGCTTCGGCTTCCAGACCGTGCCCTCCGGCAATCAGGTCCTGGTCTTCGAGCGGGCGGCCTCCTCGGCGAGCGTTCCGATCCCCAATGTCCAGCCGGCCGAGCAGATCCAGATCTCCGTCCACGTCTCGGGCTCGAGCGCCAGCGTCACCGACATCCAGCGCAGCGGCGGCTCGAGCCAGGGCGGCACCGGCGGTAGCGACCAGGGCGGTGGTGGCAACGACGGGGGTAGCGACGGTGGCGGCACCGAGCCACCGCCTCCTCCACCGCAGGTCGACCTCTCTCTGGAGATCGATCCGGACACCTGGAACCTCAACTACGACCAGAGCTCGGGCACCGTGACCGCCTTCCTCCGCGGCACCGGGTTTGACCAGGTCGTGCTGGACTCGATCCTGCTCCTGGGGGACAACACCGACGCCGAGCCCCTGGCGCCGGTCTCCGCCACCCGGGAGGGCGACCACGACCGAGCCCAGTTCGCCAAGAACATGGTCCTCGGGCTCCTCGACATGCCCACCAGCGGTAGCGTCCACGCGGTCACCGTGCAGTTCGCCATCGACGGCCAGGAAGGGACCTCCGAGCTGACCGCGGACGTGACGATCACGGGCAAGGACGACTCGGGGGGCGACGGCGGCCAGGAGCTCGGCGACCTGTCGCTCCAGATCGACCCCAGTAGCTGGAACCTCAACTACGACCAGAGCTCGGGCAGCGTCACCGCCTTCATCCGCGGCACCGGCCTCGGCGCCATCGACACGGCCTCCATCGAGCTCTCCGGCGACAACGCCGACGCCGAGCCCCTGGCGGCCACCACGGCCCGGCTCGAGGGCGACCACGTCCGGGCGCAGTTCCCCAAGAGCAAGGTCCTCGGGCTCCTCGACATGCCGGTCTCCGGCTCGGAGCACACGGTGACCGTGAGCTTCACCGCCCACGACGGCGCCGACCAGCTCCAGCTCCAGGACGACGTGAAGATCGTCGGCAACGACAAGTTCGCCGACGACAGCGGAGACGACGGCTCGTAGCCGCCGTCTCTCAGATCCGACCGACGGACCGATGAGCCGAACGGCTCCTCGGCTCCGCACCCTGAAGGCCGGGCCGCCGCGAGGTGGTCCGGCCTATTTTTCTGGATCGCCACCCAACTCCATCCCCTGCCCTCCCTCGCGGGCAAGATCGGCTGGCGTTCGGACTACGGGAGGGCACCGCCGACGACGCGCTTGGCCTCGGTGCCCGCGGCGAGGGTCTGCCCGGCCTCGACTTGGTTGAGGATCGCCAGGGTCTCGGTCGGCACGGTCGAGGGGAAGGCGGCCTGGAGCTCGTCGATCGTCATGGCCCGTGGCAGCGTCACCAGCTTGATCCTCTTCGGCTCGACCCGCAGGTACCGGGGATCGGTGAGGCGCGCGAAGCTGCCGAGGGAAGCCGCGAGATCACTCCGGTAGCGCTCGAAGCGGTCCGCCAGGGCGTAGCCGAGGAGCCGAAAGACCCGGCTGCCGTCCGCCACGAAGGCCACGAGCCCCTCCACGTCCCCGGCTGAGGCGCGGTCGAGGCGGAAGCCCCTCGCCACCGCCGGCAGCCCGCCCATGGAGTCGCGCCAGGCGCTCCCCTCCTCGACGCCTTCCTGGGCGAAGAAGCGACGGGCCGCCTCGGCGGGCGACCGGTCAGCGGTCAGCGAAAGGGCCACCACCGCATCCTCCTTCGGGCTCAGGGCGCCCATCGTCTGCCGCTGGTTGCTGGTCGCCCAGCCCGCCGGGAACGTCACCTGGAAGGCGAGCCCGGGGTGGTAGAAGGTCGATCCCTCGAAGAAACCCTGGCGCGGGTCCTCGCCGAAGACGATGCCGTCGGTCCTCTGGAGAAAGGCAGCGCGGCCCACCGCGCTGCCCAGGAGCTCCCGGGGCTCGGCCTCGAGCTCGGCCTGGATCCGCAAGAGGCGGTCGGTGGGGTCCGGGTGGGTCGAGAGCCAGCCGGGCAGGCGGCCGGGCGGAGCGCCCTGGCTCACCCGCTCGAGCACCCGGAACATGGCCACCATCTCCCGCGGGTCGTAGCCCGCCCGGTTGAGGTAACTGAAACCGAGGTCGTCCGCCTGGCGCTCGTCGTCCCGGCTGAACTTGAGGAACAGGACCCCGAGACCGGCCTGGGCCACGTCGCCGTAGTCGCGCAGGCCGGGCGAGAGGATCATCCCCGCCATCAGCCCCAGGTTGGCGAGCTCGGACTTGCTGATGCGCTCCACGGCGTGCCGGGCGGTGACGTGGCCGATCTCGTGGCCGAGCACCGCGGCCATCTCGGCCTCCGAGGACATGTAGCCGAGGATTCCTCGGGTCAGATAGACGAAGCCTCCCGGCAGGGCGAAGGCATTGACCGACGGGTCGTCGATCACCGTGAACGTCCAGGGCAGGTCGGGTCGCCCGGAGACCTCCGCCAGGCGGTGGCCGACGCGGGAGACGTAGGCCTGGAGCGCCGGGTCCGGGTAGGCCCCCAAGGAGTCGAGGACCTCCTGGTGGGACTTGCGCCCCATGTCGATCTCTTGCTGGGTCGAGAGCAGGGAAAGCTGCGGCCGCCCGGTCGCCGGGTTGCTCGAGCAGGCGGCGAGGCCGGACAAGGCCGCGAGGAGGGCGGCTCCAGCGGCCCTCGCGCGAAGGCGGGTCGGGGTCATGGCTGGAACCTTTCTCGCACACGCATCGTAAGAACGTTCCGAAGGGCCGAAGATCGGCCTGCAATGATCTCATCCCCGGGAGACTCCGTCATGCGCGAACGAAGCCGTCCGTGTTCCGCTCCGCACCGCCTCGCCCCCACCCTCGTCCTGGTCGCCCTCGGCCTCCTCTCCGCGGTGGCCGCACGGGCCGACGTCACGGTCCGCAGCCTGACACAGGATCTCGCCGTCGACGACGCCGCCCAGATCGGCTTCCACTCGCAAGTCGGCGAGCTCGACGCCGAAGCGACCGACGGCGACTCGGTCCGCGTCGAGGTGGCGATCCTCTGCGAGAAGGCCGACGACGAGCGCTGCAAGAGGGTGGCGGACTCCATCTCCTTGAAGATCCGCCGGACCGGCTCGCGCCTGGGCGTCGACGTCAGCGACTGGCCCAAGCTCCGGGACCGGGGCCTCTCGGTCAAGGCCCACCTGCTCATCCCCCGCAAGCTCGGGTTCGAGGTGGACATGGGGGTCGGCGAGGTCTCGATCCGCGGTCTCGAGGGGGACGTGGAGGTCGACGTGGGCGTCGGTGAGATCTCGGTCGTGGCGCCCGAAAAGGCCATGGGCTCGGTGGACATGGACACCGGGGTCGGCAAGGTCGACCTGGTGGTCGGCGGGCACACCATCGAAGGCCACGGCATGGTGGGCGGCAACCTCAAATGGAAAGAAGGGACCGGCCCGGCCCACATCGAGCTCGACAGCGGCGTCGGCGACCTGCGGGTCGAGCTGAACTGACCGGTGCGCGTCCGGACCGCCCATGGACAGCCCCCTCCGCTCTTTCCGCCAAGCCCTCCGGGCCCTCGCACGCGAACCTCTCCTCACCGCCGTCACGATCGTCACCCTCGCACTGGGCATCGGCGCGACGACGGCGATCTTCAGCGTCGTCGACCAGGTGCTCCTCGCGCCGCTCCCCTACCGCGCTCCCGATCGGCTGGTCGCGATCCGGACCGAGTTCCCGGCCCTCGGTGATCAGGCGACCTACGGGCTCAGCGAGGGCCAGCTCTTCACCTTCCAGCGACAGGCCCGAGATCTCGCCCTGCTCGGGGTTTCAGCTCGGTCCGGAGCGACTCTCGAGGTCGGGGACGAGCCCCGGCGCATCTGGACGGCGCGCGTGTCGGCGGACCTCTTCTCCGCGCTCGGCGTCCAACCGGCGATCGGACGTGGCTTCTCGCCCGCCGAGGACGCCCCGGGCGGCGAGCCCGTGGTGGTCCTGAGCCAGGCCCTGTGGCGCGGGTCCTTCGGATCGAACCCGGGCGTCGTCGGCACGTCCATCCGGGTCGACGGCGAGCCGCGGACCGTGATCGGCGTCATGCCGGCCGGTTTCGCACTGCCGGAAGACCTCCAGACCGGCGACCCGGCGGAGCTCTACCTGCCCGGCCGAATCGACCCGGCCGACCCCCAGTGGGGCGGCCACTACCTCAATGCTGTCGGCCGCCTGCGCCCGGGAGTCTCCGCCGACCAGGCCGGGACCGAGCTCCAGGCCGTGATCGAGTCCCTGCCGCCCGAGCACCGAGCGATCTACGAGTCCACCAACGCGCGAATGCTCGTGACGCCGCTCGGCCACTACGTCGTCGGAGACGTCCGCCGTGCCCTACTTGTGCTCTCCGGCGCCGTCGCGCTGGTGCTGCTCATCGCTTGCTCGAACGTCGCCAACCTGCTCCTCGCCCGCGGCGAGCGCCGCCGGCGTGAGGTTGCCGTGCGCACGGCCCTGGGAGCGGGGAGGCCGCGGATCGTCCGTCAGCTCCTGACCGAGAGCCTCCTGCTCGCGGGCGGCGGCGCGATCGCCGGCGTGGTCGGGGCCCGACTCGCCACCCCGTTGCTCATCCACCTCGCACCGGTGCAGCTTCCGCGTCTGGGTGCCCTCTCTCTCGATTTGTCGGTCCTCGCCTTCTCTCTCTCCGTGTCGCTCTTCGTCGCGCTCGCGGTGAGCCTCGTGCCGGCGCTCCAGACCGCCCGGCTCGATCTCGCGGGGACGTTGCGCGAGGAGGGCCGCAGCGCCTCAGCGAGTCGCCGCGGCCAGCGGTTCCGGCGCTCCCTGGTGGTCGTGGAGGTCGCCCTCACCATGGTGCTCGCGGTCGGAGCCGGCCTCTTCGTACGCAGCTTCGCCCGGCTGACCTCGGCCGACCCGGCGATGGACGCCGGCCAAGCCCTCACCTTCCGGGCCGCGATCTCGCCGCTCGACGCTCCGGACCTGGCTCAGGTCGATCGCCTGTTCCGCCGCATGGTCGATCGGATCCGTCAGGTGCCCGGCGTCGAGGCCGCCGGCACCGTAAGCTCCGTGCCGCTCTCGGGCTCGATGGGCGACGCGCTGGTGGATGTCGAGGGCGGGCCGTCGCTGGCCGCGTCGCCGGACGGCGCCGACTCTGCCGACCACTACACCCAGACACGCTGGGTGAGCCCCGGGTACTTCGAGGCGCTGGGGATCCCGGTGCTCCGCGGACGGACGATGGAGCGGGCGGATGTCGACTCGGGTCGGCCGGTGGTGGTCGTCAATCGCGCATTCCAGGAGCGCTACTTCCCCGACGGTGATGCGATCGGGCGGCACTTGCGGACCTACCTCGGCCTGGCGGAGCCCCAGGAGTGGCGCGAGATCGTCGGCGTGGTGGCCGGCGCGCCCATTGCGCGGCTCGGTGAGGCGCCCCTGCCCGAGATCTACACCTCCATCGACGGCGCCGGCCCCGACGCCCCCGTCCGGGCGCGCAGCTTCCTGGTCCGCGCGGCGGGCGATCCGGCGGCGCTCACGGCGAGCCTCACTCGCGCCGTTCACGAGGTCTCACCCCACGTGCCGGTCTACGACGTAGAGACCATGGCGTCGGTCGTCGAGAGAAGCGTCGCCCGCCCTCGGTTCACCCTATGGATGATGGGTACGTTCGCCGTCCTCGCGCTGCTCCTGGCCGCCGTCGGCCTTTACGGGGTGATGGCCTACTCGGTCTCGGCCCGCACCCACGAGATCGGCGTGAGAGTCGCCCTCGGGGCCCGGCAGCGGTCGGTCCTCTCCCTCGTGCTGCGCGAGGCGATGACTTTGACGGGTATCGGGCTCGCCCTCGGCACCGCCGGCGCGCTCGCACTCTCCCGGACGCTGAGCAGCCTGCTCCACGAGGTCCGCCCGGACGACCCGGCGACCTACGCCGTCGTCCTCGCCGTCCTCACCGGGGCGACGCTCCTCGCCTCCCTGCTCCCGGCGCGGCAGGCGGCCCGGGTCGATCCCAAGGTGGCTCTGGGCGAGGAGTAGGCCGACGCCGTTCGGGCGCCTCAGGCCGCCCGGCGCCGCTGGACCGCCCGGGTGACCGGCAGCGCCAGGGCGACGACCGTCAGGAGACCGGCCGCCAGCAGCACCCGGTTGCCCGGCGCGGCGAGACCCAGGGCGGCGAACAGCGCCCGCAGCACCCCCGCCGCCCCCAGCACCGCCGTCACCGCCACCACCAGGGCGGTCACCGCGTTGGTAAACACGCCGTTGACCGCGTCGGCCCCGAGCAGGCGCCGGTCGTTGACCGCCAGCAGGAGGAAAATCGCCGCCACCGGCAGGACCACGCCGTTGAACGCCTGCGCCAGCAGGATCGCCGGCACCGGCGGCACGCCGCTCACCCCGAAGGCCAGCCCGAAGAGGAGCACGCCCATCCAGACCGCCCGGTAGCGCCAGGAGCGCGGGCTCCAGCGGGGATCGTCGGCGTCGGCACCGAACAGCCCGCGGGCGGTGAGAGCCGCCGCCAGAGGCGCCGTGGTGGCCGACGACAGCCCCGCCGCCGCCAGGCCCCAACCGAAGAGCGGGCCGGCCCAGGCCCCCAGGCGTCCGGAAAGGGCCGCCGCGACCGCGCCGAAGGCGAAGGGGCCGGGCGTAGCCGCGCCCACCACCAGCACCCCCATGGAGATCACACCCCCCAGGACGATGGCCACCGTCAGGCCGAAGCGGACGTTCCCGAGCTCCTGGCCTTCCGCCAGGCCCGAGCCCAGGAAGAGGTTGTACGGCACCACCGTCGTGCCCACCAGGCCGAGGATCAACAGCCCCGCTCCGGCCGGGCTCGAGGGCACTAGGAGGCCCCGGACGATCTCCGACGCGGCCGGATGGACCTGGGAGGCGGTCACCAGGAAGGCCACGCCCATGAGGGCCACCAGGAGGGCGAGGAGCCGAGCCACCGTGCGCGGCGCCCCGACCCAGAGGAGCACGGCGGCCACGGCGCCGGCGGCCAGGGCCAGGGTCCAAGGGGCGGCGCCCAGGATCAACCCCGCCCCGGCGGCGGCCCCCAGCAGGTTTCCCGCCTGGTAGGCCGCGTTGCCCAGGAGGATCGCACCCAGGACCAGCACCAGGATCGCCCCGCCCCCGGGGCCGCCGTGGTAGCTCTCCCGGAGGGCCCGCGCCAGGTCCCGGCCCGAGCGCACGGTGAGGCGGGCGCTCGCCTCCTGAAGCACCAGGGTGGCGACCACGGAAAAGCCGAGCGCCCAGAGGAGCGAGGTGCCGAACGAGGCGCCGGCCACCCCGCAGGTGGTCACCGTGCCCGGGCCGATGAAGGCCGCGGCGAGGACCGACCAGACGAGCACCGAGGCGAGGCGCTTCACGGGCTTCCCCACCCCCCGCCGCCGGGGGTCTCGAGGACCAGGCGGTCTCCGGGCTCGATCTCGCAGCCGTCGACCGGGGCGAGCTCCAGCTCCTCGCCGTCGGCGCGGATCACCCGCTGGCGTCCCGGCGCTCCGGCCTCTCCGCCGGCCATGCCGTAGGGCCGCTCGATCCTGTGCTGGCTCAGGATCGAGAGGGAGACGGGCTCCAGGAACGAGAGCTCGCGCACCACCCCGTCGCCGCCGCGGAAGCGCCCCGCCCCGCCCGTGCCCCGAAGCACGGCGAAGCGTTCCAGGCGCACCGGGTAGCGCCGCTCGAGGACCTCCGGGTCGGTGATCCGGGTGTTGGTCATGTGGCTGTGAACCGCCGAGGCCCCGTCGGTCCCCGGAGTGGCACCGCAGCCGCCGCACACGGTCTCGTAGTACCCGAAGCCGGCGTTGCCGAAGAGCACGTTGTTCATGGTCCCCTGGCTGCAGGCGGCGAGACCCAGGGCGCGCAGGAGGGTGTCGACAAGTCGCTGGCTGGTCTCGACGTTCCCCCCCACCACCGCCGGCGCGCGCCGCGGGTCGACGGGAAATTCGGGGTTGAGCAGTCCCCGGGGGATGTCCAGCTCCACCGGTCGGAGCAACCCCTCGTTGAGGGGCAGGGGGCCCTCGACCAGGAGGCGCAGAACGTAGAGCACCGCGCTCCGGACCACGGCGGGGGTGGCGTTGAGGTTGCCCGGATGGACCGGTCCCGAGCCGGCGAAGGAAATTCTCGCCCGGCCGCCCTCGACCTCGATCGCCACCGCCAGCGGGCTGCCGTCGTCGAGGCGCTCCTCGGCCCGGTAGAGGCCGTCGCCCAGGCGCTCGAGGGCCTCCCTCAACCGCCGCTCGGCGCGGCCGGCGAGACTCCGCATCTGCCCGGTCACGGCTTCCCGGCCGTGGGCGGCCACCAGGGCGATCAGACCCTCGGCGCCGCGGTGATTGGCCGCCACCGCAGCTCCCAGGTCGGCCAGGTTCTCGGCCACCGCCCGGCTCGGATGCGGCCCGCCCGCCAGCAGTGCCCGGACCGCCTCCCAGCGGGGCTCGCCACCGGAGACGAGACGCGTCGGTGGGATCACCACCCCCTCCTCCGCCAGGCACCGGGCGTCGGGAGGCATGGAACCGGGGCGCGTGCCGCCGATCTCGGCGTGGTGGGCGCGGCTGGCGACGTAGCCCAGGAGGGCCGGCCGGCCGCCGCCCGCCCCGGGCTCGAAGACCGGCGTGATCACGGTCACGTCCGGCAGGTGCGATCCTCCGAAGGCCGGGCTGTTGGTGACGGCGACGTCCCCGGGAGCGAGGTCGAGGGCCTCGGCGACGGTTCGCACGCACAGGCCCAGGGCCCCCAGGTGGACCGGGATGTGGGGGGCGTTGACCACCAGCTCGCCCTCCGGGTCGAGGAGGGCGCACGAGAAGTCGAGGCGCTCCTTGACGTTGGTGGAGAGAGCGGTCCTGCGGAGGAGCTCGCCCATCTCCCGGGCGAGGGCCTCGAAGCGGGCGGTGAACAGCTCCTCGACGACCGCCCCCGGTGCGCTCGGCTCCGACATGGTCCCCGATCCTACCCGCAGCGCCTATCCATCGATCGGGCCCTCCCCGGAGCGTACGAGGATCAGGGCCCGGCCGCCGTCCACGGACGCCTGCCATCCCGGCGGCACCACCGTCGCCGCGTGGCGCTCGAAGACCAGGGCCGGCCCGCGGAGGTGATCCCCCGGCGCCAGGGCACCCCGTTCGAAGATCCCGGTCTCGACCCAGGCCCCGGCAAAGAAGGCGCGGCCGGCGGCGACCGGCTCGGCCCGCCGCGTGCGACCCGGCCCGTTGGGTGAAGGCCTCTCGGCCGGCCGGGACGAGGCCGCCACCCGCAGCGACTCCACCTCCACCGGCCGCTCCGGCGGCGGGTAGCCGTAGAGCTCGCGGTAGGCGGCGGCGAAGGCGCCCTCCAGGTCGAAGCCGGGCCGATCCCCGCCGGGCAGCACCTCCACCGGCACGCTGGTCTCCTGACCCGCGAGGCGCAGGTGGGCGATCCTCCGGCGCACCACCACGTCCCCGGCGTCCACACCCTCGCGCCGGACGGCGGCAGCGGCCTCCTCGGCCAGCTCGTCGAGGCTCGCACCCAGCGTCCCGCCCACCTGGTCGAGCCGCGCGAGCACCTGGCGCTGGGCGAAGCGCTCGACGACCGCCGCGCCCAGGCCCACGGCGCTCAGCAGGCCGGCGTCCTCGGGCACCACCACCCGCTCGACCCCCAGGAGCTCGGCCAGGGAACAGGCGTGCTGGCCCCCGGCCCCACCGAAGGCGACCAGGGCGTAGTCCGCGGGGTCGTAGCCGCGGCGCACCGAGATCCGTCGGACGGCGTCGGCCATGCGCTCGTCGGCAATGGCCAGGCAACCGGCGAGGAGGGCTTCGGGAGCCGCCGCGTCCCCACGCTCGGCGGCGACCGCCGCGGCGAGCTCGTCGAGGCGACGCTCGGCCGCGGCCCGGTCCACCGGGATGCCGAAGCGCTCCGGGTCGAGGCGGCCCAGGAGCAGGTTGACGTCGGTGAGGGTCAGGGGGCCGCCGGCGCCGTAGCAGGCCGGCCCGGGTGCGGCGCCGGCGCTCTCGGGCCCCACCAGCAGGCGGCCGGCGGCGAAACGGCAGATCGAGCCGCCGCCGGCCGCCACCGTCTCGATCGCCAGGGCCGGGGCCACCAGCCGGGCGTCGCCCACCCGGTGCTCGAAGAGGTACTCGTAGGCGCCGTCGTAGCGAGCCACGTCGGTGCTGGTGCCGCCCATGTCGAAGCTGATCACCCGCGAGGCGCCGGCCCGTGCCCCCGCCTCGGCCGCCCCCACCACACCCCCCGCCGGACCGGAAAGGAGGCTGTCCTTCGCCCGGTACTCGCCGGCCGAGACCAGGCCGCCGGCGCTGGTCATGACGTGGAGCGTCGCGCCCTCCGGGAGCGCCTCGCCGACCCGCTCCAGGTACTCGCCGATCACCGGGCCCAGGTAGGCGTCCACCACCGCGGTCTCCGCCCGAGGCAGGATCTTGATCAGAGGCGCGAGCTCCGCGGAGCACGAGACGTGGGTGAACCCGGCCGCCTCCAGGCGCCGCGCCAGGAGCTCCTCGTGATCCGGTCGCAGGTAGCTGTGGAGGAGAGCCACGGCGGCGCTCCGCACGCCGCTGTCCAGGAGCCCCGCGATCTCCTGGTCCAAGGCGCCCTCGTCGAGGACCGCCTCCAGGGGGACGAGCACCGAGCCGTCGGCCGCCAACCGCTCGGGCACCTCGACCACCGACTCGTAGAGGGGCTCGGGCTTCTCCACCGCCAGGGCGAAGAGGTCGGGGCGTGCCTGGTCGCCGATCTCCAGGAGGTCGCCGAAACCCCGGGTCACGAACAAGGCGGTGGCGGCTCCCTTGCGTTCCAGGAGGGCGTTGGTCCCCCGGGTGGTGGCGAGGCGCAGGTCCATGGGGGGCAGGGGGCGCGCCTGGGGCGTGCGGGTGAGGAGCCTCGCGGCGAGGACCGGGGCGTCCTCCGGCGAGCGGATCTCGAACACCTGGCCCGCTCGGCCGGGCCGGCTGACTGCGGCCCCCCCCCGGCCCGCGCGCACGTCCGGCGCGAGGCGGAGCACGCCCTTTACGGGGTCGAAGCCCTCGACGCCCTCTTCCCGGGTGCCCACTTCGGACGCGGCGCCCAGCCAGCGCAAGGAGCAGCCGGCGAGGAGGGGGCCGGCCGCCGGGCCCCCTCCGCCCCCCTCCGGCAGCCACGAGGCCTCGACCACCAGGCCCCCGTCGCCGAGATCGGAGCGCACGCGCCCGCGCAGAGCGCTCGAGGAGAGCACTTTGACGCGCAGCAGGCGACCCTCCGGATCGCGCCCCAGGGCATCCGTGAAGGTCCCGCCGGTGTCGATCCAGACGGCCCAGCGGTCGGTCAGGAGGGCGACCTCAGATGAGGCTTCGCCACGCGGGGCTGGCGGAAGAGCACCCAGCGCACCGCCAACGCGAAGAGCAGGGCCACGAGCAGGAGGGCCAGGATCGGGAGGAGCACCGCGAGCGCGGCGAGGACGGCGGAGCTCACCGTCTCGAGGGTGGCGAGGACCGGGTTGCCCAGGCCGAGGGTGGTCAGGCTGGAGAGCTGCCGCCCGGCGACCGTGACCGACTGGACGGCGGTCGCCACGCCGCCCCCCGCGAGCACCGCCACGGTCCAGCGGAGCCACGGGTCCATGTGGGTCATCACCGAGGCCGCTGCCAGCATGCCGGCGATCACCGCCGTGGGGGACGCCACCGTGTCGAGGAGGTTGTCCACCCAGGGAACGTAGTAGCCGGCGATCTCGAGCACCGTCGCGACGCCGAAGGCGATCAGGGCGGCGTCGCCGCCCACCCAGGAGAAACCGGGCGAGACCGCCAGGTGGCCGGTCCGCACCGCCAAGCCCATGGCCAGGAGAGGCACGAACACCCGGAACCCGCAGGCCGCGGCCAGCCCGAGCCCGACGGCCACCGCGAAGAGATCCTGTACCATGGACCCGAGTCTACAAGACGCGTACGACGTGCGCCTCCGACGCCGCCCCCCTTCGATCTCCATCGAGGCTCAGACCGTGACCCGCAGCCCGCTCGACGTTCAACCGCCGACCGGGTCCCGTCCGCATCCACGGTCCCCGCGGCCCCTGCGCGCCCCGAAGATCCTCTACGGCGCCTTGCTCTTCCTCGCCCTCGCGGCCACCGCGGCCTGCTCCGACCCCCAGCCGCCGGTCACCGGGGCGATCCTGATCTCCATCGACACCCTGCGCTACGACCACCTCGGCTGCTACGGATACGACCGGAATACCAGCCCGAACCTCGACCGGCTCTGCGACGACGCCGCGGTATTCGACCAAGCCATCAGCCAGGCGCCTTCGACGCTGCCCTCCCACGCCTCGATGCTGACCTCCCTGATCCCCCCACATCATGGAGCGTCGTACGCCCTGCGCCATGCGCTGCCCGAGCAGGTCGAGACCCTCGCCGAGCTCTTCCGGGCTCACGGCTTCCGGACCGCGTCGTTCAACGACGGGGGGCAGGTCGCCGCGATCTGGGGGCTCGACCAGGGGTTTCAGATCTACCGCTCCAATCCCTACCAACACGGGCACCTGCACTTCCGAAAGGAGGTGAGCCAGGGTTTGCACTGGCTGGACTCGCTCCCCGCCGGGACCCGGTTCTTCCTCTTCCTCCACACCTACGAGGTCCATCACCCCTACACGCCCTCGCCCGAGGATCTGGCTCGCTTTGGTGGCGATCAGTACCACGGCTGGCTTGGCCACGGCGTCTCCATCGACGAGCTGCGCTCGATCAACGATCATCGACGAGCCGCCGGGCCGCGGGACCTCGAGTTCATCGAGGAGGCCTACGACGCGGAGATCTACTCCATGGACCGCGCCCTGGGCAGATTCCTCGAAGCCCTGGAGCAGAGGCACCTCCTCGATCGAACGGCGCTGGTCTTCACCTCCGACCACGGCGAGGAGTTCGGCGAGCACGGCAAGATGGGCTGGCACGCCCACACCCTCTACGACGAGCTCCTGCGGGTCCCCCTCGTCCTCGAGCTACCCGGGCACCGCTGGGGCGGCAAACGGGTCCGCCGGCAGGTCCGGCTCATCGACGTGGCCCCAACCCTGGCCGACGCCGCCGGGCTCCCGATCCCCCCCTCCTGGGAGGGCGTGAGCCTCCTCGAGATTCTGCGGGGCCAGGAGGTGAAGCCCCTCCTGGCCGTGAGCCAGATCGACTCACGCATCGACACGAATCCCTTCTCGATCCGGACCGGCCGCTGGAAGCTCTACCGGAACCGCCTCTTCGACCTGAAGAACGACCCCGGCGAGCAGAGGTCGAACGTAGCCTGGAAGCACCCGGAGCTGGTCAAGGAGCTCCGGGCCCGCCTGGCGGAGCTGACCCAGGGCGGTCCTGAGGGCGAGGCCGGTGACGTGGAGCTCGACGAGAAGACGGTCCAGCACCTCAAGGCCCTCGGCTACCTCTAGGAGTCTGCGCGGCAGAAACACGTAGCCGCGCGCAAGGGTCTTACGGGGTGGATCCAAGGCGCGAGGAGGAGGCGATGCGGGGACATCGTAGACGACGAGCAACGCCGGAGACACCCCGTAACCCCCTTGCGCCCGGAGGGTTGCGGCGGCGTGGGGCCGTCTACTTCGTTCCCGCTCCTCGACGATGGCTCGGCATCGCCTGCGTCGCGGTGCCTCGTATCCGCCCCCACGGCGCTCGCAACGCGACTGCGCGTTTCTGCCGCGCAGACTCCTAGCCTCGCGTGACGCCTCCCGGCGGCCCTTCACGCCGCTGGCGGCGGTGCCGCTCCTCGACCTCGTGCCACCACGCCTGCGTCGCAGCGCCTGGCCAGGGACCCGAGCTCCTCGCCGGATACGCTCGTCACTCGAGGCTTGACTGACCACTGAACTCATGGACACCAGCGGTGCGGAGATCCGCTTCGACAGGACCTGCTAAGCTCCCAAGACCCTCCAGTGCGTAATCTGTTCGATCTTCGGGATCGCGGTCCCGAAGAGGACCCTCCATCGAACCTCAGGGGTCGCTCGATGGGGCCACCACCAACGCCGCAAGCCGTGGGAACCGGGCCGCTCTCCCGGCGATTCGCGGACCGGTGGCTCCCGTGGCTCGCCCTGGGACTCGGTCTCTTCCTGATGACCTACCCCATGTGGCTGAGCGGGTTCCGATCGGTCGTCGGCGGCGAGGGCGACCCCCGGCTGGTCGGCTTCTCTCTCGAGCACGGGTGGGGGTGGCTCGCCCGCCGCCCGCCGCACCTCTCCTTCTGGGACCCGCCGCTCTATTATCCGGTCAAGAATGTGGCCGCCTACGCGGACCTCATGTTCGCCAGCGGCGCCGTCAACTGGCCGTGGCGCCTCGTTCACCTCTCCCCTGCCACCGCCTTCGAGCTGTGGCTGCTCGCGGCGCTGATACTCGACTTCTGGGCCTTCTACGCCTTCCTCGCCCGGGGCCTCTCGTGCACCCCGGCGGCGTCCGGCCTCGGCGCCTTCCTCTTCACCTTCGGCAGCGCGCGGGCGGCCAACGCCGTCCACCCGCAGCTCCTCTTCGAGCTCTTCGTCGCCGGCGCCCTTTGGGCCCTCGCGCGAGCCTTCGAGCTGACCGACGCGCCGGCCTCGGCCGGGCGCCGCCGCCTGGCGCTGGACCTCGTGTTCCTCTGCCTGGTGCTCCAAACCTGGAGCTCCTTCTACCCTCTCTTCTTCTCGGGGGTCTTCCTCCTCGTCGCGCTCCTCGCGGCACTGGCCGTGAGGTCGGCTCGACGGCGATTGCTGCGCCTCCTGGCGGCCGACGGAGTGTTCCTCGCGATCTTCGCCAGCGCCGCCGTCCTCGCGGTCCGGCCCGTGGTCTCGCATTGTCACTCCGCGTCACAGCTCCTGGGACTGCGCCACTGGACCGTCATCCAGAAGCTCGCACCGCGGCTCTGGTCCTGGGTCCTCCTGGGCGAGACGAGCCGGCTCTACGGCTGGATTCACCGGATCCCCGCCGTCGCCGGAGTGGCGCCGGGCCACGTCGGGACCCGCGTCCAGGGGCTCGGGCTGGCGACGCCCGTCCTGGCGGCTCTGGGTCTCTGGTGGGAGCGCCGCAGGACCGTGACCCGCTTGCTGGTGTCGGTGACCCTGGTGGTCGTCGTGGCGACCACGGTCGCCCCCGGCGGAGTCTGGCTCTGGCCCCGTGTGGCGGGCTGGATACCGGGGGTCCGAGCCGTTCGTGCGCTGGGTCGGATCGGGATCTACCTGCTCGTGCCGGCCGGGGTGGGGCTCGCCTTCCTGGTGGACCGCATGCGCCTGCACCTGCGGCGTCGCTTCACGCCGCTGTGCCTGGTCCTGCTGGCGGTGGTCGGCCTCGAGCAAGCCCACCGCATCCCGTCCTACGACAAGGTGGAGGCCCGCCAGCGGGTCGAGCGGATCGCCTCTCACCTCGGACCCGAGTGCCAGGCCTTCTACGTCAGCTCGCGGCGTCCCCTGCCTCTGCCCGCCTTCCAGGCGGACGCCATGTGGGCCGCCTCCCTGAGCGGCACGCCGACGATCAACGGCAGGTACGGCAACTTCCCGCCCGACTACTACCTGTACCGCACGGACCGGGGGCAGGCGATCGTGGCTCGAGGACTGGCCTACTGGATCCGCGCTCACGGCCTCTCGGCCGCCGACGTCTGCTGGCTCGAGGTCCGGAAGGGAAAGGTCCTGAGGCGGCCGATCTCCGCGGTCCCCGACGCCGAGCTCGGAACGCGGTAGACCCGCCCGCGGTCACTGGACGTAGCCGAGGGCCTTCAGGCGCTTCTGGTATTCCTCGGTGACGCCGTCGTCGACGACCGACACCGTGCGGTCTCGGGCGAAGTCGCCGTAGGAGGCGACGCGCACGACCGGGATCTCGTCCAGGGCCCGGTCGGTGAGCAGAGATCCGATCACGTGGCCGTCCAGCGTCTCGGCGATGGGTAGATGGTGGAGGTAGAGCAGCGTCGGCAAGATGTCCAGGACACCGATGGGCCGGCCGAGGGAGCCGCGCAGGGAGCCGAGGGGCTCGAGGTTGAGGTCGCGACCGCGAGCGATCCCGGGCCCTCGGGCGATCAGAACTCCGTAGGGGCTGTGGTCGGAGTGGTGGGGGGCCGCCGGGTCCACGTGGAACCCGTGATCCGAGCACAGGATGACCGTGGTGTCGTCGGGCAGGAGATCGAGGAGCTGGCCCACATAGCGGTCGATCACCCGGTAGTACCTCGGAATGATCTCGGCATCCTCGTCGAACTCCTCGGGCAGGGAGACGGGCGTCGCCCGGTTCCCGGTCTCGCCGAAGGCCGAGGCCCAGAAGAAGTGGCTCAGGGCGTCCGTTCCCTCGAAGTAGACGGCGTAGAGGTCGACAGAGTCCTTGCGGATCAGGTAGCGGGCGATGTTCAGGTAGAGGCGGTCCTGCCAGAGCACCGAGTAGATGGACGGGAGATCCTTCTTGAGGAGGCTCGGGTACTGGTCGAACGGAAAGACCTCGCGGTTCACCCAGCCCTCGAAGTCCTTCGGGGTGGCCGGCGTCCTGGGGAGCTCGTCGAGAAGCCCCGGGGGATAGGTCAGGCCGTAGACCGGAACCTGACCCTGGCGCCGACCGCGCAGCCCGAGGTCGCTCGAGGCCATGAAGCCGGACACCTTCTCCGCCGGCCACGTCGCCCACCAGCCGACGACCGCGACCCGGTGGCCGAAGGCCGAGAACAGATTCCAGAAGGCCGGGGCGCGCCGGCGGTCCGAGGTCGCCATCCGGACCTTCCCGGAGTCGTCAGGCACCACGAACCCCGTGATCCCATGGCGTCTCGGCACGACCCCCGTGGCGATGGACGTCCAGACGACCGGCGACCAGAAACCCCACTCGTCGACCGCGTTCCGGTGGCTCCGCAGCGAGTGGAGGACGCCGTAGCTGCCCTCCTCCATCAGCCGGGCGAGGTTGGGCAGCTTCCCCGCCCGCACCAGGGGGAGGATCGCCGTCCAGGACATCCCGTCGACGCCGACGAGCAGCGTCGTCCGGTGCCTCGCGGCGGCGGTCCGAGCACCCCCCGGCGGCGCGGTCTCCGGATGCCGCGGGACCAAGCGGGCCACCGCCCAGCCGCACGCCGCCAGGGCCAGACCGCTCCAGAGGGCGACGGCGAGACGGCGTGAGAGCGGTAGGGGCGCCAGCAGGGCCACCCCCAGGAGGGCGCCCAGCGCCCAGACCGCCAGGAGCTGCCACGGCTCGGCGGCGAACAGGGTCAGCCCGCCGAGGTGGAGGGTGAGCACCGGCCGCGTCACGACCCGGGCGACCGCCGCTCCGAGACCGAGGGTCCAGAGGAGCAGCAGGGTCCAGAGGACCCAGGTCCGGGGTGATCTCATCTCTATCCCAGCGGGGGAACCGGCCGCGCCGGCCCCTCCCCTACCTCACCCTCAGAGCGCCGGGACCGCCGGCACCTCGCCCTCGACCCCCACCACCTGGCGCAGCTCGCTCGCCCGGCCGGTGCGCTCCCAGGTGAACTCCTCCTCCTCCCGGCCGAAGTGCCCGTAGGCCGCGGTCTTCCTGTAGATGGGCCGGCGCAGGTCGAGGTAGTCGATGATGCCCCGCGGGGTCAGGGGGAAGAACTCCCGGACCGCCGCCTCGAGGCGCCGATCGGAGACCGGGGACGTGCCCTCGGTGTCCACGTGGACCGAGACCGGCTCGGCGACGCCGATGGCGTAGGCGAGCTGGACCTCCACCCGGTCGCCGAGGCCGGCGGCCACCAGGTTCTTGGCGATGTGGCGCGCCATGTAGCTCGCCGAGCGGTCGACCTTGGTCGGGTCCTTGCCCGAGAAGGCGCCGCCGCCGTGGCTGCCGTAGCCGCCGTAGGTGTCCACGATGATCTTGCGCCCGGTCAGGCCGCAATCGCCCTGCGGGCCGCCGATGACGAACCGGCCGGTGGGGTTGATGTGGAACTTGGTCTCCTCGTCGAGGAGCGTGCCCGGGACCACTCGGCGGATCACCTTCTCGATGACCGTCTGGCGGATCTGGTCGTTGCCGGCGTCGGCCGCGTGCTGGGTGGAGACGACCACCGTGTCCACGCGCAGGGGGCGGTGGCCGTCGTACTCCACCGTCACCTGGCTCTTGCCGTCGGGACGCAGCCACGGGATCTCGCCGGTGCGCCGGGCCTCGGCCAGGCGGCGGGTGAGCCCGTGGGCGAGCATGATGGGTAGGGGCATGAGCTGCTGGGTCTCGCGGCAGGCGAAGCCGAACATCAGCCCCTGGTCGCCGGCGCCGCCCGTGTCCACCCCCTGGGCGATGTCGGGGGACTGGGGGTCGACGGCCGAGAGCACCGCGCAGCTATCCGCGTCGAACCCGAAGTCGTTGCTCGTGTAGCCGATGTCCCGGACCGTGCGCCGGACCACGGAGTTGAAGTCCACCGAGCCACGGGTGGTGATCTCTCCGGCGACCAGGACCATCCCCGTGGTGACCAGCGTCTCGCACGCCACACGGCCGCTCGGATCGTGGCTCAGGACCTCGTCGAGCACCGCGTCCGAGATCTGGTCGGCCACCTTGTCGGGATGTCCCTCGGTGACCGACTCGGACGTGAAGAGGTGGGTCTTGCCTTCGCTCATGATGTGGATGCCTTTCTCACGGCCAGCGCAGGGAGCGCTCGGTGCCGGTGCCGAGAATTCCGAAGAAGAGGGTGGACAGCGCATGGAGCGTGGCGGTCTCGACCGCCGTCCTCCGGGTCTCGAGCCCGCCGGTCAGGGAGCTGATCATCCCCCCGCTCTTGCGGGTCCCCGGGACGATGAAGGGCACCTGGTCGTGGGCGAGACCGGAGATCAGACGTTCCGGGAGCTGGACCGAGCCGCTAGATCCCCACGCCCTGCCGATCGGGCTCGACAGCAGGGTCCAGTTGCGCACGAAGTAGAGGGTGCCCTCGTTACTCTCGACGGTGTGGAGACCGCCCTCGCTCGCCGCGAAGACGTGGTACTGGCCAGCGAAGCGCTTCTCGAGGTCGAGGGCCCGGCTGCGCACCAGGCTCATCACCTCCTGGTCGCTCACCGGGAGCCCGCGGGACTCCGCCGAGCCCTCCTGCGGAACGACTGCGATCGACACCGGCCGGTCGAGGCGCTCGCGGAAGAATCGGACGAAACCGTCCCGGACGCCCAGGTGCCGGTCGGGGGTGGAGCCCGCCACCGCCACCTCGACCCCGATCTGGAGCCGCTGCCAGAAGTCGCGCAACTCCATCACGCCGCGCCTCCCGGGCGCGGTGGCTGCTCACAGGGACCCTGGAGCCTCGAAGGGAAGCTAAGATTAGTAGGCATTGATCACCAGTCGGCACAATCGAAGGCTCAAGGATATTCGGCGTCTCCGGCGAAGTAAAGGCGACCGCGCGCTTCTCGAGGGTCCACACCTCGTGTCCGAGGCGCTGGCGGCCGGGCTGGCCCTCGAGGAGGTCCTGGTCACGCCCGGCTTCCGGGCCGGCCGTCCGGACGGAGACGCCCTTCTCCAGGCCCTCTCCGCCCTCCCCCAGCCGCCCCTCGAGGTCGCCGACGAGCTCCTCGAAGAGCTCGGGGACGCCGACTCGCCGCGCGGCCTGCTCGCCGTCGCGCGGCTCCCCCGGCACGGCGTCGAGACCCTGCCGCGGCGCCGGGACGGTGTCTACCTCTACCTCGAGCGGATCCAGGACCCCGGCAACCTCGGCGCCGTCGCACGCGCCGCCGAGGCCGCGGGAGCCACCGGCCTCGCCCTGTCGCCCGAGACCGCCCACCCGAACCATCCGCGCGCGCTCCGCGGCTCGGCGGGCAGCCTGCTGCGTCTCCCGGTCGCCGTGGGCGTCGAGCCCGAAGCCCTCGACCGGCACCTGGCCGGAGGCGGCCCTCCACCGCGCTGGACGGCCCTCGTCCCCCGCGGCGGCACGCCGCTGTGGCAGGCGCCCCTCGACGGTACCTTGGTGCTCGCCGTGGGCTCGGAGGGACAGGGAGTGTCCGAGGAGATCCGCCGGCGCGCGGAGCGCGGCCTCACGATCCCCCTCGCCGCGCCCGTCGAGTCCCTCAACGCGGCGGTGGCGGCGGCGTTGGTGCTGTTCGAGATCCGGCGGCGGCGGACCGGCGGGGAGCGCGGAGGATGTTGAAACGTTCCGGCGCCAGGGTCACGCGGGCGTCGGGGGCGTAGTAGTCGTAGAGCGTGGAGGGCTCGGAGACCGCCGTCATGGCCATGCGCGGCCGGAAGACGACGGGCACTTCGATTCCGGCGGCTCGCGGCCAGAGGTAGAGGATCACGCGGCCTGGGCTGAGCTCGAAGTCCGCCAAGCCCGCGATCTTGCCCCTCGCCGTCTCGAGAGCCGGCCGGTCGACCTCGGCCCCCGGCGGCAGCCCGACCTCGGCGATCAGCATGCCGGCTCCCCGATAGCCCCGGCGCTCGACCCGGACGCGGCAGGTGATCGGCTCGCCCACCGTGGTCGAGAGGGGTCGGCAGCTCCGAGAGAAGGCCAACGCCCCTCCGGCCGACGAGGCGCTGCCCTCGTCGCCGCCGGACGGCGACCCGAGGGGCCAGGGGACGCGGTAGCGCAGGATCGCTTGGACCAGGGCGCCCTCGGTGCCCGGGGCCTCGAGGTGCAGGCGGTGGGCGCCGACGGCGAGGGGCTCGGCGACGGTGATCGAAAGGGGCGTGCCGTCGCCGGCGGAGTCTGCCGGAGGGGGCACGGGACGGCCGTCGAGGGTCAGGGCCAGGCTCGGGGGCTGGCCGGGGGCGACGGATGCCTCTCCCACGCTTCTCCCGGCACCGGCCACGAGCGCGCCGAGCGCCTGAATCGTCGCCTGCGTCGAGCCCCAGAGGTCGTCGGCCCGGCGCTCCCGCAGGAGGTAGGCGAGGCCCGCCTGCGCCAGGGCCGCCGCCGTCCCGCCCGCGGCCCCGTCCGCT
Source organism: uncultured Acidobacteriota bacterium (assembly GCA_963739795.1). Lineage (GTDB taxonomy): Bacteria > Acidobacteriota > Thermoanaerobaculia > Multivoradales > DATKCC01 > CAVUBL01. The sequence goes on along the minus strand of CAVUBL010000018.1, from coordinate 29,322 downwards.
GCCAACAGCGCCCGCACCGCGAGGCCAGTGGTCTCGAAGCGTCCGCTCAGCCCCCATCCCCAGAACGGCGTGTTGTCGAGGACCTCCCAGTAGGCCCCGCCCCCGGTCTGGTGGGCCAGGGCGCGCAGCTTCGCCACGCCGGCCGCCCGATCCTTCGTCTCGTCGGCCGCCACTGCGGCGAGGGTGTACGCCGCGGCGGCGTACGGATCGTCGCTCGCCGCCACCCTCGGCGCCAGGTAGGCAAGGGCCCGGGAGACCGCGGCCCGGTTCGCCGCCGGCTCGTCGCCGTCCCTCCCCGCCCCGCTGGAGACCCCGGCGAGGGCCCCGGCGACGAAGGCCGAGAGCCGGACCCTGGACGGGTCGTCCGCCGGTGCCTCGGAGTCGATCGGGCGCCAGCTCCCGTCGCCGAGCTGACGGTTGCGCAGCCAGGAGCCCGCCCGCTCGGGAGTCGCCGGAGAGACGTCGACGAAGCGCCCGGCGCGCTCGAGGAAGTCCAGGGCGTAGGCGGTCAGCGCCAGGTCCGGCTCCCAGCCGGGCCAGTAGCCGTACCCGCCCGCGGCGCTCCGCCGGGCGGCGAGGGCGTCCCTGGCCGTCTCGAGGGCGGTGAGGTCGGCTTCGCTCTCTCTGCCCAGCTCCGAGCCCAGCTCCGAGCCCAGGTCCGAGCCCAGATCCGAGCCCAGATCCGAGCCCAGCTTCAGGCGGAAGAGGCTCGGGAAGGCCACGGAGACGACCTGCTCGGCGCAGCCGCCCGGGCGCTCGGCGAGCTGACGGGCGGCATCGGCGAGCTGGCTGCGGAGGTCGGGGAACAGGCGCACCTCGAGGTGTGCCGTCCCCGCCAGGGCGGAGTCCGGCACCGCGAGAGCGAGGTCTCCCGAGCCGTCGATGAGGCGCCCCGCGACCTCGGTCTCCTCGCGCCCGAGGGGATGAACGGCGACCGTCCGCTCGACCGCGTCGCCCACGTCCGCACCGGTGGCCGTGACCCGTACCGCCACGTCTCCCGGAGCGCCGAAGCGGAGCGGCAGGTCGACGCGCTCGCTCCCGCCCGCCGGTACCGCGACCTCCTCCCCGTGGGCGGCCGACTCCAGGCCCGGCGCCGCGGCGACGCGGACCGCGGCCCGAACCGACTCGCCCGTCAGGTTGCTCAAGAGCGCCGGCGCCTCGATCCGGTCTCCGACCGTCGCCTGCGGCGGGAGATCGGGCTCGACGACGAAGGGCTGGCTGGCTACGAGCGAGAGGTCGGAGCCGGTCGCGTCGCCGGCGAGCGAGGAGGCGAGGCCCGCGACGTGCCAGGTGGACACGCTGTCGGCGAGGGGCAGCTCGACCTCGGCCTCGCCCCGTTCGTCGGTCAGGATCTCCGGGCGCCAGAGCAGGGTGTCCGGGAAGTCCTTGCGCAGCCTGGGAGTCGAGATCGGGGGCCGGACAGACGAGCCCGTAGGCCGGAACCCGGGAAGGGGCCTCGGGCTGGCCAACGCGGGCGACTCCGCGGTGACCGTGACCACCTCTTCGAGGGCCGGCGACAGCGTGAGGTCGAGGCGTGTCACCTGGTTCCGCTCCACCGAGACGTCCCGGATCTCCACCGTCGAGAACCCCTCGAGCTGGGCCTGGACCCGGTACCGCCCGACGCCGAGGCCCATGGAGAACTCTCCCTGGGCGTCGGAGACCGCGACGGCGGCGACCTCGCCCGAGGCTCGCGCTTCGATCGTCACCCCGGGAAGAGGGGCACCGTCCTCGTCCGAGACCTGGCCCGCCAGCAGGCCGCCGCCGGCTCGCATCAGACCGCGCGGTGCCGGCTCGGGCGTTCCTCCGCTCGATTGGAGGAGCGGAAATTGCCAACGGACGACCGGCTGGTCGTCGTCGGTTCCGGCGGCGCCGTCCGGGCCGGGGCTGACCAGCGAGACCGCCAGGACCTCCTGGCTCAGGGGCTCGGAGCGGGAGGTCGCCGAGAGCGACGCGGAAGGCCCCGAGCGGATGGGCGCCTCGACCCGGCGGCTGGCGTACCGCCAGGCCTCGCGGAGCCGATAGGCGAAGGGCCGGCCCCACGGGTCGCGAAGCGGCGGGGGGACTTCCTCGCCAAGGCGCCTCGCGAGCTCCCGCAGCCGCTGGCTGCCCAGGGAGACGTCGGCCGGCACGAGCTCGCCCACGGCGGCCGAGAGCGCCGGGTAGAGCTGGCCGTCGAGCCACCGCGTGAGGTTGGCGCTCGCCTTCCAGGCCGTCACGTCGTCGAGGGACGGCCGGTCGTCGGTGCCGAACCGCCGATCCGGGCCGGCGCTCTCGATCCGCCAGGTGAAGCGGCCTCCCGCGAGCCGCCACGAGTACCGGTAGCGCCCGCCCCACGGGTCGCGGAGAGAGCGCAAGTCGACGCCCTCCGCGGCGGCGACGAGGGCAGCGAGGCGCCCGGAGTCGGTCACCAGCTCGTGGGCCTCGTCGAGCTGCTTGTCGAGGACGGCCTCGATCGCCTCGCCGGCCGGACGGGAGTAGCGCCAGGAGGCTCTCTGGGCCACGAAGTCGTCCACCGTTCCCCAGCGCCGGTCCCGCCCCGCCGAAGTGATCTGGAGCACTCGCCGGTCGCCGACGACGTGGAGTCTCGAGCCGTACGGCACGCCCCACGGGTCGAGGAGAGAGCAGGCATCGACTCCGCGGGTCCGGAGGAGTGCCCAGGTCTCGGGCTCGTCGAGGGGCCGGCGCAGCTCCCGGTCTCCGAGCGCCTTCTCGACCCGCCGGGCGATCGGATCGAGCTGCCACTCGAAGAAGTCCGAGAAGCGCAGCTCGTCGTCGCCGATCGGGGTGTCGACCTCGCTCACCTGGCCGCCGGCCTGTCGGTCCGACAGGAGAATCTCGGCCAATAGGTCGAGCCCGGCCGGCGCGGCCGCGGCCCTCGGAAGATTTTCGAGGCGGTCCAGGGTCCAGCCCGCCAGCTCGCCCGCCCCCAAGCGCTCGTCGAGGGGCGAGAGGAGCGATGGCCCCTCGCCGAGATCCTCCTGGGCCTGCCGGAGCTCGGTGGCGCGATCGACCACGGCGAGCCCCACCGCGGCGGGCACCGGCTCGGCGCCGGCGCCGGTCGTCCGGAGCCGGATCGTCGCCCGTTCGCCCGGGCGGTAGGAGGGCCGGTCGGAGGTGATCTCCAGGCGCAGGGGCGGCCCGCCGAGCACGAGAAAGCTCCGGGTGGCGAGGGGCGCGCGCCAGCCGCCCGCGGCGGACGGCGAAAGGTCGGAGACCGAGAGGGTGAGGACCCCCGGGTGCCCGGTGACCCCGGAGAGCACCAGGGGCGTGGGACCCGCGAGAGCCGGCACGATCCTGGTCGCCAGGGTCCGCCAGTCTCGCTGGACCTCCACCAGGTACGGCCCGGAGACCTGGGACCCGCCCTTCCGGCCCTCGCCGTAAGGGACCAGGCGCACCGCCAGGTCGGAGCCCGGGTCGACCAGGCTGCCGGCCCCGCGCTCGATTCGCACCGGGAGCCGGTCGTCATCTTCCGCCTGCACCTGGGCGTCGAGGTGCCCGGATCGGCCCCGGGAGTCGCGGGCGGTCAGGCGAAGCCGCCAGGAAGTCTCGGCCTCGCCCAAGGGGGGCAACGCCGCCGGGTCGAGGCGGCCGAGGCCTTGGGCGTCGGTCGTCACGGTGGCGAGAACCGGGCCGTTCGGACCCTCCCGAACCCGCACCCGGCATTGCGCGGGAGCGCCGTCGGCGTAGGTTGCCGAGACGTAGAGAGCTCCCGCCGCCGGCGTCGTCCGCGGGAGCTGCCAACCCACCAGGTAGACCTGGATCGGCTCGCGCGAAAGCCGCAGGTCGGTGCGCGCCGTCGCCTCGCGTCCGCTCAGCGGGTGGCGGACCCGGGCGAGGAGCTCCTCGTCCAGGAACCGCGCGTCGTAGAGACCGGGATCGGCCGGCAGCGACTGCCACGCCCGCTGGAGATCGAGGGTCACCACCGCACGGCCGTCGGCGCCGGTCACCCCCCGGGCCTCGGGGGCCGGACCCCAGTCTCGGGGCCAGTAGCCCGGGGCCACGGAGACCTCCGCCCCCGGCACCGGCTCCCCTACCAGGCTCCGGGCGCGGACCTCGATGCGGGCCGGCTGGCCGGGCAGGATGGACGGCGCCTCGGGCCTCGCCGAGACCGCGAAGTGAGCGCTCTCGAAGGGCCCGATGCGGATGGACCGCGACACCCGCCGTCCGCTCGGCGTCTCGGCGGTGACTCGGTAGTTCCCCTCCTCCTCCGCGCCGCGGACCCGCCAGCTCGTCGCGGCGATGCCGAACCGGGAGGTCGAGAGGCGCCGAGAGAAGAGGCGCCGGCCTCTCGGGTCCTGGACGCCGAGCTCCACCGGCTGGTCCGCCAGCACCCCGCCGCCCCGGAGGCTGAAGAGGGCCCGCATCCGAACTTCCTCCCCCGGCCGGTAGAGGACCCGATCGGTGGAGAGCAAGACGGTGGCGCCGAGGACGGTGAGGTCCTCCTCGGCGAGGCGTTCCTGGCCCCCGCGGCGGCCGCGGGCGGAGAGGCCGAGCTCGGTGTCGGCCTCGGCCTCTCGAGGAGCGTCGAGCTCGAAGGAGAGCACTCCGGAAGCGCCGGTCGTTCCCTCCCGACGGGCGATCGTCTTGCCGTCGTCGTCCCTCGCTAGCACCAGCTCCACGTCGACACCGGCCGCCGCCGCGAAGGTGTACGGGCTGTATGCCTGCACCCGGACCGTGAACGGACGGCCCGCGGGCACGCCGAGGGGGGCGAGCACGCGCAGCGCGAAGAGCTGCGCCGCGGGACGGTCCGGGGCGTCGGGAGCCTCGAGACCGGGCGGCGCCGCCCCCGCGGACCGGCCGCCAGCGACGAGCGCCACAGCGCACGCCACCAGCAAGCCGGCCCGGAGCAGGCGGGCGAGCCGCCGGTCTCTCACCCTCCCTTGGCTTCCAGGACCGCGGCGGTCAGGGCCGGCACGAACTCGTGGACGTCGGCCACCACGCCGTAGTCGGCGAGGGTGAAGATCGGGGCGTTGGGGTCCTTGTTGACCGCCACCACCGTGCCCGCCCCTTTCATGCCCACCGTGTGCTGGATCGCACCGGAGATCGCCAGGGCCACGTAGAGCTTCGGGGCCACGGTCTGCCCGCTCGATCCGATCTGGCGGTCCCGCGGCAGCCAGTCGTTGTCGATCACCGGCCGGCTGGCGCCGATCTCGGCGCCCAGGGCCCTGGCCAGCTCCTCCACCGGGCCCATCTTGTCCGGTCCGCCGATGCCCCGACCCACCGCCACGATGGCCTCCGCCTTCGTGAGGTCCACGGTGTCACCGGCGACCTCCTCGATCTCGAGGATCTCCCGGTCGGCCGTCACTGCAGAGAGATCGGAGGCCAGGGGCGAGACCTCGGCCGAGCCGGAGCCCGTCTCCTCCGCGGGGAAGGCGCCCGACTGGACCGATACGAGGACGGTGCCCTCGCCCTTCACCCGGACCCGCGCGGTCAATTTGCCGCCCAGGACCGGCCGAGTCCAGACCAGGCCGTCGCCGCCGGCCTCGAAGCCCGTGACCTCGGGCAGCAGGCCGGCGCCGACCTCCTGGGCCAGGCGGGCGAAGTAGTCCACCGTCTGGTAGCTGTGGGGAAAGACCACGAAGGCGGGCGCCGCCTCCCGGAGGGCCGGCGCCAGAGCGCCGACGTAGGCCCCGGGAGTGTACTCGGCGAGGACCTGGGCGTCGGCCACGTGGACGGCCGCCAGGTCGAAGCCGGCGACCTCCCGAGCCAGCTCGCCGATGCCGGAGCCGAGCAGGACCGCCTCGGTCTTCGATCCGGTGGCCGCGGCCAGGCGGCGGCCGGCGGCGATCGCCTCCCGGGACATCCGATGGAGCTTGCCCTCCCGCTGCTGGAGGACCACCCAGACGCTGTTCGACGTGGCGGCCATCAGATCACCCTCGCTTCCTTCTGGAGTTTCTCGACCAGCACCTTGGCCGCCTCGGCCGGCGGTCCCTCGATCATCTGCGCGCCTTCCCCGCTCTCCGGGAAGGCCACCGAGAGGATCTCGATCCGCGAGCCGGCGGCGCCGAGCTCGGAGGCGTCGAGGCCCAAGTCCCCGGCGGCGACCTCGTCGATGGGCTTCTTCTTCGCCTGCATGATGCCCTTGAGCGAGGCGTAGCGGGGGTGGTTGATGCCGGCCTGGATCTCCAGCACGGCGGGGAGCTTGACGCGGAAGATCTCGTTCATTCCGCTCTCCATCTCGCGCTTGACCCGGGCGCTCGAGCCGCCCTCCTCGACCTCCACGCCCATGACCAGCCAAGCGTGGGGCCAGCCCAGGTGGCCGGCGAGAACCGAGCCGGTGCCGGCGTAGCCCACGTCGTCGGACTGGGAGCCGGTCAGCACCAGGTCGACCTCCTCGCGGGCGATCGCCGCGGCCAGGGCCCGCCCCGTCGCCAGGGCGTCGCCGTCGGCGAAAGCCTCGTCGGCCAGGTGGACGGCGCGCGCCGCGCCCAGGGCCAGGGTCTTGCGCAGTGCCTCCTTGACCCGGGCGGGACCGAGACTGAACACGATCACCTCGCCGCCATGGGCCTCGGCCAGCTTCAGCCCCTCCTCGAGGGCGTACTCGTCGCTTTCGTTGATCACGAAGGGCAGGTCTTCCTCGTGGATCCACCGGCCGTCCTTGCCGACGCGCAGCCGGGCTTCGGTGTCCGGAACCTGCTTGATACAGACCGCGATTCGCATATGGGTTCCCTCCTAGAAGCGCAAGGTTTCGAAGCGAGGAGCCATCCGAAGTCTCTCCTGAGGTCTCTCCGGCTTCGTCCGCCGGGCCGATTCTACATGCTAGCGCCGCGCCGCGGCAAAGACTCGCTGGGGCCCGCCGAGGCGTCTGGGACGGAGGATCGGTAGAATCCGCGGCGTGGACCACCGGCGCCCCAGGACCCGACCCGAGCCTCCCGAGCGAGCCGTCGAAGGCGCATGGGAGTACTTGCAGCGCCGCGTCCGACGCCGCGTGATCCACCTCTACGACCGGGTGATCGGCCTTCTCTACGACCTCATCTCGTGGGTCGACCGCCACGGCCCCGCCGAGAAGCGCTACTTCCGGGTGGCGATCTTCGGCTCCAGCCGCATCCGCACCGAGAACGAGCACTACGCCCGGGTGCGCGAGCTCGCCCGGCAGCTCTCCTTCATCGGCTGCGACATCGTCACCGGCGGTGGACCCGGCCTGATGATGGCGGCCAACGAGGGCGCTCGCCGCGGCGCCTACCGCTACCACACGCGCTCCTTCGGCCTGACCATCCTCCTGCCTCTCGAGGAGCAGCCGAACCCGTTCCTCGACCAGATCTCCTCCCACAAGACCTTCTTCTCCCGACTCCACCAGTTCATCCGCCTGGGCCACGCCTACGTGGTGGTGGAAGGGGGGATCGGCACCACCCTCGAGGCGATCATGGTCCTCCAGCTCCTCCAGGTGGGGGTGCTGCGCGACCGCACCCTCATCTTCGTCGGGCCCATGTGGAAGGGGCTTCGGAGCTGGCTGCACGACGAGGTGATCGCCCGCGGCCTGGCCAGCCCCGGCGACCTGGACATCGCCCACTGGGTGACGACCATCGAGGAGGCGGTGGAAATCGTTCGCGCCGAGCGCAACCGCTTCATCGAGCGCAACGAGGTGGTGCTGCCACCGCCCGCCGTGGAACCGTCCGAACGGGCCGCGGTTCCGGCCTCGGAGTGACCGGCGGGCGCGCCCCGGACCCGCGGCGGAGGCCCGGCCGGCGGCACGGTTTGTGCTACCGTTCGCCGCGCAGATGAGCCACGCCGCCACCCTCCTCGCCCTGCAAGGCCCCACCGACCCGACCGCCGCCGCCACCCGCGGCATCGTCGACTTCTTCATCCACTCCGGGCCCATGGCCAAGCTGGTCCTGGGGATCCTGGTGATCTTCTCCCTGAGCTCGTGGGCGATCATGATCTGGAAGCACTTCCAGCTCCGCAAGGCCCGCGCCCAGACCGACCGCTTCCTCGCCGCGTTCCGCAAAAGCGCCCGCTTCAGTGAGGTCAACAGCGCCGCGGGCCACCTCGGCACCTCGCCCCTGGTGGGGATCTTCCAGGCCGGGTACGCCGAGATCGACGCTCAGGTCAAGGCGGCCCAACCGGGCACCGAGGGGGCTCCGAAGCAGTACAAGATCCGCTCCCTCGGAGCCGTCGAGCGCACCCTTCGCCGGGCGATCACCGTCGAGGTCCACCAGCTCACCCGGGGCACGCAGTTTCTTGCCACCACCGCCGCGGCGACACCGTTCATCGGCCTGTTCGGCACGGTGTGGGGAATCATGGTGGCGTTTCAGGAGATCGGCGTCACCGGCTCGACCTCCATCGTCACCGTCGCTCCGGGCATCGCCGAGGCCCTGATCAACACCGCCGCGGGCCTGGCCACGGCCATTCCCGCGCTGGTCGGCTACAACCACTTCGCCGCCCGGCTCCGCGAGGTACGCGGCCGCATGGAGGACTTCGCCCTCGAGCTCGTGAACCTGGCCGAGCGGAACTTCACGTGACGCGCTCCGGGGGCATGGCGGACCGGAGCGCCGAGCCGGAGAGGTCCTAACCATGGCGTTCGGAGTCGGAAACCCCGGATCGGACGAGGAACAGGTCCTCTCCGACATCAACGTCACCCCCCTGGTCGACGTCATGCTCGTGCTGCTGATCATCTTCATGATCACGGCACCGATGCTGCACCAGGGGGTCCAGGTGACGTTGCCCCGGGCCGAGGCGGAGAACCTCCCGACCAAGGCGGAGAACCCGCTGATCCTGGTCATCAACCGCGACGGGCTGGTCTACCTCGGGAAAGAGCCGATCCATCCCAGCCAGCTCGGCGAGCGGCTCCTGCCCATGCTCCAGGCCCGGGGCGAGGACACCGTGTTCATCAAGGGAGACACCCACGTCGAGTACGGCCGCGTGATCCAGGTGCTCGACCTCCTCCACCAAGCGGGAATCACCAAGATCGGGATGGTGACCGAGCGGCCCGAGCGCGGACGGGCCGGAGGCGGGTAGGCGAAGACCCATGGCGCACGAGGTACAGACGGTCCTCGAGAGCCGGTCGACGCGACCGGTTCGCCGCCAGCAGACCGCGGCGGCGGCGACCGCGCTGGCCCTCCACGCCCTCCTCGTGACCGCCGCCTTCGCCCTGCCCCGCCTCACCGATCATCGGGTCAAGTACCCGGAGTACGTCGACGTCCACGTGGTGCCGGCTGCAGCCCTCGGCATCGAGCGCCCGCGTCCCCGGCCGGCGACCCCGAAGCCCGCCCCCAAGCCCGAGCCCCAACCTCCGGCCAAGCCGCCGCCGAAGCCGGACGTGCCGGCGCTGCCCGGGCCGGCGCCCAAGAAGAAGGCGCCCGAACCCGAGCCCGCCCCACCTCCCCCCGACGGCGGAGCCCAGGAGGGGCCACAGGGGGCGCCCCACGGCGCCACCACGGGCGACTCGCACCTGGGCGCCCAGGTCGTGGGTCCGGAGGGCACCACCTTTCCCTACGACTACTACCTGGACCAGATGCTCGGTCAGATCCGTCAGAACTGGGTGCGGCCGCCCGTCGAGGGCCTCGAGACCCTGATCAGCTTCCAAGTGGCGCGAAATGGCCAGATCACGGAGATCGAGGTCCGCCAGGGCTCGGGGAGCCGGAGCTTCGACCTAGCGGCCCTGCGCGCCGTCCACAACGCCTCTCCCCTGCCGCCGCTGCCCGCCAGCTACGGCGAGGACGTCCTGACCGTCAACCTCATCGTGCGCTGAGTACCCGTTCGAATGCCCGGAGATGCCATGAGCCCACGCCGCCTCCCGCTCCTGCCCCTCGTCCTCGCCCTCCTGCTCTCGGCCGCTCCGGCTGCCTGGGCCCAGCATCGCGCACCGACCCAGCCGGCCGACTCGGGGAGCGACGGGCAGACCCCGGGGGCAGAGGCTCGGGCGACTGAGCAGGCGCAGCAGGCCCCCCCGGCCGGAGAGAAGACCGGCGACAAGAAGGGGGAGGTGACCCTCGTCCTCCAGGAGGGGCAGCGCCCGCTCCTGCGCCTGGCCTTCCCCGCCGTCGAGCACCGGAGCGACCTCTCCCAGGCCGGAGGGGCGGCGGCCAAAGAGATCGAGGAGACCCTGCGCAACGACCTGGACGAGGCTCGGATCTTCCGGATCCAGGGCCCCTGGGCCTTTACCGCCCTGGAGCTCACCGGCGAGGCGGCCCACGACCGCGAGCAGTACCGTTCCCTGGGCAACGAGCTCCTGCTCCAGGCCGATGTCTCGGACGAGGGCGGCAAGCTCCTGTTCGAGGGGCGGGTGTTCGACCTCAAGACTGGCGACCTGGTCCTCGGAAAGCGCTACCGGGGCGAGTACCAGGTGGCGCGGCGCGTGGCTCACACCTTCGCCGACGAGGTGATCCTCTACTTCACCGGCAAGCGCGGGCTCGGCCTCACGACCATCGCCTTCTACTCCGACCGCACGGGCGACAAGGAGATCTTCCTGATGGACTATGACGGGGCGAACGAGCGGCGGATCACCGGCCACCACTCGGTCTCCCTGTTCCCGGCCTGGACCTCGGACGATGCAGGGGTCGCCTACGTCTCCTTCCTCAACGGCCGGCCGGGCATCTACCTGGCCGACCTGGCGACCGGCCACAAGACGCCCCTGGTGACCGAGGGCCAGTTCAACACCTCGCCCAGCTTCTCTCCGGACGGCCGGAGCGTCGCCTTCGCCCGCTCGGTGGGCGGCAACACCGAGATCTACGTCGCGGGCGCGGACGGATCCAGCCCCCGGCGCCTTACCTTCACCGGGGCGATCGACACCAACCCCGCGTGGTCGCCCACCGGCAACGAGATCGCCTTCACCTCAAGCCGCAGTGGGCGCCCCGACATCTGGGTGATGGACCCGGAGGGCACCAACGTCCAGCGCATCACCACCGAAGGGGACTACAACGACGGGGCCACCTGGAGCCCCGACGGCACCCAGATCGCCTACGCCACACGCCGGCACGGCGTGTTCCAGATCGCCGTCACCGACCGGGCAACGCTGAAGACGAGGCTCCTCACCTCGGGCGCGGGGGCCAAGGAGTCCCCGACCTTCGCCCCCGACGGAAAGCGGATCGCCTACTCCCTGAGCCTCGGCGGCCGCAAGGGCAAGGAGACCCAGATCTGGGTGATGGACGCCGACGGCTCGAACCCCCGGCAGCTCACCAGCGAGGGCAACAACTACTCCCCGGCCTGGTCCGGGTACCCTCGGTGAGCCTCGGCGTCGACGGGAATACGCCGCCTACCGCCCGCGGCCCTTGCGGCACAACCTGTGGTTTGTTAGAGTTACGCTGGTTTTCGTTACCCCCTCGATCACACACGACCAAGCGTTTCCATTCCTGAGGAGAGACAACCGATGAGCCGCAAGTGGATGGCCTGGGTGCTGGTGCCGGCGATGATGGTGGTCCTGTGGGGCTGCCCCAAGAAGCAACCGAAGACTCCCCCGAAGGAAATCAAGGTCGACACCGAGAACGTCACCCCCCCGCCGGCTCAGGAGGTCGCGCCCGAGCCTGAGATGACGAAGGAAGACGTGACCCAGCCCCAACTCCCCAAGGACGTCGAGGAGCTCAACCAGTACCTCCGGGACCAGAAGCTCGTCGACGACGTCTACTTCGACTTCGACAAGTCCGACCTGCGGCCCGGGGCGCAGGAGCAGCTCGCCAAGAACGCCGACTGGCTCAAGGGACACCCGGAGTACGCCGCCACGATCGAGGGGCACTGCGACGAGCGCGGCACCAACGAGTACAACCTCGCCCTCGGCGAGCGCCGGGCCAACGCCGCCAAGGACTACCTGGTCTCCCTCGGGGTTGACGCCGGCCGGCTGAAGACGATCAGCTACGGCGAGGAGCGACCCGTATGCACCGAGTCGACCGAAGCTTGCTGGCAGCGCAATCGCCGCGCCCACTTCGTCATCAGCCCCCAGTGACCGCGCGCCGCCTCTCCCTGCTCGCCGCACCCCTGGCTGTCGCCCTGCTGACCGCCGGGGGATGCGTGTCGTCGAGCGACATCGACGGGCTCCACAAGCAGCTCGCCGACGTTCAGCGCCAGCTCCTCCAGGTCCAGATGCAGGCCTCGAGCAAGGAGGAGGTCGCCTCCCTCGAGAAATCGGTGGGCGGCCAGATGGAGCAGGTCCTCCAGTCCGAGGCCAACATGAAGGTCCGGATCGACCAGCTCTCGACCCAGATCGAGCAGCTCCAGTCCAAGCTGGAGGACACCAACTACCGCCTCGCCCAGCTCTCCCAGCAGATCGCCTCGACCAACCAGGAGCTGAAGGCGTTCCGCACCCAGGCTCAGCTCCTGTCCAACCCGGACGGCGGGGGGACCGGCGAGGGCTCCGACGCGAGCGGCGCGAGCGCGCAGGGCGCCGGCCAGGCCGGAGGCCAGGCCGACCCCCAGGCCCTCTACCAGTCCTCGTACAACGACTACCTCAGGGGCAACTACGACCTCGCCATCTCCGGCTTCCAGGAGTACCTCCAGAGCTTCCCCAACACAGACCTGGCCGACAACGCCACGTACTGGATCGGCGAGTGCTACTACCGCCAGGGCAAGTACCGCCAGGCCATCGACCAGTTCGACGAGGTCCTGCGGCGCTATCCGCGGAGCGACAAGGTTCCCGGCGCGCTGCTCAAGAAGGGCTACGCCTACCTGGAGCTGGGTGAGAGGTCCCAGGGGATCGTCCAGCTCCAGTACGTGATCCGGGAGCATCCCAACAGCGACGAAGCGAACATCGCCCGCGACCGCCTCAAGGCGATCGGAGTTGACATCAACCGTTGAGGCTGGTATAAACCGGCGCTGCGTCGCACTTCGGTGCGGCGATTTTTTTGCCGCCGGACGGGCGAGAGCCCAGGTACCACGAGCCCAAGCAACCGGAACGCAAGAGTCATGGCCAACATCAAGTCTGCCGAAAAACGAATCCTCCAGAACGAGCGGCAACGCCTGCGCAACCGTGCCTACCGCACGCGCCTGCGGACCGCCATCAAGCACCTCCGGGCCGCCATCGAGGGCGGCGACGCCGAGCAGGCGAAGACCCTTCTGCCCAAGACCCTCCGGGTCGTCGACGAGACGGCGCAGAAGAAGGTCATCCACGCCAACGCCGCGGCGCGCCACAAGTCCCGCCTCACCCGCGCGGTCCAGTCCCTCGCGAGCTGACCAGCAGCCGTCAGTCCGAAACCGTCAGACCGTAGTCAGCAGTACACCACCCCGGCGAAGCCTGGGCGGGGGCGTCCCTCTCCCCCCGCGAGGGCGGGAGAGGGACCGAGGGTGAGGGGGGTGATCCAGCCGGTCTCTGCGCAGAACGAGGCTCGGGCCGGTTGGGTCCCGGCTCACCCGCGTGTCGCGGGAGGGCAGGGGAACGGCTCCGTGACCCGGAGGCGATCCCGCTCCTCGGATCGAGTTGGTGTACGAAGCCTAGAACCCCTCTAACAGATCGCTGACCATCGTCTCCGCGAAGCGCTGCGCCGCGTCCTTGATCGCCTGCTCCTCGCGGTCGAGGAAGCCGGCCTCTGAGGTGTCGACCTCGTAGGTCTCGCGGAACTGGTAGTGATCGTTCTTCCACAGCACCTCGCCGCCCGGCCGGCGCTTGAACTCCACCTGCGCGGTCACCGCGATCTCGTACTCGGTGGCGCGGCCCTGGTTGTCGAAGGTGATCGGGGTCAGACCGAAGCCGACCACCGCCCCCGAGAGGTCGGCGTCAGCGGTCGACTCGTCGCTCACCATGTTGAACTGGCGGCGCTTGACCAGCTCGTTGGCGATCGCCTCGGTGACGTACTGGTCCACCTGCTGGCGTTCGGTGCGGTTCTCGAACGGGCTCAGGTAGACCTTGTGGACGTCGGAGGGGATGTTGGTGCCCCTGCCCACGAGGGCGTACCCGCAGCCCGCGGCCAGGAGAGCCGTACCGGCGAGGAGCGCCAGCAGGCCCAGGCCCACACCGCGTCGATAGAGAGTCCGGCGGCTCATCGTCTCACCTCCGTGTGACCAGGTTGATCAGGCGTCCCGGCACGTAGACGGCCTTGGCAAGCTCCGCGCCCTCCAGGTGACGCCGCACCCCGTCGCTCGCCAGCGCCGCCTCTCGGATCTCCGTCTCCCCCGCCCCGGCGTCGACCTCCAGCCGGTCGCGGAGCTTGCCGTCCACCTGCACGACGATGGTGAGGCGGTCGCGCACCAGCTTCGCCTCGTCGTGCTCGGGCCAGGTGCTCTCGAGCAGGCTCCCCAGGTGGCCCCGCTGCTCCCACAGCTCCTCGGTCACGTGCGGGGCGATGGGGTGCAGGAGCTGGAGCAGGCTGTCGAAGGCCGCCTCGCAGCAGCGCCGCGAGGCGGTTTTCTCGTCCAGGGCCCGGGTGAGGCCGTTGAGCAGCTCCATCTGGGCCGCCACCGACGTGTTGAACTTGAACCGCTCCATATCCGCGGTGACCCGCTTGATGGTCTCGTGGCGCAGCCGCTCGAGCTCGTCATCGGCGGGGGCGGTGGCCGGCGCCGACTCGAGGGCCTCGCCCGCCCGCCACAGCCGGTTGAGGAAGCGGTAGGCGCCGGTGACCGCCTCGTCGGTCCACTCCACCTCCTCCTCGGGCGGCCCCAGGAAGAGGGTGTAGACCCGCTCGGTGTCGGCGCCCATCTCGTCGATGAGCTGGTCCGGGGAGACCGTGTTGCCCCGGGACTTGGACATCTTCTCCACCCGCCCGCTGGCCTCGGCATGGCGGGTGATCATCCCCTGGTTGAACAGGTTCGTGAACGGCTCGCCGAACGGCACCATCCCGAAGTCCTGGAGCACCTTGCAGACAAAGCGGGCGTACAGCAGGTGGAGGATGGCGTGCTCGATGCCGCCGATGTACTGGTCGACCGGGCACCAGCGCTCCGCCCGCTCCGGGTCGAACATCCGGCCGTCGTCGTGGGGCGAGAGGTAGCGCAGGTAGTACCAAGAGCTGTCGACGAAGGTGTCCATGGTGTCGGTCTCGCGCCGGGCGGCGGCGCCGCAGCGCGGGCACTCGGCGTGGACGAACTCCTCCGAGTGCGCCAGGGGGTTGCCCTCCCGGCCGGTAAACGCCACGTCGTACGGCAGCTCGACCGGGAGCTGGTCGTCGGGCACCGGCACCACGCCGCAGGCGTCACAGAAGACGACGGGGATCGGCGTGCCCCAGTAGCGCTGGCGCGAGATCAGCCAGTCGCGCAGACGATAGGAGACCTTCGCCCGGCCCCAGCCCTCCTCCGCCATCCAGTCGATGAAGGCGCGGATCGTCTCCGGCCCGTCCGGGAGGCCGTCGAAGCGGGGATCGACCCCCTGGATGGTGCCCTCGTGGAGGATCGGCTCGGTGAGCTCGGCCGCGTCCTCGGGCGCCCCTTCCGGGCGGTAGACGAGGCGCACTGCAAGCCCCTCCTGGCGAGCCATCTCCAGGTCCCGGCCGTCGTGGGCCGGCACCGCCATGATCGCTCCGGTGCCGTACTCGGGCAGCACGTAGTTGGCCAGCCAGACCGGGATCCGCTCGCCGGTCGCCGGGTTGACGGCCACCTGCCCGGTGTCCCGGCCCTCCTTGGCCTGAAGATCGCCCTCGCGCTCGATCTTCGGGGTCTTTTTCACCCTCTCGATCCAGGCCGCGGTCTCCGCGCGGTCCGGGTGATCCGCGATGAGGCGGGCGGAGAGCGGGTGCTCAGGAGCGAGCACCATGAAGGTGGCGCCGTGGATCGTGTCGGGCCGGGTGGTGAAGACGGTCAGGGTCTCCGCCGAGCCGTCGGTGCCGGAGAGCCCGGGCAGCTCGAAATCGATCTCGGCGCCCTCGGAGCGCCCGATCCAGTTGCGCTGCATGACCTTGACCTTCTCCGGCCAGCCGTCGAGCCGGTCGAGGTCCCCGAGCAGGCGCTCGGCATAGTCGGTGATCCGGTAGAACCACTGGGCGAGCTCTTTCTGGTCCACCTCGGTGCCGCAGCGCTCGCAGGCGCCGTCGACCACCTGCTCGTTGGCGAGCACGGTGCGGCAGCTCGGGCACCAGTTGACCGGCGCCTTGCGCCGGTAGGCCAGGCCCTTCTCCAGCATCCGCAGGAACAGCCACTGGTTCCAGCGGTAGTACTCCGGCATGCAGGAGGTGACCTCCTTCGACCAGTCGTAGAGGATCCCCCAGCGCCGGAACTGGGTCTTCATGACGGCGATGTTCTGGAGCGTCCAGTCCCGCGGGTGGACCCCGCGCTGGATCGCGGCGTTCTCCGCCGGCAGGCCGAAGGCGTCCCATCCCATGGGGTTGAGGGCGCGGCGGCCCCGCATTCGCAGGTAGCGGTAGAGGGCGTCGCCCAGGATGTAGTTGCGCCCGTGGCCCACGTGGAGGCGGTCCCCGGAGGGATACGGGAACATCATCAGCATGTAGAAGGCGTCCCCTCCCCGCTCGAGGTCGATCTCCGCCACCCGGGACTTCTCCCAGCGGTCCTGCCATTTCGCCTCGATCGCCTTGTGGTCGTAGGTGCTCATGATCCGATTCCGCTCCGAGATTCCATCACTCCATGGTTCCGGGGAACTCCCGTCGCTTGAGCAGGCCGTCGAGAAGACCGTTGACGAAGCGACTCGACTGGTCGGTGGAGAACTTCTTGGCGAGCTCGATCGCCTCGTCCATCACCACCAGCTTCGGAATGTCCTCCTCGTAAAGAAGCTCGTAGACCGCCAGCCGGAGGATGTTTCGATCGACGGCCGGCATGCGCTCCAGGCGCCAGTTGTCGGCCTGCTTGCGGATCAGGCCGTTGACCTCCTCCAGGTGCTCGAGCGTGCCGTGGACCAGGGACCGGGCGTACGCGAACGCGTCCTCCACCTCGCGCCGGCGGCGCTCGCCCACCTCGGTGCTCCGCCTCGCCTTCGGCCTGGCCGGCCCTCCCCTGTCACCCGCCGCAGCCCGGGCCTCGAGGTAGATGGCGCGGTCGAAGGTCTGGAAGATCTGCTCCGCGGAGCTCCCCCCAAGGTCGTTCTGGTAGAGCATCTGGAGGGCCATCTCCCGCGCCATGCGCCGCTTGCCGACCCCCTTCATGGCACGTACCGCCCACGAATCCGCCGCAACGCCCAGAGGGCCTGTCTCCCGAGAACGTACATCACGGATTCGACGAGGAGCCCGCCCCGCCCGCTCAGTCCCGAGCTCGTAGGCGGGCACGAAGATCGGCCATCTCGAGGGCCGCCACGGCCGCCTCCGCCCCCTTGTTCCCGGCCTTGCCTCCGGCGCGCTCCGCGGCTTGCGCCGTGGTCTCGCAGGTCAGAAGGCCGAAGCCGACCGGCAGCCGGTGGTCCGCGCCGACCCGGGCGATCCCGGCGCTCGCCTGGGCGCACACGTAGTCGTAGTGCGAAGTCTCGCCCCGGATCACGGCCCCCAGGGCGACCAGGCCGTCGACCTCTCCCGCGCTGGCCAGCTCCTCGAGGGCGAGGGGAATCTCCAGGGCTCCGGGGACCCGGACCAGGAGGATATCCTCCGCCGCCACGCCGTGGCGGCGCAACGCGTCGACCGCGCCGGCGACCAGCCGTTCGACGATGGCGCCGTTGAACCGCGCCGCGACGACGCCGAAACGCCGCCCCGCACCGGCCAGATTCCCTTCGATCACGCGTATCTCACTCATAGGCAAGCTCTTGAAGCGGCTCAGTATAGGGAGGCCCGGGAAGGAGTGTCAACCGCCCCCGAGGACAGCGCATCACAGAGCCCCGCCCGCCGGCCCCAGGTGGATCTCCTCGACGAGCGCCGGCTCCTCCAGCCCGAGAGCGTAGACCAGGGCCCGGGCCACCTCCTCCACCGGGACCATGCGGCTCCGGTCCCAGTCGCCGGGCAGGCCCGCCCAGATGTCGGTGTCGGTGGCGCCGGGATAGAGGGCGGTCACCCGGACCCCGCTCCCCGCGAGCTCCTCGCGCAAGGAGGCGACCAGCCCGGCCAGGCCCCACTTGCTCGCGCAGTAGGCCGACCAGCCAGGAAACCCGCGGGTGGCGGAGACCGACAGGATGGGCACCAGGCGCCCCCGGTGGCGGGCCTTCATGGCCGCCAGGAACGCGCGGAAGAGGAGAAACGGCCCGGTCAGATTGGTCTCGACCGCGGCGGCGAAGTCCTCGGGAAGGGTCTCCTCGAGCGGAGCGATGGAGACGACCCCGGCGGCGGGCACCACCACCTCCGGCGCCCCCCAGGCGTCGAGGACCTCCCGGGCCACCGCGTCCACCTGGTCCGGCTGCCGGACGTCGCAGGCGAAAGCCCGTCCCTCGGCGCCCGACTCCCGGAGCACCTCGCCCAGGGCCTCGAGACGCCGCCCGAGCAGCGCCAGCCGGTATCCCTCCTGCCCCAGAGCCAGGGCCACCGCCCGGCCGATCCCGGACCCCGCTCCGCTGACGACGGCGGGACCCGTATGAGAGCTCGACAAGGGACTCATGGTGACAGAGGCGGCGGAGGGAGACGACCCGACGATCCGCATCGACGAAGCCGCGGCGCGGCAAGGACCTGATAATCCTACCGCCGAAAGCCCCGGGCCGCCACCGCCCCACCGGGAGGAATCACCGGGCCGGCACCGTGCCAGAGCCCGTGGGGTGGCGGAACCGAGGCTGGAGCTTCCGGATCCTCTCCAGGACGTCCTCGGGCAGCTCGCGGTGCTCCTCGTCGAGCCCGAGGTTCTCCAGGTAGGCCTCGAGGTCCGCATGGCACGCCAGCAGCTCCAGGACGTTCTCCGGCCGGTAGGCCTTCCGCAGCTCCGGGAACCTCACCTCGCCGGGGGCGCCGCCGGGCTTCGGCTTGCGGGGGTCGGAACAGATCCGGTGGATCACCGACCGGTCCAGGGACAGCATCGCGGACGCCGGGTAGCCGATCAGGGAGCGCTTTCCCCGGCCGAACCGGAAGCGAAGGCCGTCGAGGGTCCGGTAGAGAAGCGACTCGGACCGGTAGAGCCTGTCCTGAGCGTAGCCCCGGAAGAAAGCGACGATCCGGCGGTCGACGGCGAGCCCTCGAGCTTCGGCTTCGCCCAGGATCCAGCGAAAGGCGAGGTTCGCCAGCCCGTCGTCCACGTAGCCTCCGCCCACGTTGGAGTGGACGCCCGCGAACCATCGCTGCTCCAGCGTCTGGTGGCTCGCGCCGGCCGTCCAGACCTCCGGCCGGAAGTCGTAGCGGGCCTCGTCGACGGCCAGGGCCTGGCGCGCGTGCAGGACGCAGCGGGCGGGCTCGGGCCGCAGGTGGAAGCTCCGGCTCACCGTCGCGGTTCCCGGCCCCGTGGCGCGGAACCGCGAGCCCAGCGCCATGACCGTCTCCCACACGCCGAGGAAGGTCACTCGGATCTCCTGGAAGGGCTCGAGGGGGTCGAGGCCGTCCTGCCGGCGCTTGCGGTCGATCTCCTCCCGCGCCTCGCTCCCCGACCGCTGCCCCTGGGAGCTCACGTAGGCGCGGAACAGGTGTCCGAGGTAGTAGGCGTCACGCTTGACCGGAAGGCCTCCGGACCAGTCGAGGAACTGGGTCACCGCCCGCGCCGTCGCAGCCCCGCGGCTGAACCCGAAGACGAAGACCTCATCGCCCGGCCGGTAGTTGAGGGCGAGGAACTGGAGCGCCTCCTCCACGTTGCTCTCGAAGCCGGCGCCCCAGCCGCCCCCCAGGGCCTTGTCCGCCAGGGACAAGAGCCGATTCGACAGGCCGGGGTAGCGGGCCAGGGAGCCGACCCCGACGTCGTAGTAGGCGAGCTGCTCGATCCCGTTCTCGCCGCGGGGAACGACCGCCCGGCAGAGCTTGAGGACGTTGCTCGGCTTGACCACCTCCGAGCCGTCCTCCCGGTGCTTCGCGTTGTACGTGCTGTTCCAGGTACCGTCCAGGCAGAGGACGATGCGCCTCGTCGTGGGCTCGGTCATGGTCTCCTCCGTCTTCCGGGGGTTTCGGCCGAGCCCGGTCGCGGCCGGGCTCGCCGCCAGGGCGAGGAGCCCGACGGCCGAGAGGGCCGCCGGGAGCGCAAGGGCCGGCACGATGTTGCCCACCCACCGTCCGGAGTCCAGCGTCTACCAGGAAGTGCAACAGGCGGGCGCTTCCATTTCGCGCCCGACGGAAACGGCTTGCTCGGCCGCGGACGAGAAGCGGACCTCGAGCGGAGCCACCTCGCCGTGCGGCGGCGTCACGCGGGATGGGCCCGGGACTGAACCGGGATCGGCCCGGCGGCGGCCAGTCTCGCTTCGAGCTTGGAAGGTTACGAGTGGTCGGGACGCCGGGATTTGAACCCGGGACCCCCTGAACCCCATTCAGGTACGCTACCAGACTGCGCCACGTCCCGACCGATGAGCTACTGCCTTCTCGATCCGCTCGGACCGGCCCTACTGGCCGGAGGATCCCGAGGGGGGTTTGCGATCGAGGAGGTCCAGGATCGCCCGCGCTTCCTCGACGGCCGCGCTCACGCCCTGGCGGATGTGTTCTAACCGTTCGGCGGCTCGGGTGTCAAGGGGCTCTTGCGCCGAGGACCGCTGTCCGGCCTCCTCCGGGGCCTGTCCCGGCCCACCGGCGGTGAGCTCCGCCTCCAGGCGCTTCTTGGCGCCGGCGATGGTAAAACCCTCGTCGTAGAGGAGCTCCTTGATGCGGCGGATCAGCTCGAGCTCCTTGGCGCCGTACACCCGCTGGCCCGAGCGCGACTTGCTCGGCGAGAGCTCGGGGAACTCGGTCTCCCAGTAGCGCAGCACGTAGGGCTGGATGTCGAGGAGCTTGCACGCCTCGCCGATCTTGTAATAGAGCTGCTTCTGGGACTTTCTCGCGGGCATGGGTCAGGCGGCGGCTCCGCGGGGAGCCCGGAAATTCAACTCTCGTCCCTCGGCAGTGCCGGCTTGTCCCGGTCGCGGACCGGCCGGACCAGCCGGCGGGCGGGCCGGAACGAGAGCCCCTTGTGGGGCGGGATGAACATCTTCTTCCCGCTCGACGGGTTGACGCCCATCCGTCCCGGACGTTCCGTCACCTCGAAGGTGCCGAAGTTTTTGATCTTGACCGGGCGGCCGTCGCCCAGGGTGGTCTTGACCGCCCCGAAGATCGCCTCCACCACCTCCGTGGCCTCGGTCTTCGTCAGGCCGCCGTGGCGCCGGTAGACGACATCCACCAGGTCGGCCTTGGTCAAGCCTCTTCGTTCCACAGGTTTCTTGGGCGACACGAGCGACTCCGCGGGTCCGGGTGAACGCCACCGTCATCTGAAGTGAAAGTAGAGGATGAAGTATAGGGCAAGAAGTGTCCATCCCTCAAGGCGCTCCCCGAGGCCGCCGAGGGAACCCGCCGGAGCTCATCCCTCCGGCGTCCCGCGCGGCGGCTTGCCCCGAACCACGAGGCGGATCGGCACGCCCGGCAGGCCGAGGGCGTCGCGCAGCCGGTTCTCCAGGTAGCGTCGGTAGTTGTTCCCCCGGGGCAGGCCGCGGTTGGAGAAGAGCATGAACGTCGGCGGCCCCGCCGTGACCTGGGTGGCGTAGTACAGGCGCCACGGCTTGCCCCGGGCGGCCGGCGGCCGACGCCGGCGGATCGCCGTCTCCAGGAGCCGGTTGAGCTCGCCGGTCGAGAGCTGGGCGCCGTAGTCCTCGAGGGCCCGGTCGATGGCCGGGAAGAGCTTCTCGATGGCCCGCCCCGAGAGCGCGGAGACATTGACCCGCGAGGGGCTCGCCAGGAGCTCGTCCAGGCGCGGCCAGCTCAGGTCCAGGCGGCGGCGCCCCTCCTCGTCGAGGAGGTCCCACTTGTTCACCGCCACCACCACCGCCCGGCCCAGGTCCCAGGCGCTGCCGGCGATGGCCAGGTCGCCGGAGGTGACCCCCTGGGCGGCGTCCACGACCAGGACCACCACGCGGGCGCGCTCGATCTGGCGCCGGGCCATCATGACCGCGAGCTCCTCCGGAGCGTCGGAGACCTGGCTCCGGCGGCGGATGCCCGCGGTGTCGATGAGCAGGTACTCCCGGTCCCCGTGGCGGATCAGGGTGTCGACCGGGTCCCGTGTCGTGCCGGCGACCGGCGAGACCAGCGCCCGGCTCGCTCCCGCGATCTTGTTGAGCAGCGAGGACTTGCCCACGTTCGGCCGGCCCACGATCGCCACCGCGGGGGCCTCGCTCTCGGTCGCCTCCGGCACCTCGGGCAGGGCCAGGTGGAGGGCCTCGCGCAGATCCTCGACCCCGGTCCCGTGCTCGGCCGAGACCAGCATCAGCCGGTCGATCCCCAGGCGGTAGAACTCGTTGAAGCGCTCGCGGGCCTCGCGGGTGTCCCCCTTGTTCACCACGGCGATCACCGGCTTGCCGGTGGGGCGCAGGTGGCGCCAGACCTCCTCGTCGGCCGGGGTCAGGCCGTCCCGGCCGTCGAGCACCAGGAGCAGGATGTCGCTCTCGGCCACCGCCAGGTCGACCTGCTCTCCGAGACCCAGGGGATCGTCGCCGGGGACCAGGCCGCCGGTGTCGATCACCTGCACGCGCCCGCCGTCGGCGAGCTCCGCCAGGCCGGTGATGCGGTCGCGGGTCACGCCGGGGCGATCGTTGACGATCGCCTGGCGCCGGCCGACGAGACGGTTGAAGAGGGTGGACTTGCCGACGTTGGGACGGCCGACGACGGCCACCGTGGGGGTCAGGGGCATGCCCCGGGCACCTTCACTCGTAAGTCTTCTCGAGCTGGCGCCAGAAGACCCGCCACCGGCCGTTCTCCCGGCGGAGCTGGTACTTGACCCGGTTGCGCTGGCCGAGAGCCTGGCGCAACACGTTGTCGCTGCCGGCGGCGTAGGTGCGGATGTCCCAGACCTCGAGGGTGGTCACATAGGCGTTGACCACGCTCCACACGGTCACGTTCTCGATCTCGAAGCTCTTGAGCTGCGGCGCCAGCACCTCGCCGGTCTTGGCGAGATCCAGGACGCGCTTCTCGATCGCCGCACGCTCCTTGGCCGCCGCGTAGGGCGCCAGGGGGTCCGTGTCGCCGGTGCGGTACGCCTCGGCGAGCTTGGGCAGATACGCATCGAGGAACGACCGGATCTCCTCGCGATCGACGGCCTGCCTCTGCTCGGAGGGTTTGCAGCCGGCGAGGCCCCCCAGGGCGACCACGCCGAAGAGGGCGAGGCCGAGGGCGGCGACGGCGCGAGGAAGGGCCCGCATGAACAGGGACTCTACCACCCGGCTCACCCCGTTCGGCCCCGCCGCCTACCCCGGGCAGGGCCCCGCGCCGGACCGCGTTCCCGGGTGCCACCGCGGCTTCTATCACCCGCGCCGCGGCGCCCGGAGCCGCTCTCCCGGTGTGGATCGTGGAGGTGGGCGGGCACCAGGTCGAGACCCCGGTGGCGCATCGAGGCTCCGACCAGGCGCACCTCGATGGGGTCCGCGAGCTGAAAGACCCGCCCCGTGTCTGACCCCACCAGGCGGTGGCTCGCCGGCTCGAAGACGTAGTAGTCGTCCTCGAGGAGACGGATCGGCACCAGGCCGTCCACGTAGAGGCCGTCGAGCTGGACGAACAGGCCGAACGGCTGGACGCCGGTGATCCGGCCCTGGAAGGTCTCCCCGACCCGCTGGGCCAGGAAGCGGACCTTCTTCCACTGGAGAAGCTCGCGCTCGGACTGCTCGGCCCGGCGCTCGGTGAAGCTCGCGTGCTCGCCGATGCCGGGCATGAGCTCGGCGAGGCGCCGCTCCGCCTCGCCCCCCCTCTCGCGACCGGCGGCGAGGGCTTTCAGGGCGCGGTGGACGACCAGATCGGGGTAACGCCGGATCGGCGAGGTGAAGTGGGTGTAGTAGCGCGACGCCAGGGCGTAGTGGCCGCGGCACTCGGGCAGGTAGATCGCGCGCTGCATGGTGCGCAGGACGAGCGCCGAGACGAAGGGCTCCTCCGGCGTGCCCGCCACCCGGGAGAGCACCTCCTGGAGGGCGCTCGGATGGAGATTCTCCAGGTCCCCCTTGAGGCGCACGCCCACGGCCTGGAGAGTCTCCTTGAGCTCTTCCAGGTCGCTACGGCTCGGCGCGTCGTGGACCCGGTAGAGGGCCGGCAGCTCGTGGCTCGCCAGCTCGAAGGCCACCGCTTCGTTGGCCGCGATCATCAGCTCCTCGATGATCCGGTGGGCGACGTGGCGCTCCCCCGGCTTGATGCCCACCGTCTGGCCGTCGGTGTCCAGGATCACGTCGCCCTCGGGCAGGTCGAAGTCGATGGACCCCCGGCGGATCCGGGCGGCGAGGAGCACGCGCATCAGCTTCTCCATCTCCCGCAGCATGGGGAGGATCGGGCCGTAGGCGGCCTCGTCCCCGCCGCGGGGCTCCTCGAGCAGGCGGCGCACCTCGTCGTAGGTCATGCGCCGCGAGCTCCGGATGACGGTCTGGGCGAAGCGTCGGGCCCGGACCTCGCCCTCGCCGTCCACGTCGAGGAAGACCGACAAAGCCAGGCGGGGCACTTCGGGCCGCAGGGAGCACAGGCCGTTCGACAGGCGCTCCGGGAGCATGGGAACGGCGCGGTCCGGGTAGTAGACGCTGGTGCCCCGGCGATAGGCCTCGAGGTCGAGGGCCGAGCCCTCGGCCACGTAGTGGGCGACGTCGGCGATGTGGACACCGAGGCGGAAGAGGTCCCCTCCGCCTTTCCCGCGCACGCGCTCGAGGGAGACCGCGTCGTCGAAGTCCCGGGCGGTGGCGCCGTCGATGGTCACCAGCAGGGTGGAACGGAGGTCTTCGCGACCGGCCCAGTCCGCGGGCTTCGGATCCTCGGGCAGCGCGGCGGCGGCCCGAAGGACCTCGTCCGGGAAGGCGTCGGGGATCCCGTAGTGGCGCAGCACCACCTCCACGTCGACGCCGGGCGCCTCGGGATCGCCCAGGACTTCGACGATCCGCCCCCTCGGGTGGCCGCCTCCCGGCCGCGGCGGATCGACCTCGACGACCACGTAGACGCCCTCCGGCACCTCCTCCCCCTCCACCACCTCGAGATCGAAGTCCGCCTTGGAATCGAAGGGAAGCAGCCAGCGCCGGCCGTCGTCGTCCACCTCGACCGTTCCCACCACCTCCTGGTGGCGGCGCCGGACCACCTTGACCACCGTCGCCTCCGGCAGGCGGTCGCCCGTCCGGCCGCGGCGGCTCTTGCCGGCCGCAGCCTTCTGGGGCCGCACCAGGACCAGGTCCCCGTCCATGGAGCCCTTGGCCAGCTTGCGCGGCGTGAAGTAGCCTGCTTCCCCACCGCGGCCGGTGAGGATGAGGGCGTCGCCCCCTTCGAGGCGCTTGACCCTGCCGGCCACCATGTCGGTGAAGCGCAGGGCGTACCAGCGCCGTGACCACTCCGCCGCCCGGCCGGCTGCTTCCAGCTCGGCCAGGGCCCGACGGAGCGTCTCCGGGGGCACGTCGAGGCCCTCCGGCGCCCGTACCTGTTCGAGCTCCAGACCGCGCCGTCCGGCGGCCTCGAGCTGTCGATAGACTTCTTCGCGCAGGTGCGCCTCGGCACCCGGTCGTTCGATTGACACGTTCGTCATCGCTCCCTTACAATCTGCCCGCGTCGCGAAAGTGGCGGAATTGGTAGACGCGCAAGGTTCAGGACCTTGTCCCGGCAACGGGGTGGGGGTTCGAGTCCCCCCTTTCGCACCATAAGAATTGTAGCCTCCGCCGACACTCGGCGAGCACACCGCTCTGAGCGTGCCGTCTCGGGCCTGGGTTTTCCCTCCCACGGCCACCGACTCGGCGATACTTCACCGGCCCGGGCCTTCATCTCCGCCATCTCCGTAGAGATCCTCCGGGTCGCTCCCCATCCCCTCGATCCCCTTCCCTCCCGACCACACCGCTTCGCGGCGCGTTGCCGGGGGGACGGGGACGCCGCCGCCCGGCACCTTCCTGGGCCTGTTCGCGCTTCCTACCGTCACGTGAGGGCGAGGAGGAGCTCGGCCTCGGCGACTCTCTCTTCGTCCCGGTCGAGCGTCTTCGTGTGGCCGTGCAGGCCCTTGCGCCAGTCGTGGCGCTGCTCGTAGCGCTCGCCGGTGTCGGTGTACGGCGAGTCCTGGGTGTACGTGATGTGATCGTGGTCGTTGATGAGGCCCGGCGACACCGCGCCCTTGGGACAGGTGATCACGGTCGCGCCGGGCACGGTGCCGGCGCAGTCGCACCCGACGCAGGCGATCGTGCCGGTCGCGTCGACCGCGACCTGGCCGCCGCGGTAGATCTTGCCGGGGGTCAGGATGTCGCCCTTGATGAGCTGGCTGGCCCCGCCCGCGGTCACCTCGCGCACGCCCGACGACAGCGCGGGGAGGGTCTCGCACTGGATCTCCTTGGCGACCGTCTTGGTGCAGTCGGGCTCGCACCCGTCGCCGGGGACGAAGTTGCCGTCGTCGCACTGCTCGGGCGGCTCGACCACGCCGTTGCCGCAGCCGATCACGCCGCCGTCGCCACCGCCGCCGTCGACGCCCGCGTCGGCCGGCGGCCCCGCGTCAGGGTTCCCCGGGGTGGCTGTTGTCGCCGCACCCGGCGGCGAACATGGACAGGGCGAAGGCTGCGATGAGGAGCTGTGCGGACTTCACTGAATCGCGGTGTTACTACACGTGCGACCGTGCCGTCGCCCCCTTTCGCCGGTCTCCGCCCGTCCGTGGGCGCCGGATCACGGGTCCGGCCACCGGCTCACTTCTCTTGCACGAGCGCGAACCAGTTGCCCGAATCGTCCTGGATCACGGCCTCGATGCCGTAGGGCCGCTCCTCGGGCGGGCCCCGGAACGTGACGCCGCGCGCCTTCAGCTCCTCGTAGGTCGCGCGGCAGTCGTCGGTGCGGAACGCGCCGAACCCGAACGTGCCGGCCTCGACCAGGGCGCGGAGCGTGGCCGCGCGGTCGGCGTCGAGCATGCCGCCGGGGCACGGCATCAGCGCGATCTCGAGGTCGGGCTGGCCCTTGGGCTGCACCGTCAGCCAGCGGAAGCTGCCCATGATGACGTCGGTGTGGACCTCGAAGCCGAGCTTCTCGGTATAGAACTCCTTGGCGCGCTCCTGGTCGAGCACGTACACGCTCATCACGCCGATGCGCTAGATCATCGTGGCTCCTTTGGTTGCCGCAAGGCGTATCAGAGGCCGGCCGCCGCGCGCTTCTCGGAAACTGCGGTGCCCGCGAAGTGCCGGAGGAAGCACAGCGGCGCCTGGACCCGCGGAACGCGCACGGCACCTGGACCAGGCGCGCCACGTCGCGGCGGAACGCGCCCGGGCTCTGCCCGACCTGGCGGGTGAACAGGGTCGACCACGACCCCAGGCTGGAGAACCCGGTACCGAAGCAGGCCTCGGTCGCCGACGCCCCGCGCCGGAGCAGGTCCTTGGCCCGGGCCAGCCGGAGCCGCACCTGGTAGCGGCGCGGGGTCGCTCCGAACGCGCGCTCGAACGCGCGGATGTAGTGGAGGGCGACAGGCCGGCCTCGCGGGCGAGGTCGGCGACCGGCGGGCCTGGTCCCAGCGGGCGTGGATGAGGTCGCGGCTGTGGACCAGCCCGCGGAACGTCGCCGTCGGCAGGGTGGCGCGGGCGCGGCGCATCGCGCCCGAGGGGCACCGCCGCGCCCGCGGTCGCCTACCCCTGGCGCGGAAGCGGCTCGAGCACGGCGAGCACCCCGCCGGTCGGGTCCTCAGATCACGCCGAACCGCCGATCCCGGGATGTCCTCGCAGCCCACCGGGATCGTCCCGCCGTGGGTGCGGGCCCCGCGATCGCCTGATCGGCGTCGTCGACGTGGACGTAGGGCAGCCAGTGCGGCGCCACGCCCGGCGCGAGGTGATGGGTCACGCCGCCGCGGTCGGCACCGGATGCCGACAGGATGTGGTAGGTGCCGCCCGGCCCCATGTCGTGCGCGGCGTGGCCGAACCCGACGACCTGCTCGTAGAACGCGACCGCGGCGGCCGGGTCGGTCGTGTGCAGCTCGTTCCAGCACCAGCCGCCGAGCGGCGCGTCGGCGTCGGGCGGGTCGCCGGTGGCGCTGCGGAACAGGTAGAGCTCGGCGCCCTGGGATCGGCGACGCGGACCCGGCGGCCGACGCCGGGGATGTCGTGGGCCGCCTCGACGATCCGGCCGCCGGCGGCGACGGCCCGGGCCGCGGCCCCGTCGACGTCGTCGACCGAGACCGCCGAGATCCAGGACGACGGGCCGGACCGGTCGCAGGTCGAGTAGCCGCCGATCATGGTGTCGGGGGTGTCGCCGGTCCAGATCATCTTGTCGGCACCGCCGGGCATCGGGAACGACAGGGTCTTCCAGCCCAGGACCTCGCCGTAGAAGGCCTGGGCCCGGGCGGCGGCGCCGGTGACGAGCTCGAACCACACGAACTTGCCGGGGAGCAACTTGCGATCATTCATCCTGGTCTCCTTTGTCCCCCGAGGACGAACCGGACGGCGCCCATTGACACCCCCGCGCACGATTTTCGAAGAAACGTCGCCGCGGTGTCGGAGCCGGCGGGCGCAGATCGTCGTCCTGATGTTCGCTACCATCGGAGCACCAACCATGCAGAAGAATACGACCTTCCTCACCTACGACGACCAGGCCGAAGAAGCGGTGGCCCTGTACACCTCCCTGTTCAAGAACTCCCGATTCCTCAGCACCTCGCGCCACGGCGAGGCCGGGCCGGGGCCCAGGGGCTCGGTGGTGTCCCAGACCTTCGAGAATCGAAGGCCAGGAGTTCATCGCGCTCAACGGCGGCCCCACGTTCACGTTCTCGCTCGCACCTCGCTGTTCGTCAGCTGCGAGACCCAGGCCGAGGTCGAAGAGTTGTGGGAGAAGCTGTCTGAGGGCGGCGCGACCGACCGGTGCGGCTGGCTGCAGGACCGGCTCGGCGTGGCCTGGCAGATCATCCTGCGCGTCCTCGGCGAGCTGCTCGGCGATCCCGACCCGGCGCGGGCCGGCCGCGCCATGCGCGCGATGCTCGGGATGGCCAAGCTCGACATCGCCGCGCTCCAGGGGGCCGCCGACGGCGACGCCTGAGCGCCGCGCGCCGGCACCGCGGATCTCCTTCATGGAAGAGCACCCGATGCACTACGCCATCCTCTGCTACGACTCCGAGGACGCGGTCTGCGCCTGGTCCCGGGAGCAGGACGAGGCCGCGGTCGCCCGGCTCAACGCGGTCGCCGACGGGCTCGCCGCCGAGGGCCGGCTCGGCCCGGTCGCGCGCCTCGATGCCGACCACCGCGGCGACGACGATCCGCAAGGGCGCCGAGCCGATCGTGCTCGACGGCCCGTTCGCCGAGACCAAGGAGGCCCTGCTCGGGTTCTTCATCGTCGAGTGCGACTCGCTCGAGCAGGCGATCGCGGCGGGCAAGGACCTGGCCCGGGCGAGCAGCTGGGCGGGCGCGTTCGAGGTCCGGCCGCTCCGCCTGTCCGGGTGCCGGGCGTGACCACGTGAGCGACGTCGTCGACGACGGCTGGCTCGACCTGGCCCTGCGCGGGGCGCGGGCCCGGGGCATGGCCGCGCTGCTCCGCTACTTCGGCGACCTCGACGCCGCCGAGGAGGCGTTCCAGGAGG